>CASFGK010000014.1 GCA_949294195.1 uncultured Bacteroidales bacterium | reverse complement strand
GCATACGAAGAGTTCTTTGAAGGTTACGCAATGCGCAGAAGAATAAAACAGCAGATAACTAACTAATTCGTAACCTATTACTACTATGAGTTGGTAACTGCAACTCATTTTCAATCACTTAGACCTTTTTCGTAATTTCTTCTCACAAATTTATAAAAATTATTACATATTCCTGACTTTCATTTCCGGAAAAGGACAGAACTGTCTCCATAGCTTAAAAAACGGAAGTCATGGGAAAGCGCATAACCGTATATCGTTCTCCAGTCACCGCCGACAAATGCTGAAATCAGAAGCAGCAGTGTGCTTTTGGGCTGATGGAAATTGGTAACAAGAATATCAACCGCCTTGAATTCATATCCGGGAACTATGATGATTCTGGTACCTACCTTCAATTCATCCAGAGAGTTGGAATCCAGATACCCTATGATGGCATCAAGAGCTTCTCCTGTCGTATACGCGTATTCCCTTTCATACGGCATCCACTGGCCGACATCCTCAGGATGCCCTTTTTCAATACAGTTGACTCCTACATAATACAGGGACTCAAGCGTCCGCACCGATGTAGTTCCGACGGCTATTACAGGACGGGTCCCTCTGCGCAGCTCCTCCAGGAAACTTCGTCTGACCACAAACGGTTCCCTGTGCATCGTATGCCCCGATATTTCACTGCTTTTTACAGGAAGGAATGTTCCGGCCCCGACATGCAGGCAGACTGTCTCCATATCGATTCCTTTGGCTTTTATCCTTCCAAGCACTTCTTCCGTAAAATGCAGACCTGCAGTAGGAGCGGCAACAGACCCCCGGAATTTTGCATACAGTGTCTGATACCTTTCCTGATCAATCGCCTCTGTCTCTCTGTTCAGATACGGAGGTATGGGTATCGACCCGCATATTTCAAGCACTCTGGAAAAAGGCACTCCGCCTTCCCATGAAAACTCCACTACGGAAGTTTCCCCGTCCCTCTCGACCAGAGATGCCTTCAGCGCCAGCGCATTAACTGTCATGTCATTGTCCGGATTGTAAAGGGACAGCACATCCGATTTCCATTTCTTTACATTGCCGACTATGCATTTCCATCTGCAGCATACGGTCTCTGCAAAAACAAGATTGTACTCCGAAGGATGTACCGGCTCCAGACAGAATACTTCAATATGCGCTCCTGTTTCCCGTTGGAAATGAAGCCTGGCAGGAACAACTTTAGTGTCGTTGAATACCATAATGGCATCTTGCGGCAAAAGATCCGGTATTTCCCTGAAAACATGTCCTGTTACAGAACCGTCTCTGTACATGAGCAGCCTGGAAGCATCCCTGCGCTCAAGCGGATATCTGGCAATACGGCTATCCGGAAGAGGATAGTCATAATCTTCTATGTGAATATCAGGTATCATTTTCTTGTTCAAATAAGAATTGCCGCGAAAATACTCAATTGTCACGAAAATAGAAAATCCCGGAAAGGGACCCGGTTTGAAGACTCTGCGATTTACAAATCTGAATTACAGGACAAAATACAAATTTCACATGAATTAATAAAATCGGACCCATGTTATTAATTTATGTAAATTATCTTGTCTCGTTACATATTTAAAATAAGTGTTGTTTATTGGTTATTTTATTATCATATATATTATTGAAAACCTGCTTTTTATATATAATCAAATAAAGTCATGCATAATATCTGTCCGGTTAATTTAACCATTATTTGCACCGAATAGTGTAAGTGATAATGATATTTAATTTTAATATTTTTATTATCAGATAATTATATATAATTATATAAAGTTTGTCTCCAATATTATACTACATTTGTAATCCGGATTTACAAAATTTAATCAACATTACTTTACAAAAGTCAATATTTTTTTAACTACATTTGTAAACTAATGCTTTACATATATGAATTGCAGATTACAGCAGTTTCTTGATGCGGAAAACATCACTCAGGCACAGTTTGCGACAAGAATACATGTCGCCCCGGCCAGTATTTCGCATATTCTGGCCGGAAGGAACAAGCCCGGCTTCGATTTTATCCAGAGTACAATGAAGGCCTTCCCTGAACTGAACATCGAGTGGCTCATCTCAGGCCAGGGCAAAATGTACAAGACTTCCCGCCAAGCCGAGCCGGATACTCTGTTCGGCAATGACAATGTCTTCTTCGGCACTGAGCTCCCGCCCACCGGTAACGCGCCGGGAATCGAAAATCCGAAAGAAGAGCGGGAAGAGTCCCGGAATATCAGCTCCACGGAGAGGGAACCGCATCCGGTCGAGCATAGCAAAATCATTGAAAAACAAAGGAATGCAGTCAAAATTGTAGTATTCTATGATGACGGTACTTTCCAGGAATTCCAATGATTTTATAGAAATTTTATGTATTTTCGCTGCCGTAAACAAAAGAAAAGATGTACAAGCATTTAATAAGACCCATACTGTTCCGCTTCAATCCGGAAACAGCCCATAATATCACTATGGGCACTTTGGGTATACTCAAGCATATACCGCTTGCAAACCAGATTGTCAGGATGATATATAAAAGGGATACGCCGGAGCTTTCACGCGAAATCTTCGGCCGTGTCTTCCCGAATCCCGTGGGACTCGCCGGCGGTCTGGACAAGAACGGGGAACATTATAACGATCTTGCCAACTTCGGATTCGGATTTGTAGAAATCGGCTCACTCACACCCGAACCCCAGAGCGGCAATCCCAAGCCGAGACTTTTCAGAGTCGTAAAGGACCGCGCCATCATCAACAGGATGGGTATAAACAACAAAGGGGTCAAGAATGCGATAGAGCATCTCAAAAAGGAAAGGCCTCAGGTAATAGTCGCTGCAAACATCTCCAAAAACACTACGAGCATGAACGAGGATGCCGCGAAAGACTACGAAAGTGCATTTGCGCTTCTGTATGACTTTGTGGACATGTTCGTAATCAACCTTTCCTGCCCTAATGTCGCAGGTCTTGCCAAACTTCAGGACGTATCATTCCTTTCCGAAATAATCGACAAACTGCTCGGTCTGAGAATGTATTTCGATGAATACAGGCCGATACTGGTAAAAGTATCTCCGGATATACCGCCCCAGCAGCTCGATGAGATCATAGAGTACATCCTCATGTCCGGAGTCGACGGTATAGTAGCCGGCAATACGACCAAAAGCCGTGACGGGCTCACCATAAACCAGGAGAAAATCGATGCTATCGGCAACGGTGGAATGTCCGGAGCCCCGCTGTATAAAAAGAATCTCAATCTGATAAAGTATATCCACGAAAAAACCGGCGGCAATCTTCCGATCATCGGAGTAGGCGGCATCATGTCACCACGGCAGGCCAAGGAAATGCTGGACGCAGGCGCATCCCTTGTCGAAATATATTCCGGATTCATTTATGAGGGACCCGCTCTGGTAAAACGTATTCTGAAATATCTTCAGAAAACGGCAAAGAACCAAAATCCAAAACAATGACTGAAGCTTCCATATGCACTATCGGTGATGAAATCCTGATAGGGCAGATTGTCGACACCAACTCTTCACATATAGCCAGGGCGCTGAATGAAACAGGGGTACGTGTCACCAGAATGGTTTCATTCGGAGATGACAGACAGGCCATCATCTCTTCTTTGGAGCATGAGCTCAGGGAAAACAGCATTGTAATAGTGACAGGAGGTCTCGGCCCGACCAAAGATGACATCACCAAACAGGCTCTGGCGGAACTGTCCGGCAGCAAAGGAACAAGGACCGATGCCGGACAGCTGGAAATAATCCACCGCATACTCAAGTCAAGAGGTCTCGATATCCTGGACATAAATACTGCACAGGCAACCGTTCCGGACACATGCGAAGTGATACCGAACCGGCTTGGGACGGCTCCGGTAATGGTATTCCGCTTCCGTGCCGGACAGTTCGGACATGACTGCACCCTGTATTCGCTTCCGGGTGTACCATACGAAGCTTTGGGCGCAATAAGTGATGTTGTCAATGACATAAAGGCACATTTTCCCACTGGTGATATCTCCCATAAGACCATAATGACATACGGCCTTGCCGAGTCACAGCTTGCAAAGCTGATCGAACCATGGGAAAACGCTCTCCCTGACACTATCAGGCTTGCATATCTTCCGGCCCCGCTTACCGGAGTGAGACTGCGTCTTTCCATATATGGAGGAGAGAGGGAACAGGAAGACTGCCAGATCGCACAGCAACTGGAAAGCCTGAGAAAGATTCTCGGAGACCATATCTATGCGGAAGAAGACACCAGCCTTCAGGAAACCGTCGGCAGACTTCTTCTCAAGGCAGGCAAGACACTCAGCGTTGCGGAGTCATGCACAGGCGGCATGATTTCGCACCTTATCACATCAGTTGCCGGCAGCTCGGAATATTACCTTGGGTCTGTCACGTCTTATGCAAACAGCGTCAAGGAAAACATACTCGGAGTACCGGCGGAAACCATAGAAAAATACGGAGCCGTAAGCAGCGAATGTGTAGCAAAAATGGCAGAAGGAGTAAAGAGACTTACCGGCAGCGACTACTCCGTAGCGACCTCCGGAATTGCCGGACCGGGAGGAGGGACTCCCGAAAAACCGGTAGGCCTGGTATGGATCGGTGTAAGCACGCCGTCCCGCACTGTGACATTCAGTGTTGTATACAAGAACGACAGGAACCGCAATATCGAAAGATTTTCAGCTTCAGCTTTGGATATTTTAAGGAAAGAAATAACAAAAGACCTAAGTATCTGACATATAATTAATGTAACATATATGTTATTATATAAAACATATATGTTACATTAATTTTTGTCATTGATTTACAACTATTTCACTCATTACTCTGAGAAAGTTGCCCCCAGCCACTTTTCCGATTTCGGTTTCCGTATATCCGCGTTCCCGCATCTCTTCAAAGACCTTGCTCAGGCAGGATACGTCTTCCATTCCGTCCGGAGTGACCTCAATTCCGTCAAAGTCGGATCCTATGCCTACATGGTCGATTCCGGCAACAGAAACGGCATGATCAATATGGTCGACTATCCTTTTGTAAGACGGCCTGGGCAGGGCCTGAAGTTCATCCTGAACTGCATACCACGCCGACCTTTTTACCGGGTCGGACGGATCGGCAATGAACTCCGATTCAATACGGTCTCCCCTTTCCATGATACCGGACTGCCTGAGTATCCCGGCAAAGCCGTTGTCGAGAAACACCGGATAGAAATTGATCTGTATGACACCGCCTTTCCCGGCCATAGCACGTATCATATCATCCGTCATATTCCTGGGATGGTCAGCAAGCGCCCTGCAGCAGGAATGGGTAGCAACCACCGGTTTGCTGCTGTACCTGATCACATCATAGAATGATTCGTCGGAAATATGGGAAACATCGACAAGCATTCCCAAACGGTTCATTTCGGCTATTACTTCCATGCCGAACGGGCTCAGACCATGCCAGCGTTTCTGTCCGGCAGTACAAGAATCGCATATTTCATTGTCCGCGGAGTGTGTAAGAGTCATATATCTGACTCCCATACGGTAGAACTGTCTCAGAAGCGGCAGTGACTTTCCTATCGGAGACCCGTTCTCCATCCCTATAAAGACTGAGACAAGGCCCTTTTCCTTGTTCCTGACAGCCTGTGACGGAGTAAGTGCAAGAGCCAGAGAACCGCTGTTGGCATCAATGGTATCATACACTGCAGCCAGAAGCTCCAATGCCCTCCTGCATGCGGCATCGGAGTCCAGGGACGCAGGGGTATACAAAGCGAAAAAAGAAGCGTCCACTCCCCCTTTCCTGAGTTTTGGAATATCCACCTGCGCATGTCCGTTATCTGCAGCCAGGTCTCTCAGACGAAGAATCTGGGATGGGGTATCACAGTGTGAATCAAGAACAAACATATGGAAAAACTATTTTCCGAGGCGCTGTCTTACACATTCGTAAATCATGACGGAAGCCGCCACGGACACGTTCAGTGAAGAAATGTTTCCGCTCATCGGGATACGTACCTTGTCATCGGCAAGCTCCAGCATGCTCCGGGATATTCCCTTGTCCTCCGACCCCATGATGATTGCACACGGTCCGGTCAAATCTGTATCATACATCAGACTCTCAGCTTTCTCTGTTGCGGCTATAAGCTTGAATCCGCTCTGTTTCAGATAGTAGGCAGCAACTTTCAGGTTCGGGACCCTGCATGTGTCAAGTCTCATGAGCGCACCTGCCGACGCTTTGACTGCATCGGCATTTATTGCGGCTCCTCCTTTTGCAGGAACAATGATACCGTTGCCTCCGGCACATTCCAGGGAACGTGCTATCGCCCCCAGATTACGGACGTCGCTGACTCCATCCAGAATAATGATGACAGGATTCCCTGTTGCAGCCAGAGCATTGTTGACCATATCTTCGATTGATACATAATCAATCTGGGATATACAGGCTATTACGCCCTGATGAGCTCCGCGGACTGCCCTGTTAAGCCGCTCGGGCGGAACGAACTGGAAGTTTATCCCTTTTTCAGTCAGAAGACCGAGAAGTTCCCTGAACTGCTCGCCTTCAAGACCTTTCTTCAAAAGGACCTTGTCAAATTTCCTGCCTGATTTTACAGCCTCCAGAACGGGATGCATCCCGAAAAGGTACTGTTCTTTCCTCTCTTCCATGATGTAGTAAGGTTGTGTTAATTCTCTTATTGTCCGGAAACCTCATCCTCACTGCCAAGCGATACCCATTCGTCTGTCTTTGCATCCAGCTCCCTTTTGAGTTCCAGATATTCCCTGGTCAGTTCCATGATGTCATCCTCGGGAGCCGGACTGGCAAGTCTTTCCTCTATTGACTTCATTTTCCCTTCAATCTCCTCAATGGACTTCTCCAGATAAGTGATTCTGTTCTTTCGGCGTCTTTCTTCTTTCGATACGAATTTTCTTGCCTGGTATTCCTGCTGTGAAGCCGTCTTCTTCTGTTCTTCGTACGGTTTCTCTTCAACAGGCTTATAATGGCGCTCCAGCTCGTTGAGACTCTCGATTTTCCTCCTTTCCAGGAACTCGGATACTGTTCCCAGATGCTCCTTCACTTTTCCGTCCCTGAACTCGTACAGCTTGTCCGCCAGTCCATCCAGAAAATCCCTGTCATGAGAAACTATTATCAGGGTGCCGTCATAGGATTTGAGAGCCTGTTTCAGGATATCCTTTGACCTGATATCCATGTGGTTTGTAGGCTCGTCAAGGGCCAGCAGATTGTACGGTTTGAGCATCAGCTTGGCCATGGCCAGACGAGCCCTCTCGCCTCCGCTGAGCACGGCCACTTTCTTGTCGATATCCTCCCCTTTGAAAAGAAAAGCCGCCAGAATGTCACGAAGCCTGGTCCTGATATCCCCCACTGCTATCCTGTCAAGAGTCTCATAGACAGTATCCTGCTTGTTCAGTATATCTTCCTGGTTCTGGGCATAGTAGCCTATATTCACATTGTGACCGGTCTTCGCCTCTCCTGAAATAGGCTCCAGTTCCCTCATTATCACTCTCATAAGAGTGGTCTTTCCTTCTCCGTTGCGTCCTACCAGAGCCACTTTCTCTCCTCTGCGCACCTCGATGTCCGCTCCGGAAAACACTACCTTCGGGCCGTATCCGACTGTCAGATCCGTAGCCTTGAATGCGATGTCGCCGGAACGCGGAGCAGGCGGGAACTTTACAACGAGGGCGGAATTGTCTTCTTCATCCACCTCTATGCGCTCCAGTTTCTCCAACTGCTTGATACGTGACTGGACCTGGTTTGATTTGGTCGGCTTGTATCTGAACTTTTCGATGAACTCCTCGCTCTTCTCTATCATCCTCTGCTGGTTTTCGTATGCCGCTTTCTGCTGTGAAATACGTTCCTTCCTAAGTTCCAGATACTTGCTGTAAGGTACTTTATAGTCGTGTATATGACCGAGCATAATCTCAACCGTACGGTTGGTTATGTTGTCCAGAAACTTCCTGTCGTGCGATATCAGCACCAGGGAACCCTTGTAGTCTTTCAGATATCCTTCGAGCCACTCGATGGATTCTATGTCCAGATGGTTTGTAGGCTCGTCGAGAAGCAGCACATCAGGCTTGGAAAGCAGGATTTTGGCCAGCTCGATACGCATGTTCCAGCCCTGGCTGAATGTCTCGGTCGGCCGGTCCAGTTCTTCATATTTGAATCCAAGTCCCTGTAGAGTGCGTTCCGCCAGCACACGGGGCGATTCGCTCCGTGTAAAGGTCAGGGAGTCATTTATTTCATTTAGTCTGATTATAAGGTTCTGATACTCCTTGGATTCATAATCTTCGCGCACAGCCAGCTCCCGTGTAATCCTCTCAAGCTCATCTTCCTTGGCATACATATCCGCAAAGGCGGTCATGGTTTCATCTATGACGCTCTTTCCCTTGTGGTGCTCCATTATCTGCGGAAGATACCCGATCCTTATTCCGGAAGGCACGGCCACTTTTCCTGAAGTGGGAGACTGCAGGCCGCATATCAGCTTCAGCACAGTAGATTTGCCGGCCCCGTTTTTTCCGACAAGACCGATCTTGTCATTCTCGCTGATATGGAAATTGATGTCGTCCAGGAGCGTAAATCCCCCGTAAGCTACTGTAAGACCGTTAATGGATATCATTGGCCATCAGTCTTTTTCTCTGAATCAGATGTAATTTTCTTCTGCGTGTCGTCTTCATCGGACTTCACGCCCTCCTTGAAGCTCTTGATTCCCTTGCCGAGACCGCCCATAAGCTCAGGAATCTTCTTGGCTCCGAAAAGCAGGATTATCACAAATACGATAATGGCTATTTCCCAGAAGCCCAAACCAAAAACCAATGGTATATACATACTGTTCGATATTTTATAAGTTTAATTCATGTTTCTGCAAATTCACCGGCTCCGGCTTCATCCGGAGATCAGAAGGAATCTGCAATGACCTTTGCCAGAGCCTCCGGGCAGCGCACCGGATGTCTGGACACCGCATCGATGAAGCCCAAAACTACTTCCCCGGTAACCAGCAGGTCACCATGCTGGTTGAATATCTCGCTCCTGACCGTCAGCTTGGCCATCGGGACCTTGTCTATTGAAGAGACAATCCTGATCCTGTCACCCATATATGCCGGATGCTTGTAGTGACACTCGACCGACACCACCGGAAGCATCACTCCTGCCTTTTCGATCTTTTCGATCGGCAGACCCGCCTTCTGCATCATGTCGGAACGCCCGCACTCGAAGAACCTGATGTAATTCGAATGGTGGACGATACCCATCTGGTCGGTTTCGTAGTACCTTATATCCAGTTCCAGTTCCGATTTCATAAGCCTATTTCTTCAGTGCCGCTATGGCTGTTTTAAGACTCTCTATCTTGGAAAGTGAATCAGCCTCTTTCTTACGCTCTACGGCAACGACCTGTTCGGGAGCGTTGGCCACAAACCTCTCGTTGGAGAGTTTCTTGCGTACAGAAGCGAGGAATTTCTCCTGATATTCAAGCGAAGCCTCCAGTTTCGCAAGCTCTTCTTCCGCGTTCACAAGCCCCTCAAGCGGCACGAACATCTCTACTGTCCTTACCATGAACGAAACTCCTGACACGCCTTCGAACTTGTCTGTTACAGTCACATCCGATATATTTGCCAGTTTCTTTATTACAGGCAGTGTATCCATAGGGAAACCTCCTTTTACCAGAAGAGTCAGAGCCTCTTTTGGAGAAAGTCCTTTCTGCTGGCGAATACTGCGGACTGAAACTACCGCCTCACATGCCATATCGAAATCAGCAATGACCTGCCGTGAATACTCTCCTGCCAATGGCATCCTCTGGAGCATGATGGTCTCCCCTTCCTTTCTAGGTTCCAGATTCTGCCACAGCTCTTCGGTAATGAACGGCATGAACGGATGTATCATCTTAAGCAGGGCATCGAAGAATTTTTCTGTCGCCTTGTATGTCACAGCGTCGATTCCGGCTCCGTAAGCAGGCTTGACAAGTTCCAGATACCAAGCGCAGAAATCATCCCAGAACAGCTTGTAGACAGTCATTATCGCATCTGAAATCCTGAACTTGGAATAATGGTCCCCGACTGTTTCCAGAGTCATGTCCAGCTTGTTCCCGAACCACCTGACAGCTACCGCTGCAGCCTCCGGCTGGGCAGCCCTTTCATCCACAGTCCATCCTTTCATCAGGCGGAAAGCATTCCATACCTTGTTGCAGAAGTTCCTGCCCTGCTCCACCTGGGATTCGTCGAAAAGTATGTCGTTTCCGGCAGAAGTACACAACATCATGCCTAGACGCACACCGTCCGCACCGTATTTGGCGATAAGGTCAAGCGGATCCGGAGAGTTACCGAGGGTCTTGGACATCTTGCGCCCGAGCTTGTCGCGTACGATTCCGGTGAGATATACGTTGCGGAACGGGACTTCGTGCATGAACTCGTCTCCTGCCATGATCATCCTTGCCACCCAGAAGAAAAGGATATCCGGCCCTGTCACCAGGTCGTTGGTAGGATAGTAGTAGGCCAGGTCCCTGTTTGGCTGTGCGTCAGGATGCCCGGCCTTATGTGTATCGAATACGGATATCGGCCACAGCCACGAAGAGAACCACGTATCCAGCACGTCCTCGTCCTGCTTCAGGTCTGCGGAAGTCACACCCGGGTCAAGCTTCCGGGCTGCCTTGAGGGCTTCTTCCGCACTTGCCTCCACTACAAAACGGCCGTCCGGAAGGTAATATGCAGGTATACGCTGGCCCCACCACAGCTGGCGTGATATACACCAGTCACGGACATTCTCCATCCAGTGACGGTAAGTATTTCTGTATTTGTCCGGTATGAGCTTTACTTTACCGCTTTCCACAGACTCGAGCGCCTCCTTGGCCAGATCCTCCATCTTCAGGAACCACTGCATTGACAGCCTCGGCTCTATGACAGCGTTGGTCCTCTCGGAATATCCTACCGGAGAAGTATAGTCTTCGACTTTCTCAAGATTGCCGGCCTCTCGCAGCATCACTTCTATTTTCTTCCTTGCCTCGAAACGGTCTTCGCCCACCAGTATCTGCGCCTTGGCATTCAGACGTCCGTGATCATCGATAATGTCCAGGACAGGAAGGTTGTGTCTCAGGCCGATCTCATAGTCATTCACGTCATGAGCCGGTGTGACTTTCAGGCATCCTGTACCGAAGCCCATCTCCACATAGCTGTCTTCTATGATAGGTATCTCTTTGTTTATAAGAGGGATAAGTATCTTCTTCCCCTTCAGCCAGTGATATCTTTCGTCCTCAGGGTTGATACACACGGCTGCATCCGCCATGATGGTTTCAGGACGGGTGGTGGCGATGATGATGTATTTGTCGGTAGGTCTTCCGCTGCCGTCTGAAATGAAATATCTCAAATGATAGAACTTGCTGACAGTATCCCTGTGGATTACCTCCTCGTCACTCACGGCTGTCAGGCCGACCGGATCCCAGTTGACCATGCGGATACCTCTATAGATATATCCTTTCTTGTAGAAATATACGAACGTGTTGATGACAGCCTCACTCAGGTCTGGATCCATTGTAAACCTGGTCCTGTCCCAGTCACATGAGGCTCCAAGCTTGCGGAGCTGGCTCAGGATAATCCCGCCGTGCTTCTCCTTCCATTCCCATGCATACTTGAGGAACTCTTCCCGAGTAAGATCCTCCTTGCTGATGCCTTCTTCCCTGAGTTTCGCCACCACCTTGCTTTCCGTAGCGATGGAAGCATGGTCGGTTCCGGGCACCCAGCAGGCATTCTTCCCGTCCATCCTGGCCTTGCGGACAAGCACGTCATTCAAAGTGTTGTTCAGCACGTGGCCCATATGAAGGATTCCCGTTACATTAGGCGGAGGAATCACGACAGTATAAGGTTCTCTCCCGTCAGGTTCAGAATGAAAAAACTTGTTTTTAAGCCACCAGGCATACCACTTGTCCTCCACCTCGGCAGGACTGTACTTAGCAGGAAGTTCCATATAATCTATCCTAATATATTAGTTTCCAATAATTTACATTCTTTCACCGATTATCGGCCAAAATATCGTGCAAATTTAAGAATATTTTCAATATGTTCTCATGCAATGACCTTTGCAGGTCAGCAAAAATTTCATAAGTTTGCACCCTCAAATCTGACAAGACAGAATGTACTACGTATCAAAACGCATGGAAATAGCATTTGCGCATAAGCTGTATCTCGATTACGAGAGCAAATGCACCCGTCTGCACGGACACAACGCCATCGTCACTGTTTTCTGCTGCTCCGACCGACTTGACGCCAACGGTATGGTGGTGGATTTCAAACATATAAAAGAAGCCGTAACATCTCAGCTGGATCATAGCTGTGCAAACGACATCACCACACTCAATCCCACGGCGGAAAACCTCGCCAGATGGATCTGCGACAGAGTACCGCACTGCTACAAGGTCATGTTCCAGGAGTCGGAAGGCAACGTTGCCGTATATGTAAAAGACGGTTTTGAAAACGCTGCCCTATGAAAACATTCAGAATCAACGAAATTTTCTATTCTCTTCAGGGAGAAGGGTTCTACACCGGAACTCCTGCCGTATTCATCCGATTTTCCGGATGCAACCTGCATTGCCCGTATTGCGATACGGACCACTCCGAAGGCAGGACGCTGACAGTATCTGAAATTCTGGAGGAAGTTGAAAGCTATCCGTCCCAGCATGTAGTGCTGACCGGAGGAGAACCTTCGCTGTTCATAGACAGGGACTTCATCATATCGCTCCACAGTATCGGAAAATTCGTGGCAGTGGAGACCAACGGCACCAATCCCCTGCCCGGAAACATCGACTGGGTGACCCTGTCCCCGAAATTCGATGTCCAAAGCGGGGCGGAACCTAGCCTGAGCGAATGCGATGAAATCAAAGTCATCTACCGCCGTCAGGACATGTCCGTCTATTCCGGCATCGCCGCCCGTCACCACTTCATCCAGCCATGCGACACCGGAAACCCGGAAGAAAACAGACAGTTGCTTGCCGAATCCATAGAATTCTGCAAGCAGCACCCTCACTGGAGGCTCTCTGTACAGATGCATAAATTAATCGGGATAAGATAAATTTCAGCATAGGCTCGGACTTGTCAGCCATTTTTGCTAAGTTTGCACCTGCTTATCCAATATTCTTAATAAATGGCAAACGAAAAAGAACTGAGCATCGAGCTCAAACCGGATGTGGCAAAAGGGTCATATTCAAATCTGGCTATCATAACACACTCCCACAGCGAATTCATTATCGATTTCGCTTCAATGCTTCCAGGTATGCCAAAGCCGGAAGTGAACAACAGAATCATCATGACTCCGGAGCATGCCAAGAGGCTGTTCATCGCCCTGCAGGACAATATCAGCAAATACGAGGCACAGAACGGTCCTGTAACCATCGGCGACGGGCCAAAGGCCACTTTCCCTATGGGAGGCTTCGGAGGAAACAACAACACCAAATCCTGACATGGACTGATGAGAGGCAGGAACATAGACGACATACTTGCCGGCATCAGGGCATTTGCCTTTGATGTAGACGGAGTGATGACCGACGGAGGGATTCTGGCAAATCTGGACGGAGAGCTTTTCAGGACATTCGACTCAAAGGACGGATTTGCAGTCAGGATGGCTTCAATGCACGGTTATGCGCTTGCAGTCATCACGGGAGGAAGGTCAGAAAGTATCCGGAAAAGGTTCATGACATGCGGAGTAAGGCCGGAAGACGTATATCTCGGCTCGCGGGACAAGAAAGAAGATTTCAACGACTTCTGTACCAGACATTCCCTTCAGCCGCATGAGGTGATGTACATCGGAGACGATCTCCCGGACATACCTGTCATGCAGGCATGCGGTCTGGGCGTATGCCCGTCCGATGCCGTTGCCGAAGTCAAGGCCGTAGCCGACTTCGTTTCACCTTTCCCAGGCGGCAGAGGATGCTGCAGACACTCTTTTGAAATGGTAATGAAGAGACAGGGTACATGGACGCTTGATGTCGGAGAGTACAAGAAAAAGTTTTAGTATGGACTTGAAACACAAAAGAATAATCCTTGCCAGCGGTTCTCCCCGCAGGAAAGAGATACTTGCAGGAATGGGATTGGATTTCGAAGTGGACACCGGGAACAGTTTCAGGGAAGAATACTCTTCCGACACGCCTCACGAACAGATTCCGGTACTGATGTCTCAGGGGAAGTCACACGGATTCCACAGGGAGCTCGCCGATGACGAGATTCTCATCACCTCCGATACCATGGTGCTTTGCCGCGGTGAAGTACTTGGAAAACCGAAGGACAGGGAAGATGCCATACGCATGCTCAGACTGCTTTCCGGACACGTGCACAGAGTCATCACAGCAGTGACACTAAGAGACAGAAGCCATGAGACTACATTCAGCGACACCTCTTACGTACACTTCAGAGAGCTGTCAGATAGCGAGATAGAGTTTTATGTAGACACCTGCAGTCCATACGATAAGGCAGGGGCCTACGCCATCCAGGAATGGATCGGATACACAGGCATCACCAAAATCGACGGGTCTTACTACAATATCATGGGGCTTCCCGCACACAGGGTCTATGAAGAGCTCCGGAAATTCCAGTAAGATACGGCACAAGATACCGGATAAAAACAGAACGACATGGATTTCAAGATCAAGGACAATGCCACTTGGGCGGTAATCGGCTACGGAAGCTGGGCAACGGCCCTGGCAGGACTGCTTACACGTAACGGCAACAAGGTAAGATGGTATATCAGAAACAGGGAAGTACTTGAGGGACTTCTGTCTGAAGGAAGGAATCCGAAATATATCAATGAACTTGAATTTGACAGGAATCTGATCCTTCCGACAGACGATATCAACGAAGCGGTATCCATGTCCGACGTAATACTCCTTTCTGTCCCGTCTGCATATCTGAAGACATTTCTGGAGCCTCTTGAAGTATCACTGAAAGACAAGTTCATTGTATCAGCCATAAAAGGTATCATACCGGGAGACTACAAGACTGTCGCCGAGTACCTGCATGACTCTTTTGAACTTACATACCATCAAATAGGTATTATCGCCGGTCCGTCGCATGCAGAGGAAGTCTCCAGAGGCAAGCTGTCGTATCTCACCATTGTATGCACCGATCCGGACAACGCCGGATGGATCAGCAGGCACCTGTCCTCGGGAAGTGTCATCACGTCCTGCTCTACAGACATATACGGAGCCGAATATGCCGCCATACTGAAGAACATTTACGCAATAGCGGCAGGGCTGGCAGAAGGACTGGGCTACGGGGACAACTTCAAGGCCGTCCTGGTGGCGGCAAGCGCCAGGGAAATGACTCGCTATATCCAGAAAAGCTATCCTTTCGAAAGGGACACTCTCGACAGTGCCTATCTCGGGGACCTTCTGGTCACAAGTTATTCTACATACAGCCGGAACAGAAGACTCGGACTGCTGATAGGCCACGGCTGTACGGTAAAAAGCGCACTGAATGAAATGACCATGATAGCCGAAGGGTATTTCGCATCCGAATGTATCCGGCACATGAACCTCAGGCACAATATAGACATGCCCATAGCAGACATGGTATACAATATCCTGTATCGCGGAGCATCAGCCAGGAAAAGCATGAAAACCCTCCTGTCACTTCTCTGACGCAGTGCAGCTTTCAATTACAGTCCGGACGATTTCCTTGACAAGCAACGATATGACGGGTTCCTCTTCCATGAAGTGGGTCCCGTCATATATAGTATATGTATCCCCGAAATATTTCCTGTAAGTTCTGATACTCACGATGCCGCTTCTTCGGTAGTGGTCACGGATGCCGAAAAAGGCATGGAAGCTGTCCGTGCTTCCGTTTGCCGGAGAATTTGCCAGAGCGGCTTTTCTGAGCGCCCTGTATTTCTTCATGGTACCGTATGTAAAATGCAGTTTCTGCCGGTCCCCTTCCTTCGGTCTGTATATCCTGTCAAGCAGCCATGTGACACCGGGAATGAGAGCCAGCGGAGCCAGATATCCGAGATATATGGGAGCATTAAGGGAAGGTGACACGAGCACATGCGGCAAACCTTTGATCCTTATGGCATTCAACGAGCCGAGAGATTCACCTGCAACCAACACCGGATGAAGTTCCTCCATCCAGGAAGAAATCTGTTTCCAGGCTTCTTCGGGATCAAAACTGTATGTCCTTACAACCACGTCCAGCACAAATCCGCACCCTTCCGGCAATGCACCGTTTACATGTTCTCTCAGTATCGACGGAATCCTGCTGTCACCGCCACCGCCCATTCCATGTATATACAATATATTCAGAACTGTCACACCCATAATGCGAAAATTTCGGCTAAAGTACTAAAAAAAGCCGCAAAACAACTATATTTGGCCTCCGGTTACAAATAAGGCCGTAAAAAGGCTGGCAATAAATTCAAACACAATACAGACATGAACACGAACAAGTTTCTACTTGCAGCAGCCATCGCACTGGCTCTGCCTGCCTATCAGGCACTTGCACAGGAAAAATCCGACAAGAAGGATACTCCTGAGTACGTTTTCACCACAGTAAAGGAGAATCCTATCTCATCAATCAAGAACCAGTACCGTTCAGGTACCTGCTGGAGTTACTCCGGTATAGGATTCGTGGAGTCCGAAATCATGAGGATCAAGGGCTACAAGGATGTAGACCTCTCGGAAATGTTCATTGTAAGGAATTCCTATCATGACCGTGCAGTCAAGTACGTAAGACTCGACGGAGACCTCAGGTTCGGGCCCGGAAGTTCATGCCAGGATGTTCTTGCTGTCATCAAGGAAGAAGGAATCGTACCTGAGAGCGTATACTCGGGAATGAATTACGGGACAGAGCTTCCGGAACAGTCGGAAATGGATGCAGTGCTTGCAGCTTATGTCAAGGCCGTGGCATCAAACCCTAACAGGACTCTCTCCACAGCATGGCTCAGAGGATTCGACGGAATCCTGGACGCATACCTCGGCGAGGTGCCGCAGACTTTCGATGTAGACGGCACACAGTATACTCCCGAGACTTACAGGGATTACCTCGGAATAAATCCTGACGACTATGTTTCCATCACATCTTTCACACATCATCCATACTACAGCCAGTTCGTACTTGAGGTCGGAGACAACTGGAGATGGGACAGATTCTACAACGTACCGCTTGACGAGATGATGCAGGTCATTTACAACGCCATTGACAAAGGATACACTATCGCATGGGCGTCCGATGTCAGTGAGAAAGGCTTTACCCGCGACGGCATAGGAACAGTCAAGGAAGCTCCGAAAAAAGCGGCCGGATCGGATCAGGAGCGCTGGGTAGGAAAGTCAGAGGAAAAGCCTCAGGAAACGGTTTCCGCTGAAGAGCCTGAAATCACAGCCGAAATGAGACAGGACGGATATGACCGCAAGACCACTACCGACGACCACGGAATGCAGATTTTCGGACTTGCAAAAGACCAGAACGGCAACGATTTCTTCATGGTGAAGAACTCATGGGGAGAGACAGGAAAATATGACGGGATCTGGTATGTTTCAGACAACTTCGTCAAATTCAAGACCATGAATATCCTTGTCCATAAGGATGCCGTTCCTAAAGACATCAAGAAGAAACTCGGAATCAAATAATGGATATCATTATAAAGAACATTCCCAATACGATCACTTCACTGAATCTGCTGTGCGGGATAGCAGGTATAATATGCGCATTTTCCGGAAATCCCGACATCTCGTTCCTGCTGATGCTCGGAGCAGCTGTCTTTGATTTCCTCGACGGTTTTGCCGCAAGGGCGCTGAATGCGTATTCCCCTATGGGAAAAGAACTTGACTCGCTTGCAGATTCGGTAAGTTTCGGTCTTCTTCCCGCAATTATGCTGCACAGGCTGATGGCAGTGCTGTCCGGGAATGTTTCGGTATGGTGCTATATCCCTCTCATAATTGCGCTGTTCTCTGTACTGAGACTTGCAAAGTTCAACATCGATGAACGCCAGACAGAAAATTTCATAGGCCTCGCAACACCTGCAAGTGCCATGATCTGCGGCTCGCTTACATATTACCTTCTGCACCAGACAGACAGTTTCATGGTGCCTCTGGCACAGGGAAATTTCTTTATCCCTGTATTGGCTGTCGCACTGTCTGCTTTGATGGTGAGCGAAATACCGATGTTCTCCATGAAGTTCAAGAAAGGAATGAGCAAGGACTCCCCTCTGTACCGGCAGAGAGTGACATTTGCCGGCATCATCGTAGTGGCAGCCGTTCTTGTTCTGACAATGGGCCTGAACTGGTCCATGATAATACTGCTTTCCTTTGTAGCATACATTATAATGAACCTGCTTGCCAAACCTCTGTTCGGGTAAGAGGGAAAAACATGAGAGGGAGATCCAAAAGGAGGAATTTCAAGCGTAACGCAAAAAGCACCCTTTTGAGTCTCCCTCTTTTTCGTTTCGTAATAAAGCAGGTTTATTCCTCTGCCGAACCTGCAGTGTCAGGCCAATACGGATTCTGATACATGTAAGTAGTCGAGACATTTTCATCCGGTGAAGCGTATCTCATGTCATCCACTCCCATCGGATACAGATAATATGCCTTATGCCACTGATAGCCGTCTCTCAACTGGTTTGTCGAACTTGATGTCCTTGAATACGGCCGCAGGAACTTACACACGTCCGGACCGGAAATCATCGCGTTGTCACTTCCGTCTGCATAAATTTCGGTCAGGGCTGCGGTTGTCGTCTCCCCTGTCTCTTCATCAACGGAAATGTATGCAGGCACACTGCCTGACTCGGAATCTATCATGATGATTTCATTTTCGACCATTTCTCCGGTATCGGCATCCCTGCTGTACTCCCTTCTGAAATATCTGACCTTGCCGTTATCCTTCATGGTGTAGAGATACTTTTCTGCAAATGTGGAATTGTCACCCCAGAAATTCACTCCTTCCGGAATCCAGCGCTCCCCTCCCTCTGAAAGGATCATCTGGTCAAAAGACCTCCATCTCAAAAGATCCGGATACCTGAGCCCTTCGCAGAACAGTTCATTCAGTCTTTCACGGCGGATATTGTAAAGAGTCGGATCGGAAAGTTTCTGTCCTGCCGACCATGAGCCCAGATCTTCTTCTTGACTGACATCAGTCGCGGCAATGGTCACATCGATATCGGCGGTGATTCCGGCTCTCTCCCTTATCTGCCGCCAATAGTTTCTGGAAACTCCGCTGAGACTCCCGTTCAATTCATAGTCGGCTTCCATATAATTCAACAGGGCTTCCACGGATCTGAACATAGGAGCAGCCGTTTCTCCCTGTCCTTCGTCATTGACGGTCTGGGATGAATCATAAGTGAAATACTTTCTCGGCTGATATCCTGTAATAGAGCGGATCTGACTTTCCGATGTAAGTATGGAAGGCAAGTGGAATGCCGCGCCTGAATTTGTCGCGTCCGGATCAGAGACTGAAAGCGTGCTTTCTCCCCATACGAAAAGCTGCAGTCTTTCATCCCTGTTTTCAAGAACCTTGTCCAATGACGAATCATCATAATCATAGGCATAAGTAGGAAGTCCGTCCTTGTTCAGGAAAGATTCGACGAACTGGCGAGTAAAACCGTCGCAATTTCCCACTTTCACCCTGTACGGGACACGATGCTTGATATCCCTTGCCGTACTGTATTGTCTCCACATAAGTACCTCCCCGACAGAAGCCAGATCATTCTGTGCGAACATTTCGAAATACGGATTCCAGCCCTCAGTTGTGCCCACTGGCGGCTCGATCTCATGAGAATTGCTTGTAAGGACCGATGCATCTGCAACTTCCTTTGCCGATTCCATTGCCTCTGTAAGGAAATATGTTATCTCACCGTCAATATCAAAGGTCTTGCCCTGATTGTATGACATTGATGCGCCCGGCCACGAGGCGTCACCGGGAACCCTGCCTGAACCGCGATGGTATTTTTCGAATGTGCCTTCAAAAAGAGCGACTCTTGAGCGGAAAAGCCTTGCCGTTTCCCTGTTTACCCGCAATCCTGAATATGTAAGGGAACCGTTCCTGCCCTGCAGCAGACTGTCTGCCTTGTCCAGATCTTCCAGGATGAATCTGGCTACCTCATTTCTAGGAGCCCTTTTGCTGTTTTCCAGGATTTCTTCCTGATCATCTGACAGGACTGTCGTAATTATCGGGAAATCCCCGAAAGTGACCAGAGCGTTGTAATATGCAACAGCCCTGAAGAAATACATTTCTCCCAGATAATGGTTGATTGCCTCTTCTTCCGAACTGTCATATACTCCTTCGGCAATATTGGAGTTCACGTGTTCGAAAAAATAATTCGCTACACGTATATAGGAGAAATACCCGTCACGCGTGTTGCGTCCGCTCGGGACAAGCCATTGGCCCAAATCGCCGAAATACGCAGTCGACCCGGAAAGCCCGCTGACAAGAATGTCCGTATTCTTTGCCAGCTGCACCATTCCGTCATTGTATCCTCCGTCATGGTACATATATCCGTTGTACGGATGCTGGAGAAATGACGTGTAATAATTGTTCAGATAATACGAAACCTGGTCAGCCGTCTTGAAATAGCCTTCCGGGGTAATCTGGCTTACAGGCTGAAGTTCAAGCATGTTTTCGCAAGATACAAGAGCCGCCGCAACAGCTCCTGCCGCTATTCCGGCCAGTATGTTTTTTATGATAATCCTCATGGTAATAAAAATTTAAACATTCAGTATCAGAAATTAATGTTGAGTCCGAGCGCAATGGTCCTCTGCAAAGGATATGTCTTTCCCGAGCCGTATCCCTCATCACCGTATCCCCCGAAAGCTTCCGGATCAAATACGGAAGACAGACCTGTAATTGTGAAAGCGTTGTCACAGGAAAGATAGATTCTGCAGGACTGGATTCCGGCCTTTCTTGTCCATTTCTGAGGCAGGGTATATCCTATCTGGATATTCTTGCATCTTAAATAAGCGGCGCTCTGCAGATATCCAGACTGCACCTGTGTATTCTTTGTATCATTGAATATCGGCTTCGGATAATACGCATCATGGTTGTCTTCAGTCCAGTAGTCCATATGTTCCTTGAATCCGGCAGCCTGCCACATGCCGACTCCAGAGGCTCCCCAGAAATACGTATCTGTCGCGCTGAATGCCCAGTCACGTTTTGCGACACCCTGGAAAAAGATTGAAAAATCAATACCTTTCCATGCGAAGTCCAAATTAAGTCCGAAACGGTAGCGTGGAGTGGTGTTTCCGATAACTTTCCTGTCACCCGGATTGTCAAGGGTGTTGTCTCCGCTTGTGACTTTGCCGTCTCCGTCAAGGTCCTTGTACATGATGTCTCCTGCACCCCAATTGGAGCCCCAGTTCGGCATGTTGTTTTCCAGCCAGGCGTCCATCTCTTCCTGCGAGTTCGCTATTCCTTCCGTTTCATATCCCCAGATTTCATTTAGATACATCCCTGAATAATAAGTACTCAGATTGTAGGAATCGTTAGGATATGACAGGATTTTTTGTCTTGAGTCAGACAAGTTGAATCTGATTCCATAACTGAAATCCTTAATCTGGTCCCTCCAGCCAAGTTCAAGTTCCCATCCTCTGGAGAGCATGTCACAATTGTTGACTTGGGGAGCGGTAGTTCCAAGTGCCGACCCCAGTTCAGGTGCAGGCCCTATCATATTGCGTGTTGTCCTGTTGAACCAGTCGAATGTTCCTGTAAAACGGTTGTCGAACATTGCCCAGTCAAAACCCGCGTCCCATGTTTCTATGGTTTCCCAGGTCATCAGGTCGCTGACTATCGATGACATGCTTGCGACATTGGTCTTGTTTCCGTCAAGGAGCCACCCTCCGGAACCGATGCCGACACTCTGCTGCTGATAGAACGGATACCAGTCGGAAAATGAATTGTATTCTGAACTCGTGTTTCCGAGCTGTCCCCATGAAAGACGGAGTTTGAGCATGCTGACCTTATCCGCCGCCGGTCTGAAGAAGTTTTCTTTTGCAATATTCCATCCTGCAGAGAACGAAGGGAACCATGCCCAGCGTTTGTCCCCCACAAATCTGGACGAACCGTCATACCTGACATTCGCTTCGAAAAGGTATTTCCCGTCATAATCATAGTTGAAACGTGCAAAGTATCCTGCCACTGCACGGTTCCAGTAGCTGTCTCCGGTCTTGAACTGATCCTGTGCCTGACTCAGATACGGATAATCTTCTGTCGTAAGATTCTCTCCTGAGCCCCATAGTGAATCCTGAACATATTTTTCATAATTGAAACCGGCCATTATCTTTCCGTTGTGCTTGCCGAAACTGCGTGCATAGTCAGTATAAATATTCACTGCATAGTAGTCCTGTCTGTATCTGTTGTCGTATACGTATGAGGTCGTACCGTAACCTGAGTCCCTCATAAACGGCTGGTTGTCCGCATCATAATGATATACAGGGAACTTCGATGTGGTACTTTTCGTGTTGGTTATCCCCAAGGCTCCGTCCAGATATATTTTCCAGTCCTTTACAGGCTCGATTGTGAATTTGATCTGCTGGACATAGTTGTCCTCGTATTCATGATACTCGCCTCCGTCCTCAAGTTCGGCTATTTCCATGCCCTCTGTCCAGTGTCCGTTCGGATCGACAGGATTCACAGTCGGCCAGCGGCGTGCTATATTATGGAAAAACAGACCTGTAAGATACTGCGGCTTTTCATAGACTTTACGGGACCATCTGTTAAGATAGTCGACACGGAACCAGTCAGCCAGCTGTGCTCCCAGCTTTACCGTGGTATTGTAGCGGTCCAGCTCATCGTGGCCATGCGCGATCAGACCGTTCTGCAGGAGATAGCTTCCGCTTATGAGATAATTGAATTTGGCCGTTCCTCCGCTTACACTGATATTATGCTGGGTGGAAGGGACATTTTCATTGTAGAACTCGTCAAACCAGTCCGTATTTGCAAACGAACTGGTATACATGGACCACTTGTTCTGGGCATTTACAGAATCGAAGCCATAGTATTCCGGAGTCGAAGGATCTGTATACATTCCAGCTTGGAAATTCTGTATTTTCTGCAGGTAGTCATCCGTAAATACCGCCGTACCGTCAGCATTTCTCTGAGCTTCGTTAAAATATTTTGCAAAAGAATACGAATCAAGCATGTCTGGCACTTGTGTAGCCGTACTGAATCTGACATCTCCGGAATAAGAAACACGGACTTTCCCTTCTTTCCCGCTCTTGGTAGTCACCAGAATGACACCGAACGCGGCACGAGAACCGTAAATGGAGGCAGATGCTGCATCCTTCAGCACGGATACGCTTTCTATATCATTGGGATTGACCATATTCAAGTCACCTTCAATTCCATCGATGAGTATCAGAGGGCTGTCACTTGACGAAATCGAGCCTGTACCTCGGATATTGATGTTCATGGAAGTATTCAGATCTCCTCCGCTTGAGCTTGTAGTAATATTAAGCCCGGGAATAGCGCCCTGAAGGGCTTGTGTGACATTTGCTACCGGTCTTGACTCTATTACTTCGCTATCAACCATACTGACAGCACCTGTAACGTTCGTCTTTTTCTGCACCCCGTAACCTACGACAACCGTCTCTTCAAGCATCTGCGTATCGAACTCAAGGACCACATTCGCGTAATTGCCTTTCCATGTGAATGTATAGTTCTGATATCCCAGGCATTGCACTATCAGTTCATCGCCGATATGTACTTCTGCAAGTGTAAATGAGCCATCAGGTTCGGTAACGGTTCCTTTAGTTGTTCCCTGAATCATAACGGTAGCGCCTATAACAGGATTGCCGTCAGTGTCTCTGATGATACCGCGGCACCCGGCATCTGTCTGGCTGCTCTGCATGAAAGAGCTCTCCGAAACTGAAGACGCCGCCGCAAAACTTCCTGAGCAGCAAGCTGCCAGAAAAAGCGATACCGCAACCGTCCTCATTGGTAATTGAATTAATGAGCTGCGCATAATTTAAAGATTATTTTGGTTATTGGATCTGCTATCGGTGAATCTGGGATTCATGAATAGCGGTACTAAAATAAATCCTGGAATATTTCCGGATAAAGACAATCTTTGAAACCAGGGATAAGGTCGGCAGACCACCAGGATCAGACGCCGGAACATATTTTGCGTTTGAACGGATAAAACTGATGTTTCGTCGATTGGATTTCCAAATAAGCCACATCTGACGTAAACTTGTACTAAACATAGTTTATTAGTTATAGTTAGTTAGTAGAAAAGCCCGGAGTCCGCGAGTTACGCGCACTTCGGGCTTCTTCAGTCATGCATCCGGACCGTGTGGGCTACCTGATGATGCCGTATATTTCATCCTTGGACAGTGACGGGGTCTCCCCTGCAGAGAGTTTTTCCCTGACAAGCCGGCCTGCAGCTTTTGCTGATGCCTTGTCAGGGAAAGGCATATTCCCGGGCAAAGCCGGAACAAACGGCTGGTGTATGACTGCCTTGCCACCGGAGCAGATATCATATCCCCATCCTTCCCCTGCCTTGTAAACAGTCAGTTCATATTCTGTACTGCGGCAGCCGGCAATCAGTAAGACAATGGCTGCAAACAATACATAAAAGACTGCCGGTACAACCTCCCCGGTCCCGGACCTAATCATTCTCATCATATTCATCCGTCGGAAAGAATTCCCACATATCGTCATACTGGTATGTGCCGCTTTTGCCCGTGAGGACAAATCCCCTGTTATCGATTGAAAAGCCGACAGCCTCACTGCGTGTTCCGGCCTCATATGATGTCCGCTCTGTCCACAGGTCATTCACAGGATCGTATTCCCATGTCGAATTCCTTCCGGAACCGGCATTTTCCCCGCAGGTCAGATATCCCAGACCATACATTGTAAACGCCACCCCGTATGATCTTGCAATCGATCCGTAATCGTCGTCATAATCCTCGTCGCTTGCATTCCGTATTTCACGTTTCTCGGTCCACGTCTCCGTAGAAGGGTCAAATGCCCAGAAATCGGTCACGGCATCGGAGTTGTTTTCCCCACCTACGATATATGCCACATTGTCTATGACGAACGACGACGCCCCCATCCGCTTGGAGCCACCGATACTGGTTATCTGCACCCATCTGTCAGAATCTTCATCATAACGCCAGAAATCCTTCAAGTGATTCCCGTCATAGCCGCACCCGACATAACCTTTGTCCCCTACGGAGAATGCTACGGCAGCTCTCCGTGCCGATCCTCCGAAATCAGATACCTGCGACCAGGAATTGGAAGAAGGATCATATTTCCAAAAATCCTTAAGGTATTTGTCTCCATCATATCCCAGGCCTACATATCCGTACCTGCCCGTCCCGAATCCTACTGCATACGTTCTGGCCGCACCATCCATTGATGCTTTCTGGGTCCATGTTCCGCTATCCTCATTGAAGACCCACAAGTCATCAAGCCTGTACTTGTAGCCTCCATACCCGCCGGCAGCCACATATACCTTTCCCTCAACAGTAAATGTAACGGCAGAGCATCTTGAAACACCGTCAAAATCCGAAACTTTCACCCAGTTGCCTACAAGTTCGTCCTCCTCATCAGACGAACATGCCATTACCGGAAACAACACGACAGACATAGCGGACAGTATCCATACCGCCTTTCTCTTTTTTTCCATACCTTGTTTTTTATTGGTTTACAAATGCACTGCATCCGCACAATGTCAACACATTGTCCCGGATATGCAGTTTACGTTTTTAAAATTACAGGTACAGATCCCTGTGAGCAAACCCAATCGATGAACCGGAAGATTCAATCTGTGAACAGTACACCGACAGTTTGCGGCCATTCAAAGATTTTCCTTATGTCCATTGGATAGTATTGGCTTACTTTGACAGCATAAAACCGACACAATGTCTTCATGAAAAAAATCGTTATCATCTGCGCCTGCGCGTTATCCGCCGCTTCCTGTAATCTTTCATATACGGAAATCGGCAACAACTGGATAGATATCAATGAAAGAGTGGTGATGATTGATACTTGTTCAGTAGATATTTCAAATATCATACTTGATTCTGTCATGACATCCGGAGGCAATTCCGTATATGCAGGCATAAGGGAATCGGACTATTGGGGAAAAACGGAACTTTCATCATACCTGACATTCAAATCTCCTGAAAATTATGAGAGTGCCAGCACACCTGAATATGAGGAAAAAGTCATATTTGACTCTCTTACACTATATATGGTGCCGGACAGCACTTTCTGCGGAGACACGCTGCTGCCAATGACGCTCCGGGCATTCAGGCTTTCCGAGACAGTCGGGCTGAATGATGACGATGAACTGTACAGCCACAACAGGTTCAGTCATGAGCAGACTGCGATTGCGGAAAAGACTTTCTACCCGCATCCATTCAAAGGGAGGCCGGTAGAAATCAGGCTGTCGGATGAACTTGGCCGTGAAATACTTGAAAAGACAGTCAGCGGAGATGAGGATATGGATGACGACGAGAGTTTCAGAGAGTACTTCAAAGGTCTGCTTCTCGAACCGGCAGAACCCACAGGCAGCATCCTGGGTTTCAAGGGAACTGATACCTTATGTATGATGAAACTCTACTACAGGACACAGGACTATGACGAACCGGAAGAACATGTCCTTGACTTTCATCTGGATTCCACATATCTGTTCACTCATGTCAGTACAGATTACTCGGGCTCTCCCCTGAATATCCTTCCTTCCTCAGAAGAAGAAATTTCCAGTACACTGACAGGAAACATGTCGTTTGTTTCCGGCATGTGCGGGATATGCACAAAAATCGGATTCCCGTATCTGAACAATCTGAGAAGCATCTGGGACCACTGCAGGGCAGCCAACGCTTCACTCGTCGTATATCCTGCGCCGGGAAGTTACTGCAAACAGAACTACTCGTCCCTTCCGTCCGCCCTCAATCTCTACATTATGGATGAAAACAATGTGTCGACAGGAGGCGCAATAGTCCGGAATGACGGTGAAACGCTTCAGACAGGCTCCCTGTCTTACGACGAAATGATGTTTCCGGAAGACACGTACTACACTTATGACATAACGGATTTCATCAATGACCAGTTCGGCAAGATAGGGTTAAACAAGAACTACCTGCAGATGATAGACCCTGACTACGGATATACACTTGACGAACTTGTAATTGCAGACAGGTACACTGCAGGATACAGGATAAAGCTGATAATCAAACTTGCTCTTTATAATGAATAGGATTGTATTCCTTGTGCTGTTTTGCATCTCCGGCATGATTGCCGCTTATGCCCAGTCTTCATCTTCCCCTTATACCATATTCGGGATCGGGAGTGTCGATATGGAGAATCATGGAACCAATGCGGGAATGGGCGGTATCGGGATAGGGATCCGCCAGACAAACACGCTTAACTCTTCCAATCCGGCAGCCCTGTCCGGGATACAGCGGCACAAATTCATTATGGACATATCAGTATATGGTGGAAGTTCTGTGTTTTCAGGCCAAGGCAGACGTTCTGTTTCAGGTATAGGAAATCTGGACAGAGTCGGTATCGGATTCAGGGCCGGTAATTTCATTTGTGCCGGAGCCGGTCTTCTTCCGTTTTCAATGGTTGGCTACAGGATACGGAAATCCACATTCATTGAAGGCGAAAATGAAAGATTCAACACTTGCCACACAGGTTCAGGAGGACTCCACAAAGCATATATTTCATTGGCTTTCAACATAACCGAAAACCTGTCTGCCGGAATCACAGGCTCTGTTGTCATGGGTTCAATCACGCATAGTGAAGAATCCGATTACTGGTACACGACCAGAAAAGCTACCGGCAATGTAACTCCTTATTTTGATTTCGGAATACAATATCAGCATCATACAGGCGAATCAAATGAATTTACAATCGGCATAACCGGAGGCGCGAAAAGGAGAATATCCATGCATAACACATACAGTGTAACTGCATTGACTGACTCCAGCGATGTAGCAGACAAGGTAATGCCCAATACCGTGCATTACATACCGGCATATATCGGCGGAGGGATATCATACTCGTCCAGGACAGTGACTGTCGGAGCCGACTACATTTTCCAGAAATGGTCCGGAATACAGTCCGGTTCAGAGACAATACATTACAAGAACAGGAGCAGACTTGCCGCCGGTGTCAGTTGGACACCGAACCGGTATGATGTACGGAGATACTGGAAAAGCATATCATTCCTGTTCGGAGCTTCCGTAGATGATTCGTATCTTTCTGTCAGCGGAAAATCCGGGCTGAACTGGGCAGTTTCAGCCGGAATGTCATTTCCGGTACGGAATTCGGCATCCTTCTACTGGTCATTAAGGTTCAAGCGTTACAGCTACCCGGTACAGACAAGGAATACCATAACGGAAAATACTCTGACCCTGACATTGGGAGTTTCATTCGCTGAAAACTGGTTTGTAAGGAAAAAATACGAGTAGTCAGGAATCACGGCAGTACCCTGTTGAAAAAACTGTCCGTATAACTCTCGCTAATCGGAATGATCTCATTGCCGATCCTGATCCTTTTGTTTTCGATTTCCGATATCTTGTCCAATGCTATTATGAAAGATCTGTGCACTCTGACAAAGTTATTGTCCGGAAGCCTTGCTTCAAGTCTGTTCAGGCTCTGCAGGGAAAGGATGACACGGTCGTCAGTAAGGTATACCTTGATATAGTCTCCGTATCCTTTGATAAAAAGTATTTCCGAATAGAATATTTTCACAAACCGGTTTTCAGTCTTTATGAATATGAAACCGTCTTTGACTGCAGGAATTTCCGGAAAGGCATGGTTGTCCGCTGCAGTATCATGATTGGGGAATTTCTTTGTATTCAAATGTCTGAATGCTTTGTTCACCGCACTGAAAAAACGTTCCTTAGACACAGGTTTCATCAGATAATCTACAGCGTCGAGGGCATAACTGTCCACAGCGAACCGGTCAAAGGCGGATATGAAAATCACCATCGGCGGATCAGGCAGGCTTTTGATGAACTGGATTCCGTTTATGTCCGAATTGAGCTCTATGTCAGAAAAAACCAGATCTACAGATTCCGACATGATAAAGGATACGGCACTGCCGAGATCTGTGAATGATCCGGCAAGCTCAAGAAAAGGCACTTTAGAAACATAACTGCATATCAGGTCTACGGCCGGTTTCTCATCATCAATAACAATACAACGCATAACTGATAAAATTACATTAGTTCAATTTCCAGATATGAATAGTATTTTTCATTGTCCATGACCCCATACCGGAAGGTATAATGTCCGTTATAGAGTATTTCAAGTCTCCTGCACATGTTTTCAATACCGATTCCCGCATCTGCCGACTTTGCGGAAACGGAATCCGTGTAATAGCTGTTTTCGACATTGCATATCACTTTCCTGTCCTGTTCCTTTAAGGATATATGGATGAAAGACGACTCCCCTGCCTTGACGCCATACTTGAAAGCATTCTCTACAGGCACGATAAAAAGCATCGGAGCGATGAAGACATCCGAAGGGGACTCAGGCAGTTCTACGGAAAGGTCGGTGTCTTCAGGAAGTCTTTCTCCGGCAAGGGAGATATAGTCCCGGATGAAATCCACCTCTTCCTGCAAATGTACCTTGGGCCTCTCACTCCGGTACAAAGCGTATCTCAACAGTTCACACAGACTGTCAAGGGAATGTCTTGCATGATCGGCATCGGTACCGATATAAGAGTATATGTTGTTCAGGGTATTGAACAGGAAATGCGGATTCAGCTGGTTCTTGAGATTCTGCAGTTCCACCCTGACATGACTGTGTTCCTGCTCCGTCCTTCTTTTTTCTTCTTCATACCACCATCCTATCATCCTGAACACGACTGCCGCTCCCAATGCGCACAGATACAGAAGAGTATTCACGAACAGGAAATGCATCGGAAGGAAAGCCATGATTCCGGAAGACGGCACCGGTGCGTCCGGATGTCCGGGTCCGGGAGGCCTCTCAGGCACAGGCAAGGCCGTGATCCTTTCAAAAGCCAGCATAAGTACTATCAGCATGACATTGCTGCCGATGAAGAGCCATAGTCTGTCTTTCAGCAGGAATTTCTGAACCAGGAAATAGTAATTCGCATAATATACCGCAACAACCGTAAGCGGAAGCCTGAGCAGCATAAGATAGTCGGTGAATGTGCTGATACGTGCACCGGATGTATATGCCAGATACGGAAGGCATAATATGACTATCCATATCAGAATGTTGACTATGGCAGCATTGTCCTTCTGTCTATGCTTGTCGGTTAATTTCATCACACCAAATCGTTTCCTATAAGTTTCTGTACCGCCTCCCTGTATGTATCACCTATAGGGATAACGCCTTTGTCCATGATTATGCGTCCCCTGTCAATGGCCCTTATTCCTGCGAGACTGACAATAAACGACCGGTGGACTCTCAGAAATCTGTCTTTGGGAAGCACTTCTTCGAGATTTTTCAGGCTCATCAGTGAAAGTACCGGAGAGTCTGAAGAATCCATATAGAATTTGACATAGTCTTTAAGCCCTTCTATGTAAAGTATGCTGCCGAACGGAATGCGGACAAGCCTGTATTCGCTTTTCACATACAGGCAGTCTTTGACATCAGGCCCGGATACCGCATTTCCGGCCGCCTTTCTGGCGATTCCGAACCATTCAAGGGCCTTGTTCACGGATCGCATGAAATCCTGATATGAAACAGGCTTGAGAAGATAGTCAAGAGCATTGACCCTATAGCCTTCCAGGGCATAGTTTCCGAACGCTGTCGTAAAAACGATTCTTGTCGAAGCCGGTATCATTTCAGACAATCCGATTCCATCCAGTTCAGGCATCTGAATGTCCAGGAAAAGCAGGTCCGCAGGGTTTTCCTTAAGACCGGAAAGGGCCTCGACCGCACTGCGGTATTTCCCCACAAGCTCAAGAGAAGGAGTTTTCCGGACATAACTTTCCAGAAGGTCAAGAGCAAGCGGCTCATCATCTGTTATGGCACATTTCAACAACATCACCTTGCATCATTAGAACATTTACTTCTTTATAATCAACAGAGAGCGGTATTCCTTCCCGGAACTGTCCACTCCGTAGCTCCATTCGTATTTCCCCGGATAAAGCAGTTCCAGTCTTTTGGAAAGAGAATCCAGACCTATACCGGAGCCGCTCTTGTCGCTTACGGGTTTCGGATGACAGCTGTTCAAGATATCACACCGTATTTCCTTTTCATTTTCAAGGAGACTGATTATGATACGGCTTTTCCCTGACGAAGATATCCCGTGCTTGAATGCATTTTCTATCAAAGAGATGAATAGCATAGGTGAAATTTCCGTCATGCTGTCGTCAGATATTTCTATATTGGTTTCCAGATACACGTCCGAAGTCAGGCGGATTCTCATCAGAGCAATATAATTCTTTATAAACGAGACCTCTTTTCCGAGAGGGACTTTTTCCTGCTGGTTGTCATAGAGTACATATCCGAGAAGCCTGCCCAACTCAGATACGGCAGACTGCGCCTTATCCCGGTCAAAAGCTATCAGAGCGTATATGTTGTTAAGTGTATTGAGCAGGAAATGCGGATTCAGCTGGTTCCGCAGATTCTTGAGTTCCGCTTCCGTCCTCCCGCGTTCGGCTTCGATTCTGAGCCGTTCGGCCTCTTTTCTGGAGTCCTCCGACTTCAGCCACCTGCGGCCGAGCTGTACGGAAACAGCAACTCCTATCACCAGAGCCAGGGAAAATACGTCTCTGAGTAAAAACAGGATTCCGGGATTAAGTCTGAAGCGCGGCATCTCATGCAGCGGTTTCGGCGGGGCAAGACACATATGCAATACCTGCATCAGGACTCCGGACAGAACAATGAGTGCCAGATTGAGCATCACCCAAGTCATCGTCCTTTCCCTGAAAAGCAGTCTGGGAATGAAAATGCAGTAATTCATATAGAAGACAATGCAGAAAAAAAACGGGACGATACTGTGGTGCAGCACCCTCGACCATTCTGTCCCTGACAGCTCGTTGGTCACCATGAGGAGAGGGAAACCGAAAAACAGGGCCCAGACAAGAATGTGAATCATCGGCTCAACGAAACGTATGCTGAATTTCTGAGGTTCCATACTGTATTTTTCTTATAAAATTACTGAATTTTACGGTTTCCGCCCTATTCGTATCTGAGGGCATCTATAGGATCCAGATCCGAAGCTTTCTTGGCAGGATACCAGCCGAAGAATACACCGGTCAGAGTACATACGGCAAAAGAAAGAATCACGCTCCATGTCTGTATGAATACGGGCCAGTGTGCTATCCATTTGACCGCGAAACTGGCACCGCAGCCTACCAGGACACCGATAACGCCTCCCGTTATGCTTATAAGGACTGATTCTATCAGGAACTGGCTGAGAATGTCAATCCCTCTCGCACCTACAGACATCCTCAGACCGATTTCCTTGGTGCGCTCCGTTACGGATACATACATTATGTTCATTATGCCGATTCCACCGACTATCAGGGAAATCCCGGCAATGCACGCAAGCAGAGTAGTCATCAGGTCTGTGGTAGTATTGAGCATCTCGCTCAGTTCCTGTGTACTCCGGATTTCGAAATCATCCGGATCCGTATCTTTCAGTTTATGTTCCCTGCGGAGAATCCGGGTTATTTCCTCCGAAGCATAATCCGTCATATCCTCGCTGAGAGCGGAGGCGAAAATGCCTTCAAGATATGTAACGGCAAGAAGACGCTTCATTACAGTGGTATATGGCGCCAGGACAATATCGTCCTGGTCCATGCCCATGGAATTGTAACCCTTTGACTGCAACACTCCGATAACCTTGAAAGGCACCTGATTGAAGCGTATAGTCCTTCCGATTGGATTGCTCCCGTCAGGGAAAAGATTGTCCGCGATGGTCTTGCCTATCACACATACTTTTGCCGAAGAATGTATGTCGGCTTCGGTGAACATGACCCCGTCTTCGATTTTAAGCTGCCTGATATCCAGATACTCTGTACCTACTCCTGAAATGGAAGACGGATAGTTGCTGTTTCCGCTGACAAGCTGGCCGGAAGAGGAGACGTTAGGACTGATTCCCGACAAATATACGCATTCATCGCGAAGTGTCTCATAATTCTCCACCTTAAGTGTCTGCATCTCGGAAGGGTCCATACGTACACCGCCGCGACGCTCTCCGCCCGGATGAATCATTATGATGTTGGAACCCATCTCCGAAATCTGGTCACTGATGCTTTTCTTGGAACCTTGGCCGATGGCTATCATCGTGATGACGGATGCCACGCCTATAATGATGCCGAGCATTGTGAGAAATGCACGCATCTTGTTGTTTACCAAAGCCCTGAATGCTATTTTAAAAAGATTGGCAATATTCATGGTTTTTGGGGTTTCATTCATCATCGTTTACCGGAAGAGCCGAGAGCGTCTCTGCTGCCGAAAGAATATCGGAGTTGCTCCTGTCTTCGATGATATGGCCGTCACGCAGGCGGATATTCCGGCTGCTGTACTGTGCAATATCGGGATTGTGCGTAACGAAAATTATCGTACGTCCTTCCGCATGTAGCTTCTGGAAGAGGACGAGAATATCGAACGATGTCCTGGTATCAAGGTTTCCTGTCGCCTCATCAGCAAGGATGACAGCAGGGTCATTCACCAGCGCCCTGGCAATAGCCACTCTCTGCATCTGTCCTCCGGACATCTGGTTGGAACGGTGTTCCAGCCTGTCTCCCAGACCTACCGCAACGAGTGCATCTACAGCCCTCCTGCGTCTCTCGGAGGAAGACACTTTGCTGTTGTACATAAGAGGGAGTTCCACATTCTCTACAGCTGTAGTTTTTGCCAGAAGGTTGTAGTTCTGGAAAACGAATCCGATTTTCCGGTTGCGCAGACGCGCACGCTGGGACTTGCTCATTGTCCTGACCGGAATACCGTCCAGAAGATATTCCCCTGAAGTCGGAGTATCCAGACAGCCGAGAATGTTGAGCAATGTCGATTTTCCGGAACCCGAACTTCCCATTATGGTCACGAACTCCCCTTCTTCTATCGAGAAAGACACGCCCCTGAGGGCATGGACAGTCTCGTCACCGACCTGGAAATTACGTCGGATATCCTGCAGTTCTATTACTTTCTTACCTTTCATTTTTATTTCCGTCTTTTCCATTACTTCCCGGAGGCCCCGGCATAAACGGACTCCTCTCGCCGGCAGCCCCCTTCGGACCTCTTTCAGGGATGTTGAATTCCACTCCTGCAACAATCCCGGTACCTTCTTCTATCCCGTCAATGATTTCTGTCATTACACCGTTGCTGAGACCAGGCGTGACAGCATGTGCCGTGAAAGTATTTCCGGAAAGAGTCCAGACCTTGTTCGGAGCCTCGCAGTCTCGGATAACGGTCCCTTCCCCGACAACAGGAAGCTCCGGGCTGAACCTCAACGCTTTGGCAGGCACACTCAGTACTCCCGGACGGTCAATGGTGTAAATGGAGATATTGGCGGTAAGACGAGGTTTCAGTTTGAGTTCCGGATTATCTGCCGATATGACCACTTCGTATGTGACGACACTCTCGCTGGCTGATGTGCCTGCCGAGGATCCGTCGGAACTTCCGAGGCGGATCTGTGTCACTTTGCCTTCGAAGATATCTTCAGGATAAGCATCTACCGTAAAAGTCACCCTCTGTCCGTCAGCCACACCTCCTATATCCGCCTCATCGACATCAGCTACGACCTGCATCTTTGTAAGGTCTGCCGCTATGGTGAAAAGCGTCGGAGTTTCAAAACCGGCTGCAACCGTCTGCCCCTCTTCCACAGCACGGTCTATCACCACTCCGTCAATAGGGGAAGTGATAGTAGCATACGAAAGGTTGCGTTCCGCCTTCGCAAGAGCGGCCTCGCTGCCATGGAACGAACTTTTGGCCACTTCGAAATTATAGACAGACTGCTCATAGTCCGTGTCGCTTATCAGTGATTTTCCGTGAAGGAGCTTGTTTCTCTCGTAAAGCCTGGTCTGATACTCATATTCTGCCTTGCTCCCGTCGTATGCCGCACGCGCCGAAGCAAGTTCGCTTTCCAGAGTGACCTTGTCCATCTCGGCTATGACCTGGCCTTCTTTCACTATGGAGTTGTAGTCTACATATATCTTGTCTATAATGCCGGACACCTGGGTTCCCACTTCGACTTCGGTCACAGGCTCTATGGTCCCGGTAGCGGTCACCGTATTGGAAATATCGCTCCTACCGACATTTACAATCTCATACGTAAGTTGAGGCGTCTTGGCTGACTTGCCTTTCAGATATAAAGTCATGACGGCGGCGACTGCAATGACAGCGACTGTCAGCCAGAGAATGGTTCTTGTTTTCTTTTTCATATACTCTCTTTTCCTTTATTTGCAAAAATCTATAGGATTAAGGGCTCTCCAGCATAGAAGCGGAGCATGGTCTTGCTCAGGACAGCCATATACTTCGCCTGAAGAAGCTGCTGTCTGGCGTTCAGCAGATTGTTCTTTTCAGTAAGGAGCTCCACGGTATTCTTCATTCCCAGCCCGAACTGTTCGTTTACAAGATCATAGCTCGTCTGTGCACTTTCCACCTGCTCTTTCGCCGCCAGATACTGGGACTGCGAACTGGCTGCATCCAGACAGAAGCCTTCTATTGCCTTGTACAGATCCTTGTGTGCCTGCTGCAGGTCAAGTTCGCTTGTACGCTGCTGGAGACGGGCCTTCTCTACAGCACTCTTGTTCTGTCTGTTGCTGAATATCGGGACGCTGAGCGTAAGTCCGATGGAATTGTTCCACCCGTTCCTGATCTGCTCGGTGAAAGTAAAATCCGTTCCCGTAGTGTGATTGGTGCCTATTCCGGCACTGAGGCTGAGATTCGGAAGTGCTCCGGCCTTGGCGATGCCTACACTGAGTTCCGACATCTCGACGTTGAGCCTGCCGCTTTCAATCTCAGGCCTTATGCCCAGAGCCGCATTGTATACTTCTTTTTTATCCGGTATGAGAGCCAATACATTATCTTCCGATATGTCTGTCACAGCCAGTTCCATTTCGGATTCCATGTCAAGTTCAAGCAGCTGCTTCAGCTGCAGTTTGTAATCCTGCAAAGTCGTCTCCGACAGGACAAGCTGGTATCTGTCGCTGCTCACCTGTGCCTGTAGCTGTGCATAGTCTGCCTTCGACAGACTGCCGGCTTCCATCAGCTGTTTTCCTCTCCCGCACTGCGCAATGCTCACTTCGAGAGTATTCCTGTTGACATTTACGGATTCCGTCGCATACAGTATCTGCACATAGATCTGTGTAATTGATTCCTCTATGGAATTGGCTGCAGCCTCAACATCAAGACCGGATATCCTGGTATTCAGTTCTTCCTGTTTGATAGTCTTGCGGTTGGCCCCGCCACTGTAGATTGTCCAACGGGCGTTAAGGCCGTAATTGCCGGTATAGCCCGTACTTCCCTCTGATCGGAGTATTTCCGTACCGCTGACCGTACTGCCTGACTGCTGGTAGGGTCTGTTTATGAGGCTTTGGGAGGTCGTGAAAGAGAGACTCGGGAATAGTGCGGCTTTTGCAGTCTTGACATCAATTGCCGAAGATTCTGCCGTTATCCTGCTCTGTCGGAGGGTTATGTTGTTTTCCATCGCATAATCCAGACAGTCCTGAAGCGTCCACGCATCCGTTCTTTCTTCCTGAGCATCTGCCGGCAAGCCGGACAAGGAAACGGCAAGGACGGCAGATGCAGACAAAAGGTATTGTAACTTGTTCATCGGTAACACTGTTTCTAACCGATTGCGAAGTTATCGAAGCACATCCTATACCGGAAATTAATTAGACGTACGGACGGATTCTGACGACCAAATCCCGACATCCGGCAAAATGCCTCCCGGATTTCATGCCGCACAGCCGGCTCCCGTCATTTCCGTGCCCGGATATCCAGTTTTACCGGCCTGATCATGTTCTTAGGGTCAAGTATGGTATCAAGATCCTCACTGGTAAGTATACCTTCCTCCAGGACAAGATCATATACGCTCCGCCCCGTTTCAAGGGCTTTCTTGGCTATACTGGTCGAATGGTCATACCCTATGTACGGATTCAGGGCGGTGACTATGCCTATACTGTTACGGACTTCTGCCAGGCACCGCTCCGGGTTAGCGGTAATTCCTTCTACACAGAGGGTGCGTAACGTATCGAAGGCATTGCTCATCAGATCTACGGACTCAAAACAGCACTGTGCCATCACAGGTTCCATGGCATTCAGCTCCATCTGTGAAGCCTCCCCTGCCATAGTCACACAGAGTTCGTTTCCTATCACTTTGAACGCGACCTGGCTGACCACTTCCGGAATGACAGGATTCACTTTGCCGGGCATTATCGATGATCCGGGCTGACGGGCCGGCAGATTTATTTCCTCGAATCCGCAGCGCGGGCCGCTGGCCAGAAGACGGAGGTCGTTGCATATTTTACTCAGTTTGACAGCCACACGCTTCAGGGCCGACATGTATCCCACCATACATGAAGTGTCTGAAGTCGCACCTACAAGGTCGTCTGCAAGCTTGATTTTCCATCCTGTAATGCGTGCAAGGGCGGCAACCGCCTTTTCCGCATAGCCAGGCTCCGAGCATATTCCCGTACCGATGGCTGTTCCTCCCAGGTTGACGGTCAGGAAATCCGCCGCGGCCTCTTCAAGATGTACAGTCTCGTTCTCAAGTATGCTTGCAAACCCGTAGAAAGTCTGTCCGAGAGTCATCGGCACCGCATCTTCCAGCTGTGTACGTCCCATCTTGACGATACGGGAAAACTCGTCTCCTTTCTTGCGGAACGCCGAGACAAGAGCCTTCAGGTGAGGCAGCAAAGCCAGATATCCGGCATACAGCCCCATGTGTATGGCAGTCGGGTATGCGTCATTGGTGGACTGGGAACGGTTCACATGATCATGTGGCGAGCAGTACTCATACTCTCCCGGATTGTGTCCCATGTGCATCAGAGCGATGTTCGCAATCACTTCGTTTGCATTCATATTGGTAGTGGTACCGGCACCTCCCTGAATCATATCCACAGGAAATTCATCATGATACTTCCCTGCCAGTATATCCTCACAGGCAGCTTTTATTCCGGAATACTGCTCATCTGAAAGCAGACCGAGCTGATGGTTTGCGTCCGCAGCTGCCATCTTGGTATAAGCCAGACCGTTGATAAATGAAGGATAGTATTCGAGCCTGAAACGGCTGATAGAAAAGTTCTCGATGCCGCGCAATGTCTGGATTCCATACAGCGCACCGGCAGGCAGCTCCCGGCTGCCGAGAAGGTCGTGTTCGACACGTATTTCTTTTTCCATTGTATATCAGATTAAATGTCAGAATTCGGTATCAGTATCAGAAAACCGGTTTAAATTTACTAATTTTACAGTCAAATAGAAAAATAATCCTGCAATCAATGATAAAGATATACGGAATGCGGACATGCCCTGACTGCGAATATGTCGAGGAGCAGGCAAAAGGCAATGGCCGGTATGAAACAGTCGATATCGGCGCACACGTGAAAAACCTGAAGGAATTCCTCAGACTCAGAGACAGCAGTGCCGCTTTTGAGGGAGCCAAAAGGTCCGGAGCCGCCGGAATACCATGCTTTCTGCTTGAAGACGGTACAGTAACCCTTATACCTGAAGAAGCAGGGCTCAGGTCCCGGCCTCTTGCGGAAGGAACGTCATGCAACCTTGACGGCAGCGGCTGCTGAACTGTTTGCCAGGTCCGTCAGATGCAATACAACGGAAAAAATCTCATATGATCGCAAAACCATTCTGACAGTATCACCTTATGGACATAAAATCTTTCATCGGCAAGTACAGGGCTGCATTCGGTGAAGCGGCCCCGCTTCCGCTGGTTTTCTTCTACAGCGACTCGCAGACATCCGGGACAGAGAAGATTCCCGGATGCTTCCTCAGATATCTCCATCAGGCAATGGACGGGAAACCGGTATGCCTGAGTACGGAAAACATCACATGCGGAGGAGGTAAGTTCTATGCAGGATTCACCCCGATGCCTGACCACGTTCCGATTTTCGTTTCACAGAAGGAAAAATACAAGGAAACTCCGGAACTGATAAAGGAATATCTCGGCACAAACGGACCGGTGGCCGCACCGGGGAAATACCTCAATTTCATAAGGGCAGACCAGGCGGAAAGTTTCGACGGAATGGAAGGACTGCTTTTCATCGCTTCTCCGGATGTGATTTCCGGATTGTGCGCATGGGCATTCTTTGACAGGAATGACCCTGAAACCGTATCGCTCGTATTCGGCTCGGGATGTTCATCCATAGTGGCGAACGCCGTCAGGGAAAACAGGTCGGAAGGCTTCCGGACATTTGTAGGCCTTACAGACCCGTCTGCCAGACAGTGGTTTGACGAGGATGTCTTCAGCTTCGTGATACCCGCCTGCAGATTCAGGACTATGGCCGGAACGATGGACAGGTGCTGCTTCAACGATACTGCAGGCTGGAGCAGAATCCGGAACAGGATAAATGCTGTCCGCAGGGCCGTTCCGGAATGGGCGGAGGAAATGAACTGCGCCATCACGGTATGCGACAGGGACGGAGTGATACTTTACATGAACGCGAAATCAAGGGAAACATATTTCAGGCACGGAGACCTCATCGGGAAAAACCTGATGGACTGTCACGGCGACAAGTCAAAATCAATCATCAGAGAGCTTCTGGAAACAGGAGGGCAGAACGTATACACCATTGAAAAGCATGGCATCCGGAAGATGATTTACCAGAGCGCATGGAAAGAGGACGGTGCAGTCATGGGACTGTGCGAGATATCCTTCATTCTTCCTGAGCAGACGCCCCACCATATCAGAGGATAATGCATGAACGTCCTGTTTTTACCGCGGCCTAAAAAGAGCAGAAGAAAGAGACAAGTATCGGTACGCTGAAGTCTGTGACAACTCCGCTGACTATGGCGGCAGGAAGCATCCGGTCTCCTGTGAATCTGACGATTACCGGCAGACATACGTCCACTGCGGTCACCCCTGCCGAGGCTATGGGAGCAAACGGGCCGAACCACTTGCCGAGCAGAGGAGTGCATATCAGTGTGAACATCTCACGGAAAATGTTGGTCAGCAAGGCTATCGTTCCCAGTTCGGCTGCCAACTGGACACCGAGTGAGGCTTCCTTGTACTGGGAAATCAGCACGGAAGAAAGGGAATAATATCCCATTCCGCTGCCAACTGCCAGACAGTCGGCTACGCTCCATTCTTTTATCAGCACGCTCACTAGGGCGGAAAAAAGCAAAGTCCCGAGTATTGTCGCCACAGGAAGCAGCAATATCTTAGGGCTCACGCTTTTTGCTATTTTCTTCAGTTCCGGGTTACATCCCATGCTGATTCCTACAAGAAATATCAGAAGATACAGCACATACATCGTAAGGTCCCGTCCTATTTCACCGAAGCTCTCCAGATCAATCAGGCCTGACCATCCCGCAATACATCCCGCGGCAAAGACCAGGACTACCGCCAGCGTACCTTTCATGGCCTTTCCTCCACCCTGTTTCCTTTTGTTCCGTCTGCCTTGAACAGGAACCTGTACAGCAGAGCTGCGAAAAGCACACTCCCCATAGCTCCGGCCAGAGCCAGAAGAAGAGCCTGCAGACCGAGAGAAGAAAGATTGGCAAGTATGTTCCTGTCTGCTCCTATTTTCACACCTAGAAAGAACAGCATCACGTATATCGTCACGGATATGGCTTTTCCTATATGGGCCAGAACCTTGATTCTCCGCATAATAAGCCCTGCCACCACTCCGACAAGCATTGTCAGTATCAAATAGAACATCTTTTTTTCGTATGTTTGCGGCTGCAAACTTACAAATAAATCTTTTTGATATGAAAAAATGCATGTTCCTCCTGTCCTGCGGGATATTGGCTGCAGGTTGCAACCAGTCGCCCGGGACCTCCGATATCAAGGGGACCGTCCTGGACGCCACCATGAATACGGTCATGATTGTGACGGAGAGTAATGATACATTGTCCTTCAGCACATTGAATGCGGACCGGACCGGAATCGACGGTCTGTTTACAGGAGATACAGTAGAGGTATCATATACCGGGAAATACACTCCTGGCATGGAAGCGGTCAGAATCACTGATTCTCACATGAAATGACGGATGCCGGTCTGGCTGGAATCGCTGGACAAGGGAGTTTTCAATGTAGTGTTTTCATTGTTTGCCGGTAAAGCTTACGCTATTTTCGCGCTGCTTTTCGGATTCACTTTCTACATACAGTGGAACAACAGGAAACGTATAGGCAAGGACTTCGGCTGCAGGTTCCTCTGGCGGATGGTGCTGCTCGTCGTATTCGCGACGCTGAATGCCGCGTTTTTTCCTGCAGGCGATGTCCTGCTGCTGTTCGCCGCCGCAAGTATTGTCCTGTTCATTACCAGGAACTGGAGTGACAGGGCAATACTTGTCTCTGCTGTCATCCTTCTGCTGCAACCCGTGGAATGGTTCCACTTTTTCGCAAGTCTGGCTAACCCGGCACACCGTCTTCCCGACCTTATGGTCGATGAAATGTATGCAGAAGTAGCCGCCCATACGAAGAGCGGCAATCTTTGGGATTTTCTCCTCTGCAATGTCACTCTGGGGCAGAAAGCCAGCCTTATGTGGGCAGTCAATGCAGGTCGTTACATACAGACAGCAGGACTGTTTCTGCTCGGGTTTTTCATCGGCAGGAAACAGCTTTTCGTTTCATCTGAAAACAACTTCCGCACATGGGTGAAAATCCTTGCGGTTTCTGCCATAGCGATACTGTTTGAAACAGTATCAATCACACAGGCAGGGACCTCTCGAATACCTCTGGCACAAGTGGACATGGACAGGCGCCGGAACCATCAAGTGAACGGACTACTCCGACTTGCGGTAGCCGGCAATTGCCCAACCTGCCATAAGAACCCCTATGACGGAAAGCCCGACAGCATCATACCATACATCGGCAAAATCACTGCCTTTAATATAGATGGCACGCATGGCATCCGCATAGTATCTCATCGGGTTGAAATATGTGATGGCCGCGGCCCAGTCCGGCATGGATCCTATCGGAGTGAAAATACCGCTCATCAAGATGAATATCACGGCAAAGAACCAGATGACGAACATGGCCTGCTGGGCATTGCTGCTGTAATTTGAAATGAGCAGCCCCAATCCTGCCATTACGACTATGTCGAGGGTAGTGAAAAAATAGAGCCAGAGAATATTCCCCCGACATGTATACCCGAAGACAGCCCATGCTGTCAGCAGACAGGCTGTAAGTACGAAAAAGGCTATCACCCAATATGGTATCATCTTGCAGATGATGAATGCAGGTTTGCTGACCGGAGTCACGTTTATCTGTTCTATGGTGCCGGTCTCCTTTTCCGAAACGATGTTGAGGGACGGAAGAAAAGCCGTGATCATGGTTATCCCGATGACTATCAGGGCCGGTATCATGAACAGCTTATAGTCCATGAGACTGTTGAAATAGTACTTTTCCGAAATATCTGCGGCTGGGGAAACATTCGTCCCCATATCAGGATTCCTGTCCCTGAGATACATCATGATGCAGTTCTGCAGATACTGTGCTCCGATACTGCCTCTGGTTCCGTTGACAGTATTGACCTTTATGCCGACAGGAAAGCCCGAACCTGTCTCCATGTCCCTGCCGAAATCGGCTCCGATCGTGATTATAGCGTCAGCCTTGTTTTCATCCATAAGGCGCATGGCTTCTTCCGGACCCGGGCACATGCCGACAATACGGAAATATCCCGAAGAAGTACATTTTTCCAGAAGCCGTGAAGACTCCACGCTTCTGCTGCAGTCCACTACCGCGAGATTTATATTCCTTATTTCCATACTCACGGCAAACGGGAACACCAGCATCATAAGCACAGGGAACATCAGAGCCATCCTCGGAAGCCCGGGATCCCTGAAAAACTGTTTGAATTCCTTTTCAAGAAGATATTTCCACATAACCCCTCCCTTTATTGAAGTCTGGTCCTGAAACTCTTAATGCTCACGACAAGAAGCAATGCGGCCATGTAGGTAAGTATCAGCATCTCCTTGGCGGCCGAAGCAAAGCCGCTCCCCTGTATCATCACTTTCTTCACTATTATTATGAACCACTTGGCCGGAATTATGTCAGAAAACCACTGCAGTATTTCCGGCATGCTCTCGCAGGGGAAAATAATGCCTGAAAATATCATTGTCGGCATTGTCAGGCCCATCCCGCATATCAGCAGCGCTGTCTTCTGGTTCGGGGAAATGACGGAGATGAGCAGTCCGAGCGCCAGGGATGTAATCACGAAAACAAGAGCTGCGGCAGACAGGAGAAGGAGACTTCCGTTAACCGGAACTTCCATTACAAAATGCGACAGAAGGAGGATGCAGATGAAGTTCATTGCCGAAAGCACAAGATACGGTATCATCTTGCTGACGATAATCCACAGTGGCCGGACCGGGGAGACAAGCAGTAGCTCAAGGGTTCCCGTTTCCTTTTCCTTTACTATTGACACTGCTGTCATCATCGAACATATAAGCATGAGAATCAGCCCCATGACTCCAGGCACGAAGTTATAGGAAGACTTCATGGCAGGGTTGTACATGAGCTGGATGACAGGTGTCACCGATGCCTGCCTCTCCCCTGTAAATGAAGCGCCGGAATCATCCTGTCCTGACTGGAAAACACCTTTCAGATAACCTGTTATCATCTGGGACGTATTCGGATCCGAGCCGTCTCCGATGATTCTTGCCTGCGAATTTCCCGAACGGACCGGAGCCTCTCCGAAATCCCGGTCAAAACATACGGCTGCATCAGCCATGTTCTTCCGGAAGATATCTTCTATTTCATCAGGATTGTCCAGTCTGCCGACAATCCTGAGATACCTGTTGTTGTCTATCCTGTCAACGATATTCCTTACTGCAGGATCTGAAAGATCCCCGCAGAACATCACCCTTACATCATTGACTTCAGTGCTGACCGCAAATCCGAAAAGGATGATCTGCACCACAGGCATCACCATGGCAATAAGTATGGTGCGCCTGTCCCTGAATATGTGCCGGAACTCTTTGACAACAGATGCGGCAAATTCTCTCATCTCCAGTCCTCCTTTCCTGATCTTCCGACGATTATCCTGAATACTTCGTCCATGTTTTCTGCACGGTAAGCATCTTTAAGCTTTTCCGGAGAGCCCAGTGCGGCAATCTTCCCGTCCACCATCACGGACACCCGGTCGCAATACTCGGCCTCATCCATATAGTGGGTCGTGACAAAAACTGTCGTCCCGTTTTCGGATGCATCATATATCATTTCCCAGAACCTGCGTCTGGTTTCGGGATCCACCCCTCCCGTAGGCTCGTCTAGAAAGATTATTTCCGGTTCATGGATCATTGCTATGCTGAATGCCAGTTTCTGTTTCCATCCCAATGGAAGTGCACCTGCAAGCTTGTCCCTCTCCTGCCGCATTCCGAGCATACCGAGCAGGACATCCGTCTTTTCCCTGATTTCCTTGTCCCTGAGACCGTATATTCCTCCGAACAGCCGGATATTCTCCCTGACTGTCAGGTCGGGATAAAGAGAAAACTTCTGGCTCATGTAACCAATATGCCGTTTTATCTTTTCCTGCTCCGTATTTATATCATAGTCTGCTACTGTCCCGCCTCCGGAAGTAGGGCGGCTCAAACCGCACAGAATCCTCATGGCCGTGGTCTTTCCCGCCCCGTTCGCCCCTAGGAAGCCGAAAATCTCACCGCGGCGGACACTGAAACTGATATTGTCCACGGCCGTAAAATCCCCGAACATTTTCGTAAGGTGTCTTATTTCCACTGCATTCTGTTCCATAGGCAATATCATTTACCTGTCAGTGCATTCTGTCTGGAAAGCCACATGAAACAGTCCTCGATGCCAGGTCCGGTTTCCATGACTGTACAGTCTCTGTCCCCCTCTTGTGCAAGAGTCCGGCATATCCGATCCTTGCATGTCTTTTCAGGATTATATGCAACATGAAGCGAATCCCCGAACGAGAAACATGACATGACTCCTTCGGTCCTTCTCAATGTCTTCAATACCTGATACATATTCTTTCCTTTCACGGCAAGCAGCCTGAGCGGATAGCCGGCAACGATTTCTTCCGGCGTCCCCATTCCGATCAGAGATCCGTCCCTGATAAGAGCAAGTCTGTCGCACCGCTCCGCTTCATCCATATATGGAGTGGAGACAAAGACTGTTATCCCGGATGACTTTATTCTGGAGAGCATTGTCCAGAAGTCCTTGCGGCTGACGGCATCAACCCCCGTAGTAGGCTCATCGAGAAACAATACCGACGGTCTGTGCACAAGCGCACAGCAGAGCGCAAGTTTCTGTTTCATTCCTCCGGACAGTTTGCCTGCCCTCCGGTCTCTGAAAGGCTCTATCTGAGAATATATTTCCTTGATGTTCTCATAATTGTCCTTGACCGTGGTGCCGAAAAGCGTTGCAAAATAGTCAAGATTCTCCCTGACGCTCAGATCCTGGTACAGAGAAAACCTGCCCGGCATATAGCCGATAATCCTCCTCAGCCGGGAACAGTCTTTCACTATATCCAGCCCGCATACCGTACCTGTGCCGGAATCCGGAAGCATGAGTGTGGTCATTATACGGAAAAGTGTAGTCTTGCCGGCTCCGTCAGGCCCTATCAGACCGAAGATTTCACCTGGCTCCACGCGCATCGAAATATCCTTGAGCGCATGCACATTTCCGTAACTTCTGGAAATTCCTTCTATTTCTATGGAATTCATCATATCATGATATACGCATACATTCCGAGACGGAGGCGTCCGTCATTACGCACCGCGATCTTTACCGCATATACAAGATCCGCCCTTTCATCGCGTGTCTGGATATTCTTAGGGGTAAATTCGGCTTCTTCTGAAATCCATGTCACTGTACCTTCATAGCTGTCAGGGTTCTCAGACCCGTCATCCGGAATTACACTGACCTTGTCCCCGAGATGCAGTGCAGAAAGCTGTGATGAGGAGAAATACGCTCTTACATAAACATCCGCCATATCCGCTATCTTGAACAGCTGGCGTCCTGAAGTCACGCTCTCCCCTTCTTCGGCATACTTCTCAAGGACAGTACCCGATACCGGAGCGACTATCCTGCATTTTCTCAGCTTGTCTTCTGTCTGGGCGATCTGGACATCTAGCGTGGAAATCTCACATCGGACACTCTCGTTATTCTGCCTGTAGCTCTGCTCTGCTGCCGCAATCTGCCCGCGCAGGATCCTGATTTCGGACTCCAGGTCATCTACCTGCTTCTGTGTTCCGGCATCCTTTTCCAGAAGAGCCTGCGAACGTTTCAGCTCGGCGGCCAGATTTTCAAGTCTGGCATACTGTGCACTCATCTGACAGCCGATATCAGTCATTTTCACTTCCGCACTTTCTTTTCTTCTGACAAGTTCCTCTCTCTGAAGCCATATCTGTACTGAATCTATCTGTCCCGCATACTCCCCTGCCGCAAGCCTGTCACCTTCCCGGATACCGAAGCTGACAAGCCTTCCGCTGCTTTCGGCAGAGACCACCACTTCTGTCGCATTGACCTGCCCGCAGGCATCGAACTTCAGTTCTTTCATTCCGCACCCGGCAGCAGACAGAAGCACCGCGGCGGACATGATCAGATTCATACCGTACCTTTCCATTTCAAAACGTTTTCAATATCGGTCCGACAAATAACTGTTTTTCAAATCATCGACTTGCTCACTCGGCAGGGATGCCGTATCCCAGGCAATTCTTCAGGTCATATATGGCCATCAACAGCTGTATCCGGTGAATCGACTCCGCCACTTTCGCATCGTACTCATCATCTATTCTGGACATGAGATCAGTCATAGTGATGACCCCGTTCCGGTACTGTTCCTCACCGGAAGCGCGGATAGACTCCCTGAGAGCTATTATTTCCCTGTCCCTATCCAGAAGTGATTTCGCCTTGTCTATCGAATTTCTCATCTGAACCGCATCAAGTCCCGTATTGAACATGAAAGTCTCCTTGTCGGACTCGATCTTTCTCATCTGCGCATCAAGTTTGCGTTTCTCGTCCTTTCGGGTATATAATGCCCCTATGTCCCAGGACATCTTCACACCTGCAGTCCAGTATGGCTGGAACGAATTTTCCAATATGTTCAGTCCCGGCCGCCCGATTCCGCCCTGAAGAGAAAGACTGAATTTAGGGGATATCTTTGAATCGAGCTGCCGTACCATAGCTTCCTGCTGCTGAATCCTGGCATTGTAAAGCCCTATTTCAGGACGGAGGATTTCTTCCTGGAAAAGCCATTCGGGACTTTCGTCCGGAATGACGAATTCCTGTCCTTCAAGACTGGTTCCGGTGAGCTTTTCCAGCATTTCCACATAAGTCTGCCGGTCCCGGACCAACTCTTCCCTTTGCTGCTCGCAGTTCAGGATATTCACTTGTATCATCTCCAGGTCCGACCTGTATGCCGTTCCGTTTTCGATGCAGGCCTGAGCATGTCTTGCATTCCTTTCAAGACTTTTCTCCAGTATGGAATTCTGCTGCAGCTGGCCGTCATAGAGGAGTATCCCCAGAAAAATCTTCTGTACCCGCTCGTTTACCGAATACAGAGAAACCTCCACCTCTTCCTTCTGCACCTGAGCCCCGGAAACGGTCACCTCTTTCTGTCGTCCGGACACTCCTCCGTCCCATATAGTCTGGCTGATTTCCCCGACCAGGGAATACTGGTCATGAGGCAGGTCGAAAGTGAATCCGGGAATATCGAACGGCATCTCCACCACATCAGACTGGTATGCCGCTTTGCCGGAAACGCTCAGATGCGGCAGCCATGACTTCGATATGGATGCAACTTCATAATGTGAAGCCTCTTCAATCAGATTCAACTGCCGGATCTGCGGATAGTTTTCCCGTGCCATTTCCATGCACCGGTCAATGGTTACCTGTGCAAGCAGCCCGACAGGACAAACAAGGACAAGCTGCGACAGGACGAAGATATGAGTCAGTACCTTTTTCATTGTATCTTACCGTAAAGTCTGTATCTGATCAGGGCGATGATTTCAGTCTTCCTGATTTCGAGAAGTTCTTTCAGTTTTTTTTCATCTGACACCAAGGAATTACCCTCCGGATCAGGAAACACTCTGTCTGCCACAGGCATAAGCAGATAAGTCGAGAGATTCAGAGTAATGATATCGGAGACAAGCTGGACAGGATCCACTTCGTTTATCCGTCCTTCGGCCATCTCTTTCCGTATCATCCCTATATGAAAGTCATATATTCTTCGAAGGATAGGGAAAAAACTCTCTTTCAGGCGAACAATCAGCTCCGGATTATGCATTACGGTATCATAAAGGAACGTAGCGAACCGGGGATGGCCGGCAAAAAAATCAAAATGAGTGGAAATCCCTTTTTCAAGAGTTTCCCAGAACGGTTCGTCTTTTGACATTACAGGACGGAAAGACTGCTTGAGTTCGCCAAGCGTCTTCTCAAGGACTTTCATGAAAATATGCTCCTTGGTCCTGAAATAATAATGAAGCATGGCATGCGTAACCCCTGCCTTTTTCGCTATAAGCGTAGTCGTGGCCAGATTATATCCCTTTTCCAGAAAAAGTTCCTCCGCAGCATCCATTATAGCCTGTTCAGTACTCTTCTGTATGGTATTCCCGTTTTCCGGCTCATTCTGATACCTATTCATGAAATTATTTGTCTGCAAAATTGTTTAACATGATTGTCTAACAAGTATGTTAACAACACGGCAAATATACAAATTATATATATATGTTGTTCATTAAAAAAAGGAAACAATCCGGTCCTACCCTTTCAGGAAAGTATATCTCTCGACTGAGTACAAAGGTACCAGAGGAAGGATAATCGGAGTACGGGCAACATACTCCCTGTATTCGGGATCCGAACCGTAGCGACTGTTCTGGCGGAGCTCAAGTCTTCTGGCTCCTCCGAACATGATGTATACGATACAAACATAACCGACGACCGCGAAAATCCATTCCCAGCCAAACACCGAACCTATACCGGAAATGAAACATCCTGTCCAGAAGAGAATCTCCGCAAAATAGTTCGGACAGCGTACTATCCTGTACAGGCCTGTATCACAGAATCTGTCCGGACGGAGCTTCTTGGCGGCGGATTTCTGATGGTCGGCTACCGATTCGAGAATCAGGGCCAGCAGCATTATGACCGCTCCAGCATAAGCCCAGAATTCGGTGGCACTCGAGCCTTCATTGACGACCCGGAAGAATACAGGCGAAACCTGACACACGTAAAGGAGAGATACCGAAATCCATACCATGACTTTTGTGCCCGTCCCGATATTCCCGGATGTCTTGGTCAGGGAAGGAAGCTCTTTCCTGTAGGAAGCGCTGCGGAGTTCCCTGTGTAGAAGAAAACCTCCCAGCCGCAAGCCATACGCTATCAGCAGGGCGCACAGCATGGCGGAAGGGAATGTCAGACGCCATGCGAAAACAGCGACTGTCACAATCCCCATCACCGCAATGGAGAAACCATATCCCAATGAAATGAAATAGATGAACTTTTTCCAGCCAAGAGCACTCACTGCAAGTGCTGCCGCGAAAATAATCAACAACACCATATCCGTGTTTTTTTAATATTTGGTCTTGTCATCCTTTGCTTTCCAGACTTCAAAGGCCCTGATGGCCTCTTCAGGCATAAGTCTTACCGATGACAGGCGGCGGGCTTCCGGTTTCAGTTCCATTTCCTTATAAATGAACGCATCGTCAAAACCGGCCTCAGCCGCATCATGCTTGTCGTTGCCATAAAACATCCTGTCAAGGTGCGCCCAGTATATGGCTCCGAGACACATCGGACAAGGCTCGCACGAAGTGTATATCTCACACCCGCTAAGGTCGAATGTCCCGAGTTTCCCGGCGGCAGCCCTGATCGCACTTACCTCGGCATGGGCTGTGGGATCATGATCAGCCGTCACCCTGTTGACGCCGGTGGCGATTATTTCGCCGTCATTTGCTATGACGGCTCCGAAAGGTCCTCCTCCATCAGCTACATTATCGACAGACAGCTCTATCGCTTTTCTCATCAGTTCGTCTCTTGTCATGAATCAAAACACTATTTGAATTCCGGCCGCCAAGATACACAAAAAATCATTACCATATTCTCCCGCAGGCCGTTTCGCAGCATCACGATCGTCCAGTCCGGAATAAAAGGCAGGCCGTAGCGGTTCCATGCCCTACATTACAGACGGATGGCACTGTCTTTTCCAGACAGTGCCATCCGTCTACCGAATCGGACAATTTATAAGCAAATCTCAGTTGGCCGGCACCATATCGTGCTTGTCCATATATGCTTTAAGTCTTTCAAGATACTCGTAATCAGGTCCGTCAAAGAACGACACCCCACTGGCGCCGTTACTGTATGCGGCATCAAGAGCCTTCTCGAAATCTTCTCCCTTGATGTCAGGGAACATGAGACCGGCATAGACACACGCCCTTCCTCCTACAGCCTTGACACTCTCGGCGACAGAACGTCCTACCCACTCCGGCCCTTCATAATAGAAACCGTTGTAAATCATCGGGAAATAGGCATCAAGAGGCCAATTGCCCCAGTCCTGGCGGACCATCCTTTTGGCCATTGAAGGACCAGGGAACACCGCAGCCGTAAGAGTCTTGCCTTCCGACTTGAGTCTGGCGGTAATCGTCTTGACGACATTTGTAATGGCGTCATATCTGAAATTCAGCCAAGACTGGTCTTCCATAGGATATTTCAGTTCGAGAGGATCCTTTCCTGTCATTGCCTTGAATTTCTCACGACACACATCGCAGTAACAGAAGTCGTATTCAGGAAGTTCCTGAACCTGCTCTATGCCATAGTTTTTCCACAGACTGACAGGAAGTATCACATCCGGGAAACGGACATAGTCCAAATGCATTCCGTCCACATACGGAAGATTGGCCATTTTCAGATAGTCCTCGGCCAGATATTCAGCAACGCCCTCGTGTGAAGGGCACAGGAATCTGTAATAGTCCACATAGGCAGGATGGTCAAAGCAAGACTCCCCTTTCCTGTTCACTGCAAACCAGTCAGGATGGGTTTCAAGACACTCCGCACGGTTCATGGTCCACTTCCAGTAGTGGGCTTCCAGTCCGGCTTCCTTGCACATGCGGAACACGTCCTCGTCATACCCTTCGAAAAGAATACCGCTGATACCGCAGCTGTGTACCTTTGCGAAATGCTCCCTGTACCGGTCATCACTCCACTCGGGTTTGAACCTCATCCACATCCAGTTCTTCACCACCTGAGGCTGCACTTTGCCAATAGTGAATTTGCCGTCCTGATCTACAGTATAATATTCTTTCCTGTCTGCAAGAGTTATCTTTATCTGGAAACTTGAAGTGGTGCCCTCCACGGAAATACGGTCATCAGGTCCTATAGATGACAGTTCGGTGTCTGTAAGGAAAAAGTCATCCACGGTGCGGAGAAAGTTTCCTTTTGCGGCCTTGTTGTCCAGCTGGGCATAGAACATCGCCCAGAGCAGCTTATAGGCGTCCATATCCAGAGTATGTCCGCCTTTCATGCGTGAGCCCACAGGAGCGTCTACAAAATTCAGGAAGCCCCAACGGTCAGGCATATGCATATCCACGCGTCCTGTAGGAGACCAGACCCAATTCTCTTCAGGCTGCCCCTTGACCAGATGCTGTACCCGTGAGAAATTTATTCTCCAGGTAGAATATTTCCTTGGATTGTCGAAGTTATAGGTAAGAGCATCGAACGGAATGGCCATCTCCACAGTCCAGCTGCGGTCAGTATCGTTTTCCTTGTTGAGTGTACCGTCATGTCCGACAGCCAGTTTCAACCCTTCACAGTTCCAAGGGATGAAGAACGAGCCTCCGCTGCGGTAAGGCTTGTCCAGAGTCAGATCGAAGATGACGCCTCTGGCATTGTTCTCTATTTCAAAGTAATGCACACCGTCTCCGTCAGGGTCGAGAAAAACTTCGAAATCGTTGTCATGATAGATGATCGTATCTCTCTGTGTAAGCCTGGCGACAATGTTATCCTCCATGAGGGTGGCAGCGATATACAGATAGTTGTCATCCCATAGCATTTTCACTGTCGTCTCCTTGACCGGCTCAGGGAATCCTTCTCCGCTGATATCCACGAATGCTTCCGTAGACCGGGCCCGGGACCATGAAGTTTCCTTGAGCTTTCCGTCGATTTTGATCTGGTCCACGGAGCGGAAACAGTCATAGCTCCTCGGTTCAGTAAGTACAGCCTTGTAGCGCTCATACAGAGGCTGGCCGAATGCCAGTGCCGAAAGGCACATGGCCACTGCGATTAAAACTGATTTCTTCATTAATGATGATATTGGTTTTGATTTTAAATGCTATTCATCGTAGTCATTGAAACTGAGAACCTGACCTGAGCCTCTGTAAAGAGTGAGCGGCTCTTCGAGATCCACGGCCAGAACGGTTATCTTCTCGTCGAGAACATCTTCCGGAACATCTATATAGCATACTCCCGGAACTTCACTCCATGAAATGTCATTGTATCTGACCCAGTCGAGTTCGGTATTGCTGCCAACCACCCTGACATCCTTGATACGGCTCTTTAGCCCCTTGAGTTCAACGCTTTCATTAGGTCTGTATGGAAGATAGATATAGAGAGTCTTGCTGTCCAGGCTGAGGGAAGTATATCCCTGTACATGCCCGGCAGGAATGCCGGCCTTGGTGTTGTAGATCGCCTCTGCGTGCTTTGAAGTCCACCTTCCGAACTCCTTGAGGATAGCCACCTGCTGCTCGGGAATGGTTCCGTCTGCCTTAGGTCCTATATCCAGAAGGAGGTTTCCGCCGAGACTGATGCAGTCTACCAGCATACGGAGAAGAACCATATCGCTCTTATAGTCGGTATCCTTTATCCTGTATCCCCATGAATCGTTCATAGTCATGCAGGTCTCCCACCACTGCGATTCAGGGCGTGTGACAGGCACGCCGAGCTCCGGTGTGGCATAGTCACCGTGTCCCTGGATGCGGGAATTGATAACGACACCCGGGTTGGTCTCGCGGAGCATCTCTACAATCTCCTTTGCCCGCCAGTCTTCCGCTGTCTGCTCCCAGTCTCCGTCAAACCAGTAAAGGTCCGGCATCCATGCATTCAGTTCCCTGAGCTGCGCAAAGTTGAAGTCTACGAAATGCTGCCATCTCTTTGGCTCCTTGTGGATATCGTATTTGGCAGGTCCGTTACGGTAAATGATAGGATAATCATCCCTCGGCCAGTCGATAAGTGAAAAATAAAAGCCGAGTTTCAGCCCCTGCTTCCTCACTTCCTCCACGAAAGGAGCCAGAACATCGCGGCCTGCAGGAGAATCCTTCACTGCACTGTCATCCCCGACTTTGGTATCCCAAAGGGCGAAGCCGTCGTGATGCTTGGTCGTTATGACCGTATACTGCGCTCCGCTTTCCTTGATGAGGCGGGCCCAATATGCAGGGTCATAATTTGCTGCAGTGAATGCCTCACGCTGCTTCATGTAGTCTTCAATGGAAACGGTCCCGTTATGGAATGCCCAGCTTTCCGAAGTCTCCCCTTTGGAGTAGATTCCCCAATGGATGAAGATTCCGAGCTTCGCTCTTGAGAACCATTCCATCCTCTCTGCTTTCTGCTGGGGCGTCTCGGCGGCAGCAGGCAGCACGGAAATTGTCGACAGCGCCATGGCTGCCAGTAAGATGCTTCTGAATTTCATAATGATGCGGTTAAATTTATCCGATAAAGATAGTGAAACTATTCGGTTTATAAAAACCAGTTTGGCTACAAGTTCTTTTCGCCCTTTGCCGGAAGAAAAATTCAAGGGTGATAAAAAACATTTTATCACCCTCTCGTTACACTTTATAACAACTAGCCTTCTATTATAGAGCGGCTTTTTTCATTCTAATGACCTCCGATAGCCCACCACAGAGGAGTGACACGGCTGTCGTCTCCGCCAAGAAGCTGGACAGCAGCCTCATATCCTGCAGGGTCAGCATTCCTCAATGATGAAGGATAAACCATCCTCTGTGCGAAATATCCCGGTTTCTGTGCGCCTTCATAAGAAGTCAGAGTGTACTCCGGCATGTAAGGAAGAAGTCTTGAAGATGCCGGAATATCCCAGAACGGAAGACCGAGACGGCTGTGGTCGCAAAGATTCTCAAGAGGAAGCCAAGGAGTGTTGGCGATGAACTTCTGGGTGATGATCTTTGTGAGGTGGTCGTTAAGAGCCTTTCCTTCATACAGGATATTGGCAGGATTCGGATAATTGTATGTCCATTCCCCTTCCTCGCCTGTCATACCGTCGACATATGTCATGGTAACAGGTGTCGGCTCGTCAGTGTGGTTCCAGCTTACACTTGTACCTACCCTGTTGTATGAAGTGGATGCAATGTAATCCGCATAGAGCGCGCCCATGCCTGTATAGTCAAGGCTGGCCTTGATACCGGCTTCGTATGCTTCCTGTGCACTGATACCCACGTTCCATCCGTAAAGGGCAGCCTCTGCCAGAAGGAAGTAAGTCTCCCAAGGACCGAAGAATACACGGATCTGGGTATTGTTCCTGTACTTCTCTGCGAGCTGAGGATATGTTCCGCCGTAGCCGGACAATGTTGTCTCCATAGTAGGTTCTGACTCAGGGTCTGACGGGTCATAGTCAGGATTCGGTATCTCCTGCATCTGTCCGTTTACAAGACCGTTCAGATCAAGATAATCGTCCTGTGTCCAGCCGGCAGGAAGACCGTTCCATGAAAATGTGGCATCTGTTTCAGTCTCAGGAATCATTGAAACCTCGCCTGTCGATTCATTTTGGGCAAACATACCTGTAATCTGATATGCGTTTACAGCACCCGGGAAAGTGGCATAACCTGTCTCGATCCTGTTTGAATAGTCACCAGGAAGGGTGAAGTAAACAAATGCACGAGGGTCGAGAGTGGAAGGAAGTCCGTCAAAGAAGAACTGTTTGGTAGGATTGTCAGTAGCTCCGCTGTAGAAATCCGCGAACCTCTTGCCGAGATAAGTATCCGAATCCTTCACATAAGGCTCATAGCGCGTTGCATCAGGAGCGGAATAAAGGACATTTCCCGGGTCTTTAAGGGCATCCAGTGACGGTGTACCGAGGTTCATCATCAGGTTGGCAACTGTAGAAGAAAGCGTCTGCCAGTCCCATGTACGGCTCATCACGCCTGAAAGGTCATCCCATCCTGATTTCTCCTGTACTCCGAAAATCTGGTCTGCAGTAAGGATACCGTCACCGGCAGCGACAGCAGCCTCGAACTCGGACTGTGCCTTTGCAGGATCAGCTTCCGAAAGTCTCATTGCAAGACGCATCCACAGAGAGATCCCGTATGCTTTCCATTTTGACGCATCATATGAATAGGAAGGATCGCATTTCATTTCAGCATCTGTAGGCTGAACATTGACGTTGATCTGTGAAACGGCGTCTCTAAGCTCGTCATAGAAGTAATAGTATACATCCTTCACGCTGTTGAATTCCGGATTCATACCCTTGAAACCTTCGATAGGCATAGGTCCGAAAGAATCCACGAACTCGGTCATTACATACACCTTCCAGATACGGGCGAACGCTTTCACGTTAGGAAGGAACTGGCTGTCATGCTCGCCGATGTTCTCGTCGGCAAGATGGATATCGCAAAGGTCGATAGCATCTACAACATACTTGATGGCGTTACACATGTAGTTGTAGCAATTCACCGTATGGTCGTCATTATACTGGCCTACAGCTGTACCGTATCCGTCCTCACCGTCCTGGCGTGCAAGTGAAGCCCAGTTGATGACAAACAGACGCTCGCCGGTATCAGGATTCTGCTGAGCCTGCATTATCGACTTGTTCAGCGCATAATAAGGCTCGACTTTAGATGCGTCTGTAGCCTGCGGGTTCTGGTTGATCTCTTCGAAGTCAGCACATCCTGCAAAAGCTACGGCAAATGCACCTACAGAAAGTATTCTTAATATATTTTTCATTGTATTTATCTTGTTTAGAATCCGAATGAAACATTGAATACAAAGCAGCGTGATGTAGGAGTACTACCATACTCGAATCCCACGGCATTTGTAGAAGTAGCGAACACTGACTCAGGATCGATTCCGTCCATCGCGCTGTAAATCATGCAGACGTTGGTAACAGAGAATCCGAGTTTCACGCTCTGGAGGACCTTGGACTTCTGGAGAAGTTTCTTAGGGAACGAATAAGAAAGGGCAAGGTTACGGAGACGTACGTTGGTAGCATCGTAAAGGTTGGCCTCACCTATACCGAGGTTACCTCCGCGGCCTGCTATTGCCGTCCAGTAGTTCTGATATGATACGGGAACAGTGTTTTCAACGTACCCGTTCTCGGTCTGCTGTACGCCTTTCACTACGAAATTCTCACGGAGACCGTTGCTTCCGACTGTGCAGAGAGCGTTACCGGAGCGCTGCATCATCTGCTGTGTACCCGAGAAGATCTGTCCGCCGATACGTGCATCGATCTGGAATGAAAGGCTGAATCCTTTCCATGAGAAGCTGTTGGTCCAGCCCATGTTGGCGGTAGCCTGCTGTGTACCGATCTTTTCAGCTGCAGAAGTCGCAAGAGGAAGGCCTTCCGCATCAACTATGATCTGGCCGTCATAAGGGCTGCCCGGGTCGTCCACTCTCTGGAATTTGGTTCCCCAGATTTCGCCGTAGTCACCGCCTACCTGTGCATAGATCTGCAGGTTGTCGTAACCGCCGAGAGAGTATCTCTGCACGCCGTCTGCAAGTTCGAGGATGCTGTTCTTGTTGTGGGAGAAGTTGAGCATCATGTCCCAAGTGAAATCCTTGGTCATCACCGGAGTGGCGTTGAGCATGATCTCGATACCTTCATTCTGGATATTACCGGCGTTGATTTTCTTAGTCTGGTATCCTGAAAGCGAGTTAAGCGGAAGATTGATCAGCTGGTTGGTGGCGTTTGACTTGTAATATGTGAAGTCAAGTCCCAGCCTGTTGTCGAAAAATCTTGCTTCAAGACCTGTTTCCCATGAGCTGATGAGCTCGTTCTTTACATTTGCGTCGTAAAGAGTTGTTCCCACATTGGCCGTAGGGTTTCCGTTAGGGTCGGTTCCGACAGAATAGGTATTGTACAGCTGGTAAGGGTCCATGTCGTTACCTACCTGGGCATATGAAGCACGTACCTTTGCATATGTGAACCAGTCAGGCATGGACCAGTACTTGTTGACCATGTCGCTGATGACCCAAGAAAGCGATACGGAAGGATAGAAGAATGACCTGTTTTCAGGAGAAAGAGTGGAAGTCCAGTCATTCCTGAATGTTCCGTCGAGGAAGATGAATCCGCCGTAGTTGACCTGGAGAGTACCGTAGAGAGAGTTCATCTTGCGGTGCGAGAAGCTCTCTGATACATCCGCCTTTGAAACGCCGTTTCCAAGTGAGAACAGATCACGGATATTCAGAGGGTTCACGCTTCCTGTAACACCCCTGTTCATCCTGTCCATGAGGTTACCTCCGAAAGTGACGCTGCCGCCCCATTCTCCGAAGATGTTGTCTTTCTGCGCAGAAACGAGGAATGAGAAGTTGTTCTCATAGAAGCGGCTTTCACCTATCGAATATGAACCTGTACCTTGTGCGAGCAGGCTGTTACCGCCGTAGACATGAGTGGAAGTCTCGGTAAAGTACATATCGCTGCCGGCACGGATCTCTGCGTTCAGCCAGTCAGTGAACTTGTATTTGAGGCTTGCATTCATGAGGAAACGGTCACGGGTATCCTCGTTCTGGTTGTATCTTGCAAGCCAGTAGAGGTTGTTTCCGTCAGGATTGTACCAGAACATGTCGCCGTTTGCATCCGTAGCAGCCTCGAAGTCCCTGATATCAAGAGTAGTAGGGAAAGTGTACATCGAGAGTGAAGAGTTGGACGCATTGTTACCGGAAATAGGACGGTTGTGAGCTGTAGCCTTGATATACTGTACCTTGCCGTCAAAGCTCCAGCGGTCGTTCTTTCCGAATGTAGAAGTTGCACGCAACATGAGGTTGGTTCTCTTCAGGCTTGCCTCAGGCTGAACACCGTTGTCGATGGTATGGGTAGCGGAAGCATAGACTGAAGTCTTTCCGTACATCTGGGAAAGTGTCACGTTGGTAGTGGAGTTGATACCTGTCCGGAGGAAGTTCTCGAGATTGTCGTAGAACTGCATTGTTCCTTCAGTTCCGTCCCATTTGGTATAAGTCTGGCCGGTAATCTGAGGACCCCAGCTTGATGATGACTGGGCATTGTAGTTTCCGAGAGAACCCTGGCCGTAAGAAGTCTGGTATTCAGGGCGCATGAAAGTGGTAGTGGCACTTACAGTCTGGGAAACGGTGATACCGATACCCTCGTTCTTTCTACCTTTCTTGGTGGTGATGAGGATGACACCGTTACCTGCACGTGAACCGTAGAGGGCCGCTGCAGATGCACCTTTGAGGACTGACATTGACTCCACATCCTCAGGGTTGATATCCTGCAGACCGTTACCCATATCGGCTGAAGGGTTCCAGAAGTCGTTGTTCGATGCTCCGATGAAGTTATCCATCGGCGTTCCGTCGACAACGATGAGCGGCTGGTTGAGACCGGTAAGAGAGTTGTTACCGCGAAGCTGGATTTTGGAAGACGATCCGGGACCGCCGCTGGAACGGATGATCTGGACACCGGCGACTTTACCTGTAAGGGCGTTTGCAATATTGGTTTCCCTTGATTCAAGCAAGGACTCTCCGTTTACTTCCTGGAGAGCATAACCCAGTGTCTTTTCTTCCCTGGTGATACCGAGGGCTGTTACAACTACTTCATCGAGAAGCTCCGTATCGGGCTGCAGAGTGATGGTGACATCCATATCTGCCCCCCCCACAGTGATAGTCTGCGATACAAAACCCAGACATGAGATTTCCACTGTCGCACCTGAATTTACTTCAAAGCTGAAATCTCCGTTTTCATCAGAAATAGTTCCTTGTGTCGTGCCGACTATAAGCGCAGCCGCTCCCGGAAGAGGAAGCCCGTCTGAGTCAAGGATCTTACCTTTGACCGTGACAGTCTGAGCAAAAACCGCTGTTCCGCACAACATCGCCGCAAACACAATCAGTGTGCGGCAAATCGCATTGAAGCGAACATAGAATTGCTTCATAAAATGTTAATTTAGTTAGTTAAATATAATGTAAAATGGTACAGTCCGGTTGTATAAAGCAATTCAGAGTTTATTCGAATGGGGAAATTACGGGTATCAGTTCGTTTTAAATCAATATATTGATGCAAAATTAACAAAATTTCAGAAATCACACGCTATCACTGAAAAAAAATACTGACAAAACCGCAATGACGTTGGATTGTCATGATTATATTGTATATTTGAAAATTGTCATGACTTTTTCCTGAAACCATTGAACAAAAACCATATTATTCTATGAAAAATTTCCTGCCGGCAGCAACCAGCGCTGCCATCCTGTTCCTGGCGTCCTGCGGTGCGGGCGACCGGTTCATTTCAGACAGGTCTTACAAGAAGACAGTACTGGAAGATTACAGCCACCGTGTGGAGATGCTGGACGGCTATGGCGCAACGGCCATAGTAGATGATCCTTCTGTCTCGCCGAGAGAAAAAGAAATGCTCCAGTTCCTCTATGCCTACATGCCTTACGGCGATATGCTGAACTACAGCGGGGAATATTTCCTGCAGAATGTAAGGCTCAGCGAACAGGCCAGGGAGACTTTCTCCTGGGGAAAGGAAATCCCGGAGATGATCTACAGACATTTCGTCGTTCCCGTCAGGGTAAACAACGAAGACCTGGACGAGTCTCGTGCGGTATTCTTCAAGGAACTTGCTCCGAGAGTGAAGGACCTTCCCATCAAGGATGCAATCCTGGAAGTAAACCACTGGTGCCATGAAAAAGTAGTCTACACTCCGACAGACTCCCGTACAAGAGGCCCGCTTTCTCTGGTCAGCAGCGGAGCCGGAAGATGCGGGGAGGAATCCACATTCCTTGTAAGCGCACTGCGCTCGGTCGGCATCCCGGCCAGACAGGTCTACACTCCGAGATGGGCCCACACTGACGACAACCACGCATGGGTAGAAGCATGGGCTGACGGACAGTGGTACTTTCTGGGAGCGTGCGAGCCGGAACCTGTCCTGAATCTGGGATGGTTCAACAGCTCTGCAAGCCGGGGCATGCTGATGCACACAAATGTTTTCGGCCGCTACAACGGCCCCGAGGAAGTCATGAGCCGGACTGAACTCCTTACTGAAATAAACATCACCGGCAACTATGCCCCTACCGCTTCGGTAGAAATCAAAGTAGTCGATACGGATGGCAATCCCGTACCGGATGCGCTGGTAGAATTCAAGATATACAACTATGCCGAATACTATACGGCTGCCAGAAGGACTGCTGACAAGGAAGGAAAGACTTCGATACTTGCAGGATGCGGCGACGCCCTCATCTGGGCAAGCAACGGCTCCGATTACGGGTTCGGTGTTGCAGACTTCAGAGAAGACACAGAGCTGACAATCACACTCAGCCACAAGGCAGGAGACAATTTCCGCTCGGAAGTCTTCATCGTTCCTCCGAAAGAAAACGAGCAGCTTCCTCCTGTCACAGAGGAGCAGAGAGCGGAAAACACGCTCCGGATGGAAAAGGAGGATTCCATCAGGAACGCCTACACCTCTACGTTCTGCACTCCTGAAGAAGGGGAAGCCTTTGCAAAGGAAAACGGACTTGACGCCGGAAAAGTCTCCGGATTGCTCGTGAACGCCAAAGGCAACCATGCAGTAATCAAGGCCTTCCTGAAAGAAGCCATAGCAAAAGGCCAGACAGACAGAGCTGTGAAACTTCTTGAAAGCATAAAGCCGAAAGACCTGAGCGATACTCCGAAAGCTGTTCTCGACGACCATCTCTACAGCAGCAGGAGCAGTGATGAAAGAATCCTCAGTCCGCGCGTCAGGATGGAACTTCTCAGCGAATACCGCTCATTCCTGCAGGAAGCCATTCCAGCCGAGCAGGCAGAGCAGTTCAGACAGGATCCGCAGAACCTCGTGACCTGGTGCAGGGAAAACTTGTCCATGGCTGATGACTACAGCATGAGGCTTGTACCGACAAGACCTGCCGGCACCTGGAAATCAAAAGTATCCGACCGGTATTCCAGAGATCTGTTCTTCGTTGCCGCCTGCAGAAGCCTGGAGATTCCGGCATGGGTGGACGAAGTGAGCGGGAAAGTGCGCTACGAACTGGACGGCAAGGAATATGACGTGGATTTCGAAGCCCCTCTTCCTCAGCCTGACGACTACGGGAAAGTGATCCTCACATACAAGCCTACAAAGGATGTAAGGGAGCCGCGTTACTATGTGCACTTCAGCATTTCAAGAATAGAAGACGGAAAGCTTGTCCTCATGAACTTCGATGACGAAAAAGCAGTCGAAGAGCTTTTCACAAGCGGATCAAGGCTTGAAGCAGGAGATTACGCACTCGTGAGCGGAACCCGTCTTGACGGAGGTGAAGTACTCACAGAAATAAACGTATTCACAGTTCCGAAAGACGGTACGGTAAAAGCAGACCTTGTCGTGCCGGAAAAAGTGAATACGACGGAAATTCTCGGCACCGCAAATCTTGACGTACAGTATACAGACGCTTCAGGCAATACATCCAGCCTGAAAGACTTCGTCGGAACAGACAAATGCGTGGTAGCGGTCCTCGGAGCCGGAGAAGAGCCTACCAACCATATCCTCAACGACATTTCCGTCTTCAAGCAGGAAATAGAAAAGACCGGAGCCAGAATGCTGATGCTGTTTGCCAGTGAGGACAACGCCAGAAGATTCAAACCTGCCGACTTCCCTGACCTGCCGGAGAACATTGTCCTGGGGACAGACAAGGACGGAGCCGTAAAAGATGCACTGGTGAAAGGTGCCGGTTCCTCCAAAGAAGCACTCCCGATAGTGGCAATCGTTGACGGATTCGGAAACATATCCTTCCTGTCGAGCGGATATATAATAGGTATAGGGGAAAGGCTTCTGAGGGACTTCCAGAAATAACAGCCTTTCCTGCACACACGGAACAGAAAGGCGTGTTCCGCCATCATGATGACTCTTTCCTTTCCCGATTACGTATCAGGACAAGGCAGGAGTCATCCTTTTATTGTATATGTTTCAAAGTAAATACGGTGATTTCCGCTTTTACACCTATCCTTGCCGGGAAAAGAGTCGTACCGAGACCGTCGTTCACATAAAGCCGCTGTCTTCCGAAAGCGGTCTCTTCCGTATACATGCCGCTGTTCTCTTTGAAAACCAGACGGCTTGGTTCAAGACCGAACAGACGAAATTGCGCATTGTGCGTATGACCTGACAGAGTGAGGCCGATATCTGCCATGCCGAGAACCTCTGCTCTCCAGTGGGTCGGATCATGGGAAACAAGTATCTTGAAAGCTCCACGAGCTCCTGACATGGCCTTTCCAAGATCCCCGTGGGACTCGAACTGTTTCATTTCCGAAATATTTTCCACTCCTATGACCGATATCGTATCACGTGAGCGGCCGGAAAGGTCCGTACGGACCAGATCGACGTGTGCATTGTCAAGAAGATTCCATCCGAGCCGCCTCTCCCTGCTTCGCACTGTATCTATGGCTGATATACGTTCTCTGTCCGAATCCCATTTGTTATAAGGACAATAATCATGGTTCCCCATTACGGAAACCACACCATCTTCCGCCTCCAGCCGTCCCAGCATGTCCGCAAAAGGAAGAATCTCGTCAGGATGCGCAGTTACAAGATCTCCGCTGAATACTATAAGGTCCGGATTCTCGGCGTTAATTCTTCCGATTATCTTCAACAGGACTTCCGGTCTGTCTCTGAACGAGCGCAGGTGCATATCGGATATCTGGACAATCCTGTATCCGTCGAATGAAGCCGGAACAGACTCCGACCCGACTTCAATGTGATTAACAACCAAAGAGTTGCGACCAATCAGATAGCCTGTCAATACAATGACAGGAGGAAGAAGAAGCACCCACAGCCCGTTTACGAACACTGTCCGGAACCCGGCTCCGAAAACGGAGGAAATGCCGGCCGCCAATAAAATAAGTACGAGTATGACAACACTGACAAAGACAAGTACTATAGCTACAAAAAGTATTTCCATTTTCAACGGCAGTACGATGAACAGATTCAGAATAACATTAACTTCCTCTTTCTCTTTACTGTCCCATGCACTCATGAGGCCGGAGACAGGCCTTGCATTTCAGCCGGCACTGGAAGCAGAGGAAGATGCAAATTTATTCAAATTGTACCGGAATATTAGTATTTTTGCCACGCAAATCTTGAAAATATGGAAACCAAAGACATAGAATACCTTGACAGCTACGAGGCTTCCCTGACGGAGGATCTTGCAAGACTGTGCACATCGTTCGGCATGCTGGACGGGGAACTGCTGGCGACCGATGACATCGACGGAAAATGGAAGGAATTCGCTCCCGAATACATGGCTGAAGCCGTACCGAACCTCGCATCTTTCCCTGAAGCAGCTGTCGGCTGGGCCGGGTACATCGGCATGGCCGTGGCAAAATGGTGGGATCTGGACTGGGGCAGGCATCACAGTGAAAAATATGAAGCGCTCCACGGTCCGCGGGGATTCGATGACATGGATGACCATATCATGCAGGACATACTGGGTTACAAGGCCGGTTCTACGGAAGCAGGGGTAATAACCGGAATACTCCTGACATGCACCCAGCATGCAATCGGCAGAATCCGCCATGAAAACATTGAAGGCCGGACTGTCATGGCTTTCCATGTCTTTGCCAGGACAGCACGTGCAATGTTCCGCATCGGAGCCGCCATCCGTCTCAGGCAGGACGGATACAGATTCCGTAAAGTCAGTCTGAATCCCGTGGACAGAAGAAAAATGTCCTGACATATTAAACGTTTTCAAACCGACTGCATCAAAGCAGGAAGTTTAACATGTAAATGTACACGACAATGAAAAGATTCACAGGCATCATGATTGCACTGGGCGCCTCACTATGCATGACGGCAGCAGCCCAGGCACAGCCGCCTCACAGGATGAGTGCATCGGAAGCAGCAAAAATTCAGGCAGACAGGCTCGCAGCAGAATACCGGCTTACAGACTGTCAGTACGGCAAAGTTTTCCGGCTTTACAGGAAAATAGAGAGGATAAAAAGAAATGCTGACTTCGGCAGAGGTCCGGAACACCACAGAGGTCCCGCCCATATTCATCGCAGAGGCCCGGCTCAGATCCGTCATCATGACCCGGCACACATGCATCATATCGGACCTGCGCATGACCACCGTCCGGGTCCGGCTCCTGCGCCGAAGCCCAAACACAAGCATGACAGGAAAAACGGGCGTCATATACACATTACTGTCCATAAATAGTACGGAATGAAAATATTTCGTAGAACAGCCGCCATCTGTATGTGCCTGTATACGCTGGCCATACCTGCAGTCTCATACGCAGAATCCGGAAAGAGAGACTTCAGAGACGAAAGTCTGAAACAGGAAATACGGAAGATTCTCAGAAAAGCCGATGCGGAAACCGGAGTAGCAGTTACAGCTGCTGCTCCGGTTTCATGTGCCGGGAAAGTACCCGGCATGACAGACATCATGAATCCGGAGCACGTTATCCGTATCGGAGACCACAGGCGGTATCCGCTCATGAGTGTAATGAAAATGCATCAGGCCCTGTGCGTCACGGATTCACTCGCAAGAGCCGGCCTGCCTTTGGACACCGGAATCGATGTAACAGAAGAAGACCTGAAACCGGACACCTACAGTCCGCTGAGGGACAGTCTTATGGCAGTTGGCCGCCCTGCAGGGACAAACAAGTCCGGCAGCAAGACTTTCAACGTGACAGTAAGGACACTGCTGCGGTATACCCTGCAGCAGAGTGACAACAATGCATGCGACATCCTTTTCAGACATTTCGGAGGTCCGCCGGCAACGGACCGCTACATCAGGTCTTTGGGAATTGGAGGGTTTTCAATCAAAATGACGGAAGAGCAGATGCACAGCAACCTGTCCCTGTGCAATGCCAACTGGAGTACACCGTCTTCTGCGGCCGGACTCCTGTGGAGCATGATTTCAGCCGGGAGTGCCGGATGCAATGACGGCATCCTCGACGGAAACATATATCTGGATTTCATCCTGCAGACAATGACGGACTGCACGACAGGCCGTGACAGGCTCGCGGCTCCGCTGCATGGGACAAATGCTGTCATAGGACACAAGACCGGCACCGGAGATACCGACAGCAGGGGCAGGATCATCGGACTGAACGATGCAGGATTCATCATCCTTCCTGACGGAAGGTTCTATACCATAGCCGTATTTGTCAGAAATTCAAAAGAGAGCATGACAGACACCGCAAGGCTCATTGCAGACATATCAGATGCTGTCTACAGACACATGGTATCACAGTAGAATCTGCATCAGGTTTCCCCTAAAGCAGAGCAATCAGAGCACGGACATCCTCTTCACGTGTGGCCCAGCTTGTAACAAACCTGACAGCAGTACGCGATTCCGGCAACCTCTGCCATATGCTGAATGTCGCATGCTCTCTCAGGCGCTCAAGCGTGGAATTGTCCAGAATCACGAAAATCTGGTTGGTCTGCGGAGGTGTAAGGAATTCGTAACCGCGGGAGCGCAATCCTTCCGTCAGCAGCCCTGCCATCCTGATTGCATTTCTTGAAATCTCAATATACATTCCGTCAGAAAACAATGTCCCGAACTGCAAGCCAAGAAGACGGCCTTTTGCAAGTAATGCCCCCTGCCTTTTGATATGCGTGACCATCTGCCGGACAGTAACAGTCCGGGTTACCACCAGAGCCTCCCCGAAAAGAGCTCCGACCTTAGTCCCTCCGATATAGAACATATCGCACAGGGAAGCGATCTTATCAAGACTCACGTCAGAGCCAGGAGCGGCCAGGCCATAACCAAGACGCGCGCCGTCCATGTATAGAGGGAGAGAGTATTTGCGGCAGGTATCCGACAGTGCCTTCAGCTCCTCCAGCGAATACAGCGTCCCGTACTCAGTAGGATGTGAAATATACACCATCCCGGGACATACCATGTGCTCATGGCTTTCATCTGCGAGGAAATCAGACATATACATTTCAACGGCAGAGGCCTGCAGCTTCCCGTATTCATGAGGGAGTCCGAGAACCTTGTGACCGGTAGCTTCTATCGCCCCTGCCTCATGCCAGTTAATATGTCCTGTATCGGCAGCCAGGACTCCCTCATACGGTTTCAGCACAGATGACACCGCCACTGCATTGGTCTGCGTTCCTCCGACAAGGAAATGGACCTCTGCATCCGGACATCCGCAGGCTTTCTTTATCAGCGTCCGTGCCCTGTCGCAATAGTCATCCGCCGTGTATCCAGGAGTGCTTTCCAGGTTGGTCTGCATCAGGCGCTCCATCACTGACGGATGCGCCCCTTCCATGTAATCGGAATCAAAATGAAGCATGATATATGACAGTTATCCGCGTGCAAAGATAGGCAAAGACACTCAAATTATATAGCCCTGACGGCAATAATGCCGTCCGGGGACATGAAGACGCCTGAGTGATGGTTGCAAAGTTGGAGGTTTATCCTTATTTTCGCGGCCGCAAAAGCCGGACATGGAAGCAGAGACAACATCACAAAATAAAAAAACATGGCTATCAATATATTAGATAAAATCAAAGGTCATCCTCACCTTGTGGAAGGGACTGCCTACTCAATACTGTTTGCCATCGGCCTGTGCCATCTGCTCAACGACATGGTACAGTCAGTGGTACCGGCAGTCTACCCTCTCCTGAAAGACAAATTCGGATTTACGTTCGCCCAGATAGGAATAATCACATTTGTATATCAGATGACTTCATCGATTTTCCAGCCGTTTGTAGGGCAATATGCAGACAGACATCCGCAGCCATATTTCATGACTCTTGGAATGGGATTCATGATTCTGGGACTTCTGATGCTGGCATACGCATCTGATTTCCCTCTGATCCTGCTTGCTGTCGCGGTTATCGGCTGCGGCTCGTCGGTTTTCCATCCGGAAGCTTCCAGGGTGGCCCAGCTCGCATCCGGAGGGAAGAAAAGCCTGGCACAGTCCATTTTCCAGGTCGGCGGCAACGGCGGCAGCTCCGCAGGCCCTCTTCTGGCGGCAATGTTAGTCATACCATACGGACAGCACGCCATAGGATGGTTTGTCGTCGCCGCTCTGATTGCGACGGTACTGCTTGCGAGAATCGGCTCATGGTACAGCCTCCTGCTTTCCGAAGTCAGAACCTCACACCGCAAGATAGTCAGCGGCGTAAGCAATCTGCCTGAAAAGACGGTCAGCATGGCCATGGGAATACTCATACTGATGATATTTTCCAAGTATTTCTTCAATGCCTGCATGACAAGCTACTTCACTTTCTACCTTATAGAAAAGTTCGACGTATCCATCCAGACATCCCAGGTATGTCTTTTCGCATATCTCGCCGCATTTGCCATCGGTACACTGGCAGGAGGATTCCTTGGAGACAGATACGGCCGCAAATACGTGATTCTCTTCTCGATACTCGGGGCCGCCCCTTTTACTCTCATCATGCCATACCTGAATCTGACATGGACAATAGTCACATCCGTCATCACCGGGCTCATTATCGCATCCGCATTCTCGGCGATCGTGGTCTATGCCACAGACCTCAAACCGGACAAGGTAGGCATGGTCTCCGGTATCTTCTTCGGACTGATGTTCGGACTCGGCGGCATAGGTTCCGCGTTTTTCGGCTGGCTTGCCGACCTGACAAGCATCGAATTCATCTTCAAGGTAAGTACATGGCTGCCGCTTATGGGTATTATAGCACTGTTCCTTCCTGATATCAGGCCTGCCAGGTCATAGCGGGAGCCGGATTCTCCTGTCATAATTCCGATTTTCCGGCAGCATTTATCGTGCTTTTATGTAACTTAGCAGGCTGTTATGTCAAACGAAAACCAGAACAATACACAAAGGCAGATACTCAGAGCCTCATACGGAAGCTTTATCGGAAACGGAGTCCTGTCTGTAGCGAAACTGGTGGCCGGAGCCGTCAGCGGAAGTGTCGCTGTCATAAGCGACGGCATAGACTCCGCCTCCGATGTGGCGATATCCGCTGTCATCGCCGTGACTGCAAAAATCATGGAGAAGCGCCCGAACACCAAATACGCCTACGGTTATGCCAAAGCCGAATCCATAGCCACCAAGATACTTTCCATGGCCATATTCTTTGCCGGAGGACAAATGCTGTTCTCCGCAGTGGGACATCTCTTTTCAAAAGAGCCTCGTGAAATGCCGGGAATGATGGCGATATATGTCACCGCTGCTTCTATCGTCTGCAAACTGCTGCTGTCGCTCTATCAGACTTCCGTCGGCCGGAAGACAGGCTCATCCATGCTGATAGCCAACGGAATAAATATGCGTAACGATGTGATTATCTCACTGAGCGTACTCATCGGACTGTTTTTCTCCTATGTGCTTGAAATGCCTGTTTTCGACTCCGTTACCGCACTTCTTGTCAGCTGCTTCATCATACGTTCGGCCATAAGGATATTCATGGACTCGAATGTAGAACTGATGGACGGAGTGAAGGACACATCCGTTTACCGGAAGATTTTCGATGCCATTGATTCCGTGGAAGGGGTAAGCAATCCACACAGGGTCCGCTCACGCAGCATAGGCGGGAAATACATGATCACTCTCGACGTGGAAGCTGACGGCAACATGACCCTCTCGCAGGCCCATACTCTGGCCAACAAAGTGGAACAGAATATCAGGGACAGTATTCCTGAAGTATACGATATTGTAGTCCATCTGGAACCATACGGTACATGTCCTGAAAATGTATACGGTGTGGAAAAGAATTAGCTATGCTTGAGGATATCATACTGATAGCAGCCGGACTCATCTCCGGGCTCATCTCCGGAACAGTAGGTTTCGGGGGCAGTCTCATACTGCTGCCGGTGATAACTTCTTTCTCCGGAATCGAAGTAGCTGTTCCGATGGCTACAGTAGCCCAGCTTCTGAGCAACATCTTCCGCATGGGAGCCGGATTCAAGGCTATCAGATGGAGGCAGGTGGGCCTGTTCCTGATCCCTGCGATTCCGCTTACGGTAGTCGGGGCATACGGTTTCGTTGTTGTTCCAAAGGAAATGATGACCAGAATATTGAGCATAATGCTCATAGTTTTCGCTCTGCTGGAGATGTACGAAAAGATCAGGCTTCCCCGCTCCAGATGGACCATGCTTGCAGGCGGCGGTATATCGGGCGTCATCAACGGACTGCTCTGCCTGTCCGGCCCTGTCAGCAGCGCGGTTTTCCTCACGCTCGGGCTCGCCCCTGTAGCCTACATCGCTACCGAAGCCGCATCTGCAACCCTGATGCATGTAGTACAGATGATTATGTACGGGGAGTTTGACCTCCTGAACATACACGTACTCAGAGACGGGATTTATATCGGAGTAGCCATGTCTGCCGGTAACTTCATCGCCATGAAGAACATCCGTAACATCAAACGCAAAAATTTCCGCAAGATAGTCGCCGCCGTAATGATAGCCGCATCCGCCTGGCTTTTCTTTTCAGTATGACATGAACGTCCCGGAGCGACAAACTTCAGGAACGGCTTCAGAATTACCGGACGATTGACTAACTTTGCATGAACAGGATTTGTCAGCTGAATGGAGGATCTGGTCAGGAAACTGAAAAAAGAAAGAAGACTCGAGGCCTGTGAATACAGGTCCCTGCTTTTGTGTGAAGACAGTGATACGGTAGCGATGCTGCATGGAACGGCCAGGGAAACAGCTGTGGAAAAATTCGGAAAAGACATATATGTCAGAGGTCTGATAGAAATTACCAATATCTGCAGGAATGACTGCCTCTACTGCGGTATCCGGAAAAGCAACAGGAACATTTCCAGATACATGCTCGCCGACAGGGAAATTCTGGAATGCTGCCGTTACGGATACTCTCAAGGCTTCCGGACATTCGTCCTTCAGGGAGGTGAACTCCCGGATGAAGCAGACCGCCGGATAGAAGCCCTTTGCAGGACAATCCATGAGGAATTTCCCGACTGTGCCCTTACCCTTTCCCTCGGAGAACGATCTGAAGAAAGTTACCGGAAATTCCGTCAGGCAGGCGCGACACGATATCTGCTCCGGCACGAAACACACAACCGGGAACATTATGCCAGACTCCATCCGGAAGAAATGTCCCACGGGCACAGGCTTCACTGTCTGGATATGCTCAAAAAATACGGATATCAGGCAGGTACCGGAATCATGGTAGGAAGCCCGTTCCAGAGTATCGGCAATATTGTCGAAGACATCGTTTTCATAGAACAGTACAGACCGGAAATGATCGGTCTCGGGCCGTTTGTCCCCCACAAGGACACGGTATTTGCAGATTATTGGAAATCCGACACTTCCATATTGCCGGGAAAAAGCCACGAACAGGAAGAGGCCGAGCTGTCGCTGAAACTGGTCTCGATTTTCAGGCTCATGCTCCCGGACAGCCTCATCCCTTCGACAACTGCACTCGCCACGCTCCTGCCTGACGGTCATCAAAGGGGCATCCTTGCCGGAGCGAATGTGATAATGCCGAATCTCTCTCCTCCTTCAGTAAGAGGGAAATACTCCCTGTATGACAACAAGGCGTCCTACGGAGCAGAATCAGCAGAAGGGCTTGACAGCCTGAAACTCCAGCTGGGCAAAATCGGATACAGCATAGTGACGGACCGCGGAGACTTCCGCTCCACATAGTTTTACGACATGACAGAAATACTTGAGAATGGACCACATAGCATATAACCCCGCTTCGGAGAAAGCCGAAGAATTTATCAGCCACAAGGAAATACTGGATACAATAGACTACGTATCAGCGCACAAAAATGACAGGAAACTCGTCGGCAGCATCCTGAAAAAGGCGGCGGAATGCCGCGGACTCACACACCGGGAAGCGGCCGTACTGATGGAGTGCGACGAAGCGGACCTGATCGGAAAGATGTTCCTGACAGCAAAGGAAATCAAACGAAGATTCTATGGAAACAGAATAGTCATGTTTGCCCCTCTGTACCTGTCCGACTGGTGCATAAACGGCTGCGTGTACTGTCCGTACCATGCAAAGAACAGACATATACTGCGGAAGAGGCTCTCTCAGGAAGAAATACGAAGAGAGGTCATCGCCCTGCAGGACATGGGACACAAAAGACTTGCGATAGAATCAGGAGAAGACCCTGTACACAATCCCATAGAATACATTCTCGAATCAATCGGTACCATTTACGGGACCCGCCACCGCAACGGAGCCATCCGCAGAGTGAACGTGAATATAGCGGCGACCACCGTGGAGAATTACCGCAGGCTCAAAGATGCCGGTATAGGCACATACATACTTTTCCAGGAGACTTATCACAAGACCGATTATGAAGCGCTACACCCTACCGGCCCCAAAAGCGACTACGCCTGGCATACGGAGGCGATGGACAGGGCAATGCAGGGAGGTATAGACGATGTGGGAATCGGAGTCCTGTTCGGGCTGGACACATACAGGTATGACCTTGTGGGGCTTTTCATGCATGCGGAACATCTTGAAGCCCGTTTTGGAGTCGGCCCCCATACGATAAGCGTGCCGAGGATATGCCCTGCAGACGATATCGACACAAAGGATTTTCCCAATGCGGTACCGGATGACGTATTCTGCCGCATAGTGGCAGTCATCAGGCTTGCAGTGCCTTATACGGGAATGATCATATCCACCAGGGAATCCAGGTCCGTGAGGGAGAAAGTCCTGGAGCTGGGTATCTCACAGATCAGCGGAGGCTCGAAGACCAGTGTGGGAGGATATGCGGACGAAATGGACAGGAAGGCCGGCAAGAGAGTAGCGGACAGGGAGAACAGCGCCCAGTTCGACATAAGTGACAGCCGGACTCTGGATGAAGTGGTCGGATGGCTTCTGGACATGGGGCACATACCCAGTTTCTGCACCGCCTGCTACCGGGAAGGCCGCACCGGAGACAGATTCATGTCACTGGTCAAGAGAGGGAAAATTGCCGACTGCTGCCAGCCCAATGCTATTATGACTCTCATGGAATACCTGCAGGACTATGCTTCGCCGCAGACCAGGGCCAAAGGTCTGGAAGTCATACGGAGAGAACTTGGAAACATCGGGAGCGACAGAGTGCGCGGGCTCACTGCAGGTCATCTGGAAGACATCATGAACGGACAGCGTGACTTCAGGTTTTAAGTAAAGGAAGAATCAACCATATCTGAAAAATGACAGACACACCATCATCCGAAAGGCTTCATATAAGTGTTTTCGGGAAGCGCAACACCGGAAAATCTTCTCTGGTGAATGCCATTACCCGCCAGAAAACGTCTCTCGTGTCGGACATACCGGGAACTACGACAGACCCTGTGCACAAGGCAATGGAAATACCCGGAATCGGCCCGTGTCTCTTTACCGATACGGCAGGGTTCGACGACGATGCGGCAGGACTGGGAATCAAAAGGGTAGGGCTGACTGCCGGAGTTCTGGAAAAGACGGACATCGCCCTGATGATTTTCAGTGACTGCGGCACGACAGAAAAAGAATGGTACGGAAAGCTGGCCGGAAAAGGCATCCCGGTAATACCTGTAATCAACACGTCAGGCTTCCATACCTGCAGCATGCATGCAAAGCCTGACAGGACTTCGGACGAAACCGGAAACATCCCTTCAGGAAACATCGGCCCGCTCCGGAAAGACATCATTGCGCTCTGCGGGACAAATCCGCTGATAGTAAACGCCGCTACAGGAGAAGGTACAGACAGCGTCATTCAAGCCGTCCTGCGCAGACTGCCCGAAAACTGCGAATGCCGGACCATCACCGGAAATCTTGTCGGACAAGGCGGTTCCGTACTGCTGGTGATGCCGCAGGACATCCAGGCTCCGAAAGGCCGTCTGATACTCCCTCAGGTACAGACCATACGGGAACTGCTGGACAAGGGCTGCACCGCAGTGACATGTACGACAGAGCATATCAGGAATGCACTTTCCGCTTTGACTGCTCCTCCTGACCTGATAATCACGGATTCGCAAGTGTTCCCTGAAGTCTGGGCCGCAAAGCCTGCCGAAAGCCGCATTACGTCCTTTTCCGTTCTTTTCGCCGCCTACAAGGGAGACATAAAGGCCTTTATGGAGGGGGCAAAAGCCATGGAACGTCTCAGCGGGAATTCAAAGGTCCTTATTGCCGAAGCATGCACCCATGCTCCTGCCTCGGAAGATATAGGAAGGGTGAAAATACCGCGGATGCTGCGTCAGAAGTTCGGAGAAAGCCTTGGAATCGACACAGTAAGCGGTACTGATTTTCCGGAAGACCTTTCCGGGTACAGCCTGGTCATACATTGCGGAGCATGTATGTTCAACCGTAGATATGTCCTCGGACGCATCTCCGCCGCGCGGAAACAGGGAATCCCCATCACCAACTACGGCATAGCCATAGCCTGGCTGACAGGGATTCTTGACAAGGTCTCCTTTCCGGATCAAGCGGACTGCCGTTTATGACATACATCAGTCCAGTTCGTCAAGAATACGCTTTACATCCACAGGCTGCAGCCGTCCGTATACCTTGTCTCCGATCATCACCACAGGAGCAAGTCCGCAGGCCCCGACGCAACGCAGGCAGTCAAGAGAGAATTTTCCGTCAGGAGTAGTCTGTCCCACATCGATTCCGAGCACGCGCTTGAACTCGTCCAGAAGCTTTTCCGAGCCGCGGACATAACATGCAGTACCCATACATACGGAAATAGGGTATCTGCCTTTGGCTGTCATGGTGAAAAAGGCATAGAACGTAACGACTCCGTAGACTTTGGATACAGGAATATTGAGCCGTCTGGCTATCATGCGCTGCATCTCTTCAGGAAGATATCCCATAAGGTGCTGGGCTTCATGAAGTATATTGATGAGTTCGCCGGGATTGTCTCCATATTTCTCACAGATGGCATTCACCTTTTCGGCGACATCGCAAGGCAGTTTTGTATCTGGCATAATCCGAATTCCTTTTTATAATGACTTGTTGAAGTAATGTGTATGAAGCAGATGCTCCGCCTTTTCACTCAGAGGCTTCCCGAGGAATTCCTCATAGAGTGACTTGATGTAAGGGTTCTCGTGGGACTTCCGGAGAGTCTTGCCTGCATCCTCCCTGTAAAGGGCGTTCGCTCTGGCATACAGGATCTCCGAGTGCCCGTGATGAAGCGGCTGCCCTCCTCCGCCGATGCAGCCTCCGGGACATGCCATGATCTCTATCGCATGATATTCATTGCGCCCGTGTCTGATATCTTCCAGCAGGTGCCTTGCATTTCCGAGTCCGTGCGCTATACCTACTTTAAGCTCGAATCCTTCCAGATCCACGGTCGCTCTTCTGACGCCGTTCATTCCCCTTACCGCCTGGAAGTTGACACTTTTCAGAGTCTTGCCAGTATACAGTTCGTAGACTGTCCTGAGCGCTGCTTCCATCACGCCTCCCGTGGTTCCGAAAATCACTCCGGCCCCGGTAGAGGCTCCCAAAGGAAGGTCGAAGTCCATATCGGGAAGCAGGGAAAAACTGATGTTGGCCCTCTTTATCAGACGGGCAAGTTCACGGGTCGTAATGGAATAATCCACATCCGGGTTGCCATTTGTCTTGAACTCGTCGCGGTCGCACTCGTATTTCTTTGCCAGACAAGGCATTATGGAAACAACTATAAGTTTTTCCCGCGGGATGCCCATCTTCTGCGCCCACCATGTCTTGGCTATCGAGCCGAACATCTGCTGCGGAGAACGGGCAGTCGAAGGAATGTCAAGCAGGTCAGGAAACTGGTGTTCGAAGAAGTTCACCCAAGCCGGACAGCATGATGTAAGTATCGGAAGCCGGACATTTTTGTCTCTGTCCAGATATCTTGTGAGCCTGTCCAGCATTTCCGCACCTTCTTCCATAATGGTAAGGTCCGCGGCAAAATCAGTGTCGAAGACATAGTCGAAACCAAGCTCCCGCAGCGCGGCCACCATTTTTCCTGTCACCAGAGTCCCTGCCGGAAGCCCGAATTCCTCTCCTATGGCGGCTCTCACTGCCGGGGCAGTCTGGACAATCACCACCTTGTCGGGATCGGCAAGGTCTTCGACAAGACGGTTGGTATGATCATGCTCTGTCAGGGCGCCTACAGGGCATACAGCCACACATTGGCCGCAATAAGTACATTCGCTGTCTACCATCATCTTGTCAAAAGCAGGGGCAATGGTCGTGTTGAACCCCCTGCGGATGGCACCCAGCGCACCGACAGTCTGGACTTCATTGCAGACACTTTCGCACCTGCGGCAGAAGATGCACTTGTCCATGTTCCGTACAATCGATGCCGTGACTTCCCTTTTGCGCTGGGAAAGTTCCCCTCCGTTAAACGGCATTTCCCTTATGTTGAAGCGGAGCGCCAGATTCTGCAGTTCGCAGTCCCCTGCCTTCGGACAGGTCAGGCACTCGTTCGGGTGGTCGGACAGTATGAGTTCGGCCACTATCTTGCGCGCATTCATCACCCTCAGCGTACTTGTCCTCACCACCATGTCCTGAGTACATTTTGTAGCACATGCAGGTGCCAGATTGCGTCTTCCCTCCACCTCTACGACACAGATGCGGCAGGAGGCGGGATTGTTCTTTATACAAGTACCTTTCAGGTCAATATGACACAGTGTCGGGATATCGATTCCGATTTTCTGCGCCGCTTCCAGTATAGTGGTGCCTTCCGGCACTGTCACGAAATGATGGTCTATCTGGAGTGTTATCTGTCTTTCTTCCATGTGTTCCGTTTTTTGGTCAGTAAAGGATGTTAATGGACTGATATGGCCTTGAACTTGCACCGCGCCATGCACATTCCGCATCTGATACATTTGGACGGATTGATAATGTGCGGTTTTCGGACATCCCCGACAATAGCGTCTGCCGGGCAGTTTTTCGCACACAGATGACAGCCGATGCAAAGTTTAGGGTCAATGCTGTATGTCAGAAGGGCCTTGCACTGTTTCGCCCGGCACTTGTGATCGCGGACATGCTCAAGATATTCATCATAAAAGTGGTTCAAGGTAGAAAGTACAGGATTCGGCGATGTCTGCCCCAGACCGCACAGAGCGGTATCCTTTATCACTTTTCCCAAAGTAGAGAGAGTCTTCAGATCTTCCTCCGTGCCCCGTCCTTCCGTTATCTTGTTGAGAGTCTCCAGCAGTCTTTTGTTACCGATACGGCAAGGGGTGCATTTCCCGCAGGATTCTTCTACTGTAAAATCGAGATAGAATCTGGCGACAGATACCATACAGTCATCCTCATCCATTACAATCATCCCGCCCGACCCCATCATAGAACCCTCGGCCAGAAGGTTGTCAAAATCAATAGGGATATCCAGATGCTTTTCTGTCAGGCAACCGCCGGAAGGGCCTCCGGTCTGGACTGCCTTGAATTTCTTCCCTCCTTTGATACCGCCTCCGATTTCATAGATGACTTCGCGGAGTGTCGTGCCCATAGGGACTTCGATCAGACCGACATTGTTGATCTTGCCGGCAAGGGCGAACACCTTGGTTCCTTTGGACTTTTCCGTGCCGATAGAAGCGAACCAGTCTGCTCCTCGCGTAAGGATTACGGGGATATTGGCCAATGTCTCGACATTGTTTACGTTAGTCGGTTTCCCGAGATAACCCGACTCTGCCGGAAACGGAGGTTTCATGGTAGGCTCTCCCCTCTTGCCTTCCATGGAGTGTATCAGCGCTGTCTCTTCTCCACAGACAAAGGCCCCGGCTCCATAACGGATTTCAATATCGAAAGAGAATCCGGACCCGAGAATGTTGTCCCCCAGAAGGCCATACTCACGGGCCTGAGCGATAGCGGTCTGCAGCCTGTGGATTGCCAGAGGATACTCGGCACGGATGTATACCAGACCTTTTGAGGATCCTATCGAATAGCCGCAAATGGCCATTGCCTCGACTATCGAATGCGGGTCTCCTTCCATGATGGAACGATCCATGAACGCCCCCGGGTCGCCTTCATCGGCGTTGCACACCACATATTTGATGTCCGATACGCTTTTCCTGGCGAAACTCCACTTGACTCCTGTCGGGAATCCTCCGCCTCCGCGGCCGCGCAGCCCTGATCGTTTCACTTCATCTATGACATCTTCCGGAGTCTTGTTCAGAAGGCTGTCCGCCAATGCTTTATAACCGTCCCTTGCAATGTATTCCTCTATGTTCTCAGGGTCGATGAACCCGCAGTTACGAAGAGCCACCCGCTTCTGCTTGCGGTAGAAATCCATGTGTTTGGAGTCGCTGACATGCTGTCCTGACTTGGGATCCCGATACAGGAGCCGCTCGACTTTTCGTCCTCCGACAATATGTTCATCGACAATCTCCTGTGCATCTTCAGGCTTTACCTGCGTATAGAATGTGTTGTCCGGAATTATCTTGACTACGGGGCCTTTTTCGCAGAAGCCGAAGCAGCCTGTCGTGACTACGTCGACCCTGTCCGAAAGGCCTTTTTCATGAAGCAGTTCCAGAATTCTTTCTCTGATCGCGTGGCTGGAGGATGCCTTGCAGCCGGTTCCTCCGCATATCAGCACCTGCATGTGTCCCGTCCCTATATCCAGGCCACAGCACCGTCCGTCGGTAGTCTTGTCGCTCTGTTCCCTGAGCTGCAGTTTTCTCTCTGCCCTCTCCCTGACGGTCTTCAGATCCCCGATGGTGAGTACTTTCATATTTCAAAGATTGAGGATTATTGGTTGTGGTTAGTGTAATTTGCGATTTTGTAATCTTTTCAGGCCGGAAACAAAGATAGTGAAAGGATATTGAAAATACAATGTTACAATCTTTTATTTTTCAGTGCAGGCACCTCCCGTTCACAAGGACCGCGGGTCCATCCCGCAATGCGGGCCTCCTTCCCTTCTCGGGAGCCTATGCCGGCTTCGGCCACTGTATGTCCCTGTCATCTCACATGATACTGACATGAAGTTATTCATGCGATCACGATATGATAGTTATCCGGCACGTAGATGCGGTTGCATAACAATACTGTTACACTCAGATATGGCTGAACATCTGTTCTATTGATATTGATTCTGCTGCGCACTTGTACTGATGCACGACGATTCTGCTACACATCGATTCTGTTGCACACCTGCAAATGGTACATATAGCAAAGTCTCTGATAATCAAGCAATCACACGATGTTGTAATTTCCAGGTGTAACATCACTCGGCACACCCGCAGTGACAAATGTGCCCTACTAGCACATGTAAGGCCGTTTTGCTACTGCAGGTGTGTCCGAACATGTGACACCTGCAGTAGAGATATCTTTGAAACATCATGATTTTCAGATAGATGCATACACTCCCCTACTTCAGGTGTGCTGATGGCTACACGCTTCATGCTGAAAACTACCCATTTGTCCTGCTGCAAAGACCCGGCATCCTATGATGAGAGGAACTGCCGTGCCAGGCGGAAAGCAGGAAGGTGTTACCTGACACCGTCAGAATAAAAATACGAGTAAGAATCAGCGTACGAGTAGTCGCAATAATTGATTAATTTTGCCCGGACAAACACTGTTGGCCGGACTTGAGGTCAATCAAGACCACTGAACGAAATCACAAATCGACAATGGAAAACATAATCGTCAGCCCTGGAAGCAAGGAGGAGAAATACCGCACACTGATTCCGCAGATCATGGCTCTGCTGGAAGGAGAGACGGACATGGTGGCCCGTATGGCGAATGCAGCAGCCGCCATACAGGAAACTTTCGGGTTCCTGTGGACAGGATTTTACCGCGTGGTGAAGAAGCCTGCGAAGCCGGGCAGTAACATAGAAGCATCGGAACGAACGGATGTAGAAGCAGGACAGGCAGACATCGACAGCCACGAAGAATCTTGTGAACTTGCCGTGGGGCCGTTTCAGGGACCGGTCGCGTGCTCGAGAATAGCGTTCGGAAAAGGAGTGTGCGGAAGTGCGTGGAAAGAGGCCCGGACACTTGTCGTGCCTGATGTCGATCTGTTTCCGGGGCACATAAGGTGCAGTTCTGCTGCCAGGTCAGAAATTGTTGTGCCGGTGTTCAGACGCGGAGGCACAAACAGACTTTCATTGCAGGAAATCATCGCAGTCCTGGATATAGACAGCGCCAGCCCCGGTACTTTTGACGGGACTGACGCCATGTATCTTGAAGAAATCTGCAATATTGTCGGCACCTACATGCCTCTGTCCTGCTGAGATGTGGTCTTCTTCCGCGCAGCCTTGACAATGAAGAACACGGCGAGGGCTACGAAGCACACCAGAATGGAAATCATTTCCACCTTGTGGTTCATAGGGTCTACCCAGAATTCAGTCAGCAGATTGTTTCTTGAAAAGACTTCGATGAATGTCCAGAATATGATTACGGTAGAAATAGCCATGCGGATATTTGCGCCCCACGCACCCAATTTCAGCTGATACCTGAACATGAAGGCAGACCCCACAAGGCAGATGACGGCAAGGGCCAGTGTCACAGGATGGCTGTCACCCAGAAATACAGGGTCATATAGGAACATCAGGGCCAGATACAAGGTCCACATCATCACATTAAGTTCCAGGAAAGTGGTGACGGAAGCATGATGTAACATGGAATGAGGCACAATCTCCTCCCTCTTTCCACGGAACAGAACCTTCTGGAGCCAGTTGAAAGCATGACAGCCCGAACGGGTATTGAAAAGATACAGGACCATGAACATCATCCAGATGCCGAAAGTCGCGGGCATTATCAGATATTCCGGACGTGAACCCGTCAGACTTTTCAGCTGCTCTACCGTCATATCCTTGATATTTACGCCATTGATAAAAGTCTCATTGGAGACACCTATGCCGTTCAGATATTCGGTAACGGTGGAGACTGTACCCGTCCCTATCAAGTCATAATGCACTCCGTAACGTGTTGCGTAATAAGCGAAAAGGAATTCCACCCAGCCTGTCCAGAACAGCAGGCCTCCGAAAAGCCCCCACAAGGTCTGTTTTGTGTCTCCTTTGACGAACACCCCGAAAATCACCATCGCAAGTCCGACCGCCCCCATGGCAAACGCCGAATAGTGAAGCGCTGTTGCGGACATGGTTGACTCCATTATTTTCATCAGGGCATGTCCCAAAGGCATTGTGCAAAGCACCAGAAAAAAAGAAGCCACGGTTTTCCACCAATACTTTTTCTGTTCCATACCGACTTATTTATCAAAACAAGGAGTAAACTTACGCAAAATAAAGGGATTTGGTGTTATTTCATTTTACTATCACTATAGGGAAATCCGTCTTTTTACCGTTCAGTCTCCACACATTCCTGGCATTAATAGTGATTTCATTCAACCTTCTTGTCAGGGATATGACATCTTCAGTCCCGTCCGGCCAGCGGATTATGAACTCTTCATTTTTATAAGACATGCCGCCATCGACTTCTCCATATACCATGCAGTATCTGTCCCCGTCCTTCTCTATACGGAAGCCATAAAAAACAGGCATGTAATCTTTTGTCAAAGTACCGCCGCCCAAGTCAAGAACGGACTCTTTCCCCCGGAAAGCCAGCGTAGTTCCTTCTGCCCATGAATTTCCGTTTTCAGGGTCCAGCAAGTCTCTTCCTGCACTGTCCTGAACATACACCTGCAGGTTTACAGCGGCCCAGTCTACCATCTTCCCGCATGACAAGCAGAACATCAACGGGACAATCATTGCGACATATAACAACCTTTTCATGTCAATGTTGAATTTTATCGGTTTTTAAGATGATTCACTTTCTCATTTATCTTCCATAATCATGGGATTCCGTTTCTGAAGTTTCCGTATTTTTTTGACTGTCAAATTTTTATCATAGACAAGATCCATACCTGAGGCAGCCTTGAACTCCGGAATCCAATCCTGGATGCCATCCAGTCCGACAGAAGAGCGGCGGCAGTCGAGATTTTCCGGATCTTCTACAGGCCAGACATACGCTGTCGGCTGATTTCCGTTGCCGACAACTATATTCTGTGTACCGTATATCTGACGTTTGCCTTCTCTCATCAATATCCTGTCCTGCAGAGTGGCCGCATCGCTTGCGCTCATCTTTCCGCTTTCCGCCGCCTCTTCTATAAGGGGAAAATATTTTTTCTGAGCTGCAAGTTCCGCATGGTCGACCACAAGGAAAACAGCGCTGTATGCAGAATCCGAAAGATGGTCCGGAATGCCACAGGAATCCAGAATTGAAAATACGGTTTCCTGATTGACCCTGTCCTGAGCGTCAATCTGCATATTCAATGCTACCACACGCTCCACATCACCTTTACCAAGAGCTTCCATGATTTCCACACGCAGTCTCTGGTCATCATTACGTATGCTGCAGAGAAGGGAATCCAGACTGCGTACCTGAGAGCTGTCCTGCACTTCCTGTGCGGAAACAATGCCGCAACAAAAGCATCCAGCCATCACTGCGGCAGTGAAAATTAATCTTTTCATAAATTCATGATCAATTGGTTCCAAGTGTCAAACCACAACACACCCAATGAACCTGTAGACGCTCCATTGTTGTAATTCATTCTTTTTCTACATCAAACCACAACTATGTATTATTTCAATTATCGCGCCAAACGTTGTAATTCATTCTTTTTCTACATCAAACCACAACTCTTCCTGTGACTTCCTTTCCGTCAACTACGTTGTAATTCATTCTTTTTCTACATCAAACCACAACAACCATTCAAATATATTGCGGTTACGGAATGTTGTAATTCATTCTTTTTCTACATCAAACCACAACTGTGGCTATGGTCATATGTTTATCATGTGTGTTGTAATTCATTCTTTTTCTACATCAAACCACAACTACATAAAACATTTGTAACTTAAATATAAAGTTGTAATTCATTCTTTTTCTACATCAAACCACAACTCAATCCCTTTCTGACTTGTCTTCATCATTGTTGTAATTCATTCTTTTTCTACATCAAACCACAACTGATGCTGCTGATTATTCTTCTATAGTCAGTTGTAATTCATTCTTTTTCTACATCAAACCACAACGCTGCATATGATGCGCACAATTCTGGTGCAGTTGTAATTCATTCTTTTTCTACATCAAACCACAACGCTTCCGCTGTTCTCTTCGCTACTTTTATAGTTGTAATTCATTCTTTTTCTACATCAAACCACAACGATGCCTCACATGTCTACTCCGTCCGGCGGGTTGTAATTCATTCTTTTTCTACATCAAACCACAACATGACTTATGTACAGAAGAAAATGAGGTTGGTTGTAATTCATTCTTTTTCTACATCAAACCACAACCTTGGCTTTCTAAACATCTGATTTCATGGCATATATACCGTCATAAACCATATAAAACCGTTGAAACCTATACCAAAGAAGTGGTAATTGATGATTTTTTGCAAGATACTAAAAAAGTTCCATTTGTTGAGGTACAGCTAATTTAGCTTTCTCAACTTTTCCATAAAAATTTTTGATGTCACTGAACTGCTTATCCGTTACAGATAAAATACTTACCATTCCTGTCGCCGGGATCGCAAGTTGCACCCGCTTGATATGCACATTCATATTTTCCTTTGATGGGCAATGTCTGACATATACTGAAAACTGCATCATTGAAAAGCCGTCTTTTTCGAGTGACTTTCTGAATTGAGTTGCACACTTCCTTTCTTTTTTAGTCATGACAGGCAAATCAAAAAAAACAAAAAGCCACATAACATGATATGCATTTATACGATTCTCAGACATTATTTCAATAATGGATATATTATTTTTTTCTGCAGTCCGTTATAGCACTTGGCAAGCGAGGCTGTTGTTATGGAGAGTCCAATATCCAGAGGTCTGGTAACATTCTCAAAAAATGTGTCAGTATACAACAGTTTCAATATCTCCGACTTGGAATACTTGTTCAGACTATTCTCTCCGTTCGCATACAAGTGGAATACAATCTCATCCACAAACGGCCTGTACGGTTCCATTATATCATCTGCCAACGGAAATGCATTGTACCTGTTTCTGTGGAATATTCCTATAGCCGGCAATAGTCCAGATCCCGTCAGAGATCTTGCCACAGCGGCACGAAGTACCGTATAGCCATAGTTCAACATTTCATTTGGAGACGGACCGGTCCTAAAACGCATGAAGTTATTATCAAAAAGTTCATTCCAATATATCTTTGCCGCGACGCCTTCCCTATTGTCCGAATCCCCGCTCTTCACATTTTGATAATATGGTTTTAAAGAGTCCCCGTCTTTGTCGAGCTTACGCAGCAAAGCTGCCTGATTCCTGATTTTCGCCTCTACAATCTGTTTCCATAGATTCTTCTTCAAAGGCTCTGTCGCAGACAACTGGGCTCTGAAACTCTCTCCCTGTGTCGAGTTGGAATCCAGATTCATGAACATGGCATTAGGCATGAACTTATCCGAGCACAGGATAACGGCAGCATTATTGTCTGCCAACGCATTTAGTAGCGGCATTGTAATGCTTATCTCCTGATTCTCCAGAATAACAAAACCGATATCCTCAACCGGAACGCTTGTGCAGGATCCGGACTCGTCCTTTGCCTTAATAATCATCTGTCGGTTTTTCAGGCTCAGGTGATATGGTTTGGTGAATGCCAGTGTTCTTTTAAGCATAACCTAATGTTTGAATTTTACATGCCCATCCAATGATATTTCGAAATTCTGACCTTCAACATACGCTTTTATCTGTGTATGTAAAACTTGTATAACAGGCCGATAATCTTCACCTATCTTCCAGATGCCGTTCTTCGCCTTTAGGTCAGACGATTTTTTTGCTTCAAGATGATGCCTGCAAACTATCACTCCATATGAATATATCTTGTCTCCTTGTCGGATATTGGCTGTTGTAAGTCCGATAACCTTATACAATCTCTTTGACAACTCCTCGTCAGTGCACTCATACAGCTCCGTAGGAGACTTCTCATAGAAGAGAATCATCGTACCTATCTTGAGAATGCATTTCAGAGGCAAGTCATTATCATCAGAGAGCCGCACAATACCATCCCTGTGGGTTTTGCCATTATAAAATTTAGCTGCATCAAGATTATTTACAACAGAATATGAACGTATAACCTTTCCACGGTCATTGGTACCTTCATAAATGGCCATACAGTAATTCGAGTCGTTCTTCACATTTACAAACCTCTTGTATTCATGTCGCGACTTGTCGCGATGCTGCTTAAGCCGCATCGGTCTGTCTTTAATGTAAACTCTGACCTTTTTAATCGGAATTTGCAGTGTCTCGTTCATCCAGATTCCTTCTGCTATGGCTTTCTTGAAACCTTTCTGTCTGACCGCTTCATTGATTTTTTCTTTTACTGCATCATCCACGATTTTATCTATGTCATCCGGTTTCAGGGAATCAAGGGACTTTCTGACCACATACCTGATTTCATCATTTTTCTTTATGGCTCCGTAAAAAGTGGCTTCGTGGAGGACACACCTGAAGGAATCCCCTTGAATATAAATAGGTTTTCCGTCCTTATTATATTGGATCTTGCCTTTTTTCCTGAATTTCTTCTTCGTATGTTTCGACTGGTTCGACGCAGTATAGTGCGGTACCAATATCGAATCCGACACGGATTTGACATCTTCGGTAAATGTCGGCCAAGGTTTCGGAAAACTCGGTTTTGCTCCTTTTGAGAACCTGTACAATTCTTCTGCTTTCCGGAACCTGGCCCATTCTTCATACTCGCTCCTCCCAATGCAGGCTATCGTTATGGCATCAATACAGTGGTTGGCATAACTGTCCCTTTCCTTCTTTGCATACGCCTCCTGCAACCCCCACATTTTACGGAACTCAGCTGTAGTGGCACCTTTTACCGTATATACATTCCTGAATACAGATTTCAGATACAGTCTGGCATATCGCCCGATAATCCCGACATCCACACCTTGCCTGTTCGAAAAACCTTCCGGCACCTCCTTCATTGTAAATCTTCTGAGTTTGCCTTCAAGGTAATCCAATCTCATTTTAAGGTAATGCCTTCTCTGGATCTTCTTGTCTTTTTCTTCTTTCGTCGAAGAATATGTCTTAGTCCTTTCTATCTGTTTTTTAAGCGTCTCTATCTCGTCTTGCCATCCGAATGTCTCGATTATTGCCATGATTCTGTCATGATCACTCAAATTGGCCGGCAAGGTCGCACGCTTTACTTCTCTGTTGTACCGGCTTTCACACAATGTCAGATTCATTTGTGAACTGTCTCCGCCAAGAGACCGGGGAACCGTATGTTCTATGTCATATTTGGGATTGCCTCCGATAAAATCCTCAATTCCTATCTCGTTTCCTGTATATGGGCATCTATGTTTCTGCTCGTTCCAGAAGATGTATTTCAATATTTCATCGTCTGACGGTTCGTACTGCTCCCCGAAATGTTCTTGGATTTTAGATCTGGCCTCATCCCGTTTTTTCTTCTGATCTCCCTGATATTTTTCTATTGCTTTCCGCATATTGCTGTCGTTCAGACCTCTGGCAAATTCTATCTGAACAGTTGTCTTCGGATCTATTTTCCCGGACCGCAAAAGTACATTCAGCAATTTCCTGAGGCGGAAAAGAGACCGCATAGCCATAGGGTTTCTTATGGCGGACACTCGCGGCGACCCCAATTTGCAGACACCGTTTTCAGGAGACACCTGAGGATACACCTCTATCATGGACGGATGGTAAAGCCTGGACAAATGTCTGGAGTCGACATTCCGGCATCCTCTCAAATAATCCTCTACATAATATTGAATGCTCCGTTTGTTTTCCAGAGGATTCTTTGAATGATCCTCTATAATTATCGATATGTTTTCCCGGACTTCTTCCAGTTCTTCACTTCCTGTGTCATATCCGGTCACTGCCGGAAGATTTGCCATTATCACAGCTTCGTCATATCTGTACCCAGCCCGAAGATATGGCAGGATTTTGTTGATAGCGCACAAACTCAAGGATGCATAGCCTTGCGGAATGTTTATTTTGCAGAAAACATCAGCTTCAGACTCTGTAAGACCAAGATTCCTGATTGCCCAGGAACAAAGCATTTCATCATTGTCAAAGGAAAACAGCACATGCCAGACATCATTGATTATCTGGTCCCGTGTCTTACCTTCAGAACGGATGTACCTGTTGCAAAGGTTGTCTTCCCAATCCTCTCCGAATATTGATTTCAGTCCGGAGGTTACTGGAGACCCTTGCACGGATGCATACATCTTGAAATTAAACTTATATGGTTTTTCAGCCTTGTCATTGAAGTCAGAATAGTTTCCTTTCCCTGCTATTGCCTTGGCAATATCTTCAAAACTGAATTGGCTTTTGCTCTTCCGATAAAACAAAGGTAATATTTTCCTGACTTCGCTGTCATTCAGCGGGCGCGGACTGCTGTCGGAATAAGTTCTTATCCGGATGTTATTGACAAATGACCAAATCCTGAACTCCTCGTAACGAGGATGCGAGACCGGACATCTGGACTTGCTTTTTTCAAATGTACATTTCCCGACAAGGCCCTTCTGAGACTTTAAAGGTCTTTGAAAAAAGATCGCTTTTTCAAGCTGTTCTTTCAAGTTGCCATCCAATGCCTGTTTCGCGCAAATAGCATCAAATTCCTTCTTGTAATGATCTATCCGTGATGTATATCTGTTACGGATTTTCTGCCCGCTACCATAAATTTTATAGAAGTACTCTCCCAGATATTCGCAACCTGCATTTTTAATAGCATTGGAAATGTCTTGCATTCCTGCTTTAAACGTACCGTCAGATTCTTTCGTTGATTCTTTTCTGTTGCTGAGAAAGCCCCTTCTTTGTGAAATATGGTACAACGCCCGCCCCAAAGCATAACGGTCAGTACGATTGTTCATATCCAGGACTTCGGTCAAGCACCGGTATCTGTCATAATACGGGTTTTTGCCGCAAGCATCATCGGTCCTCTGCCAAGCCATCAAGTCATCGGAAACAGGATATTTCTTATGAAGTTTCCAGTTGTCAAGATCCTCGTTCGATATATACGGGCACATTCTCTGACCGACCAATATTTTCAGCAATTGGATTTTTCTCAGCCGACGTCTGAAATAATGTCTTCTGGAAGCTCTTGCCGCAGTCCTTTCCTGCACTGCGGGTTTTTCTCCGCTTTTATCGTGCGCAACACCGTCCTGAAAAATATTGACGCCTTTGTCAAGTAAAGTATATGACAAATCATCGTTACGACAAACAATAGCCCATCCTATGGAATTTGTACCTAAATCCAGGCCAATAACTTTTTCCATAAACAATCATTTTCCTGTAAATTTATGAAAAGAATTTGATTATCAGATAAATTCAGTTATATTTGTGAAGTAAGTACTACATCTTACCACAATAAGGCTATATGCCGAAGGATTTTATTCCTATGTCTCCGCGTACTCCGTGGAGACTTTTTTTGAAATCATTCAGAATTGGTAATGATACACAAATAGTGGATGACTCGTAATCATGAGTTACCCCATAACATAACAAATTTATAAGATGAAACCGATATTTACATTGATCTATATATTGTTGGGCATTGCTCCGGCATTTGCAATAAAACCGGAAAAGGCATATCGCTATACCCCGGAGCAGTTCTCGCTGGAATATGAGGAACTGAAGATAGACACAAGTGATGGAGCTACCCTTAATGTTTGGCATCTGCCGTCAGAGGAGACAGGCATCCCGGTCATCATTTCCCAGTCCGATGCAGGAAACATGGGGTACTGGCTGTATATGGGAGCATATTTCCAGGCATGCGGACTGGATGTGTGGCTGTATGACTACCGCGGATTCGGGGAAAGCAGTGAATTTGAAATCGACAGGGACCGTCTGTTCCATAATGAATTCGTGGCAGACCTTGCTGCAGTAGCAGGCTATGTCTATAAAAAGACGTCAGCAGCGCCGGTATTGCTCGGACTTTCCATGGGAACCATCATTATAAGTGAATATCTGCAAGACACCGATATTCCTGTCACGCACGTAATATATGACGGCTATGCAGGAGATCCCGCAGAATGGGTAAATAAACTCAAGGCAAACGGAAAAGACGTAAAACTCCCTGAGGGTTATCTGCCGGGAAAACATAAAAACCGACGTCTGAAAACATTATATATTGTCGGATTGGAAGACGGGTATTCTTCTGTCAGTGACATCCCGTTCAGGAAATCAAAGAAGACAACGGTTAAGACATTTGACAGCGGGCATATATCGTCTTTCAACCAGTATTCTGAAGAATATACTGTCGAAATCCTGAATTTTCTGATTGATAAATGAATCTGCGGCATTCGCGCCAAATTATTATTAGCCCATTGTATCAGGATCTCCTTACGGAAAGACAATATTATTTCCGTTACTTCAAGAAGTCCAAGATAATGCAAACATACTCTTACCATAAATGCCAAATTGGCAGTACTTGTGCCGTTATTCCGTAATTGTACATTTTTTGTATCGGCACCAGACATCAAAAATATTCCGTTATGAGAAAGAATTTCGGGGCAAAACCCCTTTCATATCCGCAGCCGGTGTTCATCATTGCAACATACGGCGAGGACGGCACTCCGGATGCAATGAATGCAGCCTGGGGCGGTATAAGTGAACAGAATGAGGTGAGCCTGTGCCTTAGCGCAGGTCATAAGACCGTGAAAAACATCCTTGAACGGAAAGCGTTCACCATAAGCATGGCAGATGCCGCACATGTCGTTGCATGTGACTATGTCGGCATGGTATCAGGAAACAACACTCCCGACAAATTCGCCAGGGCCGGATTCCACGCAGTAAAATCGGACTTCGTGGACGCTCCGCTCATAGAAGAGCTTCCTGTGGCAATGGAATGCAGGCTGAAAGACTACAATCCCGACACTTGTATCCTGCGCGGTGAAATCGTAAATGTAAGTGCCGACGAACGGGTCCTCGATGAAAACGGGAAAGTGGATGCATCCAAGGCCGCACCTATAATATTCGACCCGTTCAACAACGAATATCTTAAAATCGGAGAAAAGGCCGGGAAGGCATTTTCCGATGGCAAACAATTGAAATAGACCGGAAGGCAAAATCTACAGAATTTTCAACTGACAGGCAAATGAACAAAAAAAATGTACCGGTCCTGCTGCTGACAGGCTATCTCGGCAGCGGTAAGACCACACTGGTAAACCATATACTTGCAAATGAGAAAGGAATAAAATTCGCCGTCATCGTCAACGATATCGGAGAAGTGAACATCGACGCTGATCTCATCCAGAAAGGCGGAGTCGTAGGCAAGAAGGACGACAGTCTGGTAGCTTTGCAGAACGGCTGCATCTGCTGCACGCTGAAAGCAGATCTCGTGGAGCAGATCTATGAGCTGATGTGCATGGAAAAGTTCGACTACATCGTCATCGAGGCGAGCGGAATCTGCGAGCCGGCCCCTATAGCCCAGACCATAAGCATGATACCGACTCTCGGAGAGGCATATACAAAACATGGCATATGCCGTCTGGACTGCATCGTTACGGTCGTTGACGCATTGAGGATGCAGAGCGAATTTGCCTGTGGAGACAGTCTGACACGCAAAAGTATCGATGAGGAAGATATCGAGAATCTGATAATCCAGCAGATAGAATTCTGCAACATCATCCTGCTTAACAAAGCCTCGGAAGTGAAGCCGGAAGAACTTGCCCGCATCAGACAGATCATCAAGACTCTGCAGCCCGGTGCCGAGATCATCGAGTGCGACTACGCAAATGTGGACCTGGACAGGATCATCAACACCGGGATGTTCGACTTCGACCGAGCGGCCACTTCCGCAGGCTGGGTACGCGGAATCGACAGCCAGGCTACAGCAGAGGAAGAAATCGAGGCCCGCAACCCCGGCTGCCACATAGAAGCGCACCACGATGACTCACCGGACAGTCACAACGGACATCACCACGAAGAGCATCATCATGACCATGATCATGAAGAAGGACATGACAAAGGACACCACCATCATCACCATCATGAAGGAGGCGAAGTCGAGGAGTACGGTATAGGAACTTTCGTATACTACCGCCGTCCTGCATTCGACATCAACAAGTTTGACAACTTCGTTGCCAGAAAATGGCCTTCAAGCATCATCAGGGCCAAAGGAATCTGCTACTTCACTGACAATACCGACATGTCCTACATGTTCGAGCAGGCCGGGAAACAGAAAATATTAAGGGAAGCCGGCCAGTGGTATGCAACGGCTCCGGAAGAAGACAGGCTCCAGCTTATGAAGCAGGATCCTGACTTCTACAAGGACTGGGACGAGAAATACGGTGACCGGATGCAGAAAATCGTCTTCATAGGACAGAACATGGACAAGGAACAGATAATCCGCGACCTGGATGCCTGTCTGGAATAGACAGCAGGCATTATCCGGACTTCCGGATTACAGGGCAGCAGTTATCTGACCTTTAGCCGGAACGTAGTCAGTACGCCTTTATGGTCTGTAGGCCATATGCCGAGAGGCTCGATGAATCTGTCTTCCGAAGTCTCCTGAATGCGCTGTGATTTGCATATGCTCCCTTTGGGTCCGAAAATCACGGCGCTTCTGAGTCTCAGGTCCGGATCCGGATAGTAGAATATATAGTCTATCCTGTCCCTCTCGTCCGCTTTCGGAGCCCACGTCAGTTTGCTGACCGGAATCAGAGGATTGTCTGCGGGAAACGTGAATCCGGGGTACTCCAGAACATCAGGATAAAGAGCGCGGTAGGCATCGACATAGCCCGCATTGTCCAGAAGAAGGGTCACTGTCCATGGGACAACCAGACCGTTATGGTCGAAAAGATCCTTTGTCTCTCTCGTCCAGTCCAGATGGGAAGGTTCGTTGAAATCCCCGCCTAGAATGACAAGCTTGCCTTCCGAGATATCCTTTCCGGCTTCTTCGATAAAGCGCCTTACGGCATCGTCCCTCTGCGAAGCGTCATTACGCTGAAGTACTTCCAGAACAGTCCGTGGCACCGGTATTTCCTCCCAGGTAGACCCGTCATACCCCCTGGCATTGTAGTAAGCATCATCAAGATAGTCAAGATGAGCGGTGTAGACGGCTATTTCCCGTCCTCCGATTTCCGATACCATCTTGTAAATGCTTCCATGGTCTCCGTTTTCAGGAAAAACAGTCAGCGAATCTGTTATGGGATATCTGCTCAGCAGTCCGGAATCATAGCTGTAGAACGAGTGGTATTCAAGGTCCCTTTCCTTAAGCGAGGCGACTATCCTGTCACAGTATCTGGAACCGTCATAATTTCTCACTTCGCTGAATGTAACGAAATCCGGCTCAAGTCTGGCAATCTCATCCACGATTGCATCATAGCCTCCGGGTACAACCGTACCTTCCTGCCAAATGTTCCACTGGAGTACTGAAAACTCTATATTCCTCTGCGCCCACACCGGCAGGCACGCGAGAAACAAAAGGAAAATTGAATGTAACTTTTTCATATTCAACACAATTATCATATCAACATGAAAATTTGCCGATCTTGGTACGAAGCCATACGTGCTTCTAGTTAGAAGAAACCATCTTCAGCCCTATAATAGAGATGATAAGTGTGGAAATGAAGAAAAGACGCCAGAAACCTGCAGGCTCGTTGAAGAAAAATATCCCAAGAAGGACAGTACCTACTGCACCTATGCCGGTCCAGACAGGATATGCCGTCCCTATAGGAATGGTCTGCACCGACTTGGCCAGCAAGAACATGCTAAGACCCAGACTTATCAGAAAGCCTGCTCCCCACAAATAATACTCGACTCCGGTCACTTCCTTCATTTTTCCCAGACAGAATGCAAAACCGGCTTCAAAGCATCCTGCCACAATAAGCATCAACCAATTCATTTTATACAACAGATTATTTACGCGCCGACAGTGCTCTCGGCGTCACAGGATGCAAAGATAAGACTGGTGGCCGGGATTATGAGCGGCATTTGCAATTATTCTTTAAATTTGCACGCAAAAACCAGACTTGACATGAATATAGATTTCGATAAAATCGAACTATCCGTCATCCCGAATTTCAAGGGAGGGGAAAAGGAACTTGCGGCCAGAATGTTCTTTGACGGGGAAAACCGCATCATGAAAGCACGTCTCGTTCCCGGCGCATCTATCGGAACGCATACCCATACAGACAGCTGCGAGATGATTTTCATTACTTCAGGTCACGGATCTGTCATCTTTGACGGAGAAAAATCCGATGTAAGGGAAGGTATGTGCCATTACTGTCCGGAAGGACATACACACAGCCTGGTCAACGACTCTGACACTGACCTGGAATTCCTTGCCGTGGTTCCGCGCCAATAATCCGGACACCGTTTTAACAGTCCTGTATGTCCGGATCCGGGAAAAACGATTTGCTGAAGCTCATCAGGAACGGTGAGCCCATGACCATGCGGCAGCAGCTGGAACTCACCGTCCAGCTGAGCATTCCTGCCATCATGGCCCAGCTGTCATCCATTCTGATGCAGTTCATCGATGCTTCAATGGTAGGAAGTCTGGGAGCCGAAGCATCGGCTTCGATCGGTCTGGTATCCACGACGACATGGCTGTTCATGGGACTCAGTTCCGCTGCATCAACAGGATTTTCGGTACAGACAGCGCACCTTCTGGGTGCAAAAGACCCTGAAAACGCCCGGTCTGTCTTGAGACAGGGGCTATCTTCCGTTCTGATTTTCAGCATCATACTGACTTCCATAGGACTTGCCGTCAGCGGTCCTCTGCCGCGTTGGCTCGGAGGCGGCGAAAGCATACTTGCAGATGCAAGCGGATATTTCAGGATATTCATCCTGTTCCTGCCGGCTTTCCAGCTCAATGTGTTTGCCAGCGGGATGCTGCGAAGCAGCGGGAACATGAAAGTACCGAGTATGCTGAACATCCTCATGTGCATACTGGACGTCATATTCAATTTCTTTTTCATATTCCCGACACGTGACATCAATATCCTGGGTTTTGCAGTCAGGATGCCCGGAGCAGGGCTTGGAGTGGAAGGAGCCGCGCTTGGAACGGCCGCAGCCATGCTCGTGACCGCAGCCCTTATGCTGTACTGCTTATGCTTCAGGTCCAACGAACTGGATATCGCCCGCCACAAAGGATCATTCATGCCCACGTCCAGATGCCTCAGGAATGCAGCCGGAATCGGAATCCCGATGGGGCTTGAAAGGATGATCATGTGCGGGGCGCAGATAATGTCCACTGTCATCGTAGCCCCGCTTGGTACGATAGCCATAGCAGCCAACTCGTTTGCCATCACAGCGGAGAGCCTCTGCTACATGCCGGGATACGGCATATCAGACGCAGCCACCACACTTGTAGGACAGAGTATCGGGGCCAGAAGGAAAGATCTGACATGGAGCTTCGCTAAAATCACTGTCTTCATGGGTATGGCTGTCATGGCCGTTATGGGTATAATCATGTATCTTGCCGCACCCGCAATAATAGGGATAATGACACCGGTGCAGGAGGTGACGGATCTGGGCGCATCCGTACTGAGAATCGAAGCGTTCGCAGAGCCGATGTACGCAGCATCCATCGTAGCCTACGGGATTTTCGTCGGAGCGGGCTCCACTCTCATTCCGTGCATAATGAATCTTGGCAGCATGTGGGCCGTCAGACTGGGCATAGCAGCTGTCCTGGCCCCTTCTCTCGGTCTGAAAGGAGTCTGGATTGCGATGTGTATAGAACTGTGTTTCAGGGGCGTCATTTTCCTGATAAGGCTGTTCAGGAAAAAGTGGCTCTATAAAATATAATTATACTAGTCCCTGGGCCATCATGGCATCGGCGATTTTAATGAACGATGCGATGTTGGCTCCTTTGACATAATTGACATATCCGTCAGGTTCCGTACCGTATTTCACGCACGCCTCATGTATATCAGTCATGATTCTGTGCAGCTGTGCATCCACTTCCTCTTCTGTCCATTTCAGTCTGATGGAATTCTGGGTCATTTCCAGGCCTGAAGTGGCGACCCCGCCTGCATTTGAAGCCTTTCCAGGAGAATACAGGAGCTTTGCCTGCTGGAAAATTTCTATTGCTCCCGGCTCTGAAGGCATGTTGGCTCCTTCAGCCACACAGATACATCCGTTGGCCACCAGCTGCCTTGCCTCTTCCGCATTGATTTCATTCTGAGTCGCACATGGCATGGCGATATCGCATTTTATCCCCCATGGACGCCGGTTTTCAAAATATTGCGCTGCAGGATATTTCTGCACATACTCCTTGATACGGCCTCTGTAGACATTCTTGAGCTCGAATACGTATGCAAGTTTTTCCACATCGATTCCGTCCGGATCATAAATGAATCCGTTGGAGTCAGAAAGCGTCACTACCTTGGCACCAAGCTGAAGGGCTTTCTGGGCAGCATATTGCGCCACATTCCCTGCTCCGGATATCACGACCGTCTTTCCTTCAAACGATTCACCGCGCGTAGCCAGCATAGCCGATGCGAAATAGCAGGTACCGTAGCCGGTCGCTTCCGGACGCAGAGGACTTCCGCCCCAGTTGAGTCCCTTGCCTGTAAGGACTCCGCAGAATTCGTTGCGCAGACGCTTGTACTGTCCGAAAAGATAGCCTATCTCGCGGCTGCCTACTCCGATGTCTCCTGCAGGAACGTCCGTATCCTGACCCACATGGCGCTGAAGCTCGGTCATGAAACTCTGGCAGAAACGCATCACTTCGTTATCGGATTTCCCCTTGGGATTGAAGTCCGAACCGCCTTTTGCTGCACCCATAGGCAGTGTCGTAAGGCTGTTCTTGAAAGTCTGCTCGAAAGCCAGGAACTTCATTATACTCAGGTTCACGCTCGGATGGAAACGCAATCCACCCTTGTACGGGCCTATGGAACTGTTCATCTGCACCCTGTAACCTCTGTTAATATGGATTTCCCCTTCATCGTCAAGCCATGGGACACGGAACATTATCACTCTCTCAGGTTCCGCTATCCTCTCAAGGATTTTCTGGTCCATAAGGTAAGGATGTTCCACAATATAGGGAGCTACACTTTCAAGGACTTCCTTTACCGCCTGATGGAATTCCTTCTCACCCGGGTTCTTTGCGACGAGATCCGTCATGAATCCGTCAGCGTAATTCTGTACAAACTGATTCATAAATTGGTATTCATTAAGTTGTTTTATATAAAGATTTTTCCGTCAGTACGCCCGCATAAGTGCACTCCGGACGGAATCCGGGGCTGTCTGCCCGGTCATCCTGAGCGGCACGGCTCTGAATATCTAACCTCAGCCAAAGCCGGGGAATATGCTAAAAAATTTCAATTGTATAGGACATCCGGGCACTTTCTCCTGCTTCAAGACTCTGTATCCAGTCCCTTCCGCTTATGTCTCCGGTAAAGCCGGCTCTGTCACACCTGCCGTACCACGGCTCTATGCAGACAAACGGTGCATTCCTGAACGGAGGAGACCAAAGGCCCACTTCCGGTGCATCAAAAGTCAGTGCCAGCCAAGGCTTTCCGGACGGAGCATGAAGAGTGACTCTGTTTACCAGTCCGTTTTCCAGTATGAGCGCGTCCCTGTCGAATATGTGTGTGTCTATCGGGAGCATACCGTCTTCAAGATGCCTGCGGTAAACTGTCTGCGTGTCGGCACACCCTTTTTCCTTGATAAGAATATACTCCAGCTCTTTGACAGGCTCCATAGCCGCGTCAGGACCTGCCCCGCCTTTTTGCAATACAGTGTCTTGCGCCTTGCCGAATGAAAAATATCCCCTGTGTCCTGTAGCAGGAGCGAAATCAGGATAATAAAATGCAGGATGGGCTCCTATCTGATAATACATCGTCGTGCTGTCTGCATTATGCACAGTCCACAGCACATGTACTTTATTATCCTCCAGACGGTAGCCTATCTCAAGTACAAACCTGAACGGATACCCGGACAGAGTAGCATCGTCCGCCTCCAGTCTGTAGCGGACTTCGTTTCCAGCCTTTTCAAGCAGACGGAAATCCATATCCCGGGCAAATCCGTGCTGGCTCATGGCGTATTCCTTCCCGCCATACCTGTAAACTCCGTTCCACAGGCTTCCCACTATCGGGAACAGTACCGGAGAATGTCTTTTCCAGTACTCCGGATCTGCCTGCCACAGATATTCGATACCGTTTTTCCTGATGCTGCAGAGCTCTGCTCCATGCCCTGACACTTCAATGGACAGCGTCCCGTTAGACAGATTTTCCATAATCCGAATTTTCAAAACCTGTCAAAGTTAGTAAATCGTCAGAAAAAGAGCAAGAGAGGAAATGTTCCGTGGCCGCGGAAACCGGCTAAAGAGTACTTTTCTGGTAGGCAATACGAGGCGAACCATTGTCTGTATAAATGACGCCGCACCGTATGAAGCCGTTGCGGGAAAGGATATTCTGCATCACGATATTGTCCTCATGAGTGTCTGCCCGGAGATTGTGGATCCTGCTCCAGCACCACGATATGCATGCATCGGCAACACCTTTCACAAGACCGGATGAAGCAAGCCGGTGGATTGTCCCGTAAGGTCCCGTAGCACACCACTGCCCGTCTTCAATAATCCTGTAAGTAGGGTCATCCCCGATGATGAAACAGAAAGTCCCGGCAATCCTGCCGTCGGATGTTTCGCAGACATAGCAGTGTCCGGCCTCAATTTCACTCCTTATCAGATCTTCCGACGGATATCCGTTGACCCACTGGAGCGCATTGCCGTTGGCAGCCATGAAATCCCTTGCCCGGCCATACAGCGGCATAAGAGTCATCAGATCTTCCATATATGAGGGGCGTATACTGAGGGCAGAAAACATAGTATCCTGATCTGAAAAAACGGTTTCTATGCGTGTCTCGGACGGATTTTCCTGAACACCTTGCTCACTGTACCCTGGATGACTCCGGTCAGAATGATTACCGTCACCGCCGTCAGCACCAGCAGTATGCCCACCCCTTCGCGCAGAGTGAAATCCTCACCGAAGACAAGAGCACCGATACACACTGCCGTCAGAGGCTCCAGAGCCCCCAGAACAGAAGTGAGCGTACCTCCGATATTCTGGACGGCAAGGACCAGGGTGATATTGGAAACGACGGTAGGAAGGACAGCCAGAAGAATCATGTTGCCTACCGAAGGAAGGTCCGGGGGCAACTGGAAATCACCGGAAGCCCAAGTCTTGCCTCCGAATATCAACGTTGTGAAAACAAACACGTAGAAAGCCAGTTTCCGGCTGTTCATATTGTGTACCCGGGACTTGTTCACCCCTACTATATAACTGCCGTAAGCCACAGCTGAAAGAAGGACGATTATTATTCCCTTGACATCAGCCGACATGCCTGTAGAAGGCAGGGAAAGCATGGCCACTCCGCACACTGCCAGAGCTATGGCCACCCACGTCAGCCAGGACGCCTTTTCCCTGAACAGGCAAAGCATGAGCAGAGTCACGAACACAGGATACGTAAAGTGCAGCGTAGTCGCAACCCCGGCCCCCATATATCCGTAACCGCACAGGAGGAAAAGCGACGAAAACGTATAGAATATGGCAAGCAGGATGAATACCGGCAGATCTTTAGGGTCTATCCTGAACGATTCCTTCTTTATAAGCATCACCGTACCCAAAGCTATGGATGCAAAAAAGAACCTGTAGAAAAGTATCGAATCATAAACCATTCCTTTCCCCATCAGAGGAAGGGTGAACAGCGGTATCAGTCCGAAAGTGACTGATGTGGCCATACCGTACAATATGCCTTTGAACCTGCCCATATCCTTTCTTAGCTTTAATAAACGGGGCGCAAAGATAAGGATTTTTTGTTTATTTTCGTATTCGCAAATCAACTTGGAACATTATGCATATAGGTATAGCAGGAAACATCGGAAGCGGAAAGACTACACTGACCCGGATGCTTTCGGAGCACTACGGGTGGATACCGAAATACGAAGCCATCACCCGCAACCCGTACATCGAAGACTATTACAGAGACATACACCGCTGGTCATTCAACCTGGAAGTGTATTTCCTGACACAGCGGTTCAAGGACATTCTCGGAATCACCATGGAGGAAGGTACCGTCATCCAGGACAGGACAATCCTCGAAGGCGTGTACATCTTCGCCGCAAACAACAAGGACATGGGAAACATCTCGGAACGGGATTTCAACACCTACATGGACCTTTTCAACGTCATGATGTCCATGGTAAGGCTCCCGGACCTGCTCATATACCTTAAATCCTCCATTCCACATCTTGTATCGCAGATACAGAAGCGCGGCCGCGACTACGAAAAAAGCATAAGCCTCGAATATCTGGCCGGACTCAACGACCGCTATGAAAAATGGATCAGTACATACCCGGGTAAAATCCTTACTCTTGACGCTGACAGTCTGGACTTCGAAAACAGGCCGGAAGACTTCTCCGCGATTACGGATAAAATCGACGCCGAACTGTTCGGACTTTTCAGCGGACAATGAAGTAATTCCTATATTTACAATATTCAGGAATCGGAATCTTGTCCGAACAAAACAAATAAACACTAATCAACTTAACTGAAAAATGGTAACCAGAAGAAATTTCATCAAGACCGTGAGCATGGCTACGGCCGGTCTGGCACTTGGAGCAAATGACGGTCTGTTTTCAGCAAAAGCCGCTTCAGGGGTTCCGAAAAGCAAAGGCAAAGTAAAAATCGCCTATATCGGCATCGGCAACAGAGGCGAGCAGATTATCAGCGAATTCGCAAAGACAGGAATGGTCGAGGTGACAGCTCTGTGTGATGTCGACCTGGACGGGAAGCAGGCACAGAAAGTCCAGGCAATATATCCTGGAGCCAAAAAGTTCCGGGACTTCAGAGAGCTTTTTGACAAGGCTTCAAATGATTTTGAAGCAGTGGCGATTGCCACACCGGACCATTCGCATTTCCCCATCTCGATGCTTGCCATAGCCAACGGCAAGCATGTCTATGTCGAGAAACCTATGGCTCGCACATTCTACGAAGCCGAACTCATGATGGAAGCAGCCAGAAAGCATCCCGGACTTGTGACGCAGGTGGGAAACCAGGGTCATTCGGAGGCCAACTATTTCCAGTTCAAGGCATGGATGGACGCCGGAATCATCAAGGACGTGACAGCCATTACAGCCCACATGAACAACGAGCGCAGGTGGCACAAATGGGATGCAGCCAAAATCTACAGGATGCCGGAAGGAGAGCCGGTTCCAGAAGGAATGGACTGGGACACATGGCTCTGTGCAAGGCCATACCATGAATACAATTCCAAGTATCATCAGGGAGACTGGCGCTGCTGGTACGACTTCGGAATGGGCGCTCTCGGCGACTGGGGTGCACATATCCTCGACTCTGCACATGAGTTCCTTGAACTGGGCTTGCCATACGAGATCACCATGCTCCGAGCAGAAGGACACAACGACTTTTTCTATCCGTACTCATCAACGATCCTTTTCCGCTTTCCGCAGAGGAAAAGCATGCCTCCGGTAGATGTAACCTGGTATGACGGAACAGACAACCTTCCTCCTCTGCCTGCAGGCTACGGGGCATCTGCAGTTACGGAAGGAGTTCCGTCTACAAATCAGGGAGAAGCCGTACCTTCAAATCTGAATCCAGGAAAAATAATATACTCAAAAGAACTGACTTTCAAAGGAGGCAGTCACGGAAGCACTCTTTCCATCATTCCGGATGAAAAAGCCGGAGAAATGGCAGACAGGCTTCCTGAAGTGCCCCAAAGTCCGTCAAACCACTTCGAGAACTTTCTTCTTGCATGTCAGGGCATCGAAAAGACACGTTCCCCTTTCGAAATACACGGACCGCTCAGCCAGGTGTTCTCGCTCGGAGTAATTGCCCAAAGGCTCAACACCCAGCTGTTCTTCGACAGCAGGACCAAGACCATCACGAACAATGCATTCGCAAACGCAATGCTCGTAGGTGAGGCTCCCCGCAAAGGCTGGGAAGAATTCTACAGAATCTGATACCAAAACAAACAAAAATATATGAAACGGATATTTGCAATTTTAGGATTGGCCATGGTTTTCTCTGCCGCAGCATATGCCCAGGACTGGGAGCCGCTTTTCAACGGGAAAAACCTTAAAGGCTGGACAAGACTGAACGGCAAGGCGACATACAAAGTCTCCGACGGTGTAATAACCGGCATTTCAAGAATGGGCACACCGAACACATTCCTTGCAACCGACAGGAATTTCAGTGATTTCATACTTGAGTTCGAATTCAAGGTAGATGACGGGCTCAATTCCGGAGTACAGTTCCGAAGCCTCAGTACGAAAGACTACCAGAACGGCCGCGTACACGGGTATCAGTTCGAGATAGACCCGTCTGAACGGGCTTGGTCAGGAGGCATATATGATGAAGCGGACAGAGGCTGGCTGTACCCTCTCACCGTAAATCCGGCTGCAAAGTCCGCTTTCAGGAACGGGGAATGGAACAAGGCCCGCATCGAAGCGTACGGCAATTCGATAAGGACATGGGTGAATGGTGTGCCGTGCGCCGACCTGTGGGATGACGCGGTATCGGAAGGATTCATCGCGCTGCAGGTGCATGCTGTATACAAGCCTGCCCTTGAAGGCAAAACCGTCAGCTGGAAAGACATCCGGATATGCACCCGTGACGTGGAAAAACACCTTACTCCGGTATCCGCACAAACGCCTCAGGTCAACCTGATTGACAACTCCATATCTCCGCGTGAGGCAGCCGAAGGATGGGCACTTCTGTGGGACGGCATGACTACCGATGGCTGGAGAGGAGCGAAACTCGACAGATTCCCTGCAAACGGATGGAAAATAGAGGACGGAATCCTGAAAGTGGAAAAAGGCAACGGTGGCGAATCTGAAAACGGCGGAGACATCATCACCACCCGTACATACCGGAACTTCATCCTGAGTGTCGATTTCAAGATAACGGAAGGAGCGAACAGCGGGATAAAATATTTCGTGGATCCTGAACTGAATAAAGGGACAGGTTCTGCTATAGGATGCGAGTTCCAGATTCTGGATGATGACCTGCATCCTGACGCAAAACTCGGTGTGGCGGGCAACCGCAAATGCGGCTCGCTCTATGATCTCATTCCGGCTCCGGAAGACAAGCCATTCGATAAAAATGCATTCAATACAGCCGTAATAGTAGTGAAAGGAAGCCACGTGGAACACTGGCTCAACGGGACAAAACTCCTTGAATATGAGCGCAACAACCAAATGTGGGATGCTCTGGTCGATTACAGCAAATACCGTGACTGGCCGGATTTCGGCAACCTTTCCGAAGGCCATATCCTTCTTCAGGACCACGGGGACGAAGTCTGGTTCAAGAACGTAAAAATCAAGGAACTTACACTGGTATCCACTAAAAAAATCATAAAAACCCAATGAGTCCGTTAAGGGACATCCAGAGAAAAAAAACAGAGGTCAACCGATTGGCTGACCTCATTATTTTCATTCTGAAGTGAATTCAAATTATTTTGCGATAACACGAGCCATCTCACAAACTTTGTTTGAATAACCCCACTCATTGTCGTACCATGAAACGACTTTGACGAATGTAGGATCAAGCTGGATACCTGCTTTCTCGTCGAAGATTGAAGTGTGGGAGTCACCGCGGAAGTCAGTTGAAACGACAGACTCGTTGGTGTAACCGAGAATACCTTTGAGCTCGCCCTCTGAAGCTTTCTTCATAGCAGCGCAGATTTCCTCGTAAGTGGCAGGTTTCTCAAGTTCAACTGTAAGGTCAACTACTGATACGTCTGAGGTAGGAACACGCATTGACATACCTGTAAGTTTGCCGTTAAGCTCAGGAAGGACTTTGCCTACTGCCTTTGCAGCACCTGTTGATGAAGGGATGATGTTCTCAAGGATGCCACGTCCGCCTCTCCAGTCTTTCTTTGAAGGACCGTCAACAGTCTTCTGGGTAGCTGTAGCAGCGTGAACTGTAGTCATGAGACCTCTCTTGATACCGAATGTCTCGTGAAGGACTTTAGAGATAGGAGCAAGACAGTTTGTAGTGCAGGATGCATTGGAAATGATGTCCTGACCAGCATAAGTCTTGTCGTTCACTCCGTATACGAACATAGGAGTAGCATCCTTTGAAGGTGCTGACATGATGACTTTCTTTGCACCAGCCTCGATATGTTTGCGGGCTTTCTCGTCAGTAAGGAACAGACCTGTTGACTCTACAACTACGTCAGCTCCGACCTCATTCCATTTGAGGTTTGCAGGATCCATCTCTGAAGTAAGGCGGATCTTGTTGCCGTTTACTACGAGGTAGCCGTCCTCAACTGCAACTTCATGGTTGAATCTGCCGTGTACTGAATCGTATTTCAGCATGTATGCAAGATACTCTGGATCAAGAAGGTCGTTGATACCTACTACCTGAATGTCGTTTGAGAAATTCTCAACAGCTGCACGGAAAACCATACGTCCGATACGGCCGAATCCGTTAATACCAAGTTTAATCATTTTACCAATATTTTAAAGTAATACAAATTTCAGATTTCGTTTCCGAAGGCTGATTTCCTACAAAAACGGTGCAAAATTAAGAAAAATAATGATTATCTACTATATTTGTCACAAATTTCTATTCGATGAATATACTTGTCACAAATGACGACGGCTATCAGGCCAAAGGCATCAAAGTCCTGTCAGAAATAATGTGCCAATTTGGCAGTCTGACTGTCATCGCACCCAAAAAGCACCAGTCGGGAATGTCAATGGCAGTCTCTCTCGGGCTTAGGCAAATTGCACATAAAGAACTAAGTTTCAAGGAAGTCGAAGAAAAGACATGGAATACGGGCATCCTGCCTGAGCACTACCGGGACAATGTGAAATGGTCATATCTGGACGCCACTCCTGCCAGTTGTGTGAAATTCGGGCTCAACACCATATTTGAAAACAAGTTTCCGGATGTCGTGGTTTCAGGTATCAACCACGGATCCAACGCATCCTCTGCCTCATGCTACTCCGGCACTCTCGGAGCGGCACAGGAAGCGGCCCTGAACGGTATTCCCGCCATAGGAGTCTCACTCTCGACACTGGCCCCGGATGCTGATTTTTCCGCCATAAGAAAGTATTTTCCGGAAATATTCAGGATGATCATGTCAAATCTGCCGGAAAGACGCGGCATTTACTACAATGTGAATTTCCCTGACATTCCGGCAGAGAGCATAAAGGGAATACGGACCGGCTTCCAGGGTATGGGAAGATGGATCCGCGAGTTCAAGACATGGGATCCTGATGTGTACAGCCATATGGGAATCACACCGGAGCTTCTCGGACAGAGCAGCAGCCCGGCGGCAGAACCTGGAGAAGATCTGTACATGATGGTCGGAGAGTATGTAGATGACCCTGAAAACACACACAGGTCAGACCATTGGATAATGAAAGACGGATATATCTCCATTTCGGCCCACAATATAGACACTACCGATTACCCGGAGGCGGAACGTATCAGGGGTCTGGGATTTGACATCGATTTCAAATAGGCATCGTATCCGCTCCGTTTCGGGCAAGAATTGCACAACAGACAAAGGAATGAAATACTATATCATAGCAGGCGAAGCATCGGGAGACCTGCACGGGTCCAATCTCATGAAAGGACTGTATGCGGAAGACAGGGATGCAGAAATCCGCTTCTGGGGCGGAGACCTGATGAACAGCGTGTATATTGAAAACAGGAAAGAAACCATGGCAGGCGGAGGGTTGGTCCGCCACTACAAGGAAGGGGCGATAATGGGATTCTGGGAAGTGTTCAGAAAAGCATGGCAGCTTCTCGGGAATGTCAGGTTCTGCGAAAAAGACATCATGTCATGGAAGCCTGATGTGGTGATACTTATCGATTATCCCGGATTCAATTTCAGGATAGCGGAATTCGCCCACAGACACGGCCTGAAGGTTTTTTACTACATCGCTCCGAAAGTATGGGCTTCAAGGGAAGGGCGGATAAAGAAACTCAAGAAATACGTAGACAAGCTGTTCATTGTCTTTCCTTTTGAAATACAGTACTTCAGGAAGAAAGGTGTGGATTTCGTCTATGAAGGCAACCCACTGATAGACGCCATCGACAACTCACCTGCATCAAAAGAAGCGCGTGAGGAGTTTCTCAAGCGCAATGCTCTGGCAGACAAACCTATAATAGCAATGCTTGCAGGCTCCAGAAAAGGAGAGATAAGTACAATGATGCCGGTACTCAGAGAGTTCGCCGAAAAAATGGCCGATATTCCTAAGTATCATGACTATCAATTCATTATAGCAGGAGCTCCGGCCCGCAATATTGATGACTACACACCTTATCTGAAAGGGTGCAAGGCGGGTATAAGAGTGCTTTTCGGACAGACTCAGGCCATAGTCAGAAATGCCGAAGCGGCTGTAGTGAATTCAGGAACAGCATCTCTGGAGACCGTTCTTTTGGGGACACCGCAGGCAGTAGGGTTTATCATGGGAAGCAAGATCACCTATGCAATCGCCAGAAAAATAGTGAAAGTCAAGTACATCAGTCTGGGCAATCTGATTGTGGACCGTCTCGCGTTCAAGGAATTCATTCAGGATGACTGCAATGCGGACAATCTTGTAAAAGAAGTCCGGGCCCTGATTGAGGACCCGGATTACCGTCAGAAAATGCAGTCCGAATATGCCTGCATACGCAAGGCTCTCGGGGGTAAAGGAGCATCTGCTGCCGTAGCCAAAGCAATGATAAGAGAACTGGGCCTACCAGTTTGCGATTGACGAAGGCATAATCTCCTTCTGACTGTAAAGAGCCCATGCGAAAAACACACCTGACAGGACAATGACAATAAAGAAGTACACCATATACAGGAAAACAGTCTTCAGCAGAGTCTTGACCCAGTCGTTTCCGTACACCCAATGCAAGGCAACAGCGGTATACAAAAGATTGATTCCAAGGAAGACATACCACGTCAGGCCATTATAATGCCACAGTTCGCCGGCAATTACGAACAATGCTGTCATTATGTAGAAGAAACATCCCCAGTGAAGTGCAAAAGCGAGATGGTTCATATACATCATGTGCTTCTTCCTGTACAGTCCTTTAAGCATGAGAGCCATTACTGGAACAAGAAACAGGGAGAACAGAGGGGCATATCCGCTAAGGACACCTAACAGTCCGTCAATGAACAGGGTTTCATCCTCATCCATCTGAGGCAAGCCGGCGGCATACAATCCCACTCCGCACCAGTCTTCCATATATTCAAATGTGTTGAGATACTCGGACGGCATCCTTACCTTTACCGTATCTTTTGCACCGATGTCGCCGGACAGAGAATCCTTTGCAGCATAGCCGATGAGGTCGAAAACTTCCGGAAATCTTTTCACATCTTCCACATCAACGACAATCGCTACAACTGTATCTTTATCGAACATGGATGCCATTACGCTGTAATCTTCGGCAGATGCCTCTTCCAGTGCATCAATAACTGTTTCGGAATTCAGTTTTGACATGGCCCTGTCCACGGTATCTCCGATGACCATGAAAAAACCGATGAAGAAAAGCAGGGTGATACACATGAAAAGACGCATCGGATGGACATACGACGCGATTTTCCCTGCATTGAATTCAGTCGTAAGGAATCCAGGACGGCGGAACAGCATCCAAAGAGTGTTCCATATCTTTGTATCGAACTGATACACATTCTCGAAATACTGCAGAATATATTTCCAGAAAGGCTGGCGTGCATCAAGGGCATACTGTCCGCATTTGTGGCAATACATGCCTTTCAGCTCTGTGCCGCAGTTCTTGCAATGCGTGTATGGCGGAACATACTTCCGTCTGATTCTCATAAGTCGCTTGTACTCAAGCTCCCGCTGCAGTTTGAGCCTTCTGGCAAGGATATCGCGTCTGAGACTGCGTCTTGCACTTTTCTGTACGATGCCAAACTTTTTCGCAAAGGATTTCTTCTGCCGCTTTTCCATATCGTTTCAGGTTATTTCATGTCAATAGCTTCGTTCCCCGAAAATAAGGGTGCCTATGCGCACTATGTCCGCTCCCATCGACACAGCGATTCTGTAATCATGAGTCATTCCGAAAGACAGCAGGCCGAAATTATCCGGAAGATTGGGATAATTTCCCGACTGCGGCAGCAAAGCGTCACGCAAGGCGACCAGACGGGAAAAATCAGACCTGATTGCAGACTCGTTGTCAGTGAAAGTGGCCATGCCCATAAGTCCGCAGATACGCACATGGCTGTACTGTATGTCAGACAATAGGATTTCCCTGATCTGGTCTGCGCCGAATCCCTGCTTGGTTTCTTCTGATGCTATATGGTATTCCAGCAGGATATCCGTGACTTTTCCGTTCTCACTCCCCCATCTGTCTATTGACTGCAGGAGGTGCAGGGAATCGACAGACTCCACCATGGACACATAAGGCAGGACCATCTTCAGTTTGTTGGTCTGCAGATGACCGATAAAATGCCATCTGATATCCGAATACAATTCCTGATTTCCGGTCGAAGCAGCAGACTCACCCAAAGCCTGGATCTTGGATAAAAGCTCCTGCGGACGGCTTTCGCCGAAAACCCTCTGACCTGCCTGATATGCTTCCATAACCGCCTGGACAGGATGGAATTTGGAAACTGCCACCAGTGTCACTTCCGGCGGCAGTTCCTTATGCAGTTTCTTTATAGCGTCTGCTACGTCTGACATAATATAGCTTTATCTTCGTTTCTTTGCCTGTTCTTTGGCCATCTGCTGCTGCATCTTCTGCGCTTCTTCCAGACGAAGCTGCCACTTGGATTTCTTCACAGGTTTGACTGCCGCTGCAGCCATCTGGGCGTATATCTTCTCCGGCTTCACGACAAACTTTTTCACGAACCAGGTCTGGAACATGGTGATAAGGTTTGAAAGAAGATAATAGTAGCTCAAACCGCTGGAAAGATTGTTGCAGATAAAGAGCATCATGACAGGCATCATCCACACGCTCATGAACTTCATTCCGGCCATATTCGGATCATTCGACATCTGGCTTGAAGTCATCTTCGAATACAGGAACATGGAAATGGCCATTAGCAGGGCAAACAGGGATATATGGTCTCCGTAAAGTGGAATGTTGAACGGGAGGTCAAGTATCGAGTCAAAACCGCTCAAGTCATCCGCCCACAAGAAATGCTGCTGTCTCAGCTCTATGGAAGCAGGGAAGAAACGGAACATCGCATACAGGACAGGCAGCTGGAGCAGCATAGGGAGACATCCTCCCATAGGGCTGATTCCCGCCCTCCTGTAAAGCTCCATCATCGCCTGCTGCTTCTTCAATGCGTCTTCCTGCTTCGGATATTTCTCGTTCAGCTTGTCCACCTCAGGTTTTATGACAGCCATCTTTGCCGATGATATGTAGGACCTGACTGTCAGAGGAGATACGATAAGCTTGATGAAGACGGTAAGGATAAGGATAATCACACCGAAATTGGCAATATACTTACCCAGAAAATTGAATGTCGGGATAATGACTCCCCGGCTGATAAGTCCGATTACAGATCCTCCCAAAGGAATGATTCTCTCGTAATGCTGGTCATAATCTCTCAGAGTACGGTAATGGTTCGGGCCGAAATAGAAGTGAAACGGTACAGTAACGTTACCGTCAGGCCCTACAGTAAAATCGGAGCGCATCTTTGCCGAACATGCCATAAGGTTATGGGAAGGGTCATTCTCTTCAAAGAAACGAATTACGAAATCTCCCGAAGAGAAATCGCTGTCTGCCCTCATTATGGCGGAAAAGAACTGCTGCTGGAAAGCGAACCATGATATCTTCGCATCCACACGTGCGTCATCGTCACGTCCCACACCGACCCTGACAGGCTTTTTCTCGCCCGGGAACATGTAGTTCAGCTTCGAATACTGCTTCTCGTTCCTGTAGCCTTTCTCCATGCGTGGAATCACGACATTCCAGTCAATGTCAAACATTGAAACGTTTCGCGGAATCACATTCCCCATATTGATGAAGGAGAAATCGTTGTCGACCGAATAACTTCCTTCCGCAAGAGTGTATTTCTGTTCTATATACCCGCCGCCGGCAAACGGAAGCCGCATGACTATGGACGTATCGGTCTTTTCGGCAAGTTCGAAGACAAAATCCTTTGTATTTATATTTTCGCCGGCATAGACGGTAATGCCGTATTGGCTCATTTCAGGCTTGAAAATATACAGATCCGTACTGTCGTAGTTGTAAAAGTCCTTGACTTTCACGCTGTACGGCTGGGCGCCTTTGGTCGTGAACGTTACTTCTATCTTGTCGTTCGACAGAATGTGGTACGAAGCCTCGGCATTATGCGCATTGTCAATCAGCGTATCCTTGTATATTCTCTGTTTTGCGGCCGACTGCTCCAGAAGCGCAGTGGCCGAAGAGTCTACCGGATGCCGGGCTCTCCATACTGAATCCATATAGGCCTGCTCTGCTCTGGCTATGGAGTCCTGCTGTGCCTGATATTCGACCTGTTTCTGATACTGTTTAGACTGATACCATGTGAAACCGAAAAAAATCACACCTATCAGAACTATTCCAATAACTGAATTCTTATTCATCTATATTTGCGTTCAATATTTCAAGACTGCCGTCAGGACATGATTCTTCTGTAGAATCCTGACCCTGACGGCGTTTCTCCAATAAATACTATTTTTCGTTTTCTGCGCTGTCCAGCGCTATGATCTGCAGTTCGAGTTCCTTGAGCTCTGCCTTTGCCTTGTCAATACGCTCCTGCATCTGTCGTATAAGCGGCTCGGAATTCTTGGATGCCGCAAAAAAGCCGATATTGTTCTCGTAAGTAACTATATCCTGCTCTTTCTTCAGATACTTCTGTACAAGCCTCTCTTTCTCGTTCTTCGGAGCGTGGCCGCGTGAACGTCTGGATACGTCCGGGAACTTCGAATTCATCGCATCCCTGTATGCTGCCGCTATCTTGTCCTTTTCCTTGAACGGGACAAAGCCTATAGACTGCCATTTCGCTGCAAAATCCTGGGCTGCTTCTGCATTTGCATCATCGTCATCGGAAAGGACATATGCGTTTATTTCCTCTATAAGATGCTTCTTGGCCTTAAGATTCCCGTAGAAATCGTTCTCAGGTCTGGCCTGCTTGTCCCTTTCGTTGAAGAATTCGTCACATGCGGCACGGAATCTCTTCCAGAGGGCTTCCGACTTCTTGCGGGGAACGGCACCGATTTCCTTCCACTGCTTCTGGAGATTGATCAGCTGGTCTGTAGTCTTCTTCCATGCGGTACTGGTCTTGAGGGCCTCGGCCTCTTCGCACAAGGCTATCTTCTTCTGGAGATTCTCGTTCATCTCGTCCTTATATGCAGAGTAGAACTCCCTCTTCCTTTCAAAGAACTTGTCACATGCGGCACGGAACCTCTCATAGATCTTCTGGTTCTCTTTCTTTGAAGCATATCCGATCCCTTTCCACTGCTTCTGGATATCCTCTATCTCCTTGGTACTGTCATTCCACTCGCCCGAACTCCTGATTTCCTTTTCCGCAATGGCTTCCACCTGCTCGCAGAGTTTTGTCTTGGCGGCAAGGTTCTCGGCGTACTGCTCTTTCTGGCCTTCAAAATACGCCTGGTACTTCTTGTTGATTACGGAAGTGGCCGCCTTGAACCTGTTCCATATATCCTCTCTGAACTGCTTTGCTACCGGACCGTACTCTTTCCACTGTTCATGCAGCTTCTGGAGTTCCTTGAATGCTTCCACCACATTCTCTTTTTCCGCAAGCTTTTCCGCAGCCTCGCAGAATTTCTCCTTTACTTCAAGATTCTTCTTGAAATCCAGATCACGGAGTTCGCGGTTGATCTTCACCATGTCGTAGAACTGCTCCACATACAGCTGGTATGTATCATTAAGATTCCTGAAACTCTGTACCGGAACAGGACCTATAGTCCTCCACCTGTTCTGTATCTCGCGGAATGCAGGAAAAGTGGCATTCACATCCTCCTGCTTCTCCACCAAAGCCTTCAGATCTGCGATTACAGCCTGCTTAAGTTCAAGGTTATGTTCGCGTTCCTTTTCCTGCTGTCTGTTGTACTCCGCCTTTTCCTTACGGTAAGCGTTATAAAGAGCCTTGAACCCGCGCTCGATCTCATCGAAAGGGTTTTCAGATACGGTTCCGGCTGCTGCAGACTGCTCTTCGGCACTGCTTTCCTCCTGCTCTGTCACATCTTCTTCCGTTCCGCCAGGTTCCTGGACATCAGTGGTGCTGCCTGCTTCCGCCTTTTCCTTCAGAAGTCTCTTGTAAAAAGCCGATTTGACGGCTTCGGCCTCTTTTGACCGTTTCATGCGGTCTTCGCTCACTGCAAGTTTCTGGAACATTTCGGCCAGTTCTGCAAGACTGAGTGCAGAATAATTGACTGCCGGCTCTTCATTTTCAAGTACGTCTGACGTTACTGGAACATCAGGAATAATCTCTTCACTCATAATAAAATGGTGTGCTAATAGTTTCTACAAAAATTTAATCCTGCAAATATACCTTTTTTTGGTAAATCTTCTGGAGTCTGCTCCAATTTTTCTAAAAAATTATATTTTTGCAGTCACTACACAAAGTTATCAGACATATACACATCTTTTCATACAGTCAATCAGGCAATGAGAATAGACATCATAACAGTACTGCCGGAGCTGCTCGACAGCCCGCTGAACAATTCCATCGTCGGACGCGCACAGAAAAACGGCATAGTTGAAATACATGTCCACAACCTCAGAAAATACGGGAAGGGGCCCAGGCAGCAGGTGGACGACTACAGCTACGGAGGAGACGCGGGAATGGTCCTGATGGTAGAACCTGTATACATGATGATTGAAGAACTTAAAGCCGAAAGGAAGTATGACGAGATAATCTACATGTCCCCTGACGGGGAAATACTGAACCAGGGAATAGCCAACGAACTCTCCCTGAAAAACAATATAATACTGCTCTGCGGACATTACAAAGGCATAGACCACAGAATCCGCGAACATCTCATAACCCGTGAGATTTCAGTGGGAGACTATGTCCTGAGCGGAGGGGAAATACCGGCTGCAATACTGGCCGATGCCATCGTAAGACTGATCCCGGGAGCCATCACGGACGAGACTTCAGCCCTGAGTGACTGTTTTCAGGACGGACTGCTTTCCGCACCGATCTATACAAGGCCGGCAGAATTCAACGGATGGAAAGTCCCTGATGTGCTTCTGAGCGGAAACCCGAAGCTTATAAGAGAATGGCAGGACGAACAGGCCGTCGAACGGACGAAAAGGCTGAGGCCCGGTCTGCTCAAAGATTAAAAATGAAAGCAAAATTTTCAAAAATTATTTGTTTTCTCAATTATAGTTTTTAACTTAGCACATCCTTAAAGCAAAAATATACTAACCATTAATAATTGAAAACACTACTAACTAACCAGAAAAGACATCCGCTGTGACAGCGGATGTCTTTAAAACCCAACAGGAAAACATTATGCAGCAGAGCTTCCCGCTTCTGCTTTTTTTATGTCTCAGAACCTGTAGCTCAGCTTCAGCATAAAGTTCACAGGAGCCTGGGGATAAACCCACACATCAGCTTCAACTTCCCCTGTATCCATATTATACATATTATACGCACCTCCATCTGCATAGTACATGTTGTTGAACAGATTGTTTATGTACCCGCTGATTCCAAATTTCCCGCCTTTAACATTGAATTCATGGGAAATCGAAAGGTTGGAAACGAAGTACCCCGGAATTGCGCGCTCGTCACTCGAAGTGTTATCCATATACTGCTTCCCTACATATTTCCCGTTGATGGCAAGGGTCGTGGACTTCAGGGATCCGGCGGAGGCAGAAGCAAAAGGCCGGAATGAAAGCTGGATCATTCCGATAAGAGAAGGCGACATGAGCATATCGGTCTTCCCGAATTCCACCGCAGTCTGGCCTCCCGGATAATCACGTTCGGTCTCACCGGCACCGTTGCTTACATACCGTATATTGTCACAATATCCCACATAATCAAGAATCTTGTTGGTACTGAGCGTTGCATTGGCATCAAGCCTGAACCATGATGCCGCCTGCCATGCGGCTGCCAGTTCAAGACCCCGGCGATAAGCTCTTCCGACATTTTCCTTAAGGGCATAGCCTACATCACTCAAGCGGCCTGTCTCCAGAAGCATATCGAAATATTCCATGAAATAGAGGTTGGCGGACGCGGTGAATTTCCCGCCCGTATACCTGTATCCTATCTCGATATCCACCATCTGTTCAGGTCTTATCGATATTCCGTCTCTGTTTCCGCTGTTTACATTCTTGATATTCTCCTTGATGTCGCTGCGGCCGGGTTCCCGGTTTCCCATTGCGGCAGAAATATACGCCTTGTGTTCAGGTCTCCAACTGAAAGTAAGACCTGCACGCGGGTTGAAGAAATTCCACGCGGTACTGTAGTCAAGCAGTCCTGCATCATCATCAGGGCCTTTCATCTTCAGGGAAACGCCTCTGTACTGCAGATCAGCATACGCTGTAAGCCAGTCCACAGGCGTATATTCGGCACGGGCAAATACATTCGCTTCCTGCTTCAGTCCGTTGTTGCGGTACCATGAATCGCTTCCGTTATATGCGCTGTAGTCATAACCGTCACCCAGACCGCTGCACCAGAGGACATGGCCGAAATGATTTCCGTCATATCTTGAAAGGTTGACTCCTCCGGTGAAGTTCAGCTTGTCAGATGTGTATTTCACATCTGAGTTGAAGACGAGATAATAGTTGTCCATCGCTTCTCTGGTGATGAAATCCGCACCTTCCTTGAAAACCGGATCACCATTCTCATCCGTCAACTGCTGTCCGGTCGCAGGATCTATTACCGGACTTGGAGGAAGTTCCGGAAGATTGTAGTCGGACATGTCTTCTCCGGCCTTGTAGTTCTCGTAATATCCGTCTCCTTTTGTAAAGTTCAGAGTGGAGCTCCACACTACATTTTCCGGAAACTGATGAGTATAGTTCAACTGGATATGATGCTGGGTGTAATTGTCGGTCTCGTTGTCATAATAATGCACATTGCCGAACTCGTCCGTATACTCTCCTGCGCTGTTGTACTTGCGGTCCGATTCGTAAGTGACCGGATCGATTCCATTCCATGTGATACCGGTATGCTGGTCTCCCATAAGATAAGTAAGTCTGAGAGAGTTGGTTCCGTTCATCCATCCCAGCGCAGCAAAAGCGGACTGTACCCGGGCTTTTGCATTCCGGATATAGCCGTCCGTATAGTTTCTGGAATAGGCGAAATCGAAATAGATTCCTGACTTTGTAAGTCCCGTGCCGGCAGATACGGTGGTCATGAATGTATTGTACGATCCGGCAGCGACCTCAGCGAATACATGGGGGTCAGATGTGACCGATGCAGTACTCATATTTACACTGGCACCGAAGGCTCCGGCACCGTTGGCAGATGTGCCGAGCCCCCTCTGGAGCTGTACGGAACTGATAAGGTTGGTGAGAGCGGGTATGTTCACCCAGAACACTTCCTGTGACTCTGCATCATTGAGGGTAATACCGTTAAGTGTCACATTTACCTGAGACCCCTTGCTCCCGCGTATGGTCATCTTGGAGTATCCAAGTCCTGTTCCGCCTTCATTTACAGATACTACCGATGGCTGAAGGTTAAGCATCATAGGCAGTGAATTGATAGGGTTGTTCTGCCTGAGCTGCTGCTTGCTTACCATCGTATAAGTCACAGGTGTGGACTTTCCCGCCCTGGAGGCGGATACGACAACGCTGTCGAGCTTGTCATTGATTTCTTCTTCTGCAGACACGTTGTCTGCTTTTCCGGATGTTCCATCCGCTTCGCTTTCTGCAGCTGCTGCAGCAAACGGGATCAGCGCACAGAGCGCTGCTGAAAATAAAAAACCTCGCATAATCTGATATTTATGCAAGGGGGCACTATGTTCGTGCATGAGATCACTGCTTCCCTACGCCGGTATAAGCCGGATCAGGTTCAATGGGTATTTCTCAACCTTGTAAAAGGTACCCCCGCAAATAAATATGTAAACCGTTCCCGGCTTTTCCCGAAAACGGCTGCAAATATAGAAAAAAAATACATAGAAGCCGAGAGTAATGCAAATGAACTTCGTTATTTCCTTGTCAGAACTCCAGTTTCAGGCCGAATCCGTTTTCGCATGCTCCGAAAGCCAGATTCATGCCGGCTGTTCTTCCATTGCAGTAATCCGCCACTTTGTCCAACCTGTTTCTGTTGGCACAAAGCACAGCAGTTCCGGCAGCAAGGCCGAGAACTCCGGCACATGCAGCATACAGGCCGGCAACGGCTGCACCGCGAAATTTGCTTTCATAAGAAATGTCAGGCGATTCTCCGCCAAGAGCCTGGAAAGGAACGGTTAACATTGTCCCTATTCCGAAGGCTGCACCTTCGAGCAGCATTCCCGTTGCGGATACGCCCAATGTAAAAAGACCGGCACCGGTCAATGAACCGAAACCTATGAGCAGACCCTTGCCCGTGCGGAAGCCTTTACGGTACCGATGCACATCCTCGATAGTATATTCCTGCATACCGGCCAGCATACCGGATATCTGTTCTTCAGAAAGTTTTGTCATATTCATGTACAAATCGGCCCCTTTCCTATAAACATCGCTATACTGTGCTGATGCAGTCATGTTTCCGCACATCAACGATAACGACAGTATCAGTGCAGCGATAATGTATTTCATATCAGCAATCAATTTGGTCCCAACTATTTTTCAACTATCCTGACTTCGTACAGTCTGGGCCAGTTCTTGCCTGTAAGGTATAGTTTCCTGTCAACAGGATTGTAAGCTATTCCATTCAGGACATCCGTATCAGGTCTGCGCAGCTTTTCAGGAAGAAGTCCGGAGCAGTCGACCGTAGCTTCGACCTTTCCGTCTTCCGGGTTGATGATCAGGATCATGTCACTCGTATATACATTTGCCCAGATTTTCCCGTCGATATACTCCAGCTCGTTAAGCAGTCTCATGGGCCTGCCCTGAAGTTTCACAGTCACCTGACGCTCCGGCTTGAAATCCGGGGTCATGAAATAAAGAGTCGCGGATCCGTCGCTTGCGATCAGGCTTTTCCCGTCTGTAGTAAGCCCCCATCCTTCCCTCGGGTATGACCATGTGGATTTGTATTCCAAAGTGTTTATATCATAGACAAAAGCCACCTTGTTGTGCCAGGTAAGGATATAGATGCAGTCTCCCAGCACTACCGACCCTTCCACGAAATACTTGTCGGCGAATTCAAGTTTTCTCAAAGGTTTTCCCGTCTCCATGTCCACTTTCCTGAAAGTGGACTCGCCTGCCACTCCGGTACTTTCATACATCTGTCCGTCATGAAAAAAGAGTCCCTGGGTATAGGAAGTCACATCGTGAGGATACTCCTTCAGGACTTCGATACGGTAACTTTTCAACTGTGCGCTGCACTGGAACGAAACCAGAACAGCGCACACGACTGCCGATATTTTCAGAAACCGTTTCATTTCTCTGATTCAGGCTTCAAAGACTCAGGGCTTCTATGATGCTGCTTGTGATATTCGACTGCCGCCTTGATAAAGGCCACGAATATAGGCTGCGGGTGCTCCGGCGTACTCTTCAGTTCAGGATGGAACTGCACTCCGATAAAGAACGGATGGGCAGGAATTTCAACTATCTCGACCAGACCCGTATCCGGATTTTTCCCCGAGGCTTTCATTCCGGCGGCCTCCACCATCGGAAGGTAGTCGTTGTTGAACTCGTATCTGTGTCTGTGTCTTTCGGATATCATTTCCTTGCCGTAAATCCTGTAGGCAAGGGAATCCTTCTCAAGCTTGCAGTCATAGGCTCCAAGCCTCATTGTCCCTCCTTTGATAGTGGTACTCTTCTGGTCTTCCATCAGGTCGATGACAGGTACCGGAGTGGAAGGGTTCACTTCTGTTGAAACGGCATCCTTAAAGCCGAGAACATCTCGCGCGAACTCTACGACAGCCATCTGCATGCCGAGACAAATGCCGAAAAACGGCACGTTGTGTTCCCTGGCATAGCGGACTGCCACTATCTTGCCTTCCAGACCGCGCTCTCCGAAACCGGGAGCTACAAGCACCGCGTCCATAGAGCCGAGCTTTTCCTCCACATTCTCCTGACTCAGGAACTCGCTGTGGATGCTGTGTACATGTACCTTGCATTCATTCGCTGCGCCTGCATGTACAAAGGACTCAAGAATGGACTTGTACGCATCCTGCAGTTCGACATATTTTCCGACCAGGGCCACATCGACTGCCGACTTCGGATGGAAAAGCTTCTCCAGAAACTTGTTCCACTGTGTAAGATCCGGCTCCGGCAGGTCTTTGATGCCGAAATGGTCCAGTACAAGCTGATCCAGCTTCTCCGCCTTCATGTTGAGAGGCACCTGATAAATTGAAGGCGCATCCATCGATTCAATGACGTGTCCAGGCCTTACATTGCAGAACAAAGCGACCTTCTTTCTTATCTCAGGTGTGAGTTTGTGTTCTGTCCTGCATACGATTATATCCGGCTGCACTCCATTCTGCTGAAGCATCTGTACTGAATGCTGGGTAGGCTTGGTCTTCAGTTCCTTTGCGGCGCTCAGATATGGCACAAGGGTAAGGTGTATGGTAACGCAGTCCTCTTCCGGCAGCTCCCACTGCAGCTGACGGACAGCCTCTATGAAAGGCTCTGACTCCATATCCCCGACTGTTCCTCCGATTTCAGTGATGATGATGTCATACTTGCCGGACTTGCCGAGAAGAAGCATGCGCCTTTTGATTTCATCGGTTATGTGAGGTACGATCTGGACTGTCTTCCCCAGATATGCACCTTCCCTTTCCTTGCTGATGACCGTATGATATATCTTTCCTGTCGTGACATTGTTGGCCTTGGACGTATGTACCCCAAGAAATCTCTCGTAATGTCCGAGGTCAAGGTCAGTTTCAGCTCCGTCTTCCGTGACATAGCACTCACCGTGCTCGTATGGGTTGAGTGTTCCAGGGTCTATGTTGATATATGGGTCGAATTTCTGGATTGTCACCCTCAATCCCCTTGCTTGAAGAAGTTTAGCCAATGAAGCTGAAATAATGCCTTTCCCGAGTGACGAGGCGACTCCGCCTGTTACGAATACATATTTTGCCATAGAATAAAATGAATCACGTTAACAGGGGTACAAAAGTAGGCAAAAAAAGTGATTTGAGAAAATCTTTATTATCTTTGCACCGTTTTTTTGTCAGACAAAATCTGCAATCATTTCATATGCACACCTATTATATAATGATGGCCTGCATGGCCGTTCTGGCAGTTGTCGTTTTCGTCGCCCTGTTCTTTTTCAAGGCGGGCTACGGCTATCTGTCAGGACCAAGCTGGGGGCCTAAAATCAGCAACAGGACCGCATGGGTGATAATGGAATGCCCTTCATTCTTTTTCATGCTCATGTACACGGTAAGGCACGCCATCTCCGGAGTCAGTACGGGAAACAGCAGTATCGTCCTGTATATCATGGCAGGACTGTTCCTTCTGCACTATTTCCAGAGATCCTTCGTATTCCCCCTGCTCATGAGAGGTAAAGGCCGGATGCCGGTCGCAATCATGCTTATGGGAATGGTGTTCAATATTGTGAATACCTACTTTATCGGAGCCTGGCTTTATAAATACGCCCCTGCCGGAAGCTATGATACCGAATGGCTTGCAAGTCCGCAGTTCATAACGGGGACACTTATATTCATCACCGGAATGCTGATCAACCTTGATTCCGACTATGTGATCAGACACCTTAGAAAACCGGGAGACACCAGACATTACATTCCACGCAAAGGACTGTACAAATACGTGACATCCGCCAACTATTTCGGAGAACTTACCGAATGGGTGGGATATGCAATCCTTACATGGTCTCCTGCCGGACTGCTCTTCGCTGCCTGGACTTTCGCAAACCTAGCACCGCGGTCAAAGGCACTCACTGCAAAGTATGAGGAAGAATTCGGAGACGAATACAAAGACCTGCATAGAAAGAATCTGATTCCTTTCATCTGGTAAAAATTTGAAGGAAACTTTTGAGACAAAAGACACTATAATAAGATGAGCGAGTTATTCACACCGTATAAGATCGGGCCGCTGGAACTAAGGAACAGGACCATAAGGTCTGCTGCTTTCGAAGGAATGTGCGAAAACAATTCTCCGTCGAAAGCCCTTTTCGACTACCATACCGCCGTGGCAAGGGGAGGTATCGGAATGACTACTGTCGCCTATGCCGCTGTCTGCAGAAGCGGACTTTCCTTTGAAAGACAGCTGTGGATGAAAGAAGAGATAGTTCCCGAACTCAGGAAACTTACCGATGCCATCCATGCCGAAGGAGCAAAGGCCTCCATCCAGCTCGGGCACTGCGGCAACATGTCCCATAAAAGAATCTGCGGGTGTCTGCCATACGGAGCCAGCAGCGGCTTCAACCTCTACTCGCCCACCTTCGTACACGGGATGAACAAAACTGAAATCGATGATGTGGTAAAGGCTTACGGGAACGCCGTCCGACTTGCCATAAAGGCCGGATTCGACGCAGTGGAAATCCACGCCGGACACGGCTATCTTATATCACAGTTCCTTTCTCCATACACCAACCGCCGCAAGGATGAATACGGAGGTTCGCTCGAAAACAGGATGCGCTTCATGCGTGAGTGCATGGCTTCTGTGGTGGAGGCCGGGAAAGGCAAAGTGGCTATTTTCGTCAAGATGAACACAAGGGACGGATTCAAGGGAGGAATGGAAATCGACGACTGCATCACAGTCGCAAAAGAACTGCAGAAATGCGGAGCCGATGCACTGGTGCTGTCGGGAGGCTTCGTCAGCAGGGCTCCCATGTATGTCATGAGAGGTCAGTTCCCGGTAAAGGCAATAGCGCATTACATGCCGCTGAGTCAGTGGTGGCTGAAGCTTGGAGTGCGTATCGGCGGACGCATAGTATCCCCTACTGTACCTTTCAAGAGGCTCTTCTTCCTGGAAGATTCCCTGAAATTCAGGGCGGCACTTCCTGACATGCCTCTGGTATATGTAGGTGGAGTAACTACGAGAAAAGATGCAGACAAAGTGATAGACAGCGGTTTCCAGATGCTCCAGATGGGGCGCGCCGTTCTTGAGGATACGGATTTCGTGAACAAGATGAAAACTGACGAGAACTGCTGCAGCGGATGCGAGCACACCAACTTCTGCATCGGAAGGATGTACTCTCTGGAAATGGCATGCCACAAGACCTGCAAGGACATCACTCCGGCTCTTGAACGCGATGTACAGAAAACCATCCGTCAGAACGACAGCATGGAGCGAAGGCTCGGCTATAAATAAATATCAATTGACATATAAGGCGGGACGATCTGCCGCTATTGCGGACTTTTTCCGCAATAGAGGAAAGTCCGGACAGCATAAGGCACCCCACTGCGGAAATCGCAGGCGGGAGTAATCTCGGGAGCGCCGTAACAGAAAACTACCGCATGGAAATGCAAGGGTGAAAACGTGAGGCAAGAGCTCACGACGCTGTATGGCGACATGCAGCGGGTACGGTTCTGGGGGCTGCAAGACCAAATATACTGGCAGTCAAGGATTGCCTGTCCGTTGCCAGGGGGTAGGTTGCGAAGATAAATGGCAGATTCAAAAACAGAAACCGGCTTACGGTCCCGCCTTTTTACATGAAAACAACAGTTCCGACTATGAAACATATCATATTATCAGCCTTGGCCGGCATGGCATGCCTTGCGGCAGCATCATGCAGCAACAGTAACACAAACATTTCCGGACGTATTGAAATGGACAGGGATACGCTGCTCATTGAAGTGTCAAGTGCCTTAGGAGAGTATAGCGGATACATCGATACTGTCGTGTTGAAAAACGGATACTTCGAAACTTCGATACCGGATTCGGCGTCATACGTCTACTTCATCCCGAAACCGAGGAGCGAAGACGAGATGATCACAATGTGCCCTACGAGAATTCTTTTCCTGCCCGGGGACAAAATGACAGTATCAGGCAGCGTAAATACTCCTGATATTTCAGGGACTGAACTGTATGATGCGCTTAACCGGCAGACAGAGATGAAGGCGGCCGAAAGGCACTGGATGGAAAAACTGCAGCAGATGCACGGGCTTTATACTTTCGACAACAGGAATGCGGCAGCTATAGACTCTTTGAGGGAAGAAGTCCGGGCAGCGGTCAAAAGTCTTGATGAAGCCAGAATGAAACTCGTCAGAAAGGAGCCTGCCAATATAGCATCAGCCTATGCCGCCATCTTCCTGCCTGCCGAGGAAAGTATTGAAGCATACGGGCTGCTTGACGAAAGCATCAGTAACAGCGCCATCGCTCCTGTGCTTGATCACCTCATATCATACAACAGGAATGTCATCCTGAAAAAACAGAACTGGAAAAGCCTTCAGCCGGGTGCGCAGGCTCCGGATTTCAGGCTGAAGGACATTGAAGGGGAATACAAGACACTGGCTTCATTCAAAGGCAAATATGTATTGCTGGATTTCTGGGGCACATGGTGCGGCTGGTGCATCAAGGGCATTCCGGACATGAAAAAATACTATGACAGATACAAGGACAGGATTGAATTCGTAGGCATCGACTGCAGGGATACGGAAGAAGAATGGAAAGAAGGGGTTGCAGAGCATGAGCTTCCGTGGACAAATCTGTACAACGGAGACGGCCAGGAAGTGATTCTTGCCTATGGCATCCAGGGATACCCAAGCAAGATTATCATTGACCCGGACGGGAAGATTGTCGGAGCATTTGCCGGAGAAAGCCCCGCCCTGTATGAGAAACTTGACGAACTTTTCTGAAACGGACTTGTCATGACATCTGGAAGAAACGGGCTGAAAGCCTGGCTGCCTGTCATAGGACTGACTTTTTCAGCATTCATATTCAATACATCCGAATTCATCCCCATCGGACTGCTTTCTGACATTGCGGCCGATTTCCACATAACGGAATCACATGCAGGACTTATGATTACAGTATATGCATGGGTAGTAGCACTCGCTTCCCTGCCGCTTATGCTGATATTTGCCAAGACGGAAAGCAAGAAACTGATGCTTTCGATAACCGCACTGTTCGTTGTCAGCCATGTGCTGTCAGGAATTGCATCCGACTTCTACATGCTCATGCTCTCAAGGATGGGCGTTGCTTGTGCTCATGCCATATTCTGGTCGATAGTCACACCCCTTGCCGTCAAAACGGCACCGGAAGGAAAGCAGTCGACGGCACTGAGTTTCATCGTATCGGGCTCATCCATTGCAATGATTGTCGGTCTGCCGCTCGGACGCACCATCGGGCTGTACGCAGGTTGGCGGGCGACTTTCCTTATCATCGGGGCCGCAGCCTTTCTGATATTGTGCATACTCGCCGCTGTCCTGAAAAAGACGCCGGGAGAAAGCAATTTCTCGATCAGGAAACTTCCTGCCCTTTTCAAGACCCCGGCTCTTCTTGGAATCTACCTCATCACTGTTATCGCCATCACCGGACATTTTACAGGCTACAGCTACATAGAGCCGTTCATGGGGCAGGTAGCAGGAATGGACAGTACGACTGTTACTCTTATCCTCACACTTTTCGGCATCGTAGGAATTATAGGAAGCATCTCCTTTTCGAAATTTTATGACAAGCGGCCGGGATTTTTCATAAAATATGCCGTATCCGGAATATGCGTATTCCTTCTTCTGCTACAGGCGGCATCATTCAGTATCTGGTCCGAATTCCTGCTGTGTGTATTCTGGGGACTTGCAATTAACAGCTTCAACCTTGTGTTCCAGTCTGAAATCATCAGGAATGCACCTCAAGGCACAGCCGTAGCAATGTCCATATACTCAGGAATATACAATGTCGGAATAGGTACCGGAGCTCTCGCGGGAGGTGCAGTATGCGACGGGATGGGAATACAGTATATAGGATATGTCGGAGGGGCAATCTGCTTCATAGCCCTTATATACGGGATGAAAAAACTTTTTCCTCTGCTTGCAAGATAAAAAGTCCGGAGCAGTCGGGAAATCCATATCGTACGGCGCAGATTTCCGGATGATCTTTCCATAAGACGCTCTCCGGCATTGTCCTGGATCCAGGTGATTTTTATTCCGTCCTACTGTAGTGTCTTCGTCCCATCAGCCTCTTCTACTGAATTTCCGCAGGAAACAGCAGCGAAAAGCGCTGATGCAGCTGCCATCAAGTTAAACTGTCTGTTCATAATCGCCGACATTTGGCGCTGACGCGCCGTTTATACTGTTGCATTTATAAGATAAAAATACAATTATCATAAAAAATCAATTTATTTTTAACACAATCTTATTAAAAATCAAAACTCTTTGCTACATTTATGAAAAATTTGGCGTAGAAGGCTTTAGGTATGGCAGACAACTATCTGGAAAGAAAGTACGAAGAATATCTTGAAAGGAAAGCGGCAGCTGAAAAAGCAAAACGCGCAGCCTGGAAAAAACGCATGGATGCATACCGTAAAAAACTTGCAGAAGAAGCAGCCAACAAAGAAGACAACAGTTAAGATGGTCATTATTCACGAACCCGATAAAGGGAAATTCTACACAATTGTCAACGGCTTCACCGCACATGTCAGCTACCGGATTGAAGAAGGCTGTCTGGATATCCGTCACACCATCGTTCCTGAAGAAATCGGCGGTCGCGGAATCGCATCCGAACTGGTGAAGACCGCCTATGACTATGCCATCACCACCGGGCTCAAGCCTGTCGCCACCTGCCGATACGCTGTCATCTGGCTTGACCGCCACCCAGAATACAAGGGCTCCCGCAGCAAAGACTGCGGCAACGGCAGCTGCGCATTGTAAGCTGTTTCCAGAGTGTCAAAGTTAAAAAGTTTGAAAGCAATTCAACCGTCCCGTCAAAGTTTCACGAAGCTTATCAGGACATCATGGCCATCCCTGCCTGCTCCCGATACGTATTGGATTTTGCCAGACAGGCAGTCTACTTTCCATTCGTGTGTATGGCCTGCAAATATTCCTATGACAGAAGGTTCGTTCAGGACAATCTCACGGAAACGGTATGTCGTAGAAGTATGCCCTTCTTCAGGCCACGGCTCCCTGCGCTCTATTTCATAGTATATGTCGTTATCCCTGTTCCAATACGGACTGCCGCACCCGTAGTCTATATTCTGGCCCGGAAGATAGACAGGGATGTGTATTGACAGAATCACAGGAAGGCCTCTGGCTATTTCCTTTTCAAGAAACTCCAGCTGGGCATCAGTAATTTCATTGGTCGAATCGTCGATGAAAAGGAAATTGATCCCGTTAATCTGCCTGGAATAGAATAAAGGGTTTTCCCCTTGATACAAAGGTTTCATAGAAGAGCTCTCCCACTTGTCCCGCTGGTCTGCCGCCACACCCGGCTCCCCTTCGTAATGCCAGTCATGATTTCCTGACGTATAGGCCCACTCAAGCCCGGAATCTTCCATCATTTTCACGACATACTCGACCGATGCCTCTGACGGGAAATTAATTATGTCTCCGCCCAATATCACAAGCTCTACCGAATCTTTTACAGCCTTTTCCAGAGACACGGCAAGCCGCTTGTCGTTTCCGTTTGTGACTCCGTAGTTCTCCGGCTCTACGGCGCTTCCTCCCATACGCTTCGAATAATCATAATACGGCTCGCCGCGTCCGTCTTCCACGGTAAAATGTGTGTCGGAAATGAACATTACCTTGAAAGGACGTTCAAGGCTCTTCATCTGATAAGTAACATGTCCTTCAGCCACAATGATATTGCTGACAATTTCATTGTCCGGACAGCTGCAGGAAAAGATGCAGGCCAAAGCCGCCGGTATCAGGAAAACAGTCTTGTTCATATTCAGAAATTTTTGTAACGCAAAGATAAATGATTACTTCAAAAATTGTCGTACATTCGCGGCCGGAACCAAATATAACAGGCCTGATGAAAATTGACATAGTAAAAATAGGCGGCAATGTTGTAGACAACGAGCAGATGCTCCAAAGCTTCGCTAAGGACTTTGCCGCTATGGAAGGGGCAAGAATACTTGTCCATGGAGGCGGTGTAATGGCAAGCTCCATGCAGAAAAGGCTGGGGATGGAACCTGTAATGGTTGACGGAAGACGGGTTACTGACGCACAGACACTTGAAATTGTAACAATGGTATATGCAGGATGGTGCAGCAAGCACATTACGGCCGCACTTCAGAAAAACGGATGCAACGCAATCGGACTTTGCGGAGCGGACGGAAATACAATCCGGGCTACCAGAAGGCCTCCTGTCAGAATTACGGGAACAAAGGACGATGCATCCGGAACAGTGCGAGAAACAGACTACGGTTTCGTCGGTGACATCATCCCGGCCGGAGTAAATGTCAGGTTTCTGGAATCGCTTGTCAACCAAGGAATGACTCCGGTGCTGTGCGCCATAACATACGACGGGAACGGAAATCTTCTCAATACCAACGCCGACACCATAGCATCGTCCGTAGCGGAAGCCCTGGCCGAAGCCGGACACGAAACTGTCCTGACATACTGCTTTGAAAAAGACGGTGTACTCTATGATAAAGATGACCCTGACAGCATCATTATGGAAATCACCCCTGCTCTGTACACAACCCTCAAAGCCGAAGGCCGTGTGGCCGACGGAATGATACCGAAACTGGACAACGCTTTCAAGGCCCTGCAGAACGGAGTATCCAGAGTAGTAATCAAACATGCTGCAAATCTCGGAAACACAAGAGGAACAGCAATCACATTATAAACAGGACTTTCATCAAAGGGAATCAGAAACATTTCACTCTTTACCGGCTATGGAAAACAAAAGTCTATACGTATACGAATACATAAGCCTGCTTCAGGAAATGGTGTCAATACCGTCATTTTCATTCAAGGAAGATGAAGTCTGCAGCAGAATATGCGGATTTTTGGACAAATGCAATATGGCATACTACCGCGACGGGAACAATATCATAGTCCTCAACAGATATTTTGACCCTGCGCAGAAAAGCCTGATGCTCAACGCACACATTGATACCGTCCCTCCGGTAGAGGGATACACGTTCGACCCTTATAATCCTGACTACAAAGCAGCCGCAAGCGTAATACCCGCTGACCCGTCCAAAGTAGAAACGGGACAGGACATGCATTCGGAGAATACAGGATATGATTTCGTCTGCGGCCTCGGCAGCAATGATGACGGAGCTTCAGTAGTATCAATGCTTGCGGCATTCCGCCATTTCTACAATGAACGCATGCCCATAAACCTTATCCTTGTCCTAAGTGCGGAAGAAGAACGCTCAGGAAAAGACGGCATGGACAGAGTATGGCTTAAATTTCCTAAAATCATCAGTGAAGCCTATCATAACATCACTCCGGCAGAAAGCATTGAACTTTACATCCACGACGGGAAGACAGGGACTTACACCTACCCTCAATGGGCGATAATAGGAGAACCTACAGGAATGTCAGCCGCAATTTCGGAGCGCGGTCTGCTGGTAATTGACGCAGTCGCCGAAGGAATCAGCGGCCACGCTGCACGAAACGAAGGAGTGAATTCAATATACATAGCCATAGAAGACATAGAGAAGCTGCGCAGCCATGTTTTCAGCAAAGTATCCAAGTCAATGGGTAATGTAAACATGAATGTAACACAGATAAATGCCGGGACTGCACACAACATCATCCCGGACAGATGCGGGTTCGTAATAGACATCCGGCCTACGGAAAAGTATTCCAACAAGGAAATACTTGATGAACTCCAGGCTATCTGCAAGAGCCGTCTGAATGCGAGGAACCTGCATAACAAGTCATCCGCAACTCCGGAGAAATCCCTTCTGCTGGACTGCGTCAAGTCAATGGGAATCAATACTTTTTCATCTCCGACAACATCGGACTGGATGAGAATCAACTGTGAAGCCATAAAAATGGGTCCGGGAGAATCATCCAGATCCCACAAAAAGGATGAATTCGTATATGTGAGCGAGATTGAAAAAGCGATTGGCATATATATTGATTTTATAAAAAGGTTTTGCTGTAACTATTAATTTTGAGAAGAAAGATATGATACGGAATATTGCACTTGTGGCGCATGACGCCAGAAAATCCGAGCTGGTAGACTGGGTAAAATTCAATGCAGGCTCATTTGAAAGCTGTACACTGTACTGTACCGGCACGACCGGAAGACTGATTAAGGCGGCATTGACAGAAGTTCTCGGTGACAAGATACCGGAAATCCACTGTCTTTTGAGCGGACCTTTGGGCGGAGACGCGCAAATCGGGGCAATGATTGCAGAAGGCCGTGTAGACATGCTGGTATTCTTCTGCGACAACCTGATCATGCAAGGTCACCAGAACGATGTGATGAGTCTGGTGCGTCTGGCATCTCTCTACAATGTACCCTTTGCGACAAACAGGAGCACGGCCGACTTCATAATCTCTTCACCGCTCTATAAAAGCGACACATACGAAAGAATCATACCCAAGGCAATCGAAAACTACAAGAACAGGAAACTCTAATGGCTGAAACACTCTGGAACAAAGGGAAGGAAGCCACTCAGATAGTGGAAGACTTCACAGTCGGGAATGACAGGATTCTTGACATGAGACTTGCAAAATATGACGTGCAGGGTTCAATGGCTCATATAAAAATGCTTGAAAGCATCGGCCTGCTGTCTGCGGATGAACTTGAAAAGCTGACTGAAGGCCTGCAGCAGATTCTCCGCAAAATAGAAAACGGTGACTTCAGACTGGAGGACTCTGTCGAAGACATTCACTCGCAGGTAGAGCTGCTTCTCACACGCAGGCTCGGGGAAATCGGGAAAAAAATACATTCGGGCCGTTCCCGCAATGATCAGGTGCTGGTGGATATCAAGCTGTTCCTCAAGGATGAAATCCTGAAGGTGAAAGACAGGGTCCTGCTGCTTTTCGACATTCTCCAGAAACTCGGCGAAAAATATAAGGAAGTGCTGCTGCCTGGCTATACACACGGACAGGTAGCCATGCCGTCTTCGTTCGGGATGTGGTTCGGAGCCTATGCGGAAAGCCTTGCAGATGACATGTACATGCTGCACGGGGCATACAATGTAGCCGACCAGAACCCGCTCGGATCCGCTGCCGGGTATGGAAGCTCGTTTCCACTGGACAGGGAAATGACCACAAGACTGCTCGGATTCGGTTCAATGGAATTCAACTCCGTCGCAGCCCAGCTGAGCAGAGGCAGGACCGAACGCGCCGTAGCATCCGCCATAGGAGCGGTAGCGCTGACTCTTAACAAATTCGCAGCAGACTGCTGTATGTACATGTGCCCCAATTACGGATTCATCTCGTTCCCTGATGAACTTACAACCGGCTCCAGCATCATGCCGCATAAGAAAAATCCTGACGTATGGGAAATCATGAGAGGGAACTGCAACAGGATCATGAGCGCCGAATACGAAATATCAATGCTATGCAGCAACATGCCACACGGATACCACCGGGACTTCCAGCTGCTTAAAGACATACTTTTCCCGAAACTGGAACTTATGCACAAGTGTCTTGAAATGACCTGTTACATGCTCGACAACATAAGGATAAATGAAAACATCCTGAAGAATCACATATACGACTACCTGTTCACGGTAGAAGAGGTCAACAGGAGGGTACTTGCCGGCACACCATTCAGGGACGCCTACAAGGCTGTAGGAATAGAAGTCAACAACGGGACTTTCCGCTACGGAAGCGGAGCCGCTCCGGATAAGGCGTCAGAACTCAACCATACCCATACCGGCAGTATCGGGAATCTGGCAACCGGCAAGATACGCGAAAAGATGTCCAAGGCATCAGACTGGACAGAATGACAGAATTCAAACCGCACATTTTTGTCATAGTGAAGTCTGCCTGTCGCTACAGGTAGACTTCACTCAATGTCGGATGCGGATGTATTATGGACTCAAGCCTGTGCAAAGGAGCTCCGCACGACATAAGGGCCGTAATTTCCTGGATAAGGTCTGAAGCATGCGGTCCCATCAGGTGACACCCGAGAATCCTCTCCTGGCTGTCCCGGCTCACCAGCAACTTGCAGAGGCCGTCGGTCTGGTCCATGCAGACTGCCTTTCCGTTGGAGCGGAAAAAAGTCTTGCGGCATACATACGGAATTTCCTGCTCTTTGCACTGCTGCTCGGTAAGTCCGACACATGCCGCTTCCGGACTTGTAAATACGGCTGCTGGCATAATTGACAGGTCAATGTCATTCCTTATGCCGCAAATATGATCCAGGGCCTTTTTCCCCTGTGCGACAGCCTCATGGGCAAGCATGTATCCCCCCACGACATCACCTATGGCATAGATGTGCGGTACGCTGGTCTGCATGTCGGCATCAGTTTCTATTCCCTTCCCTGTCATCCTCACCCCGATATCACCGAAATTCATAGCCTGCAGGTCGGCCCTGCGCCCCACAGCGACGAGGACCTTGTCAGCAAAGACAGACTCGGTCCTTCCTTTCAGGTCATATTTCACCTCAAGCCCGTCGGCACCACGCTCCACAGCTTGCACAACAGCCTGGTTGACTATCGCTATACCGGATCTGGAAAGGCACTGTTTCAGGCGCTTGGATATATCCTGGTCAAAACGAGGAAGTATTTCCCTGCAGGACTCAAGGACCGTTACCTGCACTCCGAACGCAGACATTACGGAAGCGAATTCAAGTCCGATTACTCCTGCTCCGATTATACAGAGACGCTCAGGCAGGGACCCCATACTGAGCAGCTCGCGGGATGTGATTACATCAGGATCATCTGTCCCTGGGACATCAGGTACGAAAGCCTTTGAGCCGGTTGCGATGATGATGTCCGATGACGTATACTCCACACCGTCCACTGACACCGTATCGGCGGATTTGAAAGTTGCCCTGCCCCGCACCAGACTTATGAGTTTGTGTCCGAGCAAGGCCTCCACTCCGCCGCGCAGCTGTTCCACGACAGCATTCTTGCGCTCCATTACCGCATGGAAATCCACTTTACAGCCGTCAGCCATGACTCCGAAAGTCCCTGACTCCCCTATTTCCCTTATGATTTCAGCGCTCCGGCACAGAGACTTGGTCGGTATGCACCCTTCATTCAGGCAAGTGCCGCCTACATGGCCGGACTCGATGATTGTCACGGTCTTTCCACGGCCGGCAGCCAGAAGGGCGGTCTCATAACCGCCCGGCCCGGCCCCGACAATGATTATATCCGTTCTGTTCATTTTATCTGCAAATCACTATATTTCAATATCGGATGCGTGGCGGCAGCCGTTTCATCAGGACGCCCTACAGGGGTATTGTGCGGAGCCGAATGCAGAATCTCAGGATTTTCTTCCGCTTCCTCCGATATTTTCCTCATGACACCGATAAAAGCATCCAGGGTCTCTTTGGATTCAGTCTCGGTAGGCTCTATCATCATAGACTGATGGAAAAGCAGAGGGAAATAAATGGTAGGTGCATGAAATCCGTAGTCAAGCAGCCTTTTGGCTACATCCAGAGTGGTGACTCCGTTATCTTCAGCCAGTCCGTCAAAAACGAATTCATGCTTGCACAGCCCGTTTATCGGAAGTTTGTAGCAGTCCTTCAGGCTTTCCTTTATATAGTTGGCAGCCAGTACCGCATACGGACCGACATTCCTTACATTCTGCTTTCCCAGCATCAGTATGTAGGCATAGGCCTTTAGAAGCACGCTGAAGTTGCCCATGAATCCGGATATCCTTCCGCATGAATCCATGTCAGTAAGCAGAGCATACTTCCCGTCCGCCTTTCTGACGACACGCGGATACGGCAGGCAGCGGGCAAGCGCCGGGGTTACTCCCACAGGACCGGAACCTGGTCCTCCTCCTCCGTGAGGCGTAGAGAATGTCTTGTGCAGGTTCAGATGCATGATATCAAACCCCATGTCTCCGGGGCGCACCTGTCCAAGGAGAGCATTCATATTGGCTCCGTCATAGTAGAGCAGGCCGCCGCACCCATGGACAAGACCTGCTATTTCTCTCACATTCGTTTCAAACAGGCCAAGAGTATTGGGATTTGTCATCATTATTCCGGCGACACTGTCATCAAGCAGGCTTTTAAGAGCCCCGACATCGATTGTGCCGTCTTCGAGAGACTTGACTTGCACGACAGAAAGGCTGCAGACGGCTGCGCTCGCAGGATTGGTGCCATGCGCACTGTCAGGAACAATGATTTTGGTCCTCCCTTCATCTCCGCGCAGACGGTGATACTGTCTCATTATCATCAGACCTGTAAGCTCTCCATGAGCTCCGGCAAACTGGTTCAGGGAAAAGTCAGACATGCCGGTAAGTGTGGCAAGAGCCCTGGACAAATCATAATAGAGTTTCAATGCGCCCTGGACCGTCCACTCCGGCTGAAGAGGATGAAGGGCTGCGAACCCCGGCATGGAAGCCACCTGTTCGTTGACTTTCGGGTTGTACTTCATCGTACAGCTGCCCAGCGGATAAAAACCGGTATCGACTCCGAAATTCATTTGGGACAGATTCGTATAATGCCTGACAACATCAGGTTCACTGACTTGCGGAAGGCCTGCCGGTGTCCTCCGCCGCAAGCCATCCGGCAGGTCATCGGCAGACATCCCCCACTTGTTGTCAGGAAGGGAGCATCCGCACCTGCCGGGTTTGGATAGGTCAAATATCAGTTTGTCATAATATTTCATATTTGTTGTCGGTTAATGGATTGCACATTTGAAATGTTCGGTTCTTTTTGATGGTACTGCATCCGTTCGGAGATTCCGCCGACTGTATCGGATGTTATATGACAGTGCGTATGACGGCAATGAGCCGGTCGGTTTCTTCACGCGAGCGTTTCTCTGTCACACAGAACGAGACATAACCTTCTTCCGTCTTCAACGGAGCGAAAAAACCTTCTTCAGCAAGAGCCCTCTGGAGCTGCTCCGCAGGTATCCGTGTCTTCAGGACGAACTCCTTGAGGAACGGTCTGTCAAATACCTCCTCAAAACATCCGGTCGCAATCAGCCTGTCATGCAGATAATGCGCTCCGGCATAAGAAAGGTCATTCACCCTCTTGAGTCCCTCATCACCCATAAGCGACAAATAGACAGTGGCATAGAGTGCCATTAAAGACTGGTTGGAGCAAATGTTGCTGGTAGCTTTTTCCCGACGGATATGCTGCTCCCTGGCCTGAAGAGTCAGGACAAACGCCCTTCGGCCGTGTGCGTCATGTGTCGCACCGACAATACGTCCGGGAAGTTTACGCATATATTCCTTGCGGCAGGCAAGGAATCCGGCATAAGGTCCTCCGAAAGAGAGCGGCATTCCCAGAGTCTGGGCATCCCCGCAGGCTATATCCGCGCCCCATTCGCCCGGCGTTCTTATTACTGCCAGTGAAGAAGGATCGGAGTACACGGCCATAAGAGCACCGGACGCATGTACCGCATCTGAAAACCCGGTCAGATCCTCGACTATGCCGTACCTGTTGATGCCCGGCACAAGCACTCCCGCGACATCACCGGAAGCAAGTCCGCCGGCAAGAGAATCCGCAGAAGTCTGTCCCCTGTCCTGTCCTATCTCAGAGACTTCCATTCCATGATAGTCCGCGTATGTTCTGACCACAGACAGAACCTGCGGAAGCAATGTGGAAGAAATCAGGATGCGGCGCCTGCGGCGGGAAGCCGCCACACTCATCATCATGGCTTCGGCCGCAGCCGTAGGGCCGTCGTACATGGAAGCATTGGCACAGTCCATCCCTGTCAGTGAGCATACCATACTCTGGAATTCAAATATATACCTCAGAGTCCCCTGCGAGATTTCCGCCTGGTATGGAGTATAGGCTGTCTGGAACTCGGAACGGGAAAGCAGGTAATTTATCACGGCTGGAGCATAGTGGTCATAAGCTCCAGCCCCGCAAAATACCGTAAGTTTTCTGTCCAGGCTGTCCAGCTGGCGGAACTTCTCCAGGACTTCCATCTCAGACATGGCATCCGGGAGGTTGAATTCACCCTTGAAAATGAACTCTTCCGGGACATCGGCGAAAAGATCCTTCAGGGAAACGGCTCCGACCTTGTCAAGCATCAGCTTGAGATCTTCTTCCGTATGTGGAAAATAAGGGCAACCCATAAGTTCAGAGTGTTTCGCAGTATTCGGTATATGCCCTGGCATCCATAAGGCTGTCCAGCTGTGACGGATCAGACATCACCACCTTGATTATCCACGTTTCGTAAGGCTTTTCATTAAGAAGCGCAGGAGTGTCTTCCAGCTCTGAGTTCACATCCGCCACTGTCCCGGATACCGGAGATACGAGGTCGCTGGCGGCCTTCACGCTTTCTACGGCACCGAATTCCTCCCCGGCGCTGACCTGATCGTCTTCCTGCGGCATGTCTACATAGACGATGCTGCCAAGGGCATTCTGCGCATAATCCGTTATTCCTACAAGTGCTGTATTTCCTTCTACTTTTACCCATTCGTGGGACTGGCTGTAGTAAAGCCCTTCAATTGTCTTTGACATGATTCTGGAATTATTAAGGTTTTCAATTGATTTTCCGTGACGGCTATTTCTTATAGTTTGTCTGGTAGAAACGTTTCCTGCAGACAGTACCCGGCAGACGCTTGCGGTGGATTTCCACCTCAAGAGAAGTCCCGAGAGCGGCATGTCCGGCAGATACAAGCGCCATACAGATACTCTTTCCGGTAGAAATCGAACGGTATCCGGTAGTCACATATCCGACTTGCTCTCCATCAGCAAATACAGGATATCCGGCACGCGGTATAGCCTTGTCGGCCAGCTCGATTCCGACTACTTTCCTGGTCACGCCTTCTGTTTTCTGCCTCAGAACGGCATCCCGTCCGCAGAAATCCCCCTTGTCAGTTTTCACGAACATTCCCAGTCCTGCCTCGACAGGCGTGACGGTATCGCCCAGTTCATGCCCGTACAGAGGGAGACCGGCCTCAAACCGCAGTGTATCCCGACATCCGAGACCGCACGGCCGGACTCCCGCATCCAGCAGAGTTTTCCAGATATGGCAGACAGCGTCAGGAGAACCGTACAGTTCGAATCCGTCTTCACCGGTATAACCGGTCCTGCTGACTATAAGAGGATAACCTTTCCACTTTATATCAGTGAAAGTATAGAATGCAAGTTCCTTTACATCCATTCCCATTACATCAAGCATGATTTTCTCCGCCTCCGGTCCCTGCAGTGCCACTTCACTCCAGTCCTCCGAAAGGTTCTCTTCCGTGATATCATATTTTTCGGCCAGGAAGCATGCCCAGGAAACATCTTTGGCTATATTGGCGGCGTTCACTACCAATAGGAATCCTTTTCCCCCGAAAAGTCTGTATACCAACAGGTCATCCACTACTCCCCCGTCAGGATGAAGCATCATCCCGTAAAGCACCTTGCCTTCAGGCATATCAGTGACATCATTGGTAAACAAGTAGTTGACATATTTTTCGGCATCCGGTCCACTGACAAGGATTTCGCCCATATGCGAGACATCGAACATTCCTGCCGAAGTCCGGACAGACTGATGCTCTTCGATTATTCCCGTGTACTGGATAGGCATGCTGAACCCTGCGAAAGGCTCCATCCTGGCCCCGAGGGTCACATGACTGTAGTAAAGACATGTTCTTGATATCGGTTGTTCCATCGTTATTGGTTTTGATTATGTGTTCAAAAATCAGTCATTACAAGGCATCCTCCTTCCTGCTTCTGGGCACATGACAGGTCAGTGTTTCGGCTCCTTTCCTGTCAGGAAGGCGTCCTGCAGATATTCCTGCGACATTTCCTCTATCCGGCACACTTCCTCCGGATCCAGCATTACGGAACTGCCGCACATTGATCTGACAATATGTCCGGCAAAAGTCTCCATATCCATATCAAGCATGTCACCGAGATTCGCTACCCTCTGCCTGACAGAGCTTATTCCGCGACGTGCAAGTTTCTCCTCCGGCGGATTGACGGACTGCTCCAGGGCTTTCATATCGGTATCGAAAAGCAGGGTGCCGTGGACGATGCATCGTCGGGGAAGCAGGTGGAAAGCGTTGCCGGAGACTTTCCTGCCTCCGACAGTTATGTCATTCCTTCCGCTCACCTGCGCATCGACGCCGAGTCTTGAAAGAGCCAGAGCCACCCATTGCATGTAGCGGTGGAACACAAAAGCAGCGTCCCTTTCCGGAGATGTGATACAGGAATGCATCAGATTCCCACGGTCGGAGTAGACACAGCCGCCCCCGCTCTTGCGACGGTATACCTTTATATCATGCGCCCTGCAATATTCCAGATTCACCTCTGACTCGAGAGACTGGTTCCTGCCGAAAATGACTGACGGGCCAGTCCGCCACACGAAGAAATAATCCCCTGAAGCGTATTTATATGCAATGTATTCTTCCATAGCCAGATAAAAAGCCAGTGGCCTGTCTTTTTCCTCCGGCAGCAGAACCTGTGTCATCATTTATGCGGATGTTTCATGTAAATTTTCCCAAATTTAGAATTATTGCCGATATATTATCCATGTTTTACGCGGAAAAACAGCATTTGCCCGATTTTTTCGTAAGTTTGACGGACTTTTCTAAAACCATATAAAATGAACACTTTCAAATCCACTATTGCGCCGGCACTAATGCTGGCAGTATCTCTCTGGTACAGTCCTGTATCGAATGCACAGCCAGGCTGTGACATCAGACCGTCTGAAACCGTTGTGCTTTACCCCGAAGGCCAGGATTCAGGAAAAGGATTGCCGGAGGCATGGGGACCGGGAGAATCGAACGGGATAACAGAACCGGAATCCACAGACAATTACGGAAACATCAGCAAGATCACCGAAGCGAGGTTCGACCTCTATTTCCCGGAAAAACCGAACGGACAGATGGTCATTGTATGCCCTGGAGGAGGGTATTCGTTCGTATCGTCTTTCAACGAAGGGCTTTACGTAGCCGACTGGATGACAGAAAGAGGAGTGACTGTAGCTGTCGTCAAATACAGGCTTCCGAACGGCCACTGGACTGTCCCCCTTACCGATGTACAGAACACTTTCAGATATTGCAGGGCACATGCCGGGGAATGGGGAGTCAGGCAAATAGGAGTGATGGGCTTCTCGGCTGGCGGACATCTTGCAGCCTGCGCCACTACCCTGTATGAAGACACTCAGACAAGACCTGATTTCTCCATACTCATATACCCGGTAATATCACTTGACCGGGAGATCAGCCACGAAGGCACCAGGACAGGACTTGTCGGCCCTGACAGCAAATGGCTCGGACGTACAGGCAAGACATTCAGCCAGTGGGAAAAGGACAAGGAGCAGCTTGAATGCCTGATCAGAAAATATTCTCTCGAAAACAACGTATCTGCGGACACACCTCCGGTCTTCCTTGCACACTGTACCGACGACACCACTGTCCCTGTAAAGAACAGCATACTTTTCTATCTTGCACTTAAAGAAAACGATGTCCCCGCTGAAATGCATGTTTATCCGCAAGGCGGACACGGATGGGGATTCTCTAAAGAAAAATATGTAAGCCACGACAATCTCGGCTATGCCCGTAGCGAATTCGAAGCCTCGCTGGCACGCTGGATGGACTCGTTACTTGAGAAATAAGTCCCTGAGCCTGCTAGAAACAGCTGTCTGGAAAGCGCTGTCCCTGAATCCGGCATCAACTTCCAGACAAATTTCCAGCGGACCGGGAAGATCTGTGATTGGCAGACGGACCAATGTCTTGTCTGCCAATTCCTTTTTCACGCAATACAGCGGAAGTATCCCGACTGTATCCCCTGTAGCAAGGACATTGGAAACTATTGCACCGGGCACGTCGCTGCGGAATGACACCTTTGAGGAGCAGTCATGAGGAAGGGTGACTCCGGACCATACGGCCAGTCTGTCCGCTTTTATGTCGGAAAGGTCATAAACCCCGCCATAGGCGTTTCTGTCGGCCGGACAGGCAACTGCACATATTGACGACACTGCCGCCGGCTTCATTCCGGAAGATGCACCGGAATCTCCACAGACACGGCTCCACAGATACATATCAGCCCCATGCCTTGAAGAGAGGACATCAGCAGCCGATACAATATCGAAACGGTACCGGCTTCCGGCTCCGGTATAAGGACGCAGGATTTCAGGCAGTACGGAAGATACCAGGTCATGTCCGGAAACTATTCTGACGGGGCCCGCATCCGCTGCTGTTCCCGCTTTGAAAGCTTCCGTGGCTGCATCGTACCAGTAAATGATTTTCCTGGCATATTCACGCAATTCACGCCCGGCAGAAGTAAGGATGACAGTTCCCCGGTTTCTTTCAAAAAGCGGCACGCCAAGCCGCTTCTCCAGCTCCGCCACACTCTGGCTGACAGCAGACTGGCTTATACCGAGGATGCGTGCCGCCCTTGTGAAGCTTTTTTCAGAAGCTGCCGCTTCAAAAACACGCAGTCTGGAATCATCTATCATGGAATTTCTACCGGGCATCAGGAGAAAAAATATTTTATATAATTGACAATCAATAATTCAGCACCACTGCAAGAAAAATCTTCGTGAGTATCCGCATGTGCGTATCTTCACGAAGATACGGAAAATTTTGTATTGTCCTTTACTTTTAGTAAAATTGTAGAATTTTGGCATTTCACAAATGAATTGTCCTATGGAAATGACATTATTTATCAATTAAAAATCTGATATGAAACGAATCTTTATTTTCATCATGGCCCTTTTTGCGGCCATGACGGTGTTCGGGCAGAACCAGTTGCCCAACGACCCTGCTGTAAGGAAAGGGCAGCTCGAAAACGGGCTTACCTACTACATCAGGCACAACGACAAGCCTGCAGACAGGGCGGAATTCTATCTCGCGACCAATGTCGGCGCCATTCAGGAAACGCCTGACCAGGATGGTCTGGCCCACTTCCTCGAGCACATGTGCTTCAACGGAACCAAGAACTTCCCCGGCAAGGGCATCCTGGAATATCTCCAGAGCATAGGAGCTGAGTTCGGGCGGAACATCAATGCATCTACCGGTGTGGAACAGACAGTCTATATGCTCAACAACATTCCTCTCGTCCGCGAGGGTGTAATCGACACATGTCTCCTCATCCTGCATGACTATTCCCACTATGTGACCTGCGATCCTGAAGAGATCGACAAGGAGAGAGGCGTAATCATCGAAGAGCGCAGGGCCCGCCGCACGGCCGACTGGAGGATGCACGAGCAGTCGCTTCCTTACTATTACGGGGATTCAAAATATGCGGGATGCACCCTTATCGGAAGCCAGGAAAACCTCGAGAACTTCAAGCCTGAAAGTCTTACCAATTTCTACCATACATGGTATCGTCCTGATCTCCAGGCAGTAATCGTTGTCGGAGATATAGACGTCGATGCAGTCGAGGCCAAAATCAAGTCTACTTTCGCGGACATCCCTGCAGTTGAAAACCCGCAGCCTAAAGAGGCTTACAAGATACCTGACAACGAAGAGCCGGTAGTCGGCATCATCACCGATCCTGAAGCCACCAGGTCCTCTATCGAAATACTCTGGAAGAGCGAGCCTATGCCTGAACAGCTCAACAGCACCGATGTAGGCATGATGATGGAGCTTGTCAAGAACTATGTGAGCATCATCATGGCTGAAAGGTTCAACGACATCACCTCCAAGCCTGACGCACCGTTCCTGAGTGCGTACATGGGTATCGGACAGCTGTGCGAGACCATGGAAGTCACGATGGGACAAATCGTCGCAAAAGACGGCGAAGCCATTCCTGCATTCAAGGCGTTCATGACAGAGGCGGAAAAGATGAAGAGGTTCGGCTTCACTGACGACGAGGTAAGCCGGGCAAAAGACAACATCCTCAGCAGCTATGAAAAGAAGGTGCAGGGAGCTGACACCCGCAAGAATGCGGACTTCATCAATGAATATATCAACAACTTCTTTGACAACTATCCTTACATGGAGCCTCAGACAGAATATGAGACTGCCAAACTCATCTGCTCCCAGATCAATGCGGCTGTCCTCAACCAGATAGCATCTGCAATCATCACTGACAACAATATGGTGATTGTATACAAGGCTCCTGCAAAAGAAGGTCTCGAACATCCGAGTGCAGATGATTTCACAGCAGCCATAGCAGAAGTGAAAGCTTCCGAAATAGCACCTAACGAGGCTATAGACACCAACGAACCTCTTCTGGATGCAAGCCTTCTGAAAGGTTCCCCTGTAAAAAAAGAAGCCCAGGTGACTGTCGGAGGAAAAACAGCTACGGAATGGACTCTCAAGAACGGAGCCAGAGTGGTAGTCCTCCCTACGGACTACAAGAAAGACCAGGTGATCATCAATCTGCAGAAGGACGGAGGCCGCTCCCTCATAGCCACCGAAGACCTTCCTTCATTCGATGACAATGTTTTCGCACTGTTCCAGCGCAACACAGGTCTGTCAAAATTCTCCGGCACCACGCTTTCAAAGATGCTTGCCGGCAAAAACGTATCCACATCCGTATATGTCGGCTCTATCAGACACGGCATTTCGGCTTCTACCACCCCTAAGGATCTGGAAACAGCACTCCAGCTCATGTATCTGACAGTCGTTGAGCCGAGATTTGACCAGGAAGAGTTCCAGACCGGCATCGAGCAGCTCAAGACCCTGCTTCCGAATATTCTCAATACCCCTGACTTCAAGCTCCAGCAGGAAATGATAAAGACCCTCTACGGCAACAATCCGAGACAGTCAGTCATCAGCATGGAAACGGTAGAAAAGGCAAACCTCGCTACAATGGAGAGAGTTTACAGGGAGCAGCTGTTCAAGGATATTGCAGGAGCTACGGTATATATCGTGGGAAATGCAGACCTTGAGACTCTCAAGCCGCTTGTCGAAAAATACATCGGTTCAATGCCTAAAGGCAAGAAAGCCTCAACATGGCAGGAAACAGGCGAGCATATAGTCAAAGGCAATGTGGAGAATCATTTCAATGTAACGATGGAGACACCTAAATCCTCTGTACTCCAGGTATATACTTCATATATTCCATATACTGTAAAAGAAGAAGTCATGCTTGATGCAGCCAAATATATCATCGACATGATATATACTGAGACTCTCCGCGAAGAGGAAGGCGGCACATACGGTGCAAGCGTAGCTGCCGGCATACAGAAATACCCTGAAGAAAGGGCTATGCTTCAGGTATACTTCGATACCAATCCTGAATCTGCCGACAAGCTCCGTGAAATGGCTGTAAGGAATCTTAAGGATCTGGTAGCCGACGGCCCTACAGAGGAACAGATGAGCCGTACCATAGAGAACTTCAAGAAGAACGTACCTGAAAACAGAATCACCAACAGCTGGTGGCTCAATGCCCTGCAGATGTACTACAACTACGACGGTCTTGACTATGACAAGGAATACGAAGCTGCCGTAAATGAGATTTCTGCAGAAAACATTGAAAATGCCCTCAATGCAGTCCTTGACCAGAACAACTTCATCGAAATCATGATGTCTCCTGAGAAATAGGTCTCCGACTGACAACAATAATAAGGCGGTGCCGGAAATCCGACACCGCCATTTTTTTGCATTGCCGCATTACCGGCCTGGAACTACTCTGCTGGAGAAATAGCACCCATAGGACAAGCATCAGCGCAAGTTCCGCAATCGATGCAAACATTAGGATCAATCTTATAGATATCACCCTCTGAAATAGCGCCTGAAGGGCACTCGCTCATGCATGTGCCGCAAGCAACGCAGTCGTCTGAAATTTTGTAAGCCATTTTTATATCCTTTAAATTGTTTGTAAAGTCTAAACGGTATTGTCCGTCCGGACATGTGAGTGCAAATTTATGCTATTATTTTGAAATAGCAACCCATATAGCGTCTAAAATCGCTATCTTTGCAGCCGTCGCAACATTGCCGCCGCATGCGGAATAACAATTTTATGTCATGAAACCAGTTCCAAAATATATCCTGACGTGCCTTGTGGTTCTTGTATCATCTTTCTTTTACGCTTCTGCACAGGAAAAGGTAGGAGGTGTCGCAGAATTTGACAAGACAGTATACGACTTCGGAGACGTAATGCTTTCCGACGGTCCGCTCAGCTGCACTTTCAACGTAAAGAATATCAGTCAGAAGCCTATGCTGATACATAGCGTAGTGACTTCATGTGGATGCACGGACGTGAAATGGACCCGTGAGCCTGTCATGCCAGGTGAAAGCGGTTCCATTTCGGCTGTATACACCAATGACGAAGGTCCGTATCCTTTTGACAAGGGCCTTACCGTATATATATCAGGCATAGGAAAGCCGGTGATTCTCAGACTGAGAGGCATCAGCCATGAAAAAAGACTCTCTCTTGAGGAAATGTATACCGTACGTTTCGGGAATCTTGGACTCAAGACCTTGAAAATGAAATGCGGCAATCTGGAGCAGGGAGAGTCCAGAAGCGATGAGGTGACAGTGGCCAACCTCTCTTCTTCGCCTTTGGATGTAAAATTTACCGATATATCTCCGAACCTTACGGTAAAAGTGACTCCAAACCCTGTCCCGGCACGTTCTACGGCAAAGCTGCAGTTTTCCGTATCCTCCGACAGAAGCTTGTGGGGAAAGAACTGGTATTATGCGACACCTGTCATAAACGGAAAGGAATTCACAGCCTCCGAAAACGGAAAGTCCGCCGGCAAAAGAATGGAAATATATGCTTTCACGAAAGAAAATTTCGCATCCATGTCCAAAGAAGAGAGGGAGAACGCCTCCAGACCTGTGTTCGATTCCAGTTCCTACACATTCGGAAAGATAAAGGCAGGGACTCCTGTCGATGCCACATTCGCGTTCAAGAACATAGGCAAGTCTGACTTCAGGGTATTCAAGACTGATGTCGATGCGGAATCTTTTTCCGTGGGGGAAATCCCTGTAGTGAAATGCGGCTATGAAGGCAGTTTCAAGGTTCATCTGGATACGGCCGGCATGCCTGAGGGGGAAACTCTGGTGATCGTAACCCTTACTACCAACTCTCCTTCCCGTCCGATAGTCAACCTGTTCATTACAGGATATATAGAATAGGCAGATTCCGCTCCCCTTCAGGAAGGGCGGGAAAACAACCGGAATGAACATGTAAAGGACATGCTGACAGACATACTTAGAAACTCCATACTCATTACAGGGCTGGTCGTCATAATGATGATGATGATCGAATCCCTCAACATAGAATCCAGGGGACTTATCTTTTCAGGACTCAGACGCACCAAAATAGGTCAGGTAGTGGTATCTGTCCTGCTCGGCCTTGTTCCCGGATGCATAGGAGGCTTTGCTGCAGTATCGCTATACACGCACAGAATCATAAGTTTCGGGGCATTGGTGGCGATGATGGTAGCTTCCTGTGGAGACGAAGCGTTCATGATGCTGGCAATGTTTCCGCAGAAGGCCATGATGGTTTTCATTCTTCTTTTCGTTGTAGCAGTGGCTTGCGGTGTCCTGATGGATTTCATGATGGGAAAATCATCAGGCAAAAGACATCTGCCCTCAGGCGTGCTTCCTGATGACGACTGTTTTGAAATACATGAGCACTACCATCAGAGAGCAGAGACAATAGCACACGAAAAAAGACATCTTGGGTGGCAAAGGACACTGATGTTCATCGGAGTGGCTGTCTTCATCGCGGCTCTTGTCACTGGAAGGCTCGGTCACGAGCATCTGCATGAAGGACATGTCCATGAAAGCGGTCTGACGCTGGACCTGCTCAGTGAAGACTGGATGTATGTGATATTCGCCGTTCTGAGCCTTGTTGTGCTCGGAGTACTATGTCTGGCATCCGACCACTTTGTGGAAGAACACCTGTGGAACCACATAGTCAAAAGACATCTGCCCGTAATCTTCGGATGGACATTCGGAGTACTTGCCCTGCTCGGTATCGGGCTGCATTATATCGATCTGGAAAACTGGATCAGCGGCAATACTGCCCTGATGGTACTTCTTGCCGTTGCGGTCGGAATCATTCCGGAGTCCGGCCCCCACATGGTTTTCGTGACCCTTTACGCCAGCGGAATAGTACCCTTCCCCGTACTGCTCGCCAGCTGCATTGCCCAGGACGGACACTCTTCCCTGCCGCTTCTGGCAGAAAGCAAGGCATCGTTTTTCAAGGCAAAGCTTGCCAGCTGCACCATAGCACTCATATTCGGCTTCGGAGCCATGCTTTTCATGTAAAGAGACCGGCCCCAAAGGGTATTTTCCGCGTTTCGCCTGAAATTCCTCCTTCGGGGTCAGCCTCTCATATGTCACTTCACTATATCTTCAAGCCGGACAGCCTGAAAGACAAGCTGTGAAGTACTGCCTTCATACAGGATGCCCACTGTGTTCTCATCTATCATGGTAAGGCATGAATAGCCCCATCCTTCTTCTTCATCCAGAAGGACCGAATTTTCAGGAAGCCACGTCAGACCTCCGTCCAGGCTAGCCTTTACAGTCAAATGGTTGCGTCCCTGTGTCGTATCCGGATTCGAAAAGAGGAGGACATCTTTTCCCAATGTGTTGCCGGATGCAGGGACCATCAGAAGACCGGCCATGCAGACAGGCTCGCGGAGCTTTTCCGATGACGGATGCAGTGTCCATGTCCGGCCCATGTCTTCAGTAGTGCAGACAATACGTCCGGTCCTGCGGTTATTCCTCATATTGAGCATCAGCACACCGGGAGACACTTCGGCTACCTGGGCTTCTGTAGTGTTGGTCCAGGCATGACCGTGACAGTGCCATGTCTGCCCGTGATCCCTGCTGTACATTATACCGGCATTAGGCACGCGGTCCGGCCCCACATACTGTATAGGAAAGACCAGTGTTCCGTCAGACATTGTGATTCCCCTGCCGGGGCCCTGCAGAGTGAATCTCCAGTCCGCCTGCTTGACCTGACGGGTAATATTGCGTGGCTCGGACCAGGTTTTTCCGTCATCCTTGCTGCTTACGATCATCAACTGGGCTGTTTCATGCGGTTCAAAACCGTCCCCTACCTGATTCCATGCCCTGTCGTTACCCAATCCGTGGGTCCATACAGCAACGGTGAATATCTCCCCCGTATTTTCATCCACAAGCACGGACGGATCCCCGATACCGTTCTGGGCATCCGGCAGTCCGCCCCACTGTCCCATGTCCATGATCACCTTCATAGGTTCCCACGTGTGACCGCCGTCAGTACTCCTGCTCATTCCGACATCGATATTGTCCTGGAGATCAAGAGTGGATGCATGACGGACATCATATACCGCTATAAGGGAGCCTTCTTCCGTGGTAACAAGTCCCGGTATGCGATAGGCCCACACCCCGTCGTCTCCATGGTCCCGGACTGCTATGCCCAGACGGTGAGTCATGGATCCTTCCTGACTGACAACTACAGGAGCGCCGTCCACTTCGAGACCGGTGACCTCAAGAGTGAAAGTATCCGACAGATTCCTTACATGCTTTCCGTCTACTGACACGCTTACATAGAACCAGTTCCTGCCCTTCACAAGTTTTTGGGAGACATCAAGCGTAACGTTCCCCGAAGAAGCAGGTTTTGCACTGCTTTTCAGTACGGCATAGCCCGGATCACAGTATATTCTTTGGCTGGCTCCCATCCTGTAGAAAGCATCCCTGATGACATAGGATGTTGTCTTTGAATACAATGCGGACATGGTCCCGGTATAGACGAGACTGACATTGCCGACAGCTTTGGCCGGAAGTCCTGCCAAGGAAACTTCAACTGCATCCACTGTGCGCCCACCGGGAGCATCGCATTCAATACAGAATTCAGCGACTACGTTATATTCCCTGTCCAGCATTACAGGAAGTACAGTATTGTGGATTCTGACCGTATCGGCAGCAGATGCAGTCAGAGAAGAAAGGACAATGGCGGAGATTACCGCCAGAATGTTTTTTTTCATTGTCTGTGTATTTGTATTGTCAATAGATAAATATTATTCCATGTTGTCCGTCACGGGCTTCAGAACAGTCAGTTGTATAATCAGGGCAAGAGCGATGACACCCGCAAGGACAGCGAATCCGGCTCCAAGGTTGCCGCCGTCAGCCCATCGTCCGAGCACCTGCGTGCATAATGCTCCGGCAATTACTCCTGTCATATTCATCACCCCGTATGCAGTGGCTCTTAGGCGTGAAGGAACGAACTGACAGAGAATAGGCATATTGTTGGTATCAAACATACCGTAACCTATTCCGAAACAGAGTCCCGCACTTACCGCAGCCGCCATGCTGCCACCTGTACCGAGAAGCACAAGGGCAGGAACCATCAGTCCCAGACCTATAGCACTTGTATAAATTCTCCCTTTAAGGTTCTTTTTTACCCATCGGTCGGACACAGGCCCTCCTATCATCACTCCGATGAACGAAGATACCGCTATGGTAATGGTCGATACCGGACCTGCCTTGGCCATTGTAATGCCCAGACTGTCTGAAAAGAGTGTCGGCAGCCAGTTCTTTGTAGCCCAACCTGGAAGCGAAGACGAAGCAAAGAAAAACAGTATGACCCAGAATGCGATGTTGGAGAATATCATTCCGAAGCCTTTCAATACTGATATCCTGTCTGAAGGACGGATAGCGGACTGTCTTTCAGGACGCTTTTCTTTCAGAAAAACACACAGGATCAAGGCATAGGCTATTCCTATTATACCGAACCAGTGGAACGTTTCCTGCCATGAAAATGCAGCAGCCACTGTGGCTCCGAACCCTCCGACAGCCTGTCCCAGATAAAGGCCGGTCATGTGTATGCCCACGGCAAAACTTCTGGCTTTTCCTGTATGGTAATCGGCTATGAGCGACAGTCCCGCCGGAATATAAAGCGCTTCACTTATACCCATAAGGGCTCTAAGCCAGTATATCTGGGTATACGATGTAGAATATCCCATCAGTAATGTTACAGCGGACCATACTCCCAATGATCCGATTATCAGCCATTTCCTGCTCACTCTGTCTGCAACGGCCCCTGCAAACGGGCTTACAAGTCCGTAGATCCACAGGAATATGGCCATCAGACGACCGAAATTCAGAGCCGATTCAAGTTCCGCTATATCTGCCTGCATCGCTTCCTTCATAGTCGAAAGCATCTGTCTGTCCATGTAGTTCAGCAACGCCACGAACCACAGGAGTCCTACGACCACCCACGGGTAAATCCTGCTGTCCGCATCAGAAATTCTTTTCATTGATTGTCAGTTTCAGTGTTATCGGTTATTTGTTCAGGTCAGGCTGTCAGTATGTCATCGCACAGGTCCGCGGCAATCATCATCATGCGAGGGATATGGAAAGGACCCTTGAACAGATTGCCCTTTGCCGGCTGCGCTACTGTTCCGTCCCTGTGCAGATAGCCGAACCACTCCCCGTACTCGGGATCCTTAAGGTGCGAATATGCATATTCATGCGCTTTTCTGTGCATATCGAGATATTTCGCATCACCCGTTGCAAGGAAAGCATACAGGGACGCAATGACAGTTTCGCACTGTGGCCACCAGAATTTCATGTCCTGGGCATAGTCCTGTGAAGGGAAGTTCCTGCAGTCTCTGAAATTAATCATTCCTCCATAAGGTTCGTCCCAGCCCCATTCCCATGCCCAGTCAATTACAGTAGTCCCCATATCCACAAGCTTCCTGTCCCATTTTCTGTCCCTTGCGACATCAAGTATGAACCAGCCTGTCTCGATACAGTGTCCGGGGTTGACTGTCCGTCCGGCACATGTGTCAATGAATTCCCCTTCAGGGCCGACAGTCTCCAGTATCGTTTTGAATTCCGGATGCATGAAATACTTTGCGAGCTCTTCCAGAGACTGGTCGGTCCGTCTGTCCAGAATCGGATCGGAAGCTGCTTTCCTGACAACCTGTGCCACATTTATAAGCATCATGGTAATCGAATGTCCCCTGCCCGGAATATAGGTTTTCGGCATGAGAAATCCCGGAGTGGCGAGCATGCGGATGATGTTCCTGAACATCATTACAGCCTTTTCCGCATATCCCCTGTCACCGGATGCGACAGAGTATTCCGCCATGGCCATAGCCGCAAAGCATTCCGAAAAGACATACCTGCGTTTCTGCACCGGACGGCCGTCTTCCGTCACGGTAAAGAACATGTGTCCGTCCGAGTCTATACAGTATTTTTCAATGAATCCGATTGCACTTCGGGAAGCTTCCAGCCACTCCGGGTCAGCTCCCTGAAGCTGTGCGGCCCTGGCCATGATGTATCCGAAACGGCCCTGAAACCATACTGATTTGGTTGTGTCCATCAGCGTACCGTCCCTGTCCACACATGTGTACACTCCACCGTGCTTTCTGTCGTAGCCGTACTTCATCCAGAAAGGAAGGATGTTTTCTTTCAAGTCATTCCTGTACTGCTGTGCACATAAAGACAGGTAGGTTCTTTGCTCTTTTGTAATACTCATAATCAGAATATGTTACACCTGTTGAAAAATCCTATCGCCTCCAACTCCTGTTTCATGGAAGCTTCCTCTTCCTCCGTCATGTTCCTGAAAGGAACCCTGTTTTCCCCGAGATCGAGTCCGATCAGTTTCATTATGCGCTTGCCTGCAACGATATTGCCCCTGTAATTGCAGATGACATTAATTACGGCCTGGGAGAAATTCTGTTTTTCACGCGCTGTCTCTATATCACCCCTTTCCCAGGCTTCGATGATGCCCGTAAGTTCCCTTCCGTTATAATTGGTGGTACCTCCTATGCCGCCCTGTGCGCCACCCTGAGCAAGACTGGCAAGAATAGTCTCGTCCTGTCCGTGAAGCATGTCATATTTGCCGTTCTTGTAGAGGCGGCACTGATTGTATTCATACAGGCTTTCATATGTATATTTGATTCCGGCAAAATTCGGAATCCTCCCGTCAACGGCCTTCAGGAAGTCCGGCATCGGAAGGTAGGCTCCGTTGAATGCAGGTATATGATAATAGTAGAAAGGAAGATCCGGAGCGGCTGCGGCAATTGCCTCACAGTATTTCACGAGTTCTTCTATGCGTCCGATTTTCGGGAAAGGCGGAGCCATCGCCCCCACTCCCCAGACACCGGTTTCCGCAGCATGGGCGGCCAAGCGTACGCTCTCCTTGAGACAGCAGCTTCCGACATGGACTATTACCTTGAAACCCTCCGGTACGGAAGCCATCCATTTCTCGGCAAGTTTCATTCTCTCATCAGGAGTGAGCATATAGCCTTCTCCCGACGAACCGTTTATAAAAACACCTTTAAGTCCGTTTTTGTGCAGCATCGCCGCATACTTGCCTACCGGCTCATAATTGACTTCTCCGTCCTTGTAGAACGGGGTAAACGGAGCGTCAATCAATCCTTTGATTTTCTCCATATTGTGATTTGATAATAAAGTTCCGGTGAATCAGATACCAAAGATAATACAAAAAAGCGAGATACCTGCAGTCCGCAATCCGGATTCCGTCTTTTTAAAGGAAACGACTTCACAAAAAAGTAATGCTCCTTTATTTGCAAATATCCCCCCCCTCTTTTTAACTTTGACACAAGCAACGCAATGGTTCTTCTCCGCATCTTGTTTGCACGGAACTTTTGGTTAAACCGGAATTTATCCATAAACTACAGCATATCATGAAAAAAAGACTATTTTATCTGATTGCCGCCTTGATTGCAGTCCTTTCGATTGGCGGTTGTGAGAAATTTCCTGGCAGCCAGGGAGAACTTGTCGTTGTCATGTACAATTCAGACGGGTGGAAAAACCTGGAGGTTTTTCCATATACTCCGGAATATGTTCCCGGCATGGAGCCCGTCGCGACATCCGAGCTGAATGAAGGACACAACGAGATTCCTTTTACCCTTAATGCCGGAGACTATCTGGTTTCTTACGGAAACCAGGCCGATGTGAAAGCAGTGCAGGTAGTTGCAGGAGAATCAGTCAAACTGTATATGAACTGACATGACCGTCACTATACTAAAACCGGGCAAGTAGGATGCCCGGTTTTTCTTTTTTGAGCGTGATTTCACGAAAAACCACTATATTTGGAGGTTTGTATCAAAAATTACGTGATGAAAGAATTCTGGCAGTTGCTCAAACGCTTCGTGGCTCCATATAAAAAGTATCTGGTCGGGTCGATGTTCCTGAACCTGTTTTCAGCCGTTTTCAACATTTTCTCGTTCTCGCTTATAATACCTATTCTCCAGATACTGTTCAAAATCAATGAAAACACATACGTCCTGATCCCATGGAACGATTCACTCCCGTTCAAGGACAATATAGGGAATCTGCCCAACAACATGTACTATTACTGTTCCCAGCTGGTCGAGCAGTTCAGCGCCTCTACCACTCTCCTTTTCCTGGGACTGTTCCTCATAGTCATGACCGCACTCAAGACGGCCTGCTATTTCGGTTCATCGGCAATCATGGTTCCTCTCAGGACAGGAGTAGTCCGTGACATAAGGACTTTGGTCTACAGGAAAATGATGAACCTTCCTCTGGGATTCTTCTCCCAGGAGCGTAAGGGGGACATCATCGCCAGGATGAGCGGAGACGTCGGAGAAATCGAATACTCCATCACAAGCTCTCTTGACATGCTCATCAAGAATCCTATCCTCATAATTTCATATTTCGCTGTACTGATAGGCATAAGCTGGCAGCTGACACTGTTCACGGTCCTGGTGGTCCCGATCATGGCATGGGCAATGGGAGCGATAGGGAAAAAACTCAAGAAACAGTCACTTGAAGCACAGGGAAAATGGAGCGATACCATGTCCCAGCTTGAAGAAACTCTGGGAGGATTGCGCATCATCAAGGCATTCATAGCCGAAGACAGGATGGTGGAAAGGTTCACGAAGGTGAGCAACGAACTTCGCCGCGCCTCAGGAAAAGTTGCGGTCAGACAGTCTCTTGCACATCCTGTCAGCGAGTTTCTCGGAACAATGATGATAATGATTGTGCTCTGGTTCGGAGGAACCCTTATCCTGTCGGAATCCGCTCCGTTCGATGCAGCCGTCTTCATATATTATATGGTAATACTGTACAGCGTACTCAATCCTCTCAAGGAGTTTGCAAAAGCCAGTTACAATATTCCCAAAGGGCTTGCTTCCATGGAACGTGTAGACAAGATCCTCAAGGCTGAAAACAACATAAAGGAGTCACCGGAGCCTGTAAGCCTCACCGGATTCAACGACAGCATCGAATTCAATGACGTATGCTTCAGCTATGAGGACGGGAAACCGGTGCTCAAGCACATTGATCTGGTCATTCCGAAAGGCAAGACAATCGCCCTGGTGGGACAGTCAGGATCCGGAAAATCCACCCTCGTGGATCTGATTCCGCGCTACCATGATGTCACCTCCGGAGAAATAACTTTGGATGGAGTAAATATCAAAAAATTCAGAATCAAAGAGTTGCGTTCACTTATCGGTAATGTGAACCAGGAAGCCATACTTTTCAACGACACCATCTTCAACAATATAACGTTCGGAATGGAAAACGCCACCATGGAACAGGTTGTCGCGGCAGCAAAAATAGCAAATGCCCATGACTTCATAATGGAAAAGGAAAACGGATACGAGACCAATATCGGTGACAGGGGCGGCAAGCTTTCCGGAGGACAGAGGCAGCGCATCAGCATTGCGAGGGCAATACTCAAGAACCCCCCTATCCTCATACTTGATGAAGCGACCTCGGCACTGGATACGGAATCCGAGCGACTTGTTCAGGAAGCACTTGACAGACTCACCTCGTCCAGAACCACAATAGCCATAGCCCACAGGCTTTCTACCATCAAGAATGCAGACGAAATCTGCGTCCTGCATGAAGGAGAGATAGTTGAAAGAGGAAAGCACGAAGACCTCATTGCCATGGACGGATATTACAAGAAACTAAACGATATGCAGGCACTGTAATGAAAACTTTGAAAATACCTTTTATTCCGGACCTCGAAAAGATGTCTTACGAGGATCTCGACATGGCTCTTGAGACCGGAGGAGCCAAATCATTCATTGGGGAAGTATGCTGGCCGGACCAGTTCCCGTATCATCCGGACGCTTCGTTCGCAGTGGCGAGGAGCAAGACGCATATCGCCGTCCTCTATCATGTAAGATGCCTGGATCTAAGGGCAATGGCTCTTGAAGACAACGGACCGGTATGGGAGGACAGCTGCTGTGAGTTTTTCGCTTCGGATCCGGTTGACGGCACATACTACAACTTCGAGATGAACTGCATCGGCACTCTTCTCGGGGCCAAGCGCAAAAGCAGGGAGGAATGCATGCATTATCCTGCCGGAAAGCTGGCGGAAGTGGTCAGGCATTCGACCCTGGCACGAAAACAGAGAGATATTTCCGGCAAGATATTCGGATGGAGCGCAGGAATGGTGATTCCGCTGGAAATGATCGGAGCTGATCCAGACAATCTGCCTTCATCCATCCGTGCGAATTTCTACAAGTGTGCAGACAAGAGCGCACATCCCCATTTCCTGTCCTGGAACAGGGTGGAAACCCCTGCTCCGGATTTCCACAGGCCGGATTTCTTCGGAGAACTGGTATTCTGATCATGCTCCAAAAACCTCATTCAAACGATTAAGAACATTAAAACCCATATAATAATGACACCATCAGACAAACTTGCAAATATCGTATCGCGCTTTGCGACAGAAGGAACTGTAACGGAAATAAAACCTCTCGGACCCGGATTCATAAATGACACTTTCATAGTCGTGACATCCGGCGGGCCGAGATACATTCTCCAGAGAAAGAACCACAACATTTTCCCTGACATTCCGGGAATGATGCAGAACATATATCTGGTCACGGAGCACATCAGGAAAAAAGTGGAAGAGGCAGGAGGCGATCCTGTAAGAGAAGCCATGACTGTCATCGGAAGAATCCCCGAAACAATGACCGGACAGGAAAAAGCCGGTAAGGCAGGAGACCTTTTCTATCAGGACGAAGAAGGGAACTACTGGACAATGACACTGTTTATCGAAGGTTCTGTAACTTACGAGAAGGCAGACACTCCCGCCCTTGCCTACAAAGGCGGGGAAGGGATAGGGAAATTCCAGGCTCAGTTGTCCGATTTCACCACTCCTCTTAACGAAACGATAAAAGGCTTCCACAACATCAGATGGAGATTCCGGCAGTGGGACGAATCCCTGGCCCGTAATGCGGCCGGAAGGGTATCCTCCCTGACAGAAGAAATCGGCTGGATTGAAAGCCGCAGGAAAGAAATGCTCGATTTCTGGACACTGGTGGAGACAGGGGCCATTCCTACAAGAGTGACACACAATGATACGAAAATCAGCAACATACTTTTCGACAAAGAAGGTAACGTACTGTGTGTCATAGACCTGGATACCTGCATGAGCAGCACTTCCCTCAACGATTTCGGAGATGCAATCAGGTCATATACAAACACCGGAGCCGAAGATGACAAGGATCTTTCAAAAGTATCCATGTCAATGGACATGTTCCGTGCCTACACGCAGGGATATCTTTCACAGAGAAAAGGCAACCTCACAGACACCGAGATCGATTATCTGGCATTTTCCGCCAGATACATCACTTACGAACAGGTCCTCAGATTCCTGATGGACTACATTGACGGCGACACATATTACAAGACAGCATATCCTGAGCACAATCTGGTAAGGACACGCGCCCAGTACAGGCTTCTGCAGAGCATGGAGTCCCAGTACGACGAGATGGTCCGTACCGTAAAGGAATGTATAATGCAATAAGATATGAGGCATAACTTCAGAATATATCTTTCCAGGATTGTTCTGGTACTGTATATCATTTCAGTATTCCTGATGTGCTTCCTGAATTTCGGAACCGGAACGGATTTCGGAGGGGAATGGTTCGGCATACCGAAAGACAAGATCGCACATTTCGTGATGTTCTTTCCCTATCCGGCTCTCATGACTCTGGTTTTCTGCAAGAACGGATGGAATGCATCCGGATTCATCGGTTTCCTGCTTCTTATTCTGGTATCGGGAATCATTATAGGCGGAGGAATCGAACTCATTCAAGGACTTACAGGATACAGGAGCTGTGACATAAATGATTTCAGGGCTGACTGTCTCGGGCTGTTCTCCGGTACCGTACTTACTCTGGCGATCTGGTCATTCTCCGCGCACAACAAAAAGGACGGCAATGAGTAGGATACTGATATGCGTCGTTGCAGCAGTCCTGGCCTGCGGATCGGCTCAGGCACGGTCCGGAAACAGAATACTTGATGCATTCAAGCCTGTCTGCGACAGTCTGGATGTCCTGATACAGGAAAAGACTTCCGTAAAAGGAGAGCTGAAGCTCAGCGCGGTAATGAAAAGGGGGGCTTCTCTGGATTTCTATTTCACAAGAAGCCTTGGAGACATTCCATGGCATGAAGACACATACAAGTGGTTTCTCAGGGAAATCAGAATGCTTTTCCCTGAAGATTATTCCGGATACAGGCTCGGAGAGATATACTGCAACAGGACGAAAATGTCTGCCCTGGTTACCAATCCGCTAGGAAACGACGGGAAACCGGATGACATGCCTTATAAAATGAAGGACAGAAGGGCAGGGACTGTCCCTCTGGTTGAAAATCTGGACAGGCCGGACTTCCGTGAAGGCCTGTCGGGAAGGCATATTGCCCTGTGGCAGAGTCACGGGCGTTATTTCGAACAGTCTACAAGGAGATGGGAATGGCAGAGGGCATGTCTGTTCCAGACAGTAGAAGACCTTTTCACTTCAGGATTTGTCCTGCCTTTTCTTGTTCCCATGCTGGAGAACGCAGGATGCGTGGTGATGCTCCCGCGTGAAAGGGACCTGCAGACTTCCGAAATAATCACCGACAACGACCCCCATTTCATTTCCGGCCCCGAAACAGACTACCCTGTAAGGACTTTCGGAAATTATTCCGAATCCGGAGACTGGAAAGACGCCGGGACCGGATTTGCCGACCTGCAGCAGATATATGTTTCCAATGAAAATCCGTTCCGTGCCGGCTCGGCCAGGATGTCAGCATGCATTCCCCACGGAGAAAAAGCAGGCAGGGCCTCTGCAACATGGACTCCTGACATACCTCATCGCGGGGAATATGCAGTATACGTCTCATACAAGACCCTGCCGAACAGTACCGCATCGGCCCACTATACGGTAAGACACATGGGAGGAGAAAGCCATTTCAGCGTCAACCAGAAAATGGGAGGAGGGACATGGATATATCTGGGCACCTTTGATTTTCAGAAAGGGACAGAGGGATGTGTCATACTGGACAACCGTACTCCCGAAGGCTTCATCTTCTCTCCGGGGTCAGTCATCACCGCCGATGCAGTGAAAATAGGCGGCGGAATGGGAAACATGGCCAGAAAATGCATGAAGGATCCGGAAGCGGTTCCGGAGATTTCAGGATTGCCAAGGTATGCAGAAGGGGCCAGATACTGGATGCAGTGGGCAGGATCCGACTCCACTGTATACAGCCAGAACGAGCAGACGAACGACTACATGGATGATTTCATGTCCAGAGGGAAATGGGTGCAGGAACTCTCGGGGGGCTCCCGGGTCAATCCCCGGGAAGAAGGCAGGAACATTCCGATAGACATGGCATTTGCGTTCCATTCCGATGCCGGAGTAACCCCCGGGGACTCAATAGTAGGAACACTGGGCATATACACCCTCAAATGCAACGGAAGCAGCCGGTTCCCCGACAAATCCGGAAGAATGACAAGCAGAGAACTTACAGACCTGATACAGAGCCAGGTAGTTAACGATATCAGAGCCGGATACGATTCGCTCTGGAGCAGGAGGCACATATGGGACCGGTCTTACAGCGAGTCCAGGACAACCGGAGTCCCGACTATGCTTCTGGAGCTGATGTCGCATCAGAACTTTTCCGACATGAGACACGGGCTTGACCCTTCATTCAGATTCACCGTAAGCAGGGCCGTGTATAAGGGCATACTCAAATACCTGAGCAACAGATACGGATGCAGATACACAGTACAGCCGCTTCCGGTACACTCTTTTGCAGCGGGGCTTGACCACAGGAAGGACGGATACAGGGCGTTGTTGAGCTGGAAAGCCACCGATGACCCTCTGGAACCGACAGCAGAAGCACAGAGTTATGTCCTTTACACCAGAATTGACGACGGTGCCTTCGATACCGGAAAGACAGTACATGTATCCAGGACATCCGGAGGCAGGATTTACACCGAAGTTCCTGTGCTGCCGGGACACATATACAGTTACCGGATCGCCGCATGCAACAGCGGAGGAATCAGTTTCCCGAGCGAAACCCTGTGTGTGGGAATACCGGAATATTCTGACGGAGCATCCTGCCGTAATGGGATTTCCATGCTGAAAGACAGTGCAGTACTTGTTGTCAACAATTTTGACAGGGTTTCCTGTCCCGCATGGTTCGACACCCCTCAATATGCAGGATTCGACAACACCCTTGACAGCGGAGTGCCTTATATCAAAGACATGACTTTCACGGGTGAAATGTTCCAGATACGCCGGGATATGCCGTGGACAGACGATGACAACGCGGGATTCGGGGCATCGTATACGGACTATGCCGGAAAGACCGTGGCAGGAAACACCTTCGACTATCCGTATATACACGGAAAGGCTGTCATTAAAGCCGGATATCCTTTCTTCTCGGCAAGCTCGGATGCTTTCATGAATGATTCCACATTAAGAAAGAGGGCCTGGAGCGCAGATATCATCTGCGGCAAACAGGTCACTACCATGATAGGTCGCGGGGCTGTGGGGAACAGATATACGGTTTTCCCTCAAGACATGCAGAATGCACTCCGGGCATTCTCTTCGGACGGAGGAAACATCCTTGTTTCCGGAGCCAATATCGGAACTGACATCTGGGATAAGGTTTTCCCTGTACAGAAAGACAGCACATTCATGGAAACATCAATAAGGTTCGCACAGGATATCCTGGGATACAAATGGATATGCAACTATGCAAGCAGAAGCACCATCGTATCCCCCGCCCCTGGCACCCATGCCGGTATCAGGCTTGGAGAAGCATGCAGGTCAATGTCTTTTGCGAACAGGCCGAACAGTACTGTCTACAGTGTCGAAACTCCTGACGGGCTTGCTCCAGCATCGGAATCCTCATGCACTTTCCTCTGGTACAGTGACACAAGGATATCAGCCGGAGTATGTTTCGATGCGGGGAATTACAGGACCGTATGCCTCGGTTTCCCTGTCGAAACCATCCGGGAGCCAGACGCACTGCAGGAAATCATATCATCTTCTCTTAAATATTTTGCATTATGACACCTCGTGAAGCCGAAATAATCGAACTTGTAAGAAAAGAAGTGAAACCGGCACTCGGCTGTACCGAACCGATCGCTGTTGCGCTTGCTGCCGCAAAGGCAGTGGAAATCCTTATGGACCAGTGCCCTTCATGCCAAACAGAAGAATGGAGGAAAAACACATGTTTCAGCACTTCGGTCGAAGTCAGCGGAAACATCCTCAAAAACGGAATGGGAGTAGGTATCCCGGGTACGGGAATGGTAGGGCTCCATATTGCTGCCGCACTCGGGGTAGTCTGCGGAAAATCCGAATACAGGCTTGAAGTGCTGCATGATCTGGAACCGGAAGCAGTGGAAAGGGCCAGAAAGCTCGTAGCCGACGGTCTCGTTAAAGTCAGCCATACGGAAACAGGACACAAGCTCTACGTAAAAGTGACGGTCACTGCTGGCAAGGAACATTCAGCCTCGGCAGTCATAGAAGACGACCATGACAACATCGTGGAAACGACATTTGACGGGAATGTCCTCCAGAGCAGCCATGCAGAACAGGAAAGCACAGGGTCTGAACACATGGATACCCTCGACTATCACCTGACACTCAAGGAAATCTATGAGTTTGCATGTAGTGTGGATTTTGAGGATATTAAATTCATATTGGAGTCCAGAGACATGAACCTGAAACTTTCCAGGGAAGGCCTTTCCGGAGACTATGGACTGAAAGTAGGAAAGACAATCAATTCAGGAAAATACAGGGAAGTCTTCGGCAGCGATTTCATGAGCTGTGCCATGGCTCTTACTGCAGCCGCTTCAGACGCAAGGATGGCAGGTTGCACACTACCTGCGATGAGCAACTCCGGAAGCGGGAACCAGGGAATAACCGTAACGATGCCTGTAATCGCCTATGCCCTCAAATACGAAGTACCGGAAGAGAAGCTGGCCAGGGCACTGATGCTCAGCCATCTGACAGCTATCCACATAAAAGGTTATCTCGGAAAGCTTTCTGCGCTTTGCGGTTGTGTAATAGCTTCTACAGGAGCCTCATGCGGAATAACATATCTGCGTGGAGGCAGTTACATGCAGGTATGTGCAGCAGTAAAGAACATGATAGGCAACATCACCGGCATGGTCTGCGACGGGGCCAAGGTCGGATGCGCAATGAAAGTCGCCTCGGGAGTATCTTCCGCAATCCAGTCCGCCGTACTTGCCATGGACGGGATCTGCATCTCCGAGCATGACGGCATCATAGAAAAGGATATTGAAAAGACCATCCGCAATCTCGGCCGTATCGGCTCGGTAGGAATGCAGAATGCAGACTCCATGATACTGGACATAATGGTATGCAAATAGAAAACAGTCCGCAGACACAAGAATCCCCGGCAATCAGGACGATATGCCGGGGATTTCCTGTTTTTAATATATCCCTATGTTATTTTCCGAGCCTTTCGTTCAGAGCCTTTGCCTGTTCCTCATAACCCGGTTTTCCAAGAAGAGCGAACATGTTTTTCTTGTATGCTTCCACTCCCGGCTGGTTGAACGGATTCACTCCGAGAATATATGCGCTGATACCGCACGCTTTCTCAAAGAAGTAGAAGAGTCCTCCGAGATTGAATTCATCTATTTTCTCTACGGACACAGACAGCTGAGGGACCCCTCCGTCAATATGTGCCAGTTTGGTGCCGAGCTCAGCCATAGCATTGCACTCTTCCACATGTTTTCCTGTCAGGAAGTTGAGCCCGTCAAGATTCTGAGGGTCATCGGATATTGTCATGCTCCTGTTGCTCTTTTCCACTGTGACTACTGTCTCCATCAGTATCCTCTCCCCCTGCTGGATATACTGTCCCATTGAATGCAAGTCGGTCGTAAAGCTTACCGATGCAGGGAAAATCCCCTTGCCGTCCTTTCCTTCGGATTCACCGTAAAGCTGCTTCCACCACTCTCCGAGATACTGCAGCTTAGGGTTGTACGAAACTAGTATTTCTATTTTCTTTCCCTTGCTGTACAGAAGGTTACGCATGGCGGCATACTCCACTGCCGGGTTGTCCCCGTTGCGCTCCGAGCACTTGCGCTCCATCTCGGCAGCACCTTTGAGCATTGCCCTCATATCAAAGCCGGCCAGGACTATAGGGAGGATTCCGACCGGAGTAAGTACAGAAAAACGACCGCCTACATTATCTGCGATTACGAAAGTCCTGTAACCCTCCTGTGTCGAAAGAGATTTCAGGGCTCCCTTATGTGCATCAGTAACGGCAACTATACGTTCGGCAGCTTCCTTTACTCCGTATGTCTTTTCAATATACTGCTTTACGAATCTGAAAGCGATGGCAGGCTCAGTAGTGGTACCTGATTTCGAGATAACGACAGCCGCCACATTCCTCTGCTGCATCAGGTCTGTCAGCTCACAGATATATTCTTCGGACAGATTATGTCCGGCAAATACGATTTCAGGAGCGTCCTTCTTGCCGGAAAGCTGCTTTGAAAAGCTGTGTGAAAGGGCCTCGACAGCACATTTGGCTCCGAGATACGACCCTCCGATACCTATGACCACCACCAGATCGACACCTTTCTCTTTCCAGCTGTCCCTTATCGCCTCGCAATCGGTGATAAGACTTTCCGGAGTAGTTGTAGGCAGATGCTTCCATCCGAGGAAATCATTTCCTGCACCTGTCTCGCTCTCGAGCGTATCGAAAGCAGTCAGGGCCTTCTCTACGTATTCCTTGTATTCTGCATCGTTTGTAAAGGAGCTGCAGCCTCCCAGATTCACTTTTACCATATCTATAGTCTTTTGATTATAATCCGAATACCAGCCTGCAAAATTAACTTTTTTTTACATTCCATATCTATCAAAAGCGTTTAAATATTCATAAATTTGTCCGGTCGGTTTCCGACTGGCAGATTATTTAAAATTTATTGTGACAATGAACCTCTTTTCAAAATTTCTGACATGGCCTGTTCTGGCCCTGATGTCTGTTTCCGCTACAGCGGTGTCCTGCCGGCAGGCAGAGCAAAGCGTGGCGGTTGTCGCCCACCGCGGCTACTGGAACTGCGAGGAAGCCGGCTATGCAAAAAATTCCCTGGCAGCTCTCAGATGCGCACAGGAAGCGGGTTTCTGGGGCAGTGAGTTCGATGTGAACATGACCTCTGACGAAGTGCTGCTTGTCTATCATGACAGCAAGATTGACGGAAAGACAATCGACCGGACCCCTTACGCGGAATTCAGGGACATAAGACTGGCAAACGGGGAACCGATCCCGACTGTCGACCAGTATCTGGAACAAGTCAGGAAACATCCCGGTACAGTCATGGTCTATGAACTTAAAACGCATTCCACTCCCGAAATCGAGAACAGGCTCGTGGATCTGACCATAGAAAAGCTCAAGGAATACGGGCTGGACTCTCCTGACAAAGTGGTTTTCATCTCGTTCAGCCTGAACATATGCAAGCGTATCGCCCGGCTAATGCCGGAATACACTGTCCAGTATCTTGATAGCGACCTGACTCCTGACGAAGTGGCAGGATATGGAATCAACGGCGTCGACTATCATTTCAGCTCTTTCTACGAGCATCCGGACTGGTATGAAGCAGCCAGATCGCACTCCATGTCAGTGAACACGTGGACAGTGGACAATGCGGAAGATATGGAAAAGATGTTCGCGCTCGGAACAGACATGCTCACCACAGACGAACCCGCACTGGCCAGAGCCCTGCTGGGCGGGAAAGAAAAGAAAGCTCCCGGAGCAAAATAACAAAAGGACATTACCTTGCCGCAACCGGATTTACAGGCCGCTCCCCATGCAGGGAGACGGCTTTTCTTTTTGGACACTGCCGGATGCAGATACGGGAGCATATACCGGATATGACATGCAAGGATTTGGCATACAGCTTGTTTATTATAGTGGCCGGTCTGGAAATCAGACCGGAACAAAATCAAAAGGAGATCAAATATGAGACGTTTTATTTTATTGCTGTCGGTACTGTCACTTAGCCTGACAGGCGCAGCCCAGGACAAAACGACCCTGAAAGAAAGAATTGACCAGTGGAAAAACGATATGGCGGAGTTTCAGAAGAGAAGCGAACCGAAGCGCATGCTTCAGGCAGCGGCAGACACTCTTCTATGGCAGCAGGCCGATGCGGCAGTCAACCGGAAATCATTCGTTATCGAAGCCGATGCCATAACTTTCAGAAACGGGACCAGAATACTTGTCAATTCAACCACCAACTTCATCTCCGTCAAGGGAGACAGAGGAGTCGTACAGATTTCCCCGAACAGTTTCGTATCCGGCCCTAACGGCGTCGGAGGCATCACAGTAAAAGGGTCCGTATCCGGAATGGACATCAGGGTTGACAAACGGGGTGTCACCCATATAAATATGAACATTACCGGCATCGGAATAAATGCCGGAGTGGACATATCGCTGTATCCGGGAACAAACGAGGCATATGTGATAGTCTCACCAAATTTCAATTCTCAGACCCTTCGTATCGAAGGCGTACTCGTTCCATATGAACAGTCCCGTACATTCGAGGGTACTTCACTTTAAAACCAAAGGAGGAAAAACATGAAACGATATTTGCTTTTTGCAACGGCGCTCATACTTGCCGCTTCATGCCAGAAGGAACCGTCAGCATCTGACTTCGACGGAGAATTCCTGGTCTACACGGCCCATAGTGACAACGTTACCGACTTTTCGGCATACGGGACATTCACCGTAGCCGACAGTCTTCTGTCCATAGACGGTGACGAAGGAAGCCTGTTTCTGAACGATTGGGCGAAAACCGTCAGAAACCAGTATATCGACGAAATGGAATCGTTGGGATACACTTATGTGGATACCGGCATGGCGGATTCGGATCTTGACATGAAAGTTCCGGGAAACCCGGCTGCCGATCTGGCTGTCCAGATATCATACATAGTGTCCACATCATATTTCACTTCATTCTATCCGACTTCACCTTACTGGTGGTCAGCATACCCCGGATACTGGTATCCGGGATATTGGGGCAACTGGGGATACTGGGGATACTCGTTCCCTGTAACGTACAGCTACTCATCACATTCTCTGCTTACGGAAATGGTTGACCTGACTGAAGAGCAAGGAGATGACAAACCCCTGAATGTGGTATGGAACAGCTTCATCGACGGAAGCATCAGCAACTCCAGAGAGGATGCGGCACGCTTCTCCAGAGCGATAACCCAGTCTTTCAGGCAGTCGGAATATCTGGCCAAATAAGGAGGGAATAAAATGAAAAAAACATTTGTATATATCATAGTAGCAGCAGTCCTGATGCTTGCAGGAAGTATTACGGCCGAAGCACAGCCGGGAAGAAGATACTATGCAGATGCCGGATGGCAGTTCAACGGGGCTTTCGGCAACGGCTTTTCGGAAAATGCCAGCGGATGGGGCGCTTATGCGGAAGGCGGATATTATTTCCTGCCGAGAATAGCAGCAGGTGCTTTCATCAGCTATAACACCAACAACAACTACATTCCCAGACAGACATACCATTATCCTGACGGATCGGCTCTAACGACCGATGCCAGCAACTCGCTGTTCCAGATTCCGTTCGGAGCGACTCTGAGATACCGGCTCGGATGGAAGGAATTCCAGCCGTATGCGGAAGCCAAGATCGGAGCGAACTACGCCCGTGAATACACCTGGTTTCCGGCTTCAGTCCTGAGAGACTCGCAGTGGGGATTCTACATTTCACCTGAAATAGGTTTTACATGGCATCCTTTCCACAAGAGCAATTTCGGATTCCAGTTCGCTGTATATTACAGTTACGCGACCAACAGGAGCAATGCTCTCGGACTGGAAGGCATCAGCAATGCCGGTTTCAAGCTGGGAGTTTCATTCTAGGAAAAGCAAGTCCGCAGCATTATTGCATTTTACACTTTTCTGAAGAGGGTGACCCAAAAGCCATAAGGCATTGGAGTCACTCTCTTTTTTTTATTTGATAGAACCATATTGTCGGGATGACACCGGAAAACTGAATCCCTCCCACCAGACGGTGGGCCCCTCCCGTTCACGAAGCCACGGGCG
>CASFGK010000013.1 GCA_949294195.1 uncultured Bacteroidales bacterium | reverse complement strand
CTCGCAAAATTATCCTTAAAAAATGCTTCCGAACTTCTAAAATACCTGAGTCCTGTCAAAGGTCCATGAAGAATCCATTAGCTACAATAAAACAAAAAGAAACCGACCTCAAAATTACTTTTGGGTCGGCTTCTTTTCTATATTGTCCATTCAGTGTAATGCCTGGGCTCTGTCGAATGCTGATGACCGTTTCAGTATAAAGTTGGATCCAAGATATTTTGTCCTGACTTCATCGTCTGCAGCCAGGGCTTCCGGTGTACCGCTTTGCAGTATGTTACCTTCATATAGCAGGTATGCCCTGTCGATAATGGCAAGGGTTTCACCTACATTGTGGTCGGTGATGATTACGCCTATGTTTTTATATTTAAGTTTGGCTATAATATATTGGATGTCTTCCACTGCAATAGGGTCTACGCCGGCAAACGGTTCATCCAGCAGGATGAATTTGGGGTCGATGGCAAGGGCCCTGGCTATTTCGCAGCGTCTTCTCTCTCCGCCGGAGAGCTGGATTCCGAGACTTTTGCGGACTTTGTGCAAGTTGAACTCGTCTATCAGGCTCTCCATTCGCTCCTTGCGCTCAGCCTTTGTGTAAGATGACATTTCCATGACAGACATGATATTGTCTTCTACGGACATTCTTCTGAACACGGAAGCTTCCTGGGCAAGGTAGCCTACTCCTTTTTGAGCTCTTTTGTACATGGGCAGGGACGTAATATCTTCATCATCAAGGAATATTCGTCCTGCATTCGGGACTATCAGTCCTGTTATCATATAGAAACTGGTAGTCTTGCCTGCACCGTTAGGCCCCAGGAATCCCACGATCTCACCTTGTGAGACTTCCATGGAAACACCTTTGACAACAGTTCTTATACCGTATTTCTTGACGAGATTTTCGCAGCGTAGTTTCATGCTTTTTATTTTATGATTATTTGACATCCAAATCAAAATCCTTTACCAGATTTTTGACTTCCTCATTTTTGGACATCAGGTCCCTGGCTTGCTCGCTTGGCATATATACAGTCTGTTTCACCTCTGTGTCGGGAAGGACTGAGACCTTGAGGTAAATCCTGTCGGAGCCGACAAGTTTCCGGTATTCCTTTTCAAGCTCGTGCAGCAGTTTTGATTCTATCCAGTCTTTCTGTGCTACATTCAGAACGTTGAATGTTATGTATTTTGCTTCGTCCTGAAGAGATATTTCCAAGGTGGATCCGCTCAATGTGTTTGACAGCCTCGGCTTTGACGCATAGGCTGCCGCCAGATCTTTCCATTTGAACTTCAGGAGTTCGTCATCCGGAATTTCTGAAGACCTGGCCATTGATGTATCTGGCGCCGGATTTTCTTCATTGCCTGATATCATGGATTTGATGGAAAGGGATGAGGCCGGTGCGGTTCTGGCCTGCCTTCGTCTCGGTACTGTCTGCCCGGTATCTTCAGATGTCTCCGGGTGCAGTCTTTCCGGAGCGGATTCCCTGGTGCTGGCTGTCTGCTTCTGTAGCGATGATGCGGGAGACAATGCCTTTGGCGTTTCTTCTGTTACGGCAACTGCGGACTGTACTGTCCTGACCTGTCCCTGCTGCAGCTTTTGGGACAGGAAGCTAAGTTTCATCAGCGCGAATTCTATGTGAAGTCTCTGGTTGATACTTGCTCTGTAGCCTGCTTCACATGCTGTAGTAATGTTCAGCGCATCGTACAGAAACTGCATCGGACATCGGCCGGCCTGTTCCCTATATCTTTTCTTAAGGGAATCCGGCAGATCCAGAAGTGCTTCAAGTCCTGCGCTTTTGCTGACAACAAGATCTCTGAGATGGGAACTTAATGCTGCCATGAAATGGAGTGCATTGAACCCTTTGGACAGGATTTCATCAAATTTGAGCAGCGCTGCAGCATAGTCTCCACGCAGGAAAGCATCTGTAAGAAGGAAACAGTGCTCGTAGTCGAGGACATTCAGGTTTTTCAATACATCCTGATACTTGACATCAGTCCCGCAGAATGCCACTGTCTGGTCAAAGACAGTAAGTGCATCCCTCATGGCGCCATCTGCTTTCTGTGCGATTACATGAAGACTCTCGTCATCGATTCTGACATGTTCCTTTTCGGCGATATTGCGCAGATTCCTTACGATATTGTCGACTGTAATTCTGTTGAAGTCGTATGTCTGGCATCTGGACAGGATGGTAGGGAGTATCTTGTGCTTTTCTGTCGTGGCAAGAATGAAGATGGCGTGTGCCGGCGGTTCCTCAAGAGTCTTGAGAAAAGCGTTGAACGCAGCCTGGGAAAGCATGTGGACCTCGTCGATGATGTATACGCTGTATTTTCCTACCTGCGGTGGTATGCGGACCTGGTCCATCAGGGCCTTGATGTCATCCACACCGTTGTTTGAGGCAGCATCCAGCTCGTGAATGCAGTAAGACCTTCCTTCTGCAAATGAGAGGCATGATTCACACTTGCCGCACGGCTCCATGTCCGGTGTGGGATTTGAGCAGTTTATGGTTTTTGCAAAGATTCGCGCGGTACTGGTCTTTCCTACACCTCTCGGTCCGCAGAACAGGTATGCATGGGCCAACTGTCCACGCAAAATGGAGTTCTTAAGGGTCTGGGCTATGTTGTCCTGGCCGATGAGTGTCTCGAAACTGTCCGGCCGGTATTTTCTGGCTGATACTATATAATCCGACATAACTGCGTAGATAACTTACAAAGTTACAAAATTTATATCTAACTTTGTAAAAAAGATTATCAGATGAAAAAGATATTTGTTTCTCTTGTTATTGCACTCGCCATCCCGGTCAGTCTTGCGGCTCAGGCGCAGATTACGACAAAAAAAGTGAAGATAGAGGATTTTTCCGAGAAGGTGACCAAGATAGTGCTGTCTGGCAATGTGTTTTATGATTCTTCATTGAAGGATGCCGTGAGGAACGGATGGGCGATTTCTCCGTATGAATTCTGTACAATGGATGAATTCCGGGAAATGAAGACTGATCCGGACTATTATTTCCTTATCAAGGTCAAGGGCCGGTTCCGCAGGGAGTCTGCTCCGGGGATTGAATTCCTGTCTTTGCTGAAAGGGGGGCCGGAAGCTGAAAAAGGCCTGGACAAGATGTTGGATCTCATAACTTTCCCATATGCTGCAGTGGATTCTCCATCTGGCCGGGAGTCTGTTTTCCTTCCTTTGGTTCTTGAAATAATGCAGCAGCATGTGCTGTCGTCAATCGCGACAGATCTGGTCGCGTACAGTTCCCTGTCTGCGTATTCCAACAATATCAATGATATCAAAGGCAAGACTGTTGTATTTGCCGGAGAGGACATATCTTCTGAAGCCATGAAGGTTGAAGGCAGTTGTTTCAAGGAGAATATTGTCGTGACAGATGTCGATACTGCTGACGAATATGTCATGGACCGCCGTCCTGATACTGTTGTCGGGTATACCGTATGCAGAGAAGATCCCGAGCCGGGTGCATTCTGCTATAAGATTCTCATTGATACCGGGACCGGGGAGCTGTGCTATTTCAGGAAGCACAGGATTACAAAGCGGGTAGGGCCGGGCTTCCTTATGGAGGACATCAAACGTATATCTGAAGCTGTAAACTGATCATTATTCTGTAAATATGATTGTCGGTACTGCAGACTGCGGACTCCGGTACGCAGTGAGAAGAAGCGGTAGTGCTGTGGCGTATTGCGCATTGAGCATACGGTGCGGAACCAGAGACGAGGCAGGATTCCATGAGGGGATCGCTCATTTTGTGGAGCATACGCTTTTCAAGGGGACGGCACATAAAAGTGCGTCTACTGTCAATGCCTGTCTTGAAAGACTCGGGGGAGAACTCAATGCCTATACGACCAAAGAGGAGATTGTAGTCCATGCCACTGTTCTTAAGGAAGATCTCAGAAAGGCGGCGTCTCTTCTGTTTGAGCTTGTTACGGAACCGGCTTTTCCGGGAAAGGAGATAGAAAAAGAGAAAGGGGTAGTGGTTGATGAAATCAACTCCTATAAGGATTCTCCGTCAGAAGAAATATATGACCGTTTCGAGGAACTGCTCTTTCACGGACATCCGCTGTCAAGACCGATACTTGGAACAGCGTCTTCCGTACGCCGCATTTCAAGTGAAGAACTTCATGAATTCATATCTGAAAAATTCCTTCCCGAAAACATGGCTTTCACTGTTGTTGCAGACATACAGGAGGAGAGGCTGGAGAATATGGTGCGACGCATTGCTGCCGGATATTTTTCCGGAATCAAGGACAGACAGTCATTGGACTGTATTGTATGCGGCCAGGCACAGATAGGGAATGTGTTCGACAGGACTGTCAACAAGCGTAATCATCAGGTGAATTGTATATTGGGCAATTATGCCCCTTCCCTGTATGCAGACAGGGAAAGGGTGGCGTCTGCGCTGCTCTGCAATATACTTGGAGGCCCGGCAAGCAATTCCCTGCTCAATTCTGTCCTGAGGGAGAAGCACGGATGGGTATATGGTGTGGAGTGTTCCTACACACAGTATGCGGATACCGGGATAGCTGCCATAAGTTTCGGATGTGAAAAAAGCAACTACGAGAAGTGCATGTCGGCGATTGCAAAAGAAATCCGGAAGCTGCAGAGCTCGGAACTGAGTCCGAAAAGGCTGTCGGCGGCAAAGAAACAGTTTCTGGGCCAGTTGGCCATAGCCTCGGACAACGGGGAGTCGCAGTGTCTGTCGATGGGAAAGAGCCTGCTTGCTTATGGTACGGTAATGTCCGACAGCCAGACACGTGAAAAGGTAGAGTCCGTTACAGCCGCCGAATTGCAGAATGCCGCTTCCGGGATTTTCCGGGAATCTTCAAGCAGTCGTCTGGTTTATCTGTAGTGTGTTCAAAAAAAGGAGGTTGAACTTCACAGCTCAACCTCTTTTCACTATAACCCTATTATTAACAACTAAACTAACCGCAATTTCTTATTGCAACTACTGTGCCAAATTATTGTATCCTTTCTATTTTCAATTGCTGGATTTTGTATGAGGTGTCCTTGTAACTCACGAATATCGTAACGACGAATATCTCTCCGCCTGCATTCAGGGTTCCCAAAGCATATTTCATATTTGATCTTCCGGCCTTGTGGGTGAGATTGAAAGACCTCGGCGTGTAGGAATTGAAAAAAGTCTTCATTATTTGTTTCGCCTGACTGCGGCTTGAATCATTTGTGACTGTGAATATGGTGATTTCAAGATTGTCGGCGAACCAGGCGGAGAGCTTTTCCGCGTCACCTGCCTGCATGTATTTTGCTATCGGATTGAATACGTCATAGCCTGTACTCTGTGCCGTTGAAGTAGTTACATAAAAAAACGACAATATGGCCGCTGCTATGTTTAACCCGATTTTCATCTGAGATATTTTCAAATATAGCTTGGGGATTTATTGCAAATACCGAGCCACATTTATATATTTGCACGGAGAGGAACTATATGAATATCACATTGCTCACTGTCGGCAAGACAGATCGCGGCTGGGTCTGGGACGGACTTGAGGTCTATCGTGCCAGGCTGAAGCATTATATTCCGTTCACGCTGGTGGAAATTCCGGAGCTGAAAAACGTTTCTTCGTTTACCAGGGAACAGATAAAAGAAAAGGAGGGAGGGCTGATTCTCAAGAGCCTGAAAGAATCGGACGAGGTGATTCTTCTTGATGAAAGAGGAAAGGAGTATTCTTCCAGAGAGTTTGCCGGAATGCTGGAGAAAAGGATTTCCGGCGGTGTGAGGAATCTGGTGTTTGTGATAGGAGGGGCATATGGCTTTTCCGAGCCGGTGTACAGACGCTCTTCCGGTATGGTTTCTCTTTCGAGGATGACATTTTCACATCAGATGGTCCGCCCGATTTTTGTTGAGCAGCTGTACCGGGCTTTTACCATAATAAAAGGAGAGCCTTATCATCATGAGTAAAATATCGATACTGGGAAGAGCCGGTTACATGAAGGCGAAGGCAAGTTCTTTTGCCTTTATTCTTGCAATGTCCTTTTTTGTCCTGTCTCTTCTTGTGAACACTCAGCCCAGAAACTCCGAGAAGGTCGCCGAGCAGGTCTCGCAGAGACTGGAGAAAAGAATGGAACAGCTTGAGAAGTTCATGTCGCAGGCGCTCGAATCTGACCATCGTCAGTGGATGGATCTGGGCAATCTGCCTCATGATATGGTGATTTACAGGTATGTGTATGATACACTGCAGTCCTGGAACAACCAGTTTCCCGTAATAAACGACGATATAAGTTCCAGGCTTATCTTTTCCAGACTTTCCAACCTCAGGGGAAACCTTTCGTCTCCGCTTGCGGAAGTCAGGGAGAGTCCGGCATACGTAAATCTGGGCTCCAAGTGGTATATCGTATACTATGATACGGATTATGTAAGCTGCAGGGTCATAGGCGGACTTGAAGTAAAGGACATAATCTACTCTGATGTAAGCAGTACAGGCAACGGAGCCAATCCGGCACTGAGGGTACCGGCCAATTTTTCCATTACGCCTCTCAATTATACCGGAGGTTCTACAGTATATCTGGACGGTGCGCCCATGTTCAAGATACTGGCGGAAGCCAGGCCTGACATGCTGCCGATAAATGCGTCTGTCCTCAGGTGGCTTGCCCTTTTTTTCTTTACCGTATCGGTAGTTCTTTATTTGTGGACGCATCGTGAGATAAAGTATTATTTCATATCGCTGGGTATTCTTCTGTGTATGGAGGTCGCGGCTTATCTGTGGGGATTCAGGCTGCAGAACTCTGTCTCTATATTTTCCCCTAACGTCTATGCCGACGGACGTCTTTTCTATTCTTTCGGCTCTCTCCTTATAGTCAATACGTATTTTTTCCTGTTCATAATGTGTACATACATTATGAGGAACGTATTTGTCAGGGATATTCTTCGAAGAAGCGGCCGCCTGGTGAAAAACGCGTACTTTCTGTATGTTATCCTGATGTTCTTCGCTACCGCGGCCTATATTCATGTCAGTCTGAGAAGTCTGATAATGAATTCGAACATATCTCTTGAGTTCTATGCTTTGAGCAGCATTTCGGTAAATACTCTTTGGGTCTATCTTTCCTATACCACGCTTTTTCTGGCTCTGCTTATGCTCATTCAGATGCTGAAGCCTGTCGTATACAGCCTTACAGGGTTGCGGTATAATGTTTTTTCAAGGAAATTCCTGTTTGTCTATGCCGGGATATGCGCATTGTATCTCAGCATAGCTGCAGGCAGCCTGGGCTTCAGGAAGGAGATGGACAGGATGATGGTCTGGACCAACAGGCTGGCCATTGACAGGGACCTGGGGCTGGAGCTGCAGTTGCGTTCTGTAGAAAGAGGCATAGCCAATGACCCGCTTTTCTCAACGCTTGCTGTTGACCCGGCGAACGATATCATCATTCTGAACCGGTTGACGGAAAACTATCTGAACCGTATTTCCAGCGACTATGACATCTCTGTCTCTACATGCAGGGATTCGGATTTGAAGTCGACGGGAAGCAGGCGGCCTTCCGTCTCTGCGATTGAAACTATGGACTATTTCAACCAAAAGCTCCGTTCGGGGACTCCTATTTCCGACAACTCCAGGTTCCTGTATACTTATGACAACGCCGGGAGATCCAGCTATACGGGTTGGTTCATATATTATTCCCATGAGTGCGGCATCATCAGGATGTTCATCGAAATCGGGTCCAGGGCCTCAAAGGAAGAGAACGGATATTACAGCATATTGGGAGAGCATTCACAGCTCGGCGAGGTGGTAATACCCCCTCTCTATTCATACTCGAAATTCATATCCGGCAAACTGGTCAATTACAAGGGCACATACGCCTATCCGACAGTCATGGGATCTGAACTTCAGGATGAAATCAGGTCTGAAGAAGGGCACGTGCATTTCAAGTCCGGAGGATACCTGCATTTTGCAAACCAGGTATCTCAGGATGAAATCATCATAATATCCCGCCCGGTACGGGGGGTGATGACGTATCTGGTTACATTTTCCTATCTTATTCTTACTGCCTATGCCGGTCTCCTTCTGGTTACGAGGAACAGGAGAAAGCGGGAAAAGGTTTTCAGAAAGAACTATTACAGGTCAAGGATAAACACGATATTGTTCTGCGCCCTGTTCTTCTCCCTTGTCAGTATAGCCATTGTGAGTACGACTTTTGTCTATAACAGAAACGAACAGAACATGTTCAACATGATGTCGAACCGGATCAGTACTATCCAGGCCCTTCTGGAGTCGAAGTGCATGTATGCCGGAAGCTATCAGGATCTGGCGACACATGATTTCTCTTCGTTCATGGAAAACGTGGCAAATACTACCAAAACCGACGTTACCTTGTATACGCCTGGCGGCAAGGTATACCGTTCGACTACTCCGGAAATTTACGACAGGATGATCCTCGGCTCCAGAATTGACAAGGATGCTTATTATAATATAAAGTACAAGAACCAGAGATTCTATATTCACAAGGAACGGCTGGCCGGCCATAAATACTATGCGCTTTATTCTCCTCTGTTCAATTCGGACGGAGACATGGTGGCCATAGTCAGCGCCCCTTATGTGGATACCAGTTATGATTTTACTCGTGATGCGCTTTTCCATGCCGCTACTATCATCAATCTGTTTTTCATATTGCTGATTGTAACGCTTATAGTCAGTACGACCATAGTGAATGCCATGTTCAGGCCTCTGATTGAGATGGGACAGAAGATGAATTCCGCCGACCTGCACGGACTTGAATACATTATTTACAAGCGGGAAGACGAAATCTCCGGTTTGGTGGACGCATACAACAGGATGGTGCATGATCTGTCTGACAGCAGCCGGCAGCTTGCCCAGGCTGAAAGGGATAAGGCATGGAGTGAGATGGCACGTCAGGTGGCACATGAAATAAAGAATCCTCTGACTCCGATAAAGCTTGAAATACAGAGGCTTATACGCCTAAAACAGAAGAATGACCCGGCATGGAACGATAAATTTGACAAGGTCGCTGCTGTTGTTCTTGAGCATATTGACATTCTCACGGATACTGCAAACGAATTTTCTACCTTCGCCAAGCTTTACAGTGAGGAGCCGGTTCTTATCGATCTCGACAGGACACTGCATGACCAGCTTGTGATTTTCGATAACAAGGACAATATAACAATGTCATATCTCGGTATGGAGCATGCGATGGTCATGGCTCCCAAGCCCCAGCTTATACGTGTATTCGTGAATCTGATCACGAATGCAATCCAGGCAATCGAGATACAGCAGAAGGAAAACGCGGAAGACGGGAAAGAAGTACGTCATGGCATGATTCAGATATGCTTGCGCAACAGTACGAAAGACGGCTTCTATGATGTGGTCTTTGAAGATAACGGCCCCGGAGTGAGCGATGAGAATTTGGGCAAGCTGTTTACACCTAACTTTACGACAAAGAGCGCAGGTACCGGTCTCGGACTTGCGATATGCCGCAATATAGTAGAAAAATGTAACGGTGAAATAGTGTATCAGAAATCTTTCGTACTCAAGGGAGCCTGCTTTACCGTGAGGCTCCCCAAGTATACCGAAACCGATAGAAGACTGCTTACTTCTGTCTGATGAATATCTGCACAGGACAGCCGGAGAAATCGAATTTTGACCTCAGTTTGTTCTCAAGAAAGCGTTTGTACGGATCCTTGACGTACTGGGGCAGGTTGCAGAAGAATGCAAAGGAAGGTGACCTGGTAGGAAGCTGTGTCGCATATTTGATTTTTACGTATTTCCCTTTCCAGGCAGGTGGCGGGTAGTTTTCGATTTCCGGAAGCATTGCTTCATTGAGCGCAGAGGTAGGAATCCTGCGCGAGTAGTTGTCATAGACTAGCCTGGCAGCGTTAAGCACGTCCATTATTCTCTGCTTGTTTATAACGGAAGTGAAAACGATCGGCAGGTCATTGAAAGGGGCCAGTTTGGATTTCAGCGCATCCTCATACCGCTTCATCGTGTTGCTGTCCTTTTCGACAGTATCCCACTTGTTTACTACCAGCACGCATCCTTTCCTGTTTCTGGAAATAAGGTTGAATATGCTCATGTCTTGGGCTTCAAGACCGCTTTGGGCATCTATCATCAGTATGCATACGTCGGAGTGCTCGATAGCGCGGATGGATCTCATGACCGAATAGAACTCAAGGTCTTCGTGTACCTTGGATTTCTTTCTCATGCCGGCTGTATCCACCAGCATGAACTCGTGTCCGAATTTGTTGTAGTATGTACTGACGGCATCCCTGGTCGTTCCTGCAAGCGGAGTGACAATATTCCTTTCCGTTCCCAGAAGCGCATTTGCAAGAGAGGACTTGCCGACATTAGGCTTCCCTACAATGGCAATATGCGGAAGATCCGGATGCTCGTCTTCCTGTGCGGCAGTATCATCCGGCAACTGCCGGACTATCTCGTCAAGAAGGTCGCCTGTGCCTCCTCCGTTTGCAGCGGATATGCTCCAGACTTCACCGAGTCCGAGTGAATAGAACTGGTAAGTGTCATACATCTTGTCTCCGGTATCGACTTTATTTACGGCTACGACAACAGGTTTTCCGCTTTTCCGCAGCAGGGATGCGATTTCTTCGTCATAGTCGGTGATACCTGTTGCGGCCTCTACCATGAACAGGACAAGATCCGCTTCCTGTATCGCTATGACGACCTGTTTTCTGATCGCTTCCTCGAAAATGTCATCAGAGTTGAATGTATATCCGCCTGTGTCAACGACGGAAAATTCATGTCCGCACCATTCGCATCTTCCGTAATGGCGGTCTCTTGTCACTCCTGCTGTCTCGTCAACTATTGCCTGGCGCATTCCAACGAGGCGGTTGAACAATGTTGACTTCCCGACATTAGGGCGTCCTACAATAGCTACAAGGCTCATTTCAAGTCTCTCCTCTTATTTTTTCAGTCTTTCTTTTCAGGCATGAAACTGCAGCTTGTCGAGCAGCTGCTGCAGCCCAGGTCGCTGCATGTGGGGTGGGCTTTCCCGTTCTTTTTCCCCCAGATACGCAGCTCTTCCTCTTTTGCGCACCTGATGCCGAGTTTTCTCATCTCCTTGTTGCTGCTGATTTCAGTTTCGGGGAAATGTCCGTTCTTCCGGAATATGATGTTGAAGCATAATCCGATAATACTCAAGGCCACGAGAAGAAGAGCTGCGATGAAGATTTTCATTCTGATGTATTGTTAGAAAATGAAACTGTCGCTGATAGGTTCGTAGTTATATACCTTTTCAATGACATTGGCAAAGGTCTCCGCTACAGACAGTACGGTGATTTTTCCGGTATCCTTTTCAGGGTCGCGGGAAAGAGGGATGGTATCGGTTACTATGACTTCCTCAAGTGCCGATTCCGCAATCCTTTCATAGGCACTGCCTGAAAATACCGCATGCGTTGCACATGCCTTTACGCTGAGCGCTCCCATATCCCTGAGTACGTTCGCCGCTTTGGTAAGTGTGCCTGCTGTATCGATCATATCGTCCACAATGATGACATTCTTGCCTGCAACGTCGCCTATCGCTGTAATGGAGCCTACGACATTGGCCCTTTCCCTCGACTTGTGGCAGATTATGACAGGACACTGTAGATACCTTGCATATGCGTTCGCCCTTTTTGCTCCTCCCATATCGGGAGCGGCGATAGCAAGATTCTCGATATGCTTGTCCCTGAGATACGGAAGGAAGATGTTGCTGGCATAAAGATGGTCCACAGGGAAATCGAAGAATCCCTGGATCTGGTCTGCGTGAAGGTCGCACGTCATGACTCTGTCACAGCCTGCTGCATGCAGCAGGTTGGCTACAAGTTTTGCTCCGATCGATACTCTTGGCTTGTCTTTCCTGTCCTGTCGTGCCCAGCCGAAATATGGCATGACGGCGATTACGGTATGGGCTGAAGCTCTTTTGGCCGCATCGATCATCAGGAGAAGTTCGAACAGGTTTTCGACAGGAGGGAAAGTCGACTGCACGATGAATACTGTCGCTCCTCTGACGCTTTCGTTGAAAGACGGCTGGAATTCTCCGTCGCTGAATTCAAGCACTTCAGATTTTCCAAGCTCCGTACCCAGACACTTTGCTATTTTCTCGGCAAGGGGTTTGGAACTCCTGCAAGCAAAGATTTTCATTTTATGTTCGTTGTGCATCGTATATGAGGTTTTAGAGTTTTTGTGTGTCAGGAAGGTTTTTCATATTGTCAAGTACCGATCCTATGTATTCCAGAATTTCCTGCCTTCCGGTGCCGTTCTCTGAGGAACTGACAAAATACGGCGGCATTTCCTCCCAGTGTTCCAGTATCATTTCCTTGTTTTTTTCAATCTGCCTTTTCAGTGCATCCGGACCAAGTTTGTCGCCTTTCGTAAAAATGATTCCGAACGGTATCCTGCCTTCGCCGAGCTCTATGAGGAAATCCATGTCAATCTTTCCGATATCATGGCGGGAATCGATAAGTACGAAGAGCATTGCAAGCTCCTCGGAAAGGTTTATGTAGTTCCTTATCATCTGTGCGAGTTTCTGCCTGCCGGACATTGACATTTTCGCATATCCGTATCCCGGGAGGTCTACCAGATACCATTGTCTGTTGATAAGGAAGTGGTTTACGAGGCGCGTCTTGCCCGGAGTGGAGGATGTCATGGCAAGCTTTCTGTTGTTGCAGAGCATGTTGATCAGAGAAGATTTTCCTACGTTTGACCTGCCAATGAATGCGAATTCCGGAAATTTCTGTTTCGGTTTTTCGGAAATCCGCGTGCTGCTACCCGCAAAAAGGGCTTCGTTAATCTTCATGTCGTCCTCCAATCACATTCAGTCCGCAAATGTAAGAAAAAAGGTTGATAGTTTGAAATATATTTGAAACACTTCCTTTTATGACAACAATATTTAAGGGATTGATATTAAATTTACATTAAAACAGTAGATGTTTGGCAGGTTTTTATTATTTTTGTAAGGATATAGCCGGAAATTTTCGATAATGGAAAAGGATTTCATAACCCTGTTTGACCTCCAGTCGGGACTGAAGGAGGGGATAGAACGGCTTTTCCCGTCGAAAATATGGCTCAGGGCTGAAATCAGCGCCATAAAGGCCAGGGTAGGCGGCCATTGTTATATGGAGCTTTCCCAGAATGACGGGAACGGCATCGTTGCCAAGGCCCAGGCGGTTGTGTGGAGTTCAAGATACAGATTCATCGCTCCTTATTTCGAGTCAGTTACAGGTTCCCCTCTTCGTGAGGGGATGCTTGTGCTTATACAGGTGCAGGTAAGCTTCAGCCAGATCTACGGTCTTTCTCTTGTGGTCTGTGACATAGATCCCGATTTCTCGGTAGGGGAGCTTGAACGCAGGAGAAGACTCACGCTTGAGAGGCTTGTAAAAGAAGGCCTCGCTGACATGCAGAAAGGACTGGTGCCGGCACGGCTTCCTTACAGGATAGCTGTAGTATCCGCTCCCGATGCTGCCGGTTACCGTGATTTCATGCGGCATCTTCACGAAAACGAATACGGCTTTGTATTCCGTACGGATCTGTTCCCGGCTCTTATGCAGGGGGCGGATTCTCCGGGGTCGGTCATAGCTGCACTTGACTCGGTCATGGAATCCGGATTGGAATATGATGCGGTCGCCATCCTGCGCGGTGGTGGAGCGCGTCTTGATCTGATATGCTATGATGACTATGACCTTGCGGCGCATGTGGCGCAGTTTCCCGTACCGGTCTTTACTGCGATAGGGCATGACCAGGATACGCATGCTGTGGATATCGTCGCCTACATGTCGGTAAAGACCCCTACTGCACTGGCAGATGTCTTCGTGTCCTTATATGCAGATGAGGATGCGGCGCTCCAGTCATATGGCGACAGGCTCAGGCTTGCGGCTTCCGGACGTCTGTATCAGGAAGAAAACAGACTGCTTGGACTGCTTCACGGCCTGTCTGCGGCTTTTTCCGGGAAGATCATGGCGATGGAGAACCATTTGTCCATCCTGGAGACTCGCATGCGGGCTTCCGATCCGAGATCTATCCTGAAAAAAGGCTATGTGCTTGCGGTGGACTGTTCCGGAACGGTAATCAGAAGCGTTGCCGGAATGAAACCGGGAGACAGTGTGACGCTGATGGTGTCGGACGGGAAGATGGATTGCAAAGTGGATTCGGTATCAGCGGACAACGGACAATAAAGAGGATTTTTATGGAGAAAGGAAAGTTTGATTATTCATCTGCGGTGGCAGAGCTTGAGGCCCTGGTGGCAAAAGTCGAGGATCCTGCCACCGGGATTGACGATATAGCCGGGACTGTGGCCAAAGCAGGCGACTTGCTGAAAAAATGCAGGGCATATCTCAGGCAGGCCAGAGAGGCACTTGACAGCCTTGATCCCGATACTGAACGGATATGAAACAGATAACATTGAAACTACGACTGATTTAATTATGCCGGACATGAAGAAAATATACGAAGACGACCCTTGGCTCAAGCCTTTTGAAGAGGACATAGAAGCCAGACACGAGCGCATCCTGAAAGAAAGGGAACGCATTTCTGCCGGACATGGGGGATCCTTGTCCAAAGGTATAAACAATCACCTGTATTACGGCCTTCACAGAAGGGCGGACGGCTCATGGGTTTTCAGGGAGTGGGCCCCGAATGCCCTGAAAGTATATTTGATCGGAGAATTCAACAACTGGAAAAAGACCGAAGCCTATGCCCTTCATCCTGTAGGGAACGGGAATTGGGAAATAACACTGGAGGACATGTTCCTGTCTCACGGGACATTGTACAAGCTGTATATAGAGTGGCACGGAGGTGGCGGGGAAAGGCTTCCGGCTTATGTCACGCGTGCGGTGCAGGACCCGGAAACGAAAGCTTTCTGCGCCCAGGTGTGGGACCCTGTCCCGTACAAATGGAAACACGGGAATCCTCCCAAAAGAGAACATCCTTTCATATATGAATGCCATATCGGCATGAGCTCCGAGCAGGAGAAGGTGGCCACTTTCTCTGAGTTCAGGAAAGATGTCCTGCCTTATATCTCCTCTCTCGGATATGATACTATCCAGATAATGGCCCTTCAGGAACATCCGTATTACGGGTCTTTCGGATATCAGGTCTCCAATTTTTTCGCACTGAGTTCCCGTTTCGGGACTCCTGAAGAGTTCAAGGAACTGGTAGACGAGGCGCATGGACTCGGTATTGCGGTCGTGATGGATATTGTGCATTCGCATTCGGTTGACAATGAGGCGGAAGGACTCAGCAAGTTCGACGGACGGGAAGACCTTTATTTTTATGGAGGCGACAGGGGAAGGCATCCTGCATGGGGGTCGAGATGTTTCGACTACGGAAAGCATGAGACCCAGCAGTTCCTGTTGTCCAACTGCAAGTTCTGGCTGGAAGAGTACCGTCTCGACGGATTCCGTTTTGACGGGGTGACGAGCATGATGTACTGGGACCACGGTCTGGGCCGGGCATTCAGCGGATACGGCTGTTATTTTGATGAAGGCGTGGACGAGTCGGCGGTGACATATCTGGCACTTGCCAACATGCTGGTAAAGGAAGTCAATCCTGATGCGATAACCATAGCCGAGGACGTGAGCGGAATGGCCGGGCTGGCCGCGCCTTTTGAAGCAGGTGGCGTAGGGTTCGATTTCCGTATGAGCATGGGAGTTGCCGATAACTGGATAAAATGGATCAAGACCCAGAGTGACGAGCAGTGGAGTATGGGAGAAATGTGGTGGCAGCTGACGAATAAAAGGAAAGACGAGAAGACCATCAGCTATGCCGAGTGCCACGATCAGGCCATGGTCGGCGACAAGACCATAGCGTTCCGTCTGATGGATAAGGAGATGTATTTCCATATGGACCGTAACTCCCATTCTGACGCTGTTGAACGCGGCCTTGCTCTACACAAGATGATAAGACTCGTGACAATGGCCACTTCGGGCGACGGTTATCTGAATTTCATGGGGAACGAATTCGGCCATCCGGAGTGGATTGACTTTCCACGGGAGGGAAACGGCTGGTCCTACAAGTATGCAAGGAGGCAGTGGTCTCTGGTCAAAGCGGATTACTTGAGATACAGACCATTGATGCTTTTCGACAAGGCTATGGTGTCTCTGGCGGGAAAGGAAGGGCTGCTTTCAGCACCGCCTGAACTGCTTGTACAGGATGAAGAGAAAAAAATATTAATATTCAAAAGAATAAATTGTATCTTTGCGCTCAATTTCAACCCGGTATCATCTTTTGCCGACTATGGGTTCGCAGCACCTGCCGGGAAATATACCATAGTCCTTGATACCGATGATCCCGAGTTTGACGGATTCGACAGGGTCAAAAAAGGCGAAGAGCATTTCACTGTCCCTGAAAAGTCGGCCAACGGCAGCCAGACCTATGACGATACCTTGTATCTCTACCTCCCTTGCCGCTGTGCTGTTGTATTGGAAAAATGTAGTGATAAATAATAAATAGTATGGCTTTTTTAACATTCAACAAGTCTGAGCTTGTAAACCTGTCTTATTCACTCAAGCGGGAGATTATCTCTGCGAACAAGACAGGCGCGTATTGCAACACTTCCATAGTCACCTGCAATACGAGACGCTACCACGGGCTTCTCGCTGTGCCTGTTGACCGTTTCGGAAAGGGCAAGTACATGCTGCTTTCCGCATTGGACGAAAGTCTGGTGCTGAACGGGAAACAGTTCAATCTGGGCATTCACTGCTATGGTGATGTCTATGAGCCCAGGGGTCATAAGTACATAGTGGACTTCGACCTTGATCCTGTACCTGTGATAACTTATAAGGTGGGGGAGATTGTATTCAAGAAATCGATTATCCTCGCTCCGGACAATGATCAGGTGCTTGTCAAGTACGAGCTGGTGGAGTCTCCTGAAAAGGTTACTCTGATGCTCAAGCCTTTCCTGGCGTTCAGGAACGTCCATAGCCTTACCAGCCAGAATTCCGAGGCGAGAACCGAGTACAAGGAAGTGGAAGGCGGCGTATCCTTTAATATGTATGAGGGCTTCCCTGATCTCAATATGCAGCTGAGCTGCAAATCATCATTCCGTTACCAGCCTTACTGGTACAACGGGATTACCTACTCTGATGAATTCCGCCGGGGATTCAGCTGCAACGAGGACCTGTTCGTTCCGGGCATGTTCGTAATGAACATGAAACCTGGCGAGACAATAGTCTTTTCCGGCTCTGTCAATGAGGTGAGTCCCAAGCAGCTGAAACGGAAATGCACCGAGATAGAACGTAAGCTGACAGACATAACGGATTACCATGACGTCCTGGTACATGATGCCGATCTGCTGATTTGCAACCGTAACGGCAACAAACAGATCAATGCCGGCTTTTCATGGCTGGAGACCGGTCTTCTGCGCGAGACCATCATCGCTCTTCCGGGACTTACCCTGTATGCAACCGGAGACTGCAAGGAGTTCGAGGAAATCCTTGACAACCTGATTGCGGACGAGCAGGACAGACTTACCCGGAGAACGACCCAGATAGAGGCTCCGCTGCGTCTGACAGACACTATCCAGCAGTATATAGATTTTACAGGAGAAGAAAAAAGAATCTGGGAAAAATACGGCAAGGTATTGAAAGCCATCGTAGACAGTTATGCACCGGGCAAGCGTGCCGAAATCACCATGCATCCAAACGGGCTGCTTTGGGCCCAGACGGACCGTGTGGCGCTTTCCTGGATGAATGCTTACGTGGACGGCCGTCCTGTAACTGAAAGGGCAGGATATCAGGTCGAGACTAATGCAATGTGGTATAATGCACTCTGCTTCGCTCTCGACATGGAAGCAAAATACGGTGCAAAAAGAAGCGCCTTTGCTGCGAGATGGTCTCATGTCAGGGATCTTGTGCAGGAGAATTTCCAGAAGACATTCTGGGACAAGCAGGCCGGTTATCTTGCTGATTATGTGGACAACAACGGAAGAAATCTGGATGTGCGCCCGAACCAGCTGTTCGCCGTATACCTTCCTTACTCAGCTATAGACGACCTGAAGAAAATGGCGGTAATGCAGGTTATAAACAACGAACTTGTCACTACGCGCGGCATCAGGACGCTCTCTCCGAGAAACGCAAAATACCGCGGAGTTTACGAGGGCTCTCAGACAGAAAGGGATCTGGCATACCATCAGGGATGTGCGTTCCCGTCACTTCTAAGCCCGTATATAGATGTCTGCTTCAGGATGATCGGCCCGTCTTTCTATAAGAAGGCTGGATATCTTACGGAAGGCTTCTACAAGGATATCAACAAACACGGAGTCGGGGCATTCTCCGAACTGTACGACGGAGACCCTCCTCACGAGCCTCATGGAGCCATTTCTTCAGCATGCAGTACAGCTGCATTGCTCAGAGCTGATTATCTCATGAATAAATACAAGGAGGAGAGTAAATGAAAGTACTGATGTTCGGTTGGGAGTTCCCTCCTTATATTTCAGGAGGACTCGGTACAGCTTGTTATGGTATGACCAAAGGTCTGGCTGCCAATGGTGTTGATGTCCTGTTCGTGATGCCTTCCGCATCAGGGGACGAGGATCAGAGCGCAGTTTCCATCATCAATGCAAGCGATGTCCCTGTGGATACGGTTTCCACTTCTGTCGAGGATTTCCTTGATAAAGTGAAATTCGTGCATATTCACTCCAATATGGTGCCGTATGTTGACCCGCAGGCTTTCTCCGATATGGTTGAGGAAGAAAGGAAAAAGCAGGTCAGGAGTTTTTCCGTCAATTACGGACAGAAATTCAAGTTCTCAGGTAAGTACGGAGCCAACCTTATGGAAGAGGTGGCCCGCTACGCTATGGTGGGAGCCACTATCGCCCTTCAGCATAAGGATGAGTTCGATGTTATCCATGCTCACGACTGGCTTACCTATCTGGCCGGCGTGGCTGCCAAGGAACTTACAGGCAAGCCGCTTGTCGTTCATGTCCATGCCACTTCTTTCGACAGGAGCAGTGACGACAAGATAGATACGAGGGTATTTGACATCGAGAAGAAAGGAATGGAAGGCGCTGACCGTGTAATAGCGGTGAGCGAACTTACCAGAAATATAGTGATAAACAGATACGGCATCGCACCGGAAAAGGTGGTTGCAGTCCACAATGCCGTGGATTTCAGCGGCAGGACAAACCTTCAGGTCGAGCGCGGCGTACGTGACAAGGTGGTCACATTCCTGGGCCGTATCACATTCCAGAAAGGTCCTGAATATTTCATTGAGGCTGCTGCCAAAGTCCTGAAGAGATGCAACAACGTGCGCTTTGTAATGGCTGGAAGCGGCGATATGCTCAACAGATGTATCAGGCATGTGGCCCGTCTTGGAATTTCCGACAGGTTCCACTTTACGGGATTCCTCAGAGGCGCTGACGTGCAGAAGATGTTCGCCCTTTCTGATGTCTATATCATGCCTTCGGTTTCGGAACCGTTCGGTATTTCCCCTTTGGAGGCCATGCAGACCAATGTGCCTACCATCATTTCAAAGCAGTCAGGTGTAGCCGAAGTCCTGAAATACGCTATCAAAGTGGATTTCTGGGATATCGATGCTATGGCTGATGCCATTTACGGGCTGTTGAACTATAGCGCGATGGCTGATTTGGCTGCACGCTGCGGGTATGACGAAGTCAATGCCCTCAAATGGAACAACGCAGCCTACAAGATCAAGAAAGTGTATGAATCAGTGATAAAATAGTAAAAAAAATAATAGCCATGAAAAAAAGTATTTGCCTATATTTCCAGGTCCATCAGCCAAACAGGTTAAGATTGTATAGATTTTTCGATATAGGTAAGGATTCCCACTACTATGATGATTTCGCCAACAGGACTATCCTCCGCAGGGTATCCCAGAGGTGCTATCTGCCTACCAACGCCCTGCTGCTTGAGTTGATCAACAGGTACAAGGGTCAGTTCAAAGTCACTTTCTCCATATCAGGTTCTGTGCTGGAACAGTTTGACCGTTATGCGCCGGAAGTTATCGAGAGTTTCAGGAAGCTGGCAGAAACAGGTTGTGTAGAGTTCCTGTGCGAGACTTACTATCACTCGCTGGCGTCCTTGGCCTCACCTGCCGAGTTCAGGCATCAGGTGGAAAAACACAAGACTGCAATAAAGAACTATTTCGGAGTGACTCCAAAGGCCTTCAGGAATACCGAGCTTATCTATTCGGATGCCATCGGGGCAATGGTCTATGACCTCGGATTCAAGACAATGCTTACGGAAGGGGCAAAGCACGTTCTCGGATGGAGGAGTCCAAACTATCTTTATAGCGGAGCGCAGGCACCTGAACTGAAACTTCTTCTCAAGAATTCTTCTCTGAGTGACGATATTGCATTCAGATTCTCTGACAAGAGCTGGCAGGACTGGCCTCTTACAGGGGAAAAGTATCTTTCATGGATAAAGGCTTCTGCAAAGGACAGCGAAATAGTCAACCTTTTCATGGACTATGAGACATTCGGTGAACATCAGAAGGCCCAGAGCGGTATTTTCGATTTCATGAGATATTTCCCGGATGTTATTCTGAAAGACGGTGAGTTCGAATTTGTTACTCCGACTCAGGCTGCGAAGAAGCACAGCCCTGTAGGCGAGCTTGACGTTCCTGATGCCATTTCATGGGCAGATGAAGAGAGGGATGTGACAGCATGGCTCGGCAATGAACTTCAGAATGACGCATTCAACAAGCTTTACGGTCTTACTGAAAAGCTTTCGCTGCTGAATGATCCTGTCCTGTGGTCTGATTTCGGACACCTTCAGGAGAGCGACCACTTCTATTATATGTGTACAAAATTCTTCTCAGACGGTGCGGTGCATAAATATTTTAATCCGTATGACACTCCGTATGAGGCATTTATAAATTATATGAATGTCTTGAGCGATTTTATCATCAGGGTAGATGATGCAATTTCATTTTCTGATGCTAACTTTGCAGCCTCAAAAACTCGGAGTGCAGTGAAGAAAACAGCTGCCAGGAAGACAGCTGCAAAGAAGCCGGCCGAAAAAAAACCGGCTGCTAAGAAGAAAACGGTAAAAACAAAAACTGACAAATGAACAAAGAATTGATCAAACCGGACTATCTTTTTGAGGTAAGCTGGGAAGTTTGCAACAAAGTAGGTGGCATATACACTGTTATTGCGACCAAGTCACTTTATCTCAAAAGCGAGCTCAAGAGGCATCATATCCTTATCGGCCCGGACGTCTGGATGAATGTTGAAGACAATCCTGATTTTATAGAAGACCCCCTGCTGTACAGGATGTGGAGGGACCAGGCTGCCCAGGAAGGACTGCGTATAAGGGTCGGAAAATGGAATGTCCCAGGGAAGCCTACGGCTATCCTCGTGGACTTCAAGCAGTATCTCACCAAGAAGGATGAACTTCTCGGTGAGATGTGGCGTGACTTCGGTGTAGACTCAATTACCGGAAACTGGGACTATGTCGAATCCGCCCTTTTCGGATATACTGCAGGAAAGGTAATAGAGAGTTTCTATAAGTTCAACCTTACTCCTTCCGATAAGGTCGTCGCACAGTTCCATGAGTGGATGACCGGAGCCGGACTGCTTTACCTCAAGAATACGAAGCTGCCTATTGCCACGGTATTTACGACCCATGCTACCGTAGTGGGACGGTGTCTCGCGGGGAACAACCTTCCGCTTTATGATTCCATGAAGCTGTATGACGGAGATGCCAAGGCCCGCGAATTCAATGTAATGGCACGCCATTCTCTTGAAAGGCAGTCAGCCTTGCATGCGGACATATTCACTACAGTCAGCGGCATTACGGCGGAAGAGTGCAAGCAGTTCCTCAAGAGGGATGTGGACATAGTTACACCTAACGGATTCGAGAACAGTTTCACCCCTTCTACAGATGAGGAGTATGATACCATGCGTAAGGCGGCAAGGGCAAAGTTCGTCGAAGTGGCGACTGCAATGTCCGGCGAAACTGTTCCGGACAATGCCGTATTTGTCGGTATCGGAGGCCGTTACGAATGGAAGAATAAAGGTATTGATGTGTTCATTGATGCCCTTGCAAAACTCAACGAGACCGGTTTTGAAGGCAAGACCGTGCAGGCTTTCATCCTTATTCCGTCAGGGCATAAGGGTGCGGACAAGGAACTCGTCGCGAAACTCGGCGGCGCTGACAGCAAATATGTCACCCAGGTATCGCACTACCTTATGGATCCCGAGTATGACATCATTACACGCCGCCTGCGTGAAGTGAAGCTGAACAATTCGTTGGGAGACAAGGTAAAGGTCTATTTCATCCCGTCCTATCTCAATGGAGATGACGGTGTGTTCAACATGAAATACTATGATCTTCTGGCAGGTCTTGACCTGACTGTCTTCCCGTCATATTATGAGCCTTGGGGCTATACTCCGCTCGAGAGCCTTGCATTCAAGGTCCCGACTCTGACTACGACATTGGCCGGTTTCGGCGTGTGGGTCAATGACCATTACGGGAAAGAGCATCCTGGCATTTCGATCATCGGCAGGACTGATTCCAACTATGAAGAAGTGGTTGACGGAGTAATCGGCCGTATGAAGGAAATCGCCGGTCTGGACAAGTCCGGCAGACAGACATATATGTCAAATGCCAAGGAGGTCTCGGAAATTGCCCTTTGGGAGAACAATATCGTGTATTACAAGCAGGCGTACTCAGAAGCGCTTGAAAAAGTCATATCAGAAAAAGGAGCATTCCCTGAAACGAGGAGTGAAAAATCAATGCAGTATAAGAAAATAGATGTGAACAAGCCGTCCTGGAACAGTGTATTTTTCCTTCGCCATCTCCCGGACAGCCTTAAGGATCTTGAGGTCCTTTCCAGAAATCTATGGTGGTGTTGGAATGAATCGGCAAAGGATCTTTTCAAATCGATAGACCCGCAGGCTTGGGAAGCATCAGGGGAGAATCCTATTGCAATGCTTGACAAGGTCAGCCTGAAACGCTACCATGCACTTGAAAAAGACCGTGAATTTCTCGCCAGACTCAAATCCGTAGTCGATGAGTTCAATTCCTATATGGCTCTGAAGGCAGAGCGCAAAAGCCCTTCGATTGCATACTTCTGCATGGAGTACGGACTTGACACTTCACTGAAAATCTATTCGGGAGGTCTCGGAATTCTTGCCGGTGACTATCTGAAGGAAACCAGTGATATGAATACCAATCTGGTAGCTGTCGGACTGCTTTACAGATACGGTTATTTCACGCAGATACTTTCAGCGCAGGGCAACCAGGTGTCCAAATACGATGCACAGGATTTCATGAAGATTCCCGCCATTCCTGTAAAGGATGCCGACGGAAACTGGATGACTGTAAGCATCGCTTTCCCTGGCCGTAATCTGAATGCAAGGCTCTGGCGTGTGGATGTGGGACGTACCGAGCTGTATCTGATGGATACAGATTATGAAGACAATCTTCCGGAAGACAGGTGTGTCACCCATCATCTTTACGGAGGAGACTGGGAGAACAGACTCAAGCAGGAACTGTTGCTCGGAGTCGGAGGTATCAGGGCCCTGAGAAAACTCGGAATCTGTCCGGAAATCTATCATTGCAACGAAGGACATGCCGCATTTATCGGTCTTGAAAGGCTCAGGGAGTATGTACAGCAGGACAATCTGGATTTCCCTGAGGCAATGGAGGTGGTAAGGGCTTCATCTCTGTTCACCACACATACTCCTGTCCCTGCAGGACATGACGCTTTTGACGAAGGTCTCCTCAGAAAGTATATCGGACATTATCCGCAGAGGCTGAAGATAGACTGGGAGACAATGATGGGGCTTGGAAAGATCAACGGTTCCGATCCTAACGAAAAGTTCTCCATGAGTTATCTTGCAGCCAACATCTCTCAGGAGGTCAACGGCGTGTCATGGCTTCACGGAGAGGTGAGCAAGGACATCTTCGCGAACATGTGGCCTGGATATCTTCCGGAAGAGCTCAATATCACTTATGTGACAAACGGAGTGCATTATCCTACATGGACGGCTCCGGAGTGGAAGGAAGTGCATGCCAAAGTGTTCGGCGACGAGTTTGCGACACATCATTATGACAAGTCATGCTTCGGGGGCATCTACAAGGTGGATGACAGGACTGTATGGGAAGTGAGGTCTGCCCTGAGGGCAAAGCTCATATCTTCCATCAAGGAGCGCCTGTCTGACCCGGCTGCGGCAAATCACTATTCGCCTCGTCAGATAGTCACCATCAAGGAGACTCTGCGTGATGATGTGCTTACAATAGGATTTGCAAGACGTTTCGCCACATACAAGAGGGCGCACCTTCTGTTCCGCGACCTTGACAGGCTTAATGAGATTGTCAATGATCCGAACCATCCTGTACAGTTTATCTTTGCCGGTAAGGCGCATCCTGCCGACAAGGCCGGACAGGATCTTATCAAGATGATCGTGGACGTATCCAAGATGCCTCAGTTCATAGGCAAGATCGTATTTGTTCCTAACTATGACATTTCACTTGCCAAGTTGCTTGTCCAGGGCGTCGACGTGTGGATGAACAATCCTACAAGGCCTCTTGAAGCTTCCGGCACATCGGGGGAGAAAGCCGCAATGAACGGTGTAATGCATTTCTCTGTCCTTGACGGATGGTGGGTCGAGGGTTACAAGCCGGGCGCTGGCTGGGCGCTTCCTCGTGAGCGCACCTATGATGACCAGAACTATCAGGATGAGCTTGATGCAGCGACAATCTATACCATAATCGAAAACGAGATCGCACCGCTGTTCTACGACAAGAACAGGGAGACAGGTCTTTCGGCCGGCTGGATCGACTACATCAAGAACACCGTTGCGCAGGTGGCATGTGACTTCACCACTAACAGGATGCTTACCGACTATATCAACCAGTACTACGTTCCGCAGTCAAAGCGTACTGCTTCGCTGGTATCTGACGACTATAAGGTGGTCAAGGAAATCGCAGCCTGGAAGAGACACATGAGACGCGAGTGGCCTAATGTAAGTGTCGTGTCTGTTGTGAAGCCGGACGGCTCATACGACTATGTGTCCCTCGGCAAGGAGTTCAAGGCGGAGGTTGTTCTGAATATCAGCGATCTTCATCCTGATGATATCGGAGTGGAAATGCTCTTTGCCACCACGGACAACAAGGGTAAGCTTCATATCCAGGAGAAGTACGGATTCTCTCCTGTAGAGTACCATGATGAGACTGCCAAGTATCAGGCTTCCGTAATGCCTGAGCGTGCAGGCCTGTATCAGGTGGCTGTCAGGATTTATGCGAAGAATCCTCTTCTGTCGCACAGACAGGATTTCGAGCTGGTAAGATGGTTGTAGCAACCGGATTTTTCGACGGTGTCCATCTCGGACACCGTCTTGTCATATCGCAGCTTGTCAAAGCTGCAGAAGCACGCGGGGAGGAGAGCCTGGTGATTACATTCTGGCCTCATCCCCGTAATGTGCTTCAGCTTGAAGCCAGGACATTCCGGCTGCTGTCTTCCCTGCAGGAAAAGAAACAGATGCTCGGGAATCTAGGTGTGGACAGGGTTGAGGTATTGCCGTTCACCAGAGAGTTCGGCTCTCTGACCACACGTGAATATCTTCAGGAATATGTAATCGGAAGATTCGGAGGTACCGCTGTCGTTCTCGGCTATGACAACAGAATGGGGTCCGATTCGATATCCCCTCAGGATGTCGCTGCAACGGCTGCCGGACTTGGCCTGGATGTCATCAGGGCTGAAATGGTAGAGGGAATGCCCGGTACAGCTGTCAGCTCCACCAGGATCAGACGGCTCATATCGGACGGGAACATGACTGATGCCGCATCTATGCTCGGATACAGGTATTCCCTTTACGGCGTAGTGGTCGCGGGAGACAGGATAGGAAGGACTATGGGCTTCCCGACGGCCAACATGCAGCTCTACGAGCCTCTGAAACTTATCCCGGGAAACGGTGTGTATGCCGTCAGGGTAAATACTTTGGGACGGGAATGGAAAGGGATGTGCAATATCGGTACCCGGCCGACGATGTCTTCCGGAAACGCATGTTCCGTAGAGACCAATATTTTCGGATTTGATGAAGACATATACGGCCTGGATATAAAGGTAACTTTTGTCAGGAAAATCAGAGACGAAATCAGATTCTCTTCGATTGACGCGCTTAAGGAACAGCTTTCAAAAGACAGGAAGCTGTGTCTTTCGCTTGAATTCTGATGACTGTTTTGGCTTAATGGAAATTTTTTCTGAACTTTGGAAAAACACTGGCGGAACATGGACGATATTAAAACGATTCTGACAATTCTGGTTTTGGTTATTCCTGTTGTTGCAAAGGTTATAGAAAAGATACTGGAGCAGGCAGGAAAAACCGGCGCTGCAGGAAAAGTCCGGAGGCTTGTGGAGATGTCGGAAATGGAACGTAAGGACAATGATCCTTGTCCGGAACTTGACGAGACGTTTCCGACAGTGGTGTTTTCTCCGGAAACTGACAAAGGCCCGGATGAGATCATGACTGAGTCTGCAAAATCCGCTGTCCCGGAGGAGATTCCGGCAGGAGACCGGACAGGGACAAATATTCCATTGGAAAAGCCGGCAATAAAAGATGACGCCCGGAAGCAGCCGGACAGAAAGGCGCGCCTGGAGATAGACCCGAAGAAACTCATTATCTACTCGGAGATCATGAAGCCCAAGTTTTAGAACAATATTTGTTTTCAACAATATAATTCCTTATATTTGCAAAGACAGAGGTCGACCAAAAATAATTTTTTTGGTCGATTATCTTTTTGCCGAAGCGGGTCTGACATGCTGTTGCCCGTTTCATTGTTGCCGTACACGTCCCGGCCGTATTGGTATGACGGCAGATACGTAGTTACTTGAATTATGAATAATTAAATTATAAATATTATGGATGTTCATTATATGACACAGGAAGGTCTTGACAAATTGAAAAAAGACCTTTCGGAAGCTATAGCGCAGAGACCTGTAATCTCAGCTCAGATTGCAGAGGCAAGGGATAAGGGTGATTTGTCCGAGAACGCAGAGTACGAGGCTGCACGCGAGGCCCAGGGGCTGCTTGAACTCAAGATTTCCAAGCTCCAGAACCTTGTGGCGAATGCACGTGTAATAGACGAGTCCCAGATAGGTACGGACAAAGTGCAGATGCTGAATAAGGTAAAGGTAAAGAACCTCAGCAACAACCAAGTGTCCGAATTCACTCTTGTAGGTGAAAGCGAGGCTGATTTCGCCTCAGGCAAGCTCGCGGCGACAACGCCTATCGGACGTGCCCTCATGGGACATTCAAAGGGTGAGATTGTGGATGCCAAGGTCCCGTCTGGCATTATCAAGTTTGAAATCCTGGACATAACGCTTTAAGACATGCCTACGATATTTACCAAGATAGCCAAAGGCGAGATTCCGTCATACAAGGTGGCGGAAAATGATGATTTCTATGCATTCCTGGATATAAATCCGCTCTCCCAGGGACATACTCTTGTCATCCCGAAAAACGTTGAGGATGATTACATATTCCATCTTGATGCCGATACCTATATGGGGTTGTGCGCTTTTGCGAGAAAAGTGGCTCTTGCAATCGGGAAGGCCATCCCGTGCAAAAGGGTAGGAGTTGCTGTGCTCGGGATGGAAGTCCCTCATACCCATATACATCTTGTCCCGCTGAACAGTGAGGCGGATCTGGATTTCAGAAAGAAGAAGCTTGAACTTTCTCCGGAAGAGTTCAAATCGATTGCATCTACAATATCTGCGGAATATGAGAAATTATAGGATTTTGAAGACGGCAGCGTTTGTTTCGGCTGCTGTGGTTCTTGCTTCATGCGGACACTCTGCCCGTATAGACGGTTCGGTAAAAGGCCTTTCTGACGGGAAAGTGATCGTCAAGCTGCTGGATATAAATACATACAATGTGCTTGATACTGTCTCTACAGATGCTGCAGGGCGGTTTTCATATAAGGTCGATGTGGAGAAGGGACAGCCGGAGTTCGTGTATCTGTTCCATAATGATACCAAGATAGCTTCACTGCTGCTTGAGGAAGGGGATAATGTATCTGTCTCTGCCGATACTTTGGGCAATTTTACCGCAACCGGATCGGAAGAGAGTGTAAGGCTTGCCGCAGTCGAAAGGGATTTTGCGGACTTCACTTCAGGGTTCGTATCGTTGGCTGACAGGCTGGCTGCCGTGGATGCATCATCTACCGAAGCGTCTGCACTGAGAAAGGAAATGGGCAAGGCTTATACGGATTATTACAGGAGCAGGGTAAAGTATATCCTTGAAAATCCGTATTCCCTTACTGTGGTTCCGGTCCTGTATCAGACAATTGGAACCGATCTTCCTGTTTTTGCCCAGCAGACTGATGCCATTCATTTCAACAACGCCTGTGATTCTCTCGAGACTGTCTATCCGGATTCGAAATATGTGAAAGCGCTGAGAACTGAGGCCAAAAGGCGTTCGGATCTCCTGTCGTTGAGCATCAGACTGAAAAATGCTCCGGAGCAGTCATATCCCGATCTTGACTTGCCTGATGTGAATGCCAGGAAAGTCAGATTGAGTGAAGTCGGGGCAAAGGTCGTTCTTCTGCATTTCTGGACTTCTGCGGATGCGGCGCAGAAAATGTTCAATCAGGATGTCCTGAAGCCGCTGTATAAGGAATTCCATTCCAAGGGCCTTGAAATTTACCAGGTTGCACTTGATACGGACAAGGCCATGTGGGCGCGCACTGTCAAAGACCAGAATCTTGAGTGGATAAACGTATGTGACGGACTTGGTTCCGCCTCCTCAGCGATAGTCCTGTACAATCTCAGTACTCTTCCTGTTTCGTTCGTGATTTCTGAGAATGAACTGGTTGAAGGCACCTTCAATGATGCTGCCTCTTTGAGAAAGCTTCTGAGACAGCTTCTGAAGTGAAGCCTGCCGGAAATCCGGTCCGCTATTTCTTCAGCACGGATTTTTTGCTTACGGTGGCAACAAACTCCTTAAGATAGAACGGTTCGAAGTACGCAACGTCTTTGAACCGTTTTTCTTTGTATTCCGCCAGTGCCGGGACAAGCATTGAAGAGGCTTTGGGACAGCATTGTACAAAATGTGCTGCCGGATGTTTTATGACATCAGATACTTTCTGTGCTCCATCTCCGATGAAAAGGACGGGGCCTTCTTCAAGTATGTCCGAGAAACTCCCGGAAGTGACGACCATCGGCTCTGTCGCGCTTTCCTGCACGCCGTCAGCCGAGAATACTGCCGTATAGACTTCCATCCGTCTGGCATCGATCATCGGGACGATATGCCGGCATCCTTCCGGAAGCAGTCCTTCTGAAATGGCTTGCCATACCAGGGTGTCAAGCGTCCCTACAGCCAGCAGGGGCTTCCCGCTTCCGAAACACAGGCCCTTTGCAGTGGATACTCCGACACGCAGTCCGGTATATGAGCCTGGGCCCATGCTGACGCATATTGCGGAGCATCCGTCGATTCCCGTTCCTGTTTCATCCAGCATTTCCTTTATGAAAACAGCAGTGAGGGAGGCATGTGCTTTAGGTTCGGTGCTTTCCCTGTATGAAATGATTCTGCCGTCTCTGGCAAGAGCTGCAGAGCACAGGGAGGTAGATGTTTCGATGAGTATGATGGTATCCATGGTGCTGTTCTGTTATTTGAAAATAAGATCCTTCAGATAAGGGAAGAATGTATACGCCATATCCTTGAGCGGAGGGTACAGTACTGATTCGGACAGTGCCGTTTCCCGGACAAGATGGAAACTCCCGTTTATGTAGTTGAACAATATTATTGCAAGACCGATGATTATGGCGCATTTGAGAAGCGCGAATATCAGTCCGAGAAGTCTGTTCAGCCATCCAAGCATTATGATCTTTATGCTTGCTTCGATTATTTTCCCCAAGGCGAAAAGCGCGAATATCACGGCTATGAGAATGACTGTGAATGCCACAATGTTGAGTAAGGCGGGAGAAGCTCCGTCAAACCACTGTGCAAACCAGTTGCCGAGCAGTGTCGAGAACTTGAATGACAGCCACACTCCGAGTACTATTGAGATGATGGCAACGACCTGTGCTACCAGTCCTTTCCTTAATCCGTTGATTATAGCAGGTATGAAGCAAATGAGGATTATTATGTCAATGATATTCATTTTTTATCAAACTTAATCACTATATTTGCAAGCTGAAAAAATCAGTAGTGGAACAAGTTTGCAAAAATAGACAAAAATTCGGCAAAATTTCCAGAACTGATCCGGCTAGAACAGAAAAAACATTGTATATGGGATTTAAAGAATATAAAGGCCTTGATCTGGTTCAGACAGGAAACGCTATTTTGGACAGATGGAAAAAGAACCGTGCTTTCGGGCGCTCTCTGCAGCTGAGGGAGGGGGCTCCGGAGTTCATATTCTTTGAAGGACCTCCTTCGGCCAACGGTATGCCGGGGATACACCATGTCATGGCCCGTTCCATCAAGGATGCCATATGCCGATACAAGACCCAGAGCGGATATAAGGTGGAAAGACGTGCGGGGTGGGACACTCACGGTCTTCCTGTCGAGCTGGGCGTCGAGAAGATGCTTGGTATCACCAAGGAGGATATCGGCTCGAAGATAAGTGTCGAAGACTATAACAGGGCATGCCGGAAGGAAGTCATGAAATATACCGCCGAGTGGGTCAATCTGACTGAAAGGATTGGCTACTGGGTGGATATGGACGATCCTTATATCACGTATGACAACAGATATATAGAAACCCTTTGGTATCTTCTGAAGGATATATACGGCAAGGGACTGCTTTATAAGGGATATTCCATCCAGCCGTATTCTCCTGCTGCGGGTACGGGGCTCAGTTCTCATGAACTTAACCAGCCCGGATGCTACAGGGATGTGAAGGATACGACTGCGGTAGTGCAGTTTGAGGTGATAAAGGACGAGAAGTCCCAGATGCTTTTCGGGTGCGAGACCCTGCCTGTCTATTTTCTTGCATGGACTACCACTCCGTGGACTCTTCCTTCAAATACCGCACTCTGTGTCGGCCCGGATATAGATTATATCAGGGTCCTTTCATTCAACCCGTATACGGGTTCCCAGGCGATTTATGTCATAGCGGAAGCACTTCTTGATTCTGTATTCAATCCGAAAGCGAAAGACTTGCAGATAGAAGACTACAAGGCGGGAGACAAGCTTGTCCCATACCGTGTCCTTGACGGAAGATTCAAAGGGTCGGCGCTTGTGGGCATTTCCTACAGGCAGCTTATTCCATGGTTCAAACCGGATGCCGGTGCGTTCAGGGTTATTCCGGGAGATTATGTCACGACTGATGAGGGAACTACCGGTATTGTCCATATTGCTCCTACATTCGGTGCCGACGATGACAAGGTCGCAAAGGCTACGGGCGTCCCTCCGCTGATGGTCATGGACCGGAACGGAGAGCGTCAGGCCCAGGTGGACAGGAAAGGCCGGTTCTACAGGATTGAAGACATGGATCCGACGTATGTGTCGGAACGGGTTTCCCCGGAGTATGCGGAGTTTGCCGGAAGATATGTGAAAAATGCATACGATGACACTCTGGGTCCGGATGCACCTACGCTGGATGTGGACCTCTGCGTCATGCTCAAGCAGCAGGGTAAGGCATTCAAGATAGAAAAACACGTACATACTTATCCTCATTGCTGGAGGACAGACAAACCGGTGCTCTATTACCCTTTGAATTCATGGTTCATAAAGACTACGGCCGTGAAGGACAGGATGATAGAGTTGAACAATACCATCACATGGAAGCCGGAGTCTACCGGGACGGGCCGTTTCGGCAAATGGCTGGAAAACATCCAGGACTGGAACTTGTCCCGAAGCCGGTATTGGGGAACGCCTCTGCCTATATGGAGGACAGAGGACGGAAAGGAAGAAAAGTGCATAGGCTCGGCCAAGGAGCTGTATGAGGAGATAGAAAAGTCTGTGTCGGAAGGGATAATGAAAACAAATCCTTTGAAAGACAAAGGGTTTGATCCTGAAGACATGTCAAGGGAGAACTACGGAAGGATTGATCTTCACAGACCGTATGTCGATGAAATATATCTTGTGTCGGAAAGCGGGAAAAAGATGCTTCGCGAGCCGGATCTTATCGATGTATGGTTCGATTCCGGTTCCATGCCGTATGCCCAGGAGGGCCTGAGAAACATGAACAGCCCGAAATTCGGCTGTACCGCGGATTTTATTGCCGAAGGCGTTGACCAGACCAGAGGCTGGTTCTATACGCTTCATGCAATCCATACGATGGTGAGCGGGACCTGTGCTTTCAGGAGAGTGATTTCAAACGGTCTCGTACTTGACAAGGAAGGGAACAAGATGAGCAAGAGGCTCGGCAATGCAGTGGATCCTTTCAAGGCACTTGATAAATATGGTCCTGATGCCTTGAGATGGTATATGCTTACCAATGCCCAGCCGTGGGACAACCTGAAATTCGATGAGGCAGGTGTCGATGAGGTCCGCAGGAAATTCTTCGGCACGCTATACAATACATATTCGTTTTTTGCCCTTTACGCAAACGTAGACGGATTCGGGCCTGATGCGCTGGCAAGTATTCCTGTCTCCGAACGTCCTGAAATAGACAGATGGATAATATCTCTTCTCAATACGCTTGTAAAGGATGTGGAAGCGGCATATGAGGATTATGACATCACTTCTGCCGGCCGCCTGATACAGGATTTCGTCTGCGACCATCTGAGCAACTGGTATGTGCGCCTCAACAGGAAACGTTTCTGGAGGAAGAGCATGCTGGAGGATGGCATAGACAAGGACAAGCTGGCAGCTCATCAGACTTTGTATGAAGTGCTTGTGGATGTTGCCCTTCTGGCTGCGCCGATTGCTCCTTTCTTTATGGAGCGGCTATATCTGGATCTGGTGCCGGGAGCGGAGTCCGTACATTACATGTCCATGCCGGCATACAATGCATCAGTGGTGGACAAGCCGCTGGAGGAAAGAATGGAACTTGCCCAGAGAGCTTCTTCCATGGTGCTGGCGCTCAGGCGAAAGGTGAATATCAAAGTCCGCCAGCCGCTTTCAAAACTTATTATACCTGTCATAGACAGCAATGTCAGGGAGCAGCTGGAGAAAGTGAAATCCCTGCTTCTCGGTGAAGTCAATGTGAAGGAAGCGGAATTCATCGCGGACACTGCAGGGCTCATTACCAAGAAGATCCGGCCGAACTTCAAGACGCTCGGAAAGAAATACGGCAAGCAGATGAAAGAGATCGCCGCGGCTTTTGCATGTCTGTCTCAGGAAGAGATATCGGCAGTCCAGGCAAGCGGGGAGTCCGGATACGTGCTTCAGTTGGTTTCGGGTGATGTAACTCTCGCTCCCGGGGACTATGAAATTTCATCAGAGGACATGCCAGGCTGGCTCGTGGCTTCTGACGGACCTCTGACGCTGGCTCTTGATGTGACTATAACAGACAGTCTCAGGAGAGAAGGAACAGCCAGAGAGCTGATAAACAGGATACAGAATCTCAGAAAGGACGGGGGCTTCGATGTGACTGACAGGGTGAATGTGACCGTTTATGCTTCAGGGGATAATCATACTGAACTTAAGGAGTCTCTGGACAGCTTCAGAGATTATGTTGTAGCCCAGACACTGGCAGAGGATATAATGCTGGCGGAGGCCGGACATGCCCCGGCAGGAACCGAGGTAGAATGGGCAGACGCACCTGTATATATAGATGTAAGAAAAATATAAACTAAAACTATATTATTATGGCTGAAGAAAAGAAAACCAATGAGCCGGAACTCAAGGTCCGCTATAGCGATGAGGAATTGCAGGAATTCAAGGAAATCATCCTTGACATGCTTGCAAAGGCCAAGAAAGAGTACAAGACTCTAAGGGATGTCGTTACCCACGGCTCCAGCAATGATATCGAGGATACATCTCCTACATTCAAAGTCATGGAGGAAGGTGCATCGACCCTTTCAAAGGAAGAAGCAGGCCAGCTTGCCCAGCGTCAGTACAAGTTCATACAGAATCTGGAAGCTGCACTTGTAAGAATCGAGAACAAGACCTACGGAGTGTGCCGTGTTACAGGAAAGCTCATTCCTAAGGAGAGACTCCGTCTGGTGCCTCACGCCACTCTTACAGTCGAGGCAAAGGAGATGCTGAACAAGAACAAGTAAGATGAAGATATCGAAGGGAAAATTCCTGATAATTCTTGGTGTCCTTCTGGTAGTCATCGACCAGGTCATCAAGGTGCTGGTAAAAACCAACATGTCGATAGGGGACAGTATCCATGTTTTCGGGGACTGGTTCCAGATTTATTTCATTGAGAATGAGGGAATGGCTTTCGGCATGAAGTTCGGCGGAACGGTAGGTAAATTCCTGCTGTCCCTGTTCCGGATAGTGCTTTTCGGCTTTCTGGTCTGGTGGATAAACAGGCTGCTCCGGAAGAATGATACGCCTTTCGGGGTGACAGTAGGGCTGACGGTGATTACTGCCGGAGCTATGGGGAATATAATAGACTGCCTGTTCTACGGTGTGATTTGGGATTATGCTCCGTTTATGTTCGGACGGGTTGTCGACATGTTTTATTTCCCTATAATAGATACGGTCTTTCCTGACTGGCTGCCTCTGATAGGGGGACATCCTTTCCGTTTTTTTGCCCCTGTATTCAATTTTGCTGACAGTTGCGTGACTTGCGGTGCCTTGTATCTGCTGTTTTTCCAGTTCAGGTATTTTTCCAGAGAGTCGAAATAGTTTTCCGGACATTAAAATCCGTAAAAAAAAAGAAAAAAACGTAAAAAGTTGGAGTCCAACGGTTATCTGTCGGACTTTCTTTTTGGACAGGAAGCTATTTTTGCCGGAAAAAAGCTATGAAAATAAAGGAATTGGGAGAGGATGACAGACCCCGGGAGAAAATGGCGGCAAAAGGAGTGCGGGCTTTGAGCAATGCGGAACTGATAGCTGTTCTTGTCAGAACAGGATATGGCGGCAGCAATGCCGTAGACATAGCCCGCAATCTTCTGAAATCCGCCGATGACAGTCTGGCCGGACTTTCCGTGATGTCATCCCGGCAGATGTGTGCGACATGCGGGATAGGGCCTGACAAGGCAGCGTCCGTAATGGCGGCATTCGAGCTCGGACGCAGACGTGAAGCGGAAGAATCCAGAGTGGAGAAGATCTCCATTACGGATCCGGCTATGATCTACAGGAATATGGTGCATCATATGAAGGGGTTGTCGCATGAAGAGTGCTGGGTCATATATCTCAACAGGGCGAATTACATCATAGGTAAGGAGCAGGTAAGTCGTGGCGGGACTTCCGCTACTGTAATGGATGTGAAAATCATCATAAGGAGTGCTCTGGAGAAGCTGGCAAGCGGCATCATTCTGGTCCATAACCATCCGTCAGGCAACCCGATGCCCGGCACCAGTGACATACGCCAGACCGGTATACTGAAAAAAGCCGCTGCTACATTTGATATTTCACTGGTAGATCACATAATTATAGCTGATGACAGATTCTATAGTTTTGCCAACGAGCAGGTCGAAGTGATGCACTGACAGAAAAATGTTGTATCTTAGCAGGACAAATGCTTCAAGGACATGGAAATAGTTAATCTTGGGAAAAACAATTCCGTACTTAACAGGTTTATTGCGCAGATGAGGGACCGCACTGTCCAGAAGGACAGCATGCGTTTCAGGACAAATCTGGAAAGGGTAGGGGAGATTTTTGCGTATGAGATAAGCAAGAGACTCCATTACTCGGAAAAGAAAGTGCCGACTCCTCTTGGAATAGCAGATGTGAGCACCCCTGATGACCAGATAGTAGTCGCGACTATACTCCGGGCCGGACTCCCTCTTCATAACGGTATCCTGAATTTTTTCGATGATGCCCAGAATGCCTTTGTCGCGGCTTACAGGAAATACGACAAAGGGGATGACTTTCATATCAACATCGAGTATGTAACGGCTCCGGATATTGACGGCAAAGTGCTGATACTGGCAGATACGATGCTGGCGACAGGCGCCTCTCTTGAGCTTGCTTACGAAAAGCTTATTGAGGAAGGTATTCCGTCATATACGCATCTGGTATGTCCTGTCTCGAGCATATATGCGGTGGAATATCTTCAGACGCACCTCCCTGCCGACAAGGTGACACTATGGGTCGCGACGATAGATGAAGAGCTTACCAGCCATTCGTATATAGTCCCGGGACTCGGTGATGCCGGAGACCTTGCATACGGGAACAAGAAGTAAAATGCAGAAAATATCGTGATATGTTGAAAACAGGAGACAGAATGCCTGATTTCGAGGCTGTGGACCAGAACGGTAATGTGGTCCGGTCATCGGATCTTATAGGAAAGAAGACAGTAATATATTTTTATCCCAAGGACAGTACTCCCGGGTGTACGGCTGAAGCGTGCAATCTCAGGGACAATTATGAAGCGCTTGTCGCTGCCGGGTACAATGTAGTGGGGGTAAGCAAGGACAGTGAGGCTTCTCACAGGAAATTCATTGAAAAGAATTCACTGCCGTTCACACTTCTCTCGGACAAGTCCACCAGGATGCTGCAGGATTTCGGTGCATGGGGCGAGAAGAAGATGTGCGGAAGGGTGAGTGTCGGCACATTACGCAAGACTTTCATATTTTCCGAAGACGGAATACTGGAACGCATTATCGGGAAAGTGGATACGAAGAATCACGCCGCTCAGATTCTGGAATAGCCGGCGATGCTTTTCTCATATGCGGCCATGAGGCTTGAGGCGATATTTGCCTTGTCGTGTCTCGTGGCTGCTTTTTTTGCCGCCTGAAGGCCGAGTGCGGCGGATTGCCCGGCATTGTGTGCCGTACGTATGATAGTTTCCGACAGCTGTCCGGTATCTCCCGGGGAAAACAACAGCCCGGTCTGTCCGTCTGAAACTATCGTGGGGACTCCTCCGGTAGAGGCGGCAATGACCGGCATGCCAACCATTTGGGCTTCGCATATGCTGTTGGGCGAGTTGTCAATGTAGGACGGGTGGATGAAAATGTCACACTCCTGCATAAGCGAAATGAGCCGTGCCGGATCCGCTACTCCGATGAGTCTGATTCCGTATCTTTCACAGCTGATACGGTATTTGCGACCGAACACTTCCGCAAGACTTGATGCGGCGGAGACTCCTGCAACATACCATTCTATGTCAAATCCTTCTGTCTTGAGAATACGTGCGGACTTCATGATGACATCCAGTCCTTTATAAGGAGTCTCGGATATGGTAGAAAGGAGCTTTATCTTCCCGCTTTCCCTTTTCCTTGCTTTCCATGAACCTGCTGCTGCATAGAATTCATCCCGAAGGACTTCATCCACATGGAAATACTCCGCTTGCGGACAGGCGCTTATTATCTGCCTGTCCCAGTCTGTCCTTCCCATGGCGAACCTGAGAGTATGAAGATATTTTCTTTCGGCATCAGCACGTTTCATATAGTCTTTTCTGAGGTGTATGAACCCGTTCATCAGTACGATTTCATTGATGAAAGTCTGCGGCAGGATAAAGTCCCTGTCCCTGATATCAGGAGGGAAAAACCGTTTCAGGCATTCCCGCAGAATTCCCTGGATATGGACGATGACAGGAATCCCGGATATGGAAGTGACTGCTGACGCGAGCTTTGATTCACAGCCGAACAGATGTATGACATCAGGCCGGAAATCCTCTGCTATATATCTGATTTCAGGGTCATAGTTTTCTGTAAAGAAGCCGGTCCAGTTATTCAGCAGCTTCAATACTCCTTCAGGAGCGCGTTTCCGGATACTGTAGTAAGTGATTCCTTTCCTGGCCAGACGTGTGACAGACGTATCGCCGCTTCCTGACAGGAAAGCTACAGCAAGAGTGATGTCCGGACAGCGGGATAATACGGTTTCCTGCAGGGAAGCGATCCACCCTTTCCCGTTGTATGACCTGTCCCCCTTTTCATCGGACAGTGTATTTGTGGAAGATAGCCAAAGGACTCTCATTTTCCGCACTGCAGTCCGCATATCCGTTTACATCCCCGATACTTTCGCCTTTCTTCTTGTCGGCCGCCCTATCAGCTGGATGTCTATGTCCTCAATCCTGTATCCCTTGAACTTGCGGCGTGTCAAGTGCTTTTCCACCAATGATACCAACTCGTCGTCGATGACGTCCTTGAACTCATGGTTTTCGCAGTCGTAAATGTGCAGATGCCTGAAGGTATTGACATCGAAGTACATCTTGTTGTTGGAACTGAGACGGTGGCCGTATATTCCCAAAAGAGCCAGATGCGATAGAATATTATATACGGAAGCCACGGTTACTCTGGTAGTGCCGGACTTGCTGATCTCGTCTGTAACCATATCTGCAGAAGCGTGTCCGAGTTTCATCATTGCCTGATGGACAGCCAGTCTCTGTGGAGTGGCTTTGAGACCGTGTCTTTTAAGATCGCTTTTGAATGTCTCTATGTTTGTATTTCTGGAATTGGTCATATATTTGCAACTCGAATCGTGCAAAAGTAAGAATTATTTGTGCCCGAGCAAAATAAAATTGAAAAATTCCAATTTAGAAAATACAAGACGGACATGAAAATCAGCGACATTTTCAAGGAATACCGCAGCTTCGCCCTTGTTACGGGTGCAGCATCAGGTATGGGGAGGCTGTATGCGGAGCGTCTGGCCATGATGGGCTACAATCTGCTGGTTGTCGATATCGACAGGCAGAAACTGGAGACTGTGGCCGGTAACCTGAAAGCCATGGTCTCTTCTCTGACGGACTGGAGGATACCGTACAAGTCTTCATTCAGAGTCCTGCCCCTGGTGCAGGACCTGTCAAGGCCTGATGCGGCGGAAAAGGTATACAGTTTCTCCAAAGAGAACGGATGTGACGTCGAAGTGCTTATAAATAATGCAGGCCTGTTTTATTATCAGGGGATTGCAGAAACGTCTCCCGCTGCGCTTTCAAGAATGCTCATGGTGCATGACTATACGCCGCTGCTTCTGTGCAGGGCGTTTGTGCCTGACCTTCGCGCACGCGGATGCGGCTATATACTCAATGTATCGTCCCTGGCGGCCTGGATTCCCTGGCCCGGTCTGGGTATGTATGCCTCTACAAAACGTTTCGTAAAAGATTTTTCCAGAGCGCTCAGAGTGGAAAGCAGAGGTACCGGAGTCAGTATAACCAATGCGTATTTCGGAGCAGTGGATACGCCTCTGTTCAATCTCAGACCGTCCTACCGCAGACTGGCAAGGAGCCTTCGGATAATGATTCCGGCAGAGACTGCCGTAGACAAGGCCCTCAAGGCCGCATTCAGGAGAAAGAAGGGAATCATGCCGGGTTTCCTGAACCATCTTTTCAAGCCGGTGGTCGCCGTATTGCCGGACCCTGTACTGGCCTGGATATACCGACTTATGACTCCGATAAGGATGAATGTTTGATAAAAACCATTATATTTGCAGGCTGAACAGATTGATAATATCATATTTATGGCAAGAGAAATAAAATTCTCCCTGGTATACAGGGACATGTGGCAGTCTTCAGGCAAATATGTGCCTACAGTCAGCCAGCTGAAGGAAGTGGCTCCTGCGATTATCGACATGGGGTGCTTTGACAGAGTGGAAACAAACGGAGGCGCGTTCGAGCAGGTGAACCTTCTTTTCGGCGAAAACCCGAACAAGGCTGTCCGTGAATGGACTGCACCTTTCAACAAGGTCGGAATCCAGACGCACATGCTTGAACGAGGGCTCAATGCACTGCGTATGAATCCTGTTCCGGCTGATGTCCGCGAGCTCATGTATAAAGTGAAATGCAAGCAGGGGACCAATATTTCCCGTTCTTTCTGCGGACTTAACGATCACAGGAACCTCCGTCTGTCAGTGGAATATGCAAAGAAAGGCGGAATGATTTCCCAGGTGGCGCTGTCAGTAACCAACTCTCCTATCCATACCGTAGAATACTATATGGGTATTGTCGACAAGGTAGTCGAATACGGATGTGATGAAATCTGTCTTAAGGATATGGCCGGTATCGGCCGTCCGACATTCCTCGGCAAGCTCACTTCGTCTATCAAGAAGAAATATCCCCATATAAAGGTACAGTACCACGGACACACAGGTCCGGGATTCTCTCCGGCCTCAATGCTTGAAGTCGCCAGAGCCGGCGCCGATTATCTGGATGTTGCGGTAGAGCCGCTTTCATGGGGAAAAGTCCATCCTGATGTAATCACCATCCGTGAGATGATGAAGGCTGACGGATTCCTTGTCAAGGACCTTAACATGAATGCATATATGGAAGTCCGCCGCCTTACCCAGAAGTTCATAGATGAATTCCTCGGCTATTGGATAGATCCGAACAACTCCCACATGAGTTCATTGCTTGTAGGATGCGGACTTCCGGGAGGCATGATGGGGTCGATGATGGCCGACCTGAAAGGATTCCATGGAGCCATCAACGCTTCCCTCCGTGCCCAGGGCAAGAAGGAACTGACTCTGGACGAGCTTATGGTGATGCTGTTCCAGGAAGTGGAGTATGTATGGCCTCGTCTGGGCTATCCTCCTCTTGTAACTCCTTTCAGCCAGTATGTCAAGAATACCGCCCTGATGAACCTCATGAATATCCTCAAGGGACAGCCTAGGTGGTCTACAATAGACAAGGATACATGGAACATGATACTCGGAAAGATGGGCAGGCTGCCGGGTGAACTAGCCCCGGAAATCGTGGAGCTGGCAAAGGCCAAAGGACTTGAGTTCTATACAGGCAACCCTCAGGATGCATTCCCGGACGAGCTTGACAAGTACCGTCAGATGATGAAGGAAGAAGGCTGGGATACAGGCGAGGACGATGAGGAACTGTTCGAGTTTGCAATGCACGAGCGCCAGTACCGCGATTACAAGAGCGGTATTGCCAAGGAGCGTTTCAAAAAGGATCTTGAAGCGGCAAAAGAGAAGGCGGGAGCACCGGTCATCATCACACGCCCGGTTGTCGAGATGCCTAAGTATGACGTAGAGAAAATTGCTGAGAAATATCCGAAGGCAACTCCTGTCCAGGCTCCTGTAAAGGGACAGCTTCTGTGGCAGATTGATGTCGACGATGCTTCGACTGCTCCTGTAGTGGGAACGGAAGTCAAGGCAGGACAGGCGATGAGCTATATCCAGACTTACTATGGTATGGAGGAAGTCATGCCGGCGGTTGACGGGCGTATTGTCGCTATCTGCTCAAAGCAGGGGGATATGGTTGCGAAAGGCGAGATCATAGCCTTTGTGGAATAAGCAGCTGTGCCGTATAGTGTAGGAAAGGGATGTGTCCTGAACAGTCAGGCCGCATCCCTTTTTCACGTTTTTGCCGGACATTATTCCTGTTGTGTCTTGTTTTCAGGGATTTTATATATACCTTTGCGGGAAACAGACCACATAACTTTCCATTTTTATGAATTTTCCACAGTTGAATTTTATTGCTGCAGGTTTGTTCCTTGCAGCCGTTATGTCATGTGCCGGAGGGCAAGTAGAGACAGGAGACCTTAATGTCATACCCAAACCGCACGAGGTAACTGTCGCGGAAAACGCTGAACCTTTCGTAATTACCGGGTCTACGGTTATCTGCTGTGAGGGGGACAATCCGAAACTGGAGAAGACGGCGGAATTTCTCGCTTTGTATATCCGGGAGGTTACCGGGACTAAAGTAAAAGTGTCCGGTAAACCGGGAAGGCATTCCATAATCCTTGGACTTGACAGCACTATTCCTGATAAGGACGGCTACAGGATGGATGTCGGATCTGACCGTATTACGATATACGGAGCTTCCGAAGCCGCTGTCTTTTATGGAGTGCAGACACTACACAAGTCACTTCCGATAACAGTAGGGACAGGTGCGGCTGCGGCAGTTCCTGCCGGTTCGGTATATGATTTCCCGCGGTTCGGATACAGAGGATTCATGGTGGATGTCGGACGGCACTTCTTTTCAGTGGACTACCTTAAGGAGCTGATTGATGTGATGGCTCTCCATAACATCAACTATTTCCACTGGCATCTGACCGAAGATCAGGGCTGGCGTATAGAAATAAAGAAATATCCGCTCCTTACGGAGATCGGGTCTGTCCGCAAAGAGACCATCACCGCTCCGGGGTCAGGCAAATATGACGGTGTGCCTGTTTCCGGCTATTATACTCAGGAAGAAGCGGAGGAGATAGTACGCTATGCCGCCGAGCGTTTCATTACTGTAGTTCCGGAAGTGGATATGCCTGGACATATGATGGCGGCGCTTGCTTCATATCCCGAACTCGGGTGCACAGGCGGACCGTATGAGGTTCAGACCCGTTTCGGCGTGTTCAAGGACGTGCTCTGCGGCGGTAATGACCGGACTCTGCAGTTTGCCAAGGATGTCCTTTCCGAAATAATGGATATTTTCCCGTCCGAATATATCCATATCGGAGGAGACGAATGTCCCAAGGCCCGCTGGGAGGAGTGTCCGGTATGCCAGGCCAAGATAAAGGAACTCGGGTTGCGTGACACCAAAGAACATTCGAAGGAAAACCAGCTTCAGGTATGGTTCATGGAACAGGTCAAGAAGGAGATAGAGTCCCGCGGACGCAAGATGCTTGCCTGGGATGAGATTCTGGACGGAGACCCGGATACATCAGTGACAGTTATGGGGTGGACAGGAGTGAATGCGTCTGTAAGGTCTGCAAGACTCGGCCACAAGACAATAGTATGCCCTATAAGTCATCTGTATTTCAGCAATCCGGGATACAACCGTCTCAAAGGAGTTTCGAGCGTGCAGCGTGTATACGACTTCGAGCCTGTTTCCGACAAGCTTACTGAAGAACAGGCGCAAAATATAATCGGAGTCCAGGGATGCATTTGGACAGAATGGACGAAAGACAGCCTGAAAATGGAGTGGCAGATGATGCCCCGTATAGACGCCTTGAGCGAGCTCCAGTGGTCTGACCCTCAGCAGAAAGATCTTGGGGATTTCCTTGAGAGGCTGCGCCATCAGCTTGATTTGTACAGGCTTATGGGCTTCCATTATCGGCCGGACATAGAAAATCCTGTTATTGATATCAGTCCGTCGGGTGAGGCTGGCAAGGCTGTAGTGACTTTCTCGACATTCGATGATGCTCCTGTGCATTATACTCTGGACGGGACTGAGCCTGACGCATCTTCTGCATTGTATGAGGCGCCTCTTGCCGTTTCGGGAAATGTCCGGATAAAGGCTGTTGCAATACGGGACGGCCGGGCTTCGGAAGTTGTCGGAGAGTCAGTGCAGTCGAACAAGGCGACCTTGTGCCCTGTAAGCCTTGCATCTGAACCTGACCCTCAGTTCACTTACAAGGGCGCCTTACTGCTGAACGACGGTCTCTATGGCGATGACAGTTACCGCTCAGGCAGATATCTGGGAATTTACGGCCAGGACCTGGATGTCACTTTCGACCTTCAGTCAGAGCAGGAAATATCATCTGCATTTGTCAATACAATGCTTGTTCCCGGAGATTTCATTTTCGGTCTTACCGCTCTGGAAGTATATGTCTCAAACGACGGAAAGTCATTCAGGAAGGCAGGCAGCGGGAAATTCCCTGTCCTGGAAAAAGGTTCCAGGAACAATATTCCGCACAAGTACGGAATATCTTTTGGCAAAACGACTGCCAGATATGTCCGGATAGTGGGGAAATGTACTCCGAAACTTCCTTCATGGCATCCAGGTGCTGGAAGAAAGGCGTTTCTTTTTGTCGATGAGGTCGGAGTGAATTGATTTGCCGCTTCTCCGGCTTTCAAAAACAGACAATTTAATGGATTTTGAGTCGGATTGGTTGTTTTTTTTCAATCAATCCGATTTTTTTATCTATATTCTCACTATATTTGACAATTATACTTACTTTATTTTGTTTTTGATGTGCCGGTATGTCCGGCTGCCGGCAAAGTCTGATGGAGAACTGAAACTGAACCAAATATATAACCAACTAACTAACTAACACACCTTTAATTATGTTTCTAAAAATCAAGTCGGCTTAGTCGACAAAAAGTAGGATGAAATCTCTGCAAGGCATTGATTTTAATATCTTTGCGAAGATTATTACTGATATGGTTAAAAAAATGCTTTTTCTGCGGGTCTCCCAATGTGGTCAGGAACGGCCTGAGAGGCAGGAAACAACAATATAAATGCAAGGATTGCGGCCGCCAATTTTTAGGCGGTATCCGGCGCGACAAGTCACAGGTCAT
>CASFGK010000012.1 GCA_949294195.1 uncultured Bacteroidales bacterium | reverse complement strand
CGCGGAATGAACTTGATACTTAACCATAATAATAACGATAAACAAGAAAAGAAAAATGAAGCAGAACAAATTCTACTTATTGGCAGCAGCAACGGCGTTGCTCCTGTCAGCTTGCAACAACGAAGAAGTGCCCGGCACGCAAGAAAGCGACTTGGCCCGCTTCACGGGGAGCATTGAAGGCGTAAAGACCCGTGCCTACGACACGACGTGGGAAAACGGCGACCAAATAGGCATCACCGGAACATCCGGATGGGAAACCTATAGCAACATGACATACAATTGGAATGCTTCAGGCTATTTTACGGCGGACCAAAAAGACATCTACTACAACACACCTGAGGATGTGGCGTTCACCGCCTACTATCCTTGGAAAACGGAATTAAATTCATCAACGAGCTACGATTTCAACACAGACGCGCAGAGCCAGCAAAAGACATTCGATTTCCTCTATGCCACGGGGACGGGCAGCAAGTACGAACCGGAAGTGGAGTTCAACTTCACCCACTGCATGAGCAAGCTGTCCTTTATAGTGAAGGCGGGTGCGGATGTGACATTGGATGAAGTAAAGGCTGCCAAATACTCCCTTAGGAGCTTCCTGAACAACGGCACCTTCGACCGGGTCACAGGCAAAGTGAATGCCGCCGGTAGCGTGCTCACTGCACCTTGGGCATTTGCCTACAGTTCAATTGAGGCCGACAATGCTCCCTCCAACGTCTCAACGGAAAGAAACAGCGTCACCTACAACCTTATATTGGTACCGCAGACCTTTGAATCCTACCTGTTCTTTACCGCCTCCGTGCTCCTTGACGGCATAAATCTACAGGAGTTCTACGCGAACATAGATTTCAGTGAGATAGAAGGAAACGGAAATGTCAACGAGATGAAACCGGGCTACCAATACAACGTGACCGTCAATGTCAACAAGACCGGTCTGAGCGTGGGGAAATGCGAAATCACTCCGTGGAAAGAATTGTCAGGCTCGATAGAAGCCACTATGTAAACAATGGATGAGAATCTTATAGACGAATGAACATGAATAAAACATTTTTCATCACAGGCGCATTCCTCGCCTTAGGTTGCGGGCTGATGCTGACTGCGTGTGACAACGAGGACATGGCCGACAATCTGCTGCAAGAACCCGTTGAAGCCCGTGTATCGGCAAGCATCGGCAGCATGGCGACACGTGCGGCGGATACACAATGGGCCGACGGCGATGCCATCGGCATTACCGGCGGAATATATACTGACACCCGCTATGTATATTCCAATGGCTCGTGGACGGTAGATGATGCCGCAGAACCCATCTTTTTCCAGACCCCGGATAAGGTGAACTTTACCGCATACTATCCGCAAGGGGCTGAAACGGCCGACATCACCATTACAGCCGGGCAGCAAAGCACTGTACCTGATGAGCAGACCGGTTTCACCCCGCAGTCGCAGATAGACTTCCTCTATGGCACGGGCACGGGCGGTGTAAGCACGGGCGGTAAGGTCGATTTCAGTTTCAGCCACCGCATGAGCCGTCTGGTGCTGAATTTCATAGCCGGATCCGATGTTGATTTAGCCGATTTAAGCGAATACACTTTGTCAGACCTGTCCATGACAGGCTCGTTCGACACCGCGACCGGAGATGCCAAGGCAACAGACACAGCTTCCGACCTCACAATGGATGCCACAGGCATTACATCCTCTTCACTCATCCTCTTTCCACAAGCGGTTACTGAAGCAACGCTCAAGGTGGTATTGGGAGGCCAGAACTACACGGCTACACTGACATTCCCCAAAGCAAATGCTGTGCAAGGGCTGGAAAGCGGCTATTCGTACACGTACAACGTGACGATAAAAAAGGACGTGTTGATTGTATCCAAAGCTGATATTAATAAATGGGGAGAAGGCGGGGTATTCGATATAGATGCCGAACAATAAACAACAGCCATCCCGTGCGGCAGCGCAAGCACGGAGATACACCTAAATAAAATAGGGTGCATCGGGAGGCATCGCAGCCTCCGGTGGCACAATGTAGAACAATAAAAATACAAGATATGAGAAAGATGAAACATACCCTATTCATTGTACTGGCGTCATTCACCCTTGCCGCTTGTACGCAGGACGAACTGGCAGAGCAAGGCGCGGCGTTGCCCGAAGGGGCGTACCCGCTGGAATTTACTGCAAGAGTAAGTGGTAATATTCAAGCCCGTGCTACTGTGGATGATACATGGAAATCGGGTGATAATATTGTATTGAAAACCAACAATGGTGACGAGGAATACATATACCAATATGATGGTGCGTCATGGAATGCTCTTGGAAATACCTACTATTGGCAAAACACATTGCCTTTAGCTGTAACCGCATATAGTTATGGAGGAAAAGCCACAGGCAGCTTTGCTGTGAGCGACAATCAGAGTACAGCTGATGCCTACCAATCCGGGGATTATCTCTATGCTCAAAAAGAGTTTGTCTTCGATAACGACAATTCGTTGGAGTTTTATCACCAGACATCGCAAATCGTTGTACATATCCGCAATCGTGGATTTGCGCAAGGACAGCAGAATATCTCCTTACAAATAGGCTACGACAACAATCTTGCTATAAGCGGTAATTTCACACCGCCGACATCTACGAATAATTATGGCACATGGGATACTTCTAATGGAACGAAAGCTGTTGTCACGCCATATAATATTGGTACACAGAATATAATGGTAGATGATAATACGGCAGAGATTTCAGTTGCCAGTTTCTCCGCACTTGTCATACCCCAAACCATCAGTGCAGGGCAAAAACTGTTCTGTGTCATGATAGAAGGTTACAGCCCTTTCTATTATACAGTACCTTCAGGTGACATCAGTTGGCAAGCTGGCTACCGATACACCTACAACCTTTCACTTACGGCAAATGGTACTATCACGGTGGACAATGCAATAGGATTGCCCGGAGGATGGACGGACGAAGAAGAATTATAGTGTCATAATCAAAAAAGAGATTTGGATATGAAGATGATGAAATATTTATACTTATTGGCCAGCATATTAGCATTGACTGCTTGTGAACAAGACTTGACCGAAGCCGACATGACAAATAGCGGCACTCTTTTCATTAACGTGGATGGCTTTCCTGCATTTTCAGAAACGGCGCAGACACGTTCTGTAGGCGCATCCGATGCTGGAAAAACCGCTTGGGCAAACGGAGACAAGCTGTTGTTACATCTTTCTTACACCAATGACAAGGGTACGCAGAATAGTTATTCCATATTAACATACGATGGTAGTACGTGGAATTGCAGTCCGACTTTGGCATTGGAGAATGCCCACAGCGCATCACTCACGACCTATTATGCACCGACATACTCATGGGATGATAGTGGAAATCTGATTGGTACTGGAGGAACAGGGGAATTTATGCAGACGACACAAAATCTAACGAACCGTAACGTAACTATAAGCTTTGCCAATGTTACTCGCGCTTATAGCCGCCTGCGCTTTGCCTCTGCCACCAACACACGGCTCACGGTGACACTCACAGGTTTCACGCCCGCAGGCTACAATACATCCGTTGTGGATAATTACACCGCCACGCTGACTACCGACAGCAAAGGCAATGCCTATCTCTATGGCTCGTGGAATGCAAATGCTAAGCTTACGGTGAGTGCCAACTATCTGACAAGCAAAATCGAGAAAACATTGAGTGCCTCTACGCCTGCGCAGTCATACGCTTTGGATACTCCGCAGCTTATTTCTTCAATTCCATCAAATTGGAATAATAGCACAACCGATATTACAGGATATTACAAATTGAACGCTGACATCACGCTTTCGGGCAACTGGATACCGATAGGTAATGCCACGACCAATAGGGTACAAGGGCGATTTATCGGCACATTCGATGGAGGCGGATATCAGATTAAAGGTTTGAAGAGTGAAAGCAGCGGTGATGATTTCGGATTATTCAGAGTCCTTGGAACTGGCGGAGTAATAAAGAATGTGAACCTTACAGAGTGTTCGATTGATGGAAGCGGTAGTTTTGTAGCCGGAATCGTAGCAACTAATCACGGAACAATAGAAAATTGCCATGTGATAGGAGGAACTATAAAAGGCAAAGAATACGTTGGAGGTTTAGTTTCTTACAATAACCATGGATCGGTTATTGTGGCATGCAGCAACTCAGCAGATATTAGTGGAAATCAGGATATAGGCGGACTTTTTAGTCGAACATACGACGGTACCACGACGCTTTCTTGTTTTAATGCAGGAAATGTTACAGGAAACAGCAGTGTCGGTGAAATCGCAGGAGGAATTGGAATTTTGGGAACAGTAACTGCTTGTTATTATTTGGATGAGAACAGTGTGAAAGGGACAGATGGTGTGGAAACCACTTGGGACGCAGCCATATCCGATATGAACTCCACCCTGCAAGCAGCCGGCTATTCCTATCAATATGAACTGGACACTAATAGCGGATTGCCTGTGGTGAAAACAACGGAGTAATATTCCGCCGGATACCCGAATGCGAGTCAGAACTGGTAGATATGTAAGATATGAACAAGAACTCCAGCGTACAGCGGATTAATCCGTACGCTGGAGTCCGTATTCCAGATGCAAAGGAATCCTTTACAACTGCCTTTGAATTACTCCGCAGGAACGATACTTATAGCAAAGCCTCCTCCGCGAGCCATTGACATTTTCAGCACAGACTTCGAAGTAACTTTCTTGGACGATATCTCATAGGCCTCTGGATTGGTCTGATAATCAGCATCCTTTGCATCAGCATAAACAGTAGCTGTATACTTCTTTCCCGATGTCAGGAAATCGAGTGCGACCTTAACCTCACGCGAATTTTCGTCAGTCACACCGCCGACAAACCACCTCTCGCCGGGATGTTTTCCATCCGCCTTGGCCTTACGCGCGATGACGATATAGTCACCCGGCTCGGCAAGCAGATAACGACTCTCCGACCAGTCGACAGCCACATCCTTGATGAACTGGAACGCATCCATGTGAGCCTGGTAATGCTCTGGAAGGTCGGCCGCCATCTGAAGCGGAGAATAAAGGGTGACATACAGAGCCAGCTGGTTGGCGATAGTGGAATTCACGTGAGAGTTGTTTCCCGGATTGAGTTTCGACACATCCATCATGAAAATACCGGGAGTATAATCCATCGGGCCGCCCTGCAGACGTGTGAACGGAAGCAGAGTCACATGATGAGGCTTGCTGCCGCCGAAAGCCTGGTATTCCGTACCACGCGCAGACTCATTTCCTATCAGGTTCGGATAAGTCCTGCACAGGCCGGTAGGGCGCACGGCCTCATGGGCATTTACCATGATATGATGCTCGGCGGCCTTCTTCACGGCATACAGATAGTGGTTGTTCATCCACTGTCCGTAATGATGCTCCCCGCGAGGTATGATATCACCTACATAGCCGCTCTTCACGGAATTGTACCCGTACCTGTCCATAAGATCGTATGCCGCCTCCAGATGACGCTCATAGTTTCGCACGGAAGAAGAAGTCTCGTGATGCATCATCAGACGTATGCCCTTGGATTGCGCATAGTCGTTCAGAGCCTTGATATCGAAGTCAGGATATGGAGTCACGAAATCGAAGACATAATCTTTGGAATTCCCGAACCAGTCCTCCCAGCCTACATTCCATCCCTCGACAAGCAGCTGGTCAAACCCGTTCTCCGCGGCGAAATCGATGTAACGGCGGACATTCTCGTTGCTTGCACTGTGCCGGCCGCTCGGCTTTGCGGAATAATAATCCGTCCGGCCCAGCTTTACGGAACTGAACTCATCGGTATAGGCCCAGTCTCCCTTGCCGGTAATCATCTCCCACCATACGCCCATGTACTTCACAGGCTTTATCCATGACACATCCTCGTATGCACACGGCTCGTTGAGATTCAGAATAAGCCTTGAAGCCAGGATTTCCCGAGCATCGTCAGTCACCATCACTGTCCTCCACGGAGTCTTGCATGGAGTCTGCATATATCCTTTCCATCCTTTTGCATCAGGAGTAAGATGTGAGACGAACACGAAATTCCCGTCATCCAGATCCAGATGCATGCAGGAATAGTCCACTAGAGCCGCCTCATGGATATTGATATACAGTCCGTCATCCGTCTTCATCTGCAGGGATGTCTGGACTCCTGTAGCAGAGAACGGAGTCTGGGAAGAATTGGGAGTGACTGCCGACGGCATCAGACCACGTATTTCGGACAGTCTGGATTCCACATAGTCATACTCCTGAGTATCATAGTCACCCGGAATCCAGAACGCCTTGTGGTCACCGGTCATGGCAAACTCGGTGAGTTCTTCCTTGATGACGAAATAGGACAGATTCTTCTGCTCTGGAAACTCATACCTGAATCCGAGACCGTCGTCATACAGTCTGAAACGTATCAGGACTATGCGCTCCGAGCCGGCCTGCTTCAGGGTCACGGCCATTTCATTGTAATGGTTCCTGATATGGTCTTCTTCTCCCCAGACAGGAGTCCACGTCTCGTCGAAGGTACTGCGCTCCACATTCTCCACCTTGAATCCGTCATACAGGGAGACAGGCTCGCCGACCCTGCCCCTCTGGATTTCCTCACCGAACTCGAGCTTCGGAAGTTCTCCCCTCAACTCAAAGCCCATAGTACTCGGAAGGACAGCTGCCTTGTCCTTATAGTCAAGCCAGTAACAAGGTTCACCTTTTTCGGTGACGGTGAATTTCAGAGACATGTTCCCGTCAGGGGAAGCCAAAGTCTCCACTCCGGCAGGAGCCGCTTCCTGTGCGGAAAGTGCAGCTGCCGCTGTCAGTGATGTGACAAATGCCAATATTCTTTTCATTTTCCGGTTGTTTATCTTTTATACTCTACTACCAGTACCTGACGCGGCCCCACGACAGTGGAGTCCGTCACTGTCACAGCCTCGCCTGTAATGACATTGCGCCCGTCATGCAGGCCTTCCGCAATCTCCGCATAATGCGACCACGGGACATGCTTCTTCCCGCGGGAATTGTTTATGTACACAAATACGGCATCAGTATCATTGTATCTGAAATACCCGTAAGTGTTGTCCCTTGAAAGGAAATGCATCGTCTTTCCGTTATGGATCACTTCCTTTTCTTTCCTCCACTGGAAAAGCTTTCTGGTAAAGTCATGAAGGCCGGCAATCTGTCCCTGTGCCACAGACTTTCCGTCAGTATTCACCATAGCGGCCGAACGGCCTTCGGCAGAGAAGAAGTCAAGCTTGTCACCGGGCCATCCGCCAGGAAAATCCACACGCAGCCCGCCATGACCCTGGGATCTGTCCCTGGACACGAACATCATCTCGTCCCCGTAGAAAATCTGCGGGATGCCGCGCATGGTCGCCATCATGGCCATCACGATTTTGTGTCTTTCCGGATTGTGCTTCAGAACATCTCCTATACGGTCCGTATCGTGGTTGCCCGGGAAAATCATCATCTTCGACAGGTCATGATATACGAAATCATGTGAGAGACAGTCATAGACTCTGGTCATACCCTCACCCCAAGCCTGGGAATCGGTAGGTAACGCCTTCCATATAGCCTCCTGGAGAGGGAAATCCATGATGGAAGGAAGGTGTGAATCGAAGCCGTCCCTGTTTTCATTGCCGCCCTGCCAGTAGGCAAGCTGCGGGATGGAAGAAGTCCAGCATTCCCCTACTATGTTGAAATCAGGATACTCGGCCAGGACAGCCTCGCACCACCTGCTCATAGGTTCTTTTTCATTGTAAGGATAGGTGTCGACCCTGAACCCGTCCAGGCCGGAGTACTCTATCCACCATATTGCCCACTGCTGGAAATACTTCAGCACAAACGGATTGTCCAAGTTCATGTCAGGCATTGAAGGTACGAACCATCCGCTTTCCTGAAGACTCAGGTCGTATTTCGATGCATTCGGGTCCATATTTGTCGAAAAGCATACGTTGGTACCTGTATATTCAGGAAAAACGTGGATCCAGTCACTGAAAGGAAGGTCATCCATCCACCAGTGCGCGGTACCGCAGTGGTTGGTGACGATATCCATTATGACTTTCAGGCCTTTGGAATGGGCTTTACCAACGAATTCCCTGTACAGTTCATTGGAGCCGAAGCGCGGATCGACATGATAATAGTCGGCACACGCATAGCCGTGGTATGACCCTTCAGGCTCGTTGTCGAGCAGAAGCGGGGTGTTCCAAATAGCAGTGGCGCCCAGGTCCGCAATATAGTCCAGATGGTCTATGATTCCCTGGATATCACCCCCGTGCCTTCCGAAGAATTCGTCTCTGGCGGCTTTCTCTGCTGTATCGGGAGTGGAATCATTGGACGGGTCGCCGTTTGCGAAACGGTCAGGCATGATCAGGTATATCATGTCTGCCGTAGTGAAACTTTTCCTCTCCGCCGACCCGGCTTGTCTCTGTCCGATAGTGTACGGATATTTGAAAGTCTCGCTTCCGTCCGAGAAGACCAGCCAGTACTCCCCTGTCACGGCATCAGGAGCAATGAGTACATCAAGGAACAGGTAATTCGGGCTGTCTCCTTTATGTATCTCTTTGATTTTAACTCCGCTGCCGCCTTCGATTTTCGCATCGAATCCTGAAATCCCCTCTCCTTTGACCAGAATCTGCAAAGGGGTATTCATTCCTACCCACCAGGAAAGAGGCTCAACCCTCTCTATTCTGTCTCCTGCGTCAGGAGTGGATGACGGGTCAAATGCAGCACCTCCGCTGCAAGATATGACTCCCGCAATAGATATTGCCATTATGGTTTTCTTTAACATCTGTATGTAAATTTAATATTAATTGTCATTCGTTATTCCGCAGTGACATTCCATTCCCATGGAGCACGAAGCTGGACTGAAACCGTCACCTTGTTGTCAGGAAGGGTCCTGGTAAAGACAATGGTGCTGTCTTCCGTGGAAACGACCTTGAATTTTCCTCCTCTCCCGCCTGCGGCCAATGCGGGATTTTCATGCCGGATACGGATCAGTTCCCTGTAGAATTCCGTATAGCCGTTTTCCTCCCATGCCGGTACAGGATCCTTCTCGAAAAACTCGAACCTGTGGTTCCATCCCATTTCCTGACCGGTGTATATCAGCGGCTGTCCGTTCGGAAGAGTGAATGTCAGTACGGCCATAGCCTCCGCTGCTTCGCCCATACGCTCGAACTCTGTCCCCGCCCATGAGTTCTCATCATGGTTTGAAGTGAACATGAGACGGAAAGCCCCGGCAGGATATGCCGCCGAGTCCCTGGCTATGTATGCCTCCAGATCCGCGACTCCTTTATTGCCCCGGGCGATGTCGTTCAGCAGATGATGGAGCTCCCAGGCATAAGATGCATCGAATGCGTCTTCATGAAGCTCAGGAGTTTCGCCCTCTGCAAGGAAATATACTCCGGGATAGTCGGCGCGCAGCTTCGGAAGGGCGTCCCTCCAGAAATCGACAGGCACTTCGCAGGCCATGTCACAGCGGAACCCGTCTACTCCCTTGTCGAGCCAGAACCGCATCGAACGGACCATTTCAGCGCGCATGTCAGCGTTGTCATAGTTCAGCTCGGCTATATCGGTCCAGTCATACTGTGTAACTGTATTTCCCAGAGAATCACGCACATACCAGTCGGCAGGCTTTTCGGACTCCCATACTGCATCAGGCGAAGTATGGTTCGCCACCCAGTCAAGTATGACCTTGAACCCAGCCTTGTGGGCTGCAGACAGGAATGAATCGAAGTCGGACATGGTACCGAATTCCGGATTGATTGCACAGTAATCCGAAATCGCATAATAGGATCCCAGTGTCCCCTTCCTTTCTTCCACTCCTATAGGATACACCGGCATAAGCCAGATTACATCGACACCGAGTCTCTGCAGGCGCGGAAGCTGTTCTGCTGCAGCTGAAAATGTCCCCTCGGGCGTGTACTGGCGGACATTCATCTCATAGACTACGGAGTTGTATGTCCAGTCCGGATGGCAGCCGGCAGAGGCATCCTTTTCCGAAGAACATCCGGCCGCAAGCATGACTGCGGCAATAGCGGTGATGACAAATTCCAGTTTTTTCATTTTATACAAATTTTTCAATATTGTCTTATATACGGATTATACGACTGGCTTCCGCGCAGCTCCTGCGGCTTTCCTCTACAGTTCGAACACTACCGATGACAGACCTCCGAGCATCAGCGAGGAAACATTCTCCCCTGTTCCCGTTTCCGCTGTTCCGAGCAGTCCGACAGGCCGGGACAAATCATCGTCAAGAGCAAGCACGCAAGGAGAACCGCTGAAGTTGTGCACCACAAGCATCTTCTCCCCTTCATAAACCATATACCAGGCGGCAATCCCTCCGGCTTCAGTATTTGTCTCGTTGTAGACCGGATGCTTCTGCATCGTTCCCTGCGCGAGTGCGGGATAAATGTTGCGCAGCCGGGCGAAAGTACGGTAGACATTCAGGACGGAACTTGCGTCCTCGCTCTGCGCCTCGACAGACATCTCCGGTGTCAGCATATCCCGGTCGACCTTTCCGGACAGGCTTCCGTCCGCCAGGGAAGAGCCGTTACGGTTCCACATTACCGGAGTCCGGACATATTCGTCACCCTCACCCTTGGTGCCCCAGTACCCGAGTTCTTCTCCCTGATAGATATAAGGTTCCCCCTGTGCGGTAAGCAGTACTGCAGCGGCCATCTTCATCTTGTCCCTGTCCCGGCCCAGATCCGAGCCTGCACGGTCCTCATCATGGTTCGAGAGCTTGGTCGCTTCAATATAGTCCTGCCTGTACTGCCGGTACAGTGACTGGTATCCGAGAATATCATTCACGAAATAGCGGCCTGTCCCGTTCTGCAACGCCCATTTCAGCCTGTACCAGAACGAAAACTCGAAAAATGCAGGCAGACCGGCGTAATAAGGAGCTACCCTGTCGGCCTCGTCCAGCATCTCTCCTACCATATAGAAGTCATCCCGGCCGCCTGCGGCCTTGTAACTCATATTCATACGGTCATAAAACTTCTGCAGGAACAGAGGGTTTTCGGTACTGCTCTGGTTGTGGTATATATGCTTTACGGCATCCAGACGGAATCCGTCCACACCCATCTGCACCCACTTGTCTGCAGCCTCGGTGACTGCCTTGAATGCCCCGGACTGCTCCGCTTCGGAAGCGGGACCGTAGTTCAGGTCGGCAAACCACTCGGTCCGGAAATGCGAATGGTACATCAGAGGGAGTGAAAACCGGATGTTCTCAGGATCGAACGAAGCCGTACTGGCATGAAGAGTGAACGGCTCGCCGACGGAAAGAATGTCGGAACTGTTCCTGGCGCCGTATTTCGTTCCGGCATCCCAGGAAGTCGATGATGTCCTGATGAGGAACCCCCAGTCCGAGTCGAAGTCGACGGTAAGGGTGTAGCTTCCGGCATCCGGGCCCTCATGGAAACGCTTGCAGACCCCGTCTCCGAAGTAAAGGTATCTGCCTCCCCCGGACGTATCGGTATTGTCCCTGTCAGGCTCTGACGAAGTCTCTGTCACCGTCACTGTAGGGGCAGAGTCGTCAGTCCAGTCCAGAGTGAAAGTGTAGCGTCCGGAAGCGCCTGCGTCCGATGTAGTCGCGAACCACTGTCCTGCATCGTATCCTGCAGTCCCTTCCGTAGCTATCTGGTCGATTTTTCCGGCAGCGATATCCCCGGCCGGATCCGATGACAGTGCATAGAAGTCCATGTAAGGACTGTCCTTCGAAGATATGGAGGAGCGGAACCACGGATGGTACTTGGAGGTATGGTTAAGCACATAGTCGAGATATATCTTCACTCCATGACTGTGCGCCTGATCTATAAGCGACTGAAAGTCAGCCTCGGAGCCGAAGTCAGGATTTACTGCGGAATAGTCAAGCACGTCATATCCGTGATATGAAGAGGACGGATGTACGGGAGAGAGCCATACGGCTGACACACCCAGAGCGTCCAGGTAGTCCAGATGCGAGGCAAGCCCCCTGAAGTCTCCTGTCCTGTCTGCATCTTCACTGTCGGCAAAGCTGTATACGAGAGCCTGATATGATATTGAAGCGCGTTTCTGTCCATCCCACTCAGCCGGATGCGGCACGACAGGTTCCCCTTCAAATTCAGGAACAATGACAGCGGCATCCTGGCTGACAGACACATCCACCGGTTCACAGCCCGGAGCGGAAAATGTAATCACGGCAGTCCTGACGGCATCCTTTTCATTGGGAAGCACCGTGATCCCGAATGTAGTGGAACCTGTGCCTGATGTCATTTCCGCGGTGCACCACTCTGCATCACGGGACAGTTCAAGGGACCATGAGCCTGCGTCGGTCCTGATTCCGATATATTCCGTTCCTCCACCGGCCGTGAATGAAAGGGAACCGGGAGACACGCTCAATGAATGATGTTCTTCTGTCACGGGATCTTCGCATCCTGTGAGCACAATGGCAGCCAATGCAGCCAGAAAGAGAAGGACTTTTCTCATGTTCGGCGCTTTTCAGATCGTGGTATTGAAGTTTTATTGGCAGCCTGCGGTCCGGTCAGGGACCGCAGGCCGGGAACAGGCTTTCAGCCTGGTGTTAAAGTTCGTCAGGGGTACGGCCTGATGTCATGACATACACGATGGAGTTCGCCAGGTCGAAATATATGTCATACGTACCGTCAACCGTTACGGACATGTTCTGGGAACCTCCGCTTGACACTACAGGCACTCCTGTATTGATGTCTACGGCACCTCCGGACTCCGTCCCGTAGTTGGCTGCGTCGTTCCATTCGTTGTTGAAACGTATCTTGAACTGGTCGGAAGAAGCGAGTGCCACGCCTTTCCTTACATAGTATGCACCCTCTCCGGTCATGGCCAGGTCACCGATGTCACCCCAACCGTTGACTGTACCCACAATGCCGTAGGTCTCCGGTACATATTCCGGTTTCACTCCGGTCTGCGTTACATATCCGCGTCCCAGTGCCGGGAGAATCCAGTAGTCGTATGTTCCGGCTTCAGCGATCTCGGCATTCACCGATGAAGTGGAAACAGCAAACGCCGCACCTACAGTCACGGTATACGGATTCGCTCCTGCAGCAAATTCCGTATCGACGGCATACCATTGTCCGTCAGGGTCCTTGAATCCGAACTGGGATCCTGCCGTCACCTCCACACCGGCAGCCATGTAAGCCTCGATGTTCGATGATGCTGATGCCATAGGGATATCTCCCCAGTCAGGAGTGGCTGCAGACTGTCCGTGGACAACCCATGTAGCCTCCGGCTCAGGTTCCGGCTCTTCACCGCCGCCGGTACCGTAATCGGCCGCATTGAGTTCCCAGGTCATCTCCTCCGCATTGTTAAGGTTCACATACAGACGGTAGTTTCCGGCTGGAGCGGTAATGTTGTTGCCTCCGTCCAGGACACCGGAAGTCGCCGCAGCGCCTGTTGCCGCTACGCCCCAGGAAACATCCCATGCGGCGTCTACACGCACCTTGAATCCGCCCTCTGCAGGGAATTCCACATCTGCCCAGAAAATCTGTTTTTCCGTATCGAAGTTCATCACGACATCGCTTCCCCAGCCGTTGAAGTCACCTACTACGCCGATCTGGTCGAACGAGAGTTCTTTGGTGAGTACCATTGAACTGCGGTTGAAAGAGAAGCGGTAGAAGTTCTTTGAATATGCAGTGATATTGCCGGATCCGCCGCTGCCGATGAGCTGTATTGAAGCGGCTTCGGCCTCAGGAGCTGCAGCCTCTCCGTCAGTACCCCAGTTGCTGTCATCGGCCCAGCCGGTCTCGGTACCCCTGATCTTGAAGCCGTTGGCAGCCTTGCCGCCGAATCCGATTACACCGGCATAGTTGACCTCGTCACCGCTGAAGCTGAAGAGTTCCTGAGTCTGTCCGTCAGCCCATCCGCAGAAATCACCTATCACATAAACCATCGGATAAGTCCTCTCGGCCTCTGTCACCGTTACAGTAACAGGCACACCTTCTGAATAATACTTGCCGAATGTGTCCCCGATAGTCGCACCTATAAGGAACTGTATTTCCGTCGGAGTGCCGGCAACCACTCCCAGACCGCCATCCTCAACCGCCAGTGAGAGGACGGAGTTGAGCACTTCGTAAGTCTGTTCCGACGAAGTGGAAGTGACACCTGTAACTACAGACACCGTGTCGGAATTGTATGCGGCTTCTATGGAATAGTTGATCTGGGTGCTGACGCCGAAATCAGCGGCATCCCATGCAAAAGTCACAGTGTTGCCCATATTTTCTGAAGTCACTGCTATCTCATCGGGCAGGCTGTGCAGGACAGGAGCTACCACATCGCCCGGGGCGAAAGTCCTGACCTCTTCCAGCTCCTGGCAGGCACTGAAAAGACCTGCTGCGGCAGCCAGAACGGATATATATTTCAAAATTCTCATTTCTAATGCTTTTAACAGATGGTTGATGATTAACTACTCTATTGTCGCATATCCCGGATTCTGATGAAGCTCAGGGTTGGCGGCAAGCTCAGTCGACGGAATGGCGAATATATTCAGATGTGAGTCGAATCCCTGTCCGTTATAGTTGTCCCCTCCCTTGTATGTCCAGAGGAATGACGAAGAAGAGAACAGACCGTACCTGATAAGGTCGGTACGGCGGTGTCCTTCCCACAGAAGTTCACGGAAACGCTCTCCGACAAACCAGTCGACGTCTATTTCAGAAGATGTCGGGGCCGTCACTCCTGCCCTGGCAGCAAGTTCCTGGATATAAGGCATTGCCGTATTGGTCTGTCCGAGCCTCATGCAAGCCTCTGCATATATCAGATAGATTTCACCCAGTCTGATCATCGGAAAGTCGATGTCGCTGTAAGCCTTCGAAACAGCAGTCGAGACATAGTCGGCATCCGTCTGGTCATGAGGAATATTGTTGAATTTCAGGCAGCTCCATCCGTTCAGGAACACATAAAGAGCGTCATTGAAGGATTCCGCTCTTCCTTTTATGCAGAAGATTTCACCGCGGGCGTCATTGTTCGACACGCTGTATTCCCCTGTAGTGTAGTCCTGTCCGGTTACCCGGAAATATTTCGAGAGTTCCTCGTAAGGCACCCTGATACCGCCCCAGCCGTTGTTCACTCCGTTAGGGAATGAAGTGCTGGAAACATCTGTCGCGGCAATTGCTGCCAGTGTCAGATACGATGTGCCTCCGTATGACTGGGTCTGCTCCGCATCGTATGCGACAGCCCAGATAATCTCGTTCTTTGCATCCGGGTTCTCTCCGTTGTCGCCGCGGAACAGGTCCTTATAGTCAGAACACAGGCTGTAGCCCATATTGAAGAGAGCCTCGCATGCGCTCTTCGCCTCTTCCCACATGGCCGTTCCAGTGTAGACCTCCGCATTCAGATACATGCGGGCGAGAAGTCCGTTGACCGCACCTTTGTCTGCACGCGGATAGTTGGACCTGGCGGCAGGCATGGAGCTCTGGTCGGAAGCGAGATATTTAAGTTCTTCTATACAGTAATTGAATACATCTGTCCTGCTTGCCTGGGTAGGATTCACACCTCCTCCGAAAGGAGATGTTTCGGTAGTGAAAGGCACGTCGCCGAACGTATCCAGAGCCATCCAGTAGAAGTACGCACGAAGGAAACGGGCCTCGTCACGGAACTGCTCTATCTTGGCAGCGAGTTCCGAAGACACTCCGCGTTCGTCAAGTTTGTCCGATGCGGTCTGACGCAGATACTCGTTTACATAGGATATGCCCTGAAGGGTACGGACATAAACCGCATAAGTAGCGTCATTGTCCGCTTCAGACCATGTATTTGTATTGAGGGCGCGCACCCATGCATCGTTTTCCCATGCGCACTTGGCCTCGTCAGTAGTCACTTCCTGAGTGGACCAGAAGGCCCTTACAAGCTCGGAAGCTCCGCCGTCGCTGACCTGAAGGTCAGTCGTCTCGTTGGACACGAAATGGAAATATATCTTGGTGAGTCCGGCAAGATATCCGTACTCGTCGGTACCGTAGACTGTCTCTGATACGGCATCTGATTCATTCAATGGCAGCGTATCCAGATCCCCGATGCAGGAAGTGGAGGCAAGAGCCATTCCGGCAGTCGCCAGTGAAAGTAATCTTATATTGAATTTCATCATTTTCAGGATTTAGAAGTTAACATTCAGACGAAGTGAATAAGTGCGCGGACGCGGCCAGATAGACCCGTCGATACCGTTCACACCCGGGATTTCAGGGTCGACTCCGCTATAGCCTGTTATCACGAACACATTCTGTACGGAGAATGCAAGGCGGATGTCGGTTTCCCACTTGCCGATACCTCGGAACGTGTATCCGAGGTTCATGTCATCCATTCTGAAGAATGAGGCATTCTCGAGGAACATGTCGGAATACCACTGCTCTCCGCTGTTGGCTGCCGTAAAGCAGGTCTCATTCACGACTTTGGCGAAGTTCGGGAGATTGCCGGCATTTACATCGACGTTGGAAGTGGAGTTGGCTGATGCGAAATCATTGAACACCCAGTTGCCTGCGGAACCGTGGCCGTTGAAGCCGAAGTCCCAGTTCTTCCATGAAAGCTTGAGATTGATTCCGTAGAAGAAGTCAGGGTTAGGGCTCTTTCCGGTCATATAACGGTCGGCCTGTGTGATGACCCCGTCGTTGTCCCTGTCCACCAGGGCATTCTGTACCGGATGGCCTTCACTGTCATAAACCTGCTGGAACGTATAGAATGTATACGGGGCATAGCCTACCATGTGTCTCTGGAGAAGGTTGCCGGTACCCTTGGTGATACCGCCTGTCTGTATGGCATAGTCCGGATCGTCGGTATTGTTCAGTTTGGTGAACCTGGTATCCTGGAATGTTCCGTTGAAGCCGATAGAGAGGTTCCAGTCTTTGGTCTGTACCGGAATGACATTCAGAGAGAACTCGACTCCCTTGTTCCTCATCGAGCCGATATTGGTCAGCACGGTGTTGCCGAAGTTGGAGCCCATAGGGGTCAGCACACTGTTAAGAAGGTCTTTGGTATCTCTGATATAGGCATCCACATTACCGGTGATCCTGTCATTGAGGAAGCCGAAATCGAGGCCGGCATTGTAAGTCGTGGTCGTCTCCCATCTGATATTCGGATCATACGCTGCAGGAGTCAGGTAGAACATATATCCTTCGGACCCCATAGGATACTGGTGATAAACGTCCGTAGACATCGTGTACCGGGCGAGATAAGGATAGTTGGAACCGATTTCCTGCTGTCCTGTCTGTCCGACACTCAGACGGAGTTTCAGGGCGGTGAGAGGAGATACGTTTTTCAGGAAACTTTCTTCCTTGATGTTCCACGCAAATGCCGCTGACGGGAAAAGTCCCCAGCGCGTAGCTTTGGAGAAACGTGAAGAAGCATCGTCACGGAGAGTGAAAGTAAAGAGGTATCTCGAGTCGATAGAGTAGTTTATACGTCCGTAGAACGAAATCAGGTAGCTTTCCTGGTCATTGAAAGGATATCGGGAGTCTTCTCCCTTCTGCTGGTGAGTCTCGTTGAAATATGTCACTGAATGGTCTGAGCTGAAGAAATGCTGCCATGAATATCCGGCCATTACGTCCAGATGGTGGATTCCCCACTCCTTGTTGAAGTTTGCGTAGAACTCAAGCACCTGGTTGCGGCGGAAATTGTCAGTTTCGGTATACTGACCCCATCCTCTCGCTTCAGTGTCGGAATATGCCTGGAACGAACCGGGATTCACACCGTCATAGATGCTTGTATTCGAAATGTCCATACCCAGACTGAGGTTGAATCTCAGTGCCTCGAAACCGTGCACCTTGTAGTCGATCTGCGCGTTTCCGATGAAACGCATGGCATTGGCGTAGTTGTCCCTGTCATAGAGCTTGGAAAGCGGACCTGCTCCAAGAAGGGTATTCGGTGTGAAGTCCTCTCCGCGGCCGGAGCCGTAGTTCCAGAAACCGTTGGTAGTAGAATAGTCGATAGTGCCGTCTTCATTCCTCCAGTACGGGTCGATAGTCGGATTGAAGAATGCAGCCGACCCTACGACGCCGCTGTCAGCATAGCGCTGGTGGGTATATACTCCCTTTGCATTGAGACTGACAGTAAGATGGTTGTCAAAGAAATTAGGAGAAAGGCTGAGATCAATGGTCCCCCTGTCGTATTTGGCTGTTTCCAGAGTACCCTGCTGGCCCGTATATCCGATGGAAGCCCTGTACGGCATTCTTTCCTTTACATTTCCCAGCAGGCTCACGTTGTGGTCATGGGATACGGCCGTACGGAAGACAAGATCCTGCCAGTCGGTGTTGTACTCTCCCATCTGGGCATGTACGTAATCTCCGGTAGTTGTCCCTGGGATGAATGTCCTGTCCACATAGGAACGGAACTCCGAAGGAGACATCACAGGAAGTTCCTTGGAGTTGGTCTGCACGCTGATACTTCCGTTGTAAGACACCTGAGGCTTGCTGCCGCGGCCTTTCTTGGTAGTGATGATGATGACTCCGTTCGATGCTCTGGAACCGTAAATGGCGGCTGATGATGCATCCTTCAGGACTGAGAACGACTCGATGTCGTTAGGGTTGATGGTCTCGAGAGGGTTGGCCATACCGGCACCTCCGTCCACTGCGATAGGCACTCCGTCGATGACGAACAGAGGGTCGTTAGAAGCGTTAAGTGACGCAGCGCCGCGGATTCGTATGGTAGAGCTTGAACCGGGACCTCCGTCTCCAGGTATCACATGCAGGCCAGGCACCTTTCCCTTGAGAAGGTCCTGGGTGGAAGTGATGGCTCCGCGGTTGATTTCATCAGTCTTGATGGCAGTGACGGATCCGGTCATATCCTCTTTCCTGACTGTACCGTATCCGATGACCACTACATCCTCAAGAAATTCGGAGTCGGTCACCAGAGTTATTCTGGCTGGAAGTTCACTTGCCTTGAAAGACAGTGTCTTGTATCCGATACAACTTATTTCCACAACGGCATCGGCAGAAGATACCGTAAGGACGAAATCACCGTCCAGTCCGGTAGCTGTTCCGGTAGTCGTACCTTGTTCCATAACCGTTGCACCGATGACTGGTCCTACCTCATCGGAGACAACGCCTTTTACCTCGTACCCGCCTTGGGCGGACACAGCAGGGGCAAAGATGCACAGCATCAGAAACCCCATACAGATAGATAAAATTCTGTTCATAGGATCTTATTTAGTTATTTATAGCTTTATTGCTTTCTTTTACAAAGACAACCGAGACGGCCGCCAGAAGCATGAAAACACCGGCCAGAAGCAGCATCATCGAAGCGTCAGAGCCGAAGCACCATTTCACGATTGACCCTCCGGCCAGTCCCATGAAAATCTGCGGTATCGTAATGGTAAAATTGAATATGCCCATGTATGCTCCCATATTGGCGGCATCGGCAGCTCTTGAAAGAATCGAGTAAGGCATGGCCAGAATTCCGGCCCATGCTATCCCCACACCTATCATAGGAATCATCAGGGCATACTGGTTATGAAGCAGATAGAGCCCTACAAATCCAAGTGCTCCGAAAGCGAGGCAGACAGCATAGACAAGCTTGTTGCCGTACTTTTCCGCTATCTTTCCGAGGAAAAGGGCCGCAATGCATGCCGGAACGGGATATATGCCGTTCAGTACTCCTACCCATGTCTGGGTGGCTCCTTCCGAAAGCACGGCTCCCGTGCCGTCGGTCACCGCCCCCGTAATGGCAGGTTTGAGATATGTCCACATCATGAAAAGGGCGGCCCACGAGAAGAACTGGGTGATTCCCAGGCGGGTCATCACCTGGGGCATCGTCCTGACAAGCCGGATGAAACTTTTGCGCTCCGGATGAACGTTACTGTCCTGTACAGCATTTTCTTCCAGACCGTTATATTCGGCAAACTCTTTCGGAGGATATTCTTTCGTCCTGAAAGCTGTCACCAGAACTGTCAGCAGCAGTATGATGCCTCCTGCATAGTATGAGTAGGCGATATGCTTCGAGACCTGTCCGGGAACGGCTTCGTCAGAGACTCCCAGCCAGGTCATTACCAAAGGCAGGAAAGCTCCAACTACGGCTCCGAGATTGATAAGGAATGTCTGGACTACGTAGCCTTTGGTTTTCTGGGAATCATCCAGCATATCCGCTACCAGAGCGCGGAACGGCTGCATAGTCACATTGAATGAAAGATCCATGAAGAGCAGGATGAACGCTCCCATGGCCAGAGGTGCGAACGCCAGAAGCACCGGGCAGTTAGGCATCAAAAGCAGAGCTATGGTAGAAATGACTGCACCGCCCAATATGTAAGGGATGCGCCGGCCCAGTCTCGTCCATGTCCCGTCAGAGAACATGCCTATGACAGGCTGTATGACCATGCCTGCCAAGGGCGCGGCGAGCCAGAAGTAACTCAGATGGCTCACATCGGCTCCCAGAGACTCGAAGATGCTCGATGTGTTGGAATTCTGCAGGGAATACCCTATCTGCACACCGAGAAACCCGAAACTGAGATTCCATATCTGCCAGAAAGATAATTTCGGCTTTCTTTTCATATCAGTTCTAATGTTATCTGTTCCTGTCAAATCAGGCACTGGATCGGATTTTTCCCGATACAGGCCGGAAGCGGCTGTAAATCCGCGTTTTCTTATGTGGTGACACAAATATAAATATACGCCCGTCCGCGGCAATGGCCTGAGGGACGAACGGCAGAACTATACGGATGAACTGCAAAAGAAAAAGGATAGACCGAATTCATTGGAATCCGGCGAAAAACCGTTAAATTCGCATCCGGCTATCCGCATACACTAAAATGAAACCACTCAGAGCCAGCAGCATAATACACGTCTTCGCCGCCATCCACGTGTTGGTCACACTCTCCTGCAGGATTGCGGGAATAGGGGACTCCCTGATTCTGACTCTCCTTACCATGGCCATGACAGTGCTCGTGTGCTTCAGGCGGAGGGCAAGTGTCGAATTCACAGCCGCCAATGTGGTGATTGTAAATATCGTGGGGTATTTTCTGGGCATAGGCTGCGCCCGCCTTCTTTCTCTGGCTACAGACCTGACCCTGCTGGCGCACGCTGCCGCCACTTTCATCACTACGGAACTTCTTGGCTGGGGTATCATCATAATGACCAAACTGTTCCGTACGGCAGGACAGAAAACGAGCTGGACACCGCGCATCAGATGGCTGATACTGGCGATTGCGGTCATTTTCCTGCTTCGGTTCGCCTACAACGAAATATTCAGTTCCAGATATTTCTCGGCGGAAAGTTCGTACAGGATCATCAACATGCTCATGGACAACTCCGTGGCTCTTCTGCTCATGCTCTGCATGAATCTCATATTCATCAGATACATGAGGAAAAACGAGCCTGTGGGCAATGCCTGCGCGAAAACCGCGGTTTTCGCCGTTTTCGCGCTGGTGATGTCCGCCGGGACGACACTCATTGCCGGCTACAACCTGCCTTTCGGCTTCAACCCCACATTCACCTCCCGGGAATTCCTTCTCCTGTTTTCCGTAGCCCTGCTGGCGGAAATATGCATATACTGTCTCATATATGTCATGGACTATGCCTTCACCGCCAGAAGCACCATGTACAGGGAAAGGGAAAAGGCGCACCGGGCCCAGTTCCAGTACCAGAAACTCAAGCAGCAGGTGAATCCACATTTCCTTTTCAATTCACTGAACATACTCGACTGTCTGGTCTGCGAGCATAAGGACGAACAGGCCAGCAGCTATATCCACAAGCTTGCGGGAATTTACAGATACATGCTGCAGAATGAGGACGACATGCTCGTTCCGCTGAAAAAGGAAGTCGATTTCATAATGATGTATGCGGACCTTCTGAAAGTCCGGTTCCAGGACGGATTCAGACTGGATATCGACATACCGCAGCAGTATATGGAATACAAGGTGATTCCATGCTCCATACAGATGCTCGTGGAAAACGCCATCAAGCACAATATCGTCAGCAAGGACAGCATTCTGGAAATCTCGGTATCCTCACACGACGGCAAAATGCTGACCGTATCGAACAACATAAATCCGAAACTGTCCGAAAGGAGTTCCACCGGTATCGGACTCGCAAACATACGGCAGCGGTACAAGGACCTGAACGGAAGCGACATCACCGTTTCCGACAGCGGAGGGTTCTACCGAGTGACCATCCCATTAGTGTCCGTATCCCCATACAGCTGATACGGGACTGACACACCTGATTTCATTAACCTGATTATAACACCACCTGATGACACTGGACGTACTGATAGTAGAAGACGAAAAAATGGCTGTCGAGAACCTGTCGAGGATGCTTCTATCGCATTTCCCCGACATAAGGATAGCCGGAAACACTTCCTCCATAAAGGAAACCGTAGAATGGCTGAGGCAGCACCCAGGAGCTGCGGATGTGATTTTCATGGATGTAGAACTTTCCGACGGAAACTGCTTCGAGATTTTCCGCCAGACTGAAATAAAGGCCAAGGTAATAATGACTACCGCATACGACAGCTATGCCATCAAGGCTTTTGAGGTCAACAGCGTGGACTATCTCCTGAAGCCTGTAGACCCGGAAGCCCTGAAAAGGGCTATAGACAGATGCGTCAGATCAGCGGAAAGTACCGATATCGGGAAACTGTCAAGAATCCTCAATCCGGGACTGGAATACAAGCACAGGTTCATAGTCCGGATGAACGACAAGATCCTTCCTGTCAGGACTGATGACATAGCATATTTCCACGCCGAGGAGAAAAACACCGTCCTGGCGACTTCCGACGGGAAAAAATATATCATTGACTCGACTCTTGACATACTGTCAGACGAGCTTGATCCGGCAAAGTTCTTCCGGATATCCAGAAGCTGCATCCTGAACATGCTGGCTATAGAAAGTCTGGTAAAGCAGCTCGGCGGAAGGCTCAAAGTCATAGCCAGGCCGCGTCCGGACTTCGAAATGACTGTCAGCCGCTCACGTTCGGACGACTTCATGCGATGGCTGGAGGGAGAAAACTGACATGCAGAAAGATATGCAAGAAAGAACACAATAAAAACCGACATGGAAACACATCATATTTCTACCAAACCACTGACTGCAGACAAGATAAAAGAAATCATCACGAACCGTTACCGCCTGGAGCTGAGCGCAGAATCCGCACAGGCCGTAAGGAAATGCCGCGAATACCTGGATTCCAAAATGGACGATATCCGGCGTCCGGTATATGGAGTCACCACCGGTTTCGGTTCACTGTGCAACATCACCATACCTGAAGAAGACCTCTCGCAGCTCCAGCACAATCTGGTCATGTCCCATGCCTGCGGCACAGGGGAAAAGGTCAGGCCGGAAATAGTGAAAATCATGCTCCTGCTGAAAATCCAGTCGCTTTCCTACGGATATTCAGGAGTACAGCCTGATACGATACAGAGGCTTGTGGACATGTTCAACAACGATGTGCTCCCTGTGGTCTGCCAGCAGGGTTCTCTCGGGGCATCCGGAGACCTGGCTCCCCTGGCTCACCTGTCCCTGCCGCTTATCGGCATGGGAGAAGTGGAATATCAGGGCAGGATACAGCCGTCCGCAGAGGTATGGGAAGCCCTCGGATGGAAACCCGTCAGGCTCCAGTCCAAAGAAGGACTGGCCCTGCTCAACGGCACACAGTTCATGAGCGCGCACGCTGTCTGGTCTCTGATCCGGAGCGAAAGTCTGTCTGAATGGGCTGACAGAATCGGCGCGATGTCACTTGATGCTTTCGACGGACGCATAGAACCTTTCTGGCCCCAGACACACAGGGTGCGTCCGCATAAAGGACAGACAGAAACGGCAGCGAGATTCATGGAACTCCTTGAAGGGAGCGACATCGTCAAAAGGCCCAAAGAACACGTACAGGACCCGTATTCCTTCCGTTGCATCCCACAGGTCCACGGGGCAAGCAAAGACACCATACGGTATGTGAAATCAGTCATCGAAACGGAAATAAACAGCGCCACGGACAACCCTACAGTCTTCCCTGATGAAGACCTGATCATCTCCGCAGGCAACTTCCACGGACAACCTCTGGCCATAGCCATGGACATGCTCGCAATAGCCCTGGCGGAGCTGGCGGACATTTCCGAAAGACGCATCTACAAACTTATCTCCGGTCAGAGAGGCCTGCCCAAATTCCTGGTGGCCAAGCCCGGGCTCAACAGCGGCTTCATGATTCCGCAGTATACGGCAGCCTCCATCGTCAGCCAGAACAAAGGGCTGTGCACTCCGGCAAGCGTAGACTCCATCCCGTCTTCACAGGGACAGGAGGATCATGTGAGCATGGGTGCCAATGCCGCCACCAAGCTTGTCCGTGTAGTGGAAAATACGGAAAAGGTCCTGGCCATCGAGCTGTTCAATGCGGCCCAGGCCCTGGACTTCCGCCGTCCGCTCAAATCATCATGGAATATCGAAAAGATACACGCGGCATACAGGAAGTCCGTTCCGTTCATCCAGGACGACACCTGCATGTATCCGCTTATCGCGAAATCCATAGATTTCATCCGGCAATAGCAGCATACTCATATGAAGACTCTGATCAGAAACATAGGGAAACTCGTCGGAATCGTTCCTGAAGGGACACTCAGGAAAGAAGGCGTGGAAATGGGCAAGGTGGAGACTCTGGACAACGCATGGCTGATGACTGACGGAGACAAAATCCTCTCTTTCGGTACCGGCAGCCATCCGGGAGACGGCTGCATCACCGAAGATCTTCTCACCATTGATGCGGAAGGCGGCTATGTCATGCCTTCATTCTGCGACTCGCACTCCCATATCGTATATGCCGGCTCCAGATACGGGGAATTCAGGGACAAGATTGACGGTCTGACATACGAGCAGATAGCAGCGCGCGGAGGCGGCATACTGAACTCGGCCGATCTTCTTCACGAAACCTCCGAGGAAGAGCTTTTCAGGCAGTCGCTTGGTCGGGCTGTCGAAGTGATGTACAAGGGCACAGGAGCGATGGAAATCAAGAGCGGATACGGATTGAACACCGAAGACGAGCTCAAGATGCTGCGTGTAATACGGAGACTCAGGGCATCGCTTCCGATAGAAATACGCGCGACTTTTCTAGGAGCCCATGCGGTAGGAAGGGCATATGCCGGGCGTCAGGGAGAATATGTGGACATGGTGTGCCGCGAAATGCTGCCGGCCGTAGCGGATCAAGGACTTGCTGATTTCGTGGACGTGTTCTGCGACAGGGGCTTCTTCACGCCGGAAGAGACCATGCAGATTCTGGATGCGGCCCAGGTTTTCGGACTGCGAGGCAAGATACATGCAAACGAACTGGCAGTCTCCGGAGGCGTCCAGGCGGGAGTAAGCCGCGGAGCCCTTTCCGTAGACCATCTTGAACAGACGACAGACGCTGAAATGAAAGTACTTGAAGGGACGGACACAATGCCTGTCATGCTTCCAGGGGCGTCCTTCTTCTCATGTCTGCCGTACGGCAGGGCCAAAGACTTTATCCGGGGCGGACTGGGAGTAGCCCTTGCCTCCGACTACAATCCCGGGTCGTCACCAAGCGGCGACATGCGGTTCATAATGGCTCTCGGATGCATACAGATGAAACTGACGCCGGAAGAATCCTTCAATGCCTGTACCCTGAACGGCGCCTATGCCATGGGGATCAGCCGTCTTGCCGGCTCCGTTACACCGGGAAAGCTCGCCAATCTCATCATTACCGAGCCTTTGCCGGATCTTGCCTTCATTGCATACAGCCACCACACACCATTCATAAAACATCTTATCGTCAGAGGAAAACAACTGTAGACAGCCTCACATAAATGTGACCGAAGGTCAAATATTTTCAAATTATCAACAGACGGAAGATGTTGTTTATATATTATTTTGTAGTTTTGCAAAGGATAAACAAGACATTCACTAACAAAAACATAACATGAGACTAATCATTGAAGACTCGTACCGGAAAGGCTCGGAATGGGCTGCCAGGTACATTGTAAACAAAATCAAGGCTAAAGCAGCTGTAACCGACAAACCCTTCGTCCTCGGCCTCCCGACAGGCTCGACTCCCGAAGGAACCTATGCAGAACTTGTCAGAATGAACAAGGCCGGAGAAGTCTCTTTCAAAAACGTAATCACTTTCAATATGGATGAATATGTCGGACTGCCCGAGTCTCATCCTGAAAGCTATCATTCATTCATGGCCAGACATTTCTTTGACCATATCGATATTCCAAAAGGCAATATCAACATTCTCAACGGCAATGCTCCGGATCTTGAAGCGGAATGCGCATCTTATGAAGAGAGGATCAAAGCCGCAGGAGGAATCGACCTGTTCATGGGAGGTGTCGGAGAAGACGGCCATCTGGCTTTCAACGAGCCGTTCTCTTCCCTGGTTTCACGTACACGTGTAAAGACCCTTACCTATGACACCCGCGTCGTGAATTCAAGATTTTTCAACAACGATATCGACAAAGTCCCGGCTCTCGCCCTCACAGTCGGTGTAGGAACCGTACTTTCATCGAAGGAAGTCATGATCCTCGCTTTCGGCCACAAGAAAGCCCGTGCCCTCCAGCAGGCTGTAGAAGGCTCATACAGCCATACATGCACTCTTTCCGCCCTACAGGCACACCAGCACGGCATAATCGTATGTGACGAACTGGCCGTAGGAGAACTGAAAGTGGACACATACCGCTATTTCAAAGATATCGAGAAAGCAAATCTCTAAGATGATGACATTTTGTCATTGCCGTGACCAAGCGGCATTGATATTGTATCTGCAGACTCCGGCTATCGAAAACGGTAGCCGGAGTCTGACATTTAAAAACATCAATACTATGATTACAGAAAAACTCGAAAAAGCCTTCAATGATCAGATCACTGCAGAGCTTTGGTCATCAAATCTTTACCTTCAGATGGCGTTCTATCTTCAGAAAGAGGGTTGGGACGGTTGCGCCCACTGGATGCTGAAACAGTCCGATGAAGAAAAGGAACATGCAGTCGAACTTGCAGGCTATCTCACAAAACGCGGTGGCACTGCAGCAGTAAGCATGATAGATGTCGTTCCTTGCGGATGGGGCAGTGTTGAAGAAGTGTTCAAGCACGTTTATGAGCACGAATGCCATGTTTCAAAGCTTATAAATGACCTTGTAGACATAGCATCAGCCGAAAAGGACAAGGCTACCCAGGATTTTCTCTGGGGCTTCGTAAGAGAGCAGGTCGAGGAAGAAGCTACAGCACAGTCAATTCTTGACAAAATCAGGAAATGCAACGGTGCAGGCCTGTTCTACATTGACGGAGAACTTGCCAAAAGATAACTGATCTGAAAACCGAACGACGAACAGGCGGCTCTAAAGACTATTTAGAGTCGCCTGTTTTCGTATAACTGAAAGTCTGGAAGAAAGCGCGACTGACAAAGCAGTTAAAGCCAGGAGCATCCGGTGTAAACAGAAAGTCCCGGGCTGACCATCGTCAGTCCGGGACTCCGTATCGAAAAGCGGCAGCTGCCTACTCTCCCACCTGGTGGGGCAGTACCATCGGCGCAAGCGGGCTTGACTTCTCTGTTCGGAAT
>CASFGK010000011.1 GCA_949294195.1 uncultured Bacteroidales bacterium | reverse complement strand
TCAGGATTGTCAGTGCGAGGATTACGGATGTAGAGTATCAGGCATTGCAGAAAAGGCGCAAGGATGCGGGAGTGTCAATGAGCCGTTATGTGAGGTCTGCGCTGCTGTCTGCGAAAGTGGTCCAGCGCATAAGCCGGGCGGATGCCGAGGTGTTGAGGAAACTGGCTGGAGAAGCCAACAACATCAATCAGCTTGCGCGGCGGGCCAATGCCGGGGGATTTGCTAAAGTGGCATCCGAACTGATGATGCTGAAACGCCAGGTCGTACAGATAATAAACAGCTTGTCCGATGATTGGAAAAATAACTAAAGGGTCTTCTTTCAGAGGTTGTGTCAGCTATGTCCTGGGCAAGCAGGATGCACGTTTGCTGGAGGCTGAAGGAGTACTGGCGGACGGAATCCCTGCTGTCGTAGCCGGGTTCCAGGCACAGCGGATGATGAATCCTGATATCCGTCAGCCGGTAGGCCACATATCATTGAGTTATGCTCCGGAAGATGCCCGCAGGCTTACGGACAGTATGATGGTCCTGCTTGCCAGGGAGTATATGGAAAAGATGGGCATAAAGGATACCCAGTACATTATCGCCCGTCATCATGATCAGAAGCATCCTCATATCCATATAGTTTATAATCGGATAGACAATAATGGCAGGACTATAAGCGACAGGAACGACCGTGTCCGGAATGCCGCGGTCTGTAAGGAAATGAAAGAGAAGTACGGACTGTATTTCGGGAAAGGCAAGGACAGAGTGCGTACGTACAGGCTCAAGGGAGAAGACAAGATCCGGTATGAGATATACCATGCTGTCAAGGATGTGCTGGCCAGAACTTGCACCTGGAGCCAGTTTGTTGACGAGTTGGCCCGACATGGGATTCAGACCACATTCAAATATAGGGGCAAGAGCGATGTCGTACAAGGACTGTCCTTCTCCAAGGACGGACTTACTTTCAAGGCTTCGGAGATAGACCGGAGTTTCAGCTACTCGAAGCTGGATAAGCAGCTTGGTGAGGGCAGTGCTATCGGAAAAGATCAGGACCGAGACAATCGTATTGTGGATGTTCCCGGCATTGACAGACAAGACCTGTGGCAGCATGGCCCTGATATCAGTGTCGTAGAAGGTCTTGCAAGCGCAGTCGGCGGCCTGTTCTCTCCTTTGCCGGAGGACAAAGATGAAGAGAACCGAAATTTCGCATGTCGTAAAAAGAAGAAAAAGAAAAGAGGAATGAGTTTGTAATAGATTAATAAATAGATAAATATGAACGAGAAAACGCAAATAATCACCAATGACATCATCCAGAGTCTGGATGCATTGTATAACCTGTGCTCCGATATGAGCGAGCGTATCGGATCTGCGCATAACCAGAATGTTGATGCCGGTAACGAGGATATGGCCCTGCTTTCGGACAACTTGACCCGACTTCAGGGTGAAGTCTCGGCATTCAGGAAGCAACTTGCCGACAGTCATCAGGACTGGGAGCAGATAAAGTCCCAGCTTTTGAAGAGAACGGAAGATACGATGAAAGCATTTGTACAGATAAAGGTGGAAACCCACAAACTGCTGTCTCTTCAGGAACAATTCCAGCAGGAACTCCGCAGGCTCAAAAACCTGAAGGCAACTCACCGCCACATCTTTATCTGC
>CASFGK010000010.1 GCA_949294195.1 uncultured Bacteroidales bacterium | reverse complement strand
TGCCACCGCAAAGGAATACACCGAATACGTGTACAATGAATACCGCTGGAAAGGGCGCAACTACAACGGGCAGTCCGCGCCGGAAATCACGGAACTGGTCAGGGCATGGCTCAAGGAGACCTATCCGAGATACACCTTCTCGGTCCGCAGGGACGGATACAACTCAATCCTTATCCGACTGATGAAAGCAGACTTCGAGGCTTTCGCCAGAGAGTCCGGAAAGGTACAGGGAGACATCAACCACTACAACATCCAGGCATCGGACAGTCTGACCGACCGGGCCAAGGAGGTGATGACAAACGTCAGGGATTTTGTCATGTCGTACAACTTTGATGAAAGCGACCCCATGACCGACTATTTCCACACCAACTTCTACCTCACGCTCGGAATCGGCAGCTACAGACAGCCGTACCGGATGGAACTGCCGAAGATTACGGGAAAAGACACTCCTGAAGTGTTCAGGCATCCCGAAGGACCTGCACACAAGGCCATGCGTCAGGCACTGGGCAAGGCCCGGTTCGGCTTCATCGAGAGCCGGAGACATGTCGGGGAAATGATACTCGGAGAAGACTTTTACGGCTCACAGGGAGAACATTATTTCTGGCCCAAGGAGTATTCAAGCGCGAAGACGGCACAGAAACGCATCGGAAAACTGGAGGCAGCCGGAATGCGCTGCGAACTGACAGGCTGCAACGGCGGATACATACGCCTGCTCGGATATACTCCGGAGACGGAAAGCAGTCTGGAACGGGAAAGGCAGGAATATGCCACGGCATACCGGAAGTGGGTGTCAGAACACGGCATATCCCCAAATACGGGAACAGTACACCAGAACATTTCAAATCCAATCAGACAGATACAATTATGACAAACAGGGAAATCATCAGAGAACTGAAACGCTGCGGCTACAGCCGGGTGGACATTGATACGGACAGTAGAGCCGCAAAGACTTTCTACACCTACCGTGGCGGGCTTCATATCAACGGTACGGAAGATCTGTCATTCCATATCGTACCGCCACAGGAGAGTCCCGGACTGGGACGGTTTGCAATATGCGCCACCCGTAACGGGGAAAGCTCACAGCTGGGGACAGACCAAGCCCCGTTCTTTTTCCGGTGGCTGCTTGCCTTCCTCAAAGGTGAGAGAAAAGAGAAAGAGATAATAGATGAAATAATCTACAAAGCGGATTCACATGAAAACGGCACAATTTAGCCATAAACCTAATAACACAGATATAAGTTTGATGGCCCTGAATTTTTATTTTCCTCCCTGCAAAGGTAGTCCCGTGTCCAACGTACCCGGACAAGGTCAGGCCCCTATGGGGTTGGCTGAAAGAAAATCATCCTCGCCGGTGGCTGCGGTATTTTCTTTCGCCAAACCTTGCGGGTACGGTCACGGGACAGTCAGGCAGGTGAAAAATAAAAAATACCGGCTCCCGGAGCCGGACGTGTTTAACAGATAAAATACAATGAGTCATGAAAATCCTGAATGAAGAACATTTCCAGAATGTAAAGCGTTACGCCGAATCCATCGGTGACACATCACTCCAGAATT
>CASFGK010000009.1 GCA_949294195.1 uncultured Bacteroidales bacterium | reverse complement strand
TGTTCAGACTCGCTATCGCTCCGGCTCCTCCACTTAATGGATTAACCTCGCCGGCACGGACGAACTCGTAGGCTCATTATGCAAAAGGCACGCGGTCGCCTTTCGGCTCCCACCGCTTGCAGACGGACGGTTTCAGGTTCTTTTTCACTCCCCTGCCCGGGGTCCTTCCCACCTTTCCCTCACGGTACTGGTCCACTGTCGGTCTTCCGGGTATATTTAGCCTTGCGGGATGGTCCCCGCTGATTCAGACAGGATTTCTCGTGTCCCGCCCTACTCAGGTACTCCTCTCGTGCCGGCGACATTACCCGTACGGGAATGTCACCCTCTGCGTCCGGCCTTTCCAGACCGTTCCGGTTCCTTCGCCGGCATCTTACGAGAAGCCCTACTACCCCGGCCGCGCCGTAACGCCGCCGGTTTGGGCTTTTCCCATTTCGCTCGCCACTACTATGGGAATCGATGTTTCTTTCTTTTCCTCCGGGTACTGAGATGTTTCAGTTCCCCGGGTATGCCCACCTCTATGGTGTGACGGGCCTTCAACCCGCCGGGTTCCCCCATTCGGACACGCGCGGATCAATCCATGCTTGCAGGTCCCCGCGCTTTTTCGCAGCTTGCCGCGTCCTTCTTCGCCTCCGGAAGCCTAGGCATCCCCCGTCCGCCCTTGGTAACTTCTTCTCGTGGTTCGTTGCCAATGACTTTCGTCTTGCCTCGTGAAATTGTATCTCTTTAAAAAAAGACCAATCTCTTTGCTTTCTTTTTACCTCGTTTGTTTATCTCTCATACTTGTCAATGATCTGTCACCCCGAGGGGTTTTCATACCGTTTTTTCTCAAACGGGCTGCAAAGATACGGACTTTTTCATTACCTCCAAATTTTTCTGCATTATTTTTTCGATTTTTTTGAAAAAATTTTCTTCTGATTTCATCAATATGTTGATTCACAGCATTTTGCTCTTTTATAAAATTTCATTCCATTAAAAAGCGGTCCATGCAGACCGGAAACGGTCTCCCGGGAATAATTGTCTGTATTTTGAATCATATTGTTTTGAAAAGAGTCAAACTGATTCTAAATTTGCCGGTTGAACTATTCACTCACGAATAAAATCTGATAACATGGAAGAAAAAAAGAAGACGAGTTTGCCTGAAAACGCGCACAGGGAACTCAAGCCAGGAGAGGAATACAAGCCGCTGCTTTCCCCGGAGAAGACCTATCCGGAGGTAACTCCATATTCTGTAGGTATGGGCCTCCTGATGACAATCATCTTTTCAGCAGCTGCAGCATTTCTCGGGCTGAAGGTCGGACAGGTGTTTGAAGCGGCAATCCCCATAGCCATCATCGCAGTGGGAGTATCAAGTGCTTTGGGAAAGAAAAATGCTCTGGGACAGAATGTCATAATCCAGTCCATAGGCTCCTGCTCGGGAGGTATCGTTGCCGGAGCGATTTTCACGCTTCCCGCACTATATATATTACAGGACAAATATCCAGAGCTTACGGTAAACTTCACGAAAGTGTTTTTCTCTTCCCTTCTCGGAGGTGTCCTCGGTATCCTGTTCCTTATCCCTTTCAGAAAATATTTTGTAAAGGAAATGCACGGGAAATACCCTTTCCCGGAAGCGACGGCCACAACACAGGTGCTTGTCAGCGGGGAAAGCGGTGGAAAGGGAGCCAAGACCCTGCTGGTCAGCGGACTTATAGGAGGACTGTATGATTTCATAATCTCCACATTCGGTCTTTGGGGAGAAACTGTCACCACAAGAATACTGCCGTTCGGAGAGGCTGTCGCCGAGAAGGCCAAGGTAGTACTGAAACTCAACACGGGAGCTGCAGTTCTGGGACTGGGATATATAGTCGGGCTCAAGTACGCCTTCATCATCTGCTGCGGAAGTTTCCTTGTCTGGCTGGTCATCATACCGCTTATGAACCTCATATGGGGCGGCCAGGTCATCGATCTGATGAATACGGGAGTTACCGCAACGGTCGGGGAGATGTCCGCCGAACAGATTTTCTCTGACTATGCCAGGCATATCGGCATAGGCGGTATCGCCACAGCAGGAATTATCGGAATAATAAAATCCTTCGGTGTCATCAAATCGGCCCTCGGCCTTGCCGCCGGAGAGTTCAGACGCAAAAAGACCGGCGCTGAAGCCGACACAATCAGGACGCAGCGTGACATCTCCATGAAAATCATTGTCATAGGTATAGTACTCACCCTGCTGGCCATCCTGATATTCTTTGCATTCGGAGTAGTCGACAACATCTGGCACGCCATCATAGGTCTTCTGGTAGTCGGAATCATAGCGTTCCTGTTTACCACGGTGGCGGCCAACGCCATTGCCATCGTCGGATCGAACCCTGTCAGCGGCATGACTCTCATGACACTTATACTGGCATCACTCGTTATGGTCGCGGCGGGTCTTAACGGTACTGCCGGAATGACAGCCGCACTTATAATAGGCGGAGTAGTATGCACGGCACTGTCAGTCGCAGGAGCTTTCATCACGGACCTCAAGATAGGCTATTGGATAGGGACTACGCCGAGAAACCAGGAAACATGGAAATTCCTCGGTACTCTGGTGGCCGCAGCTACAGTAGGCGGCGTAATGCTCGTGCTCAACAAGACTTACGGATTTACCGGAGAAAACGCCCTTGTCGCCCCTCAGGCAAACGCCATGGCGGCAGTCATCGAGCCGATGATGAACGGCGGGGGAGCTCCATGGCTCATGTACGGGATCGGAGCCCTGATCGCCATTGTCCTGACTGTCTTTAAAGTACCTGCCCTGGCCTTTGCCCTTGGAATGTTCATACCTATCGACCTCAACCTTCCGATGCTCGTCGGAGGTGCCATTTCATGGTTTGTAAGCACCCGAAGCAAGGATAAGGAGATCAACAATGCACGTCAGGAGAAAGGCACTCTCATAGCTTCCGGTTTCATCGCCGGAGGAGCACTCATGGGTGTGGTAAGCGCGATACTGAGATTCGCCCAGGTGGATGCTTTCATGAAGCCTTCCCCATGGACTGAACCGGTTGCGGTCATCCCTTATGCCGCAATCATCGCATATATCATATACTCTGCCGTCAAAACCAAAAAGACAGAATAAAACCGGCTGCCTGCACCCGGATCGTAAAAACGACAGGGCTTTATGCGGACAGGCCCGATAATTATCAGGGAATGAACGAAGTACTACATGCATTGCTGCTTACTCTGCTGGCCGGTGCCGCCACCGGGCTTGGAGGACTGCTGATAATTCCGGGCAAAAAGCTCAGCAGCAACTTCCTGGCCGGCGCTTTGGGTCTTTCGGCCGGAGTGATGATTTTCATCTCTCTGGCAGAGTTGTATCCGGAAGCCCAATACGCCATCTCGAATGCCGTCTACTCCGGCATCAACGGGAAAGCGCTTGTACTCGTGTCATTCTTTGCGGGAATGGGGCTTATATTCATGATCGATTTTCTCATTCCCGAGTACGAAAACCCGCATGAAGCGTCCGGACTGTCGCTTGATTCGAGAACGGCAGCCACGGAAATGATTTCCGTTTCGGAAAAAAAGTCCGGCCATCAGGCACTGAAGAAACTCGGAATCATGTCAGCTCTGGCTATTGCGATACATAATTTTCCAGAGGGCATGGCAACATTCGTCAGCGCACTGAGCGGGTCGCAGATGGGAGCCGGTATCACATTCGCAGTGGCAATACACAACATCCCTGAAGGAATTGCAGTAGCGATTCCGATATACTACGCGACCAAAAGCAAAGGAAAGGCAGTGATGTACGCCACCCTGTCCGGACTTACAGAACCGGCCGGCGCCGCTCTCTGCTATGCTGTCACAGCCATCTTCGGAGTAGAGATTTCAGGAGAAGGAGCGGCATTCCCACTGATTCTGGCGGCAGTGGCCGGCATCATGATATACATATCTCTGGACGAGCTGCTGCCGACGGCGGAAAAATACGGAAAACACCATGTAGCCATAGCCGGAGTGGTCGCCGGAATGGCAGTAATGGGCGTCAGCCTGATATTGATGTGAACAGGAGTGCACAGTATAACGGAAAATCACAGGAAATTCAAATAAACAATACAACAGCAAATGGAAAAGATACTTGACAGATTTCTGAGATACGTGTCAGTGGACACGCAGTCTGACCCTGAGTCGGAAACACAGCCGAGCAGTGCAAGACAGCTTGACCTGCTGGGAATGCTGAAGGACGAACTTTCAGCAATGGGAGTCGAAGCGACTCTTGACGAATACGGATATGTCATGGCAAGCATCCCGTCAAATTGCGGGGAAAAAGTCCCTGCCGTCGGCTTCATAGCACATGTGGATACGTCTCCTGATGCTTCCGGAAAAGACATCAGACCGCAGATAATCAAGGATTATGACGGAAAAGACATCCTGCTGGACAAGACATCAGGGCTTTCCCTTAAAGTAAGCGACTTCCCGGAACTGGAAAGCTATCGGGGCCAGACCGTCATTACCACGGACGGCACTACGCTTCTGGGGGCAGATGACAAGGCCGGAGTAGCAGAAATCATGGATGCGGTGCAGTATATAGTGGAGCATCCCGAGTTCAAACATGGAGATATCAAAATAGGATTCACTCCCGATGAGGAAATCGGTCGCGGTGTCGTGAAATTCGACGTAAAGAAATTCGGGGCGGATTATGCCTACACCATGGACGGAGGCGCCATAGGCGAACTCGAATACGAGAACTTCAATGCCGCAGCAGCGTCAGTCCATATTCAGGGACGCAACATCCATCCAGGGTATGCAAAAGGCAAGATGCTGAATGCCATACTGATAGGCATGGAGCTCAACAACCTGCTCCCTGTAGAGCAGAGACCGGAATATACGGAAGGTTATGACGGGTTCTTCCACATCACCGATTTCAGAGGGACAGTCGAAGAAGCGGATTTCTCATATATCATCAGAGACCACGACATGGGTCTGTACGAAAACAAGAAAAAGGTGCTGCAGCAGTGCGTGGATTTTATAAATGCAAAATACGGGGAAGGGACGGCTTCCGTGCAGATAAAGCACCAATACTACAACATGCGAAAAGAGGTCGAGCCTCATTACCATATCATAGAAAAGGCTGTAAAAGCCATGGAAATGGAAGGTATCAAACCTCATATCCAGCCTATCAGAGGCGGTACGGACGGAGCCAACCTGTCTTTTATGGGACTGCCTTGTCCGAACATCTTCGCCGGCGGGCACAACTTCCACGGAAAACTGGAATATGTCCCTCTCGAAAGCATGGAAAAGGCGTCGAAGGTGATAATCAACATTATAGGACTGTTCGCCATGTAAAAGGACGGAAGAGACCTTCCCCGCCTGCAAAGTATCAGATGGTTTTCCATACAATACTCCCGTCCCTGCGCCAGTAAGACATCTGGCGCTTGGCGTAATGGCGTGTATTCCTCTGAATGAGCTCGACGGCTCTGTCCAAAGTAGTGACGGGGCCGTCGTTTTTATGCTGGCCCGAAACCGGAGGTTTGTATTCCTTACCGGCGCAATAATCCAGATATGCGAATATCTCCTTATACCCTACTGTCTGGAGAGCGGCATATTCCCTGTACGGCAGCAGCGATTTCACCTCGTCAACCAGCCCGTCGTCAATCATCTGCACGACCCTACGGTCAATCCTCTCATACAGTTCTTCCCGAGGACGCATCAGGCCTGTCTTTTCAATCAGGAAATCCCTTTTTTTTGCCGGAGATGTCTTGAATGACGAGAACTTCCTTCCTGTCATAAGACACACTTCAAGAGCCCTGACGACCCTCTGGCCGTTGGCAATGTCGATAGAGGCATAACTCTCCGGATCAAGGCGTTTCAGATCCAGACGAAGAGACTCCACTCCTTCCTGAGCCAACCTGCGGGCAAGCTCTTCCCTCAACTGCATGTCCGCTGCGGGAAAATCGTCCAGTCCGTTACACACCGCATCAATATAAAAACCGGAACCGCCGGCCATCACAAGTGTTTCATGACCTTCGGAAAAAAGCCTTTCGACCAAAGCTATCGCTTCAATCTCATATCTGCCGGCCGTATAAAGCTCCGTAACGGTATTGGTATGGATAAAATAATGCTTCACAGCGGCAAGCTGTGAAGCGGACGGGACGGCAGTCCCTATTGTCATTTCCCTGTATATCTGTCTGGAATCGCAGGAGATGACCGGCGAGCCGTACTTCTGCGCCAGTTCCATGCTATAGTCTGTCTTGCCTACAGCAGTCGGACCCAGAACTATCAGAAGCCTTTTCATTCATCATCCTGACCTTCGTCATATATCTCTTCAGTATCCGAATCACCGTCGTCTTCATCGTCAATGTCATCATCGTCGGCTTCTCCGGTCTGTATGGATCTTTTCTTGTCATCAGGCAGATCCTCGAACGCCACATATCCGTTTTCGAACTCGACAGGATTCGGTCCTTTCGTCTCCACAAGGACAGGGTAGACCGTTCCCCTGCGCTCTTCGACAGGGCCTTCGCAGGTGACTATGACACTTTTCGCGTTGGTTGTGTCATAGAAATATATGAATGTCGTCTCCCCTTTCCTGTATGTCTGCCCGAATGTCACCGAATCTATGGTCCCGGCTCCGAGGTCGAAAATCCCGTAACGGGAGATCACCTTTCCGTTCCCGTCTTCGGCCTTGAAAAGGACCATCTGGTCCTGCGGGAAATCCATATCCGCACGCATCTGCTTGTGCAGGGAATAAAGGGTCATCGTATCCTTGACCTCATAAACTCTTGCAAATCCCTTGATTCCAGGGAGTGAAACTCTATATCTCAATACCATATCAATACCACTTTTGCCAAAAAGCACCCAAAGGTACAAAATATTTCCAAAAATTTTCGCTAATTTTGAATTCGGTATGAACGGAACCGGTGACCAGACAAATGATTCCTACAGGAGCATCGCCTCCAGATCTGAAGGACTGTTCAAGGACAATGGCAGCAGATTCATTGCCCTCGCCTACCCGGTTGAAACCGAATCCGAAATAAAGGAAATCGTCGCTTCCCTGAAAAAAGAATATCACGATGCCAGACACCACTGCTATGCGTACCGTCTCGGATATAAGGGAGACGTGTTCCGCGCCAACGATGACGGAGAGCCGTCGTCCTCTGCCGGCCGTCCCATCCTCGGACAGATTGACGCCAACGGGCTGAGCGATATACTTATAGTGGTAGTGAGGTATTTCGGAGGAATAAAACTGGGCATCCCGGGACTTATCCGTGCATACAAGACTTCTGCAGCTGATGCCATTTCAAATGCCAGGATTGTCGAAAAGACAGCAGGCCGGAGATTCCGGCTGTCTTTCGGCTACCTGAACATGAACGATGTAATGAAAATGATCAAGGATATGGGACTTGTTCCGGGACATCAGGATTTCGGCATGGAGTGCTCGATGGAAGTCACGGTAAGGCTTTCACTTGCGGACAAGTTCCTTGAGACCTGCAGCAAGATAGAAGGATGCTGTGCGGAAGAGGCCGAATAACGGGTAAAATCAATTCAACTTATATGGACCACAATCACAAAAGTCTGATTTCAATCCAGGATTTCACCAAGGAAGAAATCCTGCATGTACTGGAAGTCGCCAAGGAGTTCGAAAGGAACAGAGTGCAGAAAATCCTTGAAGGCAAGGTGATCGCATGTATCTTCTTCGAGCCGTCAACCAGGACCAGGCTCAGTTTTGAGACAGCAGTCAACAGACTGGGAGCCAAGGTAATAGGATTTTCTGACGCCACCAACACAAGTGTCAGTAAGGGAGAAACCCTCAAAGATACCATCAAAATGGTATCCAACTATGTGGACATGATTATCATGCGTCATCCGCTTGAAGGAAGTTCACGGTATGCTTCCGAAGTCGCGTCTGTCCCGGTAGTCAACGCAGGAGACGGAGCCAACCAGCATCCGTCACAGACACTGCTGGATCTTTACAGCATAATGCAGACGCAAGGACATCTCGACCATCTGGCTATCAACATGGTAGGGGACCTGAAATACGGACGTACCACCCACTCGCTGCTCCAGGCGATGTCACATTTCAGCCCAGAATTCATATTCACTTCCCCCGAGGAACTGAAAATGCCGGTCGAATACAAGAACTTTCTGGACGGCAAAGGCATCCGCTACCACGAAACGGCGTCTCTGGAAGAACACCTCAACGACTGCGACATCCTGTACATGACCAGAGTGCAGCAGGAAAGGTTCACCGACCCGATGGAATACGAAAAAGTAAAGGACGTATACCGCCTGACGGCATCCATGCTCTCCAATGTAAAACCGAACATGAAAATACTCCACCCTCTCCCGAGGGTCGGTGAAATAGAACAGGATGTGGACGATACTCCATATGCATATTATTTCAAGCAGGCTGAGAACGGGCTGTACGTCCGCATGGCTATCATCGCATATCTTCTCGGTTACAGGTAAAAGGAAAGAATCATGACACACAACAACAAAGAACTCATAGTAAGTGCTCTGGAGAACGGCACCGTACTGGACCACATTCCGGCAGAAAACGTCTACAAGGCTTTGGATATCCTGAACCTCAAGGGGCTCGAAAGCAGGATCACCATAGGCATCAACCTCAACAGCAAACTCTACGGAAAAAAGGGAATAATCAAAATAGCGGACAGGTTTTTCGAGGATGACGAACTCAACAAGCTGGCGCTCATCGCTCCTGATGCCACTGTGAACATCATAAAGGAATTCCGGGTGGTCGAGAAGAAAAAACTGGAAATGCCGTCCGTCGTAGAAGGCATCGCCAAATGCATGAACCCCAAATGCATCACCAACCACCAGCCGGTCAGGACAAAGTTCACCACCATCAAGAACGGTAACGAAATATTACTCCATTGCCATTATTGCGAAAAAAATTCAGACATAAGGGGCTTATTTTAGAAAAATTCATTATTTTTAGTGCCGTTTTGATTAAAATCATCAACAAATAACCAAAGTCACATGAAAAAGGTACATAATTTCAACGCAGGGCCTTGCATCCTTCCGGACGAGGCCATTGAAAATTCCATTGAGGCTCTCAAGGATTTTGCCGGAACAGGCATGGCTGTAATAGAAGTTTCCCACAGGTCAAAAGAATGGGGAGCAGTAATGGACGAATGCCGCGCACTCTGGAAAGAGCTACTTGATATTCCTGACACTCATGAAGTTGTGTTCCTCGGCGGAGGAGCCAGCCTGCAGTTCCTCTATGTCGCGATGAACTTCCTGGAGAACAAGGCAGGATATCTGGAAACAGGCGTATGGGCAAAGAAAGCCTACAAGGAAGCAAAAGGACTCGGCAATGCATTTGCAGTGGCATCGTCTGCAGACAGGAATTTCAGCTATATTCCCAAAGGATTCGAAATCCCGGCCGACATAGACTATTTCCATATCACGACCAACAATACAATATACGGCACCGAAATACGCTACGACATGGATTGTCCTGTTCCTCTCATTGCAGACATGTCTTCGGATATAATGAGCAGGCCTGTGGATGTAAGCAAATACGCACTCATCTACGGCGGTGCACAGAAGAATGTAGGCCCTGCCGGCGTATCTTTCGCCATCATCCGCAAGGATGCTCTCGGAAAAGTAACCAGATATATACCTACGATGCTTGACTACAAGGTACATATCGACGGAGGCTCGATGTACAACACTCCTCCTGTCTTCCCTATCTTCGTCATGAAGGAAACTCTCAGGTGGCTCAAGGGAATCGGCGGTGTCGGGGCCATCAACAAAATGAATGTGGAAAAGGCGCAGATACTGTACGATGAAATCGACAGGAACCCTCTGTTCACCGGGACTGCAGCCAAAGAGGACAGATCTGTCATGAACGTATGTTTCGTCATGGCTCCGGGCTATGAGGCTCTTCAGGATGAATTCCTCGAATTTGCAAAAGGCCGTGGCATGGTAGGCATCAAGGGACACAGGTCCGTCGGAGGATTCCGCGCATCCATCTACAATGCCTGCCCGAAAGAGAGCGTCGAGGCTCTTGTAGCATGCATGCAGGACTTCGAAAAGAAATTCAAATAAAAACGCCTCTTCTTCGTTGGGCTTGTTTCTCACATCCTCATTACCGGAAGGTAACTCCGGTGTTCGGAATGGCGCCCGCCTCGAATAGTCTGTTTTAATTTGAATTTCCCGGGAATTAAAGACACATGATCGGTCCGGAGGACACACATAAACAATAACCAATTGCCCGGAAGGGCACAAACCCATTGACTATGAAAATATTGGTAGCAACCGAAAAACCGTTTGCAGCTGCTGCGGTCAACGGAATAAAGGAAATAGCACAGGCAGGAGGACATGAAGTTGTCCTGCTAGAAAAATACACATCGCCGGTGCAGCTTCTCAAGGCGGTAGCGGATGCGGATGCGCTCGTAGTACGCTCCGACAAGGTCACACGAGAGGTCGTGGATGCGGCAAAGAATCTGAAAATCGTGGTCCGCGCCGGTGCAGGATATGACAATATCTGTCTGGACGCCTGTACGGAACGCGGTATCGTGGTGATGAATACGCCGGGACAGAACTCCAACGCGGTGGCCGAGCTCGCCATCGCGATGATGATTTTCATGTCCCGCAACTGCTTTACTCCGGGTACCGGCAGCGAAGTCAAAGGGAAGAAAGTCGGAATACAGGCATTCGGAAATGTCGGCAGGCTTGTGGCGGCAAAAGCCAGGGCGCTCGGAATGGAAGTGATGGCTTTCGATCCGTTTGTGGAGGGCAGTGTCATGGAAGATGAGGGAGTGACGCCCGCTGCTTCTCTTGAAGAAATGTATTCTTCATGCGACTTCATATCCCTGCATATCCCGGCGACTCCGCAGACAAAAGAATCCATCGGATATGACCTGCTGACCAGAATGCCTGCAGGCGGATGTCTGGTAAATACCGCCAGAAAGGAAGTCATAAATGAAGCGGAACTGGAGAAAGCGCTGACTGACAGGCCAGACCTTAAATATGTGACTGACATTGCAGCCGTCCACCAGGCTGAGCTGGACGAAAAGTTCGGGAAAAGGGTATTTGCCACACCTAAGAAAATGGGAGCGGAAACGGCTGAAGCCAACATCAATGCAGGACTCGCTGCTGCCAGACAGATAGTGGAATATTTTGCGACCGGATGCACCCGCTTCCAGGTCAATGCAAAATAAAATGTCTTTTTCTTCACCGGGCAGCAAGCCTCATTTTCAAGCCCGGGACAAATAATGACAGAATATGGTAAGAGTAAAACCGTTTGCGGCGGTGCGTCCGCCGAAGGAACTTGTCAGGGAAGTAGCGGCACGTCCGTATGACGTACTCAATTCTGAAGAAGCGAAAGCCGAAGCTTCCGAGAAATCCCTGCTGCATATAACAAAACCTGAAATAGATTTTGACCCCATAATAGACGAACACAGCCAGGCGGCTTACGACAAAGCTGTGGAAAACTTCAAGGACTGGCAGAAACGCGGGTGGCTGGTACAGGATGACAAACCGTATTACTACATATATGCCCAGACTATGGACGGAAGAACACAGTACGGACTGGTAGTATGCGCCCACACTGACGACTATGCAGAAGGGAAAATCAAGAAGCACGAACTCACCCGTAAGGAAAAAGAGGATGACAGGATGATCCACGTGAACATACAGGACGCCAATATCGAGCCTGTCTTCTTCTCTTATCCTGACAATGACGCAATAAATGACATCGTCAGGAAATACACTGCACGTGAGCCTGAATACGATTTCACTGCCGAAGACGGTTTCGGTCATCATTTCTGGGTAATCGACGCGCAGGCAGACATCGACAGGATCACTGAAATCTTCAAGGATATACCTGCATTCTATGTTGCAGACGGCCACCACCGGACCGCAGCGGCGGCAAGAGTCGGGGCCGAAAGGAAAGCTTCCAATCCGGATCATCGCGGAGACGAGGAGTACAACTGGTTCATGGCTGTAGCCTTTCCGGAAAGCCATCTCAAGATCATCGACTACAACAGGGTGGTGAAAGACCTCAACGGACTCTCTCCGGAGCAGTTTCTGGAAAAACTGGCAGAAGATTTTACAGTCACGGAAAAAGGGACGGAGCCATACAGACCCGGACATCTGCACAATTTCTCCATGTATCTTGACGGCAAATGGTATTCTCTGGAAGCGAAAGCCGGCAGATATGACGACTCGGATCCTATCGGGGTGCTGGACGTGACCGTCCTGTCAGATCTGGTATTGGACAGGATCCTGGGTATCAAGGATCTGCGTACCGACAAACGCATTGACTTCGTAGGCGGAATCCGAGGACTCGGAGAGCTTTCACGCAGAGTGGACAGCGGTGAGATGGCGGTGGCTTTCGCACTCTACCCCGTTTCGATGAAACAGCTGGTGGACATTGCAGACTCCGGCAACATCATGCCGCCGAAAACCACATGGTTCGAGCCGAAGCTCAGAAGCGGTCTGGCCATACACAAGCTGAAATGACAGCCAAAACCCAGAATAAAAACCAGCCAATCAAAGGACTCAATGACGGCCAATTTGCCGAACCAAAATCGGCCGATTATATGAACTGAAATCCAAAATCCTTGATAATCAAAGAAATTAACCATATCTTTGCTATCAAGAATTTTGACAATGGAGAAATATAGACCACGAATAGCAGACCGGATGCTGGAAGCTCAACTTTCCGCATCCGGTATAGTATTGATACAAGGGCCGAAATGGTGCGGAAAGACTACTACCGCAGAACAACATGCCAGAAGCATATTATACATGGACTATCCCAAGACAAGGGCTTCCAATCTGCTTCTTGCCGAAACTGACCCGCAGATCCTTTTTCAAGGGGATACACCAAGGCTGATCGATGAATGGCAACTTGCCCCAAAACTATGGGATGCGGCCCGTTTTGAGGTAAGCCACAGAGGTATGCCGGGGCAGCTGATTTTTACCGGTTCATCCATCCCTCCGGACATGTCAGAACTGACACACTCCGGAACCGGACGTGTGGCGTGGCTGACAATGCGGCCGATGAGTTTATGGGAATCCGGTGATTCCAGTGGGAAAACAAGCATCGGATCTTTGTTCAAAGGGGATTTCGCATCGGCAAAAGCAGATGACATTCCATTGAAAGAACTTGCATATCTTGTCTGCAGAGGCGGATGGCCAGGTTCGCTTGCCCTTACCAGAGAAGCCGCACTGTTGCAGGCCGGCAACTATGTGGACGGTGTTGTCCACAGTGATGTTTCGAGAGCGGACAATGTACAGAGAGATCCGGAATTTACCCGCAGACTGCTGCGCTCATACGCGAGGCATCAGGGACAGCAGGTGCCTGTCAGCACCATATATGACGACCTGGTCCAGAACGGAATGCCGAGCATGGGGCAAGATACAATAGCATCATATATTCAGGCCCTGAAAAAAATATTTGTCATAGAGAATATGCCGGCATGGAGCCCGAATTTGCGGTCCAAAACTGCCATACGTGTTTCTGACACACGCTACTTCGTGGATCCGTCCATCGCTGCTTCGGCCCTGGGGGTAGGTCCGGACGACCTGGTGTATGACCTCAATACATTCGGGCTGTTATTTGAAACTCTGGCTGTCCGGGATCTTCGGATATATGCGGATGCCCTTGGCGGACAAGTCTATCATTACAGAGATAAAAACGGTCTTGAATGTGATGCGGTAATACATCTTCGGGACTCCAGTTACGGTCTTGTGGAAATCAAGATAGGGGGAGAACAGCTTATAGAAAGCGGAGCCGAAACCCTTTTGAAACTTTCCGGCAAGATTGACACCAAGAGAATGAAAGAACCTTCATTCCTGATGATCCTCACAGGTATAGGACAGTATGCCTACCGTCGGAAGGACGGAATATACGTCGTACCGGTAAACTGCCTTAAGGATTAGGGTAAAATATTGAATATTGGAATAATATAATTGGATAAATTCGTCGGACCGACGTTGGAACAATGATTGAAGATATTCTGCTGCCATACATATCCGGACGTTTCAGGGAGGAGCCGCATTACAGGCTCGGGCATATCCGCATCGTGAATCCGCTGCAGGGAACAGCGATCCTGGGGCTCCATATACCGGATATGAAGAAGATAGCCAAAGAGCTGTCCGCAAGGGATGACCGGATGGAAATCCTGCACGGACTGGAAACCGCATCAATGGAGGGCGAATTTGCTTTATATTACGAGGAGACTGTCATCTGGGGCCTTATGCTGGACTATATGAAAATCCCGCTGGACGAAAGGCTCGGCCTGTTCGGGAAATTCATCCCGAACATTGACAACTGGGCGGTCTGCGACACTGTCTGCTGCGCCGCCAGATGGGCCGGACACAGAAGAACGGACAAAAACCGGCTATGGGACTTCCTCGGGAATCTGCGTGAGTCCGACAGGGAATTCGAAGTGCGTTTCGCAACCGTCATGACAATGTGCTGGTTTCTTGAACCCGAATGGCTTCCTGGCGTTTTCAAAGAAACGGACAGGATAAACTTCAGCAGGATACGGTCAGAGTATATTCCTCTGGCAGAGAAGAAAAACAATCCGGAGTCCCGGCACATAAAGACAGCAGGGCCGGAAACCGTACCGTACGGATACGGATACTGTCTTTCCGGGACAAAGGCAGGGACTGTACCGGGACAAAGTCCGTATTATGTCAGAATGGGAGTCGCCTGGCTTCTGGCGACAGCGCTCGCAAAATTCCCTGAACAGACAAGAGAATATGTGCGTTCATGCAACCTGCCGGACGATGTGGTCAGGCTATATGTCCGCAAGGCTAAAGAGTCTTTCAGGACGCGCAATACTGCTCCGCTCTAAGACTTGTCGTTCAAGGTGTCCGATACCTGCATCGCGGTCTCGCTCTACTTGTTGTCCGCGGCAGGACAGATATGTCCTCTTTCGTAGCGGTATTTCTGATAGTTGTACCGTCTGGCCTGACAACCTTTGATGGCCGGGGCTGGAACGAAGGCATCCGAATCGGGGCGTGACGTCGCCGGATGGTCAAGTCTTTCTCCTGCCATTTCGCCCTGGCACATGCCGGCAGTTCGTACATGTCGGTCCAGCGCCGCCCATCGGAAGACTTCCATGATCTGGGCCCCGGACGGGAGAGACAATGCAGCCGCCAATCGGTTTCAGGCGTTTTCAACAAAAAAGGCCGGACATCATGCTTTCCAGATATCCGGCCTTCATACATCATTTCCAGAGACATGTTCCTTTGGCTAGAATACAAAACTCTCGGTCTTCATCTCGGCCAGAGCCTGGATCTGAGGTACCAGTTCAACGAAATGGGAAGCCTTCTGGTGGGCGGCAAGGGCAGCCTCGTCCCTCCACGTTTCGCAGATCATGAGCACATCCCTGCGGGTGGAGCTCTCGAAAATGTCATATGCGATGCATCCTTCATCGCCGAGTGAAGCCGCAACGAGCTTCCGGGCAGCGGCGATAACTGTCTCACGGTCTTTCTCAGAGACCTTGATGAATACGTTCAGTCTTATCATGATATTATGAGGATTAATTGTCCGGAGGACAAATTTAGAAAACCGACCGGAATAAATGACTGCCTGTGACGGAAAATTGACATACAGCCGGCCACATTCATATATCCAGCGTTTCCCCTTCGCGGCTGATGCTCCAGAAAGCAACTTCTTCGGCATCGGCGTACTCTTTCATACGCCAGGCGGACTCGAAGCCTCCCGAGGTGAAATGCATAGGGACCAGAAGCCCTGTACTGAACCTGTCGATGAACTGGCGGGCTCCGCGGGTATAGCCGTTGCCTGTCCTGCTGTCAACAGGAAAGAAGGCGATGTCGAAACTGCCGGTGATTTTCCGGATGTCCTTCAGCTCTCCAAGGTAAAGTTTCTCCTCCCTGACAAGATCCACATCAATGTCAAAGTCGGGACTGTGCACCAACCCTCCCTGAAAATCTTCGGTCAGAAAACGGGCATACCAGTTGTTCAGATCCCCGGCATGGAAAAGCCTCCGTCCGTCTGTCTCCACTATCCAGGAGACACCGCTGTCGGTACTGCCCGTGGCCCATACCCGGACATTCCCGTCCTCGCAGCGCCCGCCTTTGGCCAGCCACACATCCGCACTTTCCTTGCGGGCCCGGTAATGCTTCAGGATATCTTTCGACAGGATATAGGTTATGTCCCGCTTCCTCTCCCTCCACCCCAATATGCTGCGGTCGAAATGGTCCTCGTGGAAATGGCTGGAGAACACATAAAGCGGCTTGTCCGACTCCAGCACCCCGGGCATCACCCCCGCCGGATCCTTCCAGAAGTCGAACACCAGGATGCAGCCCTCCGTCTCCACGACGAATCCGCTATGGTATATATAAGTGAGTTTCATGATAAAAAGCAATCCGGAAGCAAATATAGGAGTATTTTCGGACTCGAGCGTACATGATTGCCCTATTGTATCACTGGTTTTCAGACAGAAAGCCAAACACCAGCGTACGGAAGACCATCTTTCTTACAGGCTTTCAACGCTCGAATCCGGTTTTGGGAGCGACAGACAGATTTTGGCACATTTGACAGATATTCATTATCTTTGAACAATTGTATTTGTTTAACTCATCATTCTGATTGACGGCCAATGACAGACTTTGCGGCAATAGATTTCGAGACAGCCAACGAACAGCGTACGAGCGTATGCAGCGTGGGTATAGTGGTCGTCAGAGGCGGGACGATTACGGACAGATTCTACAGACTGATACGGCCTGAGCCGGAGTACTATTCATACTGGAACACACGGATTCACGGACTGACGGCCAGAGACACGGAGAATGCTCCTGTCTTCCCCGTGGTATGGGCCGAGGCTGAACCCCTTATCGAAGGGCTGCCTTTGGTGGCCCATAACAGCAGGTTCGACGAAGGGTGTCTGAAAGCCGTATTCCGGATGTACGGTATGGATTACCCGAACTATCGGTTTTTCTGCACATGCAACGCTTCCCGAAGGGTCTTCCGGGAAGAGCTGCCGAACCATCAGCTGCAGACAGTAGCTGCACGATGCGGCTTCGACCTTACGCAGCACCACCATGCCCTGGCCGATGCCGAAGCCTGCGCCGCCATCGCGATGAAGATACTGTGAAATTTCTTGTCAGCGCGATATATACAGTTACGGATTATTATATCCTTGCACAGAATATGTCGCCAATAAAATGTTTTTTGGCGACAAACGCCGTACCATGATGACGTGTTCACAAGCGGCCGTTGTCGTTCCACTCTCCATAAAGGATTCCTTTCCGTGTGTTTTCGATGAATTTATCCAGACGGCTTTTATACAATTCCGGTTGTCTTTTCTTGATTTGAATGGTATCTATCCGCACCCGTTTATACAAATCAGGGAAACGGCAGAAATTATTCCAAACCACCGGATCTTTCTGCAATGCGGTCAAAATATCCTTGTCTATCACAAATCCTTTCTCTGACATATCCGGTAATACAGCCCGGCCTGCATCCGTCATACATCCGAGCCGTTCCATCCTCCGGCATCTTTCCTTGTTTAGCTCAGACCAGTTGCTTTTGGTTTTTCGCGGACACAGTTTTTGCGCTGTAGTATGTTCATCTATCTTTTTGGTGGTGCTGTCTATCCAACCAAAGCACATGGCTTCTTCCACCGCATCAATATACCAGAAAGTGCCGTCATCCTTGGGTCTGCCCCTCTTTACAACCACCCAACACTCCGTTTCTGTCCTATGGTTCTGAATCAGCCACTGACGTAATTCCTGCCTTGATTTGACATCCAACAAATTCACTATGTTCATTCCACTTATACGTATGATTCTAAAACAGATACAAAGTTATGGGAATTTACATTTCCGCCAATGCCCAGTTCCGGATTCCATCAGACAATCCCGCTGCTCACAAAATCATTGATTATCCTGATAATAACTTCCCATTATGCTGACAATCTCTGCCACCTCACTGCGAAAATGTTCCGGTGCAAGCACTTCAACCTCATCTCCGTGCGACAGTATCTCCTGCTGGAAATCAAAGGTCGGGGATACGAAATACTCGAATATGGAATATTCCTCGCAAATTTCCACTTCTTTCTGAGAATGGTGCAGCGGAAGTGTCCTGAAGTATTTCCTTTTACTGTCATATACTCTAAGTCTTATGGTTTCAGCCGGAGAACCGTCATAGACTATTATCCCGAAACTATTGTAGAAGTATGCTTCCGCATCAAAACCTTTCGGTAAAACGAATTTATTTTCCGTAAGATTCAGGCTCTCGACCCTGTCAAGAGAATAGACACGCAGGCTATCTGAACCTGGTATGTGTGCCAGCATATACCATCTTTGCCGGAACACTTTCACACAATATGGCTCCACTTCCACAATAAAAGAGGACTCCCGCCAGAAGTTCCGGTAAACCAATTCAATACACACACCTTCTCTCATAGCCTCGATTATCGGAGTCAGGAACTTCTGTCCTGAAGGAATCTCCTCGAAAAGGATACGATGTTTCAGATGATGGCTTTCATTTATAAGATTATTTACGGCGAAGGTATTGAGAAGCCAGGCCCTGACACCGCCTTTCTCTATGTCATCGGCATTTTCAATATAGTAATAATATCCGCCTTTCCTGTTACATTCTATATCAATGCCGAAAATGTCCGCTATCGCATGGCGGTGGTTGTGGAATGTCTTCAGAGGCAAATCTTCGCCCCCACTCATTTCCGTACGCTTCCACCTCTCGTTTATCTCCTCGAAAGTCAGCCTGCCGGCCCTGTAGACCACATCAACTAACCAGACATATCTGCGGAACAAGTCTTTTACCATAGTCACGACATTTATGATTTTAAACCAGTTTTCTGATTGTAATTCCCTTGATGCCTGTAATCAACACGGATGCCCCGGTGTCTTTGCGTAACCATTGAGGATTAATCGTATTGTCGGATTTCAGATACGGTCGCAGTCCGCCATCCCATACCGGTTTCCCGAATACAGTATAGCAAATCCCGTTCTTCATACAGAATGCCTCTATCTTGGCAAAATGCTGAAGAATATAATTGTCAACGACATTACAGGAATATGGAGATACTTTGAGCACTCCGTCAGATCTCCGGTAACAGAACACATAACCGCTCATATCCACAGTCTTTACCATTGTCTCAGTGACCGCTATTACGAAACGCCATCTGTTTCCATCCGGTGATTTCTCTATGGTTCGCAATACCGTCATACAAACAGGAATTTACTTATTACAAAAATCACTGACAACTTTACAAAGCTCATCATACTGATTCATAACATCATGCAACCCCAATTGCGTTTCGCTCTGTTTTATCCTGACTCTTCTTTTGACAGAAGGGAATCTCAATATTACCGACACGGATAACTCCCAATCTTCAGGAAGATCCGTATCAGAAAATCCGCAGAAGCGGAACTCAATCATATCATCTCCGCCTTTGACAATAAAAGTAAAGGCCAAATCAAAATCATCTCCCGCAGATCCGAGTAATCTGTTGTTATAAATATTCAACTGTGAATCCCATAATTCCAGTCTTTTCATATCTGACAACTCATATTGTCCCATTAACGTCTGAAACAATTTCATGGTTTCAGATTTCAGAACCTCCCCAAAACTGTCATACCGGCTTCTACTCTCAAATTCGATCATTGTCTTTTCTGTTCAAACTCTTCCGCATGTTGTATAAAAAAGTCATAATATATCCTGATATTCGGGATATCCTGCCATTTGACGATAGAAACCGGCACAGAATCCATATCATAGATTTTTGCGGATGGGATAGATAGCAGAAACGGGGAGTGGGACGAGATAATGAACTGACAATCATAAAACCGGGCCATACCTCTGATATACTGCGACAACTCTACCTGAAGACTTGCCGAAAGAGAGTTTTCAGGCTCATCAAGAAGGTATAGGCCTCCTGGCTGTATGGCATTGACAAAATACCTGTATCCGTTCTCGCCATTCGAATAGCCTCTCTCATTAAGAATATTACGGCTTCTCATGTAATCCGACAATGTGTTTTTAGTCATGTCTGAATAATCCCTGTATGCCTGTAGAGATTCCGGTTTATCAAAATCAATCCTTCGCGGCCTCAATGACGGATTTTGTCTGTAGGCACATCGTTTCTCCTTTATTACATCTCTCTTAAAATCAATCTCATCGTTTTTCTTTCGCACTTCAAGAATGTGGTTAAAAACATCATCGCTGGTTATTATGCGAGAAACTTTCATAACCGAACGCATAACCTCGCGGTCATCTATACGGAACCGGCTCTCGGTCAAGCGAAGATACGCCTCATATAGTTCCGTGTAATTGAATAATGCAGCCCTTATCAGCTTTAACTTTTCTGCAATTATGTTAAGCACAGTAGATTTTCCAGAGCCATTGCTTCCCGCTATGATTGTAATATCGCCAAAAAGTATGGAATATGGACTATCAAGATTCGCAAACTTACCACTCAAGAACTTGAATGGGTATATGGAATCATAATATGTCGGTGTCTTCTCTTTGAAGAAATCACTTTCATCAACATCACTCGGGAAATCAAAACTGCTCAGATATATCATAAAAGTCTTATTTAATATACAATATGCTCATTTGCACACGAAAATAATTCTCACTTGCGCCATACCATGACACAAGTGAGAATATTCAGATAAAATTTTATCAGAGCTGACTTATGACGAACCCTAAGATGACAGCATTTCCGAAAACGGCACGGGAAATATCCAGGAACAGTGCTATCATGTATTTCCACTTGAACTCGAAAAGGTCTACGTTGCTATTCCGGTACCTCATGCATCTGGAGACGATTTCATCGATATTGGCACTTACAAATGGCATCAAGATTCCGGAAACCACCCATGAGCCCACAAGGCATACACAACAATAAATGAAGAACCCGGACTTAAGTATAACGCTGAAATCATCGAACTCATTGACGGATGCTCCAGACAAGAACACCGTGAGGAAACAAATGACAACGGTATAAAAGCCCAGACTGTCGCTGATTTTCTTTCCGGGAAATGCCACAAAGAGTGCCGTCAGAACGAAAACGACTACAAGACTGGATGCATCACCCCAAAATTCAGTCCCGCCTATGGCAAAGGCCAATGCTGCGCTGACGGACATCGATATGACCGTCAATATTATCCCGAAATTGGCGACAAGCCAGAATTTGAATGTATCGCTCATGACATCCTATTTAAAAAATTCAATGATAAGCTCGTGCCAGTAATCCCACGGGAAGCCTCCGCCCGGATTGGCAATTGGCATGACCTTGCATTCCTTACCATACGGCAGAGGATATATCCATGTTTCGGTGCTGTAGATTTTCCCGTCTTTCCAAGGAGAAGACAATGTAACCTCAGGCCCCTGGCGTCCCTCATTCGGAAGATAACCGTACAACGGTTCGCATGCAATAACCCGATCAGGGGCGTACTTCTCAAGTACTTGCAAGAAAGCCTTTTGCCCTGACGCTATCTGTACCTCTGTAACTTTTCTCAAATTAGTTACAGGCTCCTGAAAGAAATTGCAGAAAGCCAACCTGTTCCACAAATTATTCCGTTCGTCTTCGGAAACGACTTTCCCTGCAACAGCCTTCCCTATGTTTGTCAAAATATTATAAGACGGTATGTCAGAATTACCAGTCAGAAACTTATTCCCGATAACATCCGCTACATAACCTTCATTCCACTCTGAGACATCCTGACATCTGCAATCTCCGACTATCAAGACCTTCATTCCGGCAATGCCTTCAAGGTAATCAGGCCCTACCCAAGGCAATACGACAGGGTTAGACACGATTGTCTGATCCGGCTCTTTACAGAACTCTACATCTTCCTGCTGTCTAACAATGACGGGATTTGCCATTTTGCCCTTAATATTTCCCCGTCTTACTTGAGGAATCACAGCATAAATCATAGCTGCGCTATATGCATCGCAAAGCAGAAAAATATTACCGCGGTTACGGCAACTTACGGACAACATATAATATAAGCCGGTATCTCCGACATGATATGACTTGGCCTCTACCTTTATATCCAGTATTGATGCTATGTTTATACTCCAATGGGAGCTGTCCATGAACTCCACTGTATCTTCAAATACATACAGCTTGATACTCTGAGCATTTTCAATGTCGTAGTACAATTCTCCGTCTCTCTGCCTCTGATTGACAGACCGGATTTCTGCTTTAAGATAACAGGGCCGGGTGACAATCATGTCATCACAATCAATCTGTCCGACACCGGTCCCTTTCAGATGTCTTGCGGCGTACCTGCAAAGTGGATTGATATCCAACGAAAGATTTTTTCTCCTTTTTTCAACGTATTCAGCCAAAGTCATATATTCTATACTACTGAAATCCAAATTAGGATTCCATTCTTGTTTCAAGAAAAAAATGCAGTTGTCATACCCGTGTTCACTATCAGCAAGATTATCGAATTCTGTTATGATGCTTTGAATCACCTCGTTGCTCTGCATGGAAAAAAGCAGAGCTTCTGGCAGTAAGGACAATACCTGTTTCTTTTTTTCACTTAGCGGTATTTTTAGCCACCCTTTTACCCATGACCATTCGAAAAGTTCATGGTGTTTTATTAATTCAAATCTTTCATCCTGCCGTTCTTTTGGAAGATTGTCAAATTTTTCAAAGTCAGAAATCAATTCCGCCATTTCTTTCGCTTGTTGTGCCTCATACCTTACAGATTCCTCCTCCATACGCTTTTCTTCCTCTTGTTCCTTACGCTTTGCATATATTCTATAAGCAATAATCCCCGCAGCTACCACAAGAAGAATAGGCAGAGCTATTTCCCAGTAAATAATAGAAACAACGAGAACGGCTATCGCCAAAATCAAAAGTACCCAAACCATAACTTAATACATTATCATATTCATTTTAAAGTACTATCAAATACCTCATCTGTATATTTTTGCAACTGCGGAAGGTTGCCGCTCCATCGTCCGTACATGTTGCACGGATGATAGGTGTTGATAATCACGACATCTTTGTCAAGACCATCGAGTCTCAAATGGCAGACATATCCTTCCTTGGCATGGAATTCAGATGTATCATAATCATAGACCTCCTTACGGCCACGTCTTATAGCCTCGCCGGCAATGGTTCCCCAGACAAACACGATATCCGGTTTCAATTCCAGAAGAGTTTCCTTGAATGCCTCGAAGTCGCGCTCACTCACGGCGTCTCTGCTATGAGAAGTTGCAGACGGAACGAAAAACTGGACATAGTTGGTGAAGGCAACATTCTGCCAGACTGTTGTGCAATCAGTCCCTTCCGCATATCCGGACAGGAACTCTCCGAAGTTTTTGTATGCCCTGTACATTTCTTCCAATTCCCCGGCAGGAGCATCAGACAGATTTAACTTTCTTGGACCATAATCAGGACAAACAGTATCAAACCTGCTGCTGTCCTTTTTGACCATATCGGTACATTCCTGAAAATACTTGCAATCCTCGCTATGTGCACAATAAAAACTGTCTCCTATAACAAGAACCTTTTTACCGGACAGACCGGCTTCGTAATTCGCACCTACGAAGGGTTTGAAAAATCTTTTTGTTTCCATTAGTTAGAAGTTAAAATCATTTGCTTTTATCGAATGAAGAAAGAAAATCCGCTATAGCTTCCGAAATCTTCAGCCCGGTCGCATCCTCTACCCAAAGCCACTGCCCGTTGGGATTACATTCCAGGAACACATATTCACCTGAAGGAGTGACAATAAAGTCAAAGCATCCGAAATTCAATCCGAGACACCGGAGATATTCCCGGCATTTGTCTGCAATATCTTCCGGGAGATTAAACGCTGTCTGTTTCATCCCATGTTCATATCCCTGCCGCCAGTCGATTTTTCCTGTATCGTCAGTCAGATCCTGTGAATCTATCCTGCATGCGAAAACTTTCTTTCCGACAACCGTCACCCTAAGTTCGAAATCCTTCTCGACATAGTTCTGTGCAAATGTCACAGTCTGGGTAAATGCCTCATCCGGCACATCGGACAGAGATTCCGACGGGACTTTCTGCGAATAGAACACATAGTCCTGCATATTGTCCTCATCCCAGACGTCATTGCTTTCGATAGGTTTAAGGAGCAAGTACGGAAATTTCTCCGCCAAACCTATAATTGCCTGACGGCTGTTGGAATAACGGCTTTCCGGGAGACTGAATCCCACCTGATGAGCGATCCTGTACTGGAGCATCTTGGATGCCGCCGGACGGTCTCCGGCTATACTGCCTATGGACGGAATGTCTTTCAGGTAGTAACGCAGGAAAACGAGGAAGCCGAGAGCCTCCGCAAGATTATGTTTGTCAATTCCGGGAGTGCTCTTTACCGGCAGTTCCTTCGGCTGTTCCGGACGCCTGTCCCATATCGCAGTGATTTCCGAACTACGGACTTCCAGCCCGTTCTGAATGCATCTGATATGGAAATCGCAGCCACAGCTGTCATTCCACCAGCAGAATTCATAGTCGCTAAGGAGGGACTCCGTATTTAATCTGAAGAACGGAATCCCTCTTTCAGTCAGTAGCTCAATCACTGGTGTCGGATGGACGTCCTCCTTGTTGGTAATGATCAGAATCATTGAATTTTAGCGAAGGGTAACAGTTACTTTACACTTTTCTGATCGTCAATTTCGTTCTTCCTATCTGGCATTGATCCAACGACTTTACCATTGTTATTATTTCGGTATGTTGTTCTGCTTTTCAAACTATAAGTTCCTACCGTCCTCATATTCATCTCCGACATCTGGGTCATCGGATCATAGATGATTTTTCCTTCATCACTCATTGTCTCGATAGGAGAAGGTCTGGTGCATCCCATAAGCAGCGGCATCGCCGTGCCGACCTGTGTTCTTGTCTGACTGTAAATCATGGCTTTGTGAAATTAGTCTTGCCGCAGATGCCAGGGCGGCCGTGTTATCAATATGCAGAAAGCGTGGCACCGGAGCCTATTTTAGTAAGCAGGCTCTGGAAAGCCTCTGGAATAAAATAAGCAGCAGTCCCACGCCCATTCCGAAACGGATATGACGTGAGAAAATGTCCGCTCATTCTCTTCCAGTTGAATTATCCAGATTCGCTTACGAGAATAAACTTACACTCTCCGTGTTTGTCAATATGTCTCTCAAAATTAGCAAACATATCCTTAAACGCAAAATAATTTGCCTGCCGCCATTCCCGGTTCCGGCCGTGTCTGGCGTATGACTGCTGCGGGCCATTATTTTGCGAATATAAGACGGACATGTGCCGCACTATGACAGAAGATGATTTATTTTTCCCTCTTTATCAATTATTGCAATTATAATTATTATATTTGCAATAAAACGCTACAGATATGGAAAATCCCACTTTACATAATCCTTTCGTTGTCGGCAGGTATGTTTCTGATAAATATTTCTGTGACAGGGAGAAAGAAAGAGATTTTCTTATCAGGCAGGTTCAGAACGGAAGGAATGTAGCCCTGATTTCCCCGCGCCGGATGGGAAAGACCGGACTGATACTTCATACGCTCAACAAGCCCGACATTGCAGACAACTACCATACATTCTTCATCGATATTTACGCGACAGGGTCTCTGGCCGAATTCGTCTATCTGCTCGGCAAGGCCGTATATGAGGACCTGAAACCCAAGCAGGAAAAATTGAAAGAACGCTTTTTCCAGATAATCAAATCATTAAGGATGGGATTCAAACTGGATCCGATTACTGGTGAACCCGGTCTTGATATCGGTATCGGGGACATCAGGGAACCTCAGACCACCTTGGATGAAATCTTCGAATATCTGGAATCCGCGGACAGGCCCTGCATTGTCGCCATAGACGAATTCCAGCAGATATACGGCTATGAAGAAAAACGGGTAGAAGCCATTCTGCGCACCAGGATACAGCAATGCAAACAGACTCTGTTCATTTTTTCAGGCAGCAAACGCCATCTGATGAACAACATGTTCAATACTTCATCAAAACCATTCTACCAAAGCACCATATCCATGGGACTTGATCCGATCCCGGTGGATGTGTATGCCGATTTTGCTGCCGGAATGTTCGAGTCCCACGGAAAACATATAGCAAAGGATGTCATAGGAAATGTCTATGACCAGTTCGAAGGCTGCACATGGTTCGTTCAGATGATGATGAATGAACTCTTTGCCATTACCGAAACAGGCGGGACATGCGACGCCTCAAAAATAGAAACAGCATGGCAGAATATAATCCAGATACAGGAAAACAGCTATAAAGACATCCTTTCACGACTTGCCCCGAAGCAGAAAACCGTTCTGCAGGCAATTGCAAAAGAAGGAAACGCAAGCGGTATCACTGCAGCTGCATTCATAAAGAAATACAGCCTTGTTTCAGCAAGTTCCGTGCAGTCGGCCATAAGGCCACTATTGAAAAACGACATAATAACAAAGGACGGAGACGTCTATCGGGTCTATGACTACTTTTTCGCTTCCTGGCTACAAAGATGGTAAGCCATCGGCTGCTGCAAAAACCGCAATGGCACACAAGTTTGTGTACTTCGTAATCTATTCATATATTTGCAGTTGTAAAAATGAATCAATATGGAAAAGGCTTTTGTTTTCGGCGTGTCCGTTTCAGGAGAGAACTTTACTGACCGGGAAAATGAGACAAGAAGACCAGGAAACTGATTCATGAATGTCTTGCCGAAAAGATATGCCGTACAGTGGACAACCAATCTTCATACGTCCAGCAACTTGCCTGGAATGTCATGTTTGAATGCGGTGATACGGTAGAAGAACATGACATCGAAGCCGCAGTAAAGGAGCTCATAGCACAGAATTCCTCTTTATTCATGCAGCAAATCGAGTCTTTGTCCTCTTACCAAATGAATTTCCTGAGGGCTATCTGAATATCTTTCATTATAACCTACTCGACAAACACGCTGTCGGCGCGGTCGGTGTAGAGGATGCCGTCCAGGTGGTCGGTCTCGTGCTGGAAGATAACGGCGGTGAAACCCCGGACAGTATCTGTCACAGGCATGAAAGACGCCGTGTCGCTATATGTGACGACTATCTGCGGATACCTCTTTACCATTCCGTAATATCCCGGGATCGATAGACATCCCTCTCGTCCGGGAACAGGCTCACCTGAACAGGATTCAATCCTGATATTCGGGTACACCTCGACAGGCTCTCCTTCCTTGTCGAAACGCTGCACCGCGACGACTCTTTTCAGGATGCCGACCTGCGGACCGGCTATACCTACTCCTGCCTGTGTGGAGTCAAGCATCGTGGATACCATCAGACGGGAAAGCTTAGTGAAAAGCGGGGAGGCAAGGTCAGCCCCTGAAAGTTCCGCGGACTTGCTCCGAAGAAGAGCCAGATCCGTAGAATCATTGACAGTCAATACCCGCATCAGAGAATCTGCAGACTGTATCAACGATATTTCCTGCCCGGTAAAAGTCAATTCCGGGTCCGGCTTCCCGGCTTTCTTTCCGGTAAGTGTCACTATAAGCACAAAAGCGGCAATGACAGCCAGCGCAAAAAGCACCGACAGCAGATCAAGGTTTATTTTCTTTCCAGTCATGATATAAAATTATTTGAACAGCGACCTGCACAGGGCCGGAATATCAGCCACCCGGACCACTTCGATACCGGAAGGCATATTCTCGGCCGGGCCGAAAGCCGACACGTAAATCCTCTTGAAACCGAGCCTGTGCGCCTCGGTTACACGGCGGTCGGTCTGGGAGACAGGACGGATTTCCCCGCTGAGCCCCACTTCTCCGGCAAAACAGGTATCCGGCGGTATGGCGAAATCGAAATTGGACGAAAGCACGGCACACACCACAGCAAGATCACATGCCGGGTCGTTCACCTTGAGTCCACCGGCCATATTCAGGAATACATCCTTGACCCCGAGCTTGAAACCCGCCCTCTTTTCCAGCACTGCCAGAAGCATATTCAGTCTGCGGACATCAAATCCGGTAGCCGAACGCTGCGGAGTACCGTACGCAGCAGAGCTCACAAGAGCCTGCACTTCAATCAGGAACGGCCGTGTTCCGTCCAGCATCGCACTCACAGCCACGCCGCTCAGACCTTCTTCATGCATAGGGACAAGCATTTCCGAAGGGTTGCTCACTTCCCTCAGACCTTTTCCGGTCATCTCGAACACGGCAAGTTCCGAAGTGGAGCCGAACCTGTTCTTTATGCTCCGCAGCAGTCTATAAGCCCCCCTGCTGTCCCCTTCGAACTGCAGGACCACATCCACTATATGTTCCAGAATCTTGGGACCGGCGATACTTCCCTCTTTGGTGATATGACCTATAAGAATCACCGGAATCCCGGTCTCCTTGGCAAATCTCAGCAGCATAGCCGCCGTCTCCTTGATCTGCGACACCGACCCTGGAGAAGAGTCTATGGTCTGGGTATACATGGTCTGCACGGAATCCACCACCATAAGATCCGGAGAAACCTTGCGTGCTTCGGAAAGGATATTCTCCATCAGGGTTTCGCTGTAGATCAGACAGTCGGAACCGTCTCCACCGAGCCGGGCCGCCCTCAGCTTCACCTGACGGGCACTCTCCTCCCCCGTCACATACAAGGTCTTGAGTCCTTTGCAATGAAGCGGGATCTGCAGTGAAAGAGTAGACTTTCCTATCCCGGGCTCCCCTCCTATCAGCACCAGCGACCCTTCTACCAGACCGCCGCCCAGGATACGGTCCATCTCCGTATTGTGCAATGAAATCCGGACCTCCGCCGTCGAATCGATATCGGCAAGCGGTACCGGTTTCTGACTCACTCCCGGCACGGAAAACCCTTGCTGCCTGCCAGATCCGGACGATTTGCCGACAGCCACCTTCTCCTCTACCATAGTATTCCACTCCCCGCATGCGGGGCAACGCCCCATCCATTTCGGGCTCTCGTTTCCGCACGACGTGCAGAACCACACGGTCTTCTGTTTAATATTCGGCATATCGCTTCTGTTTTCTATGACAATCACTTTTAACGTTTACCGGCATTCCCCTTCCCTTGACCGATTGCAGATACCTATCACTTCCTGTCCAGTTCAAATACTTCCATATCGTGGATATCCCCACTGTCGATATGGAACCTCAGTGCAGTCCGCACAGTATGGAAGCCGTATTTCCCGGCGGCTCCCGGATTAATCACCATCATATTCCGTTTCCTGTCAGACATCACCCGGAGTATATGCGAATGTCCGCAGACGAAAATGTCCGGATGATACTCGTCGATCATTGCCCGTGCCCTCGGGTCGTATTTTCCGGGATATCCTCCTATATGTGTCATCAGAACTTTCATTCCCTCACACTCAAACCACTGATATTGGGGATATTCCAGTCTCACATCATATCCGTCTATATTTCCGTAGACACCCTTCAGAGGCTTGAACGCAGCTATTTCCTGCGCAGTCTCAAGAGAGCCGAAATCCCCTGTATGCCATATTTCATCGACAGGCTGCAGGAAATCCATGAACGGCTCGTCGAAAGTGCCGTGCGTGTCTGAAATCAATCCGATGTACATGATATATTGGTACTTATTATTTACCCCGGTGCGGCCCTGAAAGTCTGACGACCTTCGTTAACCTGCCAAATGAAGTTGAAGGTAAAGTGATGATTGATAGTCGTTTATTTGTTTGCCGGCTTGGATGGATGTAGTTTTTACAGAGGGACCGTCCAACCATCTTTTGCGCTAAATATTTATCAATCAATATTATACTATTCAACTGATTTCCCAGGTTGTTTCTATGATCTTCGCTCCTTAGATCCTGAGACAAGCTCATGATGACCGCATTAAATCAAAATCAGCGTCTGCGGCGGGAGGAGCGGTCGCGGCGTTTCCTGGACTTCTTGCCGTAATCTTCCTCTTCATCTCCTCCTTTAGGATTTTCCTGGGCCACTTCTACCACTACCTTGCGTCCGTTCCAAGTCAGTCCACGGAATGCCTTGAGTACATTTTCCGTCTCCTTTTCGTCAACCTCGAAGAAAGAGAACTTCTTCATCAGGTCCACCCGTCCGACATCCACACGCCTTCGGGTGTTGTCGTTGAGCATGGCCATAAGTCCCCTCAAATTGAAATGATCTATCTTTCCGAGATTGATATGCAGCCTTACATACCCCTCCTCCGCCTTGCGCGGTCCTTTCTCTTCTTTATCCCGTCCTTTCTTGGAGTCGGACACAGTCTCTATTTCATCCTTGTCGCGGTAATATTCGAAGAAACGATTGAACTCATGGGACACCACCCTCTTGATAAGGTCTTCCTTGTCAAGCCAGTCCAGCTTACGGTAGATTTCCGGCATGAACTCATTGATTTCCTCTTCATTGACCTTTACTTTCTCAAGATCGTCTATCACCTTGAACAGCTGCTTCTTGCAAATCTGCCATGCTGTAGGTATCTCACCTGTCTCGAACTGTTTCCCGATGGTTTTTTCGATAGCCCGTACCTTGCTGCGCTCCTTCAGGTTTATTATCGCTATTGAAGTTCCTGTCTTTCCTGCGCGGCCGGTCCTTCCGCTACGGTGGGTATAGCTCTCGGTATCATCAGGCAGCCCGTAATTTATGATATGTGTAAGGTCGTCCACATCCAGACCGCGGGCCGCGACATCAGTGGCGACCAGCAGCTGGAGATTCCTGATGCGGAACTTCTGCATCACCAGGTCGCGCTGTGCCTGGGAAAGATCCCCGTGGAGAGAATCGGCATTGTAGCCTTCCTGCATCAGCTGGTCTGCAATCTCCTGGGTCTCCCGCTTGGTCCGGCAGAAGATGATCCCGTATATCTTGGGATTGTAGTCCACAATCCTTTTCAGAGTCTCGTATTTGTCCTTGGCGTGGACCATATAGACAATATGCCTCACATTCGCTGTACCCTCGTTCCTGCGTCCGATGGTTATCTCTTTGGCGTTGTGAAGGTAATTCTTCGCGATTCTGGCGATCTCGTTACTCATCGTGGCCGAGAACAGAAGCGTGTTCCTCTCCTGCGGCACATCAGCCAATATCGCATTGATATCCTCGGAAAAGCCCATATTCAGCATCTCGTCGGCCTCGTCCATCACCACGTTCCTGATCGTAGCGAGGGACACTGTCTTGCGTTCCATAAGGTCGAGAAGACGTCCAGGGGTAGCCACGATAATGTGCACTCCTGATTTCAAGGCTCTGATCTGGCTCTCGATTGAAGAGCCTCCGTAGACCGGCAGCACCTTCAGTCCGTCAACATACTTCGAATAGTCGTTCAGGTCTCCCGCAATCTGCAGACAAAGTTCTCTGGTCGGACAAAGTATAAGGGACTGAGGATGGTTGTCATTCACATCTGTCTTCTGTATCAGCGGAAGTCCGAACGCCGCTGTCTTTCCGGTACCTGTCTGTGCCAGCGCCACAACGTCATGCCCGTCCTCCAGAAGGTACGGAATCACTTCTTCCTGCACAGGCATAGGGTAAGCGTACCCCATCTCTTCAATCGCACGACGTATCTCCTCCGACACGCCGAGTTCTTCAAATGTCTTCATCTATAAAATTTTACTCCAATAATTCCGGCGCAAAGGTAGTGTTTTAATTGACAATCCAATCTGCAACAAGAAAATTTAGCGTATATTTGGCCTTCAGATAACAGTCGCGCCTTATGGACGGAAAACCTTACACGGTAGGGACCCGGAATTTCGGGCGACGATAGTCAAAGAGGCATAACGACAAATGGAAATTTTCTATACAGGAGACATAGACGGAAAAGTCTGCCGGCTGGGGGAAGAAGAGTCCGGACACTGTGTCAAAGTGCTCAGACACAAGGCCGGGGACAACATCTGCATCATCGACGGGAGCGGATGCATGTATGAATGCAGGATATCTTCATGCTCTCCGAAAGCCGTAGAGGCGGAAATCGTCTGCCGCCATGAAAACTGGGGCGGCCATCCATACAGGCTCCACATGGCCGTAGCCCCCACCAAGAATGCGGACCGGTATGAATGGTTTGCGGAAAAGGCATGCGAAGTCGGTCTGGACAGCATAACTCCGGTAATCGGACAGCACTCGGAACGGAAGGTATTCAAGGCTACAAGAATCAGCAAGATATTGGTCTCGGCGTCCAAACAGTCGCTTAAAGGCTATGTGCCGCAAGTAAATGAACCGGTTTCCGTCAAGGATTTCATATCAAGATACGGCACCTCGGATAATTCCCGTCATGGAATTTACGATACGGTAGACTATGAAGCCCCCATATCCGAAAGAGCAACCAATGACACCCATTCCGCAGAACCGCTCCGGCTGATAGCATATTGCTTTGAAGATGAAGCACATCCACGCACATCCATCCGACAGGCCCTGAAAAACTACAAAGGGAACGAATATATAATCCTCATCGGTCCTGAAGGAGACTTTTCAAAGGAGGAGGCAGCTCTGGCCATATCCCTCGGGTTCATCCCCGTACACCTCGGGGCGTCGCGTCTCAGGACGGAAACTGCCGCTCTCACTGCAGTCGAGGCTGTATATCTGCACAACATGGACTAGACAGTCTGCCACAAGCGTCTCATGGACAGCACATCCCGGTCTGTCGCAAAGCGGCGGGAACGGACTTTGCCTATTTGCGGATGATCCTGATCGAAGAGTCGAGCCCTACCATTATTATGGAAGACGCCTGCCCGGTCGAACCTTTTTCCAGAACAGGATCTACCGTATAGTCGACAGCGGATTTTATCTCCTGTGAAATCTCTGAAAAACTTTTCGGCGCAGGCTCTCCGGAAATATTGGCGGATGTGGAAACCACAGGCCTGCCGAAGCGGCGTACCATCTCCTTGCAGAAATCCATCATCGGTATCCTTATACCGACAGAACCGTCCTCAGCCACTACATTATGCGCCAGACGGTAACGGTCTGCCACAGGCTTTTCTCCAGAGGACGGAACTCCGGCAGCCACGGCTCCGGGATAGATAATCGTCATCGGCTTGTCATTGACCTCGACCAGCTGGACAGCCATCTCCGGAATTTCTTTCACATAACGGGCGACCATGTCAATGTCGCTTGCCAGCAGCACCAGGGACTTGCTGTCCGAACGGTTCTTGATTTTGAAAATACGTGCCACGGCCTCAGGATCTGTGGCATCGCAACCAAGTCCCCATACCGTATCTGTCGGATAAAGAAGGATTCCGCCTGCGCGGAGAACTTCCACTGCCTTCTTGCATTCTTCCGTATACATGTCGATAAATAATTTTACTGTTTTCCGACTTGCTTCTGCCGGGGACAAAATGTCAGGCCGCTGTCCGGCAGGCCTGAATCGCAACCGGCATTTCACGCGGCAAAAATAAGAAACTGTTTCCGGCAGACAAAATTTTCATGGACTGACATGACCGGAGAATGTTGCATAGAAAGACCGGATATATTGCTCTGCAGGCAAACTCACCCATAATATTTTTAACGTATGTGGGCGAGTTTTCATATATTTGCTGTATTATCGACAACAATCATATGCTGAAAATAAAGAATTTCTATTTCAATGACCTGCACGAGTGCTGCAGCGTGGCGTGGGACGAGACCGGCGAATGCGTGATCATCGACCCGGGATTCTACACTGATACAGAACGAGACCAGCTGAAAGGCTTCATCGGGGAGAAGGGACTGAAACCTGTAAAGATTCTGCTTACACATGCGCATTTCGACCATGTGTTCGGTCTTAAGGAGTGTGCCCGGATATATGGAATACCGGTATATATGGATCCTGCCGACAAAGAGACCCTGCAGAGTGCAGACTGGTACTGCAGGCAGTTCGGGTTCAGGACTCCGGAGACGGATGTGGAGACCGAGGACCTGCATGACGGGGATACGGTGAAGTTCGGGAACACGGTATTCGAGGTGCTCTCTACGCCCGGTCATACCCCAGGCGGAGTATGCTTTCTTGACAGGGCCGACAGGGTTCTTTTCAGCGGAGATACGCTTTTCGCAGGCAGCATCGGACGGACCGACCATCCGCAGGGAGACTACGACAGGCTGATGGAGGGGATTTTCAACAAGCTGGTGACTCTCGACGGAGACATCAATGTCATTCCGGGACACGGGCCGCACACCACCATCACTGACGAGAGGACCAAAAACCCTTTCCTCCAGCCGTTCAACCTTCCTTACGAAGAGGACGAGAGTGAATCTCCGGACCGGGATGACAAACATCACTGATATGGACAAGGACAATACAGAATACATAGAAATACGCGGGGCCGGTGCACACAACCTGAAAGGAGTGTCGCTTTACATTCCGCGTGACCGTTTCGTGGTAATCACAGGCCTGAGCGGCAGCGGCAAGTCGTCCCTGGCATTCGACACGATATATGCAGAAGGCCAGCGGCGCTACATGGACACCCTTTCCGCATACGCCAAACAGTTCATGGGCATTCTGGAGAAGCCGGAAGTGGAAAGCATTACCGGACTCAGCCCCATAATAGCCATAGAACAGAAGACCACAGGCAACAACCCCCGCTCCACGGTCGGGACTATCACGGAAATATACGACTTCCTGAGACTTCTGTATGCCAAAGCCTCCAGAGCGTACTCCCCCGCCACAGGCAAAGAGATGGTCCGGTACACAGACCAGCAGATAACCGATCTCATCATCGAGAATTACAGCGGACGCAAATGCTATCTTCTGGCCCCTCTGGTCAAGGGGCGCAAGGGTCATTACAAGGAGCTTTTCGACCAGCTTCGCAAACGGGGATACACCCAGGCGCGTATTGACGGGGAAATCATTGATCTCTCCGAAGTCACGCAGCTGGACAGGTACAAGGCACATTTCATAGAGCTGGTAATCGACAGGCTCAAACCGTCAGGGGATGACCAGAAGCGAATCAGGGACTCCGTGATGTCCGCATTGAACTACGGGAAAGGGTCTCTCGCCGTCATGGATCCGGAAACCGGGGAGCTTCACCATTATTCAAAACATCTTGTCTGCCCGGAGACCGGACTTTCTCTCGCGGAGCCCGCTCCGCACTCGTTCTCCTTCAACTCCCCGCAGGGATATTGTCCCCACTGCAAAGGGCTCGGAATGATAGTAGACGTAAACATGGATACGATTGTTCCGGACAGGAACATATCGATAGCCGACGGCGGAATCGTCCCGCTGGGGAGAGTGCGCGAAACCAGAAAATTCGATATAATACGCTCAATAGCACGCAAATACAACTTTTCACTATATGACCCGATAAGTGAGATTCCAGATGAAGTCATTTCCCTTATCATATTCGGCTCGGACGAGCTTTTCCGGGTAGGAGAAGGCACTTCATCTGAAATGGTGGCTTTCCCGGGAATCGTCGAAGACATCCCGGACAAAGTGGTCTGCCCGGTGTGTCATGGCACCCGGCTGAACAAGGAAACCGAATATTTCAAGATAGACGGCAAGACGATTTCCGAAGTGGCGGCAATGGAAATTTCCGCCCTGGAAGACTGGCTCGGCTCTCTGGAAGGAAAATTCAACTCCAGAGAGAATGTCATTGCGCGGGATATCCTCAAAGAACTCCGGGAAAGAGTTTCCTTCCTTCTGGATGTCGGACTGGAATACCTGTCCCTTGACCGTGCAACTTCTTCTCTTTCAGGAGGAGAAAGCCAGAGAATCAGGCTTGCCACCCAAATCGGTTCCAAGCTCGTGAATGTCCTCTATATTCTTGACGAACCGAGCATCGGGCTTCACCAGAGAGACAACAGGAAACTCATTTCGTCTCTGAAGAAACTCCGCGACGAGGGAAACTCCGTGATGGTGGTCGAACATGATATCGAGACCATGCTTTCAGCCGACTGGCTGGTGGATGTCGGCCCGGGAGCCGGTGAAGACGGCGGAAAAATATGCGTTTCCGCTCCGGTGGACGTGCTTCTGAAAACCTGCGGACAGAAAAAGGACGATGACAGACACTACATCATAGGCCCTTCCATCACACTGGACTACCTCTCCGGGAAAAGGGCAATAGAAGTCCCGGCTACACGCCGCAAGGGAAACGGCACGTATCTGGGCATACGCGGAGCCAGAGGGAACAACCTGAAAAACATCGACATAGACCTCCCTCTGGGAATCTTCATCGGGATAAGCGGAGTGAGCGGAAGCGGGAAATCCTCGCTCATAAACGACACCCTGATGCCCGTCCTCAAGAACAAGTTCTACAATTCCAAGTTGCAACCGCTTCCGTACGACAGAGTCATCGGGATAGAGAACATTGACAAGCTGATAGAGATAGACCAGTCCCCTATAGGAAGGACCCCGAGAAGCAACCCGGCCACATTCACAGGCGTATTCAACGACATACGCGCTCTCTTTGAATCCACCCCGGATGCAAAGGTTCGCGGATTCAAGGCAGGACGGTTTTCTTTCAACGTGCCCGGAGGACGCTGTGAAGAATGCAAAGGTGCGGGGATAAAGGTAATAGAAATGAATTTCCTGCCTTCGGTCAATGTGGTCTGCAAGGAGTGCAGGGGACGAAGGTACAAGGAAGACACACTGGCCGTAAAATATAAGGGGAAGAACATCAATGATGTACTTGAAATGTCCATAAGCGAAGCGCACGGGTTCTTCAGCACCATCCCTTCCATCGCACAGAAACTCAAGGCCATGGTGGATGTCGGACTGGGATATGTCCGTCTTGGCCAGTCCGCCGTCACTCTGTCAGGCGGGGAAAGCCAGAGGATGAAGCTGGCGGCGGAACTTGCAAGGAAAAGTACGGGAAACACATTGTACATACTCGACGAACCTACTACAGGACTGCATTCGGAAGATATCAAAGTGCTTCTTGGCGTGCTTCAGCAGCTTGTGGACCAGGGCAACAGCGTAATAGTCATAGAACACAACCTGGACGTGCTGAAATCCGCGGACTATATCTTCGACATGGGGCCTGAAGGAGGCAAGGCCGGCGGGCGCATCGTCGCTCAAGGCACCCCGGAAGATCTGGCAGAGAATCCGGAGTCCGTCACGGGTCCGTTTCTGAAAGAAGTCCTCGGACAGAAAGGCCCCTGCGCTTTGAAGAACAATTAAAAAAGAAATAAGACAATGGAAGACATACGGATATTCTGCGAGAATGACCATTCGTACCACAAGGTTCCGATGGGATCAGACCTGCATGCATTGTCTGACATGACATTCAGGACAGTATATGACGGGAAATCCGGCACAGAACTGCCCGTGCTGGCCGCACTTGTCGACAATAGGCTGAAGGAGCTGGAATTCAGGATAATGATGCCGCACACCATCCGTTTCATCGGATATAATCACCCGGACGGACGCAGGACGTATGTCCGGTCGTTGTGCTTCGTGCTGAGAAACGCCGTCAGGAAGATGTTCCCGGACAAGGTGCTGGGCATCGACTATTCGCTCCCGAGCGGACTGTACTGTGAAATCCATGAAAGGAAAGACAAGGAAGACGGACGTCCTTCCATATATTACATCACAGACGAAGAGATTGAAACCCTCAAGGCCGAAATGCAGGAAATCATCAGCAGGGATCTTCCTTTCAGAAAAGTGAAGATGACCTTCGAAGAAGCGCAGAAACTCTTTCTGGCAAACGGTCAGGATGACAAGGCCCGGCTTCTGAGTTCACTGGGGCATTATACATACAGCGTATACTTTCTGGACGGAGAAGCAGACACATTCTACGGGCCGCTGGTACCATCCACCGGATACCTGAAAGTATTCGATATCATGGGTTTCAACAACGGCTTCTGCCTCCAGTTTCCTGCTGAAGGCAACGTCAGCAGGGTAATGCCGATGAAAAGGCAGTCAAAACTGGCGGCAACGCTTAAAGAATATGCCGACTGGTGCGCAATCCTGGGTGTAAAAGGAGTCGGCACTCTGAACAAGGGCATTACTTCCGGAAGGGCGGTAGAGCTGATAAATCTCTCCGAAGCTCTCCACGAGAGGAAATATGCGGATATTGCCGACCAGATAAACCTGCAGCGGGGTCGGGTCAAAATCATTTTCATAGCAGGGCCGTCCAGCAGCGGCAAGACCTCATCGTCAAAACGGCTTGCCATACAATGCAAGGTAGTAGGTCTCAACCCGAAAGTCATCGAGCTGGACAACTATTTCGTAGACAGGGTAAACACTCCCAAGGACGAAAACGGAGAATATGACTTCGAATCTCTGGAAGCAATGGATCTGGAGCTGCTGAACAGACAGCTTAACGAGCTGCTTGACGGCAAGGAAGTGGAGCTTCCGAGATATGATTTCATGGAGGGAATAAGGAAGTTCGAAGGAAACACCATGCAGCTCAAGGATAACGACATCCTTATAATGGAAGGTATCCACGCCCTGAATCCGGCCATGACTTCAGCGGTAGACGATTCGCGGATTTTCAGAGTATACGCATCCGCCCTCACCTCTCTGTCTCTCGATGAAAACAACAACATATCCACCTCTGACAACCGGCTTCTGCGGCGTATCGTCCGGGACAACCGTGTACGCGGCGTCACCCCTGAAGAGACCATCCTCCGGTGGCACAGTGTCCGAAGAGGCGAGAACAGGAACATATTCCCGTTCCAGGAAAATGCCGACGTGGCATTCAACTCGGCTCTGATATTCGAGCTGCCGATGCTGAAATATTTCGCAGAACCGCTGCTCCGCCGCATTCTTCCCACATCGCAGGCCTACACCGAAGCAGTCCGGCTGCTAAAGTTCCTGGATTACATCGTGGCACTCTCTCCGGATGAAATAGCTGCAATCCCGCCGACATCCATCATGAGAGAGTTTATCGGCGGGCAACTGCTTTAGTGTAAGTACCGGTATCAGAAAGAATATCCTATTCCGACAGTCAGGGAGTTCCTAATCGGCGACTCTCCGGAGGCAATAAGATATGCTGCGTCAATCTTCACTCCGAATAACCGGACACCCACGCCGACAGAGGCGTATGACGGAATGACGGATTCTCCCCCGTAGCGGTATCCCGCACGGACGGAAACCAGGTCATTGTATGTATAGGATGCACCGGCTGCAGCCGAGAATGTCCCGCTGAAATAGCAGTCCGCATCGGCCATTATGTCCAGGCTGTGCCTTTTCCCGAGGTCAGTACCGTATCCCAGACCCAGCGTCACTGAAGACGGAAGACTGAAAGACCCCCCGGAAGCAGACTTCACCTTGCTCCCGAGCGATGACACTCCGAGCGCAGCCTTGAACCCTGAGACCGAGCCCATAAGGAAAACATCGGACGCTGCAGCTCCGTAGGAATTTTCCCTGGAAAGCCTGTCCACCAGGTATTTGACATTCACTCCGGCCGAAAGATACGGAAGGAACCTCCATGCGAGCCCGAGACTGACCTGCATTTCAGACGGAGAGAACGTCCCGGAAATCTCTCCCGCGGAATCTGTCACATCGTACTTTCCGCACATTCCGTAAGTGAAGCCCAGAGCCACACCGAACTTCCCGCCGGCATTCCATGCTCCTGCCGCACTGATATTCTGCACCTTGTTCATAGAGGGCTGCCAGCTCTGATAGCCCGCAGCGACATCATATGTTTTCTCCGAATAAGGTATGGCCGCAGCGTTCACGAACGAAGAATAGGCTATTGAAGAGGCATATGCGACTCCGGCACCTCCCATCGCTGCCCTTTCCGGATCATGGGTTACCCTGACAAAAGCCATGGCCCCGTCGCCGGAGGAGGCATTAACATAAACAGGACACAGGAAAGCGAAGCAGACGGCTGCAATGACGTATTTTATTGAAATTTCATTTAACATATCCAAAAGATTGATTACGGTTTTTCCTGTTACAGTTTCACGACTGTCCTTGTATACTTGTTCCCTCCGAAGCTGATCTCCGCAGTATAACGGCCGGGAGCAAATTCCCGCATGTCTATCACTGCAGGCTCGAACACTCCCACAGGAGAAGTCCCGTCATAGACGGTCTTTCCGGAAGGGGAAATGAGCCTTATCCTGGTATCTTCAATCTCCATAGTGCGTACATTGAGATAGTCGGTGACCGGGTTCGGGAAAAGCTCGAGAGGCGAATCCGGATTCTTTACGGCTATTTTGAATGATATCGAACAATATTCCCCCCTGGCATCGGTTCCCGTAACTGTCACATCGGCATTGCCGAAGCCGCGTGACGTGGCATAGACGGTATTCCCGGAAACAGTAAGATGCACTACGGCGGGGTTGCTGTTGGAAATGCTCCACGCGAGCTTTTCCCCGTCCGGGTCGGCAATCAGAGTCGTCATGTCAATGACCGCTTCCTCGCCGACAGAGGTAAATATCATGTTTTCCGGCTCTCCGGCTATTACAGGAGACCTGTTTTCAAGTATGCGGTACTCCACCGTTTCAGAAGTCCCGGCTCCGAACTCGTCAACAGCCGTTATTTCAGCCTTATACAGACCAGGGTCGGCAAGATTGCCGACAATGGCAAGTACATACTCCCCTTCTGCAACTCCCTCCACGAAAGTGGCGGCGTCAGAGCCGGGAATGAAGCTGACCGTCATTTCATGCGAATCCGGTTCGGTCACGATATATGCGCGCCGCACCGTTTCAAACGGCCTGACTTCAAGTATTCCTGTTTCTGCAGAAGAAATGACCGGAGCACTGTTGGCAGAAGTTGAAACAGTCTTTATGACTGATGGCTCCGAATAGTTGTTCTGATAGTCGAATCCGATGATGCAGACACTGTATCCGGTAGAGAAATCCAGTCCGGGAAGAACTCCTTCAATTGGCTCTCCCACCATCTTGTCCCCTGAAAAAACGGTTGTCCAGACAATACCCTCCGGAAGACTCTTCGGGTCCGCATTCTCAAGCAGGTCCTTGTCTTCCGACGCCATCAGCAGATAGCCGTAGGCCTTGGTGTTGTCTTCATCTGCCGTCACGGACCATGTGAAACGTATTCTGCCGCTTTCTCCTTCAGCCTCATAACTTTCCACTCTGTCCGGAGGAATTGTCCCCCCATAAGTGAACGACCCGAGAGCGTCAAGCAGCGGTCCTATACTCTTCAGTCCGAGCTCCCGGTTCGCTCCGTTCAGAAGGCGGTCCTTCAGCATCTCATTCGTAAATCCCGGCCCTCCGAAATAGGACACGAGCAGGGCAGCGACACCCGAGACATGCGGACATGCCATCGATGTACCGTTCATGGACGCGTAGCCGTCCGGCACAGTACTTAAGATATCGGAGCCCGGAGCGCATATGTCCACCCAGTCTCCATAATTGGAGAACGACGAACGTCTTCCGTACTTGTCCATCGAGCCCACGGCTATCACTCTCTCATAACTTCCCGGAACGCCGTATGGAATATTTTCGTTTCCTGCCGCAAAAATCACCACACCGCCTTTCATCGGACTGTCAGGCAACTGGTTGCCGTCATTGTCGCACCCGGCATAGTCTGTAAAATAGTCGACCGCGGCCTTCAAAGCTCCGCTTATCCGGTCATTTTTCGCGTTTTCCAGCTCGCTTCCGGATACCACACCGTCTTCGTTCAGATCATAGTAGTTTCCCCAGCTGTTCTGTGATATGACCGCCCCGTTATCCGCGCCATAGCGGATGGCATCTGCAAAATTGCCGCCTTCATCCCCCTGGAATACCTGGCACGAAAGTATTTTCACTCCGGGTATACCATTCGCGGCATCACCCCCGGCTATGCCGCATACCCCGACAGAATTGTTGTTCGTAGCAGCAATGATTCCGGAAACATGATAGCCGTGGTCATCAGGACTGACTGAATATGAATTGCTGATAAAATTCCGGCTTCCGCCCGGACCGGCCGGAATCACTGTCAGGTCTTCATGTCCGGGGGTGACTCCTCCGTCAACAACACTCACTATAACATTGTCCGACCCGCATGTATAGCCGCTCCACACATCAGTGACATTGATATCGACGCCGGATTCCTGATACAAACCCCACTGTGAAGGAAATCTCGGGTCGTCAAATGCCATTTTCCTTACCGGCCGGCACGGTACCGCTTCAAGTATTCCCGGAACATCAAGCAGGCTGCCGGCAGCTTTGGTCACCGGACCGGATCCGGGGCCGATGGTGACTTTATACCACTGGTGCAGGCCGGCACGATGCTGTCGTTCGGCAAACCTTTCATCTTCAGTGAATATTTTTTTTATGGATATTATCCCCAGTCTGTCTGCAAGTGAACCGAAATGCGATGACTTGGTATAAGGAGTGCCGGAGGCGGACTCTTCTTCCACTTCCGCAGCCATTTCCTCCGACAGTTTGACTTCTATTTCGGAAGTATAAAATGCTTCGGGAAGAGCTTCGGGGACAGTTTCAGACGGGACATCTCCGTCTGCAGCCTCTTTTGAGCAGGACATTGCGGCTGAGACAGCCAAAAGCCAGAGCAGCGATTTGAGTTTCATACTTGCAAGCTGTTATAATGTATACAGGAAATCCACGAGTGCGGCGAGATCGTCGACCCTGTTGAATTTTATCTTCTCATTCTTGATGTATTGCTTGACAGCATCTTTGTCAATCCCTGAAATATCAAGCACATCCATCCTTGTAGCCGGAATGAAGCTGCCCTTGAAATATATTCCCCTTACTTCCCTGAGTTCAAGAGGGTCGCCCTCGGAACGTTCCCTGACGAGGTCATCCAGACTCCGGTTGATGGAAAAGTCCATACCGGCCCCAAGTGCAGTGGCCGAAAGGTTGTTTGTAGAAGCCACGGAAGACTTGCCGTAGCCGATATTTGCGCTGTTCATGGCATCGGCATCAATCTCCGTGCGGAGAAGAACCGCACCATGGACGGTGTTTTTCAGGACTTTAGCCATTTTCCCTCCGACACACACGTATGAATCGTCCCCTATCGTAAGCAGAGCTATGGTATTCAGGTCAGCCTGCATTATCACACCTTTCTCCACAAAGTGGGCCCTTCCGCTTATAAGGTTGATATTCAGCTTGTCATACTCGATATTTGTCCCCGTATGGGTCTTGATTCTTCCCGGGACGAAATCCTCATACACATACGGCCAGGTCGTCGTAGGGACATAATCCGCCGCAGCAAGGGGAAGGCCCGTCAGCATCAGGGCTGAAAAAGCCAGAAACACTAGAAATTTTTTCATATAACACACAATTGCAATTATTACAGAAAGTCCGCAAGAGCCTTTACGGCCCAAACGGACTTTCAATACCATATTTACCGGATTCTAATTCTTTTTCCAAGTCATTGTGCCCGGCTCAATCAGAGCTCCGTTATATGCAGCCATAGCACCAAGCGGAACAAAGCATACACCCTCCTCTGTTGTAAAGACACCCTCTTCTTCCTGTGTAAATACTACCTGGGATTCCTTTCCGCTTAACGACAGATTGCCAAGATACAACAGGAATACGAAAGGATCGCCCTCTGCATAAAGCAGGGATGTCTCCTGCAGAGTAGTAAATGTTATAGTCTTGAGATCAGCGGATACTACTCCATAAACATCCATATACCCGAGATAGCTTGTTGCGAATGGCACCATAGCATCTACCCATACGATACTTTCGTCTTCATCATCCGCAATAAGATTCAGAGTCCATGACATAGGTGTACCCATGCAGTCTCCTGTAGCGGTATATGACCCGAGAATATTTGCAAGAGGATGATCCTGATCCTTGATATTCACAGAAATCTCCCTTGCCCCGCCAAGAGTATAACCGTCTGACGCTCCGACGATACGTATTGTAAAATTCAAGTCACCGGTGCGGACACCTGTATGTGCTACCGGCTTTACCGTTATGTTGCTTTGTGAAGATCCGTCAAAGGCCAGGACTCCGTTTGCAGGTTCTACTGTAAAGTCTGTCCCGTTCTTCGCAGTTCCGTCAACTACTTCAAATGTAATGCTTGTATTCGCAGACTCTGATCTAGGAAAAGCAAGTTCCCCGTTCTTTGCATACGCATAAACAGGTATTTCCAAAGAAGCTGCGTTTTCTGCCACCTCTGCAGAAGTAGCGTCAAAAGACACGAACGAACTTGTCGCAAACTCCGCTTTCTGACTGCAGGCAGCAAGAACAGCCAACACTCCTGCACCTGCAAATATTCTGTTCAACATTTTCATAATCATTTCCTGTATAAGTATTATTCAACCTGTGTTACACCATAGCCCTCATTCTGGACGAGATTGAGGTTGGTCTGCATTTCGTAAGTAGGTATAGGCCACTGGAAATGGAAATCATCTGCTGAAATGGCTTTGTCCGCATAAGATGCTCCCGTAGCAACCACCGTAGAGGCTCCAGGCTGGGCAGGTCTGCCTGAGAAACCTTCGCCCCATCTCTTGAGGCAGCTGAACCTGAGGCCTTCTCCTACTGTCTCACGATACCATTCATTATGGATATTGGTTTCAGTAGCAGCAGTCGTTGCAGCACCTCTTTTGGTCTGAAGTTCATTGAGGACTTCTGTTGCGGAAGCCACATTTCCGGCTTCGAAATACGCTTCGGCAGCAATCAGATACATCTCGCTGATAAGGAACGGTTTTACGGCATGTCCCGAATTAGGGATATCATCAGGCCTTATTTCAGTATTACCGAAATACTTTTTGAACACATAGTACTCGTGACCGTCAACGTTGTAGTAGATAGCATTGTGACGGGAAGGATAGTCGCCTCCGTCAAACCACTGCGCAAACCTGAGATCACCCTCGTCATAAGCATCGACCAGCTTCTGGGAAGGAATGAAATACGGAGCATAATAAAGTCCCTGTTCAGGATTCTGTGCCATGTTTGTATATGCAGAGTGACCGCCAAGTCCTTCCGTATATGAAGCGTAGAACTGCATGACAGGCTCGGTTCCCCTGTCGAAAAGCCATTCGGCCTCCATTTCTTCCGCAGTAGACGACAGAGCGTATTTTCCGCTGTTGATTACAGACATGGCAGATTCTGCGGCTTTTGCATAATCTTTAGTGTCGATATAGTAGCGTGCATACATGAAATTTACTGCATCGATGGTCGGATACTGTGATCTCACCGCGCCCGGTACATCAGCCAACAGGACTGCGGCAGAATCCAGATCTGACTTTATCTGTGCATAAACTTCTGCTACAGTAGCTCTTGCCGGACGTGCTGTCTGGTCATAGACAGTAACAAGAGGGACACACAGATCTGTAGAGGCATTCTCCGAATATGCCTTTCCGAAATGTCTTGCAAGGTGCATATATGCAAATGCTCTTGCAAGGAAAGCTTCACCTCTGACAACATCTGCGCCTGCCTTAAGTTCAGCAGGAACGACTTTTGCGCCTTCAATGAAGATATTGAAGTTCTTGATATAGCCGAATGGATATTCCCAGTTGTCTTCCGTGTTGTAATCACTGGCAGTGAATGTGTTGTCTGTGCGGTGCACAGGGCCGTAATTGTTACCGAAATCACTGGCGGCATTGAAGTAATCGACCATTACATCTGAAACGACATCGAAATCACCGTACTCCAGACTCCTGAAGCAGGCCATGATATTGGCTCTGTAACCGTTCAGGTCAGCCTCATTCGTGATAATCTGCTGCCCCGGGTTATAGCTTATCGAGCCCTTCGGGACAAGATCCAAGTCGCAGGAGGCGATCATCGCCAGAACTGCTCCGGCTGATATGTATTTGATTATCTTGTTCATATTTTTACTGTTTTACCTATGTTAGAATGTAATCTCCAGACCGCCGAGGAACTGCTTCGAGTTACCGGCAACGCCATATGTCAGGTTTGAATTGATTTCAGGGTCAATACCTGAATATTTGGTGAATGTAAGAAGGTTACGCCCTGTAAATGTGATTTTCACACCCTTCAGCACTCCGTTGGACCATGCAAGGATCCTTTCCGGAAGAGAGTATGCTACCTGGAGATTTTTCAGACGCATGAATGATGCATTCTCGAGAAGGTGGGTATCAAACTGCATTGTAGTTCCCTTGCTCCAGTCAGGATATTTTGCATCTGTATTGTCCGGAGTCCAGAAATCACTTACACTCTTATGCGTATTCATCGTTGAATTTACGGCAGGATTCAGATAAAAGTACGCATCGTTGTTAAGAAGGCTCTTTCCGAGGACATATGAAAAGTCCGCCTGGACAGAGAGGCCTTTCCATCCTCCTGAAATAGAGAATCCTCCTGTAATAGGGGCATAGCGCTGCTTACCTGTATTCTGAGTAAGTGCCGCCTCGTCAAACACCTTGGTAGTCTCGTTCATCGTAGTCACGTCCTTGTCCTCTCCCGGCACATACCACATAGGCATACCGTCAGCAGGATCGACTCCGGCATAAATAGGAGCATAGAACATGACCGGCTTTCCTACGACATAAGCAACGGATGTATTGGCAATTTCCCAACGCTGGCGTCCGTCGAACAGGGACATGATCTTCTGTGAGTTGTAGTTGAATGTAGTGTTGAATCTGAGGAAATAGTCGCGGCTTCTCAGGATGTCCACTCCGAGAGTTATATCCACACCCTGGTTACGGAGTGTTCCGACATTCTGCGTAACCTCAGTAAATCCTGTAGTATACGGATTCGGAACATCCATAAGCATTGAACTTGTGCTCCTGTTATAGAACTCGAACGAGAAGTCGACCATGTCAACCAGACGTCCTGACAGCGATACAGTGAACAGCCCCTGTTTCTCCCAGGTCAGCATGCTGTTGGCCGGCTGCGTTACAGCTATTCCAGACACTTCGTTATACGTTCCGCTGTTTCCAACAAGACCAAGTGCCGAGTAGTCTCCGATGGAAGCGTTACCCTGTGTTCCGTAGCTTACCTTAAGGTCGAGAGAATTGATGGCTCTTGCCCTCTGCATGAAAGATTCCTTCTTGATGTTCCATCTGAGTCCGGCTGACCAGAAAGTAGCGTCACGCACTTCCGAACCGAATCTTGAAGATGCATCGTTACGTACAGTCACGTCAGCGATATACCTGTCGAACAGAGTATAGTCGGCATGTCCGAAGAATGAAAGGAATTTTGACTGTGTAGAAGACTCGCTGACAGAGTATGTACTCTGGAGGCCGCTGCCAAGAGTCATTGTCCTGTCGTCTGTCTGTCCCTGAGATGAAGCTGAAAATGCCTGATAATCATTCATCACACCTTCATGTCCGACCAAAACGGAGAACTTGTTGTTGTGATTGATATCCATAGAATATTCTATGGTATTCGTGATAGTCGCAGCATATTCGAAATAGCTGGCTCTCAATACCTGGGCCGTTCCGCTATACTTGTTCACATAGCTTGGTTTGATATATGCGTCACGAAGCCTGATATATCCGTCGACACCTGCCCTGCTGACAATCTTGAGATTCTTCACCGGCTCTATTTCCACATAAATGTTACCGTTGGCACCGTAACGGTTGTACTGGTCATGACGGTTCTGCATGTAGTAGTTCGGGTTCATCAGACCGTTCGGGAACTGCTCCGGATAGACTTCTCCGTTTTCATCAAGCACAGGATACAGAGGGTTATTCAGATATGAAAGACCTCCGGAAGTATAATTCGCCATTCCTGAACTTGATCCCCAGTTAGGGTTTGTCTGGTTGATATCGAGAGACAGGTTAAGATTTGCACCGAATTTGAGCCAGTTAACAGGATGTCCCTGAATATTTGAACGAAGCGTATACCTGTCATAGTAGTTGCCCGGGGTGAAACCTTCCTGATGGAACTGTGAAGCAGAGAACAGGTAAGCCACTTTCTTCCCGCCGCCTTCAATAGTAACATCGCTCTGATATTGAGGCGTATTAAGATTCATAAGGTACTTGTACCATTCTGTGTTGTTTGTATAGCCCTGATCAATATAGTTTGCCTTTACCCATGACTCGCTGTGGATACCGGACCTTACCCAGAAATCCATCAGTTCGCTTCCGCTCATCATGTTTTCATAAAGGCTCAGATTGGCAAGAGTAGATACACCATACTGCGCACGTACTGAAACAGAAGCCCTTTCATTATATGAACCGCTCTTTGTTGTCACATAGATGACACCGTTTGCAGCACGGGATCCGTAGATGGAAGTCGCAGCTGCGTCCTTGAGGATACTGATACTCTCGATATCGTTAGGGTTCATAGCCATGATTGAACGGCTTGAAGAAGGGATACCGTCTATTACATATAGAGGTGTAGAGCTTGATCCAAGTGAACCTACACCATGAAGAGTCATGGAAACTGCGTTATCACCGGCAACTCCGGAATAAGAAAGGACCTGAAGACCCGCTACCTGACCCTGAAGCTGGTCAAGGGCAGATGAAGAAGGCGCATTCTTGATGGTCTCCGAATTCACCGTCTGCACCGATCCGACCAGTGAACTGACTTTTTTGGATGAACCGTAACCTACGACAACCGTTTCTTCCAGCATTTCGGAATCCGGATGAAGGTCGACGTTGATCTGAGTCCTTCCGTCAACGGCAATCTCCTGATTCTCATAGCCGATTGATGAGAAAATAAGAGTAGCATCGCTTTTTACAAGGATGGAATAGTTTCCATCTGCGTCTGTGCTTCCTCCATCAAGTGTGCCTTTGATCTGAATAGAAGCGAAAGGCACCGGCTCACCAGTTGATGAGTCCAAGACTTTTCCGGTGACAGTGACGTTCTGTGCCAACGCGCTGGCAGACATCAGCAGCACCATCATTGCCGTGAAAAATAATTTTACTTTTTTCATAAGCAAAATGAACTTAGTTAAACATAAATATTGATACACGTATTTCGTCTGATCCTCCACCCCTTCCGGCCATGCTGAAAGCCGTGTCCCGGCCTCCCGGAAAAGCCGGTTCCCGATGCACTTTTTAAGGGGCGTTTAACAGTGCGCAAAATTTATAATCTCTAATTGAAGGCCATATCCAGATTCTTCCGTTAGGATACAATTTGCGCTAATGGCGCCAAAGTTAGAACAGTTTTTCATTAATTCCAAACATCTTTAAAATGCCATAGAATAAAGAGTTTGCGAGTTATTAAATACTATTTGTGACTTTACAATGTTTTTTGATTCCATGCATTAAAAATTTTAAGTAAAGGTGTGGTGATTTTATAAAAATTATAATTTCCATAATTTTTCATATAATTAATAAATTTTCAACCTTACAATTTTAAAGTCATTTTATTGAGAAGTGTCATTTCCATTCTTGGTAAAATCAGAAGCTTCACTATATATATTATTTGTATTCAAATAAGTACGTAGTGTGTTGCGATGTATCTTATATTGCTTTGCAATTTTTACCAGAGGAATGCCCTCCTGTATTTTCCTATTGATGGCATCCCATGATTTATATGCATTTTCACGTTTTTTTGATTTGCCGGGCGGTCTGCCGAGCTTGATTCCGGCTGCTTTTTTCAGAGCGAGAGCCTCTTTTGTCCTCTGTGAAATAAGGTTCCTTTCAATTTCTGCGGCAAGAGCAAAGGCAAAAGCAATGATTTTCGAGTTGATGTTGTCAGTAAGGTCAAAGTTATCCTTTATTGAATGGATGCTTATTCCTTTTGCCGAGCATGTATTCAGGATGGACATGACCATCAGCATGTTCCTTCCCAGTCGGGAAAGTTCCGTACAGATAAGTTTGTCGCCTACGCGCATTTTCCGGATTATTTTTCCGAGAGTCCTTTTTTCAACTTTTACTGTTCCGGAAATGGATTCCTTGACCCAGCGGTCTACAGACAGTCCGTTGGCTTCACAGTAATTCTGAATTTCAAATTTCTGGCTGTCATAGTTCTGCATCTCTGTGCTGACGCGGATGTAAGCATAAATCATAATAATGGTATTTTAAATGGGTTTGAACGTTCAATAAAAGGGAAAGGGTATACCTTAGTGTAAAGATACCGGTCACCATGTTCGGACGGAAAGTGGTGAAGGTAGGGGTGAACTTCGACTCGGCCACAAGGACTGTCGGGCAGTGGAAGGCTTCCGAAGCATAGTGGCTGGACTGTCCTTCCGCCTGAGAAACCGGACCCGAGCGTACGGACAAATCAGAGCAATGCATTAATAGTCAACATATTGCATTTACACGGCTGTGCTTAAGACCCATTTTTTCATGGTCTTAAGCACAGTTTCTTTTTGTATTGCGCTAACAGTCATCATGTTACACAAAACCGCCGTACGCTCGGGTCCGGAATTTCATACGGCGGCCTCTCTGCCGGCCCCATTCATAAGGCTTTCCGCTTTCTTCCAGCGCACCGGCCCGGAAACTTCCTGATTGCCGGCCATGCCCTGAAAAACGCCCGAATAAAAATGCATGGAAAAGGGCGCTCCGCCATGGAAATTTATGTGTATCAATATTTATGTTTAACTAAAGTATCAACCAATGAAAAGAATCAAGCTTTTTTTCACAGTGTTGACTGTGCTGATGACTTCTGCAGCCGCTTTCGCGCAGAATATCACAGTAACCGGAGTCGTTACGGATTCAGAGACTGGGGACGGTATCCCATTCGCTACAATCCAGATCAAAGGGACTCTGGACGGAGGCAGCACTGATGCGGACGGGCGGTATTCAATAGCTGTTGCTAGCGACGCTTCCCTTATTTTTTCGTCTATAGGCTATCAGTCTCAGGAGATTCCTGTAGCCGGACAGGAGACCATCAATATCTCTCTTCATCCGGATTCTGAACTTCTGGACGAGACCATCGTGGTAGCGTTCGGTACCACCACGAAAGAGGCCTTCACAGGTTCTGCCAAGGTCCTCAAAAGCGACGAACTTGTCAGGAATCAGGTAACAAATGTATCTGAGGCTCTCGTAGGTAAGGTAGCCGGAGTTCAGTTCGCATCAGCATCAGGGCGTCCGGGATCTGAACAGACCATGTATGTCCGCGGTTACGGTTCCGTCAATGCAGGAAACTCCCCTTTGTGGGTCGTTGACGGTGTTCCGTATGAAGGTGATATCAATAATATCAATACAGCCGATATTGAAAGCATCAGCGTATTAAAGGATGCTGCATCCAATGCCCTTTACGGAGCCCGCGGTGCGAACGGTGTGATCATGGTTACTACCAAGAGGGCCAAATCCGGAGAAGCAAAGGTCACATTTGACGCAAAATGGGGTATGAACAACAAGGCCCTCCGTTCCTATGACCTGATCGACAATGCAGGCGAGTTCTACGAGATGGCATATAAATCATTGTATAACAATTACACCATAAACAGCGGACTGACTACAGCTGATGCATACGCGCAGGCAAATGCCTTGTTGACATCTACAAATGCGGGCGGTGTCGGATATAACGTCTATACTGTACCGGATGGACAGACTCTCATAGGAGCCAACGGCCGCCTGAATCCTAATGCAACACTCGGACGTAAAGTCCTTTACAACGGACAGGAATATCTCCTTTATCCAGACAATTGGCTTGATGAGATCTATAGGAATTCATTCCGTCAGGAGTATAACATCAACGTTGCAGGCGCGACAGACAAATCCAATTTTTATGCTTCACTCGGTTTCCTTGATAACAACGGTATTATTGCCGGTTCTTCAAATAACCGTCTGACAGCACGTCTCCGTGGCGATTATCAGGCAAAAAATTGGCTGAAAGTCGGAGCGAACATGGCATATACGCATTTCGTATGGAACAATGGTAATGACACTGGGTCTGAAGGTGCGGCAGATGGAGGCAATGCATTCGCAACCGCATATATGATGGCGCCTATCTACCCTGTTTATATACGTGACGGGAACGGAAATATAATGAAAGACCAATATGGTATGGATTTGTATGACTCCGGAGATGGACGTAACGGTGGCGCCCTTAGAACTAATGGAGGTCAAAGCAATGACCTTCAGGATATACAGCTTAATAAATATATTAGCGAAGGTAATGCATTTTCTGCAAACGGATTTGCGGATATTACTTTCTGCAAAGGTTTGAAACTCACTGTCAATGGTAGCGTTACGGTAGATGAGACCCGTCACACTACAATGCTCAACCCTTATTACGGCCAATTTGCTGAGTCTGGTGGTGTTGTTACAAAACAGCATAGCAGGGAATTCACATACAACTTTCAGCAGTTGCTCTCATACAATAGGACATTCGGTGAGATTCACCATATGGACCTTCTTCTCGGGCACGAGATGTATAACAGGAAATCATACGGGCTCTATGCAACAAGAAGCGGAATGTTCTCATATGAAAACCTTGAACTTAGCGGAGCCGTTGTTGACAACTCCTCATCAGGATCTTCCGTAGCTGAATATAACAATGAAGGATATTTCTTCAGAGGCCAGTATGATTACGACAGCCGCGTCTACTTCTCGGCATCTTACCGTAGAGATGCGTCGTCCCGTTTTCACCCTGATCACAGATGGGGTAACTTTTGGTCTGTAGGTGCAGCATGGATACTTAGCGATGAAAGCTGGTTCAATGCACCATGGGTTGATATGCTGAAAGTGAAAGCTTCTTATGGTTCACAAGGAAATGATGGTATTGCAGACTATCTTTATGTGGACTATTATTCTATCTCAAATGATGGAAATGGAGGAATTACTACTGTATTCGAGAGGAAAGGAAATCCTGAAATTACATGGGAAACAAACTCTAATTTCAACGTTGGTGTTGAATTCGGGTTCTGGAAGAACAGATTGTCAGGAAATATCGACTTCTTCAACCGTAAGACTTCGGACATGCTGTTCTCTCTGCCTGTCCCTGTAGAGGCCGGATATAACTCCTATTATACCAATATAGGAGACATGGCAAACCGAGGAGTAGAAATTGAGCTGTTCGCTGATATCGTAAGGACAAAGGATCTGGTATGGAGCGTCAATCTCAATATGACACATTACCGCAACAAACTCCTTCTCCTGCCTGACGAGTACAAGACAAACACCACTTCTGACGGAAAGATGACAGGTCTTCTAGACGGCAACTATTTCCGCAGCGAAGGCGAATCATTCTTCTCGTTCTACCTTCCTACTTATGCGGGAGTCGACCCGACGACAGGACAATCCATGTGGTACACTTATACGACAAATGCTGAAAGCGGGGAGCTTGAAAGGGTCACTACAACGAATTATTCTGAGGCATCCTCCAACGGACGCGAGATTCAGGGCGACGCCACTCCGGACCTCTATGGAGGATTCGGAACATCCCTCTCATGGAAAGGACTCGATTTCTCGGTGAACTTCACTTATCAACTCGGAGGTCTGGTATATGACAGCGGTTATGCTCGCTTCATGGGCTCGCCTACAGGTACATCGACTGGATTTACATACCACCGCGACCTGTGGGACTCATGGACTCCGACGAACACCGGTACGGATATCCCGCGTATGTCTTATGGTGATACATATTCAAATGCCACATCAGACAGATTCCTTACCAGTGCATCTTATCTTAACATCCAGAATATCACTCTCGGATATACGCTTCCTAAACACATTACTCGCAAGTTCCTTGTAGACAGTTTCCGCATATATGTCACATGCGACAACTTGTGGTATTGGTCAGCACGTCAGGGGCTTGATCCTAGACAGTCTATTTCCGGATCTACGAATCCGTTCTATTATGCGCCTGTCCGGACCATTTCCGGAGGCATAACCCTTACATTCTAATTTAAAGACAGTCGTAAAATGAAAAGAATATTTTTCAATACTTGCGTTTTTGCCGGAGCTGCATTGTTGCTGTCTGGGTGCATTGAGGAAACTTTCCCCGAGGGAGGAAACGCTACTTCGGAACAGATAGCAGAATCCCCTATAGCAACAGAGGGCATGATTGCATCCATCCCGACGATAATGATAACCAATTATCTTGATTTGGGAGAACATGTTGATTTCGGATATCCTGGAATAATGGGAGCAAACGATCGTCTTTCCGGTGATGTTTTTCCTGTTGCCCAAAACCTTCCTGGTGGCAACCAGTATTATGACCGTTGGCAGGCATGGCTTTATCCTTGCCAGACATCCGGCCTTGATGCTGCAAGCGGATGGTCAATGTTGCATTATCTGAACTATTACCAGTTCATCAAGGCAGCGAATGATGTCCTGGCCACGGTAGGCGAGGATGAATCACTGAAAGAGTCTAGAGGAATCGCCAAGGCATTCCGCGCTCTCTTCTATCTCGACCTTGTAAGACACTACGACCCGCTTCCTGCCAAGGCTCCGAAACTTGGAAATTATGAAACCCAGAGGCAGGCAGTAGACGGTCTTACCGTCCCTCTCGTCACAGAGACTTCTACTGTGGACGAACTCCGTAACAACCCGCGCATGCCACGCGAACAGGCTTTCGAATTTATTTTGTCCGACCTGGATGATGCCGAAGCATGTCTGGCAGGGTATGCACCGGTGCAGAAAAACCTTCCTTCGCTGGCAGTTGTTTACGGACTTAAGGCAAGGACATACTTGTGGCTCGGACAATTCACAGATGTCTCTTATGAGAATGTGCCTACTGGTGAAGCTGCCTACAGGCTTGCAGCCGAGTTTGCAAGAAAGGCTATCGAAACATCAGGATGCGCAATCATGACTTCTGCCCAGTGGCTTGATCCTCTTACTGGCTTCAATACTGTCAATGCGGCTTGGATGTGGGCCATGATCCAGTCTACAGACACTGTCCTGAATAACCTTCTTTCATGGAGTGCCCATATGAGTCTTGATGCAATGTATGGCTACGGCTATCTGGCACAGCCTGGAATTCCTTCAAACCTGTATGCCCGCATAGATCCGAACGACTTCCGTCGTCTTTCATTCGTGAACCCGGAACGTGACTGGTCGGCTTTTGAGCCGTACACTAATCTCACAGAAGAGGAGTTCCAGACAGTAGCGGCTTATGCAAGTACCAAATTCCATACTGCAGGCGGTGAAAAGTCAGACTATTCTACTGCAAATGTAACCAGCATTCCTCTGATGAGAGTAGAAGAAATGTACTTGACTGAAGCCGAAGCAGTTGCACATTATGATGCAGGACAGGCCGTAACTCTACTGGAGAGCTTCATGGCAAATAGAGCTCCTGGTTATAAGGTATCCGCTGCAAATTCTTCAGGAGACAACCTGATCGATGAAATCCTTTTCCAAAAAAGAATCGAACTCTGGGGAGAAGGCCTTATCCTCTTTGACATGAAGAGATTGAATAAGAGCATTCAGAACTCATCCAACAATGCTCCTTCAGGTGCCCGTCTCGACACCCAGGGCAGGGCTCCATGGTGGAACCAGACAATTCCAGTATCCATTGCACAGAGAAACGAAATCCTTCTTACGACAAATAACCCGGATCCTTGCATGTCCTACGACGTTGAATAATTAAGATAATATTCATATGAAAAACATAAGATTAATTTTATTTATGGGTCTCACCCTTTTGGCAGGAGCATTCACCTCCTGCACAGAAGAAGAGTTCCAGCCGGGACCTGAAGCTTCCGGAATGCAGGTCTTTTTCCCGGAGACTACGCAGACAGACTATAGTCTGGATGACAATACGACTTCTGTCACTATCCCGGTAAAAAGGGCGAATACTGCAGGAGAATATACTGTTACAGTATTATCTGATTTCAGCCAAAACGAAACTGATCCGACATCTCTCTTCACCATCCCTGAGTCTGTGACATTCGCAGACGGAGAAGACGAGGCGTCTCTGGTGGTATCATTCAAGCGTGCAGACATGGTTGACGGTACCACATACTCTCTGGCGCTTCTCCTCAATGATCCGGAGAATACAACTCCTTACGGTTACTCACAATTGAGTCTCACATTGACTCCTTGGCCATGGGAATATCTCGGAACTGGAAAGTACAGAGATGACTGGTTCACAGGTATGTGGAGTGGCGGTAACGTTGAAGTTGAAGTCCCTGTATATGAGAACAAATCCACTAAAGGCCTGTATATGATAGAAAACATGTACGGATGGAATTTTCTCACTGAATTTTTCGGTGGTACAGAGGAAGAGATTGTAGGTAAAGGATATGTAAAGTCGTATACACCAACAAACATTACCATTGACTGTACAGATCCTGCAGCAGTCTTGATTCCATTGCAACCTACCGGCATTGAAGATGGGTCCAGCAACAATCTCGGCATACTTTACATTGAGTCGTTCAAACCAGGCGTTCTGGAAGAGGGGATCATAACTTTCCCTGCCAGTCAAATCTTCCTTGGCAATTCTGAATACTATGGGCTTATGTCCAATGGAGGCGGACTGTTCCGCATCGTGCTGCCAGGATACGAAGTGACCGATTACTCGCTTGCAGCTGAATATTCAGGCATGAGGGTAGCATCCGACAACGAAACGGCATCAGCAGTATTTGATTTTACTTACGGAGCGGACGTGGCCGGAATTACCTACATGTTTGCTGCAGGTGACGTTACATCCAGCATTAATTCATATATTGCCGCAATCACTGACGGGACTGCAGAGAATACCTCTACCCTTGAAGATCTTGCAGAAAGCGACGGTACTGCAACTGTATCTGTTGAGGCTGTTCTTCAGGCAGGAAGATATACGCTGATAGCTGTTCCTTCTGACGCTTCCGGTGCTTTCCAAGCGGAAGATGCTGCAGTATGTGTATTCTACTTCCCTGGCATGTCTGGAGGAACAATACCTGAATGCGACATCAAAGTAGCCATGTATCCTGTCAGTAAATATGAAAATGCCGCAGAATATGCTTCAGAATATCCGGATTATTCATCATTGGTATATGAAATAACCGGAAGCGAGATTACAGATCTGAAAATGGCATTCCTGCCGACAAGCACATTTAATTCCGCTCTCTGGCTGGATTTCACACTCGAAGAAGTGTTAGCATCTGTCGGCAGTGACATGAGCAAGGTTCTTGCAGATCTTAATTCCGGCACTCCGGTCTGGGATATTTTTGAGGGCCTTGATGCAGCTACCAGCTATACGCTCATAGCTTCGGCCACTAACGATTACGGAAAATCAGCAACAGTAAGCTATGAATTGGCCACCGGGGAAGTGCCTTACGACGGAACTCTTGTGACCGGGCCATACATGATGACCTGCACAATACCGGGAGGAAGTTCGGACGGAAGTGACTTTGTTTCGCAAAATCTTTTCAGAATTTCCCCGAAGCCTGACAGCCGGACATCATTTGTTGTCAGCGATCTTGGTTTTGAAAACGGATTGTCCTGGAATGCGGTATATGATGAGACTGCAGGCACACTCACTCTTGACGGCACATTCCCGGGACAGGAAGATAGAGGAAGCTTTTTCGGAAGTTATGTTACAAGCGACAACATCAGTGCAACTGCGCTGGCAACATATGCGGATGGTTCAGAAGCAATGGATGACCCTGTCGTATTCAAAGTGAATGCTTCCGGAGAGGTGGAATCGCTCAATACAAATATAGAGGTCGTTCTTGCCTTGATAGTGGAGGGTTCGGTATCTCCGCTTGGTACAGTCGGCGTATTCTATACTGAAGACACTACAGTTGAACCTTATCGGCCAAGTGCAGAAACCAGTGCCGTTTCAAGTCTCAGCGTATCTCCGATGTCTGGTTTCATGTTCAACGGTACTGCTGATATGTTCTTACGACATGTCTCCGTCGCAGAGCCGGCCGGTATATATCAGGCACGTTCCGCTGACAGGCTCACTACAGTTGCCACAACAGGCAGTAAATGTGACCCGCTTCCGAAAGATGAGACACAAAGGCGTTTGGTAAAGGCAACTGCTACCCATGTGCAAGCGCCTCTGAAATAACAGAAATGTCTGTTGTCTGGAAACTATAGACCAACATGTAAGAGTGTCAGGGTGACTTTTCAGTCAATCCTGGCACTCTTTTTTGGAATAATCAGTAAGTTTGAAAATAAAAAAGAAAGAGATGAGGAAAATTAATGTTCTGACGTGTCTGCTTGCCGCTGCAGTTCTGTTCCATTCCTGTACGGAGACTGTACGGCTTCAGGAGCCGGAAGCGGATCCGGTTGCGGAATCCAAACTGGTTTTTTCTCCTGAAAATGCAGTGGACGGAAACCTTCTGGTGTACTTCAGCGAAAACGCTGTGGAAAAGGTGGAGAAATCTGCCCTTACAAAGGCCTGCGGGGTGATGACCCGTTCCGGAATAGATGATTTCGATTCCGTACTGGAGAATATCGGGGCAGAGTCTTTCAACCGTCTTTTCCCGGTAGATATCCGGAATGAAGAGAGAACAAGAAAGGCCGGGCTGCACAGATGGTACACTGTAAAATTCGATAAAGGCACGGATCTAAAGGAAGCTGCCCTTGCATTGGCTTCAGTGTCGGAAGTGTCAAAGGTAGAGTTCAACCAAAAACTCGAGATTGCATCGGACTTTAAAGTCACTCCTCTTTCTGTATCGGAAATGTTGACAAAGGCTGGTTCCGGCAGAACTGCATTCAACGACCCTTATCTGGGACTTCAGTGGAACTATGAAAATGTCGGGAATACGGACATTTATTCAGGGATAAAGGCCGGAGCGGATGCCAACTGTGTCAGAGCGTGGGATCTCTGCACAGGAGACCCGAGAGTAGTCGTTGCAGTCATCGATGATGCCGTCCAGTGGGACCATCCTGATCTCGCCGCCAATATGTGGATGAATGACAGGGAAATACCCGGGAACGGCATTGATGATGACGGGAACGGGCTCGTAGACGATGTCTACGGCTTCAATTTCGTGACAGATTCTCCGCTTGTATTGCCTGAAGGTCTGGAGGCATCCCATGGAACTCATGTCGCCGGGACTGTGGCAGCTGTGAACAACAATGGAACAGGCGTCAGCGGTATTGCCGGAGGGTCAGGGAACGGGGACGGAGCGAGAATAATGTCCTGTCAGGTTTTCTGGGGTGAAGAAGGCGGTTCCGGAGGTATTTTGGCCAAGGCTATCAAATATGCAGCAGATAACGGCGCTGCAATCATACAGTGCAGCCTTGGTTATGATGCGGGCGCGTATACATCAGACAGCAAATATGAACAGAACGAAAGTGTCCTGAAAGAAGCAATAGATTATTTCTCCGGGACAAAGAACTGTGATGCAGTCGACGGCGGTATTGCCATATTCGCTGCAGGGAATGAAATGAGTTCCATAGGTGCATATCCTGGGGCATACAAGGACTATATATCAGTTACCGCAATGTCCTGCGACTATACGCCGGCGTATTACACCAACTTCGGTCCGGGATGCAATGTAGCAGCACCCGGAGGCGACGCCTACCAGTCCTATCTGGAAAATGAAGGGTCCGGCTCACAGATTCTGTCTACAATTGCAGGAGGGGAATACGGCTACTTTCAGGGAACGTCGATGGCCTGTCCGCACGTCTCAGGGGTTGCGGCCTTGGGCCTTTCATATGCCCTTCAGACCGGCAAGACATTTACATCCAAGGAATTCAAGTCAATCCTGCTAACATCGGTCAACGGAATCGATCAGTACTGTACAGGGATGAAGCAATATGTGAGTGGCGGCAAGCTGGCAACACTGGATCTGTCTGCGTACAGGAACAAGATGGGATCAGGCTACATAGACGCATTCCAGGTCCTGATGAATATACGGGGTACGACCTGCATTCCTGTTTCCACAGGTTCCCAAGTGATGATTGATGTCGCCGAATATATCGGTGACGGCAGTCCTAATCTTCAGGTTTCTACGGTGGAAATCTCGGCTGAGGACAGATCACGTCTTGGAATTACATCATCTCCTACTGTTTTCGGCGGACGCATCCTTCTTACATGTTCAAAACCAGGTTCCGGCATAATGAAAGTAACGCTCCGAGCCGGAACAAACAGCGACTCCGGCATAAACGGAATGATGATTGAAAAAGAGTTTGCACTTATAGCAAGGCCCGGCAATCCGGTAAACGGCGGCTGGCTTTAGAAAGGAGGGAAAGTAATGAAGAATATATTGAAATATATGGCAATAGCGGCCATGACATTGACAGCGGTTCTCAGTTGCAAGAAGAACGGACCTGAATTTCCTGAAGGGTCAGGACCTGTTGCAGGCCAGTGGCACATGATACAGTGGAGCTCCATTTCATCCGACAGGGCTGACGTATACGTATCTTTCGGTGAAGACGGGACATTCGACCTTTATCAAAGAGTCTATACTCCGTATTACGAACATTATGAAGGGACTTATACCCAGGATGGCGGGCAGGTGACGGGGACATACAGTGACGGAACGCCATGGAGCAGCAGTTATACTGCAAGTTTTTCTAACGACCGGACCGAAATGACCCTTACTCCTGATGACGGCAGCGGGGATGTTGTCTATGAAGCAGCAGACATTCCGGAAGACGTGCTTTCCGGACTTTTGTCGGGCACCAAGTCTGAAACAAACACCGGCACCGGATTCAGGTTCCTGTAGGGCCGCGGTTTTCCGGCAACCTTGCCGGATCATATTTTAAACTTTGTTTACAATCACGCTTCGCCTCGGCATTTCCTGAACAAGTTCCGGCACTGCTCTCGGCTTGCAGTTTATTTTCAAAAACGGTAAAAAATGTCTTAATTTGTGAATATATCCTTTTGACTTGTCTGCAGAAGGAAGTTGCATCAATAAAATCAGGGACATGGAAACGGCACGGAGGAGATACCCGATAGGGATACAGACATTCAGCGAGATACGCAGGAGGGAATGCGTATACGTAGACAAGACCGGAATGATATATGACCTGGTCACATCGGACAAGATCTATTTCCTGAGCCGCCCGCGTCGGTTCGGGAAAAGCCTTTTGGTGACGACTCTCGAGGCGTATTTCTCCGGGAGGAAGGAGCTGTTCCGCGGTCTGGCGATGGAGTCGCTGGAGAAGGAATGGACAGAGTATCCTGTGCTCCACTTCGATTTCAGCGGGACGAAGTACTTCAGTACTGATGACCTGTCCGAGCAGCTGGACATCCAGCTTTCGCGTCTGGAAGAGAGATACGGGAAAGGGGAAGGAGAAGTGACCCCTGCCGGACGGTTCGGGGGCATCATCCGGAGGGCATACGAGAAGACGGGGCGGCAGGTGGTGTTTCTGGTGGACGAATACGATGCCCCTCTTCTGGACAGCAACGGGAACCCCGAGCTTCAGGAAAAGCTGCGTAACATGCTGAGGAGTTTCTACAGCGTGGTAAAGATGAGCGATGCGATGCTTCGGTTCGTGTTTATTACCGGGATAAGCAAGTTCAGCCAGATGAGCATCTTCAGCGAGCTGAACAGCCTTCAGAACATCAGTATGAAGGACCGCTTCAGCGCGATCTGCGGAATCACGGACAGGGAGCTGAGGGAGCAACTGGCACCGGATGTGGAGGCGCTTGCGGCGAAGAACGGGGAGAGTTATGAGGAGGCTCTGGAGCACCTTAAGAAGATGTACGACGGGTATCATTTCAGTCCGGAGTGCGAGGACATATACAACCCTTTCAGTCTGCTGAATGCATTGAACAATCTTGATTATGACCATTATTGGTTCTCATCCGGCACCCCTACCTATCTGCTGGACTTGCTCCGGAAATATGATTTCGACATTGAAAGTCTGGAAGGGGTGCAGGCTATGCCGGAGCAATTTGACGCTCCGACAGAGAAAATAATAAGTCCTCTGCCTGTCTTGTACCAGAGCGGATATCTGACTATAAAAAGTTATGATCCGGTCTACAGGATATACACTCTCGCGTATCCTAATGAAGAGGTCCGACTCGGATTTATCCGGGCGCTTGTCCCATATTACGTAAACGATGTGAATCTAAGTCGCAACTCCTTTATTATAGGCGTAGTATCAGATTTGAAAAAGAACGATATCGCCAGCTGCATGAATCGCATTACGGCCTTCTTCGCGTCCATCCCTTATGATCTGGACAACAAGACGGAGAAGCACTATCATACCATCTTCTATCTCCTGTTTTCCATGACAGGTCTGTACGTTGATAGCGAAGTCAGGAGTGCTGCCGGCAGGGCGGATGTCGTGATCAAGACATCAACCCATATCTATGTGTTCGAGCTGAAGGTGGACGGATCAGCTGAGGACGCTCTGCGCCAGATAGACAGCAAGGGATATCTGGTGCCATATACCGCCGACGGACGGAAAGTGGTGAAGGTAGGGGTGAACTTCGACTCGGCCACAAGGACTGTCGGGCAGTGGAAGGCTTCCGAAGCATAGTGACTGGACTGTCCTTCCTCCTGAGAAACCGGACCCGAGCGTACGGACAAATCAGAGCAATGCATTAATAGTCAACATATTGCATTTACACGGTTGTGCTTAAGACCATGAAAAAAGGGGTCTTAAGCACAGTTTCTTTTTGTATTGCACTAACAGTCATCATGTTACACAAAACCGCCGTACGCTCGGGTCCGGAATTTCATACGGCGGCCTCTCTGCCGGCCCCATTCATAAGGCTTTCCGCTTTCTTCCAGCGCACAGGCCCGGAAACTTCCTGATTGCCGGCCATGCCCTGAAAAACGCCCCTTAAAAAGTGCATCGGGAACCGGCTTTTCCGGGAAGCCGGGGACACGGCTTTCAGCATGGCCGGAAGGGGTGGAGGATCAGACGAAATACGTGTATCAATATTTATGTTTAACTAAGTTTTTTTGCTTATGAAAAAAGCTAAACTGTTTCTCAGTGCCTTGTCGCTGTTTATAGCAGTCAGCGTATTCGCTCAGAATATGAGAATCACGGGTACGGTCACTGACGCCGCGACAGGCGAAGCGGTTCCTTTCGCATCCCTTATGGTCAAGGGTACGCTTAACGGCACATCTGCGGATGCAGAAGGTAACTACACAATCAACGCTCCCAGCGACGGAGTCCTCGTCTTCTCGGCAGTAGGTTATGTGACCGTAGAGGAGCAAATCAACGGGCGGGCTGTGATAAATGTGGTCTTTGACCCTGACACTGAAGCTCTTGATGAAACCATAGTAGTAGCCTATGGTACTGCCAAAAAATCATCGTTCACTGGTTCTGCCGGGACTGTCGGAAGCTCGAATCTTGCAAAACGTTCGGTTTCCAACGTGAGCAAGGCCCTTGAGGGTATGGTCGCCGGTATCACTGTCACTTCCGGCTCAGGACAGCCTGGTTCCAGTGCAGGAATCACCATCCGAGGAACCGGATCCATCAACGCAAGCTCACAGCCTCTTTATGTAGTGGACGGCATACCTTTCGACGGCAATCTGTCATCAATAAGCCCGAGCGACATCGAGTCCATGACGGTCCTCAAAGATGCGTCAGCTGCCGCACTTTACGGTTCTCGTGCTGCAAACGGTGTCATCATGATTACCACAAAGAGAGGTTCGGAAGGACATCTGTCAGTAAACCTCAAGGCTCAGGTCGGTTTTCAGTCCCGCTCCGTAAGGAGATACGATCTGGTATCACAGGACGAGTTCGTCGAGCTCACATGGGAAGCACTCAGGAACAACTATTACCTGAACGGAGGATATTCTTTCGATGAGGCTGCTTCCATGGCTTCTGCCAACATGTCCAGCCAGCTCGGCGGAGAATTCTACAATCCTTATAAGAATTATACATGGGCTACTCTCATCGACCCTGCCACAGGACATATCCAGCCGGATGCCGTATCTTCATGGAACGAGGACTGGATGGATGCCATCACCAACAAGACTGCTGTCCGCCAGGAATACACACTCGGAGTCAGCGGCGGTGACCATAAGACCAAATACGCGTTCTCTGCCGGCTATCTGGACGATAAGGGAGTGCTCACCACAACAGGATTCAAGAGATATTCTCTCCGTGCAAGCGTAGACCATACCGTTACCGACTGGCTGCAGCTCGGAGCCAGTGTCAGCTATTCCTACACCGATCAGGCCAGTACAAGCATAACTGACGGAACCTATACAAGCAACGCATGGTACACCGCACAGTTCATGGCTCCTATATATCCTGTATACCTCAAGGATGCCAATGGAGCAGACCTTCTCGATGAAAACGGTAAAAAACAGTATGACTACGGTGACAATACCGTAGGTAACAACCGTCCTACAGCATCAAGATTCAACACTCTCGGTGATCTTCACGAGAACAACTACCAGACCCTCTATGACAACTCAGGTGTCCGCGCCTACGCTGTCTTCGGTGGAGACAAGGATATCATGGGCATTTTCAGAGGACTGTCGTTCACCACGAATTTCGGTGCCGACATCGCCAACCGCAGGGTTTCCACATACACCAACCCTTATCACGGAGACGGAACAGCGACAGCGGGTTCAATCTCCAAGTATTCTACAAGGACATTCTCCTATACATGGAACCAGATTCTCAAATACGAGCGTACGTTCGGCAAGTTCCATTTCCTCGCGCAGGCAGGACATGAGTTCTACAACTATGACTACCAGTACCTCTATGCTTCCAGAAACGGCGTATACCCTGGTATATTCGAGCTTGCTCCAGCATCTGACGCCACTTCGACCAACAACTCGTACTCAGAGGCATACCGCATAGAGTCGTATTTCGGACGTATCGCAGCCGATTTCGCGGACAAGTACTATATCGAAGCCACATGGCGTACCGACGGTTCGTCTCGTTTCCACAGGGACTACCGTTGGGGACAGTTCTGGTCATTGGGAGGATCATGGAGACTTTCCGAAGAAGGTTTCATGGAAGATGCTTCATGGATTGACAACATGACGGTCAAGCTCTCATACGGACAGCTGGGAAATGACAACATTCTCAATTCCCTCGGAGCAAGCGACTTCTACCTCTGGCAGTCTTTCTATGACCTTACATGGCCGAATGCAGGAAACTCCGGAGCGGTAATCTCTTCTCTTGAAAACTCGAAAGTAAGCTGGGAAAAGAAAGGCACCTGGAACACCGGACTTGAAGGAACCTTCTTCAACCGTATGCTCGAACTTTCCGCCGAATACTATTTCTCAAACACTACAGACCTGCTCCTGAACTACCCTATGGCAATGTCTACAGGATTCACCGGATACAACGCCAATGTGGGATCAATGACCAACCAAGGCTTCGAGGGATCTGTCAGGGTGAACTGGGCCAACAAGTCGAAATTCCGCGCAAATTCCACTCTCATGGCATACTTCAACAGGAACAAAGTGACTGCCCTGACCGAGACTGATGAAATCACTTCCGGAGCCCAGGTCATCAAGGTCGGAATGCCTATCTATACATACTATGTATCGAAGGTAGCCGGCGTGGATCCTGCAAACGGACAGCTTCTCTACTGGGCATACAAGACAGATAAGAACGGGGAAATGGTTCCCGGCTCGGAATATGTCACCAGCGACGAGACTGCTGCCAACAACAGCAAATACTACATGGGAAGCCGCCAGCCTCTGTTCCAGGGATCATTCGGCTCGGAGTTCTACTTCGGGAACTTCGACTTCAGCTTCCTCACCACATTCTCCGTAGGTGGCAAAGTATATGACTCGGTATATGCTACCGCAATGGAAGTCCAGTATGTCGGCAATACCTGGAGCAGCAACGTACTCCGCCGCTGGCAGAAACCAGGTGACGTTACTGATGTTCCTGCCGTTCTTGTCAATTCAGGAAGACTTGCTGCCGACAGATGGCTGATAGATGCTTCATATTTCGCTATCAAATCCATACAGCTCGGCTATACACTACCTGTGAAATGGACAAAGAAAGCTGGCATCAAATCCCTGAGAGTATTCGCTACAGGAGACAACCTTGCCCTCTTCAGCAAACTGAACGGTATGAACCCTCAGTACAGCACATCAGGAGGCACTGACTTCGTATATGCTCCTACAAGAGCCATTTCAGTCGGAATCGACATCAATTTCTAAAATCAAGAAGAAATGAAAAAATTTGTATATATACTGCTTGCCGCGGCAGGCTTGAGCCTGGCTTCCTGCAATCCGGACATGCTCGAGACCAACCCAACTGACAGGGTCTCAGGAACCTCCATGCTCACAACCACCGATGGTGGATATCAGGCACTCAACGGAACTATCCGCATGTTGTGGCAGTGGGGCTGGACAACTTCAGGCAACCAGCACCAATGCGTCGGACCTCAGGGCTACAACCTGATGGCAGATGTAATGGGAGAAGACATGATCATGGCAGCACAAGGTAACGGATGGTTCTGGTATGACTATCTTTATATGGTGAAAGACATGTGGACAAGCTCCTCCTGGAGGTCATACGATCTGTGGAACTATTACTATACTCTCATATCAAATGCCAACTACATCCTAAGTGCGCAGGAGACCATGGAGGGAAATTCCAGCGACGTGAACTACATCATGGGCAATGCATATGCAATCAGGGCATACTCATATGCCTATCTGGGAATGATTTTCGCCCGCAGCTACATAGGTCACGAAGACAGGCTGTGCGTCCCTATATACACCGAACCTACCATTTCCGGAACTCCGGGCAAGGCACGCGCCACAAACAGTGAAGTGTTCGGCCAGGCGATGAGCGATATCGAAAACGCCGTCACCCTCCTTTCAGGCATGAGCAAACAGCACGTATCGCATTTCGACCAGTACTCGGCCAACGGCATGAAAGCGCGTATCGCCCTCTACATGGGTGACTGGCAGACAGCCCATGACGCAGCCGTTGCCGCCCTCGCAGGCGGTGCAGACTACTCATTCGACGCTTCATACCATTTCAACGACGCTACTGACGCCAGTGTCCTTTGGGGTGCGGAAATCATTGCAGCCCAGGGTACCACCAATCCTCAGTTCCTTGCCCACATGGACAAGGACTTCGGAGGATACGGTGAAGCTGCACGCAAATGCGTCTCACAGTGGCTTTATGACAGAATAGGTGAAAATGATGGAAGACGCGACTGGTGGAGATCAGAGATAATGCCTGACGGTGTCACCATGGGACTCCAGCAGTACAAGTTCCAGTTCGGCAACAAGCAGGGCTCTGCAGTTACGGACCCGACTACCGGAGCTGACCACATCTTCATGCGTGCGCCTGAGATGCAGCTTGTCGTGGCTGAAACAGCATGCCGGCTTGGCAATGAAGGAGAAGCCCGTGAAACTCTCAATGCCCTTATGTCAAGCCGTGAACCGGGCTATGACTGCTCTTCTCTCAGCGGGACACAGCTCGGGACTCTTACCACAGACGAGACCGGTTCGCTGCTTGAAGAAATCATACTCCAGCGCAGAATCGAACTTTGGGGAGAATACGGACGTGTATACGACATAAAACGTCTGCGCCAGGGTTTTGAAAGGACAGTTGAAATGGGACACCCTGTCGATGCAATCGCAGCACTGAACAGCCTGCAGACAGAAAACCCTGAAAGTTTCGACTGGGTTCTGACTATACCTCAGACTGAAATCGATGCCAATCCTCTTATCCTTCAGAACCCGCTCGGAAGTACTCCTTCAAACGACAGCGAGGGAGATGACCCGGCTCTTGCTCCTAAGGGAGAATAGGGAAACAGTGGTGAATAACAATAAAATGGAATGAAAATGAAAAATACATTCAAATATATTTTGGGCATGGCCCTGCTTGCTGCCGGTGCCTCTGCCTGCGATGTTTCCGACACAAGGGAGACCTACACCCCGGAAACGGACGGTGTCAGCTTCGTCCAGAGCGTAGTCACTGCGACTGCTCTCGGTCCTGAAGTCACGACCTACTCTGTCGATCTGGCAAGGGCAAAGGCTGATAACGAACTGACAGTCAACCTCAACTGTACCCTTTACAACAATGCGGACACTGAAAAGGCAAACAATCTTGCCCCGGAATTCGGAGTGCCGTCATCAGTCACTTTCGCTCCCGGTGAATATCAGACAGAAATAACATTCAGTGTAGAACAGATGCAGATAGGTGAAGGCTACAGCGGAACTTTTGCCATTGCCGAAGGCCAGACCTGTTTCGATCCGAATACTGCCATTACATCAGTAAATGTCAGCGTTGCAAAAGACTACAGCTGGACAGTTCTCGGAGAAGGCCAGTGGTTTGACCAGTTCCTGCTCATGTCCACCAATCCTAATATCCAGAAAGTGGAAGTACGCAAAGCGGACGGGTACGGAATATACAGATTCTACAATCCGTTCCCTCAGTCTGCAGCCAATGACGCATGGGGAGGAGCCATGGTCCCGGCAAGTTCAAGTTCCGTTCCTGAATACATAGAATTTTCAGTAGACGAGGCCGGTAATGTCAGCTGGGGCAACACTTCATTCTCTTCAGGAAGCGCCATTATCCCTGCAATAAGCACAGGATACAACTATGATACCTATGGCGGTGTGTACTATTTCCTGCCAAGCGGCGTGGATCTGGAAGGAGATGCCGATAACGTAATGCTCGAAAACGGCACACTTGTACAGTTCTGCTGGGCTCCATATTGCCCGGAAGAAGGTATCTGGTGGGGTCAGACCACTCTCGGATATCTTGCCCTTCCTGATTTCGCCGGAGACCTTGGAGCATATCTCGGTTTCTAATCGGATTTTCAATATCTCCCGGAGGCGTGGCGTTTCGCCGCGCCTCTTTTCACTTTAATACCAATCAGCTTTTCTCCATATGAAATTCAGACACTTATTGATACTCCTCGCGTTCCAGGGAGTGTCCGCCTGCTCTGTAGAGCAACTGCGGGACACCGGGGAAGGACAGCCGGGAAACACTACTGTACCTGAAAGCGCCGTACCGGGAATAATCCAGATCAAAATGGACAAAGCTTACGAAGACTGTCCGGAAGCTCTGGATCTCTCGGCTCTCGGGGACTTCAGCATCAGGCCTGCAATACCTCAGGGAGGGAAATTCAGTGCGCGGCACCGGGAAGCCGGGCTGAATCTCTGGTACACGGTCTGCTTCTCCCCTGAGCTGCCGCTTACAAAAGCAGGCGCCGACCTTGGGCGTATTCCCGGAATAGACAAAGTCAGCTACGTCCTTCCGGCAAAATCCGCATCCGTTTGCCCGTTCAACGATCCGGACTTCGGTCTTCAGTGGGATTTCGTCAATGACGGCACCGTAAGCGGGGCTGCAGCTGGCTCCGACATCAACATCCTGCCTGCGTGGGAAGTCACACGCGGATCCGAAAATGTCATTGTAGCCATATGCGACGCTGCAATCGAATGCAGTCATGAAGACCTTGCCGGGAACATCTGGACAAATGAAGCCGAAGCAAACGGGGAACCGGGAGTGGATGATGACGGCAACGGCTATGTCGATGATATCCACGGATGGAACTTCGTGACAATGGACAATACAAATCCGGTAGGTCCCGAACTGGTACCGGGAGACCACGGGACACACATTGCAGGTACTATAGCGGCAGTAAACGACAACGGCACGGGAATCAGCGGCATAGCCGGCGGAGACAGCCCTGAAGGCAACGGGGTCAGGCTTATGAGCGTACAGACAAACATCGACGACAGCTACCCGGCTTTCATCGGCGAGGCCATAATATATGCGGCAGACAACGGAGCTGTCATCATGAACTGCAGCTGGGGTATTGACGAAGATACGGAATTCATCAACGATGCCATAGACTATTTCAACACTTATGCGGGATTTGACGAACACGGCAGCCAGACAGGCCCTGTCGCCGGAGGTCTGTGTATCTTCGCAGCCGGAAATGAAAGCAGCACGACAAGTTATCCGGCCATGAATGACAATGTGGTGGCAGTCGCATCCGTTGGTGCCGACTACGAACTGGCCTATTATTCCAATTACGGCTCCTGGGTGGATATTTCAGCTCCTGGAGGAGATGCGGAAAAAGGCTTCCTGATATATTCGACACTGACTTCCGGCAGCGGATCATACGGTTACATGCAAGGAACATCAATGGCATGCCCGCATGTCACAGGAATAGCCGCCCTTATAGCTTCACGTTTCGGCGGCCCCGGATTTACACGGGACCAGCTGAAAGACATTCTGCTGGGCACGGCAAACCCTGTCATATATGATTACAACCCGGCATACTCCGGAATGCTCGGAACAGGCCTTGCCGATGCAGGCGCGGCTGTCGCCAGCAGTCCCGCTCCTCCTGTACCTGTAGGAGACGATTTCCGTGCAGAAGCAGTCAGCAACAGTATCTTCCTGCAATGGACTGCACCGGAAGACAGTGAAGGGAATGTCCCTTATGCGTATGACATATATTATTCCGTATCTTCACTTGAAGACATGGACCCGGACAATCTGTCCGACCGCACTGTACATCTGCTTTTCACTCCAGGCAATGACTCTCCGGAAATGCTGGAATACGCTATCAGACAACTGGATTTCGGTACAGAATATTTCTTCCGGATCAGAAGCAGGAACATTTTCGGGGATTTCTCGGAGCTTTCCTGCCAGACAAGCTGCACTACCGGACAGAATACTCCTCCGTCCGTCACGGCATCAGAAGGCACCTCTCTTACTCTCAAATCTCATGAAACCGGCGTACTTCACTTTGACGTAAACGATCCGGACGGTCATGACGTTACATGCGAAGTGCTCCCGGCGGAAGGGACAGCTTCTCTGGACGGACTCATTGCCACCATATCGGAAGAAGGCGTTCTGACCCTCACCATAAACGCACTAAAAGCCCGGGAAGGCATGACATACCATGGAACAGTCAGGGCCGACGACTCGTACGATGCATCTGAACTCGGATTCTCCTATACTGTCGGGGAAAACCACAGTCCTGAGGTAATCAGTCAAATCGACGATGTGGTATTCAATTCCAGAACATCCGGCACAAGTTTCAGTCTTTCCGGAATATTCGGTGATGCAGACGGAGAAGATCTTGTATACGGATATTCGATTTCCACTACCGGCATTATCGTCAAGGGCACGATATCAGGCGACACTTTCGAAATGAAGGCCAATTCATACGGACAGACCGTCGTCACGGTTACTGCGACCGACGGCAGGGGCGAGTCCGTATCCTGCTCCTTCAATGTGCTCGTGCGTGACGGTTCCCGTGAAATGGATCTCTATCCGAACCCGGTGAAAGACATCCTGAACATACGCACCGGTGAAACGGTCACTGCGGACATCACTGTTTCCAACAAGGCGGGAGCAACTGTCTTCCGCCGGAAAGAAGCAGACATATCACCGTTCGCTCCGGTAAGTGTCGACATGAGCGGTATGCCGGGCGGAGTTTATTATGTAAGCATCAAAGGCAGTGGCATAGATGCAAGTTATCCAGTCGCCAAACAATAGATTTATGAAAAAGAAAATATGCATTATACTGGCAGCCTGTCTGCTCTCATGTCCCTTATCCGAAGCCCAGGCCCTTTCCTCTCTGCTGGTGTTTTCGGATCCCGAATCGGCTGCGGTTGCAGGTGCATCCGTAGCAAGAGAGGCAAATGCATTCGCAGTTGACAACAACGCTGCAGCCATGTCCCTTTCGGAAAAGACCTTTGCCGCGGGGGCCAGCTACAGTCTGTGGGCTCCCGGCTCGGCAGACAGCCAGAACATAGGATTCGGCGCATTTGTCAGAGTGGGAAACAGGATTGGCATCGGACTTTCCGGCAAGTACCTGATGGACAGACCTATGGATATCACTTCCGCATCCGGGGGGATCACCGGGCACTTCACCCCTGCCGAACTTGCAGGCAATCTTGCCGTATCGGTGCAGATTATTGACGGACTTTCGTTGGCCGTCACGGGGAAAGTCATGAACTCCTCGATAAGTGAAGGACTCTCCGGAACAGCTTTCGGTGCAGACATTTCCGTCTCATGGCAGAGAAGATCGGTAAGTGCAGGCGCCGCCCTTTGCAACGCAGGTACCAGAATAAGCTACGGTGGAGACAGCAGCTACTCTCTCCCGATGCTTGTAAAGGCAGGAGCGGCCTGGAAATCAGGCTTCGGACTCACCGTCAATGCGGAAGCCGACTACCTGTTCAGCGGGGCTTTTATGGCCGGAGCCGGCCTGGAGTACAGCATTTGCGATATAGGATTTGTCCGCGCCGGCTATCATTACGGGGACCGTTCGGAAGGTCTTTCTTCTTTTGCTTCTGCAGGAATCGGAATACGGCTGGCCGGATTCAGTCTGGACGCAACATGGCTCACAGGGTCGGAAACGTTGAAGAATACACTGCTGTTCGGAATCGGGTACTGGTTCTGAGTTTTTGCTCCGGTCGGGAAAAGTTGCTATTTTTGCAGCCTGTTTCTGAAAATCGACGGCAATGGGTATCATTCCTGACAAATATACGGACTTTGCCGGAGGATTCGGGAAAGGCGGCCGGAAGATGAACGGCTGGCTGGCCCTGAGTCCTCTGGTCGTATTTCTGGCCGTATATCTGGTATCTTCCCTTCTGGAGAAGGATTTCTACAAGATTCCGATTACCGCCGCATTTATGGTGGCTTCCATATACGCTCTTCTGACAAGCAGGGGTACGACAGAAGAGAAAATAGCCGTATTCTCAAGCGGAGCCGGAGACAGGAACGTGCTGCTGATGATCTGGATATTCGTTCTGGCAGGAGCATTCGCCTCCACGGTACAGGAGATCGGAGCAGTAGACGCCACAGTCGGACTTACGCTGAGGGTTCTCCCTGACAAGCTCCTTTATGCCGGGATTTTCCTGGCTTCATGTTTCATATCCATGGCCATAGGCACAAGCGTCGGTACTATCGTGGCCCTTGTCCCGGTCGCGGCGGGAATCGCCGGCCAGACAGGTGTCGGAACGGCATTCATGACGGCAATTGTAGCCGGCGGGGCGTTCTTCGGAGACAACCTCTCGTTCATCTCCGATACGACCATCGCAGCGACCCGCACCCAGGAATGCGCCATGAAAGACAAGTTCAGGGTCAACGTGGCGATTGCGGCTCCGGCCGCCCTTGTCGTCACAGCTGCATACGTACTTATCGGGACAGGAACTGAAATCCCCGGCCAGACAGACTCCATAGCATGGATAAAGCTCGTCCCGTACATAATGGTGATATGGCTTGCCCTGGCCGGAATGAATGTCGTATCGGTACTCGCTCTCGGGATTGCAGCCAACGCCATTATCGGATTCTCATGCGGGGACTTCGGCTGGACAGGATGGCTTGTCGCCATGGGCAAGGGAATCGGGGGCATGGGAGAACTCATCATAGTGACCATGCTGGCAGGAGGGATGCTGGAGATGATACGGACAAACGGAGGAATAGACTTCATCGTTTCCGGACTCACGAAGAAAATCAAGGGCAAGCGCGGGGCCGAACTCTGTATAGCGGCTCTTGTGAGCCTTGCAAATATCTGTACGGCAAACAATACCATTGCAATCATCACCACCGGACGTCTTGCAAAAGACATCACCCTGAAGTTCGGACTGGACAAAAGAAAGACTGCCAGTATTCTGGATACATTCTCCTGCATGGTACAGGGAATCATCCCGTACGGGGCACAGATGCTCATGGCTGCAGGTCTTGCAGGAGTCTCCGCCCTGTCCATAATCAAGTATCTCTACTATCCTTATGCTCTGGGACTGATGGCCTTCCTGGCTATCCTTCTGCGTTTCCCGAAAAAATACTCGTAGGCCCCGGAATACGGAGCCGTAGCGCTATTTCCTCCGCGGATTCTTCGGGAACCATCCTTTTTCCACCCTCTTTTCCTGTTCAAACAGCTCCAGAATGGACCAGAAGCAGGAAAAGGATATCACACCCAGGATTGTGGCCCCGAATGTATTCGCAACCAGCAGAGACAGGACTGCAAAGACAATCCCTGCAAGCAGGAAAACCCACCAGCAGCCTTTGCCGAAATAATACTCCGCCTTTATGACTATGGGATGGAAAGCGCCGATAATGAAAAATGTAGCGAGACCTGCTGCCAGGCCCCAGAAGTTCAGGTCCATATATTCTCTACTCTATTGAATTGGCATCTATAAGATTGTTCAGAAGCGCATATACGGTCAGTCCGGCAACGGTCTTGATACCTGTCTTCCTGGTTATGTTCTTCCGGTGCGTGATGACTGTATAGATGGAAATATTGTACAGGTCGGCGATTTCCTTGTTCAGCATGCCCTTGGCCACACAGACAAGTATCTCCTTTTCCCTGACGGACAGTTCCTGGCTGTCAGTCTTGGGCGAGTCCTTTCTGCCGGCAAGCACGGCACGCAGCTTTCTGATGATCGCCGGCGGCGCATCATATATGTTGATGACTTCATCGTACTGTCTCCACACCTCGTCTTCCATGGGGACAGTCTGGAGAGCGACTACGGCTGCATCCGAATACTCGGCTATGCGGGATTTCCCGACAGCTCTCGACGCACTGTCGAATATCACCGGGTCCACCACGATCATATCCGCATCCATGTTCTTCAGCCTGACTTCGCTCGTGCGTGAAAGGTCGGTCAGGATACCTTCCACGGAAAACTCCCCAAGGTCATGGAATACGCCTTCCATTCCCCTTGCCATTATCCGTGAAGGAATGATCAGAAGTACCTTGACTCTATTTCCGTGTTTCATTTTCTTCCAGTCTGGTCATCATCGGAATAAGTACATTGTTCTCTATGAGAGTGTGCTTCCCGAGGTCATCTTCAAGATAGCATATATGATACAGGACATCGTTCCTCAACACCGTGTCACAGACTTCCGGCAGATACTTCATCACGATGTTTTTCAGGTCCCACAGCTTTTCATCGATATTGCTGTGGTTCTCCTCGAACTGCTCGATGGAATAGCCCTGTCCGTCATGGTCCGTCGAAAATGTCTCTATATAAGGGAAAACCACAGACTCTTCATAGGCAAAATGGTTCTCCACCTCTTTCTTGTAGTCGGAAAAGAATCTGTCTATGATGAGCTTCAGTTTCTCATCGCACGGAGTCACCAGCCTTTTCAGAGACTGCTCCAGGTCCGGGAGCTCATGCCCGAGATAGAAAGCATGTGAACTGTGGAGATATTTCACTATATCACCGGGGAATGCCGAAAAAAGCAGGTCCCCTGCAGGAATATAGTCGTCATAAGTATATACATTGCATATCAGCAGGAAAGACCCGACATTCAGGGAATGTCTGCGGCAGGCTTCCCCGACAGTTATCTCCCCGAATCCCAGATCCATCCCCAACCTGGAAAGGACCCCAAGCAGATGATAGTTCAGGTTTACAAGGTCAGCCATCTTCATCGACGGCGAAAGCACAGCCCTGTCTTTCATGTTCTTTTTCCTAACCATAGATTCTTCTTCCATTGTTCATCCTCCAAAGATAGCATAAATTCCAGAATCACTGTTCTGCACGATTTAATTGTGGTACCGTCACGGCACCACAATTAACAACAATTAAAAGGATCTAAACTTTTTAACTATATGGCCTAAAATCTCAATCTTCGGATGCAAAGGTACATACTCGTCATGCCGGGAACAATCGCCATTTATCAGTAAAACGGGCAACCCCGTATCCCTATTGATAGGTAAACTGCCCGGTAACGGAAAGATTCCGGATGATTTTCGGAAAATCGGGGCATCTTATTTCGGATAATAATAAAATTATCGTACTTTAGCAGGATATGTCGTAACCTTGGAATAATAACCACACATTGCTCTTATAATATGAAATTCATTTTGACCTGTCTTGCCTTGTGTCTGGCTGTCACGGCTTCTGCCGAAGAAAAGGACACTTCCCGTATTCCGGGTTCACCTGTACAGATAATTCCTGCTCCCGAACGTACCGAAATCGATGAAGGGACATTCCGCCTTCCGGAATCCGGAGCCGCATTTTACATAAAAGGAGAAAACTCCGGACAGCTCGTTCCATATCTTGAAAGTCTCGGGAACGGCTTTGTTCCGGCAGGCAGGCAGAAAGATGCGGATATCGTAATAGAAACCGGCGACAAGGCAGTCAAAGGCCTGGTTTTCAAGGGAAAGGAAGACGAAGCCTACCGCCTTGAAATCACTCCGGAGCAAATCAGGATAAAGGCTCTGACTGAAGCCGGGGCATTTTACGGACTGCAGACACTTCTGCAGATGACAAGGGAAGGGAAAGTGCGTGAGCTGCAGTGCTGCACTGTGACTGACAGCCCGAGGTTCGGCTACAGAGGACTGCATTTCGATGTTTCCAGGAACTTCCGGTCCAAAGAGTTCCTCATGAAACAGATGGAGGCCATGGCACTGCTGAAACTGAACAGGATGCACCTGCATCTTACAGACGGGGCCGGATGGAGGATAGAGATAGAAAAGTACCCGAGGCTCACCGGGTTCGCTGCGTGGAGGCCCTATGCCAAATGGACAGACTGGTCTGCCGATCCGGTATATTGCGAACAGTCGGATCCTGCTGCCGCAGGAGGCTTCTATACCAAAGACGATATCCGGGAAATCCTGGCTTATGCGGAAAGACTTCATATAGAGGTCATTCCTGAAATAGAAATGCCGGGCCACAGCGAAGAAGTAATGGCTGCCTATCCTGAACTTTCATGCAGCGGAGAGCCATACAGGAACTCCGACTTCTGCCCGGGGAAAGAGGCCACTTTCACTTTTCTGGAGAACGTGCTGACCGAGGTCATGGAACTTTTCCCGTCACAATATGTACATATCGGAGGTGACGAGGCATCCAAAAGCGGATGGAAGACCTGTCCCGACTGTCTGAGGAGGATGCAGGAAGAAGGACTGGAAAATGTCGACGAGCTTCAGAGCTACCTTATACACCGCATAGAAGAATTCGTGAACTCAAAGGGAAAGAAGATCATAGGCTGGGACGAAATCCTGCAGGGCGGTCTCGCCCCGAATGCGACCGTAATGTCATGGAGAGGGACGGAAGGCGGAATAAAGGCGCTAAAATCAGGCCATGATGTCATCATGACCCCCGGCACCTACTGCTATCTGGACTACACGCAGGATGCTCCGTTCAAGGAACCGGAGGCTATCGGAGGCTATCTTCCGCTCTCAAAGACCTATTCTTATGAACCGATGGAGGAAGGAATGTCGGAAGAGGATGCGGAACATCTGCTCGGAGTGCAGGGCAACCTGTGGTCGGAGTACATCCATGAAGACAGCCATGCCGAATACATGTATTACCCGAGAGCCTTCGCCATTGCGGAAATCGGATGGAGTCCTGCCGGGACGAAAGACTACGAAGGGTTCAGGGAAAGGGCGCTGGAGCTGTGCGGACTGCTGCAGGAAAAGGGATACAGTACGTTCGACCTTAGGACCGAATACGGTGACAGGAAAGAGAGCCAGTCCGCTCTGGAGCATCTGGCCAAAGGCTGCAAGGTGACATACAACATCAGATATACGGACCAGTACCCGGCAGGAGGCGACGGGGCGCTGACAGACGGAATCTGCGGAGGATGGACTTACGGAGACAAGAAATGGCAGGGCTTCTTCAGCGATGCCGACGTGACAGTGGATCTGGGAAGCGTCAAGCCGATACATTATGTAGGGGCGACTTTCATGAACGTGACCGGAGCCTGGGTCCACATCCCGCAGAAAATGGAAGTGTACATCTCCGAAGACGGGGAAGATTTCAGGCTGTTAGGTACGGCATATCAGGACATATCCGACAAACAGAATTTCATTTTCTTCAAGCAGTACTCCGTGATATGCAACGAAAAGGCAAGATATGTAAGAGTCTATGCACAGCGGGCCACAAGACCGGGCGCCTGCCTGTTCATCGATGAACTGGTGGTAAACTGACAGGAAATTCCTGCTCCGGACCGTGCTCTGCATGTTGCAGTCCCGGGTGGAGACGGACAATCTGAATAATCTGACGGAAACAATCAAAAATCGGAATAACAACATGAAACACCATTTGACAATCATGGCGGCTGCAGCAGCCGTGGCTCTGGCTGTCAGCTGCGCGCCCAAGGCCGCGACACCCGACATCATCCCGTTCCCGAACTCTCTGGAAATGCACAGCGGGACATTCAGTGCAGCAGGAGCGGCATTCTACTGCAGCGGCACCGACTCTCTTACGGATGCCGCAGTGAATAAGTTTGCAAAGGAACTCTCTCTTGCCTCCGGCGCAGTCTCAAACGTGACGACAGGCTCTGTAGGCAAAGGCATCAACTTCATACACAACTCTGCCATGCCGGAAGAAGCGTATCTCATATCTGTAAAAAGGAACAATGTGGACATCAATGCTTCCGGCCTCAACGGATTCATCTACGCCATCCAGACTCTGAAACAGATGCTCCCTGTGGAAGTCTACGGAAAGGCAGCCGCACCGGAAAAGGACTGGACCCTTCCGTGCCTTGATATAAACGATGCTCCGCGTTTCAGATACAGAGGCATGCATCTGGATGTGTCCCGTCATTTCTTCAGTATTGACGAAGTGAAGAAGTACATCGACATGATGTCGGTCCACAAGATGAACACCCTGCACTGGCATCTCACTGATGACCAGGGCTGGAGGATTGAAATCAAGAAATATCCGCGCCTGACCGGGGTTGGTTCTGTCAGGAAAGGCACTGTCGTCCGCAAGGAGTGGGGCCACTATGACGGTATTCCTTACGGAGGATTCTATACACAGGAGCAGATAAAGGACGTTATAGACTATGCAGCAGCCCTGGGAATTGACATTATTCCGGAAATAGACCTTCCGGGACACATGCTCGCAGCCCTGGCCGCATACCCGGAGCTCGGATGCACGGGAGGCCCTTATGACGTTTGGGGAACGTGGGGGATAGCGGATGACGTACTCTGTGCAGGAAACGAAAAGACAATGAAGTTTCTGGAGGACGTACTCTCGGAAGTCGCTGACCTGTTCCCTTCCGGATATGTGCATATCGGAGGAGACGAATGCCCGAAAGTGCGCTGGGAGAAATGCCCCGTATGCCAGGCCAAGATCAAGGAACTGGGGCTTAAGGACAGCGATGAATTCAATGCCGAACACTATCTCCAGAGCTATGTCATGGAACGCATGGAGAAATTCCTCGCCGGAAAAGGGAAGAAAATCATAGGATGGGATGAAATCCTGGAAGGCACACCCGGACCTGATGCCACGATCATGTCCTGGAGAGGCAGCGACGGAGGCATAAAGGCATCCAGGATGGGTCATGATGTCATCATGACTCCGAACTCGCATTTCTATTTTGACTACTATCAGGCCAAGGACATTGAAAACGAACCATTCGGCATAGGAGGATACATCCCTGTCGAAAAGGTGTATTCATACGATCCGTTCACGGAAATTACCGACCCTGATGCCAGAAAGCATATTCTCGGAGTGCAGGCCAACGTCTGGACCGAATACATCGCCTCAGACGAGCATCTCGAATACATGATCCTGCCGCGTCAGGCAGCCCTGAGCGAAGTGCAGTGGTGCCAGCCGTCAGTCAAGAACTGGGACAGGTTCCTTTCAAGCCTTACGCACGAAGCGGCAATGTATGACATGATGGGATACAATTACGCCAAGACCGTATTCCAGGTCATCAGCAAAATATCTGTAAACCACGACAAGAAGTGTGTGGAAGTGGCCCTGTCCACCCAGGGGGACGCACCTATAAGATACACAGTGGACGGAAGCGTCCCTGACGGTTCCTCCCCTCTGTACTCCGGACCGATAGAAGTACGCGGCGGATGCACTGTAAAGGCAGTTGTTGAAAGGGACAACATGGAAACAAGGCTCTACACACAGGAATTCTGCGACAACAAGGCGATGGGCAAGACCGTCACACTCCTCACAGAACCGCAGGGAAGATATACTTTCGGAGCCCCTGATTCATTCGCCGACGGTCTTCGGGGAAACAGGGAATACGGTTCCGGGAACTGGAGCGGATGGTACAAGACTCCGTTCAGCGTAACAGTCGACATGGGCGGTGAAACCGCATACGGCAGCGTGACACTCGGGACACTCATCGACAAACCTAACGACATCTTCCCTCCTCTAAACATAGTTGTCAGCACATCCGATAACGGGACCGATTTCACCGAAGCGGGACGCATTGATATCAAGGTGCCTTCATCCAAAGATGCCGACGGTATCATGGACTATACCGTAACCTTCCCGGAAACATCGGCGCGCTATATCAGGGTTGATGCGGAAACCATCGTTTCAAAACCGGCATGGCACGCCCGCGGCGGTGCTCCAGGCTTCCTGTTCGTAGACGAGATCATCGTGAAATGAGACTCTTGAGAACACCCGGGAACCTCCCGTAGAGGCGCCCGGTTCTGTCAGAACATCAACTTGATACCCGCGAACCAGTTGCGAGGCAGGGACGGTCCGTAAATATATCCGGCATCCCTGTCAAGCCCCTGGTCGAAATCTTTCTGATAGGCATTGAAGATATTACGTATTCCGGCATTGAGCTGAACAGCGAAAGTATTGTAAAGCCGAAAGTCATACGATACCTTCAACCCCATGTCGAAAAAGTCCGGAGTCTCCACAGCTATATCCTCCGGGATGTATCCGGCAAAGTGGTTGACCAGCATCGGGCCGGTATAAGTGCCTGTGAGGGCTATGGACAGAGTCTTGTATGGAGTGACCTCTGCAGCAATATAGCCGTACAGGTCCGGACTGCGCAGCATCTTTGTAACCGGGATGGCTGTCTCGCTCCATGCGTATGGTTCATCATAACGGCTCTGCTGCCAAGTCAATCCCATCTGTACGGAAAACAATTTACGCCAGACCGCTTTCCCTTCCAGTGTCGCTCCTGCGACGAAAGCCCCAGGGCCATTGCTCCTTTCCTGATACAGTATTCCGTCTTCAAGGACAGGGGAGCCAAGCTCGAACACACCTGCCAGACGGTTGCAGAACCCTTCCACGAGCAGATTCGTCTGCCAGTCCCCGAAATTCCCGTAGAGGTCTACAGAAGCTGTGACATTGTGGGACCTCTCCTCTTTCAGGTCTTTGCTGTTCCTGACCATCAGCACCTCTCCGCCGACATTCGAAATATGCAGGTCCTCATCGAACACCTGCGGAGCCCTGTATCCGGAAGAATACCCGACTCTCAGGTTGATGTTGTCCGCAGGGTTGAACCTGAGATTGGCTCTCGGGCTGAAAATGGGATGATCCATCATGGAATGCAAGTCCAGTCTTCCTCCGACAAGGATACTCCACTTCTCGTCCTTCCACTCGTTCTGCGCCAGGATGCTCCCGGTATGGACATTCTGCCGCACCGCCCTGTGGTAGCCCCACATGTTGTCCCGGAGATAGTCACCTGTCGCCTCTATGCCCACTGTAAAATCCGAAGGCATGAAAAGACATCTGCCGAACTTGCGTACATACTGCCCTCCTGCGATCCATGTGGTGCCACCGGTCTCCCCGTAGGCATCAGGATCCTTCCTTATGCCATAATAGCTCTCCCGGTTGATGTGCTGGGCCGAAACATAAGCGGAGACCTTGTTCTTCCCGTCCGGGCTGAGGTAGTCGAAACTGAGGCCGCCTGCATCGATGTCATGTCTTACCTGCTCGGCTATGTTTGCATCATGGGGCGGTCTCATGAGGGAATCCCCTCCCCTTCGGTATTCGTAGATATGGTGGTACTCCAATTTGAGGCGGGAATAGGTTCCTGTCCTAATGAAAGAACGCAGGCCTGCGCTGTAGGACTTCAATTCCGGGATCTCGGTAAACCCGTCCCCGTCGTGGTCATAGCCCTCCCGGTTACGCATCTGACCGAAAACCATCAACCCGGCCTTGTTGTCATCTGTCACGACGGATGCATTCATATTCGTGTTACTCTCGAAGGCCCCTTTCCCGATTATGCCCGAGGTATGGGAAATCTCCCCGGTATTCCTCTCCGGCTCCTTGGTTATCACGTTCACTGTCCCGGCAATGGCGGACGCACCGAAAAGGGCCGAACCTCCCCCGCGGACCACCTCCACCCTGTCGATCATCGCTGCAGGTATCTGCTCTATTCCGTAGACCCCCGCCAATGCGCTGAATATCGGTCTGGAATCAATCAGTATCTGGGTATACGGCCCCTCAAGACCGTTTATGCGGATCTGCTGCGAACCGCAGTTCTGGCAGCTGTTCTCCACCCTCACACCGGGCTGGAACACGACTCCCTCGGCCAGGTTGGCAGCGTTGGCATAATTGAGTATCTTGGCGTTCACCACGTTCACGAGGGTCGGTGACATTTTGCGGAGGGTCTCGCTCCGGCTGGCTGAAACAACGACCTCATCCAGAGCCTCGGAATCAGGTTCCAGGTCGAAATTCAGTTCCAGGGTCATTCCTCCTTCCAGAACCACTTCTTTCCGTGCTGTCTTATAACCGATTCCCGAAACCATTATCACATGCTTTCCCTCCGGCAAATCCTTCAGAAAATAATGACCGGTAGCATCAGCCATCGTATAAATCATTGTACCTTCTACGATTATGTCCATGAACGGCACATGTTCTCCGGTAGAGGCATCGAGTATATGTCCTACTATGTTGGCATCGGTACGGTCATTTTCCGAGTCTGCGGATTCCGCCGCAGATGCCGTGATTGCCATGGCGCAAAACAGCAGCGCCATGACAAAAATATTGTATCTTGTCATTTCTGTCTGATTTTAAGAAAATATGAACTTAAAGAGTGTACCCGGTGACAGGTTTCCTGAAATTCAGGAAACCGTCATTATGCACAAGCGGCAGAAAATGACGGAGGTCCCCTATGCTTGGGAGCATGCGGAGAGACAGAGACGGCCGTTGCGGTGATCTTCCCGGCCTTTCCGGGAAAAAGCATGATTTCCTCCGCTTCCGGAACTGCCGTATATTCTGTATCTATGAATGGCTGGTGGCCGGCTATATCTATGACAGCCAATGACCGGGCGTCATGTGTATGACCCGCGTCGCCGGGAAACGGATGGGCATGTACTATCCTGACACCGTTTATTATATGGACGTGCGAAGTATACGGCAGATATACCTGAATGTACAGAAACACACCCAGGAGCAGGAGTCTTGCCAATATGTGGAGTTTCTTCTGCCTCATGCGGCCGCAAAATTAATACAAATACTCCGGTTTCAATACTGTCCCATATAAAATTCAGGTCATTTCTCTGCCGTGCACGGTAAAACGAAGTTTAAAATCATTTTATATTCCGCCGGATTTGCAATCCGACAGAATTTTTATACTTTTGCAGAATTTGGATTTTTTCGGGCCGATGAATTTGGATTTGAACTTGTTTTTGCGGATGCTGGGCATCGACTCCACTTCCGGGAAGGAAAGGGAGTTTGCCTGTTTCCTGGAAAAAGAACTTCCGACAGGAAAATGTTCGGTATCAAGGTTCGAAGTAGGAGACGGGACAGTCAACCTGCTGCTCGGATGGGGAGAGCCGGATATCGTGTTCTGCTCCCATCTGGACACGGTGCCTCCGTACATTCCCCCGACAGCGGAGATGGAAACTGAAGGCGGGAACAGGTCTGCGGGCAGCACTCCCGAGACTCTGGCGGAGGCTGCGGAATCCGGCCATGACCTTATAATCAAGGGCCGCGGCAGCTGCGACGCCAAAGGACAGATATTCGCCATGTACAGTGCCTGCAGGCAGCTTGAAGCCGAAGGCTGCACCGGATTCGGACTGCTTCTTCTCGCCGGAGAGGAAACCGGGTCGTTCGGAGCGAAAAGCTTCAGGACTGCACACCCCGGAGGCAGAGTCGTAATAGTAGGCGAGCCTACGGACAACCGTATGGTATCCGCAAGCAAAGGCACCAAATCGTTTCTGGTCACTATAAAAGGCAAGAGTTTCCACTCCGGCTACCCGCAGTACGGGGAAAGTGCCGTGGAAAAGTTCGTGGACTTCATGAACAGGCTCAGGAAAACGGAATTCCCGGAAGACCCGCTTCTGGGTCGGACGACCTGGAATGTAGGGAAACTCTCCAGCGACAACCCGCAGAACATCCTCAGCCCGGAACTTTCTTTCCGGCTTTACTTCCGGACAACATTCGCCAGCGACAGTGAGGTATGCCGGCTGATGGAATCCTGGAAGGCAGACGATGTGGAGATAGAGGCTTTCGGAGGGGACACCCCGATGGGATACAGGATTCTGGACGGATTTGAAACAGCCACGGTATCTTTCGGAAGCGATGCCCCGCAGCTTTCCAACTTTAATGACAGGATCCTGTACGGTCCAGGCTCGATACTTGTAGCGCATACTCTTTCCGAGTACATAAGACTCAGCGACTTGCGTCAGGCCGCAGCCAATTATGTAAAAATGTTCCATACACTCGTGGACATCCCTGCCCGGAAGTGACATACATGAATTAACGGAAAAAGGAACTTTATATGATCATCATGAAATTCGGCGGAACATCCGTCGCCAACTATGAAGCAATCTCACGCGCAATCGATATCATCCGCGGACGTCTCGGCGAGCAGCCTGTAGTGGTCGTTTCGGCTCTGTCAAAAGTCACAGACCTGCTCTACAAGCTCTCCGATGCCGCTGCAGCAAAAAACAGAATCGAAGTGGAGAACCTTCTCGAGCAGCTCAGGACCAGACACATATCCCTGGCAAAAGAACTTCTCGAAGGTAACAGCGACCTCTGCATGCAGGCATGCGCAAAAGTGGATGAAATATGCGACAGCCTTGCAAGGTTCGTCAGTGCAGTCTGCGCTCTGGGCGAACTGTCCGACAGGAGCAAGGCCGTAATCATCTCCAACGGAGAATATCTTTCATCCAACATCATCTGCTATGCGATGAATGCCAGAGGAATAGCTACCAACTATATCGACGCCCGCAGCATAATCATCACATCGAAGGACTATCTCAAGGGAGAGCCGGTAAACGATGAAATCGTAAGACGCACACCGGAAATCGTAAGCGAGGCTTTCAAAGGGGCCGACACGGTCATAACGCAGGGATTTGTCTCCGCCACTCCCGACGGAGAGCCGACAGTACTGGGGCGCGGAGGTTCGGACTATTCCGCTTCACTGATAGGAATGGCAGTTGACGCCCGCCGTATTGAAATCTGGACAGACGTGGACGGGGTCAGGACAGCCGACCCGAGAAGAGTGAAAAACACCAAGTGTCTGGAAAAAATATCATTCGAGGAAGCAGCCGAGATGGCACATTTCGGGGCGAAGGTCCTCCATCCGCTTACTATCGAGCCTGCTGTCAAGAAGAACATCCCGCTCTTCGTACTTAACTCCATGAACCCTGAAGGCAAAGGTACAGCCATTCTCCAGAGTTGCTTTATAGAAGACGGAGTCAAATCCATATCCTGCAAGGAAAACATCAATGTCATCAACATCTTTTCCACCAAGATGATCAATGTATCCGGCTTCCTGAAGAAGGTATTCGAGATATTCAGTGAAAACAAAGTGTCAGTCGACCTTATCAGTACATCCGAAGCGAACATATCGGTAACAGTGGATTCGACTCAGAATATAGACAAGGTGGTGAGCCAGCTTTCCGGGTTCGCAGATGTCATAGTGGACAACGACAAGTCGCAGATTTCCGTGATAGGCAAGAACATAATCAACCTGAACGGACTGCTCAAGAACACTTTCGCCCCTCTGCGGGACTGCAAGATCTACATGATTTCGCAGGGGGCTTCATATGTGAATATCAGTTTCGTAATCGACAGGACTGCCCTCGATACCGTGATGCAGGAAATCCACCGCTATCTCTTTGAGGCAAAGGAGGAATAGACAACTGCCATCTTCAGAAGACAGAAAGCCGGAACCTGCATGTCAGGACAAAAAGAAGAAACAGACAATGGACAATATGAAAGTAGCAATCAGCGGCTATGGCAAGATGGGGCACATGGTCGAAAAGATTCTCGCCGAAAAAGGAATAGAATGTTCGGGAAAGAGCGATGATATAAAAACTTTTGACAGAAATACCGCAAAAGAAAGCGTCTGCATTGATTTCACCACGCCGGCGGCAATCCGCGAAAACTACCGTTTTCTGGCCGAGAACTTCAAGGCAGTGGTAATAGGCACGACAGGCTGGAATGACATCAGGGATGAAGTCACAGACTATTTTCTGAAATGCGGCACTCCCATGATCTACGCATCGAACTTTTCCATCGGAGTGAATATTTTCTTTGCAGTTACCGACTTCATTTCCAGAATGATGGCCCGGACTGGAGGCTATAGCCCGTATATAGTGGAAAAACACCATTGCCACAAGCTTGACTCGCCAAGCGGAACAGCCGCAAGTCTGGCCGGAATAATAGACAGGAACATGGGTGTACATACTGATATCCAGTCTGTCAGATGCGGCGAAATCCCGGGAATCCATTCAATAGGATTTGAAGGACTGAACGACAGGATTACCCTTACCCATGAAGCTTTCTCAAGGGAAGGCTTCGCAGCCGGAGCCGTAGAGGCCGCGCTCAGGACAGAAGGGCTGGAAGGAGTACATGATTTCCATGATCTTATTTTCAAATCGGAACAATAGCAGAATAACATGAAAAGCATCACATTCAAAGGGTGCGGGACAGCACTTGTCACACCGTTCCGGAACGGAGAGGTGGACTACAATGCATTCGTGAGTCTGCTTAAAAGGCAGACAGAAGCCGGGATACACTTCCTGGTGCCGCTAGGGACCACAGGAGAGACTCCGTGCCTGAACGAACAGGAACGGATAAAAATCCTTGAACTGTCCAAGGAGCACTGCGAAGGCAGGAAAATCATAGTCGGAGGAGGGACAAACTCTCTGGCACAGACCATACAAAGCATGAAACTGCTGGAACCCTACGGGGCCGACGCGTTCCTGATCGTCGTCCCTTACTACAACAAGCCTACCCAGCAGGGAATGTACGAATATTTCAAGGCCGTGGCTGAAGCCTCAGGCAAACCGGTCGTCATATACAACGTACCGGGACGTACAGGAGCCAACATGCTGGCGGAAACGACCCTCCGTCTTGCAGAAATCGAAAATATCGTGGCGGTAAAGGAAGCGTCCGGAAACTATGCACAGATTTCGGAAATCATACGGAACGCCCCTGATGGATTTTCGGTACTCAGCGGCAACGATGACGAGACCCTTTCCCTTATGGCTACCGGGGCAGACGGTATCATCAGCGTAGCGTCAAACGTGGCTCCCCGGCTTATGGTGGAGCTTGCTGAAGCCATGCTTGCAAATGACATAGTGAAAGCCCGCGGACTTCACCACCGTCTCACCCCGCTTTTCAGGAACTGTTTCACGGAAAGCAATCCTATTCCCGCCAAGGCAGCCCTTGCCGTCATGGGTCTTATCAGCAACGAACTCAGACTTCCCCTGGTCCCTGCATCGGAAAAGACATGCAACCTGATGCGGGAGACAGTCAGCGAACTGGGCCTTTTATAAAGAATCTGTAAAACAAACCTGACAAAAATGAATCCGGAACTCGAAAAATTCCATGAAGTCTGCACCGCTCTTGAAAAAGGGGAAATCCGGGTAGCAGAAAAGAAAAACGGACAGTGGCAGGTGAACGCCTGGATAAAAGAAGTTATCCTGAGCGGGTTCCGCTACGGCAAGATGACAGATATGTCGCAAGGGGAATTCTCCTTTTTCGACAAGGACACCATTCCTGCCAGAAAGATGACCCTTGACGACAAAGTGAGGATAGTCCCAGGAGGAAGTTCCGTCCGCAGAGGAGCATATCTTGCCCCGTCTGTCATAGTCATGCCTCCTTCATATATAAATATAGGCGCGTACGTGGACTCTGACACCATGATTGACTCCCATGCTCTTGTCGGCTCCTGCGCCCAGGTGGGCAAGCATGTCCACCTTTCCGCAGCATCGCAGCTGGGCGGTGTACTGGAGCCTGTAGGCGCCCTGCCGGTAATCATTGAAGACAATGTTTTCATCGGAGGCAACTGCGGTATCTACGAAGGAACCATTGTAAAAGAAAACGCGGTAATCGGGACAGGAGTGATAATCAACTCATCTACAGCTATTTTCGACGCCACTACAGGAAACTTCATAAAGGCAAACGAAAACGGGCAGATGGTTGTTCCGGAAGGTGCCGTGGTAGTGGCCGGAAGCCGCCCCGTATCCAAAGGCCCTGGTGTAGAGAAAGGCATACACCTTTACACGCCTGTCATCGTAAAGTACCGCGACAGCAAGACCGACAGTTCTGTCACTCTGGAATCCGTCCTGAGAGACTGACACGGCATAAGTCTTTTCTGTTTCCATGAATTTGTAATTGACGATATAAATGCCCTATACCGATTTGTTCTCCGCTGACACCGGATCTTTTTTCCGCTCTCCGGTACGCGACATTTTCAAGAAAGTAGACCTCAATTCCATATATTCGTTTGCCGGAGGCTATCCCAGTGCAGAGACCTTCCCTCTGGATACGTTCAGGGAAATCATGTCCGGAGTGATAGACAGATACCGCGGACAGGCTTTCCAGTACGGAGCCACCCAGGGCGTGACCGAACTGAGAAAAGCCCTCTCGGCCAGATACGGTGTACCTTTGGAACGGATTCAGATTACGTCATCTTCACAGCAGGGCATTGACGTCTGCACCCGTATCATGGCAGATCCGGGAGATGTGATCCTTACATCCAATCCGTCATATCTGGGAGCGCTCCAGTCTTTCTGTTCATACCGCGCAGACATAAGAGGAGTCGCACATGAAGATGATCCCGTACTTTTCAGAAAAGCCTATACCGACATGATCCGCAAAGTGTCGGCCGAAGGCAAGAAAATAAAGTTCCTGTACATGATTCCGGACTTCCAGAACCCTTCAGGGGAAACCCTGTCGCTGGAAGAACGCAGCATACTCGTATCCCTGGCACGTGAATACGGATTCGTAATAGTCGAGGACAGCCCATACAGAGAGCTCAGATACAGCGGAGACCCGGTACCTACAATGTATTCGCTCGATCCGGACAGAGTCCTGCATCTGGGGTCCTTTTCAAAGATCATGGCACCGGGATTCCGTCTGGGATGGATATTCGGAAATCCGGATCTGCTGGACAGAATATATGTCTGCAAACAGTCGCTTGACCTGTGTCCGCCTGTATTCGACCAGTATGTCGCAGCCGAATTTCTCTCCTCCGGACTGCTGGACGAAAATCTTTCGAAAAGCATATCCCTGTACAGGGAAAAACGGGACCTTATGCTCTCCATGCTTGAAGAATACATGCCGTCTTCAGTCCGGTGGACACATCCGGAAGGCGGTCTGTTCCTTTTCCTGACTCTTCCGGAAACATTCGATTCCGTGAAATTCTATGATACCGCTCTCGGGAACGGGGTAGCTTACGTGGCAGGAGCATTTTTCAACACCGAATGGATAAGCGGACGCCGCTGCCCTGGAAAAGACGGGCTGAACACCATGAGGATGAACTTCTCGTTCATGACAAAAGAGAAAATCCGGGAAGGTATCATACTCCTGTCCGGACTTCTGAAAGAAAACCTTTGATTCAATCCTGAGGAGGAAGCACATACCTGAGCAGGAAGATCCGCATTACGACAGACATGAAACTATACAAATACCAGGGAGCCGGAAATGATTTCATCCTGGCAGACAACAGGGACGGCAGCATTTCACTTGCTACAGAAGAAATAACCGGTCTGTGCGACCGTCATTACGGTATAGGGGCCGACGGACTCATGCTGCTTGAGGCAAGCGGCATATACGATTTCAAAATGACATACTTCAATTCCGACGGATCCGGCGGGATGATGTGCGGCAACGGAGGAAGATGCATCGTCGCATTCGCCGCTGACTGCGGTCTGACACATTTCGACTTTGAGGCGGCAGACGGATTCCACACCGCCAGAATACTTGAAAACTCCGGAAAAAGGAAAACCGTCATGCTGAAAATGAAAAATGTCAGCGAAGTGAAGCAAGAAAACGGGAATTCCTGGTTTATTGATACGGGTACGAGACACATTGTCAGGTTTGTAGAAGGACTGGACTGCTACGATGTCTTCAAGCACGGCAGGGAAATCCGATACAGAGAAGAGTACGGACCTGTCGGAGTGAATGCGAATTTCGCAGAAAGCGGCCGGTCAGACGGAGTACTCCACGTCAGAACGTATGAAAAAGGGGTGGAAGCGGAAACCTGTGCCTGCGGGACAGGAATAACCGCCAGTGCGATCGCCGCCTACCTCAGAGAACCCGGCAAATGGGCTGCAGACGGGAAAGTCCATGTCCCGGTCAGGGCGCTGAAGGACGTGCTGGCCGTCGATTTTGTCCCCGGACCGGGAATGACATTCACTGACGTGTGGCTTACCGGACCGGCAGTAAAAGTGGCTGAAATTGAAGTATGATTTAAAATCAGTATATTCGCGGAAAATTTTTAAACCAACTAAAAATGAAAAAAACCTTATTGGCATTCGCTTCCCTTGTCATAGCTGTGACTTCCTGCATGAAAGGGACAACTTATCAGGCCTCCGGAGTCGTGGTCGATGACGGAAATTACAACAACGCTTCCGAACTTTTCAAGGACGGAGCTACAGCATATCTGTTCGAGGTACCGGAAGGCAGTACAAGCGGCGAAGCTGCGTTCATGACATTCAACACCTATGTCTATTTCAGCAAGACAACAGCCACTTCGCTTCTGGGAGGATTCGCCCTGTCAAGACAGGCATGGGAGAAACCTGAGCCGGATGACGGGTCCTCAGAAGAAGAAACCACACCTGAAGAGCCGGCTGTTCCAGGAGAATACAGCGTTTACGGAACAAGCAACGCCCAGAATCCTAACACGTTCCTTTATTTCCGCCAGACATCTGTCATGCCGGAGCATGACATTGCTTTCGCGTCTCCGACTGTTGGTACCTGCACCCCTATCGGAGTATATGTATGCAACAGCGCGGCTACAGTGCGTGCCATAAAAGGAGAAAATGTGGACGATTCGGAATTCAGACTCAACGGTGACTATATCCTTACGGCGACAGGCTTCCTCAACGGGGCAAAAACAGGTACAGCGACATTCCTCCTTGCAGGAAAAGGCAAGCGCACCCCTACGGAAGACAACCCGTCAGCGGATTCCCTGACTACAAGCTGGTCCCTTTTCGATCTGGGCAAGCTGGGAAATATAGATTACATCGATTTCGACCTGTCATTCTCAGATCCGTCAGACAACGCTCTGCTGCAGTATACGGATGTATGCTTTGACAACCTCGGATCTACCGTATACATCAGTTATTAGCAGACTGCCCGGATGACACTCAGGTCAGGGCTTGAAGAAAACAAACGTAATAGTACGATTTATATCAGACCGGCAGGGACTGACATGGTCAGTTCCTGTTTTTTTTCATCTGCCGACAATATAAGATCCTCATGCAGGGGAATGATGACATCCTTTTCTTCAGGAGCGCTTACAGACACCTCGATACAAGGGTTGCCAGGTATGTCAAGATAACCGGAAATACGGCCCAGCGCCGTGCCGTCTGCATCCAGCAGCATCCACCCGGTCAGAAATGAAAAGCCGTCTTCGTATTCCGGATCCAGACAGTCCGCATCCGCATATACCGGCTGTCCGGCTATTTCCTCGGCATCGGCAAAGTTTCTTACACCTGTAAGCCTGACAGCAGCCTTGCTTTGTCCTTTCTTCTGAAATGATTCGATAAAAAAAGGAACCGGCAGCCCATCAAAAAAGATGAACACCGGTTCTTCAACGTTGATATCTTCAGGAGCGATGTCACGGAAGCCGAGTATCAGCTCCCCATCGGTACCATTGGATTTCAATACCTGAGCTATCTTATGCAGATTCTGCATGGAAATCAAGCCTCAGGATTCTCTGCCGGAGCAGCCTCTGCCTCAGCGGCAGCAGCTTCTGCCTCTTTTGCAGCTTTCTCGGCTGCAGCAGCCTCTGCAGCAGCACGTGCCGCTTCTTCTGCCTCGGCTTTCTTCTTGGCAAGAGCATCAGCTCTCTCCTGATTTACCTTGGCTTCAGCCTCGAATGCTGCTTTCTGCGCATCGGCTGCAGCCTTGGAAAGTCCCTCTTTCTTGGCGTTTATCTTCGCATCCCTCTGAACTTTCCAGGCATTGTACTTCTGGTCAGCCTGCTCCTGGGTGATAGCTCCTTTGGCTACTCCACCCTGAAGGTGTCTTCTGAGGAGAACTCCCTCATATGAAAGGATACGACGTACAACGAGAGTAGGCTGTGCTCCGACATTAAGCCATGCAAGAGCCCTGTCTGCCTTGAGGACAATAGTTGCAGGGTTTGTGTTCGGATTGTAAGAGCCTATCTGCTCGATAAAACGACCGTCGCGAGGTGCGCGAGTGTCAGCCACGACAATGTGGAAGAATGCGAAATTCTTCTTTCCGTGGCGCTGTAGACGAATTTTAACAGCCATTGTAATCTGTTTTTAGTTAATAAATTTACCTGTGTCTTCCTTCTCGAGGAAAACGGCGCAAAACTACTATATTTTTTCTATATTTGCAACTCTTGTATCACACTTAAAGACAAAAAGTTAGTATATACAGACCATGAAAAGGATTCTTGCCGCAGCAGTATGCTTCCTGTGCTCCCTGCTGATAGCAGCGGCTCAGGAAGGAGGCCTGAACAGTGCGGCAACGGACATAACAGGCACTTACCTTGTCGCACACGAAGGAGAAAACAGCAGGGTGAAGGTATTTCAGGATACGGACGGGACATTCAGCGCCAGAATCATCTGGGTCGAAAACCGTCTGGACAGGAACGGGAACATACGTCTGGACGAGAAGAATCCAGACAAATCCCTCCGTAATGTACCTTGCGACCAAATCGTCATTATGGAAAGACTTAAGTACAACCCGGACAGAAAACGCTGGGACAACGGTAAAATATATGATCCCACCCGCGGAATCCGTGCCAATGTAACATGCTCTTTCGATTCGCCCACGATATTGCGGGTCCGCGGCTCGCTGATGGGTATCGGAGAGACTGTTTTCTGGCAGAAAATCGACGAATAGCAATTTTAGAGAAAATTTTTAAAATAATTTGTTGCAGAGTAAAAGAAAATATATATCTTTGCAGTCCCAAATCAAAGGCGGATGTGGTGAAATGGTAGACACGCCACTTTGAGGGGGTGGTGGGCGTAAGCCTGTGCGAGTTCGACTCTCGCCATCCGCACTCAGACAGAAAGCCGGCTGGAATTCAGCCGGCTTTCTGTCTTTATCTGTATCACATGCATGGAAGGGTCACCAATGCGGCCATCCCAATTACGGCACGCCACCGAAAGACAAGGACTTTCGGTGGCGTGCCGTATATTATATTGTCCGCCGGACTCCGGATATCCTTTATCAGATAAGCGGCTCGCCGGTCATAGCCGCAGGCTGTGGAATACCCATGGTCTTCAGGATGGTAGGAGCTACGTCAGCCAGCTTCCCGTCCTTTACATGAGCCGCACCCGTATTGATGGCTATGAACTGTACAGGATTCAGAGAATGTGCAGTATTCGGAGAGCTGTCTTCGTTGAAGGCATGGTCGGCATTTCCATGGTCGGCAGTCAGGAAGACAGCATAATCCTGCGCGATTGCAGCCTCAACCACTTCCTTTACACACCTGTCAATGCGTGCCACCGCCCTGCAGATAGCCTGGAACACTCCTGTATGGCCGACCATGTCACCGTTGGCGAAGTTCAGGATGATAAGGTCTTCTTTTCCTGTCCTTATGGCTTCGACGAGCTTTTCAGTCACTTCCGGCGCACTCATCTCGGGCAGGAGGTCATATGTAGCCACTTTCGGAGATTTGACGAGGATACGGTCTTCGTTCTCAAAAGGTTCTTCACGGCCTCCGTTGAAGAAGAATGTCACATGCGCGTATTTTTCTGTCTCGGCGATGCGGAGCTGGCGTTTGCCGGCTTTTGACACGACCTCTCCGAGGGTCTCCTGGACGTTCTCCTTGTCGAAAAGAATATGCAGTCCCGTAAACTTGTCATCATACGGAGTAAGACAGCAGTAGTAGAGCGGAATGGTCTTCATTCCATAGTCAGGAAGGTCTTCCTGGGTAAGGACGGATGTTATCTCTCTTGCACGGTCATTGCGGAAATTAAAGAAAATGACAGCATCGCCCTCCTGAACGGTTCCGACAGGATTGCCGTCAGCCCCTGTAATGCATATAGGCTTGATGAACTCGTCTGTCACGCCTTCATCATATGAAGCCTGAATTCCTTCAGTGGCAGAGGCGAACCTGGCTCCCTCCCCTTTTACGAGAAGGTCATAGGCAAGCTTCACTCTCTCCCATCTCTTGTCGCGGTCCATTGCATAATAGCGTCCGCATACAGAAGCGACCTTGCCCGTACTCTCGGCCATCTTCTCTTCGAGAGCCTCGACAAAGCCTTTTCCGCTCTTCGGATCAGTGTCACGTCCGTCCATGAAACAGTGCACATACACTTTCTCCAGACCGTACTGCCTGGCTACAGCCAGAAACTCATACACATGCTCAAGAGAGCTGTGTACTCCTCCAGTGGAGGTCAGGCCCATCAGGTGAAGCTGCCTGCCGGACTCTCTGACATAGTCATAAGCGGCCTTTATCTCCTTGTTCTCCAAAAGCTTATGGTCACGGCATGCCATATTGATCTTTACCAGGTCCTGATATACCACCCTTCCGGCGCCGAGATTGAGGTGCCCCACTTCCGAGTTGCCCATCTGGCCTTCAGGAAGACCTACAGCCTCACCGCATGCCTGAAGATGCCCGAACGGGTATTCGGCTCTCAGTGAATCGATATAAGGCGCCCCCTGAGTAAAAATGGCATTTGTCCAGTCATGTCTGCCCTCGCCCCAACCGTCGAGGATCATTAGAAGTACTTTCTTGTTGTCCATAAATATGTCTGATTAATTATTTCCTTTTTATTTTCGATAGTTTGGTAATAGAGCGATTATTGCCTAATTTTGTAGGATTTGTATATCAGCTCCGAAACTGTCCGCAAAGATAATGATTTGTGCGTTTCGGATTAACGAAAAATCAGAAAATTATGGTTGACAGAAGGCGTAAGGGCGGCAGGGACCGCGGCCATGGAAGAAAAAAGGAGAAAAAGACATATCCGGAATTCATCGGGAAGGTCCAGATGACCAGAGAAGGCTATGCGTTCGTGATTGTCGATGGAGTGGAAGACGATATATTCGTGAAGGCATCCAGAACCCGTGGTGCCCTTAACGGAGACACAGTCAGGGTGGCAGTATTGAAAGAAAAGACTGACCGCCAGCGGAAAGAAGGCGAGGTACTGGAGATTCTGGAGCGCTCGCGAAAGCCTTTTGTCGGCATACTGCATGTAGTCGGCGAGCAGGCTTGGGTACTGATGGAAAGCCGGGTAATGCCGTATGACATAATCATTCCCGTTGTCACTCCAGACTCGGACAGATTCCGGAAGAAGAGAAACCGCGGAGAGTCTCTTGCAGACAACGGCCAGAAGCCGGAATACATGCTCGGAAGCCTGAAACGTACCGGATATGACCAGTTCTCCGTCAATTATCTGTATGAGACAGTGGACGGAAAACGTCAGGAAATGACCGTCCGCTCAGGGATGAAAGTCGCCGCCATGGTGGACAAGTGGGACAAGAAAGATCCGAATCCTACCGGACACCTGGTAGACGTTCTCGGAGAGCCCGGTGAAAACGATACCGAAATGCACGCCATTCTGGCCGAGTATTCCCTCCCTTACAGGTTCGAGCCTGAGGTGGAAAATGCAGCCGATGACATATCAGACAAAATTACGGAAAGGGACATGAAGGAACGCCGGGACTTCAGCGGCATCCTTACCTTCACGATAGACCCGGCAGACGCAAAGGATTTCGATGACGCACTTTCATTCAGGAAACTCGACGACGGGAACTATGAGATAGGAGTGCATATTGCAGACGTTACACATTATGTCACTCCGGGTTCAGTGGTTGATGAAGAAGCCCGCAACAGGGGGACTTCCGTATATCTGGTGGACCGGACAGTGCCGATGCTCCCTGAGAAGCTGTCCAACAAGCTCTGCTCCCTCCGTCCCAATGAGCCGAAGCTCTGTTTCTCTGCCGTATTCGAAATCACTCCTCTGGCCAAGGTCGTCTCGCAGTGGTTCGGAAGGACAGTCATCAACTCCGACTACAGGTTTGCATATGAAACCGCCCAGCAGATAATCGATGCCGGAGAAAAGGCGATGCAGATGGAGCTCCGCGGCGGTACAGACGGGAAACACGGTCCCGTTGCCGACCCTATACTGGACGCATCTCCCGAAGCTGCGAAAGAAAGGGAAAAGAATGCAGACAGGCATGCCGAATCAGCTATGGGGGAAGGCATTACCACAGGATGTCTGATTCCGGACAGCCTCAAGGAAGCCATCCTCATCCTGAACGGACTCGCAGCAAAGCTGCGCAAGAAAAGGTTCGCTGCCGGTGCAATAAGCTTCGAACGTCCCGAAATGAAAGTCGAAGTGGACGAAAAAGGCCGTCCCGTAAGGGTTTACCAGAAAGTGACCAAAGAAGCCAACTGGCTTATCGAAGAATTCATGCTTCTGGCCAACCGGAGCGTGGCGGAGTTTGTGGCCAAAGGATGCAGAAAATCTTCCGCACCGTCATCATCATTGGGATACTTGTGCATGACACAGGAAGAAGCTGCAAAAGCTGCCGAAAAGTCAAAGGCAAAGACATTCGTATACCGCATCCACGACGAGCCGAATCTCATGAAACTCGACAACCTGCGCTCGTTCGTCCACAATTTCGGCTATGAAATGGGACCGGCAGAAAACGGGAAGGAAATCGCCCGCGAACTCAACGGACTTCTTTCAAAGGCCAAAGACCGCCCCGAATTCGATGTCATAGAGCTCCTTTCTCTAAGGACAATGGCAAAAGCGCGCTACAGCACTGACAATATCGGACACTACGGTCTGGCTTTCAAATACTATACGCATTTCACGTCACCTATCAGACGGTATCCGGACATGATGGTCCACAGACTTCTTGCGCTTTATCTTGGCGGAGCCCAGTCTCAGAAGAAAGACTATTATGAAAACCAGTGCAAGTATGCTTCAGAGCGCGAAATCGTGGCAGCTGAAGCCGAACGCTCAAGCATAAAATACAAGCTCGTGGAATTCATGCAGGACAAAGTGGGATATGAATTCGAAGGGCATATCTCAGGTCTGACAGAATGGGGAATGTATGTGGAAATAGAGCCGACCAAGATTGAAGGCATGGTGGCTTTGCGGGACATAAAATCCGACTACTTCGAGTTTGACCAGGAGCGCTACAGGATAGTGGGTCGGCACAGCAAGACAGTCTACAATCTCGGCGACCCCGTGAAAATCAGGGTCAAGAAAACAAATCTTGAACAGAAACTACTTGACTACGAACTTGTAGAGACCGGACTTGAAGAGAGGGAAGACAAGGATTTCCAGATACCGCGGCAGGCCGGCGGCAACAAAGAGGCCCGCAAGGAGAAAATCCGCAAGGCCGGCAAAGACTCCAGGAAGAAATCATCCAAGGATTCCCGCCGCTCCGGCAGGAAAGAACGGAAATAGACAGCATGCCCTGAATTACAGACCCGGTCTGCGGGAACAGGAAAAGGCCCGGCGTTCTCCGTCAGGCCTTTTCCTGTTCTCGCTTGCGAAGCTGGAGGCGGAACCGTATGAAATAGAATATTCCTGCAATCGTAAGGCCTATAGGGAAGCCGAGCCATACGCCTATGGTTCCCATATCAGCCTTGAATCCGAGATAATATGCTGCCGGAATGGCTATAAGATAGTAGCTGACAAACGCCATCAGCATAATCGGCTTGACGTCCTGTATTCCGCGAAGCGCGTTACAGAAACAGAGCTGCAGCCCGTCACCGAACTGGTAAGAGAAAAGCACGAAAAGCAGAGACAGAACCGCTGCCCTGACCTGAAGGTCATCGGTGAACATCCCTATTATACTGTTTCTGAACAGGAAAATCAGTCCGCAGAACAGGACGGAAGTCCCGAGGATAAGGAAATATCCTCTGGCGGCATACTGGCTGACTGCTCTCATATCCGCTCTGCCATGAGCATTGCTCACCAGAATAGACACGGATGAAGCAAGTCCCATCATCATTAGAAAGCATATCTGTGAAACAGTGAGGGTTATCTGATGGGCGGCAAGCGCTGTCGCCCCGATCCAGCCGACCATCACGGCGCTGATGGTGAACGTGGAGGTCTCCATACCAGTCTGCAGGGCAAGAGGATAGCCGAGATTGAAAAGCTGTCTGATGTCCTTGCCTGAAAAAGCGGCGCTCCGGAACGCCATGGCATATTCACTGAGTTTCGGAGCCTTCATGATATACAGGAGGAATATGATGAAAATCAGTATTCTGGAAAACAGCGTACTGATTCCCGCACCCAGCAGACCGAGCTCAGGGAAACCTGCTTTCCCGTAGATAAGCACCCAGTTGCCGAGAATATTCAGGATATTCCCTCCCATGAGAAGAGACATTGCCACTACAGGCTTGCAGATTCCGTCGGTAAACTGTTTGAGGGTATTGAATCCCATCGCAAACAGAGTGGACACCGCCACCACTATGTAATACGGCCTTATGAGCGGAAGCAGCTGTGGTTCCTGGCCGAATCTGTCCAGAAAAACATAAATGACAGCCATAAGCGCCAGACCGGCAAGAGCGACCATGCCGTTGATAAGGATACTGTTTTTCAAAGTCTTTCCTATGCCTGCCGTATTCCTTACCCCATACTGTGACCCGATAAGAGGGGTCATGCCATTGGCAAATCCAAGTTCGGTGAAAATGAACAGGTTGATAAGTCCGTTCACGAACGATGCCGCGGCAAGGTCATTCACTCCATACCAGCCGATCATGATATTGTCAGCAAAGGCGAGAATGACGACACATGCCTGTCCGAGCATTATCGGTATTCCTATCTTGAGTATTTCTGCTGTCTTGCCCATACGGAATTCATCAGTCTGTCCCTGTGTCCCGGTTCCGGATTTTCCGGTATTTCCGGAGCCCGTCCGGAATCCTGAATGAGGAAACGGGGTGCAAAAATACTACATTTCCGGAAATCGGAAAATTTTATAAATTTGTGGGAATTAACGTCCTTTCTTATGACATTTCCGGTAACAGACCCCATTTGGATCTTCTTCATAGTCTTGATTATCATTCTTTTCGCCCCTATCATACTGGGCAAGCTGAAAATCCCTCACATCATAGGGATGATTCTGGCCGGGATACTGATTGGCGAGTACGGACTGAATATTCTCGAACGGGACAGCAGTTTCGAACTGTTCGGACAAGTCGGTCTCTACTATATTATGTTCCTGGCAGGTCTGGAAATGGACATGGAAGATTTCCGGAAGAACAAGGTCAAGGGTCTGGTCTTCGGCCTGCTCACATTCATAATACCTATGGCCCTGGGGATCTGGACCAGCGTCAGCCTGCTCGGCTACAGTATGGTCACATCCATTCTTCTGTCCAGCATGTATGCATCACACACACTGGTAGCATATCCCATTGTCAGCCGCTACGGTCTTTCCAGACAGAGAAGTGTCAACATAACTATCGGAGGCACAGCTGTTACCGTCACTCTGGCTCTGGTGATACTGGCAGTCATAAGCGGCATGTACAAAGGTACTGTAGACAGTTTCTACTGGATTTCCCTGGTGGTCAAAGTCACGTTGCTGAGCTGTGCGGTTGTTTTTCTGGTCCCTGTCCTGGGAAGGTGGTTCTTCCGTAAATATGACGATGCGGTAATGCAGTTCATCTTCGTTCTGGCGCTTGTCTTTCTCGGCGGGGGACTGATGTCGCTCGCAGGAATGGAAGGCATTCTCGGCGCCTTTCTCGTAGGAATGGTGCTTAACAAGCTCGTGCCGAAAGTGTCACCGCTAATGAACCGGCTGGAATTCGTCGGGAATGCGCTTTTCATCCCGTATTTCCTCATAGGAGTGGGAATGATAATAGATGTCAGAAGTTTCGTGGCAGGCGGAGAGGCAATGAAAGTGGCTATAGTAATGACGGTAGTGGCCACGCTCAGCAAATGGCTGGCGGCCTTCTTCACACAGAAAATATACAGGATGTCCGGAACAGAGCGCAAGATGATGTTCGGTCTGAGCAACGCACAGGCGGCAGCAACCCTGGCAGCCGTGCTTATCGGACACGAAATAATACTGGAAAACGGAGAACGCCTCCTGAATGACGACGTGCTGAACGGAACCGTTATCATGATACTGTTCACCTGCGTAATAAGTACCATAGAGACAGAACGGGCGTCACGCAGGTTTGCAATGGATGAAAAATCCGCATCCTCTGCGGACGGCGCAGCCACCGGACATAAGGAAAGGATCCTTATTCCTGTCGCGAATCCGGATACGATAGAAAACCTTATTAATCTGGCTCTGGTCATAAAAGACCCGAAGCAGAAGGACGGAATCGTAGCCCTGAGCGTAATCAATGACGACAATGCTTCAGACGCAGGAGAGTCCGTGGGCAGGAAAAGTCTTGAAAAAGCCGCTATGATAGCCTCCGCGGCGGACGTAAAGACCGACATGGTATGCAGGTACGATATAAACATCGCCTCCGGAATAGTGCATACAATAAAAGAAAAGGGAGCTACGGACCTTGTCATCGGCCTGCACCAGAAGAGCAGTTTCCTGGATTCGTTCTTCGGAAGCCTGACCGGGAGCATACTCAAAGGCACAAGCCGGGAAGTCATGGTCGCCAGACTGGGAATCCCGGTAAATACATTGAAAAGCATAGTTGTCATCGTTCCCGCCAGAGCAGAGTTCGAGACAGGGTTTGCCAGATGGACGACGCATCTGTGCCGGATGGCGTCACAGCTCGGATGCAGGATCCGTTTCCATGCGGAAAACGAAACAGCAGGCAGGCTGAAGGAAATGACAGCCCGGTCCGAAGCCAGGACCCTCGCACAGGTGGAAACAGTAGATCACATGCCGTTCCCCGATTTAGTATCCTCTGTCGTGCCCGACAAGGAATGCCTTGTCACAATCGTCAGCGCCAGAGCCGGCTCCGTATCCTACGACTCTGCTTTCGACAGGCTTCCGGCCATCATAAACAAGAGCTTTGCCGACAGCAATCTCCTGATTCTCTACCCTGAACAGATAGACAGGCAGGGAATGATGTTTTTCGCCGACCCTAGAGATAACGCATAAATACCGGAAAGGATGCCGTTTATATTACGTAAATCCAGGATATTCACTATATTTGATGATTATAAAAGCATTTTCAGATGAGATATTTTATCAGAGCAGTAAAGTACTTCATATATTTCACAGTGCTGTTCATTGTGATCATGGCAATCCTCGTATTGACAGGAGCAGCTGAAGGTGATATTTCCACAATGTTCCGCGGAGGATACAGCGCACTATGGAAAATAGCGGTGATTTTTGCAGTAATAAGCGCAATCTATCCTTCTGTCGGCTTCATCAGGAAAGAAGTCCTGATTTCAGGCAGCTGGCAGGAAAACAAGGATATTATCAGAGACTTCATGTCCGGCAGGGGATACGTACCCGAATCAGAAGACACCGGCACAATGTCTTTCAGGAAGACTGGCATGAGCAGGTTCTCCCGCATGTTCGAAGACAGGATTGTCCTGACTGCCAAACCCGGAGGATTGGATATGGAAGGCATGAGAAAGGATGTGCTCCGCCTTGCCATGGGACTTGAAAGCCGTTTCCGCAGAGAAGAACAGTCCTGAAAACAGGGACTGAAACATAAACTTTTAAAATTTTATGTTATGGAAGATGATTTGAAAACCGTTGCAAGTTTTCCGGATCCGATGCTTGCACACATTGCAGAAACAAAATTGAAGGACAACGGAATAGAAGCTGCCGTATTCGGAGAGAATTCACAGTTCCCGTCTATCCGCTATGCAGATGACAAGATCACTGTAAAGGTTAACGCCGCCGACTACGAGCGCGCGCTCAGCATTCTGGAAGCCTCAGACAAAGCCGAGTAGAAATCTTCTCCGAAATAACGCTCTATGGGTTCGCGCAGAAATTCGAATACGCGGACCTTTTCTTTTCTGCCCTTTATGAAAGCATCCTTACATATATCCCATCTGTGCAGATTCAGAGCTCTCATGCCATTGCTCAGTCGGGTGATTCTTATAGGGTACAGCCAGCATGAAACAGGCTTCCTGAAATCCCCCTTTCCCTGAAACCAGCACTTCTCTATTGCGCAGAAGCAGTTTCCGTTTCCGTCAAAATGCGTATATGCGCATTCCTCACTGTCTGGGACCAGAGGAGTGACCATGTCTCCGTCGGCATCAATTTCAAAAAAACCGCTTTCGGCTACCTTGCGTCTTCCCTGCGGCCTCATTTCATGAGAGAAGACAGGATAGTTCTTTTCTATCGCTTCTGCCTCACACTCTTCCAGCGGGGCTCCGCTGTCTCCGATTATACAGCAGCAGCCTTTGCACCTTTCATAGTCACAGGCAAAATATTCTGTCAGTATCTCGCTGGAAATCAAGCAATCGTCTATCTGGATTATTGAATGATCATTTTTCATGTCATTTTCTTTTAGGGCGGACAATGTACTCGACTTTTGCGCCATTGTCCAGTGAATATATGATTTCGCGGACCATATCCGGTGTCACCGCATCTATTTTCTCCGAGTATCCTGTCTGGTAATCCTTACCGTATGTAAAACGCCTGGTCAGAGTTTCTATCCAGTATTCTGGATCATTCTGACGGGCAGCTATGGTATTTTCAAGTGTAGTCTTGTAGACATTAATCTTTTCAGGTGCGATATTCCTGCCTGCCAGATCATTGAGCACGGAGCGGACAGAAAAAAGCACCTTGACGGGTCTGAACGGCTCTACTCCCATCGCGAATCCAGATGTATCGCAGGCTTCGACAGAAACGGCGACATTGAAACTTTCAGAGGTGACCGATGTGAAATTTCTCCTGAACCGCAACGATGCCGCCATGCCGGACAGCGATGAAGTCAGCTCGTCTTTTATGGCCATGGACGCAATCTCGGCAGCCATGTAATTCTGGACACTGAGCTGTACGGGTGCCGACATGACCACATCCAGGCTGCGCTTGGGCCCGCTTACAATATATGTGGACTCTCCTGATACCGTTCTTGTGCCGGGATTGCCTACCGCACACATTTTTCCGGTAACCGGAAAACTTCCGATATACTCCTGGAGTATTTTCCGTACAGAATACTCATCCATATCCCCAACCAGCAGAAACACTCCGTCATTCAGCTTGGAAAACTGTGTCCTGAAATACCTGTCAGCTTCATTCAGAAGGTCAGGAGAAAGAGATTCCGAGGTTTTCATGACAGAAAATCTGGAATCCGGACACAATATGCTGTCTATAGCTGCAAGCCTCTCTTCGAATCCGGCCTTTTCCGCGAGTCTCAATTTTTCACATCTGATATAATAGTCAAACGCGGTACTGTCAACCGAACTTTCCTGCGCCATACACGAAATGGCCTTGAGCAGGAAAGTCAGGGACCCCGAGGCCGCACTGCCGGATATGCGCATGTCCATAGGGCCGACATCTTTTCTCATGACGATATCCTTTTCCGAAAGAAGATAATCCAGATCGTCATGATTCATTCCACAAACACTGTACAGATCAGCAATATCCGAAAAAAACGCACCTTGTCCCTGCCTTATGCCCGGCAGTGAAGAAAATCCTCCTTTCAATATCAGGGAATACCAGAAACGTCCGCCCGTAGGCACTTGTTTGTAGACGACTCTCATTCCATTGGCGAATATCCAAAACGAGCCTCCCGACACAGTCTCCTTTCTGGTGCGGCGTATCTTGCATTTTCCGGGAGCTATATCGAACCTGGAAGTATCTCCGGCGCTTATCTCCCTGTCGGAAAAGTATGTTGCAGGTACATGGGCTTTCCACGACTGCAGGAAAAGATCCCGCATCTGGCGGTCGGATATAACTGAAGAATCCGAGATACATACCAGTGAAAGGTTTTCAGTGGATCCTATCATCGAAGTGACAAACCTGTTGAAGAAACCCGTACCGGAAGAATCGGAAAGCCCGCTCGCCTCGAAAAAACTGTATTTTTCAGCCGGAGAAGCAACAGACGCCCCATACAGATAAGATGCGATGCACCTGTCTGTGTTGTCTTTGTTGCTTTTCACGAAAAGTCCTGCCTTGCGCTCCAATATCCTGCCTACAACCTTTCTCGCGGCAGCATATTCCTTTACCGTGACGCCGTTTTCCGCAAGTCCGTACAGGACAGAGGAAATTGCCGGAATAACCTTATTCACATAGTCTTCCGAAGTTGTCACCCTGACCGTATACAGCTCGTCTCCGCTCCCGGACGAACTTCCCCTGAAACCGTACTGTATGCCGGATACCGGTATTCGGGCAGAGGAGAATTCCTTATAAAGACGTCTCTTGAGAATCAGCCCCAGCTCCCCGCCCATCTGCTCGTAAACCGCAGGCAGGGCCGATCCCATATACTCCCTCGGTATTCTCGGAAGCGAATATTCGGCAATGACGGAAACCGTCCTTGAAAAAGGCATGGCGAGAGACATGCATCTGAGACTGTCACCGGGATACCATCTGTAGTTGTCGGCCGGCTCTGCAGGATCTATATCAGGAATGTACATTGACAGCATCTTCATCTTGGACAAAACGGCATTCCTGTCCAGATCACCCGATATGATGATCGCCTGTCCGCAGTCTGCCGCTCCCGAGTTCCGGACGGCCGAAGAATATTCTCTGGTCATGTCGAAAGCCAGAAGCAGCAGGGAATCCAGAAACATGTCTCCCCTGTTTACGTTGCAATCCCGGAAGCGGATTGCCAGAGCATCGTCCTTAAGCTCTATATAACCGCAGTCCGTTCCCTGGACGCCGTTGTCCCTCAGGAACGAATCCGGAGTACGGGACGAAAACAGCCCGGAGCCTGCCAGATATCTTCTGGCAACCTGCAATGCTTCGTTTGCTGACAGGGAAGCGGCAGGAGCCGTACCATGAACGGTATCCCGCACTGCCGGCATGCCAAGTCTCCACACAAGAGCCAGGTCCGCAGAACCTTCGACAGTAGGATTCGTAACTATGTAATAATCTATGTTATCAGGCAGTTTTCCCTGTAGGACCGCCGGGTCAGAAGCAAGTGGCGGCATATCCTGAGCTATTGACAATGAGACAGATAGCAAGGCAACGAAACATAAAGAGAGTATATCCGGAAAAATTTTCACAACTTTTAATCCTAACATATACACAAAATTAAAACAAAAATTTCTATTTTTGTAGTTATGCATATTTGATAACAATACTAAACTGAATATTATGAAAAAGATTTTCCTTATCATCGCTGCGGCAGTACTCTCCGCAGGCGCAGCTACCGCACAGGACATGCAGCAGGCAACTGACACTTACAACAATGGGGCCATGGCTCTGCAAATGGGCGACAATACCGGTGCCCTTGATTATTTCAAGCAGGCATTGTCTCAGGCAGAGGCTTGCGGAGAGGCTGGAGCCGATGTCGTAGCCAACTGCAAGAACATCATACCTAATGTAGAGCTTGCCATTGCAAAAGACCTTATCAAAGCCGAGAATTACGACCAGGCTGTAGAGCAGCTCAACAAGGCTGTTGCTTCAGCAAAGGAATACGGAAATGCAGATGCAGAGACGGAAGCGACGGAACTTATCCCTCAGGTCTATATGACTCAGGCCAACAGCCTCCTCAACGCAAAGAATTATGACGGGGCGGCCGCTGCCTATCAGAAAGTCATCGAAATCGACCCGGCAAACGGCTCAGCCTATCTCAGACTGGGCTCGGCATTGGGCGCAGCAGGAAAGGTTGCAGAGGCAGAAGCAGCTTTCAATACGGCAATGCAGAACGGACAGGAAAAACAGGCCGTAAAGCAGCTTTCCAACATGTACGTCCGCCTCGCAGCTTCCGACCTTAAGGCGAAGAAATATGACGACGCAGTCGCTCACGCTCTCAAATCCAACGAGTATCAGGAGAATGCTACAGCCATGCAGGTAGCCGGAACAGCATCGATGCAGCTCGGGAAAAATGACGATGCGCTCAAATACATCGAAAGCTACATCGCCCTTGCGCCAAACGCACGCAACATCGCCGACATGTACTATACAGTAGCAGTGCTTGCACAGCAGCTCGGTGACAATGCAAAGGCCTGCGGATATTACCAGAAAATTACAGACAACGCAAAATACGGAGCGACTGCAAAGCAGCAGATCACTGCTCTCAAATGCAACTAGTCCCACATGGGAGATTTGAATGTCAGTGAACTGGAGTTGCTTGCTCCGGCAAAAGACAGGAACATCGGCATTGCAGCAATAAACTGCGGTGCCGATGCCGTATATATAGCCGGACCGCAGTTCGGAGCAAGACAGGCAGCCGGAAACAGCATCGGGGATATAAAGGAACTGTGCGACTATGCCCATCTGTACGGGGCAAGAGTATTCATCACGCTCAATACCATCCTTTATGATACGGAACTGGATGCCGCCATGGACCAGATGGCGGCAGTACAGGAAGCCGGAGCCGACGCACTCATCGTACAGGATCTGGCCGTACTGAAGCTTGCCGCAAGCTCCGGAACACTCCTCAAAAACTTCTCGCTGCCGCTGCACGCTTCGACACAGTGTGCAATCAGGACTCCGGAACAGGCCAGATTCTACGAAGACCTCGGGTTTTCAAGACTTATCCTTGAGCGGGAGCTTTCGCTTGAACAGATCCATGCCATACGGAATGCCGTGAACTGCGAACTGGAGTTTTTCGTTCACGGAGCGTTGTGCGTATGCTATAGCGGGCAGTGCTATCTGTCTGAAGCCATCACGGGAAGGAGTGCAAACCGAGGCGCCTGCGCCCAGGCATGCAGGTCTCTGTATGACCTTACTGACAGCAGCGGAAAAGTCCTCATCAGAAACAAGGCCCTGCTGTCTCTTAAAGACCTCAATCTGAAAGACAGGCTTTCAGATCTGGCAGCTGCCGGAATCACTTCGTTCAAGATAGAGGGCCGGCTGAAAAACATCTCATACGTCAAAAATATCGTCAGAGACTATTCCATTGCTCTGGACAAACTTGTCGCCGACAGCGGGAATTCGCTGCACAGGGCCTCGTTCGGACATGCCGAAGGAGGCTTTTCTCCAGCCCCTGACAAGACATTCAACAGAGGCTACACGCAACTGTACATTGACGGAAAGCGCGGGCAGTGGTCCACCTTCGATTCCGCAAAAGGAATGGGAGAAGAAATAGGGACAGTCAAATCATTCAGCCCGGCAAAAGACATCATCCGGATAGACCCTTTGCCACGCACCGCAGACAGGCAGCCACCGCAGCTCCACAACGGCGACGGATTCTCCTTTGTCGCGCGCAGTTCGGAAACCATCGGCTTCAGGGCTGACATTTGCTCGGGAATGGAAATACGGTGCAAGCCTGTACCTGAACTGTTTCCAGGAGCCAGGCTTTTCCGGAATCTGGACACTTCCTTTGAAAAGGAGCTTACCTCAAACTCCCCTGTCAGGGAAATCCACGTTTCCGTAGACATCCGGGCAGAAAGGACAGAGAAAGGATATGCACTGCATGTCCGTGCAGAAAGCGAGGACGGCCGCAAGGCAGAATGGATATCCGATGCAGGTACGCAAGTCGCCGGCAATACCGGCAGAATGGAATCCCTTTTCATCTCCCAGCTTTCAAGAAGCGCTTCCCGATACAGATTCCATATCGGTAAAATCACAAAGAGCAGTGACGGCTCTCTGCCATTTATGCCTGTGTCCGCGATAAACAGCATCAGAAGAGAAACTGCCGCACTCCTGGATACAATGCCATGCAATGCCAGACCTCTGACCAACCGGACAGGGCAGATTCTCTCCGGAACCGGTGCATGGAAATCCAGCATATCATACAAGGCAAATGTATCCAACCGTCTTGCTGTCCGGGTCTACACGGATGCCGGAGCAGGAACTGTCGAACCTGCATTCGAACTCACGCACAGAAAAGACGCCGAACTGATGAGAACCAGATACTGCATCAGGCATGAACTCGGTCTCTGTCCCAAACAGACGGGGACAGGCTCGCGCCATGACCTGTATCTGGTCAACAACGGGAGACGCCTCACTCTGCGCTTTGACTGTCAGAAATGCGAAATGGCTGTTCTTCAGAATGCTCCAGAAGTTCAAAAGTAAGGTCGACATCTCCAAAGTGTCCTGTGACATTGCTGGAAGCTTCAATGTATTTTCGGTTCAGCTGCCCGCGCCAGACAATATCGTCTTTCGTATTGAACGGCAGGCTGATTTCGAATCCGTAGCTCTTGGATGCTATTTTCACATAGGCAGTGCATTTCCATGACGTTCTGGTCCCGCCGTCATCTTCTACTATCATCAGGGCGCAGTTTTCCAACTGCTCGGTCCAGTCGGAAACCAATACGGCATTGTAGGGAATCGGTTTCCCGACGTACTTCCTCTTTACCACTATCATGAAGTCTGTTATCGACGGGCTGTAAAGGTTCAGCTCCGCTTCGGTACTGGCAGAAAAGTTCTCTACGGCTCCGATTTTCACAAAGAATTCGGAAGCTCCTGCAAACCAGGGGTCAAAATTACGGTGCATAGTGAAATCCTTAAGTACCAATGTCCTGAAAGAAGATGATGACACTCTGCCGGAGTTGGCGGATACGGATACACCGGCAGTTTCACGTGCAGACTCCAGCTTGCGGTACATTTCCGGAGTAACATATCCGGCGTCATTGTTTCTGTTGATTACCCACACGGGATGGGATAAAGCGAACTGCTCGTCCACGACAACTTCCCTGACCATACGGTTTCCATGTCTGTCAGTTTCCACCTTATATCCTACATTCGTGTCCGAGCCGTTGTCAGGGTCAAAAGTTATCACCGGCATAGTCTTCCCGTCCCATAAATCTGAAAAAGGCCAGTAGATCTGCAAGTCGGAGGTCCGCAAAGCATTGAGGACCGAATCCGGAGATATGACGGCTGTTTTCACCCCGGAATTGCGCTCCCGTTTGCCGGCATGGAATACAGAAGACCGGCCGTAAACCAGATGCTCACGTATCAAATCCCTGAGCGGCCTGTCATATTCACGGCACACGGTTTCTCCATAAAGCAACCTGTCTCCGACTCCCGATCCCGGAGAAGAAAAAAGGTCACCTAAAGCATACTCTTCGTCATAACCGTTAGCGGATGACGCGCCGACTGCATCCGCCACTTCACGGATTTGCGGCTCTCCGATGCATATCTCCGAAAACAGCAGAGCGATATCTTTTGGAGAAATGCTGTTCCTATCACAGTCATCCTGTCCGGAATGTCCGGTGATACTCCTGCAGCAGGAAGCCGAAAGCATGTACAGAACTGCACCGGCAATAAAAATAATCTTTCTCATGGCATCTGGTTTTTTCCGGATGCAAAGAGAAAGATTATTATCCGTGTCACGAAACAGTAAACGACTGTCGTAAAAACCGGCATAGGAAACCCGCGAAAAGGCTATTTCATGAACTTGACAAACCTGTTTTTGCCGCAAAAATCCCTTACTGTTTCAACGTTGACGAATCCCCTGTCCTTGAAGATACGGGCTGTTTCCGTTCCGAAAGCCTCATTGATTTCGACAAATCCGGCACCGGAATCATTCAGGAGCCTTTCTGCCAATACCGCTATTGCCCCGTAGAACTTCAACGGATCTTCATCCGGCACGAACAGGGCAAGGCCGGGTTCAAAATCACAGACATTTTTTCTCATCAGAGCCTTTTCCGATTCCCTGACATAAGGAGGATTGCTGACAATAATGTCAAAACCGCCCCATTTGGCCATATCTTCCGGAATGTCGACACCAGCTGCCAGCTCCAGTATGTCTGCCTGGAGGAAAGCAGGACGTATGGACCCGGTCTTTTTCATCTCTGCCTTGAAATCCTGCTTACTGGCGACATTCAGGGCATCCGGGGAAATGTCCACGCCAAGAACTCTGGCTCCGGGATACATCAGAGACAGAGACCAGGCCAGACAGCCTGAACCTGTGCACAGATCCAGCACCTTGACTCCGTTTCTTCCGAAAGCGCTCATCATTCTGCGTCTCCTGCCGACGCTTTCTCCGGCAATCCTGCACAGCTGCTCCGTCTCCGGCCTCGGAATCAGTACCGAAGGGCTGACTGCAAATCTGAACCCGGAAAAGTCCGCATATCCAAGTACGTACTGTACCGGCTCTCCGGACTCAAGCCGTTTCATGGCTGCCTCCAGGACAGGAAGCCTGCCTTGATCTATCTCATATCCCGGATTTACTATATGCGTATAGTTCCTGGTACCGAGGCAGTCTTCACACAGGACCATTACCACAGACCTGGCCTCTTCCGGCCCATAAAGAGGCTCCAGAATCTTTGCGGATTCTGCAATAAAATCTTTCAAAAGCATAGACAACAGACTATGAATTCTCAATTATCTCCGTCAGGAAAGCAGTCATATCCATTCCTGCAGTACGGACCATTTTCGGCACGAGGGATGCACTGGTCATTCCAGGGATAGTGTTCACTTCCAGGAAATACAGACCATCTTCGGCAAGGATGTAATCTACCCTTACCACACCAGAGCACCCGAGTCTTTCATAAATCTTCTTTGATGTATCCTGTATCTGCATGGTAAGTTCCCGAGATATCTCCGCAGGGCAGATTTCGCTGCTGAAGCCATTGTATTTGGCATCGTAGTCAAAAAACTCATGATCCGTAACAATCTCAATGACAGGCAGAGCCACATTTTCCCTGCCGTTGGAATATACCGCACAGGTAAGCTCCCTGCCGGGAATGAACCTTTCCGCAAGGATAGTGTTGCCTTCCGAAAAGGCAAGCCTGACCGCTTCTTCAAGTTCACCGGCCTTCTTCACCTTTGTGACACCGAAGCTTGACCCTCCGTCCGTAGGCTTCACGAACATGGGGAATCCGAGTTTTTCCGCAGCTCTGCCGCAAAACTCCTGGACATCGTCTCCCCTTCTCATGAACACATCATCCGCACATTTGACAAAATCCACATCCTTCAGATAGCTCTTGCACGAAAACTTGTCAAATGTTATGGCGGAAACAAAGGCGCTGCAGCTGCTGAACGGTACAGACAGCATTTCAAGATACCCCTGCATAAGCCCGTTCTCACCTGGTGTGCCGTGCTGCATCAGATATGCGAAGTCGAATCTGACTGTCCTCCCGGCGACTGTTACGGAAAAGTCAGTCTTGTCGATACAAGGCCTTTCCGGCTCCGGAAGAATCACTCTCATGGAATTTATCATCCTGTATGCGACGAGCTGCCAGCGGCCGAAACGGGCAAATATCTCATAAACGTTATACAGCATGCCGTCAATCCTGGAAGATACGAACTCCCCGCTGCGGCATGACACCTCCCATTCGGAAGAATCGCTGCCATATATGACAGCGATATCATGATATTTGGTTTCCATTGTATAATTACTGTTCTAAAGCCTAGATTACTCAGTTGAAGAAATATTCCTCGACTTCCTCTTCAGTCCTGTCCCGGGTACCGCGTGAAGCGTCGTTGTCGCTTCCGTCGCAGTCCAGATTCAGAGACATTCCCGCAGGAGCAGTGAACCTGTCCTCTGCAGAAATCCCTAAAGTACCGTCAGCAAGGACTTTCTCCATCCATATTCCCCATATCGGAAGGGCGGTATTCGACCCCTGTCCCAAAGACAGCGACTCGAAATGCACCTGACGGTCTTCGGCCCCTACCCATACTCCTGCCGTTATTGTCGGGGTATAGCCTATGAACCACCCGTCAGACTGGTCATTTGTAGTTCCGGTCTTTCCGGCAATCTCCCCTTTCAGACCATACTTCCATATGAGGCGCCTGCCGGTCCCGCTCTGAACGACACCCTGCATGAGGTTGGCCATAAGATATGCGGTCTGTTCACTGATGGCCTCGCGTTTCCTGGTATTGAAATCCGCAAGGACATTGCCCATACTGTCTTCTATCCTTGTCACGAATATAGGATATACGTATACTCCCTGTGAAGGGAAAGTATTGTATGCCGACACCATTTCATAAAGAGTAAGGTCAGCAGGACCGACACACAGAGAAGGTACTTCCTCTATGTAGCTGCCGATTCCCATCTTGCGCATCATCTCAGCCATCGCATGAGGACCGAACTGCTTCATGAGATATGCGGAAATGTTGTTGCTGCTCTTGGTCAGCCCCCACTTCAGAGTGACAGTCCGTCCGATCCATTCATCGCTGTCCGTACTCTGGGGCGTCCATGTATCATCCCCTATTATGAATGTCTGCGGAACATTGACAACCTTGTCGCAAGGCGACATTCCCTCCTGCATGGCCAGAGTATAGAGGAACGGCTTGATGGTAGATCCCACCTGACGCTTGCCCTGACGGACATTGTCGTACTTGAAATACCGGTATTCCGGTCCGCCTACATAAGCCTTTATATGCCCCGTCTGCGGCTCTATGGCCATAAAGGCAGCTCTAAGATGCCCCTTATAATATAATATGGAGTCATCCGGAGTCATCAGAGTGTCTATATACCCCTTGCCTTTCCATGAAAACACCCTCATCTTCGTCTTTTCCTTGAAACTTGCGGCTATCTCCTTCTCGGACGCACCCCTTGCCTTCATCATCCTGTATCTGTCGCTCCATCTGCGGGCCTGGGCCATCAGTCTGTCTATGGTAGCCACGTCTATGTCATTGGAAAAAGGTTTGTGGCGTTTTCTGGACAAATCCCGCCAGAAACTCTTCTGAAGATCCTCTCCGAGATGTTCGGCCACGGCCTCTTCAGCATACTGCTGCATCCTGTAGTTGATGGTGGTATATATGCGGAGGCCGTCCTTGTCCAGATTATAGCGGGTACCGTCCGGCTTCGTGTTCTTGTTCAGCCATCCGTAGCACGGGTCGTCAGCCCACTGGAGAGAGTCCGCCACAAAATCCTCATACTGTGCATAGTTGGATCTCAACGGTTCCCTGGCATTCATCGTACGGCGCAGCATATCCCTGAAATACGGGGCGATACCTGCGTTATGGTCCTGCACCTGATAGGAAAGGATTATCGGAATCCGTACTATGGAATCCCTCTGTTCCGGGGTAAGGAACCCGGCCTTTTCCATCTGCCCTATCACGAAATTCCTGCGGACCAGAGCCTTGTCCGGATTCAGGGCCGGATTGTATCTGGTAGGCTTGTTCACCATTCCGACGAGCATGGCACTCTCCTCGACAGTCAGGTCCGAAGGATTCTTGGCGAAGAACGTCTGCGACGCCGCCTTGATGCCGTATGCGTTGCTGCCGAAAAAGATGGCGTTCATGTACATGTCCATGATTTCTTCCTTGGTGTAATTCCTTTCGAGCTTTACGGCTGTTATCCATTCCTTCAGCTTTGTCCACACCATACGTATCTGATAGACCCCAGGGACACTGCTGCTTACATTTGAACGCGGATAAAGCGTCTTGGCCAGCTGCTGGGTAATGGTACTTCCCCCTCCCTGGCTTGAATCGCTCATGAGCAAAGTCTTGAAAAGCACCCTGCCCAGACTGATGAAATCTATTCCCGAATGCTTGTAGAAACGTACATCCTCAGTCGCTATGGCAGCCTCCACCAGATATGGAGACAGTTCATCATAGCTTACATAAGACCTGTTTTCTATATGGAAAGTAGTCAGTATCTCCCCGTCTTCCGCAATGACCTGGGTTGCGAGCTTGCTGTCAGGATTCTCCAGTTCTTCGAAGGACGGAATGTCCGCAAAGGCCCATACGAGCAGTAACAACAAGACTATCAATGCGATAGGAAAAGTAAAAATAATCCAGAACCACTTTGTGATTCTTTTTTTCGTCTTTTCTGTCATAGCCTGTATTTAATACAAAGGCACAAAAATACGAACAAAATTTGGAAAATTACCTTGTTTGTTCCTTACTTTGCAGTCCGAAACCGGGAAAGGCCATCTTATTGATGTAGAAAGGCTATGCCGGGATTGTAACTAAATCGGATTTTTGATGGAAGAAAACCTTGTTATAGTAGAGTCTCCGGCCAAAGCCGGAACAATCCAGAAATTCCTCGGAAAAGATTTTGTCGTCAAATCCAGCCTCGGCCACATCAGGGACCTGCATGACAACTCCCTGAGTATCGACGTGGAGCATGGCTTCAAGCCGGAATACGAAATACCTGCAGACAAGAAGAAGGTGGTTTCAGAGCTGAAAAAAGCAGCCGGTGCCGCCAAAACCGTATGGCTGGCTTCCGATGAAGACCGTGAAGGAGAAGCAATCTCATGGCATCTTTACGAGACGCTGGGACTCAGGAAAGAGAACACCAGAAGGATCGTATTCCACGAAATCACGAAGAATGCCATTCTCCACGCAATCGAGAATCCGAGAGACATTGACATGAATCTGGTCAATGCCCAGCAGGCCCGCCGCGTTCTGGACAGGCTTGTCGGTTTCGAACTCTCCCCTATCCTGTGGAAAAAAATACAGCCGAAACTTTCTGCCGGACGCGTACAGTCCGTAGCACTGAGGCTCATAGTGGACAGGGAAAGGGAAATCATGAACTTCCGGAAGGAACAGTATTACAGGGTCGAGGCCCTTTTCCATCCCGAAAGCACGCCGGAAGGAGTGACGGTCAAGGCAGTTCTGGACACCAGATTCCCGGATATCGGATCTGCGGAGGCCTTTCTCAGGAAATGCATCGGAGCCACTTTCCGCATCGCGGGAATCACGAAGAAAGAAGGGACGAGATCACCGGCAGCGCCGTTCACCACTTCCACCCTGCAGCAGGAAGCCGCAAGAAAACTGAGATTTTCAGTCAGCCAGACAATGAGCATCGCACAGAAACTGTATGAGTCCGGTTTCATAACCTACATGAGGACAGACTCTACCAACCTGTCATCCCTGGCTCTCAACACAGCAAAGAAATATATTTCCGAAAATTTCGGGGAAGAATACTCAAGGACGCGACAGTACAAGACCAAGTCCAAAGGCGCACAGGAAGCGCATGAAGCCATCAGACCTACCTATATGGAGCACACCGAAATCCCGGGAACTCCTCAGGAAAAGAAACTGTACGAGCTGATATGGAAAAGAGCGACTGCATCCCAGATGTCGGATGCGAAAGTAATGAAGACGGATATCAAGGTCGGCTATGACAAAGGCGACGAACTTTTCTCGATCCAGGCCACCGAGGTTCTTTTCGACGGATTCCTCAAATTGTATATTGAAAGCAGTGACGACCCTCAGGAGGAAGACGAAGTACTGCTTCCGGAACTGAAGGACGGAGAACTGATGACAGAATGCGGAATCGATGCAGAATGCAAATTCACCGCTCCGCCCATGCGATACTCTCAGGCTTCGCTTGTAAAGAAGCTGGAAGAACTGGGCATCGGAAGACCGTCGACATACTCGACCATCATCACCACCCTTTCAAAAGGCCGCGGCTACATAATCCAGGGAGACAAGGAAGGCGAGAAGATTCCTGTCACGAACCTGAGACTCAAGGACGGGACCATAACCCAGGTGGCAAAGACCGAAGTGGTAGGAGCCGGAAAAGGAAGATTCCTGCCGCAGGAAATCGGAATGATAGTGACAGACTATCTCGTGGACAACTTCGAACGTGTCCTCGACTATGGATTCACTGCTGACGTGGAAAAGGATTTTGACCAGGTGGCCGAAGGGAAGATGGTATGGAACGATCTCATAGCATCATTTTACAAGCCTTTCCACCAGAGAGTGGAGAAAGTGCTCAATGACCACCAGTACAGCCATGTAAGCAGGGAGCTCGGCACAGACCCGAAAGACGGGAAGCCTATCGTCGCGAAATACGGCCAGTACGGTCCATACGTCCAGAAAGGAGAAGGAGATGACAGACAGTTCGCCAGTCTGGCTCCTGGACAGCTTATCGAGAGCATTACACTCGAAGACGCGCTCAGACTCTTCGAGCTTCCGCGTACCGTAGGACAGTACAACGGAACGGATATTGTCTGCACAAAGGGCCGTTTCGGCCCCTATCTGAAATACGACGGCAAAAACATTTCACTGCCGAAAGGGTCCGATCCGCTGCATATCGACCTTGACAGCTGCATCAGAATCATCGAACAGTCTCTGAACAGGCAGCCGAATGCAATTATCCATGACTTCACCCGAAGCGGGATACAGGTCATAGACGGCAACTACGGAGCATATATAAAATATGACGGCCACAACTACAGGATTCCAAAAGGAACAGATGCCGCCACGCTGACGGAAGATGCCTGCAAAGACATAGTTTCATCAACCAGACCGACAAGCCGAAAGCAACGGAAAAAATAGATTCCGGACAAAATCCAAAACAATAACAGGCGGTTTAAATTATAATTTATAATTTCATAACGACATTTCTGCAGAATTGTGAAATTTTAGTTATATTCGCGGTAATGTTTGAATTATAAATTGTAATATTATGCCGTCTTATCACATTGACCAGATCGACCAGAAGATACTTTCCTTTCTGGTAAAGAATGCCAGAATGCCGTTCCTTGAGATAGCGCGGGAATGCGGCGTATCCGGAGCAGCGATACATCAGAGAGTCAAAAGGCTTGAAGCCAACGGTGTCATTACCGGTTCCCGGCTACTCGTAAAGCCGCAGGCCCTGGGGCTGAATGTGTGCGCATTTATCAGCGTGTCACTTTCAGAAGCAAACAAATATCCGGAGGTGATCGAGGCATTCAAGAAAATATCTGAAATCGTAGAATGCCATTTCGTGACAGGAAAATATGCGCTTCTGCTCAAGATTTTCTGTTTCAACCATGACCACCTGATGGAAATACTGGTGAACACCATCCAGAAGATTCCTTATGTCCAGTCTACAGAGACCCAGATATCACTTGACCAGGCTATCGAACGTCAGGTATGGGTCAAGGAATACCAGAACACCAGTTTTTCCGCCAACGTAAAGAAAAGGGAAAATCAGTAACGGAGTTTCCGGCAGAGAATTTCCGCCAGAGACATATCTTCAGGCGTAGTGAGTTTTATGTTGAATTTCTCTCCTTCGACATAAGTAACTGCTACTCCTGTTTTTTCAACGACCGACGCATCGTCGGTAAATGAAGTGTCATAGGGCTGGGAATAGGCGTCTTTCAGAATTTCCGACCAGAAAACCTGTGGAGTCTGGACAGCAAAAACCCGGCTGCGGTCCACAGGAGGGTCATCTAGTCTTACGAGGCTTCCGTCTTCCGCCTTTCGGGCTATAGGACGCAGAGTATCGGTGCAGGGGATTGCAGGCACTGCAGCCCGAAAGTTTTCCGCCGTTCCGAATACAGATGATATGAGAGAGGGCGATACAAGCGGCCGCACTCCGTCATGGACGGCTACCAGAGCCCCGTCAGGGACTTTCCCGAGTCCGTTCCTGACAGAGTGGAAACGCGTTAGCCCGCCCTCCACAATCACTTGAGGGACATAAAAGTTGTTCCTGTAGCACAAATCTTTCCACATCTGTACGAAAGCACCCGGCAGGACCGTGATTATCTTCAGATCCGGCTCTGCCGAAAGAAACCTTTCCATTGTCATCTGAAGAACCGGTATGCCATCAAGAGCAAGAAACTGCTTGGGAACCGCTGCCCCCATCCGCGATCCGGAGCCTCCGGCCATTATAATCAAATATTTAGACCTGCCCATATAAAGAATTCTATTTTGAAAAATATTACGGCAAATTTAACTTTTTTTTCGTACTTTTGCAGTTTGGGATTTTAATATGGATTTATAACGCAGAAGACAAATGGGATTCTCTTTTTTGACCCAGGAACTCGCCATTGACCTCGGCACAGCCAATACTGTCATATTCCAGAACGACCAGATTGTACTGGACGAGCCGAGTATCGTGGCACTTGACAACAGCACCGGGAAGCTTATTGCACTAGGCCATCAGGCCAAACTCATACAGGACAAGGAAAATCCGGGAATCAAGACTGTACGGCCGCTGCGTGACGGAGTAATCGCGGATTTCAATGCAGCCGAGCTCATGATCAGAGGATTCATAAAACAGGTAAACAGTAAGCGCAGGTCTTTCTTCACTCCGAACCTGAAAGTGGTGGTCGGGATTCCTTCAGGAAGCACTGAAGTGGAAATCAGAGCCGTGAGGGATTCTACAGAACATGCCGGAGGAAGAGACGTATATCTGATATTCGAGCCCATGGCGGCAGCCCTCGGTATCGGCCTCGATGTACAGGCGCCTAAAGGAAGCATGGTAGTGGATATCGGAGGCGGAACCACAGAGATAGCCGTGATTTCCCTTGGAGGTATCGTCCAGCAGAACAGTGTCCGTGTTGCAGGAGACGTCTTTACCAGCGACATACAGTACTATCTGAAACAGCAGCACAACATCAAAGTAGGCGAACCTACGGCTGAAAGGCTTAAAATCGCAGTCGGTGCCGTCCTGACCAATCTGGACGAAGAACCGGAGCCATACACTGTCAAGGGGCCTAATCTGATGACCGCCCACCCGGTAGTGGCCACCATTTCATATCAGGAAATAGCACACTGCCTCGACAAGTCGATTGCAAAAATAGAGTCCGCCATCCTTCATGTACTCGAGCAGACACCGCCGGAGCTGTACGCAGACATCGTTGACAGCGGCATTTTCCTTTCCGGAGGAGGTTCCCTCCTCAGAGGTCTGGACAAGAGACTCAGCGAAAAAGTGAACATTCCGTTCCATGTGGCCGAGGATCCTCTGAAAGCTGTTGCCAGGGGAACATGCATAGCTCTCAAGCACACAGACAAGTTCTCGTTCCTCATGAGATAGGATGGCAGAGAACAGGAAAATATTCATAACGATACTCAATGCAGCTATCTTCATCGCACTGGAGGTAGCTGCATTGAGTATGCTCGGGAACAACAGCTCCCTGCAGAGCACATGGATCCTGAAAGGGGTCCATGCCTTTCAGGGGACGATCTGGGGAGGGACGGAAAAAGTCAGGCACTACTTCTCCCTCAAGAAGGAAAACGACAGGCTGGCAGATGAAAACTTCAGGCTTGCAGTACAGCTCAGATACTATATGGAGCAGGCCGCCTGCAGCACTCGCTCCGGAGGGGACTCCGAGTCTGCCGACAGTACATACAGCTATATAGCTGCCACCATAGACAAGATCAGCAACAATTCCCAGCACAACTACATCATAGTCGACAAAGGGGCCGAAGACGGTGTCGTGCCGCAGTCCGGAATCATTACAGCACAGGGAGTGGTAGGAATCGTCGATGCGGTAAGCAGGAACTACTCCTATGCCATCTCTTTCAAGAATACGAATATGGCTGTCAGCGCAAGAATCGGCAAGACAGGCCCTGTAGGCTCCCTTACTTGGGACGGGGTAAACACTGACGGGGCCCTGCTCAATGAAATACCCCACCATATCGCGTTTACACAGGGCGATACGGTATACACAAGCGGTTTCTCATCCATTTTCCCTCCCGACATACCCCTCGGGACTGCCGGAGAGTACAAAATAGTCAACGGAGCCACATACGAAATCAAGGTGAAGCTGTTCGAGGATTTCAAGGCTTTGAGATATGTGACCATAGTCCGGAATACGGGCAGGGAAGAAACAGACAGTCTGATTTTGCAGGAGCAGCCATGAAGTCATCGAACCAGAATTTCGTTTTAGTGTATATCCTTCTGGTAATCGGCCAGATGGTCATATGTAATTATTTCAGGATCAGTCCGTTCCTTTACGTAACAATTCTTCCTGCGATGATTCTGTGCATTCCGCTGAAAATCAAGACCGCGGCAAGTATGCTGACAGCCTTTGCGACAGGACTTTCCGTCGATCTTCTTGCAGAAGGCATCGTAGGGATCAATGCGCTTGCGCTTGTCCCTGTGGCGCTGATCAGATACAGGCTGTTGAAAATTGTACTGGGCAATGAAGCCATCGAAAAGGAAAATCCGTTCAATGTCAGGACTTCCGGGCTGTGGAAAATCCTCTTCGCACTCGTATCCGCCTACGCCGTATTCCTGGCGGTCTATATCATCGCCGACGGAGCGGGAACCAGACCGGTGTGGTTCAACACCGTCAGATTTGCCGTCTCTCTGGTCTGCGACAGTGTGCTTGCATTTTTCATCATACACATACTGAATCCGACTGACAGATAGCCTCCGGTATTATGAAACTGAACAGGGAAAACAAGATTCTTGCAGGACTGGTTGTCGCAGCCGCCATTCTGATCGGAAGACTTTTCGTCATCCAGATTCTGGACGACAGCTACAAGACAGACGCGTCAAACAACTCTATGGTCTATTCGACAATCTACCCGACCAGAGGCATCATTTACGACCGGAACGGGAAAATCCTTGTAGGCAACAAAGTGGCATATGACCTGCTCGTTACGCCGAAGGAAGTCTCCGAATTCGATACTCTCGCCCTCAGCAAGGCCCTCGGGGTGACTCCCGAATTCATACACCGCAAAATGGACGAGTATTACAGAAACCGCCGAAGAATAGGCTACCAGTCCGTCATAATGCTCAAGCAGCTGCCTCCGGAAGTATATATGCGGTTTGCGGAGCTTTCCTACAAGTTTCCAGGCTTCAGGGGGCAGCCCAGAAGTATAAGGCAGTACCCCTACAACGCCGGAGGCAACCTGCTGGGATATGTCTCCGAAGTGGACTCCAGATACATAGAAAACCATGAGGGCGAGTACAAGCCGGGAGACTATGCCGGCATGACCGGAATTGAAGCCACTTGTGAAAAATTTCTCAAAGGGGAAAAAGGTTACAATATATATCTGAGAGATTCCCGGAACAGGATAGAATCTTCTTACAGAGACGGGGAAATGGACAAGCCCGCAGTTCCCGGAAAAGATATAGTAACAACTATCGATGCGGAACTGCAGAACTACGGGCAGGCACTGATGCAGAACAAAGTCGGCAGCCTGGTGGCCATCGAGCCGTCTACAGGCGAAATCCTGGCGCTCATATCCAGTCCGGGCATCAATGTGGATGTCCTGGCCGATATAGGCAGCCACTACAACGAAATTCTTTCAGATCCGTATAAGCCGATGTTCAACAGGGCCGTCCAGGCTTCATATCCTCCGGGATCAGTATTCAAGCTCGTAAATGCCCTTGTCGGACTTCAGGAGGGTGTGTTCACTCCACAGACCGAGTATCCGTGCCACTTGGGCTACAGGTACGGCAACAGAAAGATGGGTTGCCACGACCACCGTTCTCCGCTTGACATGAAAGAGTCGATAATGATGTCCTGCAATGCATACTACTGCTATGTATTCAGATCAATACTTGAAGATGTCAAAGGAAGAAGTGTCGCCCAGTCTCTTGAGAAATGGAACGAATATGTCGCCAGTTTCGGATTCGGCCATAAGCTTGGAAGCGATTTCCCGTCAGAACTCGGCGGGAACATCCCGACTCCTGAACTCTACGACAGAATGTACGGCAAAGGACGATGGAAAGCCACCAACATCATTTCCCTGTCCATAGGACAAGGAGAAATAGGATGCACCCCGCTGCATCTGGCAAATCTGTGCGCAATCATGGCAAACCGCGGATTTTACTACATACCGCACATAATCAGAAGCTCCGAAGGTGTGGAAATAGATGAAAAATACAGCAAGCGCCATTACACCATGGTCGATACATCATATTTCCCGGCTGTTGTCGAAGGAATGTATATGGCTGTAAACGCCGGATACGGTTCAGGGGCGACAGCTTCAATAGCCCAGGTAGACAGTCTGGACATATGCGGCAAGACAGGTACCGCACAGAACCCCCACGGAGACGACAACTCCGTATTCATATGCTTTGCACCGAAAGACAATCCGAAAATCGCAGTGGCGGCATATATCGAGCACGGGTCATTCGGAGCCAGATGGGCGGCCCCCATAGCATCGCTGCTGACCGAAAAATACCTCACCGGAGAAATCCGGGAATCCCGCAAGCCGCTGGAAAAACGGATGATGGAAGCGGAACTGCTCGGAAAGACCAACTGAATATGAACCTCAAACACAGAGTATCAGATGGAAGGATATAGAAGCAACGGATTTCTCAAGACAATAGACTGGCATATCGTACTGACGTACCTGCTGCTGGTCATTATAGGCTGGGTGAATATCTACGCTTCCATACATTCATCCGAACCGTCTTCGATTTTTGACTTCAGCTTCCGCAGCGGAAAGCAGTTCGTCTGGATAGTCTCTGCGTTCGGGATCGCAGGAGCGATTCTGTTCTTCATCAATCCCAGAGCCTGGGAAGGCATGTCATTCCTTTTCTATATAGCCACCATAGCCCTGCTTGTGGCGGTAATATTCCTGGGTGTGGAAGTCAAAGGTTCCAGATCGTGGTTCGAGCTTGGTCCTGTAAGATTCCAGCCGGCTGAAATATCCAAGATAGCCACTTCACTCATGCTCGCAACCGTAATGAGCCAGACCGGCTACAGGCTGGGAAATGCGAGGAATTTCATAACAACGGCTCTGATCATACTCGTTCCGATGGCGATTATCGTCGCGCAGAGCGAGACCGGATCCGCTCTTGTATATGTCGGTTTCGTGTTCATGCTGTACAGAGAGGGGCTGTCCGGATGGCTGCTGTTCATGATAGGCATGGCAATCCTGCTGTTCATACTTACCCTCACGGCTTCTCCTTATGTGTCCATGCTTGTGCTTACCGGCGTTACGACACTATGCTGCGCCCTCGAATCGGGCAACATGAAAAAATGGCTTATGATAGTCTTGCCTGTGACAGCCTTTTTGGCTGCAGTCCCGCTTCTGGTGAAATGGACCGCCGGTCTGACTGAAAACCCGCAGGCCATAGTGGAAAACATAAAGCCCGCATACTTCTTTGCGGTATGCGCCGTTGCAGGCGTATTCTTTTACTCCTACAGGGCATTCAGGGAAAGAAGCGGCTTCAAATGGGGTGCGGTGGCATCATTCATTGCAGGAATACTGCTGGTAATGTCCGTGGATTTCCTGTTTCATGATGTCCTTCAGGATCACCAGAGGAAACGCATAGAAGTGCTGCTGGGCCTTAAAGAAGACCCGACCGGGGTCGGCTACAATGTGAACCAGTCCCTGATTGCAATAGGGTCAGGAGGTCTGACAGGAAAAGGGTTCCTGCACGGCACCCAGACCACCTACGGTTTTGTTCCTGAACAGAGTACGGATTTCATTTTCTGCACAATCGGGGAAGAATGGGGTTTTCTGGGGTCTGCCGCGGTCATTCTGCTGTATGTTTTACTGATATGGAGAATTGTTCATGATGCGGAACGGAGCAGGGAAGCTTTCACAAGAATATACGGATACTGTGTCGCGAGCTGCATTTTCATGCATCTTTTCATAAATATAGGAATGACCATGGGGATAGTGCCAGTAATCGGCATACCCCTTCCGCTCCTGAGCTACGGAGGGTCCTCGCTATGGGCATTCACCGCCATGATTTTCATATTCGTGGCTCTGGACAGAAACGAAAGGAGATTCATGTAATTGCCGGTCCCGGAAGATGAAAAAAAATAATTTGCTTATCCGGATAATCTGAAATAATTTTGCATCGGCAAACATTACATGAAAACAATAATAAACAACATTTTATAATTTTTAAAAGAATGGGACTTCTTGACGGGAAAACAGCTCTTGTCACAGGTGCGGCAAGAGGAATCGGAAAAGCCATAGCTTTGAAATTCGCCTCAGAAGGCGCTAATGTAGCATTCACAGACCTCGCAATCAACGAGGCGGCGGAGCAGACTCTCAAAGAGCTTGAAGCTTACGGAATCAAAGCCAGGGCATATGCTTCAAACGCAGCAGACTTCAATGAGACACATGCTGTAGTCAATCAGATTCAGGAGGATTTCGGAAGCATTGACATCCTCGTGAACAATGCAGGTATCACCAAAGACGGGCTTATGATGAGAATGACTGAAGCCCAGTGGGACGCTGTCCTTACAGTCAACCTCAAGTCAGCCTTCAACTTCATACATGCAGTAACTCCTGTCATGGCCAGACAGCGCAGCGGAAGCATCATCAACATGTCTTCCGTAGTAGGCGTGTCAGGAAATGCAGGCCAGTGCAACTACTCTGCATCAAAAGCAGGTATGATCGGACTTGCCAAATCGATTGCGAAGGAAATGGGACCGCGCGGAATACGCGCAAACTGCATTGCACCGGGATTCATCATTACTGACATGACCAACGCCCTTCCGGAGAAGGTCCGTCAGGAATGGGAGAAACAGATTCCGCTCAGACGAGGTGGCACTCCGGAAGATGTAGCAAATGTGGCACTCTTCCTTGCAAGTCCTCTTTCATCCTATGTAAGCGGACAGGTTATCCACTGCTGCGGTGCAATGAACTGCTAAAAAGCTGGACATAACCATAAAAAAGAGAAAAACTTCCGGAAGTTTTTCTCTTTTTTTATACCCGCTGCCCTTCATGCCCGTATTTTTGTCCGGTTTGTATCAGAAGGGAAATGGGAGACTTTTTCAACAAAACCGTCACATCTGTCCTGGATCTCGTTCTTCCGCGGATATGTATCGTCTGCGGGGAACCTTTGATGTCATTTGAACGGCACATATGCACGCGTTGTCTGGCCGATATGCCCCTGACATTCAACTGGGCGCTTTCCCACAACCCTATGGCCGACAGATTCAACGACGTTATACAGAAAGGAATCTGTCAGGGAAGCCTTTCCACTGACATACATGTCCCGTACAGTTTCGCATCTTCCCTGTTCTTCTTCAATTCGGAAGCCTGTTACAGGAAAATCCCGTACAGCATAAAGTATCACGGAGATGTTCAGTCAGGACATTTTTTCGGCTTCATGCTCGGCAACAGGATTGCCGGTTCCGGTCTGCTGCAAGATATTGACATGATCATTCCTGTCCCGCTGTACTGGAGCAGGAAATGGAAAAGAGGCTATAACCAGGCCGAAGTGATTGCCAGGGGAATAGCTGAAGCAATGAATATCTGTGTCAGGACAGACATACTGTACAGGAAGCACCATACAAAGACACAGACAAGACTCAGCGTCCAGGAAAAATCCCGTAACGTGCAGAACGCCTTTGGACTGAGAAAGAAATTGCCGCCACAGACAAGACATATACTTCTGGTTGATGACGTATTTACCACAGGAGCGACACTGTATGCATGCTATCATGCCATCCGGAAATCCGGTTGCGGGGTCAGAATAAGCATTGCAACACTTGCGATGGTAAGCAACTGAACCGGCTCACATAGAAAGCATTGTCCGGTAAAGAGCCATGATTTCCCGCGCCAGCTCTCCGGAAGGCTTGTCTGGACCGTAAGCCGGGATTGCGGCGATCTTGTCTTTCGGTATAAAATAGTATCGGACAATATCCCCGGCGACATCACTGTCCGGAGCCACAATCATGTCCGCCTGCCGCAAGGAGCGGTGTACCGCCAGATTGTATTTATGCCTCTGTATCCATGTAAAGCCGTCCCTGCGGGAAAGGAAACGCAGATCATTCACGGTTACGGCACATTTCAGTCCAGGAACATGCCTGAGGACACTCTCCTGTATCCCGCCCGCTCCTACATGCAGCACATCTGGAGCGCATGCACTGATTTTTCCTGGCAGCCAGAATCCGCGCCATACCGGGAATGACATGCGAGGGAGAAAACCTGAAGGTGCATGAACAGCTACATTAGGCATTTCTTCCAGAAAAGAAACGGACGTCCGGTCTTCTGTCCTTCTGACAAACACGTCAAACCGGGAATCAGGATATTCGGACGCCAGAGACAGGACAACCGATGAAATCCAGTCCCTTTCCATTCCCGTTTCCGGGCTCAGTCCTCCTTCTGCAAATGCTATCCTCATGGTTTTTCTTACTGACATTTAATCCGGATCGCTAATTTACACTCTTTAGGTGAAAACTGAAACTATTTGAGTATCTTTGCCACAATGGAAATTTCTGTAACGACGATCAGACACCAATGAAAAAAACTGTCATCTGCATTCTGGCTCTGCTCTTCCTGAACTGTACTCTATGTATCAGGTCTTCAGCGCAGTTCAAGACCTACGGCGGCCCGTCCGCCAGAGAATTCTCTTTTGACGGAGGAATACGCCAGCTCCGATTCAACGCAGTTCCGGGATTTTCCTCGGCATATGATGATTATCTGCAATATGCGCCTGCCGTTGCTCTTGTGGGAATGAAGGCTTTCGGTTACGATAGCCGGACACAGTGGGGCAGAATGCTGGTTTCCGATGCTTTTTCGGCAGCGATCATGGCAGGTATGGTAAACGGTATCAAATACACGGTCAAAAGGCCAAGACCTGACGGATCATCGCACAATTCATTCCCATCCGGACATACGGCAACTGCTTTCATGGTCGCCACCATGTTCCACAAGGAATACGGATGGAGAAGTCCGTGGTTCAGTTTCGGGGCATATACAGCAGCAACAGCCACTGCCATTGGCCGCATTCTGAATGACAGACACTGGGCAAGCGATCTTTTCGGAGGGGCCATAATCGGCATAGCCGCTACACAGCTGGGATATTTTATTACAGACAAGATATTCAAGGACAAATACCTGACAGCGTCATACTCGGATCCCGGATTTGCATATGACCCGGCTGTAAGGCACTATGAGGCCGCAATATATTTCGGATACAGATTCTTCCCCGGAAACAGGAAAAAAGCTGATATCATCCCGCATGCAGGCAGTTCAGCAGGACTTCAGGTAAACATACCGTTCAATCCCGGGACCGGCTTCAGTATCCGGACCAGTGCCAATTCAATGACATTCAACGAAGGGAAGTCTTCCAACATGTATAATGTAGCCGCCGGAGGATACTGGCAGTTGGCATTCGCCGGAATACTTGAGATAGAAACAAGACTGATGCTCGGATATGCATGGCATCATGAAGGGAGCGGTATTGATCTGATAGCCGGACCCGCTTTTTCTGTCATTACAGGCAACAACTTCAAAATCAAGGCTTTTGCCGAATACGAAGCTTATACGTTCTCTGAAAGGAAACCGCTCGTGCACACCATCCAGACCGGAGTGGCCGCCACATTCTTCTGGTAGGCTCTATCCGGAGAAGACAGTTTTCAGCAGGCTTTCACCTTGAAAATCGCCTTACGTGTCCGTCCTGTACCTATCAGAGGAGCATGTGCCGTATCAGGCGGAAAAACGATCATTTCTCCGGCACGGACATTCACCAGAGTCTCTATACTGTCACCGAAGAATATTATGTCGTTTTCAATATCCATCTCTCCGCGCGGCATTGTACACTCTTTTCTGGCCTTCACTCCGAATGTTTCCGTACACGACAGAGGAATCTGGACATCGATGTATCTGTCATGAGCTTCAAGCCTTGCTTCACAGGCAGGCTTCAGTTCCGTATCCACGATATTGACATAAAGGTTGTCCCCGTCTATTTCATAATGGCCCGGCCGCATGGCTGACAGATCATGAGTTCTGATATACTCGCATGCAGCCTTGTAATATGGGTTATTACCGATACTGTTTTCCATTTGCTTCCTTTTCAATTATGATTCGTGCCAAAAGATAACTTGCGCAAGTTAACAATTTATTCACTATCTTTGTACCCGGATTGCTCTGGTGTTGGAATTGGTAGACAAGAGGGACTTAAAATCCCTTGGACAGAAATGTCCGTACGGGTTCGATCCCCGTCCGGAGCACCTGAAATCCCTGCTGATCGATTGATTGGCAGGGATTTAATTCTTGTTTAAAGTGCGATTATGACAGAAGATTGGTCAGAAAAATGACTATAATCGCCAGAGGAGCAATGTAACGGATCAGGAAATATACAAAACCGAATATCCTGGAGTTTCCGCGCAGAGTGCCTCCGTTGGTGAATTCGTCATGTACATCCGCTTTCTTCATACGCCATCCGGCAAACAGGACAATCAGCAAAGCGCCAAGCGGCATCAGATAGTTTGCAGACAACTTGTCGAAGAAATTGAACAGTGTGTTTCCGAACAGCTTAATATCGGAAAGCGGACCGAATGACAGCGAGCACAATATGCCAAGTACCCATGTAGCGGCAAAAATCACCGCACACGCCTTTTTTCTGGACATCCGCTTTTCTTCCATCAGGTACGCTACCCCTACTTCAAAAAGGGAAATGGACGAAGTAAGCGCCGCGACAATAAGTGCAAGAAAAAACAGAATGGAAATGAGACCTCCAAGAGGCATATTGGAAAATATGAACGGCAAAGTCTCAAATACCAGTCCAGGCCCCTCCCGGGGGTCAAGGCCGAACACAAAGACGGCCGGCATGATAGCGCAACTCGCAATAAGAGCGAACACAAGATCTGAAACTGCAGTATAGGCAGAAGACACTGCGATGTTTTCCTTCTTGCTTATATAAGAGCCATATGTCAGCATTATTCCGAAGCCTACAGACAGTGAAAAGAAGCCCTGCCCTAACGCAGCGGCGCAGACAGAAGCATCAATCCTTGAAAAATCAGGCTTGAAAAGCCATTCCAGACCGCTTCCGGCACCAGGCAAAGTCGCAGAGCGCACGGCAATCACAATCATTATGACAAATAGCAGAGGCATCATTATTTTACCGAATCTTTCTATGCCGGACTTTACCCCGACGGCCACCACTGCAGCCGTTATCAGCAAATATACAGTATGATATATTACAGGAGTCCATACCGATGTGATAAATTCGTTGAACATATCCCCGAACCCGGCCTCGGTGCTTGTCCCTGCCGAAAAACCAAGTGAGCACGACTTTACTAAATACTCTATGGACCAGCCTCCTATGACACTGTAGTATGAAACCACAATTATCGGAGTGGCAACCATCAGAATCCCCATCAGTCGCCATCTGCGCTCAGGTGCAAGTCGGTGAAATGCCCTGAAGGCATTTGCCTGACTTCTGCGTCCTACCGTAATCTCCGCAACCAGAATAGGAAGGCACAGAATGAAAAAACATATGATATAAACGAAAATGAAGGCTGCTCCGCCATATTCTCCTACCATATACGGGAACCGCCACAGATTCCCCAAGCCGATAGCTGACCCGGCCATTGCCACAAGCACACCGAAACGGTTGCCGAAATTCTCTCTCTGCATATAATACGTTTTAGATTGTTAATGTAGAAGCTGCGAAACAGCTTGAATTCTAGGGGCAAAGATAACGATTTCAAGCATGTAAGACAAAAAGAAAGAGGATGACGGAACGTCACCCTCTTTTTCAAGCGAATATAGAAAGATTTATTCTGCTTTCTTTTCTTCTGCCACAGGAGCAGCCTCAACCTGAGCTTCAGCTGCAGCATTCTCTGCTGCAGGGGCAACTGCTTCAGCTGCCTTCTTTGAACGGCTGCGGCGGGTTCCTGTCTTCCTGGCTTCTTTCTTCACAGTGGTAGCAAGTGCTGCCTCGTTGAAGTCGACAAGCTCTATGAGAGCCATATCCGAACCGTCTCCCTGACGGAAACCGGTCTTGAGAATCCGGGTATATCCACCCGGACGGTCAGCTATCTTCGGAGCCACATTGCGGAAAAGCTCTGTGACGGCATATTTATTCTTCAAATAGCTGAATACCATACGGCGAGAGTGTGTCGAATCCTCTTTTGACTTGGTGATGAGAGGTTCAACATACATCTTGAGAGCCTTTGCTTTCGCTACGGTAGTCTCAATCCTCTTGTGCATGATGAGGGAAACTGCCATGTTTGCAAGCAGGGCTTTGCGGTGACCACTCTTGCGACCAAGGTGGTTGATTGCTTTATTGTGCCTCATACTTTATACGGTCTTTTTCTTTGGTTCAATATTATACTTGGTTACATCCATACCGAATGAGAGTTTCATCTTCTCTACCAGCTGGTCGATTTCATTCAGAGACTTGCGGCCGAAGTTCCTGAACTTCATAAGCTCAGCCCTTGAATATGAAACCAGATCGGCAAAAGTGTCTATATCTGCAGCTTTCAGGCAGTTATATGCCCTTACTGAAAGCCCCATATCAGACAGCTTGGTAAGGAGCAGATGTCTCATGCGGAGTGACTCCTCGTCCAGTTCCTTAGACTCTGACTCGACTGCGCTTTCGAGAGAAATCCTCTTCTCGTCCGTAAACAGCCTGAAGTGATAGATAAGGATATTGGCAGCTTCCTGCAGAGCAAGCTTAGGAGAAATGGACCCGTCTGTAACGATTTCAAGAGTCAGTTTCTCATAGTCAGTCTTCTGCTCGACACGCCAGTCCTCTGTTGTCCAGTTCACATTCTTGATAGGAGTATAAATCGCATCTACGGGAATGGTTCCTATAGGTGTATTTTCGTCTCTCATCTCGTCAGCCGGAACGAAACCGCGTCCCTTGTTGATCGAAATGGACATTTCAAGTTTGACTGACGGTTCAAGCGAGCAGATGTGCTGCTGCGGATTCAACACCGTGAAAGAAGACAATCCCTTGGAAATATCCTCCGCGGTAAATTCCTGCTGACCGCTGATAACGATGTTTGCTACCTCAGAATCAACAGTCTCCACCATTCTTTTGAATCTTACCTGCTTGAGGTTAAGGATGATGTCCTGCATCCCCTCGATCACGCCCGGTATGGTAGCGAACTCCTGGTCCACACCGGTAATCCTGATCGAATTGATAGCAAAACCTTCCAGAGAAGACAACAATATTCTGCGGAGCGCGTTACCGATAGTCTGTGCGTATCCAGGCTCAAGAGGCCTGAACTCGAAACGACCAACGGTATCGGTTCCCTCGAGCATTATCACCTTGTCCGGTTTCTGAAATGCTAAGATTGCCATATTACTTCTTTTTGGGTGTTAATTACTACTTGGAGTACAGCTCGACAATAAGCTGCTCGGTAATATTCTCCGGAATTTCAGTTCTTACAGGATAGTTGAGGTATTTTCCTGTCAGAGACTTTGCATCGAACTCCAGCCATGAATATTTGGCTGCAGAAGCAACGCTGTTCTGGATAACTTCGAGACTCTTTGACCTTTCCCTTACGGCAACCACATCTCCCGGCTTGATAATAGATGAAGGTATATTGCATACCTCACCGTTGAGAGTGATATGGCAGTGTGTCACAAGCTGTCTTGCCGCTGCACGTGTAGGAGCCAGACCCAGACGGTAAACGATATTGTCCAGACGCGACTCAAGGAGCTGGATAAGGTTCTCACCTTTCTGTCCCTTCATACGTGAAGCCTTCTCGTAAAGGTTGCGGAACTGTCTCTCGAGCAGACCGTATGTATATTTGACTTTCTGTTTTTCCTTCAGCTGAACACCATATTCAGACAGTTTCTTACGCTTGCGGGCCAGTCCGTGCTGTCCCGGAGGGTAGTTCCTCTTTTCGAAATCCTTGTCAGTCCCGAAAATAGGCTCGCCGAATTTACGTGCGATCTTGGTTCTTGGTCCAGTATATCTTGCCATAGTAACTTTCCTTTATACAGTTAAAAATTAAACTTTACGACGGCCTTTAGGTCTACAACCATTGTGTGGCATTGGAGTTACATCAATGATTTCTGTGACTTCGATACCTGCACCATGTATGGTTCTGATGGCAGACTCACGTCCTGCACCAGGCCCTTTGACATAAGCTTTCACTTTACGCAGTCCGAGATCGTAAGCAGTCTTGGCTGCATCCGCAGCGGCAACCTGAGCGGCATACGGAGTGTTCTTCTTTGAACCCCTGAAACCGCTTTTTCCTGCAGATGACCAGCTGATGACCTGGCCTACGTTGTTCGTAAGCGAGATAATCACGTTGTTGAAGGTCGATGAAATATGAGCCTCGCCATAAGCGTCAACCTTTACAACTCTTTTCTTGTTTGTTGTTGTCGTTTTCTTTGCCATAATTCATCTCCCGTTATTTAGTTGCTTTCTTCTTGTTTGCAACAGTTTTCTTCTTACCCTTTCTAGTACGGGCGTTGTTCTTGGTACTCTGACCGCGGACAGGGAGTCCGAGACGGTGACGGATTCCTCTGTAGCATCCGATATCCATCAGACGCTTGATGTTCATCTGTACTGCAGAACGGAGCTCACCCTCGATCTTGTATTCATGGGCAATCACATTACGGATACCTGCGATCTGCTCGTCGTTCCAGTCTCCGACCTTTGTGTCAAAATCGATACCCAGCTGGGAGAGGATTTTCCTCGCAGAGCTGCGACCGATACCGAAGATATAGGTAAGGCCTATCTCTCCTCTTTTGTTGTTAGGTAAATCAACACCGGCTATTCTTGCCATAATCTATATTAAACTTTATTTGTTACACAACTGAAAAATTATCCCTGGCGCATCTTGAATTTAGGATTCTTCTTGCAGATCACATAAAGGCGTCCTTTACGTTTTACGATCTTGCAGTCTTCGCTGCGCTTCTTGATGGATGCTTTTACTTTCATTATCGTAAGTTTTTATTTGTATCTGAAAGAAATTCTTCCTTTTGTTAAATCGTATGGTGACATTTCCACCTTCACCCTGTCTCCAGGAAGTATTTTGATATAATTCATTCTCATCTTTCCGGAGATATGGGCAATGATGACATGGCCGTTCTCCAACTCCACCTTGAACATTGCGTTCGGCAAAGTTTCAGTAATAACTCCTTCGAGCTCTATCGCTGACTGTTTTGGCATGTAAATATCACTTTAAAATTTAACGTTATTTTCAATGAATTCAAAGGTTGACAACTGCTCCGCACGACCTTTTCTGACAACAACCGTAAGTTCGAAATGCGCTGATTTCTTTCGGTCTGCAGTATGGACTTCCCAACCATTTTCAGCCAAGTACACACCGCGTGTTCCCGCATTGATCATCGGTTCGATACAAATGGTCATCCCGTCGGTAAGCTTTGATCCATGTCCCGGTCTGCCGTAATTGGGCACTCCCGGATTTTCATGCATGTTCTTTCCGATTCCGTGTCCCTCAAGTTCGCGGACAACGGAGAACCCGAATGACTCGGCATACGATTGCACCGCGTGTCCGATGTCGCCCGTCCTGTTGCCGTCTACGGCTGCTGCTATACCCCTGTAAAGAGACTCTTTAGTTACATCAAGAAGCTTCCGGGTCCCGGCATCCACTTCCCCGACAGGGAAAGTGTAAGCCGAGTCTCCGTTATAGCCTTTATATAATGTCCCGCAGTCTACTGAGACGATATCGCCTTCTTTAAGTACATAATCGGATGGGAATCCATGTACGACGGTATCGTTTACAGATATGCAGAGAGCCGCAGGAAAGCCATCATAACCCAAGAAACTCGGGATAGCTCCGTTGTCACGGATAAAGGTCTCAGCTACCCTATTCAACTCAAGAGTTGTCACACCTGGGGCAACTACCTTACCGACCTCAGCCAATGTCTTTGATACAAGAATCGCATTCTCACGCATCAGCGCTATCTCTTCTTCAGTTTTCGGCTTTACCATTTTCCTTCTTCTCAATTGAAATTACATTCCGGAACGTCCTTTCAGGCGACCGGTTTTCATCAGTCCGTCATAGTGACGCATCAGCAGATGACTTTCAATCTGCTGGAGAGTATCAAGCACCACTCCGACAAGGATCAGGAGGGAAGTACCTCCATAGAAGCTTGCGAACTGGTTGTTCACGCCAAGCAGCATGGCAAAGGCCGGCAGAATGGCGATCAGTCCCAGGAAAACAGATCCAGGAAGAGTTACCCTTGACATGATTGTATCAAGATACTCGACAGTCTTCTTTCCCGGTTTTACTCCAGGTATGAAACCTCCGTTTTTCTTCATATCCTCGGCCATCATTGTAGGATTGACAGTAACGGCCGTATAGAAGAATGTGAAAATGACCACAAACAGGAAGAAAACGAAGTTGTACCAGAAACCTGTATAGTTGCTCATCGTGGCAGCAAAGCCCCTTGTCGCCTCAAAGTTTGAGAAAATCAGAGGGAAAAGCATAAGCGCCTGTGCAAAGATGATAGGCATGACGCCTGCTGCATTGATCTTCATCGGTATATACTGACGAACCCCGCCGTACTGCTTGTTTCCGACAACCCTCTTTGCGTACTGTACGGGAACTTTTCTGACTCCCTGGACAAGCGCAATGGCCGCTACGAACACGAAGAACAGGATTATCAGTTCGACAACTAGCATGAGCGGACCTCCTGTAACGGTGGATCCGACCTTTTCTCCGATTTCAGCGACAAGGGCATAAGGCAGACGTGCGATGATACCCACCATGATTATAAGGGATATACCGTTGCCGATACCGCGGTCAGTAATACGCTCACCAAGCCACATCACGAACATTGTCCCACCTATAAGGATAACTGTGGAAACAAGGTTGAACATGAATGAACTCCATCCGAGCCTGTAGATAGCAATGAACGCCTCTTCAGGAATCTGGTTGTGCAGGGCAGCCATATAGGCAGGACCCTGAATGCACAGGATGACAATGGTGAGATATCTTGTAAGCTGGTTCATTTTACGGCGTCCGCTCTCTCCCTCCATCTGAAGTTTCTTGAAGTAAGGGACGAATACGCCGAGAAGCTGGATGACGATTGATGCCGAGATATAAGGCATCACTCCCAAGGCAAAGATAGAAGCGTTACCGAATGCACCACCTGAGAACATGTTCAGAAGTCCGACAAGGCCTTCCTGTGAAAAATCCTGCATGTTCGCTATCATAGTGGAATCTATACCCGGGAGCACAATGAAACTTCCGAGGCGATACACAAGCAGCAAAAGAACGGTATAACCGATTCTTTTGCGCAGCTCTTCTATCTTGAAGATATTCTTGATAGTCTGGATTAGTCTCTTCATCGCTATTCGATTACAGTTACTTTGCCACCGGCAGCCTCAATCTTCGCAACGGCAGATTTGGTAAATGCATTCGCAGACACCTCAAGCTTTGCGGCAAGTTCTCCGTTACCGAGAATCTTTACAAGCTGGCTTTTGGAAAGATATCCTGCGCTCTTCAGAGTCTCGATATCTATGACAGATGTTCCAAGCTTTTCTGAAATAGCCTGAAGAACAGAGACATTGATTCCTTTATACTCTACTCTGTTGCGATTCTTGAAGCCGAATTTAGGCAGACGTCTCTGAATAGGCATCTGACCGCCTTCAAAACCGATCTTGCGAGAATAACCGGAGCGGGCCTGCGCACCTTTGTGTCCGCGGGTTGATGTACCGCCATGTCCGGAACCTTCGCCACGGCCGATTCTCTTCACTCTTTTTGTTGAACCCTCAGCAGGTTTAAGTTCGTGTAATTTCATCTCTCGATCCTCCCTAATTAAATTTCCTCTACTTTCACGAGGTGAAGAACTTTCTCAACCATGCCTTTTGACACCGGGTTCAGTTCCACCTCTACAGTCTGGTGCAGTCTGTGAATGCCGAGAGACTGAAGGTTTGCAATCTGCCTCTTAGTCGCTCCATTCTTGCTTTTAATCTGAGTTATCCTAAGTTTTGCCATTTCTTCTTCCTCCTTAACCGTTAAATACTCTGCTCATAGGAATTCCGCGAAGTCCGGCAACTGTATAGGCATCTCTCATTTCAACAAGTGCAGCGACAGTAGCTTTCACCAGGTTGTGAGGGTTTGATGAACCTTTTGATTTTGCAAGGACATTCTGTATACCTACAGACTCGAAAACGGCACGCATCGCACCGCCGGCCTTCACTCCGGTACCGGGAGCCGCAGGTTTCATGAATACTCTTGCTCCACCGAACTTAGCCTCCTGCTCATGAGGGATAGTCTTGTTGAGGACCGGAACCTTTACAAGATTCTTCTTTGCATCCTCGATTCCCTTTGAAATTGCAGTAGTGACCTCGTTGGCTTTTCCAAGACCATAGCCTACAACGCCGTTCTCGTCACCGACTACAACAATGGCAGCAAAGCTGAAGTGACGACCACCCTTAGTGACCTTTGTCACTCTCTGGATGGCTACAAGTCTGTCTTTCAACTCAAGATCAGAAACTTTTACTCTTTTAACATTTGTATTTGCCATAGTCTTATTTTTAGAAAATCAAGCCGCCTTCACGGGCAGCATCTGCCAAACTTTTAACTCTTCCATGATAAAGGTAACCTCCACGGTCAAAAGCAATGGTGGTGATACCCTTTGCGATAGCACGCTCTGCAATGGCTTTTCCAACGATAGCGGCAGCCTCGATTCCGGACTTGCCCTTGCATGCAGCGGCAAGCTCCTTGTCGTTAGATGCTGCGGCAGCAAGTGTAACAGCCTTGACGTCATCTATAACCTGCACGTAAATCTGCTTGTTGCTTCTGAAGACAACCATTCTTGGCCTTTCAGCCGTACCATTGACAACCTTGCGGATACGGTAGTGAATCCTTCTTCTTCTTTCAATTTTATTCAATGCCATGATTTATCCTCCCGATTTATTTAGCACCAGCTGACTTACCGGCTTTACGACGGAGCTGCTCTCCGACAAACTTGATACCTTTACCCTTATATGGCTCAGGCTTACGCAGAGAGCGTATCTTTGCAGCCACCTGGCCGATGAGCTGCTTGTCAGCACTCTTGAGCACCAGGATAGGGTTTGCTCCTTTCTTCACAGGCTCTGCTTCAGCTGAAACCTCTTTAGGAAGCATAAGATGTATGTCATGAGAATATCCGAGCGAAAACTCGAGAATCTGACCCTTGACATCTACGCGGTAACCCACACCGACAAGCTCCTGCTTGATTGTGTAGCCCTCTGAAACTCCTACAACCATGTTGTGGACAAGGGCACGGTAGAGACCATGCATAGAACGATGTCTCGGCTGGTCAGTCGGACGGGTCAATTTAACTTCATTTCCCTCTACGGTAACAGTGATATCCGGGTCAACTTTCTGACTCAGCTCGCCGAGAGGTCCTTTAACCTTTACTACGTTGCCAGGCAGAACCTCGACGGTTACCTTGGCAGGAAGGTGTACAGGCAATTTACCAATTCTTGACATTATTCGTTTCCTTTAAGATTAATATACATAACATATAACCTCACCGCCTACGTTGAGTGTCTTCGCCTCCTTGTCCGTGATGACGCCTTTTGATGTTGAAAGGATAGCGATTCCGAGTCCGTTCAGAACCCTAGGCATATTCTCCACATCGGTATACTTGCGCAGACCCGGCTTTGATACGCGGAATATCTTCTTGATAGCCGCGGTCTTGGTCTGCGGATGATACTTAAGGGCGATTTTGATGGTATTGAAAGGCTGTCCTTCAACAACCTTGTAGCTGAGGATGTATCCTTTCTCGCAAAGGATCTTTGTGATAGCAACCTTCATCTTTGAAGAAGGAATCTCGACAATCTTCTTGCCCGCAAGATAAGCGTTGCGGATGCGTGTGAGATAATCTGCAATTGGATCAGTCATTTTTTTGTCTTTTTAATAGAAACCGGCGTATCTGCACGCCCGATATCCAAATTGAACTTAAATATTGATAATGTGTTATATGCTATTACCAGCTTGCTTTCTTGACGCCCGGAATAAGACCGTTGCTTGCCATCTCGCGGAACTGGATACGGCTGATTCCGAAGAGTCTCATGTATCCTTTTGGACGTCCGGTGAGAGAGCAGCGGTTGTGAAGACGGCAAGGACTTGAATTCTTAGGGAGCTTGTCAAGAGCCGCCCAGTCCCCAGCCTCCTTGAGGGCTTTCCTCTTCTCGGCGTATTTAGCAACTAATTTAGCGCGCTTTACTTCGCGGGCTTTCATTGATTCTTTTGCCATTTTCCTGTGATTTAGTTGTTGTGTTTCTTGAAAGGCAGGCCGAATTCACGAAGAAGGGCATAAGCCTCCTCATCAGTACCCGCTGTCGTAACGAATGTTATCTCCATACCGAGGATCTTGGTGATCTTGTCGATGTCGATTTCAGGGAAGATGATCTGCTCCTTGATACCGAGTGTGTAGTTTCCTTTCCCGTCGAGTTTTTCAGAGATACCGTTGAAGTCCCTGATACGAGGAAGAGAAATACGGATAAGCCTCTCAAGGAACTCGTACATCCTCGTCCCGCGAAGTGTCACCTTGACACCAATAGGCATTCCCTTACGGAGTTTGAAGTTTGAGATATCCTTTCTTGAAGTGGTAGCCACGGCTTTCTGTCCTGTAATGGCTGTCAGCTCCTGCTGTGCGACCTCCACAAGCTTCTTGTCACCGGTAGCGTCCCCGATACCCTGGTTGATGGTTATCTTGACAAGTTTTGGAACCTGCATTACTGTAGAGTACGAGAACTCTTTCACCAGCTTCGGAACGATCTCTTCCTTATATACTTTCTTGAGTGTAGGCACATACCCGGCAGGGAGAGCCGCCTGCACCGCTGTAGTAGTATTCTTATTGCTCTTTGCCATTATTTAATCTCCTCTCCAGATTTTTTAGCGTAACGGATCTTCTTGCCATCCACGAACTTGTGTCCGATCCTTGTAGGACCGCCCTTGACAGGGTCCACAAGCTGGAGGTTCGATACATGGATCCCAGCCTCTTGTTTAACAATACCGCCCTGAGGATGCTTCGGGCTTGGCTTCATGTGCTTGCTTACCATGTTGATACCCTCAACAATAGCGCGATCCTTGTCTGTAATCATCTCAAGCACCTTACCGGTCTTTCCTTTGTCATTACCGGCATTGACATAAACGGTGTCGCCTTTCTTTATATGGAACTTTTTCATGACTTCTAAAAATTAAAGGACCTCCGGTGCCAGTGAAACGATCTTCATATAGTTCTCACGCAGCTCTCTGGCAACAGGGCCGAAAATACGTGTCCCACGGACTTCACCCTGGTTGTTCAGAAGGACGCATGCATTGTCATCGAAACGGATATATGATCCGTCCGCCCTGCGGACTTCTTTCTTGGTGCGCACTACAACAGCCTTGGATACTGATCCTTTCTTGGCATCACCACCGGGGATTGCGCTCTTTACTGCCACGACAATCTTGTCGCCCACTCTCGCATAACGGCGGCGTGTACCTCCCAGAACACGGATGCAAAGCACTTCCTTCGCTCCGCTGTTGTCTGCCACCTGTAAACGTGTTTCCTGCTGTATCATAGCCTACTTAACTTTTTCTACGATTTCTACTAATCTCCATCTCTTTGTCTTGCTCAAAGGACGGGTTTCCATAATAAGGACTCTGTCGCCCTCGCTGCACTCGTTCTTCTCGTCGTGAGCGACAAACTTCTTGGTCTTTTTAACGAACTTCCCGTAGATAGGGTGTTTCTCTTTCGTTGCGACTGCAACCACAATGGACTTATCCATCTTGTTGCTGACCACTACGCCTGTTCTTTCCTTACGAAGATTTCTTTCCATCGGATTCGAATTTTAGTTCTGTTTTTCTTTCTCTGCAAGGATAGTCATCATACGGGCGATATCCTTTTTTGTTTTCCTGATCTTTGACGTATCTTCTAATGGAGAGATAGCGTGGTTTATCTTCATTGTATCGAGATTGGCTTTCTCAGCTTCGATACGCTCGCGCAGATCACTGATTGACATTTCGCGTACTTCAGATGCTTTCATTTCTTTTCTCCATTAAACTATTCAACATAATCTCTGCGCACCACGAATTTCGTGGTCACCGGAAGTTTCTGGGCACCGAGACGGAGCGCCTCTTTTGCAATCTCCATAGGAACGCCCTCAGCCTCTATAAGGATACGGCCCGGAGTAACAGGACAAACAAATCCCTCAGGATTACCCTTACCTTTACCCATACGCACTTCAGCAGGCTTTTTGGTATAAGGCTTGTCAGGGAAAATTCTGATCCAGATCTTACCTTCACGCTTCATGTAACGGACAACTGCCTGACGGGCGGCCTCGATCTGGCGACCCGTAAGCCAACAATTTTCCAAGGTCTTGATACCGAAAGAACCGAATGCAAGCTGGTTACCCCTCTGGGCAAGCCCTTTCATACGGCCTTTCTGCTGCCTTCTAAATTTTGTTTTCTTTGGTTGTAACATTGTTCTATTACTTTAAATAAATATTTCCGTTTTCCCTTAAAACATTGAGTCTCAGCTGGTTGGGCGGACTTATCCTCAAATAAGGGACTGCAAAGATAGTAAAAATATCTCAAATGCAAATAAATTTTGAAAAAATTCCAAACTTTTCCGACCAAGTTTTTTGACAGCTAAGTAATATGTTATCATTGCATTATGTGGATTGTTCAAAAAAAATTCCTGCCGTTTTCGACCGGCTGTAACACATCATTTCATTCAAATACGATCCATGGAAAATTTGCCTTTGTGAATAATTCGCGTATTTTTGTCCGTTCACTTGATTTCGCATGTCAGGAAAAAGACCGGCTTTCATCATAGCAGGAATAGTAGTTGCCGCGGCATTTTTGCTTGTGGATACCGGAGCGGCAGCCCAGAACCGGGGAAGAAAAAAGGAACGCATCAGGCTTGAGGAGTGGAAACAGGAGATTTCCGTCTCTTCTGACGGATCCGACAGCCCGAAGACTCAGGATGGGGGCGATTACCTTCCTTTCATTGTTGAAAACGGAGATACGGTATATATCGACAATCTTCCCGCCGCACGGGTGTATCAGAAGCTCCCGCGCCAGAAGGGACGGGAATGGAGAAAATATTACCGCCTGGTATACAATTTCAGCAAAGTATATCCATATGCCCTTGTCGCCAGGCATCTTGTAGAAGAAGTCGACAGCACCATCGTTGCAGACAATCTCAAAAGAGGGAAACGGGACAAATACATCACACAGATGCAGAAAGAGTTGTTCGAAGTGTTCGAGCAGCCCATGAGGAACCTTACCGTAAGCCAGGGAGCCCTGCTTATGAAACTGATTGACAGGGAAGTGGGAAAATCATCCTTCAACATCATCAAGGACTATAAAAACGGTATGGCGGCAGGGTTCTGGCAAGGGATAGCGAAATTGTTCGGCACTGATCTGAAAAAGCCGTACGACCCCGACGGCGAAGACAGACCGGCAGAGGAACTGGTACAGAAATGGGAAAACGGGGAATTCGAAGGCCTCTACTACTCTCTGTTCTGGCAATACCCTCCTACTGTGGAAATCCCGTCAAAATACAGATAGGGAGAGCCTTCCATCCAGTCTTTCAGAATTATCAGTTCGGCGCCCGTCGGCAGTTTCATCCTCACGTCCGCATGATAATGGCCGAATACGAAATAGTCCACATGATGGCGCGCTGAAAAATCCTCGGCAAATCTGTACAGAGGTTCACTTTCACCCTTGAAGACATACTCCTCATGTCTGGCCAGACGGTTGTTCCTGGACCATCCGTTACCAAGCCTGAAGGCTATCCACGGATGCAGCATGCTGAACATGAACTGCAGGATCCGGCAATGGAATATACCGCGAAGAAGCCTGTACCCGAGCGGGACAGGACCGAGTCCGTCCCCATGTCCCAGACAGAAAGTTTTTCCGTCTATCTCTACCAGGGCAGGCTGCCTGAGCCTTACCATGCCGAGCTCTTCGAAATAGCTGTACGACCAGACGTCATGGTTTCCCTGAAAGAAACAGACCCTGACTCCTGCATCCATAAGGTCCGTCAGCGCGGAAAAGACTTTCACGTAGCCTTTGGGAACAACATCCCTGTATTCATACCAGAAATCCCATATGTCTCCAAGCAGATACAGTGCGGCCGTCTCGTCCGCCGGTATGGAACGCAGGAAACATACAAATCTGGCCTCCCTGTCGCAAGGGTCGGAAACGTTCAGGCCCAAATGCACATCGGAGACGAAAAAAGTGTATTTCCTGACTTTCATGAATCAGATCAAGCGAAAATGAATATAAGGAGAGCTACCACGGCACAATAAAGGGCAAACCAGCTGAGACGGGCCTTCTTCACAAGCGCTATCATGACCTTGCATGCAAAAAGGCCGGACACGAAAGCCGCCAGGAATCCGAGCGCAAGCGGCAGAGCTCCGACCGAAGATGCGCTCATCTCCCCTCCGACAAGCTGCAGGAACGATTCTCCGAGAATAGGAACCAGTACCATGAGGAAAGAGAACTGCGCCATGACATCCCTTCTCACTCCGCATAGCAAGCCGGTAGATATGGTAGTCCCTGAACGCGACAGTCCCGGAATGACAGCAAAAGCCTGCCCGAGACCTACGGCAAAAGCCTGCCAGTAGGAAATCCCGTTCCTGTAGCCCTTTCTTTCCGACAACGATGTCCTGCGCCGTGCGCCGGAAGCGGAATCAGACAGAAAAAGAAGCAGAGCCGTACCCACCAGAGCAAGGCCTACAATAAATATGGACTGGAAAAGACCTTCTACAAAATCCTTGAAAAATACGCCGACTATGAACACAGGTATCATTGATACGCAAATCTTCAGGACATAGTCGGTCTGGTCATTGTACCGGAACTTGAAAAAGCCGCGGATCAGGTCCCAAAGCTGTTTTCTGAACACGACAATGGTGCTCAGGACCGTCGCCGCATGGACAAGGGTTTCGAAAACAAGGTCATCTGCAGCCTCTACGCCCAGAAGTTCCTTGCCTATGATCAGATGTCCGCTGCTGCTGACAGGAAGAAATTCCGTCAGTCCCTGCACCAGACCGAGAATAATTGCTTCAAACCATTCCATAACCCGTTATCGGTTTTCTCCGTTTTTCTTCGGAAAGACATTTACTATAGATACTATTACAATGACTATCCCGGCTATGATGACAATCGGGGCGGCCACCAGCCGCCTGAAATCAAACATTGCATAATTGAAAACCTGCGGATCGTCACTTCCGCCTCCTGTCATGAGGACATAGCCAGCAATCATGACAATAAGGCCGGCGAGCATCATCCTGAGCCCTTTGGGCGTAATGGCAAAATTTTCCATATCAATAATACAATTCATCTTTTTTCAGCGATACGAGCCTGCCGACGACAAACCATGTACTGATGAAACATATCAGCACGCCCGATACAAGGACAATCCCCATGACAACAAGCAGAAGTTCCAGACGGAACACGGAGAAAAGCTGGACAAACTCCTTCCTGACGACAAACAGAATGGCCACAAGTACAATAATGGCGATGAATGCGGAAAACAGGCCCTGAAATACAGACTGTACCAGAAACGGCGCCCTTATGAACGACTTTGTGGCCCCGACCAGCCTCATGGTATGCACTGTAAACCTGCGGGCATACACATTCAGTCTGACAGTGTTGTTGATGAGAACGAATGAAATGAAAAGAAGCAGTATGATAAACACCCCTATCACTGCTGAAATCCGGCTGAGATTGGCATTCAGGGTGTCGACCAAAGAGCGCTGGTAAACGACCTCGTCAACAAGCATGGAACGTGAAATCTCGTTCTTCACCATCTCCAGGCTGTCAGCCGAAACATAATCCGCATCCAGCGTCACATCTATTGACACCGGTATCGGAGACGTCTCGAAAACACTCAGGAAATCACTGCCGAGAAGCTCGGCCATCTCTTTTTCTCCCTGTGCCCTGGAAATGAACTCGCTGCTCCTGATGAAGCGCATTTTGTCAAGCTTTTCCTGAAATTTTTTCGCGGAATCCTCATCCACGTTCTCCTTCATCAGGACAGAAACCTGCATGTTTTCCTTGAAATAGTCGGAAACAGACCTGGCGTTGACAAGGAGAAGACTGGCGATGCCGACAAGCAGCAGTACCAGACTGATACTGATTACTGACGAAAGGTACGAATTTGCCAGCCTTCTGCTGATTATACTGTTTTCTCCTTTTCCCATAACAAAACAAACAACCGCCAAAGATAGTGAATTATCAAAAAAAATAATTACCTTTGTTGAGATTTTGTCTTATTAAATGTAAAATGGGAGATTCTGTTAAAAGAGTGCTGTTCGTGAATTCGGAGATATTCCCCTATCTTCCCGAAAGCCGGATTGCAAACATCGGAAGGTATCTTCCTCAGGGGATTCAGGAAAGGAAAAAGGAAATCCGTTCGTTCATGCCGAGATACGGGTGTATAAATGAAAGGAAAAACCAGCTTCACGAAGTAATCCGGCTTTCCGGCATGAACATCATAATCAACGATGTCGACAGGCCTCTTGTAATCAAGGTAGCGTCTGTCTCTTCTGCCAGGATGCAGGTGTACTTCATTGACAACGAGGACTATTTCCACCGCAAGCAAATCTATCGGGACGAAAACGGCATCTTCTTTCCTGACAACGGGGAAAGAGCGATATTCTTTGCCAGAGGCGTACTGGAAACTGTAAAGAAACTAAGGTGGGCACCGGACATAATCCACTGTCACGGGTGGATTTCCTATGTGCTTCCTGCATATCTGAAAAAAACCTATATAGATGACCCTATATTCTCGGGAAGCAAGGTCGTCCTGTCGCTTTATGACGATATAAACGACATCTCGTTTTCCGGTGATTTCAAGGACAAGATCGTTTTCGGCGGGCTTGCAGCAGAGGATATACCGCTGTCCGGAAATCCGACAGGCACCGAACTGGCCGAATTCGCCGCAAAATATTCCGATGCCGTCATCATGGGATCGGACAGCATTCCGAAGGAGCTTGACTCATTCTGCCGGAAAAGCGGACTGCCGGTCCTCGACTACAATGCGAAATCTTTTGAGGACGGCTCATACATTGATGAATATAACCGTTTTTATGACCAGCTGTAAAATGGATTCCAGACACTGTGCCGCATTGGTTTCATTGTTCTGCATACTGGCATGCGGAACATCTTGCGTATACATCGACGAAGAGCTAGGGAGCGATTTCATCCCTATCGAACAGAGGTACAATACCTATATAGATGAGTTTCCCCTGACGGAAATAGGAATGCTTCCGGTAGAGAAGCTCTCAGGATACAACTCAGACCGGGTAACAGTAGGCGCGATACGTTCTGATGACGGGGAAATATGCACCAGAAGCAGTGCATTCACCCTGATTCCGGCAACAGAGTATGATTTCGGCAAGGGAGGGGAAGTCGTCCGCTTCCATTTTGCAATGGCCAAAGACACCATGTCATTCATCCATGAGAACCAGAAGAGAATACTGCAGGATGTAAACATCTATGCTCTCGAAGCTCCGATAGACAAGAGCGACGGCTATATAGGGTCAAGCCTCAAGGTCGGTGACAGGATTGCCGATGTGGCGACATACGACGGAGGAGACTCGCTCTCGTTTGACTTCAGCAGTACATGGGCGGCGGAATTTCTGGATGATCTCCAGCAGATGGAAAAATCAGTCTATGACTCGGTGGGTGCTTTCGCACAGAAGGTGTTTCCGGGTATCTACATAGACATGGATACACCTGCTACACCGGGAGGAAGAATAAATCTGTTCTCGCTCGCTACGGGAATCAATCTCTCCGAATATGTCCTCACCGGAGGATATGCGACGCTTACCGTCAAAAATGTGGAATTCGAGGGAAAAGGGAAACGTGACACCTCCTTCATGTTCCTGTATGGAGCACAGGACTTCTCTCTGACACAGGAAGCGACAGACTACTATTCCGGGGAGACCGTAACCCCGCAGTACGCACTCAATCTGAGTACCAGCACTCTGGACAGCAAGGCAACCGACAAGGCCGCTTCGGAAATCATCGTGGACGGAGGTGGCGGACTGAAACCGGTCATAAAGGCAAAGTACTTGAGAGACAACTTTATCGGTATGCTTCAGGAAAAGGGCATAGATCCAAATGATGTAGTTGTCAACAAAGCATCGATCATACTTCCTTACGACTCCGGTGCAGACTACGGACAGATAGACAGCTATCCGGCCTTGCTCAGCCCGACCTGCAAGGTCCGCAGCAGCGAAGATAATGAAGAGTCTGTAAGCTATGCCGGCATATCGGACGCCAGCGCCTCTTCTGAAAATCAGGGAGATATTGACAGGTCAAATAAGAGATATGCACCTGATATCAGCTACCATATGCAGCAGATTCTTGCACTTGACGAATATGACGGGAATGATCCTGATATAGTAAAGGAATATGAGGAAAAAGACATATGGCTGCTGACTCTGGCTGTAGAACAGTCCGAAGAAGAGCAGGAAGGCATAAGCGAATACATGCAGAATCTGCAGTACAGCATGTATTACAACAATCTTTATAACTATGGCTACGGCGGATACGGCTACGGATACGGTTACGGCGGATACTACGGCGGCTATGGAGATTACGGCTACAACAACTACTACAACTACTACAACATGGCTGCATACTACAGCGCCATGCAGAATGCCCAGTCCCAGGGAAGCACGACGACTATCCTGGACAGGGACAGGTACTATAGAGCAGTCCTCAGAGGCCCTGAAGCCAATACGGATGAAACCAAGCCGCTTGAAGAAAGAAGAGTCCCTTATTTTAAAGTGACTTATTCTGTACGACAGAAATAAAAACTCCATCATACCAAGAAGCCGCCATTGTAAAATTGGCGGCTTCTTTTATATAAAAAAGAGGAGCACTTTCATGTACTCCTCTTTTTAACCTTTCCGGTTTCTACTCCGAAGAATGGACTTATTTCTTCAGTTCATTCTCGATATAAGAGATAGCATCACCGACAGTTGAAATCTTCTCGCTTGCTGCCTCATCAGGAATAGTGATGTTGAAAGCTTTCTCAAACTCCATAATAAGCTCAACTGTATCAAGAGAATCAGCTCCAAGATCATTTGTGAAGCTTGCTGTCTCTGTTACCTCAGACTCATCAACGCCCAACTTGTCAACGATGATTGCCTTTACTTTCTCTGCAACTTCTGACATGATAGTAAATTTTTAATTAATGATTTAAGTTTATTTTGTATACACTATGATTCACGGAGTGCTAAATCGGGTGCAAAAGTAAGTAAAAAATCCTGAAAATAAAAATTTTTGTTAAGACCCGCTATTACTGAGCTTTAACCATACCCTCAATCCATTCAATGAGTTAAGCAGATAAAACAGCCACATTATCACCATGAATCCGGCATGTTCCTCCCCTCTTGCAACACATATCACCCACATGACTATGCTGACGGTATTCGTTATTATCCACAGTGCCCATTGTTCCATAAATGCCAGAGCCATAAGCGCTTGTGCAATTATACTTAATACTGTTGTAGCCGAATCCTTATATGGCTGAGGATCCCCGAGACGATCCAGAAGAAGGCCTCCCGCAAAGACCAGGACAGCGGAGCCGATGACCAGGACCAGTCTCTGTACCTGTGTCATCCGTCTGGCTTTCACTCTGACATCATGGTCCGGTTCAGAAGATGCAGACATCGATACCGCCGCTCCCCTTTTCTTCCACTGCCACCATCCGACAAACTGCATCGGGAGGTAGTAAAGAGCATTCAGAGCTGCATCTCCGTACAAGGCCGCCTTGTAGGAAATCACCGCGTAAAGAGTCACGTTTACAAGCCCGAAAGCATAGTTCCAGATACTGCCTTTTGCTACGAGTACGACACAGCACACTCCGGCAATTCCGGCCAGAGAACCGATTATATCAACAGTTCCTGACAGCACGGAATAAATGATATTGGTAACGATTATCCCTGCTATCAGGAAAAAATCATACAGGGAAAGTATTTTCAAATCCTTTTTCATCGGCTTCCGGTATCCTTGCAGACAGACACTTCGCTGTCTGAACTGCTGTTAAGATATGTTTTTATCCTTACCGCAAGGTCCTTCCCGACAAGCGCGGCAAGATCATCTGCCGGAGCTGCCGCTATGCGGGCCACACTTCCATAGTGGAGAACAAGCCTCTGTTCTGTCTTCTCGCCGACACCTTTGATCTCACGTAAGGCAGATTCTGTCTGGGCTTTGCTTCGCCGGTTCCGATGATGGGTTATCCCGAACCGGTGCGCTTCGTCACGGATCCTCTGCAGGACCTTGAGCGCCTGCGAGTTCCTGTCTATGAACAACGGATAAGGATCTCCCACACGTATCACTTCTTCCAGTCTTTTTGCAAGGCCCACCACTGTAAGCCTGTCTGTCAGGCCCAGTTCTGCAAGAGCTTCATATGCAAAAGACAGCTGCCCCTTGCCGCCGTCTATCACCACAAGCTGAGGCAGATCTTCCGGAGTTTCAGCAAGCATACGTGAATAGCGTCTGTTAACGACTTCCTTCATGGAAGCATAGTCGTTCGCACCGACCACTGTCTTTATATTGAAATGCCTGTAATCCTTTTTTGAAGGCACTCCGTCCCGGAAGACTACACATGAAGCTACCGGATTGGTCCCCTGGATATTGGAGTTGTCGAAACACTCGATATGGACAGGCAGTTCCTTCATTCCGATTGCATCTCTCAGCTCTTCAAGCACCTTGCGCCTGAAATCATCAGGATCCGTATGTTCTTTCTGTTTCAGCGCATTGAATCTCATCTCCTTTGCATTCTTCGCGCTCAACTCCAGCAACGCAAGCTTGTCCCCCCGGAGGGGAATCCTGAATTCCACCCCGTCAATATCAACGCCCGGCCTGAAAGGGACCAGGACTTCAGAAGACAGGTCTCCGAACTTGGACTGGATCTCGGCGATGAACATTCCCAGCACTTCAGTCCGGTCTTCTTCAATATTCATCTTGAAACCGAGGTTGAGAGACTGGATAACCGCCCCGTCACGAAGACGCATGAAGTTCCCGTAAGCCTCGTTGGAATCGAAAACCAGCGAGAAAACATCCATGCTGCCCATCTGGGTATTCATTATCAAGGACTTGCTGTAATGATTTTCCAGCGACTGCATCTTCTGCCTGTATATTTCAGCAGTTTCGAAATCAAGATTTCCGGCAGCTTCGGACATAAGGTCCCTGTAATGGCGGATCATTTCACGGCCACCCCCTTTCAGAAGATGCACAATCTCTTCTATATTCCGGTTGTAGTCCTGAACGGATATCCCTCCGATACAGCACCCCTTACACCGTCCTATGTGATAATTCAGGCAAGGACGGAATTTTCCGCGAAGAATCGCCTCCGATGTGATTTTAAGACTGCATGTACGCAACGGATACAGAGAAGAAAAGAGCTCAAGCAGATTTCTGGCATGCGTCACCGAACTGTAAGGACCGAAGTACCTCGACCCGTCTCTGGTAATCTTTCTGGTCAGAAACACCTTTGGATAGTCTCCGGAGCTGACACAAATCCACGGATAAGTCTTGGAATCCTTCAGAAGGATATTGTACTTCGGCTTGTACTGTTTGATAAGATTGTTTTCCAGCAGCAGGGCATCCGCTTCCGTATCTACTACCGAATACTGCGCGTCTGCTATCCTGGATACCATTATGGCCGTCTTGCGTGTCAGGCGTTCCGGCGGGACAAAATATTGCGCGACCCTTTTGTGCAGATCCTTTGCCTTGCCTACATAAATGACATTTCCCTCGGAGTCATAATACCTGTAGACTCCGGGGGAATGCGGGAATAACGATATTTTTTCCTTTAAAGTCACTTGACGTATTTCGCAACTTCAGCTTCAATCTCTTCTCCACGGAGATTGCGCTTGAGGATAGTTCCGTCCGGTCCGAAAAGGATAATGTGTGGAATACCCTGAATGCCGTAAAGTTCTGTAGGAACCTGCTGTGCATTGATAATCTGCTTCCAGTTCACTCCATAGACCTTTGCCGTGTCTTTTGTAGCCTGAGGCTGATCCCATACCGCAACGCTCAACACCTCAAGTCCCTTCTTATGGTATTTGTTGTAGACATTCCTGATATTAGGGATCTCAGCCTTGCACGGGCCGCACCATGAAGCCCAGAAGTCAACAAGGACATATTTGCCTTTTCCTACATAATCAGAGAACCTTACTGACTTTCCATCTGAATCCTCTACTGTGAAATCCTTGAACATCTTGCCTTCAGCGGTTTCCATACGGGTCTGTATGTCTGCTTTCATCTCCTTTACGGACTTTGTCTCCTGAAGCGCCGGTGAAAGGAGCCCGATAAGGGAGTCGGCATGTGTGTCTTCAATCATCATCGATGCCTGCTGGAGAGCTACAAGCGCAATGATATTGTCGGCGTTCTCGGAAAGGGTCTTTTCATTGAAAGCGACAAATGATTCTGTCACAGCATTATAGTTTGAATCAAGGCTTGCCTTCCTCTGCTCGTCCGACAGGGAAGTATCAGCGACTATAGCCTGGACCGTAGTATTGAAGTCATTCATCATGGTTTCCACATCTTCCTGATATGCAGCGAATCTGGACTGGATGGAGCTGCTGTTTCTTGATGTCACCCTGGACTCGTCCGCAATCACCACCTCCAGCTCGGTTCCGTCAGGAATGAACTGCACCCCGTAATTTGCTGTAGCCACACTTCCGAAGACAAGCGGGTTTGCAGGAACTTCGACATAGAATTTCCCGTCCTTGACAGGTACCAGAGTGTCAATGGACATTTCCGGAATCACAACGTTCACTTCATCTATGGCATCGACATTGACAACTCCGGATATCTTCGTAACATCGGAAACCTGTGCGCAACCTGCCAGAACTGCTCCGGCAGCCGCAAATGATAGAATTTTTTTCATTTTCTGCATTATTTCTTTTTTTTCGCTGCAAAAATATACTCTGGATCAGACTTTTGCAATGTTTATCGCGATTATTTGTCCAAGTCGAGTATTCGGACATTGCGGAACTTTATTCCTGCGCCGTGTCCCAGAAACCCGACATGGCCTTTCTTGTTGAACATTCCCGGGTGGTTCCTGTGATCGGCTGTATACGGATTGTAGTCACTCCCGTCCGGGGCCACATTGTATCCACGGCACGCCTCACGCAGGTTTCCGTCCAGGATCACCTCGCCGTTCAGAGTAACCGTAATCCGGTCTCCGACGACTTTGATCTCCTCGCTGTTCCATTCTCCGAGAGGTCTGTGTACAACCCGTCTGGCCGGAATGATGCCGTACGCCGAACCATGGACCTGATATTCATGCAATCCCTTGTATATCGGATCATCATGGTCCAGAATCTGGCATTCGCACATTCCCCAGTATGCTGCATCCTTCCCCATAGGGGTGCGTATGCCTACACCATTATTGACTCCCGGCTTTACGAAGCAGAAATCAAACCTGAAGATGAAATCCCCGTATTCCTTTATGGTATACAGGTTTCTTGAATCTCCGTAGCCGGCAGTGACGAATATTGTCCCGTTTACCGGGGTATACCCCTCCATGTCCCCGGTCCACTTTGAAAGGTCAGTTCCATCAAAAAGGACTTCATAGCCGGCCCTGGCCTCATCCTCCGGAAGGACGAATTTCTCCGCAGGAGGCTGGAGACCGGAGAGCATTTTCCTGATTTCATCCACCGCATATCCGTCATCTGCTCCGCCAGCAGCAGCAAATACCTCCATGGCTTTTTCCAGAGCAGACTTGAGCGCATGATAGTCTATTTCGTCCGTAGTCCTGGAAGCAATCGACTTTACAGCATCTGCTGCCTTGTATGATGTCCCGGGATCATCAAGATATTTCATCGCAAGAAGGAATGCCGGCATCACAGGTGTCGAGGCAAGGGCACCCAGAACCTTGTTCTGCAGATCGACATCAGGAGCGGATTTCATCACGGCAGCATACCAAGACTCTCTGGACACATCATCAAGACCGGAAACGGATACCAGATCCACGACCCGGGAAAGTGCCGGTCCTGCTTTCTCCGGATCATTCCCGGCTATGGACATCAGCATGCCGGCAGCAGCAATATTGTCCACGGCCATCAGTGCGGAAAACGCTTCCTGCGTATCAGATCCCTCATCATAAGCATCCTTCAGATACTTTACTGCATCTTCCGTCGCGGTCTGCGCCAGAACAGGATAATACAGGGACGGCCTGCCGCTTTTCCCGATAAGGGACATCGTTTCTTCGTACTGTTTCTCCGGAGCAAGTGTCAGGAGGGCACATGCCAGAGCATTCTGCAGGGCAGAGACCCTGAAATCAGTGTCAGCCTTTTCCAGCAGGGATCCGAGTCTGCCGCAGTCTTCAGGAGCTGTCACTCCGGCGAGCGACATGTATGCTGTCCTTCTCACCATACTGTCACCGGACTCAAGCAGGGAGAATACCCGGGGAGCAAGTCCTGTCATCCGCCTTGAGGAAGCAAGCGACAACGCATACTGGACAGCCTGCGGGTCGCTTCCGTCCAGGACAGTCTGCAGTCTGTTTTCCAGATCTCCGCAAAAAGACATCAGAGCCCTATAGGCGGCCTGTGCATAATCCGAATCTCCAGAAAGCTGCAGCACCAGCGCATCGGCCGCAGCATCCCCGCCGATCAGTCCGGCAGCCCGGATTGCTGCGGTTGCCAGCTCCGGAGACTCCGGAATATTTTCTCCCGGACAAGCAGGAATGAATGACAGCACGTCAAGGAGCAATGCTTCAACATGATACGTCCCCGCCCAGTTCACTATATCGGTCCGGATCTCCGGTCCGGCAGAATTCAGGATCTCCGACAGCCCGGAGCAAAAGTACGGATCATGCGTGAAATCCGACGCATATTCCAGAGCCGCACATCGGTAATCCCTGTCAGGACTGTCCATTGCGGCAATAATATACTTCTCCGCATCATCACCCTGGACCGAAACCAGAAGTTCCAGAGCGGCGCAGCGGATATTGACATCTTCCGATTTCAGAAGCCGTTTCGCTCCGGCAACCGCCGTAGGACAATCCCCTTTGTCCGCAATCCTTCCAAGGAGAGTAACATAGTCGTATACCGATTCTTTTCTGAGGATTTTCAATGAAGCTTCGCCCCCACAGCGGGAAAGTGCATGAAGATATGCCCTCATGTCCGGAGTATCAGCCCCGCTGGACGGATCCGAATCTTCATTCTGGTTTCCGTCAAGCTCCCGAATCCATTCAAGCAGGTACGGTTCAGCATCGGAAAGGCCTTTTTCCGCAGCAGCGTATGCAAGCAACGGTCTGGACGCTCCGCCTGTCTCTATCAGGCTCATTATGGCCTTTTCACTCCCTTCAATGGAAATCAAGGCATTGACAGCCACCGACCCGAGAGCAGGATCACCGGCATATTCAAGAAATACAGGAATATCTTCTGCAGCAGCCAGAAGTCTGAACTGGGACATAAGGAAAGCCTTATTAGCGGTATCCCCACATTTTTCCAGTCCCGCGGCAAGACCTGCCTTGACCGGTGCCGCATAAGCCTCGTTCCCTTTCCTGCCGGCAAAATCAACGATTCCGCTCAAAGCATACTCGACCAGAGCATTCTGCACGCCGGAAGCAGGAACAAGCATTCCTGCGAGTATTTCGACAGACTCCGGAGCAGAAACGGCAATATCCGTCATTTCCCTGTCCAGATCGGCAGCAGTCTGTGCGGGAAACTGTGCAAGAGCATCCTGCACGACGGTAAGTACTGTCCTCTGCCGGGTATCCCGGGCTCCGGCCGGCATGGAAACCAGACCTGATACAGTCAACGTCAATAGTATGGATAATATGGTCTTTCTCATTTTCTTGTCATTTGAATCAATTATCGTAATCCGTAAATTTCCACCTCAGTGTCATGAATCCTGTGTCCTATAGACTCCATGTCCCTCTCATCGGCTGGTCAATCAGCCTGTTGGCAGCATCATCCCCGATAAAGAGCTGGCTCTTCGGGTCAAAATGCAGCGTCCTTCCAAGCCTTAGGGCACAGACTCCCATATTCACTATCGTAGAACTGTGATGTCCGTTTTCTTCATTGAGGGCAAATTTCTGCCTTGTCCGGACACAGTCGGTGAAATCCGTATTCTGCGGCTCCGGATCCGGCATCTCCGCAATCAGTTCCATCACATTGGGAATCGAACATTCAAAACCTTTGTATACTTTTCCTTTCGGTCCCTCTATATACGGGACCTTTCCCTGACTCTCGAAACCTTCCCCTTCAAGAATGATCCTGCATCCGTCCTCATATGTATATGTAATGCTCCGCCATATTCCGATAGCGTCCGGATGTTGCTGTGGGGCGTCGACCTCGACCTTTACCGGGAAACTCCCGTCTTTCCCGAGAATATACTGCACCGGGTCGATATAATGCTGTCCCATATCTCCAAGTCCTCCTCCGTCGTAATCCCAGTATCCGCGAAATGTCTGGTGCACACGGTGTGCGTTGTACGGCTTGTACGGAGCCGGCCCCAGCCAGAAATCATAGTCCAGTTCTGCAGGAACGGGCTGAGGGGCCAGATTTTCCTTCCCGGTCCAGAAAAATTTCCACGCAAATCCCGTCGCTCCGGAAATCCTTACTGTGAGCGGCCAGCCGAGCAGCCCGCTGTCCACCAGTTTCTTCAGCGGCTCCACCGTAGTGCCCAGTCCATAGAATGTGTCCTGAAAGCGGAACCATGTATTAAGACGGTATATCCGCCCGTTTCTTCTGACTGCTTCCATGACCCTCTTGCTCTCCCCTATTGTCCTCGTCATCGGCTTTTCACAGAAAATATCTTTCCCGGCCCGTGCCGCCTCCACAGCCATTATCCCGTGCCAGTGAGGCGGAGTGGCTATATGGACAACATCCACATTCGGGTCATGGACAAGATCCCTGAAATCATGATATGTCTTCAGAGTCTGCCCGAACTTCCTCTTACCGAGCTCAACCCCTTTTCGCAGATGCCCGGAATCCACATCGCATATGGCGACGAGCCTGCATCTCCCGTCGCTGGTGAAATGGTTCGACGAACGGCCTATGCCTCCGACTCCGATAATGCCTTTTGTAAGCTGGTCACTGGGAGCTACATATCTCTTGTCTCCACCCATGGCGCCGAATACATGGCGGGGCAGAATAGTGAACAGGGCCACCCCTGCCCCTGCCTTCTTCAGAAAACTTCTTCTGGTTTCATTCATAATGCAGACTGGTTTTAGTGTTATGATATTCAAATATAAATATTATTTGAAAATACCGGGCTCCAAAATAAACGGATCTGACTTGCCGCCGGGCACAAAAAAAGCCGGCCCCTTTCGGAATCCGGCTTCTGTTATTATGTCAGCAAATAATTACTTGCTGTCCTTACGGTCTGAACGACGACGGTCTGAACGACGGCGGTCATTGCGTCCGCCGCGGTTCTGTCCGCCCTGCTGTGCATGTGCACCGGCAGCGACACCTGCGTTCGGTGAAAGATCTTTCTTACCATAAACCTCTCCGTTGCAGATCCATACCTTGATACCGAGAACACCGACTTTCGTGTGAGCCTCAGCCAAAGCATAGTCTATATCGGCACGGAATGTATGGAGTGGAGTACGTCCTTCCTTGAACATTTCGCTGCGAGCCATTTCCGCACCGCCGAGACGGCCGCTGATCTGCACCTTGATACCCTCCGCTCCGACTTTCATCGTAGTGGCTACAGCCATTTTGATAGCCCTTCTGTAAGAAACACGGCCTTCAATCTGACGTGCGATGTTGTCTGCCACAATATGAGCGTCAACTTCAGGTTTCTTTACCTCGAAGATGTTGATCTGGACATCTTTCTTGGTGACTTTCTTGAGCTCTTCCTTAAGCTTGTCCACTTCAGCGCCGCCTTTTCCGATGATGACACCCGGACGGGCTGCATGGATAGTTACAGTGATGAGCTTGAGAGTCCTCTCGATGACAATCTTTGAAAGGCTGGCCTTTGCAAGACGGTTTACGAGATATTTACGGATTTCGTAGTCCTCTGCGATCTTCTCCGCATAGTTACCACCACACCAGTTAGAGTCCCAACCACGGGTGATACCGATTCTGTTGCTGATAGGATTTGTTTTCTGTCCCATAATTTATTCCTCCACTGATGCTGGTTTCTTTGTATCGAGGATGATGGTAATGTGGTTTGAACGCTTGCGGATCCTGCCGGCCCTACCCTGAGGGCAAGGACGGATTCTCTTGAGTGTACGGCCTTCATTTACCATGAGGGTCTTGATATATACATTACCGTTATCCAGTTCTTTGGTATTGTCCGGATTCTTCGCCTCCCAGTTTGCGATGGCACTGCGAAGAACCTTTGCAAGCGCTACAGAAGCGTGCTTTTTGGAATATTTGAGGATATCCAGCGCACGGTTCACTTCAACACCTCTCACGATATCAGCGACAAGACGCATCTTGCGAGGTGAGGTAGGTACATCATTCAGCTTTGCGATGGCTGTATGTTTCTTTATCTCTTTGAGCCTCTCGGCCATTTGTCTTTTACGAGCTCCCATAATTACAATTTCATTTTAAAATTATTTACGATTGCCCGAATGGCCTCTGAATGTTCTTGTCGGAGCGAACTCGCCGAGCTTGTGGCCAACCATGTTCTCTGTAACGTAAACAGGAATAAACTTGTTTCCATTATGAACTGCAATAGTGTGACCTACAAAGTCAGGAGAGATCATACTTGCGCGTGACCAAGTCTTGACAACCTCTTTCTTCATGCTACCTTCATTCATAGCAAGAATTTTCTTTTCCAGGCTTTCCTGAATATAAGGACCTTTTCTTAATGAACGACTCATAATCTCTAAAGTTTAATTCCGGTTATTTTTTCCTTCTTTCAATAATGAACTTATTTGAAGTGCTCTTAGGATTACGTGTCTTGTAGCCCTTAGCCGGCAAGCCTTTGCGTGAACGTGGATGTCCTCCGGAAGCACGTCCTTCACCACCACCCATAGGGTGATCAACCGGGTTCATTACGACACCGCGGTTACGAGGACGGCGGCCGAGCCATCTGTTGCGTCCTGCCTTACCATGAGACTCCAAATTGTGGTCTGGATTCGATACGGTACCCACTGTTGCACGGCAGGTCACCAGCACCATTCTTGTCTCGCCTGAAGGCAGACGGAGAACAGCATGCTTTCCTTCACGTGCTGCGAGCTGTGCGTATGCTCCGGCGCTGCGTGCCATTGCAGCACCCTGGCCCGGACGCAGCTCAATGTTGTGGATAAGTGTACCGAGCGGAATTTCAGCGAGAGGAAGAGTGTTTCCGACCTCAGGAGCAACACCTGATCCTGAAGCGATGATCTGTCCTACTTTCAGTCCGTTTGGCGCGATGATGTATCTCTTTTCACCATCTTCATATTTTACCAGAGCGATACGTGCACTGCGGTTCGGATCGTACTCGATAGTAAGAACCTCTGCCTTGCAGTCATCCTTGTCGCGCAGGAAATCGATGATACGGTACATTCTCTTGTGACCGCCTCCGATATAGCGCATTGTCATCTTACCCTGGTTGTTGCGTCCGCCTGTCTTCTTGAGAGGAGCAAGCAACGGTTTATACGGGGTCTTGCAGGTAATGTCGTCGAATGCACTGATTACCTTGTTTCTCTGTCCGGGAGTTACCGGTTTGAATTTTCTTACTGCCATTTCCTGTTCCCCCTTTAAATGTTAGCGTAGAAATCTATCTTGTCCTCGCCGGCAAGAGTCACATAAGCTTTCTTGTAGTGATTCATGCGGCCTCTCAAAATACCGGCCTTTGTAAAGCGCGATTTTCTCTTTCCGTGGTAGTTCAGAGTATTTACTGAAGCCACTGTCACGTTGTACATTTGCTCTACCGCAGTCTTGATCTGAAGCTTGTTGGCCTCACGGTCTACGATAAAACCGTAGCGGTTCAACTTCTCGCCTTGAACCGTCATCTTTTCTGTTACTATTGGCTTAATTATGATTCCCATCTCTCGGTCTTTTTAGCGTACTCTTGAAGAAAGGATGTCCTGTACACCGTCAACAAGCACCATTGAATGCGCCTTCATGACAGCATAGGTATTGATCTCATCTACGGAGATAACCTTAACTTCAGGGAGGTTACGGGATGAAAGGTAAATATTGGATGAATTTTCAGGAAGCACGACAAGGACGCTTCTGGTTCCAGCCTTGATATTGCTGAGAATACGAAGGAATTCTTTTGTCTTTGGAGCCTCCATTGTGAATGGCTCGACCATTATGATTGCATTCTCCTGAGCCTTGTAGGTAAGAGCTGAGAGTCTTGCGAGCTGTTTGAGTTTCTTGTTGAGCTTGAACCTGTAATCGCGAGGCTTGGGACCGAAAACACGTCCGCCGCCAGTGTAGATACCGGCCTTAAGGCTACCGTGACGGGCACCGCCGGAACCCTTCTGGCGGATGAGTTTCTTTGTGCTGTAAGCGACCTCGCTACGGTCTTTGGTCTTGTGAGTACCCTGTCTCTGGTTTGCGAGATACTGCTTAACGTCAAGCCATATAGCGTGATCGTTAGGCTCTACTCCGAAAACATTCTCATCGAGAACGACTTTCTTTCCGGACTCTGATCCGTCAATTTTGTAGACTGACAATTCCATAACCTTAATCCTCCAAAATTACATATGAACCTTTTGCTCCAGGTACAGAACCCTTCACGACGATCAGATTGTTCTCCGGAAGAATCTTCACAACCTCAAGGTTGAAGATCTTGACACGGGCGTTTCCGGTGTGTCCTGCCATTCTCATACCTTTGAATACACGCGAAGGCCAAGATGATGCACCGAGCGAACCAGGGTGACGGAGCCTGTTGTGCTGACCATGAGTCTGGCCGCCTACTCCGGCAAAGCCGTGACGTTTTACAACTCCCTGAAAACCTTTACCTTTAGAAGTACCCACAACGTCTACATACGCTGTGTCCGCGAATACGTCGGCAACAGTAAGAGTGTCACCGAGCTTAAGCTCCTGAGCGAAATCCGCCTTGAATTCGACGAGTTTGCGCTTAGGTGTGGTTCCTGCCTTTTCAAAATGCCCCTTCAAAGGCTTGCTGGCATGCTTCTCACTCATTTCGTCATAGGCAAGCTGTACAGCGGCATAACCATCATTCTCTACTGTACGGATTTGCGTGACTACGCATGGACCAGCCTCAATAACGGTGCATGGAATGTTCTTTCCATCGGCACCGAAAACGGAAGTCATTCCGATTTTCTTTCCAATTAATCCAGGCATTGGTTTGTTTAATTAATTGTTTATTAATGTTTTATACTCCGCAATACATTTTTGCGGGCTGCAAATATACGACTAAAATTTTAATTTTCAATACTTTGGGGAAAATTTTTGCTTTTTGGAAAGTTTCCGGATTTTCCTGTAGTTTTACTGCAATTCTGTTGTCCAACAAGAGTTATGAAAAGAAATACGGACAAAGACTACGGGCTGCAGACGGAGTTCGAAAGGATTGTCAGGGAACATAAGACCACCATATATATCACGGTGTGCTATATGTTTTCTGACGACACGACAATGCCACTGTGGCTGACATGTTCCAGGAGGCCCTCATCAATATCTGGAACGGACTGGAGAATTTCCAAGGGAGGAGCAGTGCGGGCACATGGATATGGAGGGTCAGCCTCAACTCCTGCATTTCATACGAGAAGAAGCTCAGGCGCAGGCATGATACCTTTCCGCTGGAAATGGGCATCGACCTCTATGAAGAAAATACGGACGAAAGCGGCAGGCAGATACGGATGCTGTCAGAAAGGTATCAAGGCTTAAAAAGGATTATCTTACCAATGCGGTAACCCTCATGCTGGTCGGGACTCCCGCTACAGCCTTGATATTTAAAACATCTTGTGGATTCACGTGGTGGTTCTGCGGGGCATTATGGGTGTTGATGGGGATTCTGGCACCCGCAGACTCTTTCCATAAATTCAGAATGCTGCAAATCGACTTTGCCGGTGACAGCATGCTGGAATGCGGCAGGAAACTGGCGGCATACAAGACGTATCTCATGAAAGGAAGAAAGAACCGCTGGCCGGCAGCCGTCCTTTTCGCCATCTGGGCCATTGCGGAAGCGTTTTTCGTCGTCCCGGAAGAAGCCAGAAAAGATACACTCATCATTCTCGCGCCGGGAGCCGTGCTTATGGCTTTCCTGGCCTTTACCGTGCTGATTCCAGATACCCGGAGGAATTTCATGGCAATCGACAGCTTCATCCGCCAGATAGAAGAGATAGAAGAAGAACGAGACAGGCCCGACATTCCAGATAGGTAAGCCACCGAAGTATTCACTATCATCATATTACCTCGCAACACATATGGACGATCCCCTTCCGTGCGACGGGACCGTCCTAATTAATGTAAGTCCAAACAGCTGAAAATCAAGCAAAGACAAAGAATTCTATTTGGAAGGTTTGAAAAATCTACCATGATATTTTGATATTACGGATGATAGCAGCATCTTTGCACCGCCGCGATAGAATCATTTAAAGCCGGCCTATACGGCACACCGATTATACGGCACAACGGAATACTAATTTCAGGGAGGAGAAGGATCATGCAGGGAAGAAAACCGGAATATTATCATGTCTGTACAGAAGGGATGGAAAAGAAGCTTCTTTTCCGTGACCGCCAGGACTATATTTCCGGAATGAACAGTATCCCGATCTGTGCCGTCAGATCCGGAGTCCATATTCTTGCCTTCTGTCTTATGGACAACCATGTACATTTTATTCTCGAAGGCAAGCGAGACAGCTGCACGACATTCATTTCCGAATACAAGCGAAGATGCAGTCAGGCACTGAGGCTCAAGTACCTTGAAGTCCAGGCTCTTCACGATACCGGTGTATTTATCGGACATATCGACAGCGGTGAATATCTGCTGTCTTCCATTGCGTATGTGCTCCGGAATCCGGTTGCAGCAGGGCTGAAATTCCTTCCTTTCCACTATCCATGGTGTTCCGCAGGACTGTATTTCAAGACAGGACACGACTCCATGCTTCAGAGAACGGCAGGCAAAACCAGACATTCCGGAATCGGGGAAAATAATAACACAAGCATCGGACGTTCCGCTCCGGAACTTCTGCAGAGCAAGTACCCGGCACAGCCAACGTCTGAACCTGCCTGCGGAACAGCCGGAACTTCCAGGGACGAAGGAAGTCCCCGGGAAAAGAGAATTGCGGATATACCGGGATATGTCATCAGGCAGCGGCTCAGGGCACGCAACTACGACCTCCCCGGGCACTATATCATCAATGACGAAAACATGATAATGCCGGAATGTTATGTGGAAACAAAACTGGTGGAAAACATTTTCCTGTCACCCAAAAGGTTTTTGTATTATATGTCGCGGAATACAGACCGCGAAATAGAGTTGTCAATGGGGCTTGCCAAGAAAAAATCTTTCGATGACATCCAGATAAAGACAGCACTGCTGCAGACATGTACAGAAGAATTCAACTCGGACAGTCCGGACAGGCTTGACATGGACGATAAATGCAGGCTGATGATAATGATGAAAAAACGGTATGGAGCATCAGCAAAGCAGCTCGCCCGACTGACAGGCATCGGGATTGACTTCCTGACCCAGCTCCTGCGGTAGACAGTCAGAACGACATAGTGATGACGGCTGATTTCCCCACTCCGGACTTCGTCTTCAGACCGAAACGGCGAAAAGAGACAATTTTCCGGATAATCAATATTTTTTTACAGGATATTTGTAGTTTTACGGATGAACCGGCGTCTATTGTATATAAAACCATTAGGAATGAAGAAAGAAATCACGGATCCGCACCTGCAGGAAGAATTCGGCAGACTGATAGAACGACATAAGGAAACAATATATACGGCATGCTACATATTCGCAGATGACAAGGAAAGCGCTGAGGACCTTTTCCAGGATGCATTGCTGAACTTATGGAGAGGATATGCGGGTTTCCGGGGGAAAAGCAGAATAAGCACATGGATATGGAGGGTCAGCCTCAACACATGCATAACATACGACAGGAAACGGAAACGCGCCCCTGTAATCCTGCCGCTTGTTCCTGGAATCAATCTGTATGAAGACTCTGACGACGAGTCCAGGCAGATAAACATGCTGCACAAAAGAATACACAGGCTGGGAATGCTCGACAGGGCGATTGTGCTGCTATGGCTTGAAGACCTTTCGTATGAAGAAATCGGAGAGATTACAGGCATTTCTCCAAAAAATGTCTCTGTCAGGTTGGTCCGGATCAGAGAAAAACTCAAAAATATGAAATAGATATCAATATGGATAATCCGGAAAAAATTCAAAACATCCCGGAGTCTGTCACAGACAACGGAGCTTCAGACATGAAACTGTCCGCCCGAAAGACTTGTCCGGCCACGGATGATGCGGTGACACAGGAAATGAAAAAAAGCATGTCCATGCTGAAAAAGAAACTTAAAGAAAAAAATCTGTCCCAGGCAAAAATACAATGGACTTCTGTCGCCATACGTCTTGACGAAACAAGGAAAAGCCACCTCTACTGGGGCATATATGCCATAGCCGTTACGCCATTGTTTGTCCTGCTGTTCAGATACCAGGGGATTTCCTGGCTGTTCTGTACGGTTTTTTCAGCATACGTACTTACAGTGGCAACAATATCAATCCGGATATACCGTACCATTAAAAATCCTATGGCTGCGAACTCGACAATAACCCAATGTGCAAAAGTCACAAAAAGATACCGGTCCTACACTTCCAGAATCAACAAAACACTGGGTCTCTGCGGAATAGCCATTATCGTCTGGCTGATAATTGAGTATATCGTCATGTTCAAAACCACGGAAGCAAGCTTCAGCGGGCTGTACGCAGGACTGATAGGACTCTCCTGCGGGCTGCTTACAGGACTGCTCGGGTATCCGGGATTCCATAACACGATGCAGAATATGGAAAATTTCATCCGCCTGGTGGAAGAGGAGGATGAAGAACTGGACAGCCAACTTTCCAGATAAGCGAGTCGTCAAAGCATTTATTATCAATATATTGTCTCACGACACATATGGACGGCCCACTTCCGCGCGATGGGACCGTCCCAATTAAAGAAAGTTCAAGTAATTAAGAATCAAACAAAGACAAAGAATCCCGTATGGAAGGTTGGGAAAACCTGCTATGATATTACGGCTGATTTCATAGCCGAAGGATTTACCGGTCCGGTTTTGAAAAAGGAAAATCAGAATATATCTTTGCATTGTTTCTGTACATCCGGGAAATGCCGGCAGTACAGTCAGGTTTGACAATACAATTCAAACATCCGATACATTATGCAGTTTTCCAGATTTACCGCAGCATCTCTGACGATACTCTTGTCCGCGGCTCCTGTCCTGGCCCAGGACTATCCCGTAGAGCCGGAACGTTCAGACATGAATTCCTTTTCCATGGTCGTGCTCCCGGATCCGCAGAGCTATATAAAATATGCGGCGAACCAGCCGCTGTTCGAGCTTCAGACCGCATGGGTGATAAACAGCATGGAAAGGCTGAACACCAAATGCGTCCTCTGTACAGGAGATCTGGTGGAACAGAACGACATCCTTACTTCGGAGAACGGATATACGGACCAGACCGGGATACAGCAATGGGAATCGGTCTCCAAAGCATTTGAGAGACTGGATGACAGAATCCTCTATGTGAACTGCACCGGCAACCATGACTACGGATATGTCTCTGCAGAAAACCGAAACTCGCATTTTCCTGAATATTTCACGGCGGAAAGGAACAGCTGTTTCCGCAAGACTTTGGTAGCCACCGGACTCAATGCGCACGGTATACCGACTCTGGAAAATGCCGCATACGAGCTGGAGACAGACACATGGGGGAAACTGCTTGTCCTGTCTCTTGAATTCGACCCGAGACCGGAAGCCGTCGAATGGGCGGAATCGGTCGTAAATCAGGACAGGTTCAAGGACCACACGGTCATACTCCTCACGCATTCATATATGGACAAGGACGCCCAGCGGTATACGACCGAAGGATATAAAGTTTCGCCTGCCAGCTACGGAGAGGACATCTGGCAGGACCTCGTGTACCCTTCCGGCAACATCCGGCTGGTAATCTGCGGACACGAATGCGCTATCGTGGACTATGAGAAACAGGTAAGCTTCAGAACAGACGACAACAGCTCGGGGAAAAGCGTTGCCCAGATGATGTTCAACGCCCAGACAGCCGACGGCAAGTGGGAAGGAAACGGAGGAGACTGCTGGCTGCGGATCCTCGAGTTCATGCCCGACGGGAAAACAATCAGGGTCAGGACGTTCTCCCCTCTTTTCGCACTCTCTCCCCTGACAGCGGACAAAGCATGGAGGACAGAACCGTACGACCAGTTCGACATCGTACTGGAAAAATAATACAGACAATATAAGAACCGCAAAAACAATAACACCGAAAGATGATGAAACCTTCTTCAATCCTGAGCGTTGCAACATGCCTGCTCCTTCCATTCCAGATCATGGGACAAGAGCCGGACAATTCACATGAACAGTGGAAAACCCAGTGCGGGACACCGACCGGACAGGAACGGTTCCCGATTGAAAGCTATGAAGAACTGCCGCAGTTCGTAAAGCCTGATGAAAACGACTGGAAACATGTAAAAGGGACATGCCTTTCATGGGGGCAGACCGACGTCCGGTATGCAAAGACGGCAGTACCGATGTCCAGGACAAGCAGGCTGCAGGGGATAAGCGGCTGGAGAGGAGAGAAAGTCGCCGCACAGGCCGTGGTATGGACAAAAACCGGGGCCGGTGCTCTCCGTTATGAGATATCAGACTTCAAAGGCCCGCACGGACAGGTGATTCCTGCAGACCGTTTCGAGACCGGTTTCGTCCGCTATGTGATGACTGACGGACTGAACAGCGACGGAGGAGGCTGCGGACACAGGCCGGACCATACCGTATACGACTCCACAATGGTGGCGGACTGCATAGACCCGTATCTGAAAGAAGTTTCTTTGGATGAAATGAATACACAGGCGATATGGCTGTCATGCAGGATTCCGGAAGACATAACGCCCGGGACATACAAAGGCAGACTGACCGTCATGGACGGGGAGCGCACCATCGGCTCGCTGCAAATGAACATAAGGGCTGATGAACATGTCCTTCCGGCCCCTTCGCAGTGGCACTTCCACCTGGACCTGTGGCAGAACCCGTTCGCAGTAGCCAGATACTATCAGGTGCCCGTATGGAGCCGGGAACATCTGGAAGCCATGCGGCCGCTGATGGAGAGACTGGCTGCAGCAGGACAGAAAGTCATCACCGCCAGCATAATGCACAAACCGTGGAACGGGCAGACCCATGACTGGTTCGAATCCATGGTGACATGGATAAAAAAACTGGATGGAAGCTGGGAGTTCAAATATGACGTATTCGACAGGTGGGTGGAATTCATGATGAGCTGCGGTATAGACAAGGAAATAAACTGCTACTCGATGGTGCCGTGGGCACTGACATTCCGATACTACGACCAGGCGACAGACAGCATGCAATCCATAGAGACAGCACCAGGAGAGCCCGAATATGAAGAAATGTGGACAAATATGCTGAAGTCTTTCGCCAGTCACCTGAAAGGAAAGGGATGGTTTGACATCTGTACCATAGCCATGGACGAAAGGCCGATGGAAGTAATGCGTAAAACCATAGCTGTCATCAGGAAAGCAGACCCGGATTTCAAGATTTCCCTTGCCGGCACGTACCATCCGGAAATAGAGGACCAACTTTACGACTACTGCATCACCATCAACGAGAATTTTCCTGAAGAAGTCCTCGAAAGGCGCAGGCAGGAAGGGAAAATCAGCACATTATATACCTGCTGCTCGGAAGGTTACCCTAACACATTCACTTTCTCCCCTCTGGCGGAAGCCACATGGATCGGACTGTACATGGCTGCGAAAAACGTGGACGGCTATCTGCGATGGGCCTACAACAGCTGGCCTTTGGAACCGCTGCTCGACTCACGGTTCCGCACATGGGCAGGAGGAGATACCTATCTGGTATATCCGGGCAACAGAACCTCAATGCGGTTTGAAAAACTCATAGAAGGCATCCAGACCTACGAGAAAATACGGATTCTACTCAATGAATACAGGGAAAACGGAGATACGGAAAAATCCCGGAAACTGGAAGAAATGCTCTCATCGTTCCGTATCCAGGATCTGCAGAATGCCCCGGCTTCAGCTGCTGTAGGCAGGGCGAATGCTTTCCTGAAAACCCTCTGAAGCATGCAATAGTTCTTCCATATTCGGAACAGACTAAGCCCCGGCACAGGACATCAATCCTTCAGTCCTGTGCCGGGGCTTAATGCAACATATGCGGGACGGACATTGGCCTGATTTAACATTTATCAGTATATCAGAATATTACGTCCGATATCCGCTTTCACTGGAGCAACAGCCTGAAAATTTTAAAAAAAAAATTTCATTTTTTCTGGCACTTTTTCCAGGCTTGTCCGTCTATTAGGCGATTTCATGGGAAAAGAGGCTGGAAAACATCTGTCGGGTACCCCCAGCCTCATTTCTCTGGCACTTGATTAATAACCTACTAATTTTACTGGTAATGATGAAAAGAATCATTGTGGCAGGTCTTGCTCTGGCCGTACTGGCAGCCTGCAACAGGGCGGAACCGGAAGCGACATATCTCGTCGATCCGGAAAAAGCCGATCCGGTAGCGGCATTCAGCTACTCGGTAAGTACTTTCGGAAGTGTATCCTTCGTCAATGAATCGGAAAATGCGATTGCCTACAGATGGGATTTCGGGGACAACAGCGGCAAGTCCATTGAAGAGAATCCATCCTACGCATACAGTCGATCAGGAACATACACAGTAACATTATCTGCCTCCAACGGCTACACTACAGATGTGACGGTACAGCAGATAACTCTTCCATGAATTCAAGATGTGGAAATAAAAATCTATTTTTGCCGTTTCGCTTGAATCTATGAAAATCTCTCTTGGATACATATTGGGAGAAGATGAGGCTTCCTTCAAGAAGCTTTTCCAGGTGTATTATCCGCCTTTGTGCGTATTTGCAAAAAGTCTTGTGAAAAACGAGGCCGTATGCGAAGATATCGTGCAGGAGGCGTTTGCCCAGCTATGGGCGAAAAAAGAGAAGATCGTCATCAGCAGTTCCATACGGAACTATCTGGCATCCACAGTACACAATCTTTGCATAGACCATCTCAGGGCAAACTCGTCCTACAGGAAATACATAAGTTCCTACCGGAAGGGCGATCCATCCGGCAACGGACAGACTCCTGAAGAAATATATACCAGGGCCGAACTGGAGAAAATGCTGTCAAAAGCTCTTGATTCACTTCCGGACGCATATAGAACAGTATTCGAGATGAACAGATATGAGGGCAAGACTTATGATGAAATTGCGGAAATCATGGGTATCTCCGTACGTACGGCCAAAAGGTATGTGAACTATGCAGAAAAAGAACTGGAAACAGAACTGAAAAAAATATAGGAAAATGAAAAACAGCAAGGAAATCCTTTTCTTCAAGCAGTGCAGCGGATTGACTACTCCGGAGGAGGACGATCGGATCCGGGATATTCTGGCATGTTCTGAAGAGAACAGAAAGGAAATGGAAACAGTAAAGGAAATAGCATCGCTTGAAAAGCGGATAGCCGGGCTGTCCGGATTTGACACGGAAAAAGGGTACAGGAAAATGATGCAGAAGGCCGGCAAATACGAGTCCCGAAAAAGGGTCGGCAATTTCTTCCTAAAAGCCTGTGCCGTCATGATTCTTCCTTTGTTTTTTACAGTCGGAGCCCTTGTGTACAGGAATCTGGAACTGAAAAACATGCTTGACTACACCAGTTGGCAGAACATAAGCGCCGCGCCTGGAACTGTCACTTCAGTCGAACTGCCTGACCATTCCACAGTGTGGATCAACTCGGGAAGCACTGTCAGCTATCCCGTCACATTCCGGAACGGAAAGCGGGAGGTCAGACTGACTGGAGAAGCTTTCTTCGATGTAGAGTCTGACAGCAAACACCCTTTTCTCGTCAGGACAGACTCAGGACTGGACGTAGTAGCGCACGGGACGCAATTCAATGTCTCGGCCTACAGCGATGAAAAGGAAGTGGAAACCACTCTGGTAGAAGGTTCGGTGTCCCTGCTTCTCGGCGGAGAGGTGAAATGCCAGCTTGACCCGGGAGAGTCAGGACTGTACTCGACTTATGACAATCTTTTGCGGATCAAGCATGTAAATACCATAGAAAAGACCGCATGGACTCAAGGGAAAATCATATTCAGGAATGCACCTATGGAAGAAGTATTTGACCGTCTCGGACGCAGATACAACATAGATTTCATATTCCATGATCCATACAAACTTTCCGACCAGTACAGATGCCGCATCACTTTCGAAGACGAAACCATCCAGCAGGTGATGGGATATCTGAAAATGGCGGCTCCGATACGCTATGAAAGCTACGCTCCTCTGAGACAGGACGGAGATGTGCTTGAACGGCAGAGGATCGAAGTCTGGCTGGAAAAACGGTAAAAATGATTTTCGGACAATCATTAAACCCCAACACAATTAACCGATAAGTATATGAAATTAGTCAATACCATAGTAACGGCGGCATTGCTGTTTCTCTCCACAGCCGTCTTTGCCCAGCCGTCGGTATCGCTTTCTCTCAACAATACGCCTATAGAAAAGGCACTTGACCAGATAGAAGAGCAGAGCGGATACAGTTTCCTCATTGCCGACAAGTCTCTTGACTTGGGCAAAAGAGTAGATATCAGAGCCCGTAACCGGTCTCTTTCACAGGTTCTGGACCAGCTGTTCAGAGACACCAATATATCCTACAAGATCGTAGACAACCAGATAATCCTCTCCCCAAGGACAGCACAGAATGCTGAATCAGGAGTCTACAGTCTGGAAGGAACAGTCATGGACGGTAACGGAGAGCCTATCATAGGCGCCTATGTCGTCAACAAACTGACAAATGAAGGAACCATCACCGACAATAACGGAGGTTATTCCCTTTCTGTAACCCCTGAAACGACAATCGAAGTATCCTTCCTCGGTTTTGTCACACAGAATATCGAACTTAACGGAAGACACAGACTCAACGTTACAATGAGAGAAGACCGTGAAGCCCTGGATGAAGTCGTGGTAGTCGGATACGGCACACAGCGCAGGAAAGACCTCACCGGTTCCATTTCTTCTGTTTCAATGGATGACGAGCCTATAAACTCAGTAAACAGCGTCAGCCACATGCTTGCCGGCAAGGCGGCCGGTCTTTATGTAAACCAGACCAGTGCCCAGCCTGGCGGCGGCGCCAGCTTCCGAATCAGAGGTGAAGCATCTACCGGAGCAGGAAATGACCCTCTGTTCATAGTTGACGGAATGCCTATCAGCGACAGCGGAAACCTTGGTTCCGGATCACAGTATGTAAACGGAAATACAGACAACATACTCGCTTTCCTCAACCCTAACGATATCGAATCAATCGAAGTCCTCAAGGATGCCAGCGCAACAGCGATCTACGGAGCGAAGGCAGGCCACGGAGTGATTCTCATTACTACAAAAAGAGGCAAGGAAGGCAAGGCTCGCGTTCAGTATTCAGGTAACGTTTCCATCCAGAAGATGGCTCAGTCATACGAAATGATGAATGCCGCAGAATACATGAAAGGAGCCAATGCGCAGGGTTACGAAAACTACCTCAAGACAAACGGACTCGGTGTATATGAAGGCTATATCGGAATCGGAGATTCAGCTTCCGTTCCTGACAATGTATTCACATTCCCGTATACGGAAGAGCAGATCGCACAGGCTGGAAACGGAACGGACTGGATAAAGGAAATAAGCCGTACCGGCATAATGCAGAATCACAACGTTTCAGTAAACGGAGGTACTGACAAGACCCGCTATCTTGCATCACTCAGCTATATGAACCAGAAGGGTATCATCAAGAACAACGATGCAGAGCGTTTCACAGCCAGAATCAATCTTGACCAGCAGATAGGAAAATATGTAAAGGCCGGAGTGACATTCAACCTTTCAAGGAACTCATATGACAACGTTCCTCTCGGGAATGAAACCGATCAGGATAAAGGAATACTGGGGCTTGCCCTGACATGGAGCCCTACCATTCCGATATATGACGAAAACGGCAACTACTCCCAGAACCCGGCACAAACTACAAACCCTAACCCTATTTCCCTTCTGGAAATAACCGACAAGACCATCAAGGACCGTGCTCTCCTGCAGGGATATGTCCAGGTGGAGCCTGTAAAAGGACTCGTGCTGAAGGCAAATCTCGGTATAGACCGCCAGTTCCAGAAACGCAAATTCTACCTTCCGACTACAACAAAGTTCGGAGCGGATGTCAACGGTAAGGCCCAGATCGCGCAGAGCGACAGGAACGACTACCTGATGGACCTCACAGCCAACTACAACGGGGACTTCGGCTATCACAACCTCAACGTCCTGGCCGGATTCTCATACCAGCAGTTCAACTACGAAGAATTCTGGGCAGGAAACCAGGATTTCTTCTCGGATTCATTCCTGTTCAACAATCTCGGTGCCGGTGCCTACCCTACTCCGTCCGTGGGATCAAATGCAAACAAGAATGCCCTCGAATCATTCTTTGCCAGAGTAAACTACTCATTTAAAGGGCGCTATCTCCTGACCGCCACAGTACGTGCAGACGGTGCATCCAACTTCAATCCCGACTACCGCTGGGGATTTTTCCCATCCGTGTCTTTGGGATGGAGATTCAGCGACGAACCTTTCATGGAAAACGTGAGATGGCTTTCTGACGGTAAACTCCGTGCCAGCTTCGGACAGACCGGTAACTCCAATATAGGCAACAGGGTACAGAACCTCTACAATATACAGGGAGGTTTCGTAGATGCTATCGGAGGAGTCGGCAACAAAGGAGCGTGGGCAAGTCAGCTGGGCAACCCGCAGATTACATGGGAGACAACAACAGAAGTCAACGTAGGTCTCGACCTCGGTCTGTTCAGGAACAGAATCACCCTTTCGGCAGAATACTTCTACCGCCAGATTTCTGACCTGCTCGGAAGCAGGGCGCTTCCATACTACAGCTTCATCGGAAGCATGGCTGCAAATATAGGAAAGACCCAGAGCCAGGGCTTCGAGCTCACACTCAATACCGTGAACATCACCAACAGGGACTTTGAATGGACAAGCAACTTCACTCTGTCACTGTACCGTGACCGCTGGCTTGAAAGAGACCCGACCTGGGATCCGAGAGTCTATGAAAGAGCCGATCATCCTATCAGGAGTATCTACACTTATGTAAGCGACGGCCTGCTTCAGGCTGGGGAAGAAGTTCCTGCCCACATGCCGGGGCTGCTTCCAGGACAGATCAAACTGGTGGACCTGAACAACGATGGCAAGCTGGATGACAACGATATGGTATTCCGCGGTTCAAGCGACCCAGATTTCATGTTCGGATTCAACAACACATTACGATACAAGGGATTTGATCTCAACATGTATTTCTATGGCCAGGTAGGTGTGACAAAATGGGGTAGCTACTATGACCTGTGGTCATACGGCGGCGGACTCTTCACATCGTACGCGTCTGCTCCTGTCAGCTTCTGGGATACCTGGAGACATGACAATCAGGACGGAAAATATCCTGCTCCTTTCGGAAGTTCGACTTATGGTAACGGTGACTTCTTCCTCAGCAAGATGACATGGATCCGCTGCCGTAACATCACCCTCGGCTACACTATTCCTGTCCCTAAGAACATCCTTGACAGACTGCGTGTATACGTGGAAGTGAACAACCCGTTCTATATTGCCACAAAAGGATGGAAAGGTCTTGATCCTGAAACAGGAGACGGAGGAGCATATGACTATCCTAATGTAAGAAGCTTTAATATCGGTATCGATGTAACATTCTAAGCAACCCAATATCATGAAGAAATATATCAACATCATATTATCCGCAACAGCACTTGCATGCTGCTCTGCAGCAATAGGCAGCTGTTCACTCGTATCGGAAGATTTCGGCAGCGTCAATGACACGATCTTCCCGCAAAGTGAGAAAGATGCCGAACTGCTCGTCATAGGAAGTGCATACGAAGTGTTCCGTCTCGGGCAATGGGCCGGATATTTCTCTATGACGCAGGCCAATGGCTGCGATGATATCACAATCTCCAAAGCCTACCACTGGTTCCCTTGGAACTGGGGCAACTACCGTCTGGATATGGACAAGCTGGTAGAGCCGTGGAACAGCTACTATACCAAACTCTCAAGACTGGAACAGACCGAAGTGACCATATCCGAACTCCCCTCTTCTGATCAGAAGACAAGAGCCCGCCAGATAGCGGAAATAAGACTTGCGAAAGGATGGCTTGCTCTCCAGCTCTGGAATTTCTACGGGCCGATTCCTCTGGTTCCTGTAGAAGTCCTCAACGATCCGAACAATGAGCAGGACTACCCGAGAGCCACTGAAGAAGAAATGGAAGACTATATTGTGGGCAATATCACCGCAGCCATTCCGGATCTGGATGTAATATACAACTACGGCGATGCGAACTACGGCCGCTTTACACAGGCGCTCGGACACATGCTGCTGCTCAAGTTCTATATGCAGAAAAGATATTGGGACCGGGCTGAAGCGGAAGCCAGAGAACTGATGGATCCGAAATACGGGTTTGAAATCATGCCGAGCTACAAGGAACTGTTCACTTTTGCCGGAGAAGGCAACAAGGAGACAATCTGGGCCTGTGTCGCAAAGCGCGGTGTATGTGACGGAACAGGTGTCTTTGTTGCAAACAGCCTTCCGGGCGACTATGCGACAGGAACCGCCACACAGGCTTGGAACGGCAACGCCCTGACATGGCCTTTCTTTCACAGTTTCGAGGAAGGTGATCTCAGAATCGCTGACGAACAGCTCGTCATTTCAGACTACATATCCAACCAGTATAGGGATGCCAACGGTGAATTCATCCACCACAGCTATGAACATGACTATGTCAATGGCGTGGAATCCGGAGAAAACACCCTCTTCTGGGGCCCTGCCGCTGTAAAATACGAAATCGACCCGAACACCACAGGATATGACAGCGATCTTGACTTTATCGTATACAGATATGCCGATGTCCTTACACTGCTTGCCGAAGCAATATACAAACAGGACGGTGTCACACAGGAAGCGGTAGATCTCATAAACAGGATCAGGACAAGAGCAGGACTGCAGCCATACCAGATAGGAGATGAAGAAGTTTCCGATACCAACTTCATGGACACTCTGCTGGAAGAGCGCGCACACGAACTCTGGTGGGAAAACGATTTCCGTCGTCTTGACCTTATCAGAAATGATCTCTGGAATGAAAAAATGAGAGAAAAATGCGAATTCTACCATCAGGTCCAATATATCGGCAACGACAATTTCGAGCGCTATCCTATACCTACTTCTGCCATCATATCCAGTCATGGAGCCATTGAGCAGAATCCAGGTTATTAGAATACTATAACCCGACACGAACAAATCTGATGTTCCATTCTTGTTTCCGGCAGGGATAAGTCCCTGCCGGTTCAAGAATAAAAGCCAAACGAACCGACAAAAGTTTTTAATGACTTTACAAATACACAGAACATGAATTTTCTCACTCCAGGACCGGCTCTGGTCATTTTTGCCTGTGCCTTGATGGTTTCATGCAGCCATAAAAAGTCAGAGTCCGCAGAAGCTATTGAATATCAAATCATTCCACATCCACAAGAAATCACATACGACAGTGGGTTGACAACGTTGCCGGAAAAGGTTGCAGTCGCTTTTCCTGAAGAATTTGCCCCGGAGGCATCAATGCTGAAAGAATATCTTGCTGATGACAATGATATCATCGCAGTCCTTAAAAAAGGAAAGGAATCCGGAAAAATCACACTGAAAAAAGATCCGGCACTGGACAGTATTCCAGGACAGTACAGAATCAGGACAGCAGGGAGAATAGAAATATCTGCAGCGGATGCAAAGGGTATCTTCTATGGAATCCAGTCCCTGCGTCAGATGATAATCACCGACAGCATCGCTTCAGTCATGGCTGTAAGGAACGGTGAAATCAATGACTGGCCTGCTTTCCAGTGGCGCTCTTTCCTGCTTGACGATGCCAGAAACTTCAGGGGGATGAAGAATGTGAAGATTTTCCTTGACGAAATGGCCAGACTGAAAATGAACGTGTTCCACTGGCATTTGACTGACGACCCCGGCTGGAGAATAGAAATAAAGAAATATCCCCTGCTCACGGAAGTAGGAAGCAGGAGAGACTCCACCCAGCTTGAATGGAGGGGGAAAGACTATGATCCGACTCCCCACGAAGGGTTCTATACCCAGGATCAGATCAAGGAGATACTTGATTATGCAGACCAGCGGCATATCACTGTAATGCCTGAGATAGAAATGCCCGGACATTCAAGTGCTGCAATCGCTTCATACCCATGGCTCGGCACTGTAGGAAAACAGATAAAGGTACCGTGCTATTTCAGTGCAGAAGCCGTTGACATGCTGAACGTCACTGATCCTAAAGTCATATCCTTCCTCCACGACGTCCTTGATGAAGTAATGGAACTTTTCCCAAGTCAGGTCATACATATAGGCGGTGACGAAGCTTCATTCGGTGTATGGAAAAACTCTCCGGCAATCAGGAAATACATGAAAGAACATGACATAAAGACTCTCTCTGATGTCCAGTTGGATTTCACGAACAGAATGTCCGACTACATAGCATCAAAAGGGAGAAGAATGATGGGCTGGAGCGACATAGGCCGCAACCCGCACGAGAAAGTAACTGGAGTGGCAGACAGCGGAGGACAACTTAAGGAAGGTACTATCATCCAGTTCTGGATGGGGGATATCTCTCAAATCAAGGATGCTGCCGAAAGAGGTTATGACATAGTCAACTCCTACAACATGTGTTCATACCTTGACTATGACTATAACAGGCTGCCATTCGAGAATTCCTACAACTTCAGCCCTATTCCTCCCGATCTCCCGGAAGGCCTGCACAGCAAGATAATAGGATGCGGCGCCCAGCTATGGACAGAGTGGATAAGGACAGATGAAAAAATGTTCTATCAGGCATTTCCCCGTATAGCCGCCATAGCTGAAGCTGGCTGGACCGAGCCTCAGCACAAGGATTACAGAAAATTCAAGGAGGGCCCTCTCCCGAAACTCATGAAGATATGGGACTCCAAAGGAATAAACTATGGTCCTGCAAATGACTGTGAATAATGACACTTGAATTATAAACCGAAAATTGTATGAAAAATCATTTATTGCTTTTTACATTTCTGCTCTTTGCGCTATTCCCGTTTATCGGATGTGACAAAGTCGAAATAGATACTCCTGTCATACCTGATGATGAAGAAGAGACTCCTACAAAACCGGATCCGGATCCGGATAACAAGTACTACATCAGCATGTGGAACTATCTCCCGCTCGGAGAACGCAGCGAAGTCGATGCGGTAAAGGAATGGGTTGATTGCGGAATCAACCTCCCGATGTCTTTCGAATATTATTGGTGGACAGACAAATCCCTGATGTTCAAACTGCTTGATGAATGTGCAAAGGCCGGCTTGAAAGTAATCGTATGTGACGAAAGGACCACTTTCACCAGGCTGATATGGGAAAAACAGGATAAGGGAGAAGAAGCCGGACTGGAGGAATTCAAAAAGGGAGTTGCGGATGCAATGGCTGATTTCGGAAGTCATCCTGCAGTGTATGGTTTCCATGTCGGCGACGAGCCTTACGCCGACCAGTGGGAAGATGCCGTGACCGCTTTCAAAATAGTACAGGAGGCCATTCCTTCACTGACCGCATTCATAAATATGCTCCCTTATGGTGAAGACGAATGGTTCCCGGAGAAACTCGGATGCGAAGGAATGGACGGCTACAAGGACAAACTGATCGATTTCATCAACCGTTCAGGAGCAAGAATCATATCGTATGACTATTACGGACAGTGCAGCTACGTAGATAAGGAATATTATCAGGATCTCTATATGAAAAACCTGAACCTCTTCAGCTATGTGGCACGGGAAACCGGTACGAAACTTTTCGTTACTTTACTGAGTGTCGGTCATTTGTGGTATGAGGTACCTGATGAGGATGATTTCAGATGGCAGCTCTACACCGCTGTCGCCCATGGGGCGGAAGGAGTCCACTGGTTCCAGTTCTATGAACTCGACCAGCCTAGCGCAAGCTACAGGGACAGTCCTATCAACCGCTTCGGAGAAAGGACCCAGACTTATGAAGACCTCTCATATATCAACCGTTCCTTCAACCTTAATTTTGCCGAGAAACTTAGCGAATGCGAATTCATGGCAGTAAGTCACTACGGGAAAGCGTACGGCAGATTCCCTGAATTCAACAGCAACAATGAACTTATTGATATCCAGCTCAAACAGGATGTTTTCAAAGACACACCGGAACTTGCTGTGACAAAATGGGCAGATAAAGACGGTAAGATCTGCTATACAATTGTAAATATGGGCAGGGAACTCCCTGTCAACTTCTATGTCTTCTGCAAGGATTATCTGAACAGAGGAAGCCACTATGAAGTATGGCTTGCACCAGGCCAGATGGTATATATAGACAAAGAAGGCATTTACAATAACTGATGAATAAAATCCTATTTACACTCGTGCTGGCCTCAGTAATGGGGCCGGCATGTGTTTCCGCACAGGAATACATAAACAACAGACCTCCGCTCGCACAGAAGGAATATATGGAACTCCCGCTCGGAAGTATCAAGGCGGAAGGATGGCTCAAAGAGCAGTTGTTGCGTGCCAGGGATGGAATGACCGGACACATGGACAGTATCTATACTTCTGTCATGGGGCCCGGCAATGCTTGGCTTGGAGGTGAAGGCGATGCTTGGGAAAGGGGGCCGTACTGGGTAGACGGCCTTCTGCCTCTGGCCTATATTCTGGATGACAAGGAACTGAAAGACAAGGTACAGCCATGGATAGAGCATACTCTGACATCCCTGAAACCTGACGGCTATTTCGGGCCGGACACAGACAGGCCGGACAAGGACGGAATGCAAAGAGGACTGACTCATGACTGGTGGCCCAAGATGGTAATGCTGAAAGTGCTGCAGCAGTACTACTCTGCCACTGGAGACGAACGGGTGACGGACCTGATGACCCGTTACTTCCGCTACCAGCTGGAACGTCTGCCAGAGACACCTCTGGACCACTGGACGGAATGGGCCAGGGAAAGAGGAGGAGAAAACCTGATGATGGTCCACTGGTTGTACAATATCACCGGAGAGAGCTTTCTCCTTGACCTTGCGGAGCTGATACACAGCCAGACACGCGACTGGACGGGGGAATTCCTTTACTCGGATGCAGTTTCACGGCAGCACTCATACCACTGCGTGAACTTGGCCATGGGATTCAAGGAACCGGTAATCTGGTACCAGCAGTCAAAGAATCCGGAGCACCTTCAGGCGGTATACAAAGCCGTGGAAAAGATGAGACACAGCACCGCTCTGCCGACAGGACTTTGGGCAGGAGACGAAATGATGCGCTTCGGGCGTCCGACAGCAGGCTCGGAACTGTGTACTGCAGTGGAAATGATGTTCTCTCTCGAAAAGATCATCGGAATAACAGGAGACATGAGATGGGCTGACCATCTTGAAAGGATAGCCTACAATGTGCTCCCGACCCAGATAACGGACGACTATTCAGCACGCCAGTACTATTCCCAGATCAACCAGATCAGCGTCACCCGTCAGTGGAGGGATTTCGTTTCTCCGTATGAAGACACTCCCCTGCTGTTCGGCCCGCTGACCGGATATCCGTGCTGCTCGTCAAATATGCACCAGGGATGGCCGAAACTTGTTCAGCATCTGTGGTTTGCCACCGATGACAATGGCATTGCCGCACTGGTATTCGGCCCTTCCTCCGTGACAGCCAGGGTAACTGACGGAACACAGGTCCGTATCGAAGAAAATACATCCTATCCGTTCGGGGAAACGGTAGAATTCCTGTTTTCATTTACAGACAGGAAAACCTCGGAAGCCTGGTTCCCGTTCCATGTACGTGTCCCCGGCTGGTGCAGGAATCCCGTGTTCAGGATCAACGGGAAGGAAATAAATGCCGGCGCCGCAGCAGAAGGGATTGTGAAAATCTGCCGGACCTGGAAAAAGAACGATGTACTTTCCGCGGAGTTCCCTATGGAAGTAAACATCAGCAGGTGGTATGACGAAGGAGCTGTAGTCGAGCGCGGTCCGCTTATCTACGCACTGAAAATGGATGAAAAATGGACCAGGAAGGAATTCGGAACCGAAAAGAAGGAATTCGGAACCGAAAAGAAGGAATTCGGCGACTGGTATTATGAAGTTACATCCGACTCACCATGGAACTACGGTTTCGTAAATGCAGAGCTTGCTCCGGAGAAGCTCGGGAAGACTTTCACCGTAGAGATGACGGACAGCATTGCCGACTATCCGTGGAATCCCGAAAACGCACCGGTAACCATCAAGGCAAAAGCAAGGAAAGTCAGAAACTGGAAGGAAGTCAACGGTTCTGCCGGACCTGTCGCCTACTTCGCACAGATGCCGGGCAATTTCGGGCCGGAAGAGACAGTCGAACTCATCCCGTTCGGCTGTACTACCTTGAGAATAGCCGAATTCCCGGTAAGCAACCAATAATATGGAAATCCGATAATTTAAGGTTATATTTGGCCAAATTTCCCATTGCAGATGAAACATATGTTATTTTTGGCAGGGACAGTTCTGTTCAGCGCACTCTCTGTCGGTATCATGTCCGCGCAGACAGCCAACCCTCCGGTCATGGGCTGGAGCTCATGGAACACCTACCGGGTGAACATTAACGACGAACTTATACGCAAGCAGGCCGATGCCGCAGTCCGTCTAGGACTCAGGGACGCAGGGTATATATACATCAACATCGATGACGGGTTCTTCGGAGGACGGGACTCCGAGGGCAATCTGATTACCCATCCTGAAAGATTCCCGGACGGGATGAAAGGCATAGTAGACTATATACACGCCAGAGGAATGAAAGCCGGGACTTATTCCGATGCCGGATGCAATACATGCGGCTCCATCTGGGACAATGACATCCACGGTGTAGGAGTAGGATTCTACGGACATGAACTGCAGGACGCAGACATGTTCTTCAACAAGTGGGGTTTCGATTTCATCAAGATAGACTATTGCGGCGCCGACAAGCTTGCTCTGGAAGAGCAGGAGAGGTACAGTGCCATTTGCTCGGCCATAAAGGATGTCTGCGGACGCGACATATCACTGAATATCTGCCGGTGGGCATTCCCCGGCACATGGGCCCGCGATCTCGCCCGTTCATGGAGGATAAGCCCTGACATCAATCCGAGCTGGGCTTCCGTCAGGAGCATTATCTCCAGAAACCTGTATCTTTCCGCCTATGCCGGAGAAGGACACTACAATGATATGGACATGCTTGAAATCGGTCGCGGGCTCAGCTCCGATGAAGAGCAGACACATTTCGGAATATGGTGCATCATGAGCTCGCCGCTGCTGATAGGATGCGATCTCACCTCCATACCGGAGCAGTCCCTGGAACTTCTGAAAAACCCGGAGCTGATAGCACTTAACCAGGATCCGCTCGGGCTGCAGGCCTATGTCGTCCAGCACAGCGGCGAAGGATACGTCCTTGTAAAGGATATTCTGGAAAAGCGCGGACAGGTCCGTGCTGCAGCCCTGTACAACCCGTCAGATACCACAATGCATTTCTCTGTCCCTCTCGAGGCACTTGAATTCGGAGGAAAAGCCGAAATCAGAGACCTTGTGGCAAGGACCAGCTTGGGAAAGGTTTCAGGCAGCATTGAAGCGGATGTTCCTGCACATGGAGTGAAAATCCTGCGTATCGAAGGAAAAGAAAGGCTTGAACCGGAAATATATGAAGCTGAATGGGCCATGCTCCCTATGTTCAATGACCTGGGAAAGAATTTCAAGGGAATAAACTACAGGCCGTTCGAAGGAGCTTCCGGAGGAATGACTGTAAGCCGCTCCGGATCACGGTGGGAAAATCATCTGGAATGGGACGAAGTATACAGTACGAAAGGGGGAAAATATGAAATGACAATATCGTATGTGCCGGTAGAGCCCGATGAGCGGGAAGTGAACGACCAGTGCATAGAAGTAGAAGTGAACGGGCAAAAAACAGTGCTTAAGGATATTGTACGGGACAGGGCAGAAGGAATCTGCCGCATATTCCTTCCCGTCGAACTGCAACGGGGATACAATACCGTCAGAATCGGCAGCTCCTACACATGGGCTCCTGACATCGACTGCTTCCGTCTGAGAAAGCTCCAGGCACCTCGGATGCGGTGAAAAGCCAAAAATAAAAGCGGCCGGAATTCCGGCCGCTTTTATCATATATGAAGTATACAGTATTAGTCGTTGAGAGAGAATCTCTTGAATACAACCACCTTGGCATCCTTGTCAACGGCAGCGATAGATGCTTTGACAGATGTCTTGCCGTCGCCCATCTGGTACTCCTGCTCCTCAAGGGTGTTCTCCTTGAAGAACTTGTTCAGACGGCCGTTTGCGATGTTGTTGATCATTGCCTCAGGAAGGTTTGCTGCCTTCTCTGCTGAGACGGTCTTGATGATCTCGCGTGCCTGATCTGCCTGCTCCGGAGTGAGCCAGCCTTTGGCTGTGTTGGAAGCGATATGGTCTTCACTGTCGACATGTGCAGGGTTGATGCCTGCTTTCTCGAGTGCTGCATTCACCGCTTTCTTCACGAGTTCCTCTTTGGTCTTCTCGACAGCCACTGTGAGCTCATTGTCGATGACATTCTGAGGAACGCTGTCCTTGTTGATAGCGACAGGGTTCATGGAAGCCACCTGCATTGCCACGCCTTTGGCGAGGTCTGAAGCCACTTCCTTGTTGAATCCTACGAGAGCACCGAGCTTGCCGTTGATAGCGTGGATATAGGAAACGATGAAAGGTGCCTCCACCTTCTCATATCCTACCAGCACATGCTTCTCTCCGGTCTTGCCTGTCTGCTCTGTAATGGCAGCCTCCACTGTCCTTCCGTCAGCGAGGGTGCAGGCCTTGAGAGCCTCTGCATCTGCAGGAAGATCCTTGATGGCAACATCCGCGATGTCACCTGCAAGTTTCTGGAACTCAGCATTCTTGGAAACGAAGTCAGTCTCGCATCCGAGGCATACGATGATAGCCTTGTCTCCGTTTACACGGGCAACGACTGCACCTTCGGTAGTCTCGCGGTCAGCTCTCTTCGCTGCAACGAGCTTGCCTTTCTCACGGATGATCTCCTGAGCTCTTGCATAGTCTCCGTTTGCCTCGATGAGGGCTTTCTTGCAGTCCATCATTCCGGCTCCGGTCATTTGACGCAATTTCATTACGTCAGCTGCTTTGATATCCATTTGTTCTGATGATTTTAATGTTAATACTCTGATTACTCAGCCTTTTCTGCCGGATCGGCAACCGGAGCCTCTACTGGAGCCGGTGCGGCTTCAACAGAAACTTCTGCGGCAGGAGCCTCTTCTTTGGCAGCGCCTTTACGTGCACGGAGCTTCTTTCCTGCAGGAGCCTTCTCGTCCCCTGCCTCAGGAGCTTCCTTGTCTTTCTCCAGCTTCCTTTCGTTCAGACCCTCTGAGATAGCACCGCAGACTACGTCCATGATAAGGGCGATAGACTTTGCAGCATCATCGTTGGCCGGAATCACATAATCAATCGGAGTAGGATCGCAGCAAGTATCAACCATTGCGATAACCGGTATGTTAAGACGATTTGCCTCTTTTACGGCATTCATCTCTTTCTGTACATCCACTACGAAAAGCGCTGAAGGAAGGCGGCTCAGATCCTTGATGGAACCGAGGTTCTTCTCGAGTTTTGCCCTCTGGCGGGTGATCTGGAGACGCTCACGTTTTGCAAGAGTATCGAAAGTACCATCCTCAATCATCTTGTCGATGGTATTCATCTTCTTGACAGCCTTGCGGATAGTCGGGAAGTTGGTAAGCATTCCGCCCGGCCATCTCTCTGTCACGAACGGCATGTTGACTGTAGCTGCTTTCTCTGCTACGATCTCCTTTGCCTGTTTCTTTGTGGCTACGAAAAGAATCTTGCGGCCAGAACGCGCAAGCTGTTTCATGACATTCGCAGCCTCATCGATTTTTACTATACTTTTATGCAGGTCGATGATGTGGATTCCGTTTTTCTGGTCAAAGATATAAGGGGCCATTTTCGGATTCCATTTCCTCGCCAAGTGTCCGAAATGAACACCTGCATCAAGCAGTTCCTGGAAATTTGTTCTTGGCATTTTCTTGAATTTTTACTTGTTTCTTAATTTCCCTCCAGGTATTTGCCGTTTTCCCTGTCGGGCTCTTTTCATCAACCGGGAGTAGCGGCCTTGCCGGTCCCGCCGGTTTTACGCAGTCTCGCCAATCTCTAGGCAGCAAAGCCGGATTCGCATCCGAAGCCATGGTCCCGAAATTCTCTTACGGACTGCACTTTTTTGTAAATCAACAGATAACGATTAACGTTTACTGAACTGGAAGCGTCTGCGTGCACCAGGCTGACCAGGTTTCTTTCTCTCGACTTCGCGAGCGTCGCGGGTAAGGAATCCGTTTGATTTCAGGGTAGAGCGGTAAGCCTCTTTATCCACCTCGCAAAGAGCGCGTGCGATACCGAGCCTTATAGCTTCAGCCTGACCTTTGATTCCGCCACCGTCAACGTTTACCTTCACGTCAAACTGTGCTGTCGTTCCTGTTACAGAGAAAGGCTGGTTCACGATATAACGGAGTGACTCGTCGCAGAAATATTCGTTGATGTCACGGCCGTTGATCACGATGTTACCTTTTCCAGGCACGACATAAACGCGAGCGACTGCTGATTTACGTCTTCCAAGGGCGTTTACTTGTTTCATGCTCTGCTTAAATTTCGTTTAACTTGATTGTTTTCGGGTTCTGCGCCTGATGCGGATGCTCGCTTCCCTCATAGAGATAGAGGTTGTTGATGAGCTTTGCACCAAGACGGTTCTTAGGAAGCATGCCTTTGACAGCCATCCTGAGAAGTTCGGTAGGTTTCTTCTGAAGAACCTCCTTAGGAGTAGTGAATCTCTGTCCACCCGGATAGCCGGTGTGACGGACATACACCCTGTCGGTCATCTTTTTCCCGGTAAGCCTTACCTTGTCAGCATTGAGAACGATGACATTGTCACCGCAATCCATGTGAGGGGTGAAGCTAGGCTTGTTCTTTCCACGAAGAACGAGCGCGATCCTGGAAGCAAGACGGCCGAGCACCAAGTCGGTAGCATCAATCACGACCCACTCTTTCTTGATATCGCCCGCCTTGAGCGATACAGTCTTGTAACTCTGTGTGTCCACTGTCTTGATTTTTAATTGGTTAATACTTAAATTACTGCGTTCCCTACACTACATAGGGGGCGCAAAGGTAACAATTATTTTATTCAAAACAAAATTTTCTGAATTTTCACATTCATTTTCAATCAGTTGTATGTATTACCCAAATCTTTGCCCCTGACCGGGAATGTCCTCCCGGGAGATGAAGACACAGGCCTCTGGCGCAGGCATTAATCAGAGAAACATGCTAAATATCAATAATTTACACAACAGTTAATTTGCGCCAGAGTTTGTCCCGTCCTGAGTTATATTTGACTTTGCCACATATACCGTTGCGCCTCGGCTATGAAATTCAAACGAGTTTGATTTGCATTGTTCTCGGCTTCTGCCGATATTTGTACTGATTCGATCAACTTAAACTCAAAATGAAATGATGAAAAATACACTGCTTTCCATATTCCTGGCCTTTACCGCAGCGACGGCACTGCCGGCACAGGAGCAGAAATTTACTGTCTCTGGAAACATCGGCGGACTTGAAAAAGGCGACACGCTAAGGTTCAGGCAGATAATCCTTCCAGGGTGGAAAGACGGGGACACTTTCGATGTTGTCCTGAAAAAGGACGGCAAGTTCAAATACAAAGGCATCCAGAGACATGACATGTATTACATCATGGAATACCACCCCGTAAACGGAAGCGCCCCTGCATGTGACAGGACAGGAAAGACAATGATAATCGCCGGGAATGATCATATAAGAATCAGCGGTTCCAAAGACTACATTTATTACAGCACACTTGAAGGCGGCGTGTACGATGACCCGGCTCTGGCTGAATACCTGGCAGTCGAGGACTCGGTGGGGGCTGCCAGGGGCGACATCATGAGACGGATTGAAGAAGCCAACGCCGCGAAAGACTATGACACATCAAAGAAACTCGCCGGACAATTCAATTCTTTCTATAACGGGAATCCCGGAGTCTCCCGATCAGACAGACTCCGAGAAGCATACTTCAAGGACAACCCGCAGGGGAACAACTACATACTCGTCGAACGGATATCAAGGATGGACAATCAGCCCATAGACAAACTGCGGGAAGCTTATGAAGCATACTCACAGGAAGTGAAAGACAGCCATTACGGCCGGATATACGCTCACAGAATGAAAGACATCGAAGCCATAGCTGTCGGCAATCAGGCTCCGGACTTCTCCCTTATCCTTACAGACGGCAGGATTGTGAAGAAAAATGACTTCAAAGGGAAATACCTCCTCTTGTTCCACTGGGGAACGTGTCCGGGCTCCATGCAGATAGACCCTGAAGTCCAGGCCCTTTACAGGGAATACAAGGATTCAGGGCTCTGCATAATAGGTCTGACCGAATCGATTGAAAACTTCCGCAGTCTTGCAGAATCTGTTCCGGAAGGTTCTTCTGCCTCATACATAGGAATTGATGACCTGCATGCACGGTTGGAAGAAATGCTGTCTCATCCGTGGCCGGAAGCGGAGACTAAAACAAACCACCCGGAAAATGAAAGGGTCTCCGATATCTTCATGATATCCGGTCTTCCGTATTTCGTATTTATAGGACCGGATGGAGCCATCCTTGCCAGAGACTACCACCCGGCATTCTATGAAGCCAGAAAAATACTGGAAGAGCAGGCCGGTGAATAGAGCCGTCAGATCGACAGTACGTTCAGAACATTTATGAGTTCCTTGTCGATAGGCTTGTTCTTCTTGATGGCGCGGCTGAACGGCACATAGACAATCTCGTCATTTGAAATGCCGACCATCACGTTGCGCTGGCCTTCTTTCAAAGCCTCGATGCTGGCTGTTCCCAGCCGGCTTGCAAGGATTCGGTCGTATGCGCTTGGAGACCCTCCCCTCTGGAGATGCCCGAGAATGGATACGCGCACGTCATACTGCGGATACTCCTTGCGGACACGCTCGGCATAGTGCATCGCACCTCCGTCCTTCTCGGCAACTATGACGATACTGCTGTTCTTGCTCTTACGGAATCCACGGCTGATGAACTGCTCCAGCTGGTCGATGTCGGTATTGTCCTCAGGGATGATGGCAGCCTCTGCTCCGGCAGCTATGGCGCTGTTCTGGGCAAGGAAACCTGCATCGCGGCCCATCACTTCGATAAAGAATATCCTGTTGTGCGAAGTCGCCGTATCCCTGATCTTGTCGACACACTCCATTATGGTATTGAGCGCAGTGTCATATCCGATAGTGGAGTCGGTCCCGTAAAGGTCGTTGTCGATTGTACCCGGGATTCCGATACAAGGCACGTCATATTCCTGGGCAAGTACCTGCGCACCGGCAAGAGAACCGTTTCCCCCTATTACGATAAGTGCGTCAATCGCATGCTTCTGCATGTTTTCAAATGCCCTCTGCCTGCCTTCCGGAGTAAGGAAATCCGTGGAACGTGCTGTTTTGAGAATCGTACCACCTCTCTGGATTGTACTGCTGACACTCTGTGTGGTCAACTCTTCAATCTCATCATTGATCAGGCCTTCATAGCCTCTGTAGATACCCATGACTTTCCAGCCGTTGAAAATGGAGGCCCTCGTCACGGCTCTGATAGCGGCATTCATTCCCGGAGCATCGCCTCCGGAAGTAAGCACGCCGATAGTTGAAATGTTTCTAGCCATTATAAATAAATTTAAAGTATTTCATATTGACAGATTCGCCTTTCAAAGATACAATTATTTTGTCTCTCTGCCATATACTTCCAGGTCGGCGATCCGCACTGTTCCGTCATTTCCGGGATTTTTTACAGTCAGCCTGAAATATCTGCCCGTAACCGGAATGATATCGGCATCCGTGACGTCGTCACTGTTTCCTGTCACGCATCCGGCCTGTGTCCAGTCCTTTCCGTTTCTGCTCACCTCAACGGTAAACTCATCTGTATTCAGCATGGCAGGCTGTCCTGCGGCACCCGCATGCCTGACAACGTATCTCTCTATCAGATAGTTCCTTTTGAAATCCAGGACCACGCTTGCGGTCCTGTTCCTGCCCACCCACATCCGGGCCTCGGAACAGGACCCGTCAGCCAGTGTGCATGCGTCGGCAGAAGTATCGTCTGCCATGATTTCCATATCAGGAAGAAGTGTGAGGTTGAACGGCAGCCCGTTGGCCTGGTTGTACAGATTGAAGAAATGGTCTCCGCGGCAGATTACTATATTTCCTCGGGAAAGACTGTCGAGCCGGTCTTTCAGTCCGGCGACATTGTCCGGACCCATTTTCCAGGATTCACCCTGAGCTGTCAGGAACAGCGGAGCCTTGCCGTCAAAAGCCTTTATGTCATCTTCCCAGAAAGAATATATTACATCCACACCGCTTGCGTAACAAGGCAGGTTCGGGATAAACGCCAGACGGCTGCCTGCTACATATACAGGCACCTTGTACGGCCTGCGTTCCCAGTCCTGCTGCGTGAGGCCATACAGATAGCGGCAGTTCACGGCGTATTCCTCCATCTGCTCCCTACTCACTTCGTCCCATATCGTTATAACACGCAGACCGCTCTTTTCCAAATACTTTTGGGTAAGTTTCGCATAAGGGCGGAAAACCTCTCCGGAAACGGAATTCCACAAATAGTTGTGCGCATCATATATAAGGGAATACCCCATGCCGGAAGGACCTGAAGCAAAGAAATCGAAAGGAGTCGCCGTACTGTAATAGTAGTTGAGGATTCCCGGACCCAGATCCGCAAGTGCGGGACTTACAGTCCAGTTTATAGGCATTGTCCCGCGTCCTGCCTTGTCCCAAAGCCCGGACATGGCATGCTGGCAATACTGGACATTGTCGCCGTCACTGAGGAAAATCGCAAGATACACCTTGTTTTCAAGCCGCGGCATCTTCGGGACCGCAGGATACCGGATGTCGTGGGGCATACCGGCATAGACAGTGGTGTTCTCATAGAAATCCGAAGGTACTGTCGAAAGTCCGTACTCAGTGGCAAGACCTATTCCGGACCTCTCTTCAGGATACCATCCTGTAATGATGCTTTCTCCCGGAGTCATGGCTGAAAGAAACTTGCGCAGGACGGTATTTTCAGGCCACTTTCTGGGATCAAGCCAGACTACGGCCGCGCCGGAAGCTACAGCAAGGTCACGGACATAAGCCAGCCCGGGGCGCAGGCTGACCAGCAGCCGGTCCGAAAGCATACTTCCGTAATTTTCGAAAAGATAGTCGTATATTTCCTGAGGGCGCGTATACGGAAGATCCGTAAAATCGGCAACGACGGGCAGACCGGCACCATGCGACACCATCTCTTCATAAAGCCTTTCCGTGACAGGCAAAGCATTCAGGAGTCCGCCCACGGAAGATGCCAGGTTTGCATAATGCCCGCTTTTTTCCATGTCGTACAGCACCACCCCTTTCAGTTCTCCGGCATATCCCGAGACCAGGGAGAATCTCTTGTCTACGGGTACCTCGCTGATTGCAAGCCCCATAATGTCAGGCCATTTGTATTTTCCTTCCCTCTCATGGTCGAAAAGGAATATCCTGGGCCTTGTCCTGTTCACAATACCCTGAAGAGCAGAAAACATGACCCTCTCTTCTGCCGGAAGGCGGCCTTCCTCCATGGAAAGTCCGTACAGCGTGTCGGCAGGAGTTGAAAAATGAGGAAAAGCCTGGCCTTCAGGCCAATACATACCCATATCCGTACCATGCGGAATATCCCTGGCTGAAACGGCGGCAGAAAGGCAGAAAACTGCTGCCGTCATGGAGATTTCAAGGAGTAGGTTTTTCATTGCAAATCCGTTTTATATATTAATGAAACCAACCGGTATTCAGTTTCACATCCGGGTATTGTGGCGGGGATTGCGCCCGGCTACGCAAATATAACGGATTATTCTTTTGCTGATAAATGTTTTTTCATCAATAATGTTGCTATTTTTGCACCCATGAAAATCGGGACCATAAATCTGGGAGAAAAGCCGCTTTTCCTGGCTCCCATGGAGGATGTGACAGACGCATCCTTCCGTTTCGTATGCAAGGAGTTCGGGGCAGATATGATGTACACGGAATTCATCTCGTCAGACGGACTTATACGCGATGCGAAAAAGTCACTGGCCAAGCTCGTCACTTACGATTACGAGGCCCCGATCGGAATACAGATATACGGGAATATCCCCGAGGCGATGGTCGATGCCGCCAGGATGGCCGAGAACGCTGCGGAGACAGCCGGCGGGCACGGCGCTGACCTTGTGGATATAAATTTCGGATGCCCGGTAAACAAGATAGCCCGTCGCGGAGCAGGCTCCGGAATGATGAGAGAGCCGGACAAGATGGTGGAAATCACACGGCTGGTGGTCAATGCCGTGAAACTTCCGGTCACAGTCAAGACCCGCCTGGGCTGGGACGAGAACTCGAAAATCATAGTGGAACTGGCAGAGCGGCTCCAGGATGTCGGAATCCAGGCTCTTACCATCCACGGCAGGACACGATGCCAGATGTACACCGGAGAAGCCGACTGGACACTCATAGGGAAAGTAAAAGAGAATCCTCGCATGCACATCCCGATAATCGGCAACGGAGACATAAATTCCCCGCAGAAAGCGGCAGAAGCTTTTGACCGCTACGGAGTAGACGGAATAATGATCGGCCGGGCGACCTACGGACATCCGTGGATATTCCGTGAGATAAAGCACTATCTGCAGACCGGGGAGCCTCTTCCGCAGATGAGCGTGCGCGACAGAGTGGAACTGGCCAAGCGGCATCTGGCCAAGTCACTGGAATTCAAGGGAGACCGCGTAGGCATTCTGGAGATGCGCCGCCATCTTTCCTGCTACTTCAAGGGTCTTCCCGACTTCAAGGAGACCAGACTGAAACTCGTCACCATCAACGACCCACAGGAGCTGTTTGCCACTCTCGACTATATTTCGGAGCGCTGGGGAGACGCCGATCCCCCGGCAGCGGCTTCCGTCTACGGATAAGTCCGTACGGAATCGCAGAACCGTAACACTGTCCCGAATTTGACTACAATCTGACCTTACAAAATCCTGTATGATGATAGACCGCATTCTTTTGTCGCCATATTACCTGGCGCTGAAATTCAGACATTTCCTATATGACAAAGGCATCCGGAAGAGCAGACCGGCCGAAGTCCCGACCATTTCAGTCGGGAATGTGACCGTAGGCGGGACAGGAAAGACTCCGCATACGGAAATGCTGCTCCGCCTGCTTGCTTCCGACCCGTACTGGAAAGACAGGAAGGTAGCTGTCCTTTCCAGAGGCTACAAAAGAAAGACAAAAGGCTTCCAGCAGGTCAGCCCGGAAGGTCCGGCAAGCGCCTACGGGGACGAACCGCTCCAGATCAGACGGAAGTTTCCTCATACCACAGTGGCAGTAGACAGCAACCGTATCCGCGGATGTGACTTTCTGGTACACCCCGATAAGCTCCAGACTTCGAAAAAGGCCAGGAAGTGTATTGACAAGAGCATTGAACCTCAAGACCTCATTATCCTGGATGACGCTTTCCAGTACCGGGCACTGAATCCGACAGTCTCCATAGTGCTGGCGGACTACGGCAGACCTGTATTCAAAGACAGCCTCATACCTGCAGGGCGACTCAGGGATCTCCCGGAACGGATGCTCGAAGCAGACATCATCATCGTGACCAAATCCCCGGCATATCTTGAAGACAAGGACAAGGCGGAATATGTCGCTTCAGAACTGCATCTCAAGGGATTCGATCCCCGTACATGCACTGCCACAGACAGGAAAGGACGGAAAATCCATATTTTCTTCACCCGGATCCGATACTGTGCTCCCGAGGCCGTATTCCAGGACGGGGAACCCAGATACACATATTCCAAACAGGCAATAATGCTCACAGGCATTGCCAACGACAAACCTATGATGATGTATTTGAGCGATTCTTATAAAATTTCGGAAAAGCTCTCGTTCCCTGACCACCATGCCTTTACACAGTCAGACATAAGATGCATCGGAAAGGCGGTGAAGGCTCACCCTACTGCCGTAATAGTCACCACCGAAAAGGACAGCCAGAGACTTATGGAATGCAAAAACATATCCGGAACACTCAGACAGAGAATGTTCCGGATACCTATCACCGTAGATTTCCTTTCCGGGGAAGAGAAGCATCGCTTTACTTGTCTTCTCCGCGATTTCCTTCAAGGATAGAATTCTGTTCCCGGACTGAAGCATCATGGATAGCATTGAAAAGAGTCGAGACGAATTTTTCCGACAGTCCGTACTCCGCCCCTTTTGCTATCACCCTTTCCAGTACCGAATCCCAACGGGATGTCTGGAGAATAGCGATATTGTTCTTTTTCTTGTATTCGCCGATCTGATGGCTGATTCTCATCCTTGAGCCCAAAGTATACAGGATGCTGTCGTCGATGACGTCTATCTTTGCGCGCAGCTGGTCTATGTTTTCCTTATATTCGACATTGTCCGAATCCTGGTTCCTGACCACCAGACGTCCGAGCATGTCTCCCAGCTGTTCGGGCGTAAGCTGCTGTTTCGCATCGCTCAATGCACATGTCGGGTCACAGTGTGTCTCTATCATCAGACCGTCCAGACCGAGATCGAGAGATCTCTGTGAAATCTCTTCGATATACTTCGTGCTGCCGGCCATGTGGCTCGGATCACAGAAGAACGGAAGCTGCGGATAGCGGCTTCTCAGCTCAATCGCAATCTGCCATTCCGGAGAATTCCTGTACTGGATTTTCTCGAATGTGGAGAATCCCCTGTGAATGACACCTATTTTCTTCACCCCGACCTGATTGAGCCTCTCGAGGGCCCCTATCCACAGATCCAGGTCAGGACTTACCGGATTCTTTACAAGCACCGGAATGTCCACATCCCTGAGAGCCTCTGCAATCTCCTGAACCAGAAACGGATTGGCTGTAGTCCTGGCTCCCAGCCAGACCATATCCACTCCGTATTTCATGCAGTCGAATACATGGCGCTCGCTGGCCACTTCGGTACATATCTTCATGCCAAGTTCATTCTTGACCCTCTGCATCCACTTCAGGCCTGGAGTGCCGACTCCTTCAAATGTTCCCGGATGGGTTCTCGGCTTCCAGATACCTGCCCGGAATACGTCTACACCCAGCGATTTGATTCTTCTGGCCGTCTCCATCACCTGGATTTCAGACTCTGCGCTGCAAGGTCCGGCTATCACCCTGGGCTGCCCCTCAGGGAAAAGATTCCACTGAGAAAGAGGTACGATTTCCAATTTCCTTTCCATAATTACTATTGTTTTTGATTTGTTTTTCCTTTTCTTCTTCAACTGCGGCCGGGGTGACTGCCGTTTCTATTTGATGATCCTGCGGATTCTGTTCGCCTCCCCGATAAGCTCCCGTATCCTGGCTCCGTCCTCTGTGGCTATCGCATCCCTGAATGCAGTCATTTCCTCCATATAGGTATCGATGACATCCAGGACATTGTCCCTGTTCTGGGTAAGGATCGGGACCCACATGTCAGCATTGCTTTTTGCAAGCCTGACCGTAGAAGAGAACCCTCCTGAGGCAAGATCGAAAATATGCCTGTCGCTGCGTTCCTGCTTAAGCACTGTAAGGGCCAGGGCAAAAGATGTCACATGGGAAATATGGGATACATATGCCGCATGCATGTCATGGTTGGAGGCATCCATACGTATAGTCCTCATATTCAGCACATCATACATTTTTTCTATGACGTCAAGTGCATCCTGTCCGGATTTTGCGCTGTCACATATCACACAGGCTTTCCCGTCGAACATTCCGGACATGGCTGCCCACGGACCTGAATATTCGGTTCCTGCCATCGGGTGGGTGGAAACGTAGCGTCCGCGCATCGGATGTCCTTCCGCAGCCCTGACCAACGAGGATTTTGTGGAACATACGTCTATAACGATCTTCCCCGGATTTTCCCTTGCTTCCTCCGTCCCGGATCCCTTTCCGCCGAACATGTCCAGAATCTCCGGAAGCATACGGACAGCTTCTCCCACCGGTACAGCCAGGACTATAATTTCCCCCCTGCATACACCTTCTGCGAAAGGGAGCACTTCATCTACAAGACCTATTTTCTCCGCTGCGGCTGCATTGACCGGGTCTGCTTCCACTCCAAGCACCTGAGATGCGAAGCCGCGCCGCTTCAGGTCTACTGCCATTGATCCTCCTATAAGGCCAAGGCCAATGACTGTCATTATATACTGTCTTTCCATATATTTTCCAATATGCGGATTCAGGCTCCGGGCGGCAGTTGACACCCGGAAGTTCCCGTCATCCCATCAGCTCTCTGATTTTCTCCGCCGCATTTTCCAGGATTTCCGGACCGGCACACAACGAAATGCGGATATGGTCGCGACCGTTCTTCCCGAATATGAAACCGGGTGTAATGAATACTCCTGCCCCATAGAGAATCCTGTCCGATACTTTCTCACCTGGTGAGCGGAGATCCTCTCCGGCCCCAAGAGGACTGCCGTCAGGACCTTCCGTTGCCAGAGGATTGTCACTGCCGACTTTCCCCCAGAGGAACATTCCCATACTGCCGGGATCATATTCAGCTCCTATCATATCGAATATCTTCCCGGCCAGGACTTTCCTTTTCCTGTATTCGGCATTAAGGGACTCAAACCATTCCGGTCTCTGGGAAAGAGCCTGTACAGCGGCCAGCTGCAACGGCCTGAACATTCCGGAATCCATCTGGCTCTTGACTTTGAGCAGCTGCGATATGACTTCTCCGGAAGCCGCCGCCATTCCTATTCTCCATCCGGACATATTGTGGGCCTTGCTCAGGGAATTCAGTTCCACACAACATTCCTTGGCTCCCGGGACACCGAGGATAGACAAAGGACGGTCGTTCAGTATGAAACTGTACGGATTGTCGTTGCATATCATTATCCCGTGTCTGCGTCCGAAGTCTGCAAGTTTTCTGTAAAGTTCCTCTGTCGCAGGCGCTCCGGTAGGCATGTTGGGATAGTTGGTCCACATCATCCTGACGCCTGTAAGGTCAGTCTTTTCGAGCGCATCAAAGTCAGGCTGCCAGCCGTTTTCCTCTACCAGATCATATTTCACAGGTTCCGCCTGCACCAGAGCCGTAGCGGACAAATAGGTAGGATACCCGGGATCCGGGACAAGCACTTTGTCCCCTTCATTCAGGAATGCAAGGGAAAGCAGCAGAATCCCTTCCTTGGACCCGACCAACGGCTGGATTTCAGCAGCCGGATCAAGCTCTACACCATAGTACCGCCTGTACCATTCTGCAAAAGCCTGCCTGAGTTCCGGAATACCGGTATAGCTCTGATATGCATGGTTTCCGGGCTGGCGGGCTGACTCCACAAGTGCCTCAATGGCCTGTACCGGAGGCATCCCGTCAGGAGCACCTATCCCCAAATTGATGATCCTGTCCTTCCCTTCCTCTGACCTGACTGCATTGAGTCTGTCTATTTCCTTAAGTTTGGCAGAAAAATAATACTCGTTTATGTTTTCCGTCCTGCGTGCTGGTCTTATTATCATGATTCCTTCGGTTTGAAACTTCTGTATTCTCCCAGGACCTTCAGGTCCTCCATCAACGGTCGTACAGCTGAAAGAGCCTGTGTATAACGTTTATATGAATCGAATTTGATATCCACATAGAAGAAATACTGCCATTCCCTGCCAGGGATCGGCAGAGACTGGATTCTGGTCAGGTTCATATCATAGAAAGAAAGGATGGTGAGGACCTGTGCCAGAGAACCTGCCTTGTGAGGAAGGGTGAAGCACAGGGAGACTTTGTCAATACGCTCTTCGGGAACGTCCACCTTGTCATCCATAATAAGGAACCTTGTGAAATTCTGCTTGTAGGTCTCGATGCCGGGGGCTATTATTTCCAGGCCGTAGAGTTCGGCCGCAAGAGAAGAGGCGACTGCTCCCACCCCGTATATTTTACCGGTGGCGATATCCGCGGCACTCTTGGCTGTATCATCGGACTCCACCAGCCGGATATGCGGATATGCGGAAAAGAACTGTCTGGTCTGATTGATAGCCATATAGTGTGTTCTCACCTCATGTATATCCTCTATTTTCTGCCCCGGCATGACCATGAGATTCTGGCAGATGCGCAGAAAGACTTCTCCCTTTATCTTTACATCATGCTTGCGAAGGAGTTCGAAATTCGGCAGCAGTCCGCCGGAGACGGTATTCTCTATTGCCATTACAGCTGCGTCCGCCTTTCCGCCGGACAAAGATTCATACAGACCGTCAAAAGTGCTGCATTCCACGATCTCCAGCTTCACAGGATTTCCGTCCTGCCGGAAGCCGGCATGACCCCAGGCTTCTTCCCTGCCGTAGAACAGTCTTGCGGCCTGTTCATGAAAACATCCTGCAAAGCCTTGGATCGCTACTCTTTTCATTATATCCATATTCTCTGAAAATATTCCGGTTCCCGTTCATCTGCATGTTCCTCACGTACTGCAAGCCGCAATGAGCCCGGTCGCGCCGGCACACAGAAAAAGGGCTGTCCGCTATACTACCGGACAGCCCTTAAAACCTCATTTATTACGATACGCGACTTCCGGTCCATCACCTTTCCTGGTAATAGAAATAATAAAAACCGAAGTCGTTAAATCGAAAATCCATCATAACGGGAGCAAAACTACAAAATTTTTCCTTTAGTACGACCATCCAGCCGGCATTAAATTTTTTCCGGCCTGCATACAACGATGCGGTCTACCAAGGAATACACTGATTATCAAAACTTTATCAGACAGTAAGGATTTCCTTTTCCTTTGCAGCGCAGAGCTCGTCCACTTTCTTTACATAAGCATCGGTCTCTTTCTGGGCATTCTGCTCGTAATCTTTCTGGACATCTTCAGGAAGACCTTCTTTCTGCGCTTTCTTGAGTGCATCGATAGCATCCCTGCGCGCATTCCTGATGACGATCTTGGAATTCTCTCCGGCTGTCTTTACCTTCTTGATGAGTTCTTTTCTTCTCTCTTCTGTAAGAGGCGGAACGACACAGCGGATATGTTCTCCGTTGTTCTGCGGAGTAAGACCGATGTTGGCGTCCATTATAGCCTTTTCTATCACCGGTATCATCTTTTTCTCCCACGGCTGGATAAGAATTGTCTTTGCATCCGGAGTGGTAACTGAAGCCACCTGAGGCACAGGAGTCTCAGAGCCATAGTAGTCAACCATTATATTGTTGAAGACAAGAGGATTGGCCTTTCCTGCACGATATGTCTTCAGATCCTCTTCAAGGAACCTCACGGCGTCGCTCATCTTGGATTTCGCTCCGTCAAGGATTTCTTTTGCTTTATCTAACATAGTATAAATATTAATGTTTGTTTCGTCTTTTTGTACGCTACCGGAGATAATCTGTCCCGCTTGCTGGAGCATCGGGAGAAATTCTAGAGATGTACCAGAGTTCCTGTTTTCTCTCCGCCAAGCAGACGGAGAAGGTTTCCGGGACAGTTCATGTCGAATACGATGATCGGCATGTTCCCTTCCCGGCACAGGGCAAAGGCCGTCTGGTCCATGACTTTAAGATGGTCCTCCATAGCCTTGTCAAAGGTCAGCTCGTCATATTTTACCGCGGACGGATCCTTCTCCGGATCTGCCGTGTACACTCCGTCGACCCTGGTTCCTTTCAAAAGGACATCGGCTCCTATTTCAAGAGCCCTGAGGGCAGCTCCGGAATCAGTCGTGAAGAACGGGTTGCCTGTCCCTCCCGCCAGAAGCGCGACTCCGCCCCTTTCCATCACGGCCACGGCATCGTCTCTCATGTAATATCTGGCGACAGGCATCATCGGAGTGGCGGTGAATACTTCAGCATCGACTCCCTCGGACCTGATTGCGGACGAAAGCCCCAGGGAATTGATCACTGTAGCGAGCATTCCCATACGGTCTCCCACTACACGGTCGAAGCCTTTTCCTGCTCCGGAAAGGCCTCTGAAAATATTTCCTCCGCCGATAACTATAGACACCTGCAGACCGCCTTTCACGGCTCCTGCTATTTCCCGGGCATAGGCAGCAAGGACATCTTCACTGATTCCTCTGCCTGAGGGGCCGCCCAGACTTTCTCCGCTGAGCTTGAGCAAAACTCTTCTGTACTGTCCCATTGTCAGATATTTCAGGCTGAAACTTATAAATTCCTGTCATTTTTATCGAAACAAAAGTATCGAATTATTATGAAACTTGCAAGAAAGAGTATATATTTGCACGGTATTTAGCGTACTGATAATAAACTACAGATAAAGATATGGCGAACATTTTCACATCTTCAATCGGCAAGAAGCTCATTATGAGCGTCAGCGGACTATTCCTCATTATCTTCCTCCTTCTGCACATGACCATCAATCTCTTTTCTGTGATTGACTCGATCAACGGCACATTCGGTTCTCCGGACGGGCTTTTTGCAGCAGGATGCGAATTCATGTCACTTCCAATAGTGACCGTAATGGTCCCTGTGCTTGCATTCGGATTCATCATCCACATCATCTACGCTCTTATCCTGACTTTCAGCAACCTGAAGTCCCGTGGCGGATACAACCGCTACGCTGTTGCCAGCAAGGCAAGAACCGATTCGTGGGCTTCAAAGAACATGATTGTTCTCGGAATCATCGTACTTGGTATCCTTGCTTTCCATCTCACACATTTCTGGGCTGACATGCAGCTTCAGGAGTGGACAGGAGCACACGCCGAAGATCCTTATCTTCTCCTTACCACCACTTTCGGACACTGGTATAACGTTGTCATCTATATAGTATGGTTCGGAGCTCTGTGGTTCCATCTTACACACGGTTTCTGGAGCGCATTCCAGACTATCGGTTGGGACAACAGGATATGGCTCGGCAGACTCAAGGTCCTCGCTTATATTTTCGCGACTATCATTTTCCTGGGATTCGCAATTGTAGCTGTCAATTCTTGCATTGAAGCTTGCTGCTGACAGAATCTCCTGATATAAAGACTGACGGGCTGCCTGCGGCGGCCCGTTTTTTTGTCCTTGAACCACATAAACGACAGACAGATGAAACAGAAAAGATTTTTCCTCAGGGAAGACGAAATCCCCTCGCAATGGTACAATATCCAGGCTGACATGCCGGTAAAGCCACAGCCGATGCTGAATCCGGCTACACGTCAGGCGGTAAAAGAAGAGGATCTGTATCCCGTTTTCGCAAGGGAACTGTGCAGACAGGAACTCGATACCGAACACAGATGGTTCGACATTCCGGATGAAGTCAGGGAACAGTATACGTACTACAGGCCAACACCTCTTGTCCGCGCATACGGACTGGAAAAGGAACTCGACACTCCGGCGCATATATATTTCAAGAACGAAAGTGTCAGTCCTGTTGGGTCGCACAAGCTGAATTCGGCTCTCGCGCAGGCGTACTACTGCAAAAAGGAAGGCGTGAAGAACGTGACCACTGAAACGGGAGCCGGCCAGTGGGGCACGGCCCTGTCCTATGCCGCCCGGCTTTTCGGACTGGAAGCAGCCGTGTATCAGGTCAGGATCAGTTATGAGCAGAAGCCGTACCGGCGCAGCATGATGCAGGTTTTCGGAGCACAGGTTACACCGTCGCCGTCAATGTCCACCAGAGCCGGGAAAGACATCCTCACCAGAACCCCGCATCACCAGGGCTCGCTCGGAACAGCCATTTCAGAGGCCGTGGAACTTGCCAGGATGACCCCTGACTGCAAGTATACTCTGGGCTCCGTGATGAGCCACGTTGCCCTGCACCAGACTGTAATCGGGCTGGAAGCCGAAAAACAGATGGAAATGGCGGGAGAATATCCCGATGTCGTGATAGCATGTTTCGGCGGAGGGTCCAACTTCGGAGGAATATCCTTCCCATTCATGAGGCATGTTTTCTCGGGTGAAAGGAAGACAAGATTCGTGGCTGCGGAACCGGTAGCCTGTCCGAAGCTCACCCGAGGAAAATTCGGATACGATTTCGGGGACGAAGCGGGCTATACTCCTCTCATGCCGATGTTCACTCTGGGGCATGACTTCACTCCTGCAAACATTCATGCCGGAGGGCTCAGATACCATGGTGCAGGAGTAATTGTCTCCCAACTGCTGAAAGACGGGTATATGGAAGCTGTCGATATAGGACAGCACGATTCTTTTGCGGCCGGATGCATGTTTGCCAGATGCGAAGGGATAATCCCGGCGCCGGAATCATGCCACGCAATTGCCGCGACTGTCGCCGAAGCTCTCAAATGCAGGGAATCAGGTGAAAGCAAAGTCCTGCTTTTCAACCTTTCCGGACACGGGCTCGTGGACATGTCCGCATATGACCAGTATATTGCCGGAAATCTCTGATAGCAGACGGATTATTCCACTGCTGCCGTCTTCTCTTTCAGCCACGCTGCCACATCGTCCGGCAGTCTGGCTGAAAGTTTTCGGTACACTGATGCATTGTAGGCATTCAGCCATGCTATTTCATCTGCATTCATAAGTTCCGTAATCACGGCGGAGGTATCTATATGGCAGCATGTGAGGGTCTCGAACCCAAGCCAGCGGCCGAATTCATTGTTCCCGGCTTCCCTGCACAGAAGCAAGTTCTCGTGTCTGACTCCGTGCATTCCTTCGCGGTAGATTCCCGGCTCGTCCGATGTGACCATGCCCGGAAGAAGCGGTTGCGGGTTGAAATTCTGTCTTATGTCCTGCGGACCTTCGTGTACGCAGAGATAGAAGCCTACTCCATGGCCAGTCCCATGCCCGAAATTGCGCTTGCTGCGCCACAGGGCATTTCTGGCAAGGACATCCAGCTGGCATCCTGCAGTACCTTCAGGAAATACGGCCATTGCAAGTGAAATCATTCCTTTCAGGACCAGAGTATAGTCTTCTTTTTCAAGAGGCGTACATTCTCCCATAGGCACCGTGCGGGTGATGTCCGTTGTCCCGAAAATATATTGTCCCCCCGAATCCGTGAGGTACAGCCCCCGCGGCTCTATGACAGAGGATCCCTCTCTCGGAGTACTGTAATGGGGCAAAGCGGCAGACGGACCGTAGGCTGATATATTCGCAAAACTGTTCCCGCGGTAGCCCGGGATCCGCGACCTGAACCATGTAAGCTTTTCCGAGGCCTCCCATTCGGAAATACTTTCTCCCGCCTTTACTCCGGACTCAAGCCAGAAAAGAAACTGTTCCACTGCCGCCCCGTCCTCCAGACAGGCTTCTCTGAGATTCTCCGTTTCCACAGGATTCTTCACAGCCTTGTAAAGAGGCACGGGTGAAATCCCGTCTATGACCCCGTCCGGTCCAAGCACGCTTTCCAGCATCAGATGAGTATGGTAATTGAGTGTCCCCGAATCCGTAAATATCCTTATCCCCTCCTCAAGCCCCGAAACATCGACAGCCAGATCATCATAATTCCTGATCTCCACGCTGTCAGCCCGAAGTTCGCTGAAACTGTCCGCAGTCTCTATATCAAGCTCGCCGGTATTCTCCTTAGTTACATACCAGTACACATCCTCCAGCGTAACAAGCAGATAAGATATTACCAGAGGATTGTACTCTATATCGCCTCCACGCGCGTTCAGTACCCAGGCAATATCATCAAGAGCAGAAAGAAGGACGGCATCATAGCCTTTCTCCATAAGGAATTTCCTGAGCCTTATTATCTTTCTGTGTCTGGACTCGCCGACATTCTGTTCATCCAGGGTAATCACAGGGCTGACCGGATACCATGGCCGGTAATCCCATACCCTGTCAAGGAAATCCGGAGCATCCACCACTCTGTATTCTCTTTCACTGTCGGCATGCGAAGCAGCCAGGGCAGATACTATGCTGCCGACCGAGACGGAACTCTGGCTCATGCCATCCACAGCCACGATATCCGCTTTCCCGGCTACCCATTCAGGAATGCCGACTGCACCCGGAATACGTGTCTTGTGCAGCTCTATGCCGCTGCCCGAGAGCTGGTCCGACGCCTGGATGAAATACCTCGGGTCGGTCCATAGTCCCGCATGCTCCTGCGTAATGACCATATCTCCTGCCTCGCCCGTAAACCCGGACACCCACTCCACCTGCTTCCATCTCGGAGCAGGATATTCGCTGCCATGCGGGTCGGATCCGGATATCACCACTGCATCCCATCCGTTTTCCGCCATCATCCGGCGGATTGCCGCCACTCTTGCCGAATGTATATTTCCCATGAGAATATATTATTTGATTACAATACTTTACAAAGATAACGATGTTTCCTGTATAATCCCACATAAATTTTAGTACTTTGCAGTACAAGGTATTAAAATTTAACATATATTTGCAACTATTAAGAACTTTGTACAGTCTAATATCTGACTGCAGCAATATATTCCACAGCAGGACCTCGGAAACACACTTTATGAAAACATGATATTTGAATAATTTGAACCTTTAATATACAATGCAATGAAAAAGACAGTCAATGTAGCGATCGGTGGTCGCAGCTTTATTCTGGACGAAGATGCATACAACGCATTATCAACTTACCTCGACAGTTTCAAGGCAGGTATCGGCCAGCCGGGAAAGTTCGAAGTGATGGATGAACTGGAGATGAGAATCGCGGATCTGTTCAAGGAACGGCTCAAAGGAAAGGAAGTCGTGGACATAGAGATTGTCCGTGGCGTAATAGCACAGCTCGGCATGCCGGACTGGCAGTCGGACAATATGTCCGGCAACTACTCCGACAGCACTGTCAAAGAGGAACCCCCTGCCCCGAGAAGGCTCTACAGGGATCCGGACCACAACATGCTGGGCGGTGTATGCTCCGGACTGTCCCTGTATTTCAATGTAGACGTAGTTGTCGTCCGCATTCTGTTCGTTATAGCCCTTATTTTCGGAACCGCGGGATTCTGGATATACATTGTCCTGTGGATCATAGCTCCGCCGGCCAGGACCGCCGCGCAGAAATGCGAAATGAGAGGAATCCCTCCTACTGCGGAAAATATCCGCAGATTTTCAGAATTCAAAAGAAAATAAAAACCCGGACAATATGGAAACGAATACTATAGTGGAAAACAGCCGCACGCAGATGCGGAGAGGAGTGCTGGAATACAGCATACTGCTGGTTCTCCGCTCTTCCGATGACTATGCGTCATCGATTATCCAGAAACTCAAGGATGTAGATATAATCGTAGTGGAAGGGACCCTTTATCCCCTGCTTATCCGGCTGAAGAATCTCGGCCTTCTGTCATACAGATGGGAAGAATCCCCGCAGGGTCCCCCACGCAAATACTATATGATTACAGACAAGGGGCGCGAACAGCTCGCGGAACTTGACGCCACATGGCAGGAACTTGTCAGATCCATAGAGTCCATACGCTCCGCTTCGCAGCGCCAGTTGCCGGAGGCAGGGAACCAACAGTAAAAACCTATCAGGACAACACCATGAAACAGACTGAAAAAGTAAGCATCGGAGGATATTCCTTCATCCTGGAAAGGGATGCATACGAGAGACTAAACGGGTACATCGAAGATGTCAGAAGCACATATCAGGACAATTCATACGCCCCTGAAATACTGAGCGACATAGAACAGCGTATTGCAGAACTGTTCATTGAGAAAGGAGGCAAGGAATGTATCATCAGCTACGCAATGGTGGATGCTGTCATCCGCCGGATAGGCAGCCCTGCAGAACTGGCTGATGAAGAAAAGGCAGAGTCAGGCATACAGGACCATACAGGTACCGACAGGCATGAAGCAAAACGCGGGGCGGCATTCCCTGACGGACCGAAAAGACTTTACAGGGACATTGACCACAGAATCCTCGGAGGCGTATGCAGCGGCATAGCGGCATATTTTCATATTGATGTCGTGATACCGAGGCTCATATTCTGCGGCATAGTTTTCCTGGTCGGGTTTTTCATAAGCCTGGCGCCATACAGATATTTCAGTGCAGGGCTGCTGAATTCAGCCGTATTCTGCCTTATAGGATATGCGGTCCTGTGGCTCATCATCCCCGCTGCAAAGACTGTGGAAGAGAAATGCAGAATGAGAGGCGAACCGATAGACCTGAAGCATTTCACCGAAAAGTTCGAGAAATTTCCGGTAAAGGAAACGGTAGAAGAAATGAAATCGGCACCGGCTCTGCATGCTGTCGGGAGAGTCGTAAGCATAGTAATAGGCATATTCCTCATCATCACCGGTATAGGAAGCCTTCTGGGATGCACCATGTATGACCTTGTCAGGGACCTGATAATACGGGAAGCCGGAACTGGGCACATAGGATACTACAGCGACGATGAAATAATAGTCAGCCAGTTTCTGATGCATCCGCAGTTCATGTGGATCATCATAGGCTGCGTGGCCCTCTTTTCCATCTGGCTTATCTATAACGGCGTCCTGATGACATTCAACCTCAGATCCCCGCGGTGGCGGCCGGGGACAGTCATATTCATCCTCTGGATTGTCTCCCTTCTGGTACTTGCCGCTTGGGTCATCCGCAGGCTGCTGATAATAGAAACACTGCTGTAAACAGGCAGCAGTCAATAAAAAACAGGGAACTCCCAAGTTGGAATTCCCTGTTTTCGTCTATATTGCAATCTCTGCTATCCCTGTTTTCAGAAATTGCCTTTAGCTGCGTTATCCCACCATACACGGGTTCCGCCTGTATCACCGCTGTGTCCGGTCTGGCTGGAGTTCTCCCGGTTCAGGAGTTCCACGCCTTCATCATAGCCCTGTCTGTTGGTATCGATGGCGTTGCTGCTGTAAATCTGACGGCGTACGCCTTCTTCATCCGATACTGCTCCGTTGCTTTCATTGACAGCAGGAGGGAACTGTACAGGATAGCCTGTCCTTCTGTATTCGGCCCATGCTTCGGTAGAAAGCGGGAAGAGAGCGAAATATTTCTGGGTGATGATCCTTGCGAGCTTGTCCTCGTTTGAAGCGCCTTCATCCCATTTTACACCCAGATGGTTCACAGCAGGCGTACTGAGATTAGGATCTACAGGGTCCTCGTAGTCAATCTGCGTCGTTTCTCCATTGACATAAGCCTGGTATGCAGATTCAAGACCTCCAGGATAGTCGGTCATATCCACATATTCGCCTTTATAAGCGAGCTCATTTACCATAGAGCACCTGATTCCATCCTCATACAGGGTCTTGATGTCTCCTGAAACCCATCCGCGAAGAGCAGCCTCTGCGACAAGGAAGTAAGACTCTGCCTGTCTGAAGATCGGAAGCGGAGCGGCGTAGATACCTTTCGTGTTGCTCGGATCTGGCCAGTAGGAGAAGTTGCCCCAGCTGTTAGGCTTGCCTGGAAGTCCGCTGGCAAAGCGGATACCGACATAGTCCGTGCCTTTAGGCATCACAAGCTCCCCGTCAAGATTTGTAATGTCCCCGTTGTTCTTGGTCATGAACAGAGGCTGGCGAGGGTCTTTCATACCTGACATCAGAGTGACAAGGTTTGCGTTGAATCCGCAGTCACCCCAGTTGAACATAAGCCACATCTCGTTCTCAAGGCTCTTGTCAATGAGGATGTCCCTTCCTCCGTTTGCAAGAGTATTGCCTGCCGCTTCCTGTGCAAGTGCCTTCAGGTCATATCCTGCGGCCGACATCTCGGACTCCCTCTTTGAAAGGCGGAGAGCAGTACGGAGCTTCATAGTGTTGACAACCTTGACCCACAGGTCGACGTCACCGCCGCACCATGAATCGAATGAAACCAGTTCAGCCTTTTCCGTATCAGACATGGCAGCGATATCAGTAGCGGCCTTGCGGAGATCATCTATCATCTGGCAGTAGATATCCTGCTGGCTGTCAAACGGGAAGTATGACTCATATTCTCCTGAAAGGATAGAACTGTATGCGATAGGGCCATAAACGTCGGTAGTCATCATGGTTCCGAAAGCCTGTACCACTCTCATGACACCGGCAAGACCCAACTTGCCTTCCGATTCGAATGTGGAGATGAGACGGCGGGTGTTGTTGAAGATATGCAGATAGTAGTTTTCATACATTCCGCCGCTGTGTCCCCGGTTTTCCCCCATGTCACCGTTGGTGAAGTTTCCGTTAGGTGTCATGAAATATCCGCTGTAGAGGTCCACAGTAAGGTTGGTCCAGAACTGGAACATGTTCTGCTGCGGAGCATAGCAGTAGTTCATCGGTTCGGCACACTGCGAAGAAAGAGGCAGATCGGCAGGATCGACCTGAATGTTGCTCGTATTCATTTCCTCGAACTTCTCTGTACACGAAGCGAGAAGACCGAGGCCGAGAACCGCAATTGAAGTATATTTTATGATTTTTTTCATTGCTGTAGGATTTTAGAAATTAAGTTTCAAATTCAGACCGAAGCTGCGTGTGGTAGGAAGAGCGAACATGTCGACTCCCTGAATACCGTTACCGGTACCTGCTGAAACGTCAGGATCCATAGGAGCGTCCTTGTAGAAGAAGAACAGGTTGCGTCCGATAAGGGAAGCGGTGATGTTCTTGCCCGCACCGAATACGTCACGGAACGTATAACCTATGCTGAATTCACGGAGTCTGATGTTTGTAGCGCTGTAGACGTAGTTCTCGTTTGCGTACTGTGAGTTGTAGTTTGAAAGACCTGTGGTCTCATACCATGCTCTCGGCTCGAAAGAAACTCCGTCAACCACTATCTGGCCTGCATCACGGGCTTCTCCTGTCCTCTGTGAAACTCCCCATCCGTCAAGGGCTGCTTCTGTCATGGAAAGAACCTTGCCTCCGAATCTTCCGTCAATGAGGAATGAGAGAGTGAAGTTCTTGTAACGGAATGTGTTGGACCATCCTGCATTGACCTTTGAAGTCATATTGCCTGCATAAGCGAAGTCATCGTCTCCGCTGAGAACAGGCTGCCCCTGTTCGTTCTTCACAGGCTTGCCGTTTTCATCTCTCATGATATGGCGTACATAAAGGTCACCGTATGAACCGCCCTCCTTGAGGATAATCTTCGCGCCGCCGAAGTCTGAAAGAGTCAGACCGTTTGGAAGGTCGTCGACGAGAGTCTTGATGGTGTTGTCATTGTATGAAAGGTTGATTCCTGTCTCCCAGCTGAAGTCCGGAGTGAAAGGCTCGTACCAGCTTGCGGTGAACTCGAATCCCTGGTTCTGTACGTCACCGGCATTCACATACCTGTTTCTCAGGCCGGACTCGTAAGGAGCCGATACGGAGAAGAACTGGTTCTTGGTGTTGGTCTTGTACCATGTTGCGGAGATGTTGAACCTGTTGTTGAAGAACGCACCGTCAAATCCGGCCTCTACAGAGTGTGTCATCTCCGGCTTCAATGTCCTGAACGGAGCCTTGTCCGGTGCAGTGATGGTACCCTGTGAACCGAGGCTGTAAAGAAGGTTGGACATGAAAACCGGCACGTCATTACCCACAATAGAGTAGCTGCCTCTGAATTTGAGAAGGTCAACGTTCTCGCCCATATCCACGAACCTGTCGAGCAGGAGGCTGGCGCCGACTGAAGGATAGAAGAAAGAAATATCGTCAGTGAAGGCAAGTGATGAAGACCAGTCGTTACGTGCGGTCACATCGATGAACAGGCCGTCCTTGAATCCGAACTGCGCGGTAGCGAATACGGCATTCAGTCTCTTTTCTGTCTCCCAGTTGTCTGTCGCGCTGACTGTAGACATGTTGTTGTAGTAGTTGTTCGGAGTGAAGATGTTCGGGTAGTAGATATTTCCCGAGCCAGGACCCGTAAATGCAGATCCTTCTCCCCAGAGATCCACATGGGAAGTCTTCGTATGCGTGAAGCTGGAACCGGCTGTCACTGAAAGCGAGTAGGTGTCATTCCAGGTATGGTTGTAGCTGATGAGGACATCACCGTACATCTGGCTGCTGAAGTAGCGGTTGTCTTTCATACGTCCCATCGTATAACGGTCAGCGACGCTGGATGCGTACAGGTTGTGCTGGAAGCGCTCGTCACCTCTTTCATAAGTGAGTCGTCCCTGGATATAGAGGCCGTCAATGATGTCATATCTGATGGATCCGCCGAAAGTGTAACGGTTACGGTCTACGACCGGTTTTTCCCTGTTCAGCACCCAGTACGGGTTCTCGAACTGCTCCATTGCGGTGTTTGTCCAGTTGTGTACGTTCACTCCTCTTGAAGCATCGTATACCTCGAAGTTGTTCTTGTAGTAGTTCCAGTCTTCTCCTCTCGGGAACAGGTATGCGCCAGGAAGAGGGTTGAAGAGGAATCCTGATGCCGCCTGGTTCTCAATGTGCTGGTTGGTATACTTTGCATTGAAATCGATATGCACTTTCTTCAGGACAGTGAAATTCACCTTGGCATTCAGGTTGTGGCTCATGTAGTCATTTTCAGGAGTGATACCTTCAGAATATACGTTGCCGTATGAGAAATATGCTCCGAAATTCTCGCTTCCGCCTGAAACTGCGACAGAGTTGTTGGTAGTGACACCCGTGCGGAAGAACTCCTTAAGATAGTTAGGTGATGAAGACGAAAGCTTGTCTCCCCAGCTGTATGATCCGTTGTCGGACATACCGTAGCTGTTCTGGAATTTCGGAAGGGTAAGAGGAGTCTCCACCGTAGTGTTGCTGGAGAAGTTTACGTTCACCTTGCCGGACTGTGCGGACTTGGTAGTGATCATGATGGCTCCGTTGGCAGCGACTGCACCGTAAAGGGCTGCTGCCGATGCACCTTTCAGAAGAGAGATGGACTTGATGTCGTCAGGGTTGATGGTAGACATCACGTCACCGCCGTCTCGTTCGCCACCGTAGTTTGAAGAAACCTGTGAAGTCGTGACGCTGTTCATTACAGGCACGCCGTCGATCACGATAAGAGGCTGGTTGCTTCCGCTGATGGATTTGCTGCCTCGGAAGAGGATCTTGGATGATCCGCCGGCACCTGTAGAGTTAGGAGTGATGACCAGACCGGCAGCCTTACCCTGCAGGGAGTTGATCATGTTGACACTCTTGATGTCGTTCACGTCATCTCCGCCGACAGTCTCGGCAGCGTAGGTCAGGGATTCTTCCTGACGCTCGATACCCATAGCTGTCACAACAACTCCTTCCAGAAGAGTGGACTCTTCCCTGAGGACAAAATTAAGTGTCGCCTGACCGGTATATACGACTTCCTGGGTCTCATAACCGAGAAGGGACACTACTATAACGTCATTTAGGTTCAGGTCTGACAGGGAGTAAGCACCGTCCAGATCGGTTGTAACACCGTTTGTCCCGTCCTTGACGAAGACTGCTGCGCCTGCAACCGGTCCGATTGCATCGGATACTACGCCACTAACTGCCCCCCCCTGATTCTGGGCTGAGGCATCGAAAGGCATCAATACGTTCATGAGTGCCACGGCAACAAACGCCAGACAACTCATTACGACTGAAGACTTGATCGTTTTAGTCATAATAGAAAATTTTAGTTATACATAAAGTGGTTATAATTCTGGCAAAGATATACAATTTCTTTACACTCTGTTAACAATTTCTTAATTTTCGTTACAGAATCATATATGTATGCACATAAGCATTATAAATCATAACTAATGTCTAATATTCTGACCTTTGTCTGAGCATAACCCAGGATACGGCCGCATAGAAGATGAGGAGGACAGTGTGCAGAATGAGTTTCGTGGCAAGGGAACCCCATGAGACTCCGTCAAGGACATCCGAAGAGAAAAACATGCTGTCCAGCCACAAGGAAACGGCGTAGACAGCTCCGGAAAGAAGGAGAGACATCATTATGCGCCCCCACCTGTAAGGTATGGGATAATATTTTCTGCCGAGCATGACACATACCGCCAGCATTACGGCGTAGCTTGCCAGATGTCCGAAAGCGGAAGCCCAATAGGAATATGCCGGCATGAAGATGATATTCACTGCGGCCGTCACGGCAAGTCCCGACATGGTAATGTATATGGCATAACCGGTCTTGCCGGAAAGCTTGTACCACATGGAGACATTGAACAGCATGCCCAGAAGCACATAGGACAGCAACATTACAGGAACTATACCCACCCCTTCCCTGAAATCGCGACCGAGAATCAGCGAAATGACGTCAATATAAAGTATGACACCCAGAAAAATCAGGCCGCAGAAAGCCACAAAATATTCCATCACTTTCGCATACAGGGTTTTCATGTCCTTGTCCCTTGCTCTCTGGAAAAAGAACGGTTCGGCCGCGAAGCGGAACATCTGTATGAACAGCGACATGATTACAGACAACTTCACGGCAGCCTGATATATACCCAGACTGGACCTCCAGTTATCGGCCCCAGTATCAAAATAGCGGAACAGGTACCTGTCCAGAAAATCATTCGCCACACCGGGCAGACCGGCCACCATCAGCGGCAGGGAATAGGCCAGCATCCGGCACATGAGTTTCCTGTCAAAAGAATAGGTGAATCTCAGGAATGAAGGCAGGAAAAGCAGGGCGCAGACAATGCAGCTTACAAGGATGGCAAATATAGGATAAGTGAAATCCGGTGTCGCAGAAACCAGATGAAGCATCCATACGTCATCTGCCGTCAGGGAAGCGGCATCTGTCCCGAGCTTCCCGGCAGCCTTTAGGCAATATGCCGGGAACCAGAAGAAAAGCACCAGGTTGGATGCTGTCTCCGTGAGTATCTTTATTGTCTTGAATACAGCGAATTTCAGAGCCTTGCGCTCCTGTCGGAGTCTGGCAAAGAGTATGGCCGTGACACTGTCCAGGAACAGAATCCCTCCCACGTACATTATACATGATTCATATCCCTGATAGCCCAGCGCAGCCGCAACCGGTCCTGAAAAGACAATCATGGCGGCAAGAAAAAGGCCGCTGACACCGAAGACGGCTGACAGAGCATTGGAATATACGGTATCAGGATTTATTCCTTCCTTGTTTGCAAACCTGAAGCATCCTGTCTCCAGACCAAGAACCAGAACTACCTGCAAAACTGCTATATAGGCCAGGAATTCCGTCACGACGCCGTAGCTTTCCGTCGTCAGAAGCCTTGTATAGAACGGAACAAAGAGGAAATTGATGACCCTCGCAAGTATGGTACTGAGGCCATAAATGGCGGTATCTCCCGCCAGCTGTTTCAACGGATTTGCCATAATGGGCGCAAAATTAAGAAACTGTCAGGAATTATATCTAGATTTGTGCAACTTATCTGCATGTTCAGGCATCTATTGGCTTTGAATCTGCACATAATACGCTGAGGACAATATCCGAAGCCTTGAACCAGCATACAAAATCAACCCGTATAATATGAAAAGAACAGTACTTAAACTTATGTGTGCTCTGGGAATCATCGCAATGGTTTCATCCTGCGGCAATTCCGGACAGAAACAGAAAGAAGAAAAAGAAAAGGCAATGGCATTTGACGCTACATCACTTTCCGAAGAGCCTGTCTTCGATATCAGGACAGATCTCGGCACCATCAGGGTGAAACTCTACAAGCAGACCCCTCTGCACAGGGACAATTTCGTAAAGCTCGCTTCCGAAGGATACTATGACGGCCTGCTCTTTCACAGAGTGATCAACGGGTTCATGATCCAGACTGGCGACCCTCTCACTACAGACCCATCCAAATCGGCACAGTACGGAACGGGCGGTCCGGGATACACCATCCCTGCCGAAATCGTTCCGGGACTTACGCACAAGAAAGGAGCCCTGGCAGCAGCCAGAAGAGGAGATGCGGCAAATCCGAAAAAGGAATCTTCCGGATCCCAGTTCTACATAGTACAGGATCCTGCCACATGCGCACAGCTTGACGGAGAATATACGATATTCGGAGAAACTGTCTCAGGATTCGATGTCATAGACAAAATAGCCGCTGTAGAAACCGACGGCCGGGACAGGCCCGTGAAAGACATACATATCATTTCCGTCCGTCCTGAAGTTCCTGCCCGGACAGCGGCAAGCCAGACAGCAGACAGCACTTCATCGGACAAGCCTGCGGAGAAATGAAAATAAAGACACCGGAATACATTTTCCTGGATGCAGATGACACTCTGTGGGAAAATGAGGTATATTTCAGAGAAGCAAAGCGGAGATTCGCCTTGCTTCTCTCTTCTTATGCCGCCGAAGAAAAGATCATGGAATTCTTCAACGCCGTACAGGAAGAGAATATCCCTGTTTTCGGCTATGGCACAAAGACATGCATGCTGGGCTTCTTGGATACCGCCAGTGAAATCTGCGGAGGTGCCATTCCGGGAGAAGTCTACACCGGAATCAAGGCCATCGGCAGGGAACTTATCTGTCATGATGTGATTCTCATTGACGGAGTGGAAGACACCCTGAAAACACTTTCCGGCAATTACAGGATAGTGGTAGCCACCAAAGGAGACAATATAGAGCAGGAGCGGAAGCTGCACCGCTCAGGTCTCGGACAATACCTGTCCGGATTTGAAGTAATGAATGACAAGACCGAAAACAGCTACTCGGCACTGGCGGGCAAATACGGACTGCGTCCTGAAGAAATGGTCATGGCAGGGAATTCCGTACGTTCGGATATCGCCCCGGTAATAGGCGTCGGCGGAACGGCTATCCATATTCCGCATGAAATGGAATGGGAGCATGAAATGATGGAAATGCCCGGGTCTGACAGAGTGATTGAAGCGGAAAATTTCAGAAACCTGATAAAAATACTGCTCTAAAGATATTTTTCAGCACAAGGAGCACGTTTGGCACAGGAGTTGCAATAATTTTTCGCGAATAGTTTTTTCATAGGTTAAGTTTTAGGTTAGAATTGCAGAGCGTCTACGATGTGAATCGCGGACGCTCTATCTTTTTATGTAAACCTGATTTTAAATGTATACTATGATATAGTACATCATCACTCCGCAGGCGATGAGTTTGAGGCCGGTGCCGGCAAGGAATCCGAGGAAAGAGCCGAAGGCCGACTTAAGGGCATCCCCGGCAGACTTTCTGGCGTAGTACAGTTCGGCAAGGAAGGCTCCGATAAAAGAGCCCAGAATCATACCTACAGGAGGGACAACGAACAGGCCGAAAACCAGACCGGCCATGGCACCGCGCTCGGCTGCCTTGGTCCCTCCTGTAAGCTTTGTAAAGTACAGAGGGACGACATAGTCTATTATACTGACAGCTATGGTGACTCCGAGCATTACAAGAAGCAGGGTGAGAGACATGTGCTCACCGGCTCCGTCTGTACCGCCCCAAAAATACAGAAGCAGCATTCCGACCCAAGCAAGAGGCGGGCCCGGAAGAGCAGGCAGGATGCTGCCGAGGATTCCGACTACCCCGGCAAGCAGCGCCATTATCGATATGACTATTTCCATAAATCCGACCTTATTCTGATGCCATTACAGCTTCGACCTCGTCAGCGTAGACAGGAAGCCTGTTCGGCCCGAGCCTGCGGCAGCCGTCCGCGGTTATAAGAAGGTCATCTTCAAGACGGATTCCACCGAAGTCAAGATAGCCGGACTCCAGCTTCGGATAGTTTATGAAATCCTTGCCCGTACCTTCCGCTTTCCACTTGGCAATGAGTGCAGGTACGAAGTAAATCCCCGGTTCATCCGTGATTACATGCCCTGGCAAGAGCCTGCGCGCCATACGGAGAGAGCCCAGGCCAAGCTGTCCGGAACGCTTCTGGTCAGGGTCGTATCCGACAAGATCTTCTCCCAGATCCTCCATGTCATGGACGTCTATTCCCATATTGTGGCCGAGTCCATGCGGCATGAACATGCCGGCAATACCCTCTGCTACCATATCCTGGACATTTCCCCGTACAAGATCCAGCGCTTTCAGACCCTCAAGCATCCTCGCCGCGACTGCCAGATGGACATCCCTGTAGGTCATACCAGGTCTTGCGAGGTCGTATGCAAGGTCGTTGCAGGCTACGACGATGTCATAAATGTCACGCTGTTTCGGGGAGAATTTCCCACTGCACGGAATCGTCCTGGTGAAATCGGATGCATAGTGGGTATTGCTTTCCGCTCCGGCGTCTATCAGAAGGAGTTTTCCAGGAGTTATGACTCCGTCATGTTTGTGGTTGTGCAGCGTCTCCCCATGTTGCGAAAGGATAGTGGTGAAGGAAACTCCCCAGCCCTTGGATATGGTCACTCCTTCCATCTTTCCGACAATCTCCTGCTCGCATACCCCTGGCTTGCAGCAGCGGCGGGCCTCGGAATGCATCAGGTAACCGATTTCACAAGCCTTGTCAATCTCTTCTATCTCACAGTCTTCCTTAATCAGACGCATAGATATGACAGCATTCACAAGCTCCAGGGAAGCATGTACCTCACCATCGGAAACAGACGCGACTTTGCGCACTGAATCAGGACTGCATCCGGTAAGGGATGCAGTCCTGAGGACATTGTAATATCTTGATGCCGGAAGGAAGTGTACAGTCCGGCCGAGAGAACGGGCGGCAGCGACAGCCTTGTCGAACATGGCCGAAGGTGCAGACACGGCGACTCCTACAGCCGCAGCCTTGGATTCCACCGACGGCTGGGGACCCATCCAGATGATATCCCCTATTTCCACATTGTCACCATATATCACCTCATCACCGGAATCAAGATCAAGCAAAGCGGCAAACCCGGGCTCGTCTATACCCCAGTAATACAGGAAAGAACTCTCCTGTCTGAACTTGTAGTCATTCCCCCTGTAATTCTGCGGCGCTTCTGCGTTGCCGATAAAAACCGCTACCCCTGCCTTGCCGGCCGGCATATGTGCGGAAAGCCTCCTGACCAGCTCCGCCCTTCTTCTGATGTAAACTTCCTTATTGAACATCTTTCCGTTGAAAATTAAAACATATCAATTACTTCGACACACATACGTCCAAGGCGGAAAATGCCGTTTCCGCATTTCCCTTCCAGAGAAGTGCCTTTGATCGTATCCCAGCAGGCCAGAGCACGGTCTGCAGCTCCGGTTTCATTCAGGTACTTCCACGCCCAGAGGTCCGCAACGACCTTTTCAGCCTTTTCACAGAGCTTGTTTCCACAGTCTCCGGCAGACGCCTTGTCCAAAAGCCCTTTGACCACAGGCCGCACCTTGTCGGTCACATAAATGTCCCGCACGGCGAAAGCGGCCTTGAGCATCTGCCATGAAGCCTCGACAACATTACGGCAGCCGTGTCCCTCCTCTTCACACGGACCGGCAAGCACCTTGTCGGTCATTATTGTAAGGAGTGCCTTTATCCTTGAGCGCAGCCGTTCGTCTTTCCATACCTGATAAAGGTTCGTATATCCTTCCAGAATGCTGAGATGGGTGCAGAAGGTCTCGTCCTTAAGCTGCGGCTCAGCCTGCCCCCAGTCTCTGGCCTTCATATCACGGTAAAGTCCCTTTTCCGGATCGAATCCTTCCTTTTCCGTCGTTTCGAACAGGTTCCTGGCATAAGAAAGGACACTTTCATCCCCTGTAGCGAGGACATACTCACTAAGTCCGTAAATTGCAGCTCCCATTGCCCTGAAACGCTTGCCGGTGTCAAGACGGGTGCCGTCCGGGTTCAGCGACCAGAATACACCGCCGTATTTATGGTCAAGGAAATGCTCCACAAAAAAATCCTTTGTCCTTGTGGCTGTCATCAGATACTCCTTCTTTTTCAGCACTCTGTATCCCGCAGCATAAGTCCAAAGAATCCTTGCGTTTAAAACAACCTCCATAGGTGCACTCCCGTCTGCTTTTCCAGCTTCGGTCATATGACCGTAGAATCCACCATTAGGGTCCTGCATCTTTTCTACCGGAAATTTGAGAATCTCCTCCTCCAGCATCCTTCCGGTCTCTTTCGTGAAGGCATCGGTCCTTTCCATGTCATTAAAGTTTTAATATTATTAATAAAAGGTTTCGGACTGTCTCCAGTCCGTATGACAGTGTACCGAACAAGCGATACAGCGTTAAATTTAATGAAAAATAATCTAATCCCGAAATTTATTTTTCAAATTGACGTACGGAACCTTCCGGGCCGCAAACAGGCATAAAATTTGTACTATTATACCGATTTGGTCGAAAAATACAAATTTTACAGATGAAGGACAAGGAAAAAATCAGAAACTCCATCATTTCTGCAGCAGCAGGGCTGTTTGAAAAATACGGTTATGAAAAGACCTCGGTAGACGAGATTGCCGCCGCCGCACATAAGGCAAAGGCATCCGTCTACTACCATTTCGACAGCAAACTGGGTATATTCAAGTCCGTACTGCAGCAGGAAATGGCGGATATAATCCGGCGCATGACGGAAGTCATCGATGCACATCCTGAACAGAAAGAGCAGCTTATAGCATACATGAAAGCACGTATAGACGTTATCGGATATGCAAAAGTCTTCTACAGCTACATTATGGCTCCGTATCTTGAAAAGTCCGGAGAAGTGAAAGAGGCCGTGGAAGAAGCAAGGAATATCCTGGATGACTGGGAATACGCTTATTTTGTGACGGCATGCAACAACGGCAGGGAAGCCGGCATCCTTTCAGAAGCTGTCGAACCGGACGCATTCGGAAAGACAATGCTGGTCATTCTCAAGGGACTGGAACTCCAGTTCAAAAGCTATGAAGACCGGAAAGCCTTGAGGAAAACATACGACGCAATGGTAGATCTTCTGATTTCAAGAAATTTCTCAAACTCAAACGAATAACATATACGGCTATGAATAGGACAACAAGATTACTCATCCCGGCTGCCATGCTGGGCGCAGCCGCAGCGATATCAGGAGGCTGCGCATCCGGGTACGGGGAAGGAAGGCAGACAGAGGCTGTCCCTGTAAAAGTCATGAAGATACAGCTGGAAGAAAGTGTTACAGGCAAAAACTATGTTGGGACTGTAGAGGCATCCAGGACAGCAGTGCTGTCCTGCAGCTATCCCGGAACTCTCAAGGAGCTGCGTGTAAATACCGGCGACATCGTCAGGCAAGGCGATACAATCGCCATAGTGGAATCCCAGAATGTGACGAGCGCAAAACAGATGGCTGACGCAACGCTCGAACAGGCTGAGGACGGCTACAGAAGGCTCTCCCAGGTATATGAAAGCGGAAGTGTGGCGCAGGTGAAAATGATAGAGATACAGACCCAGCTGAGCAAAGCCAGGGCTTCGGCGCAGGCCGCACGGAAAGCATTGGACGACTGTACTGTCAAAGCCCCGTTCAACGGCGTGATAGAAGAAGTGTTCTCTGAACAGGGAGTCGTGACAAATGCAATTGAACCACTGGTCCGGATGATGGACATAGCTTCCGTGGAAATATCGTTTTCCGTCCCGGAAAAGGAAATAGGGACTGTCTCCAAAGGAGAGGCATTCACTGTCGAAGTCCCAGCTCTTGACGGAAAAACATTCAGCGCCCGGGTAAAATCCAAAGGGATTTCCGCATCCAGGCTGTCGCACAGCTACAGCTGCATTCTCTCTCCTTCAGGAAAAGTGGATGGTCTCATGCCGGGAATGGTCTGCAAGGTGTACTCCATGAAGAATGACGGAAGCGGTATTGTCATCCCGGCATCCGTAGTCAGGACAGACGGTACGGGAAGATATGTCTGGACAGTAAACGGGGACAGCCGGGTAGAAAAAAAATACATCACTGCCGAAGGATTTTCAGAGAAAGGAATCGTCGTCAGCTCAGGCCTTGCAGCGGGCGACAACGTCATCACCGAAGGCACCCAGAAAGTAAGCGGCGGAATGAAAGTCAAGATAATATAACACCATGAGCAGCAGAACTTCAGATATAGTAAAAGGTGTCATCGCCCACAAGAAGATAGTCTACTTCGTGGTCGGAGTCCTTGTAGCATTGGGCATCATAGGCCTTTCCTATATGAACAAGGATGAGTTTCCGTCTTTCGAGCTGAAAAACGGCCTGATTGTAGGAGTGTATCCCGGTGCCGGAGCAGCAGAAGTCGAAGACCAGCTGACCCGGCCTCTGGAGGACGCCCTCTTCTCCTTTTCCGAGATAAACAGGGACAACACCAAGTCCTATTCGAAAGACGGGCTGTGCTATATATACACAGACCTGACGACACCGGCCAGTACAAAAAACGAGGTCTGGTCGAAAATAAAGCTTAAACTCGAAGCCACGAAGCAGACTCTCCCTCAGGGAGTGATGGCAGTGGCGGTGATGGATGATTTCAGTGCCGTGTCTTCGCTGCTTATCGCCCTCGAGTCCTCTGACAAAGGATACGGGGAAATGAAAGAGTATGCGGAGAATCTGAGCACCCTCCTCAGGAGGATCCCTGACATGGCCAACGTCCGTATCATCGGAACGCAGGACGAGGAGATAGCCGTTCATGTAGATATGGACAGGCTTTCGGCATACGGAATCAGTCCTGCGACGCTGATGCTCGACTACCAGAGTTCAGGGATGCAGGCCGCAAGCGGGGATTTCGACACCGAATATGTCACCTCACACATTCATGTATCCAACACGGTGGCGTCCGAAAAGGAGATAGCGGAAAGGATCGTATATTCCGACCCTGCCGGCAATATAGTCAGGCTGAAGGATATAGCCACAGTTGAAAGGAGATACAGGGAACCGTCTTCCACTGTGGATTACAACGGCAATACGGCCGTTATCCTCTCTGTGGAAATGCGTCCGGACAACGACATCGTGGCATTCGGGCGTGAGGTGGACAAAGTCCTTGACGAATTCCAGAAAGGGCTGCCGGACAGTGTGACCCTCAGCAAGATTACAGACCAGCCGAAAGTTGTCGGAATGTCAGTGCTGTCGTTCCTAAGGGATCTGGTGATATCAATGCTTGTGGTCATTCTGGTGATGCTCATGCTCTTCCCTATCAAATCGGCGCTGATTGCAAGTTCCGGGGTACCGGTATGTACGGCAGTGGCCCTGGCGGTGATGTTCATTGCCGGGATTGACCTGAACACCGTATCTCTTGCCGCACTGATAGTAGTGCTGGGGATGATCGTCGATGACTCTATCATAACGATGGACGGCTACATGGACAAACTGGGACGCGGGATGTCCAGAATAGAAGCTGCAAGCTCCAGCATGAAGGAACTTCTCTTCCCGATGTTTACTGCGACCATGGCCATAAGCATCATGTCTTTCCCGGCCAAGGGCCTCATTTCAGGCTATTTAGGCGACTTTGTGACGACTTTCCCGTGGGTGATAGCGATAGCCCTGTGCTCGTCACTGGCATACGCGATGTTCGTTGTCCCTTCCCTGGAAGTGCGGTTCATAAAAAGTCCTAAGGCTGAAAGCAAAGGGTGGTTCGCCAGAGGGCAGTCGCATTTCTTCAACGGAATGCAGAAAGGTTACGAGGTGATGGAAGCCGCCTGCTTCCGCCATCCGAAGATAACTATTGCCTCGGGAGTGCTGGCGATCGGGCTGGGTGCCCTTATGTTCTTCCATATCAACATCCAGATGATGCCTAAGGCGGCAAGGGAAAGTTTCGTGGTGGAGATTTACCTGGAAAGCGGGTCGGGACTGGACAGGACAACGGCCGTGAGCGATTCCCTGCAACATATCTTACTGAAAGACAAGCGTATCAAGTCTGTTACGGCTTTTGTGGGAAACAGTTCCCCGAGATTCCACGCCACATACGCGCCGCAGACTCCTTCACCTGATTTCGCACAGTTCATAGTAAATACCGAATCCACCAAAGCGACAGAAGCCGTCCTGATGGACTACGGTGAAAAGTACCAGCACTGGTTCCCGGATGCGACGATAAGGTTCAAGCAGATGGATTACCAGGCTGTCGCGGCACCGGTCGAAGTGACGGTGAAAGGAGGGGATTTCTATACTCTGCAGCCTATAGCTGACTCCATAAAGCATTTCTTTTACACAATGGACGACAAGCTGCAGTGGATACACAGCGACTGTGAAGGGATGGCTTCATTCGTGGATATTGACCTGGATTCCGACGAGGCCGCCAGGCTTGGAGTGAACCGCAGCATGCTGTCGATGTCTCTTGCCGGGATTTTCAACGGGCTTCCGGTAGGCTCCGTATGGGAGGGAGACACGAAGATTCCTGTAATGCTGTACAGCCGGACTACCGGCACTGACATGAGCTATGATGCCGTAGGAAACCAGATAGTCCCTACAAGGATACCCGGAGTGTCTGTCCCTTTGAGGCAGGTGGCGGATATAGAGCCAGACTGGGGTCCCGACACCCATGCAAGAATCAGCGGCGAGGAGTCCATTACAGTAGGGGCCGACCTGAAATTCGGACACAGCCAGCCTGAGGTGATGAAAGATATAAAAAGGTATGTCGAGCACGAAATCAAGCCTATTCTGCCTGAAGGAGTAGAAGTGTCATACGGAGGGCTGTCTTCCATGAACAGCGAGGTGGGACCGGAAATAGCCACCACTTTCCTGTGCGCCGTGGCCATACTTTTCTTCTTCCTGCTGGTGCATTTCAAGAAAGTGTCCATAGCGACCCTTACCATGATTCTGAGCACTCTGTGCTTTTTCGGGGCTTTCCTCGGGCTGTGGCTCTTCAAGCTGGATTTCGGACTGACTTCCGTCCTCGGCCTCATAAGCCTGATGGGCATCATAGTCAGGAACGGCATACTTATGTTCGAGTATGCGGAATATCTGAGGTTCGAAAAGGGATGGAATGTAAAAGAGGCTTCTATCGAGGCCGGGAAACGGAGGATGAGGCCTATTTTCCTGACATCATGCACTACGGCACTCGGAGTGCTGCCGATGATCATCAGCGGAGATGCACTCTGGATGCCGATGGGAGTGGTGATATGTTTCGGTACTATGCTTTCGATCGTCCTGATCGTCCTGATAATGCCGGTTTCATACTGGCAGGTGTTCAAGAACGCCAAAACAGTGGAGGTGAACAATGATGAAAAATAACTATATGAAGGTATGCCTGCTGGTCATGGCAATGGTACCGGCAGTTGCATACGGTCCGCAGGCCGCAGCACAAGAGAAAACGGAAATCTCTCTGGAACAATGCCAGGAAATGGCTCTGGAGCACAACCCGTATATACTCAACTCGCAACTGGACATACTGGCAGCGCAGGCCAGGAAAAGGGAAGCGGTGGCGGAATACTTCCCGAAAGTGTCTGTCAACGCCCTGGCTTTTTATGCGTTTGACCCTATTCTTGAAATAGGTCTCACCGATATAATGGGAGACAATGACTTTGCAAACAGCCTCAACTCCATGCTGGAAGGCTATGCGGAACAATACGGTTTCAACACACAATACTCTACCCTCAAGAAAGGGATAACCGCAACTGTTACCGCAATGCAGCCGGTATTTGCAGGAGGCAGGATCATCAACGGGAACAAACTGGCCGCACTCGGGATGGAGGCCGCACAGCTCAAACATGAAATCCGGCTGCGGACCACATCCGAAGATGTGGAGAAAGGCTACTGGCAAGTCGTGTCTTTGGAGGAAAAAATGAAGACTCTGGACCAGATGCAGGGGCTTGTAGATACTTTGTACCGGGATGTCAATGCGGCCGTACAGGCCGGGCTGGCCACAGAAAATGACCTGCTCCAGGTAAAATTGAAGAAAAACGAGATACGCTCCGGTAAAATCCGGGTCAGGAACGGAATCCGCCTCGCAAAGATGAACCTGTTCAATTCCATAGGTCTCGAGTACAATCCATACAGCACCATACGGAACGATTCCGTTCCTTATATAGACGACATACTGCTTTCGGACAGACTGACTGACCTGTCCGCCCCCGATGCCTATTACATGCCGGAAGAGGAAGCGGCCGCCAGACAGGCAGAGAGCAGGCTGCTGGACCTCTCAGTCCGGTCGAAGCAGCTGGAAAAGAAGATGACCGTTGGGGAAACCCTGCCGCAGATCGGTGTCGGGGCGTCTTACGGGTACGGGAACATCATAGACAAAGGGCAGATGAACGGCGCAGTGTTCGCCTCGATACAGATTCCGCTTTCCGACTGGGGGAAGACAGCCAGAAAAATGCAGAGATACGACTACCAGATACAGAAGGCCGAGAATGAAAAGGACTTCCTGAATGCCCAGCTCATCCTGCAGGTAAGGCAGCTGTGGATGGATCTTACGGCTTCCTGGGAACAGCTTCTGGTGGCCCGTGAAAGTGTTGGAACAGCGCAGGAGAGCGTATATCAGCTGGAGTCTTATTACAGGGCCGGGATGTCCCCGCTTTCAGATCTTCTTCAGGCGCAGAGCCGGCTGCAGGAATGCTCCAACGAGTACATCGACCAGTGCATCGCCTACCGCACCGCCCTGCAGGCTTACCTGGACAGGACAGGGGAATGACCGGGAACCCGGATATAATCATACGACAGCTCGCAGTCATCATAATTTGGCTGAAAAATATTATATTGGCCGGATATTTCAAACTTTACAGTTATGGATAAAGGTAAATTCTTTTCGGGCCTGTTCATAATGACCGGCCTGATCTTTCTGGGGACCATGCTCCCGAAGGCGGTGAAGGACTTCAGGTCTTTCGACAGGATAGTGACCGTAAAAGGTCTGTGTGAAAAAGAGGTACCGGCAGACAAGGTCATCTGGCCTCTGGTATTCAAAGTGGTGGGGAACGATATCAACACCGTATATTCTGAAATAAACAGGAACACCGCCACTATCAGGAAATTCCTGACGGACGGAGGTATAGCCGATTCCGAAATCACTGTGGCCGTTCCCGTAATATCGGATAAATATGCACAGGAATACGGTAACAATGACCGGACATACCGCTATCTGTCGACCAATGTCGTCACTGTCTGCACAGGCAACGTGGATACCGTCCTCGCCCTGATGAAAAAGCAGACTGACCTGCTGAAGAAAGGTATCGTGGTAGGGTCTGAAAATGCATGGAGCAACCCTGTGGAATTCAAGTTCGAAGGACTGAATGAGATAAAGCCCGGAATGATCGAAGAGGCTACGAAGAATGCCCGTGAAGTAGGCGAAAAATTCGCAAAGGATTCAGGCAGCAGGCTCGGCAAGATCAAGACAGCCAACCAGGGAACTTTCACTATAGAAAACCGCGACAGCAACACCCCTGAAATCAAGAAGGTACGTGTAGTGACCTCTGTCACATATTATCTGAAAAAGTAAGGCGGATGAGGTCGCGCTTGAGTGGTTTTCCTCCCAGAAGGCTGAACTGTCCGAAATCAAGCGAGGTATCAAGACAGAGACCGTCCTTTCCGAAAAGGGTGGTCTCTGCTTCTTTTTCTGTGCGGGCGATGCTGTCAGTCGCTTCTTTCGGTACTATAAGATGGCACGGGATTATTACCGGTATCGGATTCAGGCCGACTGCATGCGCCACAGCCCTTACCCCCGGACGGCTGCCACACATCTCTGCAAAGTCGGTATAGCTTACCAGCCTGACTGGATTACCCGGCTCCGCTGACCTCTTGTCAGGAGATTCTTCCGGCCTGCAGTGCGTAAGATAGAAAAGATTCTCCCACACCTTTTTCTGGAACGGGGTGCCTACCGGAAACAGGTCGTCCCATACGGCTTCCGAAGAAATCTTCAGAAGTTCCCGTGTACTGATTTTAACGCTTTCAATGTCGGAAATCCGTGAAGAAGGCCAGAATGAAATTTTGGAAGTGAGGGCGGCAAGCGGCTTCCAGTCGAGGGCCACAGAAGATATTTTCCCGTTTATACGGGTGATTATCCAGTCAAGATCAAACAGATACTGCAGGTCGGGATCCATAGTGCCTATATTAGAAAATCCGTATATACGAAACCGGTGTGATTGCCCGGTTTTCTGTAAATATACGGAATTTTTCCTGCAATCGATTGATTTTTATCACTATTCTACACAGACCCCATGTACGGTCCCATTTCTTTAAGTTCCCCAGGATTGTCCATCCATTCAGAAACAGAAACATTGACCGCACCGAAAAAGCCGAGTCCGCCACGGATATTCGTATAGACAAATGAAGGTGACGACATGGCATATTCTACGTATGGCAGACCATAAGACCTGTTGTACCATGCTTTTATACTGTCATAGAATTCCGGGGACAGCTTGAACAGTATGAAACGGTACCTGCTGCGGCATTCAACCGTACCGGTGTTCATAGTGTAGCGGCAGTCCTGGATGTAGTTGGTGTTTACACTCAGTTCCATAATCCTTCCATTGAAGGAACCGTCGTTGAAAAGGAGCATTTCCGGATCTGATGAATCCTCGTTCAGACGGTTGCCTCCCGTATAGTTGATCCTGAGTTCCGGCTTTTCAGAAGACATGTCCATGGTATCATCGGTAAAGACATATGGGAAATAACAGTAATCCTCTGCAGGGAAATCCTCTTGTCCGGTGTCGAAATTCCTGACATAGTATACTTGGCCCTGTACCATGATGCCGTAAAAATCCTTGCCTGACGGGTCGTCCCGGAACGAAACCTTAAGGGCCAGAGCATCGTATTGTCCGAAAGAATTGTATTCCGTTTCCAGACCGATTTCCGTCAGGACATCAGGAAACCGGTCCGGAACAACAGTTTCAGTCGAAATATCACCTAATCCTTCCGCAGAAGCGCTGAAATCAAGTATTTCTCCTGCGGAGAATTTCTTCAGCGTGTAGAAACTGCCCTCCGGAATACGGGGGTCCGATCCGTCAGACAGCAGGAGGTTCTCCGGAGTACCGTTGACGGAAAAGGATACGGTGGCATTTTCAACCGGTACCGGCTTTGTCCCGGCATCAGTCAGTGGCACCGTAGACTTCAGTTCGAATATGGTAGTGTCTGACCCTCCGGGGATGCACATCATGTAGATTTTCCCTTTGTCGGAAAGGCCGGTCAGGTCGAATGTGTACCGGCATGACAAGACCGCCGCCATGACCGACATGAGAGCAATGGCTGTTTTTATGAGTCGTATCATTTTCAGAATTTCAATGTATAGCTGAATGACGGTATAATCGGGAAAACCGCTATGGCTTCTCCGTAATAGCGTCCGTTATCCCCTTCCTGTATCTGGGCGAAAAGCGCATTCATACGGCAGTATGCATTGTAGACGCTAAGGTTCCAGATACTTTCATTTCCTCTTTTAGTGGTCTTGCGGAAATTCATGCCGAAATCCAGTCGGTGATAGTCAGGAAGGCGGGCATTGTACGGCTTGCTGTAAAGGTAGTCGTAATAGACATTGCCGGCTGACCCGGTTTGCGGCAGACCCTGGTCCGGGACGGTCACCCTGTTGCCGCTATGGTAGTTCCATGACACATACATGTCGATCCCGTCCGTAATCCTGTATGAGGCGGTAACGGTGATCTTGTGTCTGTTGTCGAACCTGTCACTGTACCATTGAGGGTAGAAACTGTCAAACTTCCTCTGTGTCCATGACAGGGTATAATATGCATCTATATCCAGGTTCCCGGTATCGTATCCCAGTTCCAGTTCCGCTCCGAATGAACGGCCTTTTCCCGGGACGAAAGAAGTCTCCCACTCGTCCAAAGGAGGGTACAGGCTGTTGAGGCCGTCGTATTCCAGTATGTTGTCCATTGTCTTGAAAAAACCTTCCATATTCAGATGGAAGCCGCGAGGCAGCAGAGAATACACCCCGAGGGCCGCCTGACGGGAATGCAACGGCTTTATTTTCTCTGTCGAAGGCATCAGAAGACCTGTCGGAAGATCCATATATACGGTTGATACGCTATGATTGAACTGGTTCATTTCCGTATAAGACACTTTCATGCTGACTGCCGGGCTGATACTGTATTTCAATGCCATTCTGGGCTCCAGAGCATGATACGCTTTGTCCGGAACCGCGAATAGGACATACCTCAGGCCGGCATTGGCACTGAAACGGCTGCCGAATGCGATTTCATCCTCGATATATACAGATGCTTCATGCCCGTGATATACAGAGGAATATTCATAATTCCCGACAGGAACATCCGCCTCTTCCGAAATCATTGAAGTCTTGTTTTTCCTGAAAGGGCTGTAAGTGTGGAACTGGTATCCTGCCCCGAACCTCACATGATGCCTGTCTGCCGGAATCCAGTCGGAATCCGCCTCAATGCCGAAATCCCGGACTACGGAAAAATTTTTCTCCCCGACATCTGTTCTAAATGACGGACCGGACCAGTTTACGGTACTGAGCCCGGTCTTGCCTTTGCTCATGGTGTACCACGCAGTCACATTGGTATGCATCCTGTCATTGATCCTGTAGTCCCAGTCAAGGGAAGCAGTCAGGTTTCCCCATATGAAATGTGTGGATGAGGTATTGTAAAGGACCGGCTTCCCCGCTTCTTGCTCATCGGAGTCTGTATGATATTTCAGTCTGAATCCGTCCCTTCCGGTATAGAAATTAAGCGAAAGCCGGTTGTCCCGGGAAAATCTGTGCGTAATCTTGCCGTTGATGTCATAGAATGAATACCTGGCATCGATCATTCTCTCCTCTTTCAGGTATTTATTGGCTATTTTGCATCCCGGTACCATCAGTATGTCCAGCCAGCTGCGGCGCATGGCCACGTTAAACGAGGTCTTTCCACGGACTATCGGTCCCTCGTACTGAAGCCTGCCGTCTATCAGCCCTATCGAAAACAGGCCGTGGTACTCCCCGAAGTCCCCTTCCCGGGTCCTGACGTCTACCACGGAGGAAAGTCGTCCGCCGTAACGCGCAGGAAAACCGCTCTTGTAGAAATCTACAGACTCGACTACATCCGTGTTGAACGACGAGAACAGACCCGCAAGATGGCTCACCTGATACATAGGGACTCCGTCCAGAAGGAACAGGTTGTCCGTTCCCGTACCGCCATGGACATACAGACCGGACATCAGCTCAGTCCCTCCTGCTACTCCGGGCAGTGACTGGATAGTCTTTATCAGATCCGGGCTGCTCAGGAACGCAAAGCCCCTGTTGAATTTTTCCCCGTCTATCCGTGTAAGTCCTGTCTGTGTCCTGTTCCTTTCCCGGATGTATCGGCCAGTGGTGATACGGGACTCCGCTATCGTATCGTTCCGCTCCGGTATGCCGTCCGTTCCTGCCATGGTCCGGATAGAGTCCCTGACCTCGACGGGGGGCTCAAGACCGAGCATTATGTACCTGCGGTGCTTCTTCCAGCTGATTCCCGTACCCCGGAACACCCTGTCAAGGGCAGCTTCAAGTCCTTCGGCACTGCCGGATTCCACAGTATTTTCCGCTGCATCCGGGCGTCCTCCGATATACGGTCTCTCCAGATTTATATCCGAACTGTAGACAAACCTGACTCCGTACTCCGACTCCAGACTCTTCACCTTGTCTTTCAGGGTCACTATGCGGGACTGCATGGAAGGGGTATCCATGCATGAAGCTCCAGCCGCAGCGGACGGCATACAGGCAAATGTCCATGACACAAGTACAGATACCAGAAATGTTACTTTATCGTATGGTTTCATATCATGTTCCCTTCTTGACTGACTATCTGCCCTCCGTTATGGTAATATCCATGGTATCCTCTATTATGCCGATGATTTCATCAAGGTCTTCCGCATCGAAACTTCCGGTAAGGCGTCTGCCATACTGGTCTTCTGTCCCGTCGATTGACAGAGGAACGCCGTAGTATCCGGAAAGTTCATCCAGGACATCCCGCAGCGGTACGGCATCATACTCGAAAACACCTGTAGCCCAGACTTCGGGATTCGGTGCATGGTTGATGAGAACAGGGATGGTTTCCCCGAAGTCCAGACTGGCGGACATGTCTTCGGTAAGTACAAGCCCTTTCGTTTCAGGAGTTTTTGAGAAAAATACCTTCCCGTTGCGGACCGAAACTTCTGTCCTGGTTATAATGTTTTGATTATCCGTATTTTGGTCAGCCGGTATTTCTTCTATCTGGAATTCCGTGCCGAGAACTTTCACATATCCGGCACCGGATGTTATCTCAAAAGGATGACCGGGGTCTCTGGCGACCCGGAAAAATACTTTTCCGGACATCTCCACCTGCCTGCCACGGCTGAATGTACGGCCTTTCCTGAACCTGACTGACGAGTTCGGTGCCGCTGTCACGACGGTATTGTCCGGAAGGACACATGTACGTACGGCATCGGCTGTAGTGAATTCTGTCCACCGGCGGCTGCCGGTATTAAAATATATGAACGCCCCGACGGCGGCTGCAGCCGCCGTTGAAACGACGGACAACCAGACAGTCCTTCTTGCATTTCCCGGCCTTGCGCCTCGCAACGGAAACCGGCCTGCCTCTGCTTCTGAAGCGCCTTTTCCCGAAATATGTGCATTGAAGCCGGATATGGCTTTGCCCGTATCGAGAACTCCCTTCCTATAGTGCTTAAGAACGAACCTGAGATTCCTTTCCTGACAGTTTTCCATTTTCCAGTTATGATTTCAACCATATGACGGAAAGAAACGGGAAAAGTACTATCGTGAAATGAAAGAATTTTCAAGAGTCTTTATGACCCTGGCGGGATTGCCTGCAACGACCGTATAAGGAGGGACATCCTTTGTCACGACACTGCCGGCCCCGATGACAGCCCCTTCCCCTACGGTGACTCCGGGAAGAATGCAGACCTTGCCGCCTATCCAGACATTGTCATGTATCGTGATGGGGAGAGCACGTTCCAGGCCGAGATTCCTTTCATGAACAGAAAAAGGATGTATGGCAGTATATAAACCGCACTGAGGACCTATGAAGACATGATTCCCGACAGTCACCGGAGCTCCGTCGAGAATCACAGTATCATAATTAATGAATACATCATCCCCAAGAAATATGTTATAGCCGTAGTCGCACCTGAAAGAGGGCTGTACGGTGCATCTCTCACCCATTTTCCCGAGAATTCCGCGCAAGGCCACAGTTTTCTCCCGTATCTGCTCCGGACGTAGCATATTGTATCCGTACAGCCTGCTCTGGCAGTCCGACATCTCTTTCAGCAGGACGGGGTCGTTGTTTGCATCATACCACTCCCCTTTCTCCCTTTTTTCTTTCTCGGTGATCATAATTTCTGGTTTCTAGGCAGGCTCTCCAGCCCGGTTCTGGTCAATTGTCACAGACCCAACAGTAAATATACCGCCTTCCTGACTCCCTCCTTAAGGATTTTCAAGGCTTTGCTGACCTGGTTACGGACCGTATTCTCCGATATGTCGAGGTCTTCCGCTATCTCTTCATAGCGGAGCCCGTCCCTCTTGGCCATGAGGAAAATTTCACGGCATTTTTCCGGGAGGGAATCTATTGCCGTCCACAGCCGGGCTTCCGTAACGGAATCCTCCTGCAGGACATCATCTGCGTAAAGCCGCTCCGCAGCACTAAGATTTTCGTCATCGTGCAGACCTTCAATACGGACATTCTCTCCTGCCGGATTTCCTTTTTTTCTCAACATGTCTATGCACCGGTTCCTTACCATCGTATAAAGATAGGATTTCGGATTTTTCAGCATACAAGAGGACTCCCCTGCCGTTCCGGCGCATGCTTCGGCACCGTATGTCTTTTCCCACAGGGATATATAACATTCCTGCACTGTATCCTCAGCCTTGTCTGTATCGCCGAGATAGTGCAGGGCATAAACACACAAAGGCCTGTACCAGTAGCGGAACAGAGCTTCAAAGCGTGACTTGCCTTCATGATACGCCACATCAGTCATCAGTACCTGAGACTAACTGTTTCTCAAACTTTTGACAAGACCTATGATTCTGACTGCAGCCCAAATGATGAGCAATATGAAAAGAGCCAGAAAAAGTTTGTCGGATACTGTCCTGACACCGGCTTCCATGATATTGAGAATCATTATTACGACCAGTGCTACCAGCATCATAGAGAAAAACGTAAGACGGACAACTGTCAGAACACTTTTATTCATTTTATGCCGAATTTTTACAAATAGAGGTCGCTAATTTAAGAATATTTTCTATTTTTTCGGAAATTTTAAATCCACAGAAAATGAAAAAGACTTATGCTTATCTGCTGGCTTCGCTGCTTTTGCTGTGCGGCAGCCAGCTCTACGGTCAGTCACTTAAAAACCTTCTGAACAAAGAAAATCTCAAGGAAGCCGTGGGTTCAGTAGTGCAGCAGCTTGACGTAATACCCAAAAACATATCGGGAAACTGGGAATATACAGGAGTTGCCGTCAAGTTCACAGGAGACAACGTACTGATGAATGCAGCTTCAGATCTTGCAGCAAGCCAGATAGAAGACAAGCTGGATGAGTATCTGCAGAAAATAGGGCTGAAACAAGGTGCTTTCGGTTATACCTTCAGCACAGACAGCACTTTCACAACTACATTCAACAAAATGAAATTCCAGGGTAAATACACTTTTTCAAGTGAAGAAAACTTCATCGAACTGGATTACGGCAGGAACGACAAACTTAAAGGCATAGTCCTGAAGACTCAGGTAAGCGTAGGCCTTTCATATATGGAACTTCTGTTCAATGCAGACAAATTACTGGATTTCATAGGGAAGATATCCTCCACTTCCGGAGATTCAAAACTAGGTATTCTCAACTCTCTGGTGAACCAGTATGACGGAATGAAGATAGGATTCGAACTGTCACGTAAAACCGAATAGGACCCTGCCCCTTCCGTATAAAGAAAAAAGGGAGAACTCAAATGGGTCTCCCTTTTTCATGTATTTTCTGCCGTGAATTATTTCAGCTTCCTGAGAAGGTTGCTCATATTCACTTTGGACCCGATGATACTATGGAGATCTTCTATCTTCACTCTTTCCTGGGTCATGGTATCGCGGTCACGTACTGTCACGCAATGGTCATTGATCGAATCATGGTCGACAGTCACACAGAACGGTGTTCCGATAGCATCCTGGCGGCGGTATCTCTTGCCTATGCTGTCTTTCTCGTCATACTGGCAGTTGAAGTCATACTTGAGATCATCCATTATACTCTGGGCAAGCTCTGGAAGTCCGTCTTTCTTCAACAAAGGCAGGACCGCGACCTTAACCGGAGCAAGAGGAGCAGGAATGCCGAGCACTACCCTGCTTTCCCCGTTTTCAAGTTTCTCTTCATGATACGAATTGGAAAGGACCGCAAGAACCATTCTGTCCACGCCGATTGATGTCTCGATGACATACGGTGTATAGCTTTCCCCGCTTTCAGGATCGAAATACTGGATTTTCTTGCCTGAGAACTTCTGATGGTTTCCGAGGTCAAAGTCTGTCCTTGAATGGATTCCCTCCAGTTCCTTGAAGCCGAACGGGAAGTTGAACTCTATATCAGTGGCGGCATTGGCATAGTGGGCAAGCTTCTCATGGTCATGGAAGCGGTAGTTTCCGTCTCCCATTCCGAGAGCCTCGTGCCATGCAAGACGGTTCTGTTTCCACGTCCTGAACCAGTCTAGCTCAGTCCCCGGCTTGATGAAGAACTGCATTTCCATCTGCTCGAACTCCCTCATCCTGAATATGAACTGACGTGCGACAATTTCGTTTCTGAAAGCCTTTCCTATCTGGGCGATACCGAAAGGTATTTTCATACGTCCGGTCTTCTGTACATTAAGATAATTGACGAAGATACCCTGGGCTGTCTCAGGGCGGAGATAGATGACATTGGTATCGTCGGAAGTGTTTCCGAGCTGAGTACTGAACATCAGGTTGAACTGGCGGACCTCTGTCCAGTTCTTTGTCCCCGATATAGGACAGACGATTTCGCAGTCAATGATGATCTGACGGAGAGCATTGAGATCGTTTGCATTTAGTGCGTCAGCCATTCTCTTGCGTACCTCGTCTATTTTCGCCTTGTGGCGGAGCACATTCGGGTTGGTCTCCATAAATTTGGCCTCGTCAAAAGCATCCCCGAATTTCTTGCGCGCTTTCTCCGCCTCCTTCCTGATTTTCTCTTCGAGTTTTGCGATATAATCCTCTATAAGGACATCAGCACGGTATCTTTTTTTGGAATCCTTGTTGTCGATTAGCGGATCGTTGAATGCCCCGACATGCCCTGATGCCTCCCAGATTTTGGGATGCATGAAAATACATGAATCAATGCCGACTATATTTTCATGAAGCCTCACCATGGCTTCCCACCAGTATCTCTTGATGTTGTTCTTCAATTCGACTCCCATCTGGCCGTAATCATATACGGCAGCAAGTCCGTCATAAATCTCGCTTGACGGGAAAATGAAACCATACTCCTTGCAATGCGCAACCAGAGTCTTGAAAAGTTCATCCTGTGTCATAAAAATATACTGTTAATTCTAGTTTCCAGATTTCAGAGCGCAAAAATACTAAATTAACGTCAGTTGGACGAATTTATCAGAAGATTAATGCCGTCATGGATATGAATCAGTCTGATTTCGGCTCGTCCGCCGCTTCAAAAATATCAGGAAATGCCTTCCTCATTCCTTCTGAAACAATCTCTCCGAGAGGAACCATTACGAATTCCCTATGTTTCATCAAAGGGTGCGGTACCTTCAGTACATCAGTATCTATCCGATGTTCCCCGTGGAACAATATATCAATATCTATAATCCTTGACCGGTATATTCTCGTTCCGGTTTCATCAAACTCAGGGCAATGAACACTTCTCCCCATCAGCATTTCTATCTTTTTGCATTCCGAAAGAATCTTCCGGCAAGGTTCGTCAAGCATATACCTTACAACACAGTTCAGGAAAAGGTCTTCCGACTCAAAGCCCCATGGTTCCGTTTCCACCATACCGGAAAGAGCGTCATAATGTACTCCGAAAGCCTCGTCCATTAACTCAAGTGCCCTGCGTATATTGTCTTCCCTGTCCCCGAGGTTTGTTCCCAACGAAAAATAAACTTCCATATACTGATGACAGCTACAGTATCCTGACGGATTTGATGACAGTTTCCTGTCAGTCAAGTCCCAACTCTACCAAAGCCTCTTCCGACATACGGCTTTTATCCCAGACAGGCTCGAAAACAAGCTCTATCTTTGCACTGACTACCCCTGGAACATCCTCGACTGCAGCCCTTACGGCATCCACGACATAGTCTGCCATAGGACAATTAGGGGCAGTAAGTGTCATCTGGATATATACGTTGTGACCTTCATCTACTTTCAGCTCGTATATCAGTCCGAGGTCGTAGATATTCACAGGTATCTCAGGATCATAAACTTGCCTGAGCGCCATTATTATATCTCTTTCCAATGCCATATTTGCTATAATGTCTAAATATTCTCTGATGCAACTTCTCTGATTTTCTCTATCATGGACACCAGACCGTTTGCCCGCGTAGGAGACAGATTTTCCTTAAGTCCGATTCTGTCGACTACCGAAAAGTCGGAAGACAGAATCTCTTCCGCTGTCCTGCCGGAATAGATTCTTATAAGAAGGGAAATGATACCTTTTGTAATGATGGCATCGCTGTCGGCATTAAAGAAAATCTTTCCTCCATCTATTTTATAATCAAGCCAAACCCTTGACTGGCAACCCTTTATAAGATGATTATCGGTCTTCTCCGAGTCCGGATAGTCTTTAAGTGATTTTCCAAGCTCGATAAGATACTCGTATTTGTCAAGCCATTCATCAAACATTGAAAATTCGTCAACTACCTCATTTTCAACATCTTGTAATGTTTTTTCCATATATTGTAATTTAATTTTCCTCTACTTCAGCATATTTATGGCCTTATCAAGACACTGAATGAAATATTCTGCTTCGTGAAGTGTGTTGTACGGAGCAAAAGATGCTCTAAGCATACCCGTCACGCCGAACCTGTCCATAAGAGGCTCGGCACACATCTGTCCGGACCTGACCGCTATTCCCATCTTGTCCAGAATAAGGGCCAGATCCTCATGATGCACCCCTTTGACTGAAATAGAAAAAAGGGGTATCTTCCTTTCCCTGTCACAAGGATATCCGTACAGTCTTATCCTGCTGTCAGAAGCCAAAGCATCCAGGACATAATCCCTGACAGCGCGTTCATTTTCTTTCAGACATGAATCTTTTCCTATACTCCCGGCAAGAGCAAGAGCCGGAGTCATGGTGGAAATACCGGCAAAATTCTGTGTCCCGGCTTCGAATTTAAGAGGAAGCGGAGCATATGTCGTACCGCTGAACCTTACAGTCCCCACCATCTCTCCTCCTCCCATGTAAGGAGGCATGCCGTCAAGCCATTTCCTTTTGCCGTAAAGTACGCCTGTTCCTGTAGCAGCATATATCTTATGTCCTGAAAAGGCATAAAAATCACATTCGGTATCCTGTACGTCCACTCCGCAATGAACTATTCCCTGCGCGCCGTCAACCAGCACAGGAACTCCCTTTGAATGACATATCTTGACTATTTCCCTTATAGGATTTACTATTCCGAGAACATTGGAAATATGTGTTACCGCGACTATCCTTGTCCTGGAAGAAATAAGTCTTTCCAGATCCTCAAGCACAAGCTCGCCCCTGTCATCCACAGGAAGGACTTTAAGAAAAGCACCTTTGCGCATACACATCATCTGCCATGGAACAATGTTAGAATGATGCTCGCATTCGCTGACTATCACCTCATCTCCTGCCTTGACAAACGCCTCTCCAAAAGAAAATGCCGCAAGATTGACAGCTGCCGTCACACCTGAAGTAAAGATAATCTCTTCTTTTTCTCCAGCATTTATAAAAGATTTCACCTCTGCTCTGGCACGCTCGTAAGAAGCCGTCGCCTCTTCAGCCAGCAAGTGTACGGCACGATGGATATTCGCATTGCTTTCTACAGTAATGCGCATCCACTCATCAGCTACAGAACGAGGACGCTGTGCTGTAGCCGCACTGTCCAGATAGACCAGGTCTTTTCCATAAACTTTCCTGCTCAGGGCAGGAAAATATTCCCTCAATTGATCAACAGTCATTTCAGCCGTCTTTTACGAACCGCAAATTTAGAAAAAGATTGAGAAGCTGATTTTAATTTTCTTAAAATTCTTTTCCTTACAGCAATACGATTTTTGGTCAGTACCGGATGTAACAGCAAGAATAAATTCACTATTTTTGCGTCCGTAACCAAATCAGGTATTTCACATGATAGAATACATCAAAGGAACTCTTGAAGATCTTACTCCTACTGATGCGGTAGTCGAGTGTCATGGTATAGGATACAGGATTCTCATTTCTCTTCAGACATTTTCGCAGCTTGAAAACAGAAAGGAAGTAACTGTCTATATACACCATTACCTGAGAGAAGACGAGGAACTCTTCTACGGATTCGGGACAAAAGACGAACGGGAACTTTTCAGACTTCTCATCGGAGTATCAGGAATAGGTGCCGCTACAGCAAGGATGATGCTTTCTTCTCTTACATCGGATGAAATCAGAAACGCTATAATAGCTGAAGACATCAATAGGATTAAAAGCATAAAGGGAATAGGGCTGAAAAGCGCACAGAGGCTTATTCTTGAACTTAAAGATAAAGTTGTCAAAGGAGCCGGAAACGATTCACCAGCCATTTTCAGCCAGGTAGACAACAGTATAATACAGGAAGCCACGACTGCACTTGTACTCCTCGGTTTTACCAAAGCAAATGTAAACAAAGTTGTATCCGCAGTACTCAAGGAAAAACCTGAAGCGACTTTGGAAATGATCATCAAACTTGCTTTGAAACGACTCTAATAAAAAGAAAAGTGTTCCACGTGGAACACTTTTCTTTTTATCTTCCAAAATATACAAGCAGTACGGAAATATCCGCAGGTGAAACTCCTGAAATCCTGGAAGCCTGCGCTATAGTTTTCGGACCATATTTCTTCAGTTTCTGCCTGCACTCGATAGAAAGACTCTCCACCCTATCAAAATCAAAATCATCAGGAATAAGAAGATTCTCAAGTCTCATTATCTTTTCGGCAATCTTTTTTTCCCTGTCGATATAGCCTTTATATTTTATGGATATTTCTATTGCCTCTATAATTTCCCGTCTGGAATTTTCATTAATCTTCGAAAGCATGAAGTCATCGCACCCTGCTTCCGGCAGAGGATAATCACAATTCCACCTCAGAACTCTCATGGCATCATACAAAGCTCTGTAATTGCCGCTGTATTCCGAATCAGTTTTTACTTCAATAATTTTTCCTTCTTCCAGCAATTTCAAAACCCCTAAATAATTGAAGTTTTCAAAACACTCATCAGGAGAAGGCAGGTTTCCGATTCTATTACAATGTATATCCATATACTCTGAAATTATTGTTCCACGTGGAACATATTTCATAAGATCGGAAACTTTAACCCCTGGTCTGGATATAAGATCGGAAAATCTTTTTCTTGATTCTATTTCAGATGATCCTATAGATACAAGATATGGATTTACCTTTTCAGGTTTGATACTTGAGTTGTAAAAATACTCCGAACATCTGGAAACGGCCTCATATTTCCTCATTGTCATATCATATCTGAAACTGTCCGCAAGACCCAATTCAAAAGAAAGCGGTGTGAGTCTGAAGTCGGCATTGTCCTGCCTGAGCAATATTCTGTATTCAGCTCTGGAAGTAAACATCCTGTATGGTTCGTCAACACCTTTTGTTATAAGGTCATCTATCAGTACACCTATATAAGCCTGATCCCTCTTGAGAATAAAAGGTTCCTTTCCGTGCACTTTCAAATGAGCATTGATTCCTGCAATTATTCCCTGAGCCGCCGCTTCTTCATAACCCGTGGTTCCATTTACCTGACCGGCAAAGAAAAGATTCTCTATGGATTTCAGTTCAAGGGACGGTTTAAGCTGGACAGGATCGAAGTAGTCGTATTCGACAGCATATGCCGGTCTGAAAATCTTTGCCCCTTCAAGTCCCTTAATCGCATGCAAAGCATCAATCTGAATATCCAAAGGAAGAGAGGACGAGAATCCCTGAAGATAATATTCATTCGTCGACCTGCCCTCCGGCTCAAGGAACAGCTGGTGGGTATCCTTGTCGGCAAAAGTCCTTAATTTGTCTTCAATGCTCGGACAGTATCTCGGTCCTATTCCCTTTATCATACCTGAAAAAAGCGGAGAATCCTTGAAACCGCTTCTCAATATATCATGAACTTCAGTGTTTGTATGGACAATATAGCACGGCATCTGAGGTGTGCCGTTCTGTGCAGTGGACAGATATGGAAGATACGAAAATTTTTCAGGATCAGAATCCCCTTCCTGACAGACAAGACTTGAAGTGTCTACAGAAGAAATGTCAATTCTTGGAGGTGTTCCCGTTTTCATTCTCGCAGTCCTTATTCCCATGCCGGACAACTGTCCTGTCAGCCCATGAGAGGACAACTCGCCTATCCTCCCGCCTTCGAACTGGTTCCTTCCGATAAACAGCTTACCCTCAAGGAATGTTCCGGCAGTCAGAATAACTGCCTGAGAATCGAATTTTGCCCCGGTAGTCGTACAGCAGCCGGAAATACGCGAACCACAAAAGGAAAGACTAGTGACTGTATCCTGATAAATATCTAATTTACAATTAGTTTCAAGTATTTTTCTCCAGTTTATACAGTACTGCAATTTATCGCATTGGGCACGAGGACTCCACATTGCAGGACCTTTAGATCTGTTGAGCATCCTGAACTGGAGAGTAGAGGCATCAGTGACAATCCCGGTGTACCCACCCAAAGCATCAATCTCTCTTACAATCTGTCCTTTCGCTATACCGCCAACAGCAGGGTTACAGGACATCTGGGCAAACTTGTTCATGTCCATAGTAATGAGAAGAACCGATGAACCCATATTTGCAGCAGCCATCGCTGCCTCGCAACCGGCATGCCCTCCCCCTATAACTATTATATCGTAAACTTTTCCCATCAAAGAAGCTCCCTTAGTGAAAGATAATAATCCTCCTTTTTTCTCATCTCCGCAATTTCCTCTTCCGTATGATCATCATAACCTATAAGATGAAGTATGCCGTGAACAATGACTCTGTTGAGTTCATCCCTGAATTCAGTTCCGTATTCAAGGGAATTCTCACGAACGCTGTCAACGCTTATAAACAAATCACCGGACAACCTGGCACCCTCACAGTAATCGAATGTTATGATATCAGTAAAATAATCATGCTGAAGATACCTTTGGTTAACATCCAATATATAATTGTCAGAACAGAAAATGATGGAAACATCTCCGATTCTTCTTATCTCGCTTTCCGCAACAAGTCTCAACCATTTGCTATTGAGAGTTTTGTTCTTAAAAATGAAGTCAGTATCTTCGTAATAATATTGTATCATAACACAAATTTTCGGCAAAGTTAAAACTAAGTCAGAAAAAATTATGAAATAAAAAATATATTTTTTAACTTTACGCCGCTAAACCGGAAATAAACACATAGAATATGGAAATCAAAAAGTCACCTAAAGCCAATCTTGAAAACAAGAAACTGCTTTTTACAGAGATTGGTTTGATACTTTCTCTTCTGGTTGTATGGCTCGCATTCGAGTGGAGTTCAACCGAAAAGCAGGTATCAGTTTTCGAAGAGACTGCTGAAGTAGTCGAAGCAGAGGAAATGGTTCCAATCACTCAGGAAACCCCTCCTCCTCCTCCAACCGCAACACCTAAAATTCCTGTGCTGTCAGACCAGATCGACATCGTTGATGACGAAATTCAGGTTGATGACAATCTTTTCATGAATCTGGAGGATGACGCAAGCATGGGTGTAGAGATTATGGACTATGTAGAGACAGTTGAAGAGGAAGTCGTAGAGGAAGATGCTATTCCATTCCAGTTTGTGGAAGAGAAACCTACTTTCATGGGTGGAGACGCAAACACTTTCTCAAAATGGGTGAACGAAAGACTTGTGTACCCGGAAATAGCTAAAGAGAACGGTGTATCAGGCCGTGTTACCCTTCAGTTCACTGTAAATACAGACGGTTCAGTAAGCAACATCAAAGTACTTCGTGGAGTAGACCCTTCACTCGACAAAGAAGCAGTAAGAGTAGTTTCAATGTCACCTAAGTGGACTCCTGGAAAACAGAGGGACCGTGCAGTAAAAGTAACTTACACATTCCCTGTTATCTTCCAGTTGAGATAAACTTGGAAAAGAGACTTTAAAAAAGGTCCGACCGTAATGGCTGGACCTTTTTTATTGGATAAAGCATAAATATGTGTTTATTTCAAAAAAAAAAGACATTATGATTGAAATCAAAGAAAGATACATAGAAAAAGCAGTATTTGTCGGTGTAATCAAGCAGGGAGACGATGAGAGGCAAGTAATGGAATACCTTGATGAACTTGAATTTCTGGCTGAAACTGCAGGTGCTCAAGGAAAGAAAAGATTTATACAGAAAGTAGAAAAGCCGGATTCGAGAACATACATAAGAAGCGGAAAACTTGAAGATATCAAAGCATATATAGCGGAAAACGAAACAGATGTAGTGATTTTTGACGATGAGCTCTCCCCTACCCAGCTCAGAAACCTTGAAAGAGAACTTTCATGCAGGATACTTGACAGGACAAACCTTATCCTGGACATATTTGCCCAAAGAGCAAAAACCGCATACGCAAAGACACAGGTAGAACTTGCCCAATACCAGTATCTGCTTCCACGACTTACAAGAATGTGGACACATCTTGAAAGGCAAAAAGGTGGTATAGGCATGAGAGGACCGGGTGAAACACAGATAGAAACAGACCGAAGGATAATACAGGACAAGATTGCAAAACTGAAAGACCAGCTTAAAAAAATAGACAAGCAGATGGCCTCACAAAGAGGAAACAGGGGATCATTGGTAAGAATATCACTTGTAGGCTACACAAATGTAGGAAAAAGTACATTGATGAATCTTCTTGCCAAAAGTGACGTATTTGCAGAGAACAAGCTTTTCGCTACACTCGATACAACTGTCAGAAAAGTCGTAATAGAGAATGTCCCTTTCCTGTTAAGCGATACTGTAGGATTCATCAGAAAACTCCCTACACAGCTTGTAGAAGCATTCAAGAGCACCCTTGATGAAGTACGTGAAGCAGACATACTCATGCACGTTGTGGACATATCGCACCCGAATTTTGAAGAGCATATCAGAGTAGTGGAAGAGACTCTCCGCGACATAAACGCAATAAACAAGCCTATTTTCGTCGTATTCAACAAGATCGATGCATACAGGTACGAGGAGTATGACGAATTCTCGTTAGAGCCTAAAAAGCCCGTTAATTACACTCTCGACGAGTTCAAGAACAGCTGGATAGCAAAGGAGAACACACCATGCATCTTCATCTCCGCCAAGAACAGGATCGGCATAGACAAGCTGCGCTCCGACCTTTACAAGATGGTCGCGGAAATCCATGCAGGACGCTATCCGTTTGATAACTTCCTTTGGTAGAATCAAATGTTTATCCCGCTCTGCGTGTCAAGAGGGAAAAGAAAATTAAGAAACAGACCTATACATATTCCGACTATAAGAGCCAGAAGTATCAGTATCCAATTAATCTTTTTTTTGTTCTTCATAATGTAAAAATAGAAAAGAAGCCGACCCAAAAGTAATTTTGAGGTCGGTTTCTTTTTGTTTTATTGTAGCTAATGGATTCTTCATGGACCTTTGACAGGACTCAGGTATTTTAGAAGTTCGGAAGCATTTTTTAAGGATAATTTTGCGAG
>CASFGK010000008.1 GCA_949294195.1 uncultured Bacteroidales bacterium | reverse complement strand
CTCCTTTATCTGGAAAAACATGCATCTCTCCAGAACCATGGGGTATTAGTCGCCGTTTCCAGCGGTTATCCCCCTGATGCGGGCATGTCGCTCACGTGTTACGCACCCTTCCGCCGGTCGCCATCTGAATGTATTGCTACAATCTATGCTGCCCCTCGACTTGCATGTGTTAAGCCTGCCGCTAGCGTTCATCCTGAGCCAGGATCAAACTCTTCTTTGTATATTTGTTATTTTCCTAGCTTCTATTGATTCTTGAATTCTCAAAAGAATTTACGCTCTCTCATTGTTGGTACTATACTGCGTTGTATTGTACTGTTTTAGTCTTTCAATATTTTCAAACAACTACCGTTATTTCTCAAACGGGCTGCAAAGATACGGACTTTTTTTAACTCTCCAAATTTTTTCGAAGTTTTTTTAAAATATTTTTCTCACCTTTGCATCTGAAACTTGACGAAAAAATTCCACTACCAGGCATAATGGCATCTTACCTTCAGATTTTCAGCACTTTCGCAAAGATCGGAGCATTTACGATCGGAGGAGGCTATGCTATGATTCCTTTGGTCAAAAACGAGATAGTAAAAAAAGGATGGATGGAAGACGACGAATTTCCTGATATCATTGCCCTTTCCCAGTCCGCTCCGGGACTTCTGGCAGTGAACATATCGATTTTTGTCGGATACAAACTGAAGGGGACCCCTGGCAGTGTCGTAGCCACTCTGGGAAGCGTCATGCCCCCGTTCCTTATCATACTGATCATAGCCATGGCATTTTCCGGCTTCCAGGATCATCCTGTCGTAATCAGAATATTCCAGGGGATAAGACCGGTTGTGGTAGCTCTTATCGCTGTCCCGATGCTCCAGATGGCCCGGAAGGCAAACAGGACATGGTGGATGTGGGGCATGTCCGTGGCGACCATACTGCTGGTTGCTTTCCTGAAAGTGTCTCCGATATATATTCTGATTGTCACGATAGTCATTTCATATACACTTGCAAAATACCGGGACAGCCGCAAAAGGGAGGATATGAAATGATCTTCATCCAGCTTTTCACGACATTCTTCATAATAGGACTCTTCACAATCGGAGGAGGATATGCAATGCTGTCCCTTATTCAGGCACAGGTTGTATCCGTACACGGATGGATTGACGAACAGACATTTACCGACATTGTCGCAATATCGCAGATGACGCCCGGTCCGATCGGGATAAACAGCGCAACATATATAGGCTACACTGTGCTGCAGCAGTCAGGCGCTCCGGAATTCGTCTGCATACTCGGCTCATTCACAGCCTCGGCCGCCGTTGTACTCCCGTCATTCATACTTGTACTCGGCATCTGCAAAATGTACAACAAATTCCAGAACAACCACACTATGGAAAGTGTCCTGACAGGACTGAAGCCGGTAGTGGCCGGTCTCATAGGGGCGGCGGCAGTCATACTTGTCACTCCGGACAATTTTCCGGACTGGAAAAGCTGGATACTGTTCGCAGCCGCATTTGCAGCCTCGTGGTGGTGGAAAGCCAGTCCGATACTGACCATTATAGCCGGAGGAGTACTGGGGCTTGTTTTATATTGATTAACCATTCTGCTATTTTCAAGTGATGGACTACATACAGGAAATATTTTTCGAACCTTCTGTCATTCAAGCTGTCATAGTACTTTCTCTGGTATGCGCTATCGGCCTGTACCTGGGAAGGATAAAATTCCGTGGGATATCACTTGGAGTCACGTTTGTGTTCTTCATAGGGATTCTTGCAGGACATTTCGGTCTGAAAATCAACAGCGACATGCTGGATTTCGCGCAGAATTTCGGACTTATAATCTTTGTATATACTCTCGGACTGCAGGTAGGTCCGGGATTCTTTTCTTCATTGAAGAAAGGCGGAGTAAAACTAAACCTCCTGTCTATGGCCCTGGTCGCCATCGGACTGGTTTTTACATTGGTTCTGAGCTGGACTACGGGCATTTCCCTGTCTGATATGATGGGCCTTCTTTCCGGCTCCGTAACCAATACCCCGATGCTCGGGGCCGCCCAGCAGGCTATGCTGCAGATCAGCCCGGACGACAGTGAAGGAGTCGCCAGGATGGCCCTGGCCTGTGCCGTGGCATACCCGTTGGGAGTAATCGGGGTAATAATCGCCATCATAATTCTCCGGAAGATGTTTGACAAGGATGCCGGAAAGAATCTCAGGAATCTGGAAGACAAGACATACGTGGGAGAATACCACGTGAGCAATCCTGCAGTGTACGGAAAGACCATCAAGGACATAATGATGCCTTTGGACATGCATTTCGTCATTTCCAGAGTATGGCATGACGGAAGAGTCTCGATTCCTGCGTCGGATACGAAAATCCAGAAGAACGACCATCTGCTCATAATTTCAGGAAAAGGGGAGGTCGACAGCATAAAGACCATCTTCGGGGAGCAGGACGAAACCGACTGGAACAGACCGGACATAGACTGGAATGCAATCGACAGTCTGCTTGTATCCAGGCATGTACTCGTCACAAACAGTAAAATGGACGGTATCAAGCTGGGCTCCCTGAGGCTACGCAACGCCTATGGCATCAATATCACAAGGGTAAACAGGGCCGGCATAAATCTGGTCGCCTCACCTTCTCTCAGGCTGCAGACAGGGGACAAGCTCACGATCGTAGGTGAGACCAAAGCCATTGACAACTGCAGTAAAATCCTTGGGAATGAAGCGAAAGAGCTCAATAATCCGAACCTTATAGCCATTTTCATAGGTCTGGTGCTCGGACTTCTTCTGGGTTCGGTTCCATTCATGATTCCGGGCATGAGCATGCCTATAAAGCTCGGCCTTGCCGGCGGTCCGATAATAGTAGGCATCCTCATGGGAGCATTCGGTTCAAGATTCCACCTTACGACATATACTACCCAAAGCGCCAATCTCATGCTCCGGCAGTTCGGCATCACGACATATCTGGCAGGACTCGGACTTGCTTCGGGAGAACATTTCTTCGAGACCGTGTTCTGTATGGAAGGACTTCTGTGGATCGTACTGGGACTTGCTCTGGCACTGATTCCGGTGCTTGCCGTCGGGATAATAGCCGGAAGATTCTTCAAGGTAGATTACGCAAGAAACGCAGGCATGCTATGCGGAAGCATGGCCAATCCCATGGCGCTGAACTATGCAAACAGTACAGTAAAAGGGGATGAACCTTCTGTAGCATATGCTACGGTCTATCCCCTTGCAATATTCGTCAGAGTGATAACTGCCCAGCTTGTCCTTATACTCTTCTCCTGATCCCTGTCAATGAGTGGCGATATAGTCCTGATAGTCAGCCATTGACCTACGTATCACGTCCTTGGCCTCATCCGGACCGTATATGTTAATGAAGACCATTCTCTTGGTATTGTCTCCCGGAATGTCCTTATACGTAGTAAAGTAATGCACAAGCCGGCGGATGATGTCCTTTGGAAGCTGGTCAATGTCAGTATATGCACCATATACGGCATCGTTTTTCAGTACTGCTATGATCTTGTCATCGGCCTGATTGTGATCCAGCAGACGCAACCCTCCTATCGGATGCGCCTTTACTATTATGTCCCCATGAGTGACATCCTTTTCCGTGAGCACACAGATGTCAAGAGGATCTCCGTCTCCTTCCACATCATATCTTGCAAGTACCTTGTTGGTCAGTTCCGCCATTTTGGTGCTGCAGTATGTCCGGGGAAGGAATCCGTACAATGAAGGTACAATATTGGAAAATTTCTGGGGACGGTCAAGCGAAAGATAGCCCGACTCCTTGTCCACTTCATACTTGACAGTATCTGTCGGTACTATTTCAATAAATGCCGTAACTTCATCCGGAGCATCTTTCCCAAGATTGATTCCATGCCACGGATGCGCTTTATGAGTAGTGCTGAAGTCCATAGTTTAGAATTTTTCGTTAAATCTACTCATTATTTGGTTATGATGTGAATTTTATCGGCCTTTTCTTCAGTACGCTCCAAATGCTGCCGCTACCAGCCTCCACCCAATGCCTTGTACAAGTCGACCAGAGCCATATGTTCGTTCATGATGGCGTTGCTGAGCTCGACCTGGGCGTCAAAATATGAACGCTGGGCATCCAGAAGGTCCAGATAGTTGATGGTACCGTTTATATACTGGCTGAGAGTCAGGCTCACATACTTGCGGGTAGCTTCCTGTAGATCGAACTTCAGACTCGAATTCTTCCTGGCCGAAGTGAAATTCACAGATGCGTCGTACACTTCGCGGAATGCCTGCATGACAGTTTTCTCGTACTCGTACTTTGCCTGATTGTACCGGGCTATCGCCGCCTTGAATCCTGCTTTCCTTTTCCCGAATTCAAAGACAGGGCCGGCAAAGGACGCAGCCGCATAGTAGAACGGGGACTTCAGCACATTCAGGAAAGAGTTGCTTTCCAGTCCTCCGGAAAGACTGATAGTAAACGTCGGGAATCTTTCCGCCTGGGCCACACCCACTGCAGCCTGTGCGGCAAGAAGATCCTGATAAGCGGCCCTGATGTCCGGCCTGCGCTCAAGAAGCCGGGACGGAACGCCGAGAGGGACGTCCTTGTTGTAGGAAAGTTCAAGCAGGGCACGGCCTCTTTCCACTGTTTTCGGATAAGACCCCGTAAGGAAAGCCAGCTCGCTTTCCTTCATTGCCACCTGTCTTTCCAGATCAGGGACAAGGGACGCCGTTGAAGCCAGTTCGACAAGAGACTGCTGATAAGGCACCTCGGATGTAAGTCCTCCGTCAAACCTCAGCTTTGCCTTATTCACCCCGTCCTGTCTTGTACCTAGTGTCCTCCTGACAATATTCAGCTCATTGTCAAGGGCAAGAAGTTCGAAATATGCTCTTGCGACATCAGCCACCAGAGTCATCTTCAAAGCCCTGCGGGCTTCGACACTGGACAGGTATTCCGCCAGCTTTTCCCTGGTTGCCCACCTGAGATGCCCCCAAAGGTCAATCTCCCAACTGAGCGACAGTTTCGGTCCCAGTTCCGGATCATCCGGTTCGGCTTCGTCTCCGCCATAATTGTTATATTCGTTGTCCGCATAAGCTTCTGCCGAGACGGAAGGCCATAGAGATGACTTTTCTATTCTGTATCTGTATTCCAGCTCGCGCACACGTTCTGCGGCAATCAGCATATCCTTATTATATTCCAGAGCATCGGAAATGAGTTTCTGCAGAGTGGTGTCCGCATATACTCTCCACCATTCCACATCGGCCACGGTAGCCGAGTCGATGCCGCTGTCTTCCGTATACCGGGCAGGAAGTTCAAGTTCAGGCCTTGAACAGTGTTTTGCCGGCGAACATGACGTCATTGAAACTCCTGAAAGCAGGACCAGAGCCATGACAGCCGCTCCTGTCCCCGTAATATTCATTTTCTTGCGTCTCCTTGAAGCAAATTTTCTTTTCATCTTGTAAATCCAGACAAAGAAAAACGGAACGAACACTATACCTGCGCTTATGGCCACTATCATTCCGAAAAATACTCCCGTACCGATATTCTGACGGCTTTCAGAGCCAGGGCCTGTTGCAAAGACCAGCGGAAGCATACCGAGGATAAATGCAAGAGAAGTCATCACTATAGGTCTGAATCTCAGATGCGCTGCCGTTACGGCTGCCTCCTGCAGGCTCTTTCCCTTCTCCACTTCCTCTTTTGCAAATTCGACTATCAAGATAGCGTTCTTTGCGACAAGTCCGACAAGCATCACCAGGCCGATCTGGAAATAAACGTTACTTTCCATTCCGAGAACCCAGACGCCCAGATATGCGCCGAAAATGGCTATCGGCAGTGAAAGGATCACAGCGACAGGCACTGACCAGCTTTCATACTGCGCGGCAAGGAACAGAAAGACAAACAGAAGTGCCAGTCCGAGGACAAGGCCAGTCTGGCCGCCTTCCTTCTTTTCCTGATACGACAGGCCGCTCCACTCGACTCCGATATTTTCAGGAAGGTGCTCGTCTACAATCTCTTCCAGGATTTCCATAGCCTGACCTGAACTTGTACCGTGAGCCGGTTCGCCGTTGATTGTGGCAGAATAGTACATATTGAACCTCTTGATAGTCCCGGGCCCTGTAGTATACTCGGTAGTACCCAGGGATGTTACGGGAACCATCGTGCCGCCGGAACTTCTCACGAAGAACAGCCCCAGGTTGTCCTGATGCGCCCTGTATGGCTGCTCGGCCTGGACATATACCCTGTAAACACGGTTGAACATGTTGAAGTCGTTGACATACTGGGCTCCGGTAAATGTCTTCAATGTGGAGAAAACATCTGAAAGAGGTACTCCGAGCAACTGTATCTTATCCCTGTCGGCATCGAAGAACAGCTGCGGAATATCCCTCTGAAGACCTGAAGAAAGCCCTGTAAGTTCCTTTCTCTGGGACGCATAATAAAGCAATGTATCGGAGGCTGCCTGCAGCTGCTCGTAAGTGGCGTCTCCCCTGGTTTCAAGCACCATGGAAAATCCTCCCGTCGTACCGAGACCCGGGATGACCGCCGGAGTGCTTATATAGACTTTGCTCTCGGGATACATTGAAAGGGAATCCCTTATGAGTTGCATGGTCTTTTCGATATTTGTCTCTTTCCTTTCTTCCCAAGGTTTCATGATGACTGTAAGGGTGCTGTTGCCCTGCGTAGTCCCGAGACGTGGACTCGATCCGGTGACATTCAGCACATACTGTATGTCATGCTGCCTGAGAAGGAAAGCCATGGCCCGGTCAGTCACTTCCCTTGTACGTTCAAGAGTGGCGCCTACCGGAAGTTCCAGCTCGACTGTAAAATAGCCCTGGTCTTCCTTCGGTATGAAGCTCGTCGGCACAAGTTTGCCCATCAGCCAGATACCTATTACAGTGATTCCGAAAAAGACAAACATCCTGCGTCCGTGTCTGAGACTCGCCCTTATCATCTTTTCATAGAAGGAATTCCCTTTTGCAAGACCCTCGTTTATTTTACGGAAGATGATGTTCTTTTTCCTGTTCGGATCGTGAGGCTTCAGGAAAAGGGAGCACATGACAGGGCTCAGCGTAAGAGCCACTATCGTGGAAATGATCACCGACACGGCGATGGTTACGGTAAACTGCCTGAAAAGCTGACCGGTTATTCCCGAAAGAAAACTTACAGGCACGAAGACCGCACACAGGACCAGGGACATCGCGATCAGGGCTCCGCCTATACCGCTCATCGCCTTCTTTGTAGCCTCATACGGAGAAAGGTGTTCTTCCTCCATTATCCTGTCTACATTCTCCACCACCACTATGGCGTCATCCACCACAATACCTATCGCAAGTATAAGTCCCAGAAGCGTCATCATATTCAGGGAAAACCCGAATATGAGCATTATGCCGAACGTTCCGACAAGGGATATCGGTACGGCAATGGCAGGAATAAGTGTAGCCCTCCAGCTCTGTAGAGACAGGAACACTACCAGAATGACCAGGAAAAGCGCTTCGAAAAGCGTCTTGTATACATGATGGATGGACTCGGAAATATAAGTCGTGACATCAAACGGAATGTCATATGACATTCCTTCCGGAAATCCCTTGCTGATTTCCTCCATAGTATCCCTGATTCTCTTTGCCACCTCCATGGCATTCGCACCCGGGAGGAGATAGACATTCATGACAGCGGCATTTCCGCCGTTGATTCCGCTCTCCGTGTTATATGACTGCGCCTCAAGAGACACTCTGGCGACATCCTTTATCCTTATGATGGACCCGTCCTGTCCGGCTCGCACCACGATATTCTCAAACTCCCCTACCGAAGACAGCCTGCCTGTGGCGGTAATCGGAATAGTGACATCCACATCACTGATAGGCTGCTGTCCGAGGACTCCGGCGGCAGATTCCCTGTTCTGGTCCCGCAGGGCATTCTGAAGATCCTTTACAGTCAGGCCGAAACTTGCAAGCTTGTCAGGCTGTACCCATATCTGCATCGCATAGTACCGGCTTCCGACGTTGGATACGCCTCCTACTCCCGGAACCCTGCGGAGCATGTCCAGGACATTGAGTGTCGTATAGTTGCTCAAATATATCTCGTCGAATTTCGGATCATCCGACAGGACAGTGATTGTCATGAGCCTGCTGGCAGACTCCTTTTCGACGGAAATACCGTTCTGCACCACCTCGGCAGGGAGTCTGGATTCAGCCAGTTTGACTCTGTTCTGCACCTCGACAGCCGCAAGATCGGGGTTGCTGTTAATATCAAATGTTATAGTCGCGGAAAAGCTTCCGGAGTTGGTATTGGTAGACTCCATGTAAAGCATTCCGGGCGTACCGTTCAGCTCCTGTTCAATCGGAGTCGCCACTGCCTGGGCGACAGTCTGCGCGCTCGCTCCCGGATAAGATGCCGAAACTTTGACTACCGGAGGTACGATCGGAGGATACTGGTCCACCGGCAGCATTACCAGTCCTATAAGGCCGACAAGCACGATGATGACGGAAATGACCGTCGAAAACACGGGCCTGTCAATAAAGAAATCGGATTTCATACTAATTCTCTGTTCAGTTTCTTGAAAACAGGAAGATCAGAGTGATCATCCATGATTACGAGTTGGCGCGTACCGCTTTCTGTCCGTGTGCAAGCTTGTGGTATCCTTCCACGACAATCTGCTCACCAGGCAGAAGACCTCTTTCTATGACAGTCTTGTTGCCCACTTCAGGTCCGGTCTCCACAAAACGCTTTTCGGCGACGCCGTCGTTTCTGAGCACGAATATATATGTACCGCCTTTCTCAATCATCAAAGCCTTTGAAGGGACGGCAACAGCATTTTCGCGCACGTCAAGCAAAAGAGTCACATTGGTAAACTGGCCCGGGAGAAGTTCCCGGTCAGGATTAGGGATGTCAGCCCGCACGGTAAAGGTTCCGGATTTGGAGTCTACCTGGGGATCGGCAAAATCCACAAGCCCTCTGTATTTGTAAATTGACTTGTCTGCCAGTGTAATTCTCACATACGGATCCCAGTTGCGCAGTGAATCCTTCTGTCCGATATTCACATTTCTTGCCTTGCTTTTCTGGTAATCAAGGTCAGTCATCTTGAATTCGACGGTAACGGTATCGCTTTTTACAACAGTAGCAAGCAGAGACTGGCCTCCGGGACCTACCAGAGTACCGATATCCACATAGCGCTCTCCGATATATCCGCTGATAGGCGACCTCACTATGGTATAGCTGAGAGCAAGCTCGTCCTGCGTGAGATCGGCTTCGCTCATCTGCACCTCCGCCACAGCGCTTTCGTATGCGGCCAGGGCGTTGTCCCGATCAAGCTGGCTGGCAGCTTTCTGGTCATAAAGCGGTTTTATACGGTCGTAATCACGCTTTGCCTTTGTCGCCAGCGCCTTGTTTTTTCCCAGCACGGCCTTTGCCCGTTCGACCTGAGCTTCATACTGACGCGGGTCAATGATGAACAGCACCTGATTTTTCTTTACATATGTACCTTCTTCAAACAGCATCTGCTCCAGATAGCCTTCCACTCTCGCCCTGACCTCGACAAACTGCTGGGCACGTACATTTCCCGGATATTCCCCGTAAATTCTCACATCCTGTGTTGTGACAGTCTCTGTGCTGACGACCGGAAGAACCTCTTCTACGGGCTCCGGCCTTGAGAACCATATAGCCGCTGCAATTACCACTGCAACAATGACAGCCAATGAAAGCCATTGCTTCCAACTGAGCTTCTTTACCTTGAATACGAAATACTGTGAGCCTTTCCCAAGGCTTGTGTAAGTCTCTTTAAGAATTCTCGAGCCTTTCATGTTTTATATTTTAACTGGCAAATATAGGGATTATTTCTTTTTGACCACGGGTTGCTGCAAGTAAAATACCTTTTTCCGGATTTCGGTTTTTCTTTCTTTCCCGGGCAAATATAGGAAAAGCACTCGCATTTTCATGCAAGTGCTTAATCATAAAGGCTTTTGAAAGCCGCTTTCCGTGGTCCCAACAGGGCTTGAACCTGTGACCCCCTGATTATGAGTCAGGTGCTACTAACCAACTGAGCTATGGGACCTTTTTAAGAGCTAAATTGTAGACCTGTCAGGCAGGAACCGGACAGGTCTGCAAATATAGTAACATTTTTCCGATCTGTAAAATATTTTTTCAGATTCCGAAAAACTGTCAGAGCAACGCTCAGACTTTGATCTCAACTTCTACACCGCTCGGAAGCTCAAGCTTCATGAGAGCATCTACGGTCTTCTGGGTTGACTCGTAAATGTCAAGGAGACGGCAGTAAGAGTTAAGCTCGAACTGCTCGCGTGATTTCTTGTTCACGAATGTAGAGCGGTTCACAGTGAAAATCTTCTTGTCGGTAGGAAGCGGAATGGGACCATTCACGCGAGCTCCTGTAGAAGATACTGTATCAACGATCTTCTTTGCTGACTTGTCCACCAGCATATGATCGAATGATTTGAGTTTTATTCTTATTTTCTGGCTCATATCAATTCAAATTACTTGTACTTAAATTATTCGTCCTCGTCAACGTTCTTGTAACCGCTCTTCTCGATAACTTCCTTGGCGATATTCGCAGGGACTTCCGCATAGTGATCGAATGTCATTGTGCTGGTAGCACGTCCGGAAGAAATCGTTCTGAGGATAGTTACATAACCGAACTGCTCTGCAAGCGGAACGAAAGCCTTGACGATTCTTGCTCCACCTGTGGTGGCATCCATCGCGTTGATCTGGCCTCTGCGACGGTTCAGGTCACCCACGATATCTCCCATGTAGTCTTCCGGCGTTACGACCTCGAGTGACATGATAGGCTCGAGAAGAACCGGTTTTGCCTTAGGGCAGGCATGGCGGAACGCCTGACGCGCACAGATTTCAAATGAAAGCTGGTCTGAATCGACAGGGTGGAATGAACCATCCTTCAAAGTCACCTTAAGAGACTGGACTTCGTAACCGGCAAGGACACCGTTTGCCATAGCCGACTTGAAACCTTTCTCCACTGAAGGGATGAACTCCTTAGGAACGTTTCCGCCCTTGACCTCGTCAACGAACTGAAGTCCTGTAACACCCTCGTCAGCAGGTCCGATTTCAACGATGATATCAGCGAACTTACCACGGCCTCCGGTCTGCTTCTTGAAGACCTCACGGTGCTGTACTGTAGCAGTGATGGCTTCCTTGTAGTTGACCTGAGGTGCACCCTGGTTGATCTCCACGCCGAACTCGCGGCGGAGACGGTCCACGATAATGTCAAGGTGAAGCTCGCCCATACCGCTGATGACTGTCTGGCCGGTCTCGTGATCTGTCTTGACAGTGAATGTAGGGTCCTCTTCAGCAAGCTTTGCAAGAGCGATACCGAGCTTGTCAAGATCCTTCTGTGTCTTAGGCTCCACTGCAAGTCCGATAACCGGATCCGGGAACTCCATAGACTCGAGAGTGATAGGGTGGCTGTCCACGCAGATGGTATCTCCGGTACGGAGATCCTTGAAACCTACTGCAGCACAGATATCTCCAGCCTCGACGAACTCGATAGGGTTCTGCTTGTTGGAGTGCATCTGATAAAGACGCGCAACACGCTCCTTCTTGTCAGAGCGGGTATTAAGTACATAAGAACCTGCATCAAGACGGCCAGAATAAGCCCTCATGAATGCCAGACGGCCTACGAACGGATCTGTCGCAATCTTGAAGACAAGTGCGCAGAACGGTTCCTTAGCCTCCGGCTTGCGCTCCTCTTCCTCGCCTGTCTTAGGATTTGTACCCTTGACAGCGCCCTTGTCGAGCGGAGAAGGAAGATAACGCATGACTGCATCAAGAAGGAACTGTACTCCCTTGTTCTTGAATGAAGAACCGCAGCATGCAGGAACTATAGACATGTCGATAGTGGCTTTTCTGAGAGCAGTGATGATCTCGTCTTCCGAAATGGAATCAGGATCCTCAAAGAACTTCTCCATAAGAGACTCGTCATACTCGGCAGCAGCCTCGATAAGCTTCTCCCTCCATGTAGCCACTTCATCAGCCATCTCTGCAGGAACGTCGGTCACCTTGTAGTTTACGAGCTCTTCTCCACCATCGTAAATGATAGCCTTGTTTGCGATAAGGTCAACAATACCCTGGAACTTGTCCTCCGCCCCTATAGGGAGGCAGATCGGAACAGCACGCGCACCGAGCTTCTCCTTAATCTCGTCCACAACGGCGAGGAAGTCTGCTCCTACACGGTCCATCTTGTTGACATATGCGATTTTAGGAACTCCGTATTTGTCAGCCTGACGCCATACTGTCTCAGACTGAGGCTGTACCCTGCCCACTGCACAGAAAGTAGCAACGGTACCGTCAAGCACACGCAGAGAACGCTCCACCTCGACAGTGAAGTCCACGTGACCCGGAGTATCGATCAAGTTAATCTGATAAGTATCCCCCTTGTAGTGCCAGAATGCAGTAGTTGCGGCCGAAGTGATAGTGATACCGCGCTCCTGCTCCTGGACCATCCAGTCCATTGTGGCAGCACCTTCATGAACCTCTCCGATCTTATGGGTCTTACCTGTATAGTAAAGGATACGCTCTGAAGTTGTTGTCTTGCCGGCATCGATGTGAGCCATGATACCGATGTTTCTGGTGTATTTAAGATCTCTTGCCATTGTTTATCTCCTTGGGGATTAGAAACGGAAATGCGCAAATGCCTTGTTGGCCTCTGCCATTCTGTGCATATCTTCTTTTCTCTTGAATGCAGCACCTTCGCAGTTGTATGCGGCGATGATCTCTGCACAAAGTTTTTCTGCCATTGAGTGGCCGGAACGCTTGCGCGCGAAGTTGATAAGGTTCTTCATGGAAAGTGAAATCTTTCTCTCCGGACGCACCTCGGTAGGCACCTGGAAGTTGGCTCCGCCGACCCTGCGGCTCTTTACCTCGACCTGAGGCGTGACATTCTCAAGAGCCTTCCTCCATATATCTAGAGGAGCCTTGTCAGAATCTTTCATCTTCTCGCCTACCATGTCGATGGCATCGTAAAAAATAGAATACGCGATACTCTTCTTTCCCTGGAGCATAAGGTTATTCACGAAACGTGTAACCATTACATCATGAAACTTGGGATCAGGAAGTAGAATCCTCTTCTTAGGCTTCGATTTTCTCATTTTTACTGAAAAATTAAAGGTGATAAATAAAATGAATTACTTCTTAGCGGCTGTCTTCTTCGGCCTCTTGGCTCCGTAGAGAGAACGGGACTGGGTCCTTCCCTCGACTCCTGCCGTATCCAAAGCGCCCCTAAGGATGTGGTAACGTACACCAGGAAGGTCCTTCACACGGCCGCCTCTCACGAGTACGATTGAGTGTTCCTGAAGGTTGTGTCCTTCGCCAGGGATGTACGCGTTGACCTCTTTCGAGTTGGTAAGACGTACACGGGCAACCTTACGCATTGCTGAGTTAGGTTTCTTAGGTGTGGTTGTATACACACGCACGCACACGCCCCTTCTCTGAGGGCAAGCATCCAACGCGCGAGATTTACTCTTCTCGACGATAACCTCGCGTCCTTTGCGAACTAATTGTTGAATTGTTGGCATAAATGATTGTAAATCTTAAATTTATGTTTAAGTCCCACTATTTTGGGCGTGCAAAGATAGTGATAATATTTAAAAAAACAATAAGGTCACTCCGAATATCTCCGGAATGACCTTGAAATTCAGGTTTGTACACATATATTCTACTTGGCGCTCCAGTGATCCGTGCGGAAAGGGGAAGCCGGAAGTCCGGCTCCGTTGTAAAGGTTGCAGACAGGGTTGTTGGCCCAGCCGTATCTCACAGAAACAGGGAAACTTACTTCCGGGGAAGAAACCACCACGGTATTCCCTTCAATTTTTGCGTCAGCCTTATGGAACACCCTGTCGGCTCCTGCAATATAGAATCCGGCCAGCTCTCCGCCACGTGCCTCCAGCCCGCTGCCGGCATGATCAAACGACAGCCGGATCCTGCCGTCTTCGATGGAATACGACCTGTACATAGGACCGGAATACGCGATATGCCTGCCGTATGTGAGAGCCAGCGCGTTGAGAGCCAGACGGCGGCCGACCTCCGACTTGTTTTTGGGATGGATGTCCCCTGCTTCACCTATATCGATAAGGACAGCCAGACCTGTATTTTCCAGGTGGAGAGCATGTACCTGAGCCTCACGGAGTTCAGCCCATTCTGACTCCTCCGGTCCGGTCTGCACTGTCATGAAGTTCGCAAGCTGGGCGATATAGAACGGGAAATCATATCCCCATTTGGACCTCCAGTCGTTGATCATCAGAGGGAGAAGGTCTCCGTACTGGTCAGCCCGGGCGACGTTGGCCTCTCCCTGATACCATATAGCCCCGCGGATACGGAACTTCACAAGAGGGTTGATCATCGCATTGTAAAGGAAAGCAGGATAGTTCGGCTCCGTAGCAGTATTCACCGGTATTTCCGGGGTTTCCGCGAACCCGACGGAGAACCTGTATTTCCAGTCTCCGGAAATGACGATCTTCTCTGTATCGGACTTGTAAAGGGCTATATTCTGCGCGTCACCGACAATTCCTCCTTTACCGCCGGTATCCATAACTCTTACGGCAACAGCCGCCCTGCCTGCTTTCACCAATTCAGCAGGCACAGTATATGTCCTCCATGAAAGGCAGCCCTCAGTATGTCCGAGCTCCACTCCGTTGAAATAGGTGAAATCATTGTCATCCACCACACCGAGTTCAAGTCTGAGTTCATGCCCGGCCCAGTCGGCAGGTATATCCACCGTCTTCCTGAGCCAGAAGAAACCGCTTGTGCTGCCGAATCCCTGATCCTGCAGGAAATCCGGCACCCGGGCATCCGTCCATGAAGAATCGTCATATCCGGACATTGCCCATACTGCCGTGCCGTCATCATAGCCTTTATCCACACTCTTCATATCCGTACGCCACTGTTCCATTTCGTCTCTGAAAAGCTGTTCCCTGCCTTCCCTTGTCTGCGGAAGGACCTTCATTTTTTCCAGCCTTTCATGGAAGTAAGGCATCTGTGAAAGACCTTCCGCGCTGGTCCAGGACTCTGCATAAGTGCCTCCCCAGCAAGTCTCTATCAGCCCTACCGGAACATCAAGACTGTCAGCGAGGTGCTTCCCGAAGAAATACCCTGCGGCTGAAAAGTCATAGATATTCTCGCCAGAGCAGGTCTGCCAGCCTCCGTAGCGTATCTCCACATCCTCATTCGGGACAGGACTCGTCCGGTTCTCTATATGGAGCAGGCGTATGTTCCTGTACTTTCCGGCATCCGCCATTTCCTGCTCCATTCCCGTTACCTTGTCCCCGATTTTCATTTCCATATTGGACTGGCCCGAACATATCCATACTTCACCAATCAACACATTGTCAAGGACTTCTGGTTTCCTGCCGTCGGAGACTGTCACCGTATAAGGTCCGCCCGCACACGGCGTGGAAACCACTGCCGACCATGCTCCGTCAGCGTCTGATGTCACCTCATACATGGCATTGTTCCATGATGTAGTGATACGTACTGTCTTATCCGGGGAGGCTGTTCCCCAAATATTGACCTGACTCTGCTGCTGCAGAACCATGTTGTCTGTAAAAATCGGATGCAGAGTCACTTTTGCCGACATCTGCACAGAAGCCGCACCGGCAACCAGCACAGCCGCCACAAATTTCAGATATTTCATGATAATATGGTTTTGAAAAAATTTTCGCCTGATCCGACATGATGTCTGCTTCCGTCAGGAAGAATCACAGTAGCCGTGACCCCTTCGGGAACTGAAACAGTCAGAAAGAAATCGTTACCGTCCGTACTCCATGATGATGACACGGTCCCGCAGATTGTCCTGTATGAACACCGGCATGATGTCATTTCCCCGACCGGCTCGGGAGCTATAATCACATGCTTCATCCCGGGCCGGGTCGCGTCGTATCTTATACCGCCTATATAACGGTAAAACCACGCGACTACGCTCCCGAACATGGGATGACAGTGTGACTCCCACCCGTTCCATCTCTCCCAAAGACAGGTATTCCGCGAATCCAGAAGATATCCGAACCCTACTCCTGACCTCTGGTCCATAAGTCTGTATGCCATATCAGTATGCCCCGAAGCACTGAGAACTTCAAGCATGAGAGGAGTTGCAAGTATTCCTGTATCAAAATGGTATCCGATGTCTTCAAGATGTCCCAACAGCGAATTCAGCACATCATCCTCCCTGCCTTCCGGCACGATGCCGAACGCCAAAGGGAAAACATCGGCCCCCTGCCTTCCTTCCCAGTAACGTCCTGACTCGCTATCGAAAAACACCTCGTTGAAATCTTTCCTTACAGTATCGCACAGATCTCTGAAATATTCGGCATCGGCTTTTTTCCCGAGCACGGACGCTATTTCCGACATAAGGAACGTCACCCTGTAATAATATGCAGTGTTTACAAGCCCTGCCGGTATCCCGACATCCTCAGGCGTACACCAGTCACCGAGACACCATCCTCCAGGCTCCTCTCTGACAATGATGCCTCTCCCGTCGGTCCTGGTCCCGAGATATTCCACCCACCGCTTCATACCGTCATAATGGTCCGACAGTACAGACGGATCTCCGTAGTAGCAATAATATACCCACGGCATGACCACATAGGCCGAGCCCCATGCAGGACCGCCTCCGCCACCTCCGAAAGGAGCGGAATGCGGGACAAAACCGCTCTCGCCGTTCTGGGCGTCAGACATGTCATCAAACCATTTCCGGTAGAATTCCCTCATATCGAAAGTGTATATCGAGCTTTCTACCGTGACCTGTGCGTCCCCGGTATAGGCAAGACGTTCACGATGAGGGCAGTCGCTGCTTACACTCCCGTGCATGTTGTTCTTCTGGGTACGTATGTACGCTTCGTTTATAGTGTTGAAAAAGCTGTTGGAGCAGACGAACTCCCCGGCCATGTCCACATCAGTATGCACAGACTCCGCCATCAGACTTCCCTTATCGAGAACGGCATCCGGAGATACCGCCTCTACATACCGGAAGGCATGCCATGTAAAACGCGGGGCCCATGTCTCCTGTTTTCCTCCGCGCAATATATAGACATCCTGCTGCCCGTAATCCTCCGCTTCCTCCCCTATAAACCTCAGGCGGACTTTATCACCTGCCTCACCCTCAACGGAAAGACGCACCCATCCCGACAGCATTTCCGGGAAAGCATATACATAAGTGGAATCATCTTTCCTTTCAAAGGATTCCGGGAAGAAACGTTCTGTAACCCTGTCGAACGGCGCTGTCTGCCGCACCATCTTGCCGGACGGAGCCCGTACAGACACCGCATCTGCCCATGAAGAGTCATCAAATCCGGCCATATCCCATCCCTCAGGTTCCAGACGGGCGTCATAGACTTCTCCCGTGAAAATGCCGTCATGAAGTATCGCTCCTGAAGATACCTTCCAGCCTGGCCCGGATATGACTTCATCCTTTTCCCCGTCTGCATACTCTATCTCTATCAGACATATCATGCGCGGGGTATCATACCACATTTTCCCTTCTACCGTACGGTCCCTCTGGTTGTACCATCCGTTCCCGAGAATCACGCCGGCGGCATTCCTTCCCCGGACGACAAGTGGAGTGACATCGAAAACATTATACAATACTCTGCAGGAAGAGTTGTCATCAAAAGGATACAGCATGTTCCGGAGCCTGCGCCTGTCATAATTGGTAACAGCCGGAGCTAGTACCTGGTCTCCGACCTTGCCTCCATTCAAATACATTTCATAGAATCCGAGTCCGCATATATATGCAGTCGCCTTCCGGACCTGCCCGCAGACCGTGAATTCCTTCCTGAAATAAGGAGCCGGAGCTGTCCATGCGGAATCCGGATACGGGTCCTCTCCGGCGCCTATCCACTCGGCACCGGAGGCACCGGGAAAAATACCGTCTCCCGATACTGTCCCGGGAAAAAGGAAGAAAGCAAGAAGTACCGGCAGGATAATGTGTTTCATAGTCATATCTTTTCAGACAAGATAAATACAGCTTTTCCGTGCACCTGACAATACAGCCATATATTATAAAAAAGGCCCGAAGGCAAAAGGTCTGCTTACTTCAGGGCCGTCACATATGAAAATTTGTTAAGTACAATACGCTAAAAATCAATACAATCACAGCAGAGTATCCAATATTTCCCTTATGGAAAACCCGGCACCGCAGATGACCTGGTCGCTGGCTCCGTAGTAGATGGTCAGTTCATCCCCGTCAACAACCTGGCCGCTGGAAAATACGACATTGCCGAAAAAACCTTCCTGCTCGTAAGGGGCCGTCGGCTCCATTACAGGCTCTTCGCTTCTGGCAATCACCTCGGACGGATCATCCGGATCCAGCAGCAACGCTCCGAGACAGTATCTGTTGGTTTCATCAGCACCGTGGTATATCTCCAGCCACCCGGCATCGGTTCGTACCGGAGGGGCTCCGGCCCCTACTCTTACAGAGTCCCATCTGCCCGGTCTGGTAGTGGCGACACACTTGTGCCCGCCCCAGTGAAACCTGTCCGGAGACTCTGCAAGCCATATGTAGTTACCGCCAAGTTCAGGACTGCTCGGACGATGGAATGCATAATACTTCCCGTTTATCCGCTCTTCAAAAAGAGCGCAGTCCTTGTTGTGCGGAGGGAAAATCATCCCGTATCTGTCGAAACGCTTCCAGTCGGAAGTATGCATAAGGCCAACCCCTACTGCGACAGGAGACACTTCCGTGAAAGTCAGCCAGTAACCGTCAGGCATCGCCGCCACCCGGCAGTCCTCGATTCCGAAGCTCTCCAGAGGGCCCTGCCCGAAAACGGGGGGAAATGCAGGGTCCTCCGAGAAATGCACTCCGTCCGTACTGGAAACCAGCCGGAAATATGATAATGTTGTCAAGTAGTTCTGCCCTTTGTAACTTATCACCCTGGGGTCAGACATGTCCAGATCAGGGTTGTCCTTTGAAAAAGACATCACCTTTATCCTTCCGTTTTCATCATAAACAGGAAAACTTACGGTATCTTCTTTCTGGACAGGACGTTCAGCGACTCTCAGTACGAGCCATGTCTTGCCGTCAAATCTGAATACTCCCGGATTGAGAATGCAGGCAATCTCCATCCCTTCTATAGCAGGAGAAAGAGAACCAGTAGACAGAAGCGGATTCGCTTCGAATCTTCTTGCAATGTCCATAACAAGCTCCTCCTTACCATTCACAATCATTCTACAGGAAGCCCCTTGTACGCACGGTAGGTCGCGGCAAGATCAGCAGTACGGACGAACAGATAGTTCTTTCCGTCATTGCGGGCTTCTATCTTCTCCTTGAGTTCGGCTGCGTAAGTAAGACAGTCGGTGGCTGCCGTACCGATCATGACAGACAGGAACAAGGGTTCGCCTTCAGGAGCGTTGTCAAGGACGGCATCCAGATATTCCGGCTCGGAGTTGGTCGTCCCCACATGGAAGCAGTTCCCGTCCATGTGGTATTCATAAGGTCCGATACCTCTCCAGTCCGTTCCGGCATAGCCGCTCTGGACGACATAAGGCTGTACGTTCCATGCGACGTCCTCCCCGCTTATCATCTGCTTGATGGTACGCATGCCGGCTTTTTCGAGATAATGCTTGGCAAATGCGCAATAGAACGAAAATCCTTCATACCTTTCCGGTATCGGAGACCCGTCTCCCATCATCGCCCCCATTTCCTGTCCTGTCTCCGCAAATTTTTCCTCATACCATCTGAATACCCTCGGAGCAAGGTCGGTGATAGCCGGATTGATGATCCAGGTCACAGGAACCGCGCCGAAATTCGGTGAATTTGCGATGGTATAAGGCATATAGACCATTGTGTGCAGAAGGTTGTCCCCGTCTGAAATGAGGAATGCAATCACCACCGTATTTCCGTCCACTTCGTATGCCTCGGGCTCAATAGGCTTGCCTTCCACGTCAGGGAAAGATGACATTACGGTCATGTTCTCTACTGAAATGAGAGGGACCATAACATATCCGTAGTCTGCAAAAAGCTTGTCGGCCCAGAGTTCGTCCGTCCAGCCCACGACAGGAGTTCCGGCAGGATATCTCTTGATCACAGTCTCGTTATAGTGGCACTCTTCCGGAACAGTGATGTCAAGGAAGAAAGTGAAAAGCCTGTTGGCCACGACATAGTCCTTGTTGGCCGCTCCCCAGCTCTGCTCGAAATCCAGATTCATATGGGACCATGTGAAAGCCACGTCATGGCAGGCTCCGTCAAACCAGTTGGCAAGCAGCCAGTCCACACATTCGATATTTGACTTGAACTTTCCTCTTAGATCTTCAATGACTGGAAAGCCGTAATCCCTGACTTCATCATAAAGGCCGGGGGAAAGAATGAGAGCGTCTGTCTGCCCCGCAATAGTCGTAGCCGCCTCTATGGTAGCCTGCTCGAGTTCAGGGTCGTAGATGACCACGCCTTTGACAAAGTCACTGTACTCCGCAAGCATTGCCTTGAATGCGGGGTTGCCGGCAGAACTGTCAGGAGGAAGGACTCTTTTAGGGATATCCTGAAAAACGTTGTCCAGCCAGAACTGTCCCATCTGGGCCATGGTGCCGTATCGGACAGTCCAGCCTCCGCGGTTGTCCTTGCAGCGGCTGTTCATGACATATATTTTCTGCGTCTGTGACCTGTTTATTATTCCCTGAAGACCTATAGCTGCGATCTGGCCTTCTATATTGTCATTTATAAGGTCCACCACAACGAGCGACTCCGTAGCGACAGGATTTGTAGGATACAGACGGTTTTCAAGGCTGATGTCGGAAATGCCGCTCCTTATGTCAGTCCCGTTGCTGCAGCACGGAATCACAAGAAGCGATACGGCTGCCGGCACAATGCCGGTGACAAGTTTCAGAAGTTTCATAAATTTGACGGTTATCAGTTTATCATTAACGTTCCAAGACGGTTTCAACCGGGTGCAAAAGTAATCCCGGAATGTCGCGAAACAGTATACTATCCTTTCAAAAAAGTACAGTACTGTGTCAATCATGAATGATTTTGGCCTTACAATGGAAATATTTGATATACTTTTGCAAAAAAATTCGGCCACATGCGACACCTGATATTATCCGCCATACTGACTGCCTGCTGCATACTTTTCCCCTCACATGATTCCCGTGCTTCTTCCAGCACCTATATAAAGACCAATATGGACGGTCTGTCAAGCAGCAGCATCACCTGCATAAGCCAGGACTCCCTCGGACGCCTGTGGGTCGGGACCTGGGACGGACTCAACGTATACGATTCCAACGAATTCTGGGTGTGGATGCATGACCCGGCCGACAGCAATTCCATATCCAACAACACCATACGGTCCATAATCGAGCAGAAGGACGGCATAATGTGGATTGCCACGGACTACGGAATAAACAGGCTCGATGCCAAAACAGCCCGAATCGACCGTTTCTACCTCGGTTATGAACACAAAGTACCTTCGGATGAAAAGACATTCAGCATATCCGTTTCCGGATCCGGCAGGATTTTCTGCTCCGCGCGCGACTGGGGTATAGCATATTTCAACGAAAGCACTTCAATGATGCAGGCGGTGAACATCCCCGGGTTCAACACATCCGGAATCTCAGGTCTGCACTGTCTGGGGGACAGCAGGCTGCTTCTCATCTCACAGGACGGGACGGCCTATACGGCAAGCTATACCTTTTCCGGAAACGGCCAGATCGACATCACAGGCACGAAAAGACTGGACTATACCGAACGGATATCCTCTTCATACAAATGCGGCCGCTGCCTGTATATCGTATCATCCGGCAACAGACTGTACCGCTATGATGAAACGACCGCATCCCTGTCCTATCTGGCTGACATTCCTGTCAAAGACAAAGTTACCGCTCTGGCGGAAACCGGGAACGGGACTGTAGCCATCGGATTCCTTTCCAGCGGGATACGGTTCCTGGATCCGGAAACAGGATGGATATTCCGGGACATGGGTGTCTCTGACGCCAATATATTGTATCTGTACTACGGGACACAGGACATTCTATGGGCAGGCACTGACGGACAAGGCCTATGGGCAATGTATGACGATCCCTTCCACATGGAGAAAATGACATACAGCCAGATTTCGGACAGCAGGACACGCTATCCGGTCCGGGCATTCTGCAAAAGCGGTGACGATCTGTACGTCGGGACCAAAGGAGAAGGAATCTTCAAAATCAGAAACGGACATACCGCAAAGCAATATCTGAATGAGCTCGGCAGCCCTTCCGTATTTGCCCTCGATGCCATGGAAAACGGTGACATTCTTGTAGGTCATGACGGGAAAGGTTTTGACATAATCAGTGGGGATTCAGGAACCGCAATGCATTTGGTGCCGCCCGAGGGCAAGATGTTCGGATCCGTTTACAGTTTCCTCCCGGACAAGGCAAACGGCTGCATATGGATAGGCACATTCGGATACGGGCTGGTCAGACTCCAGACGGAAAAGACGCATGAAGGACAATACGAAATAAAGGATATCCGTTTCTACAAAAGAAGCGCCGGTGACTCCACTTCCATCTCGAACAACATGGTCCAGCCTCTGGTCATGGAAGGAGACAGTATCCTGTGGATAGGGACAAGGGGAGGACTCAACCGGCTCGACATCCGGACAGACTCCATTGCATGTTTTACCACAACATCAGACAACCCTCTGAGCAGCAACGAGATACTGTCTCTCCATATCGGCAGTGACTCAACTCTGTGGATAGGGACAGGCTACGGTCTCAACAGACTTGTCCGCAATCCGGACGGGAAATACAGTTTCATATCCTATACGACAAAGGATGTGCTGCACAACAATACTATCCACGGAATAGAGGAAGACGATGACGGGAATCTGTGGCTCAGCACAAGCCACGGGCTGTCATTCTTCAACACGGGAACAGGGGAAGTGACCAACTTCTACAATGACAGCAAACTCCAGAACAACGAATACTCCGACGGTGCAGGCTACAAGGACAAGGACGGCTACATCTACTTCGGAGGGATAGACGGATTCAACTGGTTCGACCCCGCAGACATACGGGCAAGGGATTTCTCTCCTGAAGTCCTGATAAGCAGAGTGACACTCAGTCAGGCTCCGGACATTGACCTTCTGAACAGCAATGAAGAAATCACCCTCAGATACAATGAGAATTTCTTCAATGTCCACTTTACTGCCCTTGAATACATCAACAACAGCAACTGTGAATATTCATACCGTCTGAAAGGCTTCAACAACGGCTGGGTAAATGTGGAGACGGACCACACGGCGTCATTCACAAACGTCCCTCCTGGCAGATATCTGTTCCAGGTAAGAAGCACGAACGGAGACAAGGTATGGAAAGACAATACGACAGAGCTCGGAATCAGAATCACGCCGCCGTGGTGGAAATCGGTATGGGCATACATTGCATACTCGCTGCTTGTCTGCATGGCCGTACTTTCAGTCCAGTTCATGATCAGTTTCCGAATGCGTCAGAAGCACAAGCTGGAACTGGAGGAGCTCCGGCGCAAGCAGCTTTCAGATACATACGAGGCCAAACTGCGGTTCTTCACCAACATAGCACATGAATTCACCACCCCTCTTACCCTTATCTGCGGGCCGATAGAACAGATACGGAATGAATTCCACCTGCCGGCAAAGGTGGAGAAATACCATCAGATAATACTCAGCAACGCCGAAAGGATGCTGCGTCTCATCCAGGAACTTATCGATTTCCGGAAAGCGGATACCGGAAACGAAAAGCCGGTATTCGGGAAAGTGGACATTTCCGCCCTGCTGAATACCATCATTTCCAATTTCTGTGAACTGAACGAAGAAAAGCAGATAAGCATAGAATCGGAAATCGCCCCTGACATGACTGTAGTAACCGACCAGGGTGCAATGGAAAAGATTTTCTACAACCTTGTTTCCAACGCGTACAAATACACTCCTGACGGGGGATGGATACATGTCAGTGCGGAAAACGGCCGGCAGGGACTTGTCATTTCCGTCAAGAATTCAGGAAAAGGAATCAAGCCTGAGCATATAGACCTTGTGTTCGACAGGTTCATGATTCTGGACAACTACGAATACCAGGCAAGTAAGGGAAGGATATACAGGAACGGAATAGGCATGGCACTGGTCAACAGCCTGGTGAAGATGCTCTCCGGCACCATAAAGGTAGAGAGCGAACAGGGCAAGTTCACCATGTTCACCCTTGTCTTCCCTCCTGTAAGCGAAGACAGGATAGACAGGTCCGGGGCAGAAAACGCCCGGTGCTGGGAAATGCCGGAGGACAAGGAAAACGGAGAAGACCGGGAAATTACCGAAGCCCAGGTACAGGAGACAGTTGCGGCCAACAAGAAGAATGTAATGATAATAGATGACGAAGCCCAGATACGGGATCTGGTAACGGACATTCTCGGGAACGAATACAACATCATCACTGCCGGAAACGGGAAAATAGCCGTCGACAAACTGAGATTCGGGCTGCCGGACCTCATCATATCAGACCTGAACATGCCTGAAATGAACGGAGTCGAGCTTCTCAAGTGGCTGAAGGCAAATCCGCTGACCAAATTCATCCCTGTCATCTTCCTCGCATTCAAGACCGATATCGCAGCCGAAATCGAAACATACGAGATGGGAAGCGAAGTATTCATTCCGAAGCCATTCCATCCGAAACATCTCAAGGCAGTCGTCCACAGCATACTGGACAGCAGGTCAGTACTGAAAGACTACTACAACTCGGCTCTCTCATCCACAGACATCTATGAAGGTGCCGCAGTAGACTCGGAGGACAAGAAATTCCTCATGAAGGTCACCTCCGCAATAGAGGGGAACATCACGGATGACAACCTTTCACAGAACTGGCTGTGCGAACAGCTGTCCATAAGCAAAATGCAGTTCTACCGCAAGCTGAAGGGCCTTACGGGACAGACTCCGAGCGAATTCATCCGTTCCATCAAGCTGGAGCATGCGGCCCATCTTCTCAAGACCACAAGGATGACCGTCCAGGAAGTGATGTTCGCATCGGGATTCAACAACAAGTCGTATTTCTACCGGGAATTCGCTGAAAAGTTCAAAATGTCCCCTAAAGAGTTCAGAAAAGACAGCAATCAGGATTCCTGACAGCGGTGTAGACCTATTTGAAAAAATAGGATACCATAAGCAGGTCTGCCGGAGTTACTTTTGCAGCAACGACAAATCTGCCATATAATACATGAACGCTATTACGAATTCAGACAGGACAAGTACAGGCCTGTTCAGCAAAGCCTTTTCCGAAATCCGGTTCTTCCGTTCCCATCCGAGGAACATGAAAGTCCTGCTCATAACCAATATGATCTACGCTTTCGTCCTCCCCGTAGTCGAGCTTTTCGTGGGAACATACATAATACGCAACAGTTCCGAAATGGCCTATGTCATCGGCTACCAGCTTGCCGTCTATTCAGGAATTCCGCTGACCTTTCTTGTCAACGGCTTCCTGATGAAAAGGCTCAGGATTACGTATCTGTATGCTTTCGGCATGATACTCAGCGGTATATCGATGGCAGTAATGATGTCTCTGGAAACGCTCAGCCTTCAGGGAATAATCCTGGCCGGGCTGATAATGGGAATGTCATACGGATTCTTCTGGGCCAACAGGGACTTCCTTGCCCTCAACTCCACGGATGACAGCAACAGGAACTACTACTACGGCCTTGAAAGCTTCTTCAACACCATGGCCGGCGTGATTGTCCCCTATGCAATCGGCATATTTCTGGGAGCGGCGGCGAACAAGGGCATGCTCGGAGGAAATATCGACCTGGCATACAAGATAGTGACAGTTTGCGTGTTCGCTCTCACCGTCATGGCTTCATGCGTTCTTTTCAAAGGAGCATTCCCCAAGCCGGAAAACCGGAGATTCCTGTATCTGAAGTTTAACAGGGTATGGAATAAAATGATGGGGCTTGCCGGACTCAAAGGCATAGCCCAGGGATATATAGTAACCGCACCTTCAATGTTCGTCATGACATTTGTAGGCAATGAATCCACTCTCGGCGTACTGCAGTCCATAAGCGCGATAGTATCCGCCGTCGTCCTTTATCTTCTGGGAAGGTTCACCGCCCCGAAGCACCGTATATGGATATTCTCGGCAGGCCTGGTACTTTTCGCTCTTGGAGGGGCATTCAACACCGTGCTTTACTCTGCAACAGGAGTCATCGCATTCATGCTTTGCCTTGTGCTCGCCAGACCGCTGATGGATATGGGATACTTCCCTATCCAGATGAGGGTCATAGACTATGTAAGCAACAAGGAAAAGCGGAGTTCGTACACATATATCTTCATCCATGAGCTGGGCCTGTATGCAGGAAGGTTCTTCGGATGCGGACTGTTCATAGTGATAACACTTCTCATATCCGATGTCGCCGCCCTCAGGTATACAATCCTGATAATAGGCGTCATACAGCTTCTTTCCATCGCCGTTGCCAACAACATCACCCGCCACCTCGACAATACCGGGGAATAAATTAATTCTCACGACAAAACCAATAACCCGTAATGAAAACCGGAAAATTCCTGAACCGGCCGGAAAGCTTCCGCTGCCGGTTCGTGATACAGTTCGACAAGCCGTTCGAGGAATACGGTCTGTGGGAAAACAGGAACGACTCACTTATGCCGGGAGAAACTTCAGGAGAGGGAGAAGGATACGGAGCATACATAAAATTCAAGTCAGGAGTGAAAGTTCAGGCAAAAGCGGCGTCCTCATATATCAGCAAGGAACAGGCAGTTCTGACACTCAACCGCGAACTGGGTAAAGACAAGAAACTTGAAGACACCAAAGAACGCGGCCTCCGGACCTGGAACACACTTCTGAACAGAGTACTGGTGGAAGGCGGCACGGAAGAGCAGATGCGGACATTCTACTCATGCCTGTTCAGAGCCAATCTTTTCTCACGCAAATTCTACGAAATAAAGGAAAACGGAGAACCGTACTACTACAGTCCGTATGACGGGAAAATACATGACGGATACATGTACACAGACAACGGCTTCTGGGATACATTCCGATCCCAGTTCCCTCTCACCTGCATCCTTCATCCGACCATGCAGGGACATTACATGGCAGCCCTGCTCGACGCCCGGCAGCAGTGCGGATGGCTCCCTTCTCGCTTTCAAAGAAAGACAAGTAAAAAAGAAACTGAATTGTCCAGACTGCAAAATCAGAGGGTGGCCCGGAAAAAACCGGACCACCCTCTTTCCGTCAAGGTTACAAGTGACACTGTTTAAGTCTTCACCGGTACTATTCGGCAGCCTGGCTGAGCAAAGTGCCGTCTTCTCCCGCTTTGGAGACCACCGAACCGTCTGCATTGGTAAACCATACATAGATTTCCGAAATCTCAGCATCAGCAGGAAGTCCGAAAAAGTCCCTAGGGTAGATATACCTGAAGCAAGTAGTCTCTCCGGAATATTCCATAAGAGCCTTGTCTGTCTTCTCTTCCATCACTTTTTCTGTCCCGTCGGCAAGTACAGCCTTGCCGCACATATACACGGTCTTTTCTCCTTCAAGTCCGGTCCCGGCTGTCTCGTAGTTGACAGAAAATATATCACCGTATCTGAATGTAGACGGAGTGGTGGAAACGGCAGCTACAGTAGTATAGTCAAGCACAGGCTGCCCCTCTTCTCCATATACAGTAACGATCTTTGCCGTCTCGTTAGGAGTATAACGGCCTTCGCCGCTCTCTGAATCAAGACCCCATGTTGTACCGCAGAATCCGCAGCCGAGGAAGAACTTGATAGGATCCGGACCTGTAGTCAGGGTAATGGTTACCGTACCGTAAATCGGAGCGGTACTTACCTTGTCATTGATATGGAAGACAGAAGCGGATTTGAAAACAGTCCACTCTACAGGACCTGTGTTCCCCATCACCCCTATCTTGCTCTGATATGCAGCAGGATAGGAAAGCGCTGTGGATTTCTCCGTTTCTGAATCAGGGATGAGAGACATCGGCTCGTCCACAACTTCGGCATATCCCTGGGCAGCATAGCCCTCAGTGGTAAGGGTAAGCTTTGCATTGTTCTTGATATCCCATGACTTAGGGGCAAGAAGGGCGAACACCATATTCGAGTTGTCATCTGTCTCCGTCACAAGCTTGAGCTTTACAGTAAAGGTTATCTCGGAATTGACCTTCGCGTCTTCAGGAAAATTAATCTCCTCGATGACCATCTCGCAAGCCGCTATGATGACAGCTGCCGCAGCGGCCAGAATTCCGGCTATCTTGTATTTTTTCAGTAGTTTCATATCTTAATGTCCTTTAATTTATTACAGTATCAAGCGACTATTCTGCAATTTCCTTGAAATAGTACTCGTAGGTTATGTCCTTGCAGTCGAGCTGGAAAGACATATGGAACTCTCCTGTCGAATAATATGCAATGACCTCATCGGTGCTTTTAAGACGGATGGCGTTCGGAAGCCTCTCCGTATCGAAATAGCACTCCACTTCACCTTCAGGGACAGCGAAAGAGAACGGAGAGAACGGTATGTCGCCGTTTGTCACTTCACAGGAGGCTATCCTGCCTTCCCTGTAATGTATTGTAAAACGGAACGAATCGAAGAAGTCGAAATACGGGCAGACGTCAATACCGTTGACATTGACGGGATCCACCTCAAGTACTTCCCTGAGGGCATAGTTGACATCATAGTCTGCAGGATAGTCCGGATCCATCTGGTTCGAAACCTCCTTGCATGACCACATCATGGAAAGACTGCACGCTGCAAACAGCAGCAATAGATATTTTTTCATTTTACTTTTTTCTTTTATGGTTTTCAATTCAGTATCATGTCCTTCTCCACCCAGAAGAATCTCGGACGGTAACAGTAGACATTGTTCTTCTGCTCCGTGAGACCGCTCCCGTCAGATGGGTTGGTATTCACGTTGTATGATACGAGGATCATACCGTCCTTCTCTATCTGCGGATGAGCCATGGCGTTGTATGTATACCAGTCCGGGTCTTCAAGTGCAGGAATCTTGTAGATCAGCTTCCTGTTCCCCCACGGTCCCCAAGGAGTGCTTGAGGTAAAGGTATAGATCTCGCCGCTGTTCCATGCCTTGTTCTGCGCAATCAGGACATACTGTCCGTCAAGTTTGAACACGTTGAACTGTGAAGATACCGGCACCGAACTCAGGCCGCCGAGCGCTTTCACGGAATTCTGGTCTGCACTCCATGTGTTGCCGTTGAAGTATTCCCAGAATGTGAAAAGATTTTCCTCGGTGGTTCTGGCGATGTACACCTCAGTCACCGGAGCAAGATCATTCACCAGGTCGGTCTGGGCATAAATATACAGATACCCTGTTCCGTCAAGATCGTTCAGCGCTGCGGCACCGAAATGGATGAGAGGTGTCTCCGGAGACGGAGTCAGAGGAGGGTTGTCGCTAAACGGTATCGGACCTGTCCTGACCGGCTTCACGGGAATATCCGGAAGACTGTACTGCAGGATATGGGTTTCGTCATAATAGAAATTCCATCCGGAAGGACCGTCACCGGAAAACATCACCTGCTGGAAAACATACAGGTTGTCCCCGACTGTAAATCCGTGTCCCGGCCAGTACCAGCGGCTACCTTCGTCAGTCACGCCCGGAGGAACTGCCGCCGATGTGTTCGGACCGTTCACCTCCGCGATTGCACGCGATGTCCGCGACTTGTGATCGTATACGGAATATGTGTTCCTGTACATGTGGTCACCGCTGACTCTCCTGTTACCTGAAACTTCCCCTATATAGGAATCCCCCATCAGGAAAATGCTCCGGCCGTCACCGAGATCTATCGAGTACATTCCGTCTCCCTCCACTACGCTTCCCTTGTCCGGGATTATCTCCGATGCGATGACAGGGTCAAGACCATCGATCTGTACAGGGACCGAAGTGGTGTTTACGACTTCATCCCCGGAAAGAAGGGAAACGGCAATGTTCACCCGTTCATTGTACGGAATATGGGTAAGGAAACATTCCGTCCTGTCTTTCGGCAGAGCCAGACTGTTCTTCCCGTACTGGTCAGAAATGGCATAGCTGTCGAAATCGACATCTTCCACCAGTTTCCAGGAAAGGAAAACCGTATCCGCACATGAAGTATACTCCGCCTCAACGGCAGGCTTGCCGGTTTCTTCCCCGAACGGATTGTCCAGTTTGCCAGTATCCGAGGCTCCCGAGCATGACTGCACAGCCACAGAAGCCAGAGCAGGCATGCACAGCAGAGAGAGCTTTCTGTTCATGATATTCTGAATTATGGTCATATAATCAGCCTAATTTCTAACAAGGTTAGGGTTGAGCCTCTTGTCACGAAGCGGATAAGGGAACAGCAGATCGCTCTCCTCGAACGGAGCCTCATGTCCCGGAGTCTGGTACCCGATGAGGTCCACGACCTGTCCGTTGGCGGTATTGAGAGCTTTGCGAGTACGCAGCATGTCATACCATGTCTGCGTCTCGAAGCAGAGTTCCCAGATACGCTCCTTGTAAACGGTATTGAAATCAAGGCTTGCCGGAGCAGCTTCTCCCGGAACGGCACGTGAACGTACTTTGGTGTAGGCATCTATTGCTGCCGCATCCGAAGTGCTGCCGCCGTCAGCCCGGACTTTGGCTTCGGCCATAAGCAGGAGCACGTCCGCATACCTGATAAGAGGATACCCCATAGCTGACTTTCCTGCATTGTTGGCTGCGGACTGATCCCAGTATTTGTAGATATATGGAGCATCAGCTGCCACCAGGGCCCCGCTTCCGTCAAGAGCATTGTAGTTCTGCGTATAATATCCGAAGTCGGCCTTTCTCAGATCTTCATCAGAATATGAATTGTAGAACTCAAGCGTAGGCGCAATAGCTCCGCCGTAGGCTGAATTCTGCGATATGTTCGCAAGCTCCGGATACGGGAGCAATGCACTGTGTACAGGAGAGCTGGCCTTGTCCGCCTCCCTCTCTATGGTAAGGATATTTTCTCCTCCGCAGGCATATCCGGCATTCCTCATCTCCTCATAGGAGCCGTAGAGGGAAATTCCCGCTCCGTCATATACTTCCTTGGCCTTGTTGTAGGCAAGAGTATAGTACTCCGTTCCGAGCTGGAGCGGATATCCGGCCATGGTAATATAGACTTTTGCAAGCAGGGATTTCACTGCAGCCAGAGCTACATATCCTTCAGAGCTCGTCCATGTGGAGCCGATGAGGCTTTCAGCTGCAGTAAGGTCGGACACGATCTGGTCATATACTCCCTGAATCGATGTCAGAGGAATGGCCGTATTGGACATATCCGTAGTAGGTTCGGTCTTCAAAGGCACTTCTCCCCAGAGTCTCACCAGATTGAAATAGTGGTACGCTCTCATGAAATAGGACTGGCCGAGAAGATTGTTCCTTGTATTCTCGCTGACTTTCGCTTTGGATGATGTTATGCCGGCAATTGCCACATTGGCATTTTCAATGGCTGTATAAGCCGTTTTCCAAAGAGCTTCCAGGTTGGTGTTTTCTTCGGTAACAGTAAGAAGCTTGGGCTGGTCTACAGTATATATGCCGCCCGCAGATCTTTTCCTCTCCCCATATCCGGTCATGTATTCCATGAAAATGAACCTTTGGGTACCGACTTCGACGTCTCCGTCAAAAATATCGTCAAGGTACGCGTACAGTCCGGTAACCGCTGCTGTCATCTGGGCCTCGGTCGTGAAATATGTATCCGGTGAAAGGAATGTCTTCGGATCTTCTTTCAGAAAATCCATGCATGAAGTAGCAGTCAGGGCTGCCGCCGCACTGAATATTGTCAATATTGTCTTTCTCATTTCTTTCATCTCCGATTAGAATGTAACTTTAACTTTTGCCGAAACGGTAGTAGGTCTCGGATATGAATAGTAGTCGATACCTGAACCTGTCTTCACGTTTCCGAATGCTCCCACTTCAGGGTCATATCCGGGATAAGAGGTGAAAATATAAGGGTTCTCGACTGTCACCCCGAGGCTCAGACCTTTGACGAACTTGCTGTTTTTCAGCACTGAATGCTTGAAGTCATACGAAAGCATGATGTTGCGGATACGCAGGAAAGTACCGTTGTACAGCATCCTTGAGTCCTTCTCGTTCTCTCCCCAGAATGTATCCGAAGGCCTGCGGACAGCAGCTATCATGGAGTTCTGGTTTTCCGGAGTCCACGCATCGAGTACCGATGTAGGGGAATTCGCGTAGAGCTGGCGGTTCTCCATCATGGTAGTGGTGATATTCATCACGGTAGCGCCGTACTGGCAGTTGAGGTCAAGCATGAAAGTGAATCCCTTCCATGAAAGGGTGTTCACCATGGAAATCTCGCCCTTAGGGGTACCGGAGCCCATGTACTGACGGTCGTTGTCATCAATGACATAGTCATGGTTCACATCCTCGAATTTCAGGTCGCCCGGCTTCTTGCCGTATTTGGCAGCTTCTTCCACTTCGTCAAGGCCCCAGGTTCCGAGACGGTTCAGAACGAAGTACGAACCCCATGGCATGCCTTCCACTGCACGGCAGTTGTTGCCAAGATCGATAGTCTCGCCGTTGATATCGACAACGATTATCTTGTTGGTCGCGAAAATGAGGTCGGTATCCCACTGGAAGTTCCTGTTGTTGATATTGTGGGAAGTCAATGTGAGTTCGACTCCGGTATTCCTGATCTTACCGAGATTGGTCCATGTCATGGAATAACCTGTAGTATAAGGAACCTGTTTCTGGAACAGAAGGTCAGTAGTTACCTTGTTGTAGTAATCCGCCATCAGTTCGATACGGTCATTAAACAGGGCAATGTCCAGACCGACATTCAACTGCGTGGATGTCTCCCATTTCAGATCCGCGTTACCCATGGTATTCAGAACCACATACGTATTCGGCTGGCCTGCAAAATAGTTTGTCCCCGTAGCATATTGGGACATGGTCTGATACGTAGGAATGGAAGCATTACCTACCGAACCGTAGCTGACACGGAGTTTAAGATTGCTCAAATACCTTTTTGCCGGCTCGAAGAAAGGCTCTTCGGAAATGAGCCATGCTGCAGAACCTGAAGGGAAGAAACCGAATTTGTTGTTGGCTCCGAAGTTGGATGACCCGTCAGCACGGAATGTGAATCCGAGCATATACCTGTCCATGAATGTATGGTTCATCCTGAAATAGTATGAATTCATGGTTACCTGACTCATGCCCGAGCTAGGATTCTGGACCTTTGATCCGGCTCCGAGGTTGTGATAGTCGAACGAACCGTCAAAGAAATCTTCCGCTCCTGCCGTGGCACTCTCGCTGTGCTCATAGTACCAGCTGGCTCCCAACACGAAAGAAGACCTCAGCTTGCCGTCGAAGAATGTAGGAGACCATGTGATATAGTCCTCGTTCGACCAGTTCTTTGTATCTGAATATCCGATGGTTGCATAACCGTTGTTGGATTCGGTAGTCTGGACCATATCCTTCTCCATCGCATAGCTGATATTCTTGCCGTTGTTCATCTGGTAGTCGCCCTTGACTGTGAGGGTAAGGTCCTTGTAAAGCTTCATGTTGGCAGTAAGGCTCATCACGAAGTAGTTGTTCTTCTGGATATTGAATACATTCTCCATAAGTCTGAGAGGGTTCTCGGCCTCTTCACCGAGAGGGTAATCATGTTTTCTTCCCCATGTCCCGTCCTCATATTTTACAGGCACGATAGGCGGCATTTCCATCATGTTTCGGAGAGCGCCCTGGCCCATGCCGTTCTCGCTGTCGGAGTTATTTGCCGATGTGGAGCCGCCTGTAGCTACAGCCTGAATATCAAGCCAGTCCGTAATCTGGGACTTGACGTTGATGGTCCCGTTGAGACGGTTTGAGTATGTCCCTCTGAGAAGACCTTCCACATCCTGATATGAAATGCTGGCGTAAATGGATGTCTTTTCTCCGCCTGAAGTGAATGACAGGGAGTGGTCATTAACAAGTGCATTCTGAGTCATGACCTTCTGCCAGTCGGTGTTGTATTTCGGAGAGGCGATGAGAAGACCGTTGTCATCATAGGCATAGTTGCCGGATGCGTCTTTCTGATAGTAGAACAAGTTCTCCATCGGAGTTGTAAGATGGGGCATGGTGGCTCCGCTGTAGGCATAGGCGCGCCTCTGGAGTTCCATATAGCCGTTCGCATCAAGAAGGTCAAGCCTTCGGTTCAGCATGCTGACTCCGACGCTTCCGTCATAAGAGACTGTCCCCTGCCCTTTCTTTCCGGCCTTGGTGGTGACGAGGATGACACCGTTCGCACCTTTCGCTCCGTACATTGCGGTAGCCGCCGCATCCTTCAACACCTCGATGGATTCGATATCCGCAGGATTGATCAGAGACGGGTCGATGTCCACGATGCCGTCCATCACATAGATAGGGTCCGCCCCTGCGTTGATAGAGCCCATACCTCGGATCTGGATAGATGTAGTACCTCCAGGACGTCCTGAGAATGAAGCGCTTCGCACACCGGCTACCTTGCCGGCAAGACTCTGCATGATATTCAGAGAAGTAGCCCTTTCGTTCAAGGCATCGCTTTCTACGGAAGACACCGCAGAAGATATGTCCCTCCGCAGCATTGTACCGTAACCTATCGCGACTGCTTCATCAAGTCCGATAGATGATGTGTACATGGTGACATTGAAAATAGTCCTTTGGCCGACAGGTATTTCGACTGTCTCCATTCCCAAGCATGAAAATTCAAGAACAGTATCTGCCCCCCCCTGCGGGATGCTGAAGGAGAATTCACCGTTCTGGTCAGTTGTAGTACCGTTGGTCGTCCCTTTTACCATGACGACCACTCCCGGAAGCGGTCCGCCCGTCTCGTCGGTCACGGATCCTGAGACCCTTCCCGACTCCTGGGCAGACAGATCAAACACAGGCGCAGCCAGCAGCAATGCCGCCGCCAAAAGGCCTGACAGTTTCTTTAAACCTGATAGTTTCATCTGATAATTAGTAAGTTATTAATGATTGGCGTTAAGTCGCTCGTTTATTTCATTTCCGAAAACCGTACAGGAGCGTTTCCCATATACAGTTCAAGGGTTTTCCCAGCCTTTATGTCTTCAAAATCTATATACGGCACATCCAGCGGTTCTCCGTCCAGAAGAGCCTTGCGGATGTAGATGTTTTCCGGACTGTTGTCATGCGCTATGACGGTAAATTTCTTTCCTGACGCATAATTCCCGTCAAGAGCGAACTCCACCCTGTCGAACACAGGACTTGTTATCTCCATCCTTGTATCACCGGGACAGGACGGATGGATGCCGGAAGCGGCCAGAACATACCAGGCAGACATCTGGCCGGCATCGTCATTTCCCACAAGGCCGTTCACTCCGTCAGCATAGGCATGCGAACAGATGAAACGCGTCCATTTCTGTGTCTTCCACGGCTCTCCGAGACGGTTGAAAAGGAACGGCACGAAGTGTACCGGCTCGTTTGCATGGTTGTAATACTGGTTCCACATCATGTCTGACGGAGTCTTTTCAAACAAGCTGTCCAGATCAGCCAACACTTTTTCCCTGCCGCCCATCAGCTCCACCATCCCGTCTACATCATGAGGCACGAACCATCCCTGCTGGTAAGGATTGCACTCGATACAGCCATACCACTCGGTAGTTCTGGCATTTTCAGGCCATTCCGCCCAGCTGCCGTCTTCATTACGCGGCCTGAACCATCCTTTCCCCGCATCGAATATGTTCCTGTATGCCTGGCCCTGCTGCCTGAAGCGTTCTGCATCACTTGTTTTGCCGAGCTGCTCCGCAAGCACCGCCACACACCAGTCGAAGTAGCCGTATTCCAGAGTCTGGGAAATGCACAGTCCGCCAGGAGTCCATCCCAGAGGCCAGTTGCCGAACTTTCCTGAACTGTTGACAGCATATTCATACGCTTTCTGCACATCATATCCCCTTATACCCTTTACATAAGCATCGGCAAGGACTGACAGCGCCGGATTGCCGATCATGCATCCGGAATACGAATTGAGGAATTCCCATCTCTCGAAATATTCCCTTCCGCTCTGGTCTGCCATAGTGACAAGAGAATTCACAAGATCGTTCACCACATCAGGATTGATAATGGTCTGGAGAGGCATCAGGCTGCGGAAAGTGTCCCATCCGCTGAAAATCGTCCTCTTGACAAACGTCCCGTCCGTCTGATGGATCCTGTAGTCTCCGCCGACATATCTTCCGTCCGTATCCGTATAGATTCTCGGATCTATCAGAGAGTGGTAAAGGGCTGTATAGAAGACTGTCCTGTCCTGCTCCGAACCTCCGGAAACCTTTATCCGGCCCAACTCCTCATTCCACATTCCGAAAGCATCCTGACAGACCTGATCGAAATCCCTGTCTCTGATTTCCGCTTCGAAATTTTTCCTTGCTCCGTCCATGTCCACAAACGAAATTCCGACCTTGAGTGTCACCTGTTCGTTTTCTTCAGTCGGAAATTCCGTGAAAAAGCCTATGTGCTTCCCCTGCATTTCAGGGACATTCCTTATTATTTCGGACTGGCTTACGCGCCGCAGGTAAGGCAGGCTCACGACTTCGTCCTTTTTACGTACCCAGTCGGAAGGAATATCGGCACTCCAGAAGCCGTAGTCGTCAAGAGGACGGCTGAACTCGGCATAAAAATACACCGTATACCGGGCATTGCCGTCACCGTTGCCCCATCCTCCTGTTTCCGGGGTACATTTCATCCATCCGGTAATGGTCCTGTCATCAAGTACTTTGACATACTGGGACTCCGATGTTCCGCCGACTCTTCTTGCCAGGTCGATCTGTATCCTTGAACAACTGTTTTCAGGATAAGTCATCCGGAGAATCCCGCAGTGAGGAGTCGCGGAACTTTCCACCTTTATACCGTAATCAGTCAGTTCGGCCATATAGTATCCTGCTCTGGCAGTCTCCGTGTTCTTGTCATACGCCGAACGCCAGCCGGATATGCTGCCGTCTTCTTTCCCGGCAACCGTCTTCAGCTTGCCGGTCGTAGGCATGACAAGGAAATTCCCGAGATCACCGAACCAGCCGACTCCGCTCATCTGGGTAAACGCAAAACCTTCTATTGTCTTGTGCTCGTAACTGTAGCCGCTCGCATTGTCGCCGCCCGTGATGGTATTCGGGCTCACCTGCACCATACCGTACGGAACCGTTGCACCGGGAAAAGTCTTCCCGAGTCCGTGATAGACACCGGCATCACCGACACTGGTGCTTGCTCCTATGAACGGATTGACATACGATGCCGGAGAAAATCCGTCAGTTGCCTGCCCCGAGCACCCCGCAGCGGCAAGAACGGCCATGGATAGGATAATCAATCTGGTAATTTTCATTGTTTTCTGATTTATACAATTCCTTCTCTACGCTCAGGATTAATAATATCAAGTTACAATTCGATACGGTATGTCCTGATACCGAACCTCGGCATCGATACCTCCATTTCTGCAGCACCTTTCCTCCGGACTGCCGGCAGAGTCCTTATGGCATTGCCTCTGAGGTCGGTTTCCTCTGCAGACTCTACGTCAAAGCCAAACCTGACTTTAGCGGGAGAGTCATCTCCGGATGCGTTGAACAGTCTGACCACCAATCCCTCATCTGTCATATATGCAGCTGAAAGTTCATACCCTGTTCCTGTCAGATCCACCAGAGAGACAGAGCCTTTCCTGCTATCGGAGAGACAGCACAGCAGAGGCTCGTTCCACGCCACGCTTTCTTCATGGATTCCGGCACTGTCCCATTCCCCGGTATGAGGGATCAGGGCATAGTGTACTTCTGTCGGATATCCTATTCTGTAGTCTCTTCCCCACAATCCTCCGCCGGAATACTGTACGGTAAGTCCCAGAGGGAAGCCTGAACCGTACGAATACGAAGTAGTGTGATCCGACAGCAGGGCCAGAGAGCTTCCGTCTTCCGCCCCTGCAAGGTCCACCCAATGCAGGATGACATTGTGCTTGATATCGTCCCATGTTTCAAAGAAAGTATCTTCCAGACGGCTCCGGCACACGTCAAAAGGCGCGTCCTTGTATAGCTGCGGTCTGTCCAGAGCCACCGGGAAAAGCACATTCAGCTTGTAGCGGTCATCATAGCACGCCCTTCTCATGCTGGCAAACCCGTTCTCCTGGGCGTATTGTCCTATATGGACATTATCCTCCCACATGATTTTCAGGCTGCAGTCGATTTTCCTGTCACCGTCACGCAGTGTGACTGTCTGAGTGAACGGCACAGATGCTATTTCACCGCGGATTGTGACAGTCTTGACCGGACCGTTGTCCCTGACCTCGACTGCAGCAGGGTTGTCGGCCGAAGAGCGGAAACGTCCCTCGTCATAGAAAAAGCCGCGGAGTTCATTGAATGCCACACGGCTCTTTCTGTCGATATATTCGCGTGAATCCTGATCCTTTACAACAAGGCTCTTTATCACCCCGCCTCTGGATGCATCGAAAACAAGCCTGTAAAGTCCGTTCTCCACGGTCACATCTCCTTTTTCATACACTTCAGAGCTGACCGGGACCTCTCTTCCATCAAAAACCTTCTCTATGCTGCAGGTAGTGTATCCGAATGCCGGCACGCTGACTTTGAAAGTCAGTACAGGGACGCCGTCAGCCCTGTCCAGGACAGACTGGCACTTTCCCCTGTCGGATCCCGTGACAGTGACAGCGCCGCATTCCATATATTCATCAGGAAGCACGATGCTTACGAATTCGGTTCTGGCGGTTCCGGAAGTATTGAACACTTTAACCGAAGTCCTGTTTCCACGTTCCGGAGACTTTGAAAAAGACGTATATATTCCATCGAGGATATTGCCGCAAATGGCATCCGATGATTTTGTCCACAATGCGATATTGTCCGCCCATGTCCCCTTCTCGTTGAGCCGGTTGTACGGAACTATCCAGGAATCATGGTGCTGCGCAAGCATAAGGGTGCGCCATGCCTCGTCGACAAGCGACCGGTCATACCTGTAGCCGTTCTCCAGAGAGGCAATCACGCCCGCCTTCTCTGTCTGGACTATCGTATTTTCCGTATGACGCACCTGTCTGGCGATTGTCTGCAGCACCTGGCTTCCCCACATGAGCGCCGGCCTTACATCCTCCTGCGAAAACACATAGTCTTCCGCCGGCTCTCCGGCCGTCTTTTCAAAATATTCCCTCCAGGTGACATACTCGGAATTGTTCCTGACCTTATCCCCGTAACCTATCCAAGGTCCGTAAGTCCAGCCCGCATCCTGATAGCACATACCCGCAATATCCTTTATCCCCGCCTTACGGCACGCGGCGATATAGTCATCCCGGTTGCCCCAGGCTGTCGTCTGCCATACACTGCCAGGCTGCAGGGCCTCGCACTCATAGCGGGGGGAAGTCCGTATCGGAGTACCGTCAGGACCGATCCAGTCCACTATCTGGCCTCCGTACGGAGCCGAATATCCTCCCCAGCAGGTGTTAGGGCATTTGAGCGATGCATAGCTGAAACCGAACTGCCTGAGAATCTGAGGCAGGGCGCTTGTAAAGCAAGGCTCCTCGACTGCATAAGTACAGAACTCCACATCAGGGAAATGACTGTTGATTTTCTTCATGCCGTAGCCCAGCTGCCGGATGATGCTTTCTCCGGAAATATTGTACATATAAGGCTGGGCATAAGCCGGATTCGTAAATTCCACTCTGTCGGTTGAAGTCCATGCGCTGAATCTTCTGTATGCTTCGGGGGTCTTTACCTTCACTGTGTCCCATGTCTCCGGTTCAATCTCCAGACACATGCTCCACTGGGGATATTTCTCAAGCAGGCCGGACATATAGTCGGTATATGTCTTCATCGGATAGTGTCCGTAAACACCGCCGTGGAAACCGTCCACGAAATAAATGTTCTCCTGTGCTGAAATACTTGTGCACAGCAGTCCGGCCGTCAAAACCGATATGATGAACCTTCCGTGCATAATTTATTTCTTCCTGATTGAAATCCTGTGGGTTACAGGCTTGTTTATCTGATATATCCTATCAGTAAGCATATCCATTTCCTGCAAGCGGGTCTCCCTGACGTCCTTAAGCATGAGCTTTGCGTAGGTATCCCTGTGGATACCGGCCCAGATATCCTGTGTCTTGTATTTGTCAATGGCTTCCACGGCCTTGCGGTCATTGGCATCCAAAAGGCCTTTCGGCTTCATGAATCCGTACTGCATCCATGCGAAATCCCTGAAATTCCTTTCTATCTCCCATCTCCACTCGTTGAGATACATCACCTGCAGTGCCTGCTGGTACTGCGGCGCCCATGTCATTTCAGCCATGTTGAGACCTTCGGCAAACTCGTCGCCGCTCCATGTCCCCATAAGCTGTCCGTCGATATAGAGACTGTAGTCGCCCTCAAGCCCGGTGACTTTCAGAACCTCCTGGTTCATCTCCTCCATGAAAGGGACCATTTTCAAAGCTCCCGCCTGTGCCCTGTGCGACCCGAATCCTCTGGCAACCGTATCAAGAGGGTACGGAAGAGACTCCGCCAGATAATCGAAGGATATCCCCTTGCGGTCCTTCTGCACGTCAGATATAGCGCAATTCTCTGATTTTACGACACTTGCCGTCATTGCATCCAGCTCGATATCCGCTACTTTCTTCCCGGCAAGCCCCTGAGCCTTCAGAAACAGGTAAGCCATCACCATGTGCCCGTCATTGTCAGGATGGATACGGTCTCCCATTGAAAGAGAGAAAGTAGAATCCGACTCCTGTAATTTCTGCCCGATTTCAAGCATCGGTTTGCTGAAATCGACAAAATCCCATCCGTTTCTCCCGGCAGCAGCCTTCTGATATGCTACTACCCTGTCCATTACGGCATTCTTGCCTTTGAAAGGGACATTGTCTCTGATTTTGGCTGTCTCATCGTAAGGAGACCCGCCGATCATGACGATATGGACACCGTCGAGAGCCAGAAGACGTTTTTCTATCTTGTCGAAATTGGCGATGCACTCCTTGTATTTCTTCTCACCAAACTTGTCGGCACCTTCCTGGTTGTATTCAAAATAACCGGTATCATTCATTCCGAAAGTGAGAGTAAGATAGGTAGGTTTCCTGCTGAAGACATCCCCGTCGAGTCTCTCGTAAATGTCCGCCGCCGTATTGCCGCCGATCCCTGCATTAGACACGTTCAGATCCATATACGGGAATCTGGTCATGTAATAGAGCCATATGTAGGAATGGTAATGACCTCCGTCAGTAATGCTGTTACCTACGAACACAGCACGGTCGCCATCCTTGAACTGCACCGCGGTCTGGGCAGATACCGCAACACAGGAAACAAGGGAAATGAGAAATAAAGTAAGCCGTTTCATATATTTCATGATTATTAGGATTTCATCTGTTATTCAAAAGACGGAGGAAGTATCTCCTTCCCCCATTTCCCGGAAGGTCTTTCCGTCGCAGTGTACTGCATCACGGCTCCGTCACAGATGTCTTTCCAGTACACCCATGCCGCATCATGACGTTTTCCGTCGATTTCCAGCGACTTGGTATAGATCCTTGTTTCAGATCCTCCGGAAATCACAAGATCGCCGTTCCCCAGATGGATTACAATGTTCTCGAACACCGGTGTGTTCAAGGCAAAACCTCCGATACCGGGAATCATAGGATACATGCCCATGCAGGCGAATACATACCATGCTCCCATCGTCCCGAGGTCGTCATTGCCCGGAAGTCCGTCTGGAGCAGCCGAATAATGGTCGTTGAGCACTCTGTTTATGACCGACGAGGCCTTGTCCGGACGTCCGACCCAATTGTAGACCCACGGTATCTGGAAGCTGGGTTCGTTGCCGCAGGCATACCAGGTCTGGACATAGTTTGCGTCCAGCCGTGTAAAGAGACTGTCGAGTCTGTCTTCCGCGGCACCGGGTCCTCCGGCCTTTTCTATCAGCCCGCCGAGGTTGAAAGGAACCATCCAGAAATAATTTGTATATGTGGACTCCCGCCAGTCTTCACCCAACGGTTTCCACGAGCCGTCGGCATTTCTGGACTGGAGCCACCCTGTCTCAGGGTTGAACAGGTTCTTCCACCACTGCGCCCTGGACGAATAATACCAGTCGGAAAATTCGTCTCCGCAGGCATACAGGGCAAACTTGGCTATGGCAAAATCCGATGTGCTGTATTCCAGATGCTCGGATGCATTCCACCATCCTTTTTCCTTATACTGCCGCAAGCCTGGCCTTGCTTCTATTCCCTGACATTCAAGACCCGGTATTTCAGCGTTGTTCTTCATCAGTTCGAATACAGGTAGCGGATCATAATCCCTGGCCCCGAAAGCCCATGCGTTGGATATCAGGACAGGCGTAGGGTCTCCCTGCATTACTCCGGTCTCTACATTTGCCATTACCCAGCGCGGGAAAGCTCCCCCGGCCTCCAGGGCAAAATCCCGGTGCGACCTTACCACCGCTGACGCGACATCCGGTTCAAGCATGGCAAGCAGCTGTATCTGTGTCCTGTAGGTATCCCAGTTGCTGAACGAAGTATAATGCACGTCGCTGCTCTTATGGACTTTGTTATCGGCTCCCATATACTCCCCGTTGACATCGCTGCAGATGTTCGGATGAACCAGGGATCGGTACAGATGTGTATAGAACTGCATTTCCCTGAGAGGATCTGTGCCCTTGACTTCTATCTTTCCGAGACAGCCGTTCCATGCAGCCTCCGCCGCTTCTTTTACAGAAGTGAAAGACCATCCGGGGTTTTCCGTCCTGAGATTTTCCCGTGCGTTTTCCACAGACACGTATGACACACCTATCTTGTACTGCAGGGTTCTGCCTTCTTTCAAATCGAAAGTGAAATACACTCCGGATTTCTCCCCTTCCGCAAAACGTCCGCCTCTGGTCAGCTTGTCGCCTTTCCATATTCCGGTTTCGTAGGCCTCCATGTCGAACTCCGCGACAAAATACACTCTGTAAGGGGTCCTGATGCCGCAGAAATTGCCGCCTTCCGCATAGCCTTCACAGCCCGAAGGTCCTGTAACGGCTATTGCCGCCAGCGTAATAGGAGTGGCGGCATGACCTGCACCTATTATCACTGTACCGGAATCCCCTTCCGGGAACTCATATCTTGCCATGCCGGTCCTGGGCGTGACGGAAAGAGCGGCTTTGACACTTCCGTCCACTACTGCCTCATAATATCCGGCGTGACCTTTCTCGCCGGTGATCCCGACCCTGTTGCCGAACAGGCCGACAGGAGACTCATCCAGTCCGCCTGCCAAGGGAAGAGTAGGGAAATTGCCCATGTGCCTGCATCCTGCTCCACTCAACTGGTTTATGACAAACCCGCCGCGTCTGGCAAAATACGTCGGTGTGAACTGTACCATGCCGAAAGGGTATGTAGCTCCGGGGTAAAGATATCCCGATTTCAGCCCCGTACCTTCGGTTCCGATCAATGTATTTACAATTGCGGCATATTCCTTCTCTCCGGCTCTTTCTGAAGCTGCCGGTACAGGCTGTGACAAAAGAAACATGAGAACTGCAGCGAATGCAACTGCAGCCGTTTTGGTGATGGCGGTCATTACTTGATTCGGTTACTAGTCGTTTTTAAGCGGTACAAAATTATCGTATGGGGACATTTTAAAAGTATACAATCGTACCAAAAAGGTATACTGGCAGCCCCCATATGTGCATGAAACACGGTTTTTCCCGTCATTCGGCACAATTGCCGGCAGAATGCGGACCCATATTTGGCAAAAACAAAATAATGTCTTACTTTTAGGACTGTTTTAATCAAAAATACACTATCATGAAGAAGGCATTTTACAGAAGCCTGGCCGGCTTGTGCGCCCTGGCCGGGGTCTTGTCCTGCAACGGAGGCTTCAGCACCCGGGACTATGGTTCAACGGAGTCTTTCCCTCTTTCTGAAGGAAGCGGGGCGGCCCTGGAAATCGAGATTGGCGCAGAATACCCCTCAGGCGGGCTGAAAGCGGAAGCTGCCGAAAACATAAGGGAAGCCATTACTTCAGGCCTTTTCTGTGAAAAATATTCCTCTCTCGGAATAGAAGAAGCCATAGAAGCATACAAGAACGACAAGGTTGAGGAATACAGGGAACTGAATCTTCCTCTGGCAGAATCGGAAAACGGCTCCGCTCCTGCCTCCGCCGGCTGGTCCGACCATGTTTCCGGAAAGGTGACAGGCGTCCACGGCGGCATAATGTCATACACAGTAACCAGATATGCCTTTACCGGCGGGGCACACGGCATGACGGAGGAAAAAGCCATGAACTTCCACATGAAGACAGGAAATCTCCTGACAGAAGAGGACTTTTTCAAGGAAGGATACAAAGATGCTCTCCCGGAAATACTGTCTTCCCGCCTTGCCTCCTCCATCGCGAATCCGGCAGACACTTCGATGCTGTTCACCCGGGAAATCGGGCCTAACGGGAATTTCAGCATTTCCGAAGATGGAGTCACCTATATATACAACCAGTATGAAATAGGACCCTATGCCATGGGTATTATCCGCGTGACTGTTCCATGGGATGAGCTGGAAGGCCTGTACTGGCAGATCCGATAGGGATGCAGGATACTGAACTGTAATCAAATTTTAAGCAATATCTGATGAAACGGACTTTTAGTGTTTTGATTGCCGCTGCAGCGGCAGTCACATTGTCTGCGCAGCAGGCACCGAACTATGAGCTGGCCGAACGGTTTTCGGCCAAGAAGGTATCCCAGATGGTACACTCGACCAAAGTATCGCCGAACTGGTTCCGCAACTCCGACAGGTTCTGGTACAAATGGGAGGATTCCGACGGGACACAGTATTATATAGTAGATGCGAAGAGCGGCCGGAAAACCCCTGTTTTCGACATGGACAAGCTTGCGATGCAGATTACGGAAATCGTAAAGGATCCTTTTGACGCACAGCATCTTCCCATAAGAGCTCTCAAACTGAAGGATGACAAGGCATTCACGTTCGAAATAACAAGCAGCGTCGAGGAAAAGGACTCTCTCCGCATCGAGCGCCGGGGCAAGAAGAAAGTGTTCAGCTTCTCGTACGACATCGCTTCGAAAAAGCTGACTGACATCACAGGACAGGAAGAGGAAAGGAAATATCCTTCATGGGCGAACGTTTCTCCTGACGGGAAAATCGGCGTCTTCGCCAAGAACGCAAATCTGTACTGGATGGATGCCGAAAATATGGCAAAGGCAGCAAGGGACGACAAGGACAGCACTCTTGTAGAACACAGGATAACCACCGACGGCACCCGAGAATTCGGATGGGGTGCAGACAGTTACATGGGATGGACCGAAACGGATACGACCAAACGGATCATGCCGTGGAATCTTGTGTGGTCACCGGACTCAAAACACTTCGCAACAGTCAAGTACGACATGAGCGACATCAAGGAGCTGTGGGTAATCAACTCTCTGAGCAACCCTCGCCCGACTCTCGAGACATACAAGTACCAGATGCCAGGAGAGCCGGGACCTAAAGAACTGCTTTACGTATTCTCTACGGACGACATGAGCAGCAAGTATATAAAGACAGTCGCCTTCAAGGACCAGGCTATGGATTTCGAAACTGCCCCTTCCACAAAGGAAGACAGATATACGGATTTCTATTCACGCAAATGGCTCGGTGACAACGAAGGGTTCTACCTTATGCGTCTGAGCCGGGATCTCAAACGCATGGACATCTGCCGGGTAGACCTGGACAGCGACTCAACAAAGACGGTCATTTCGGAAAGGATGAACACTTATGTAGAATACAGACCGCTGCATCTTGTGAACGGCGGAAAACAGATGATCCACTGGTCAGAACGCAACGGCTGGGCAAACCTTTACATGTACAATGCAGACGGATCTCTTGCCAACACCATAACGGAAGGCCCGTTCCATATCGAGAATGTACTGGCGGTCAATGACGCCGAAGACTACATCATCTTCAGTGCCTGCGGATATGACAAGGACGAGAACCCTTACCAGATGCACACTTTCCGGGTGAATTTCGACGGAACGGGACTCAAGCAGCTGGACATGAAGGACATGGATGTTTCCGCTTCCGCCGATGACAACGGAAAATACCTCATTCTCAACTACTCGCGTGTAGATGCCGCCCCTGCTTCAGCATTGTATTCCGCTACGGGCGTCCGGCTGGCAGACCTGGAAAAGGCGGACCTTTCCCAGCTGTTCGCAGCTGGCTACAAGTTCCCCGAGAGATTCACTGTCAAGGCCGCTGACGGGGTTACAGACCTGTACGGAGCCATATACAAGCCGTTCGATTTCGATTCCACCAAGGTATATCCTATAATAGAATACGTCTACCCGGGACCTCAGATCGAAGCCAACAACATTTCCTGGAGCCAGAACATGACCCGCACCGACAGGCTTGCCCAGATGGGCTTCATAGTAATCACGGTAGGAAACCGTGGAGGACATCCGAACAGGTCCAAATGGTATCACAACTACGGCTACGGCAACCTGCGGGACTACGGCCTTGAGGACCAGAAGACAGCGGTACAGAGACTTGCCGCCAAATATCCATGGATTGACGGCACACGTGTAGGTATTCACGGTCATTCCGGCGGAGGATTCATGTCTACTGCAGCCATTCTCACATATCCTGATTTCTACAAGGTGGCAGTTTCGTGTGCCGGAAACCACGACAACAGCATCTACAACCGCTGGTGGAGCGAGCAGCACCACGGCATCCTGGAGAAAGTAAGCGAGAAAGGCGACACTTCCTTTGTCTACAAGATAGACACAAACCCTCAGATAGCAAAGAACCTTAAAGGACATCTGCTGCTGGTACACGGAGATATCGACAACAATGTCCATCCGGCCAACACAATACGCGTGGTGAATGCACTCATCCGCGCCAACAAGCGTTTCGACATGCTTCTCCTCCCGGGGCAGCGTCACGGATTCGGTGACATGAACGAATATTTCTTCTGGAGGATGGCGGACTACTTCAGCGAATATCTGCTGGGGGAAAGCCGGAGAGATCAGGCTGATATCGTACAGTTGAACAACGACTGATTCCCGCATATGGAAAAAAGGAGGATGACATCAAGTCTGAGACTTGGATGTCATCCTCCTTTTTTTCATCAGGCTGCAACCGCCTGTACAGGAATCCGTTCAGCGATTACTCACGGATAGCCGCAATACCTGGAAGCTCCTTGCCCTCAAGGTACTCGAGCATTGCACCGCCGCCGGTAGAAACATAGCTTACCTTCTTGGCGTAACCCATCTGTGTTACAGCTGCCACTGAATCGCCTCCGCCGATGAGGGTAAACGCACCGTTCTCTGTAGCTTTTGCAAGCATTTCAGCCACCCGGTTGGTTCCTTTTGCGAATGAAGGGATTTCAAATACGCCGACAGGGCCGTTCCAAAGGATGGTCTTCGATTTCATGATGACATCCTCCCATGCCGCAAGTGTGCTAGGAGCCGCATCGACACCCTCCCATCCGTCAGGAATTTCCGAGTTGCTGCAGATCTTGGTATTTGCACCTTCTGCAAATGCATCGGCGATAACCACTTCTTTTGACAGGTACAGCTTCACGCCTTTCTCTTCTGCCTTCTTCAGTGTGTCGAGAGCAAGCTGCTGCTGGTCATCCTCACAGAGTGAATTTCCGATCTTTCCGCCCTGTGCCTTGATGAAAGTGTAGACCATGCCGCCTCCGATGATCATGTTGTCGACAACATCGAAAAGATGCTCGATGATTCCGATCTTTGATGAAACCTTTGCTCCTCCGATGATGGCGGTTACAGGACGCTCAGGGTTGTTCACGACTCTTTCAAGTGCCTTGATTTCGCCTTCCATCAGGTAGCCGAACATCTTGTCATCAGGGAAATACTTGGCGATAAGCGCAGTGGAAGCATGTGCACGGTGCGCAGTACCGAATGCGTCGTTTACATAGCAGTCACCGTATGAAGCGAGCTTCGCGACGAATTTCTTCTGGCTCTCCTTCACAGCAGCCTTGGCAGCTTTCTTCTCCTCGTCCGTTACATCCTCTGCAAGACCTCTTGGCTTGCCCTCCTCTTCTGCGTAGAAACGGAGGTTTTCAAGCACGAGCACTTCACCCGGCTTGAGAGCAGCAACCTGCTCGTCTGCCTTCATGCAGTCATCGGCAAACTTTACAGGGACACCGAGAAGCTCCTGGACACGGCCGAGGATATGCTTGAGAGAGAATTTCTCAGTTACTCCCTTCGGACGGCCGAGATGAGACATGACGATGACTGATCCGCCTTTCTCAAGAATCTTCTTGAGTGTAGGGACAGCTGCCCTGATACGGGTATCATCTGTAATTTCGAACTTCTCGTTAAGAGGAACGTTGAAGTCAACTCTGACAAGAGCTTTCTTGCCAGAAAAATCGTAAGTATCAATACTCTGCTGCATAATGTATGTTATTAAAAGTTTTCTTTTCTCCCTGTGCCGGGCCCAGTCCGTGCTTTCGCGGCACATCATGCAAAGTTACTAAAAATATTCAATATGAAGACGCTTGATTGTAAATTCATTATCTTTGCGCTTTCAAGACCAAACACTATAAGGATATGACAATAGAATCCCCCGGAAAATTCTGGAAAGACTATGAGCTGATAGACTCCGGCAATTTCGAGAAGCTGGAAAGATTCGGGCAGTATGTCATGGCCCGTCCGGAACCGAAGGCCCTGTGGGACAAAAGCATGAGCGACTCTGACTGGGACAGGGCGATACATACCAGATTCAGGACAGGAGCCGGATTCGGGAAAGCCGGAAAAGAAGACAGCGGCACATGGGAGAAAAAGAAGAAGATGAACGACCAGTGGACAATCAGATACTCCTCTCCGCAGCCCGGCCTGGATTTCAGGCTGAGACTCGGCCTTACGTCTTTCAAGCATGTCGGCGTGTTTCCGGAGCAGTCAAGCAACTGGGAATATATCTACCGCCAGACCAAGGCTCTCTCAGAAAAGGCAGCCGCCGAGGGAAAGCCAGGCCCCAAAGTCCTGAACCTTTTCGCATATACAGGAGCCGCATCACTTGCAGCCAAGGCGGCCGGAGCAGATGTGACGCATCTGGATTCCGTACGCCAGGTCGTTACCTGGGCCAGGGAAAACATGGAGCTGAGTCATCTTGACAATATACGCTGGGTCGTGGAGGATGCGTTGAAATTCGCCAGAAGGGAAGCCAGAAGGGGCAATGTCTACCAAGGTATAATCCTGGATCCACCCGCCTACGGACACGGACCGGACGGAGAGAAATGGAAGCTGGACGAATGCCTGTTTGACATCCTGAAATGTGTTGCATCCATCCTCGCTCCCAGGGACAGCTATATGGTCCTGAACCTTTACTCGAACGGATATTCGGCAGTATTGGGAGAAACAACAGTACGGCAGGCTTTCGGAATGGGACCCGCTCCGGAAAGCGGAAGCACCGCACATGAGGGCACGGTCATAGACTGCGGAGAACTTGTCCTCCGGGACAGTTTCGGAAAGAACCTTCCTCTGAGCATATTTGTCAGGATGAGCAGATAGACAGAAGCGGGACCTTTTCGGGGTCCCGCTTCTGTCTATCCTTGAATTCCGCCACTAGGCTTCGCCTGTATACTTCTTCATCACCGTATCCAGACGGCTGCCTATATCTCCGGCCAGTTCATTCTGCCCGTAGAACGAGAGCACTTCCTTCAGCAGATTCAGAAAGTGCCAGCTCCTTTCCATATCGGATGGAGCATACTCATAGAACGATGCGAAGAAATCGAACGATACAAGAAGCCTGTCCGCCATTCTGGCCGCCATGTCGCAGCCCTTTTCCATCTGACCGAGTTTCAGATATTCCTCTATAATCCATATGACCACAGACTCGTTGGAAAATCCGAGATAGCTGATATCCAGAGGATAATCGGCCTCAGGCACGCATTCCTGACACATATCCAGAAGTTCGACGGCCTTTTCGGTCCACCCGGCTTTTTCCATTTCCTTTGCAACGTTCAGGAAGATGAGTCTCTGAGGCAGCACTCCGCAGAATGTATAGAGGTTCTGATAGTCCACAAAATAGTCCGTTCTCTTGAGGGCGTCCCAGCTGAAGACTTCTTTCATCTTGTGGTAAAGATCTTCCGGATCCGCAAATCCTATTTCGGTAGAGCTCATCTTGTTCCTGACAGGGACAAACTTGTAGGAGAAACCTTCATACATCAGATATTCCTTCATGCCGATATTGATGTCACCGCCCATGCTCAGCAGATTGATTGGCCTGTCCCACTGATAGTTGGACAGGAGGTCAAGCATGAACAGCTCAGGCTTGGTGATGCGGTCCTTGTCTTTCGGGATGGTAAGTACTATCTCATCCGGAATCATATCCGCATATTTGGCGTCAAGGATTCCGTACCTGATGACATTTTCCTTGTTTACGGGGATAGAGAACTTTCTGGACATTATGTAGTCCATAGTCATTCCATTCTCCAGAACAAGCTTGGCATCCGGATGTCTGAACACTTCCATCACTACCGAAAGCGGAATGACCTGATCCCTGGTATCATAGATAGGAGGCCACTCGTTCGTGCCGTACAGGTACTGTTCCTGTCCGACCTTGAGGTCAAGCGGTCTGGAATCGTTCACCGCATACTTCATCTGGTCAATATGCCAGTCTGTTCCGAGAAGGGATGTATTGCATATCCTCACGTCAGGCCTTACGCCTTCCACCTCCTGGGCGTACCACAGAGGGAAAGTATCGTTGTCACCGTGAGTGACCAGAATACCGTTCGGCCCTACTGAATTCAGATAATTCCTTGCCATCTCCACAGCAGTCTTCCTGTGGCTTCTGTCGTGATCGTCCCAGTTCTGCTGCGCCATGAGGGCAGGTACGCCGAGACACAGGAGAGAGACCGCAGATGCCGCAGCCGCATATACTTTAGAATGAGATGCATTGCCTGCGGATGAAGCGTATCCGGACGAAATCAGGTCTTCTATCCACGAGTATATGGCCAGGACAGCGAATCCTATCCATATCGAAAAGGCATAGAATGATCCCGCATAGGCATAATCCCTTTCCCTTACCTGATAAGGAGGCTGGTTAAGATACAGCACTATCGCAATGCCTGTCATGAAGAAAAGCAGGAAAGTAAGCCACGAACCCCGCTTGTCCCTTGCAAACTGGAAGAATATGCCTATGATACCGAGCAGGAGAGGAAGCATATAGTAGTGGTTCTTGCCTTTGTTGTCCTTCAGATATGACGGAGCATTGCTTTGGTCACCGAGCCGGGCCTTGTCAATAAAACCGATTCCGGACTCCCAGTTCCCCAGGAAAATGTCTCCCGGAGCCGGACTGTGTATCTCGTTCTGTCTTCCGGCGAAGTTCCACATGAAATACCTCCAGTACATCCAGTTGAGCTGATAGTCGAAGAAGAAGCGCATGTTGTCCCCGAATGCCGGCTTTCTGTAATCAGCACCCGGGACCGGCTTGCCTGTCTTGATATACGAATTGTAGAATTCCTCGTAACGTCCGTCAGGACTTGTAGCCCACATTCTCGGGAAAAGCATCTTGCCTTCCTTTACATACACGGGAACCGGCTGTCCGTCCGCATGGATATACTTGTCTCCCATCGGAGTCCAGTATTTTGACTGGTCGATAGCTTCAAGCGGCGCGCCGAAATACTGCCCGTACAGAAGAGGCGTGGAACCGTACTGCTCTCTGGAGAGATACCTGATAAGGGTGAAAGGATTGTCAGGCTGGTACTCGTTTGTCGGAGTCTTTACGGAAGAGCGGATAATCACTATGGAAAAGACCGAAAAACCGATGACCACCGTCGTGAAGCACAGCAGGACCGTATTCCAGAACACCTTTCCCCTTTTCATGGTAGCGAAAAGGCCCCAGAAGCACAGGGCTAGGAGGAGCACCATGAATACGACTGCACCGGAATTGAAAGGAAGGCCGAGCTTGTTCACGAAGAACAGGTCCGTATATGCGGCCAGTTTCGGCAGATACGGTATGATGCCGAAAAGCACCAGTGCCAGAATCACGCACGAAATGAGGAAAATCTTCACGTACTCCCAGAAAGAATAGTGCCCGTCTTCCCTCTTTTTGTAATAGAACAGGAACACCAGGCAAGGAATGGTCAGAAGATTCAGCAGATGTACTCCTATTGACAGCCCCATCAGGAACGAAATCAGGACAATCCATCTGTTGGCATACGGCGTGCCTGCCTGCTCGTACCATTTGGTCATCGCCCAGAAAACCAGTGCAGTAAACAGAGATGACATGGCATAGACCTCGCCTTCGACAGCAGAAAACCAGAACGTGTCGGAAAAGCAATATGCCAGGGCCCCCACAGCACCGGCCCCGTATATGGCTATGGCACGGGAAACAGGATATGTCCCGTCAGCAGAAGGCCGGACGGCTCTCTTTGCAAGAAAGACAATGGTGAGATAAAGGAGGAATATCGTCAGGGCAGAACACAATGCACTCATAGCATTGACGGCTATCGCCGCGTGCTCTCCATCCGTAAAAATCGTAAAGAATCTGGCAATCAGCTGGAACACAGGGTTTCCAGGCGGATGGCCCACCTCAAGTCTATATGAAGACGCTATAAATTCACCGCAATCCCAGAACGATGCGGACGGCTCTATTGTCAGAAGATAAGTGACAGCAGAGATTACAAATACCGCAGCAGCAGTGACTCTGCTCCACAGATTGAATTTCCTATTATCCATATTTTTCGTGTGTACAACAAAATGGCAAAGATATGAAGAAGCCGAGAGCAGAGCAAATTTATTTGCTGTGCCGGGGCTTCTTAGTATCTTTGCAGAAATTTATGTAAGGACATGGCAGACAACGACTGGAAAAAGAGACTCGGAGTAGTGTATTCCACAAACCCCGACTTCAGATATGAAGAAGAACCCCTGGAACAGGAAGAAACCCTGCCTCCGGAGCGGCAGAAGCTTCTGGTGGCAATCGACCGAAGGAACAGAGGCGGCAAACAGGTCACACTTGTGACAGGATTTGTCGGAACGGACGAAGACCTTGCCGCCTTGGGCAAGACTCTGAAAGTGAAGTGCGGAGTCGGAGGAACAGCCAAAAACGGAGAAATCACCATACAGGGGGATTTCAGGGAAAAAGTCACCGACCTGCTTAACAGCATGGGATACAAAGCCAGAAGAGGAAACTGAAATGACCGACATACAGCCCATAGACAGTGCTTTTACCGGAGGAAGACTTGAGATGACCCCCCTGTCCGGGGACTTCATTCCCTTTCTCCATGCAGGCCGTCAGGCCGAAGCGGTAACCCTTACCGGAACTGTGCCGATGACCGTACTGATCATAATATGCACGCTTGTCTGTCTGGCCGACATCAGATCTTTCATAAACCTGACACCGTCCTTTGCCGGATGCATAGTCAGATGGAAAGAGAACATCAATCTTGAGAACAGCGTCATGCTACGCATCGCCAGAGACCGTATTTTCTACACGCTCGCCGTACCTTTCTGCATCCTTGCGGCAAGCTACGGCATATACAGGCCGGCCCTGCTCCAGACGCTTCCGCCCGTACTTTATTTTCTATGCGTCACAGCGGCATTCACCGTATATCTGGGGATCCGGGCACTCTTTTCGCGGTTATTCCGCGGCCGGAAAATGAACATCAGAATCTACACGGCGGCGACACACTCCTTCCGGACGTTCTTCATAATCATGACAGCGGTCATGCTGGCAACATCCGGCATACTGAAGGCGACAGGCGCCGGAGAAGACCTTTCCAGAGACATACTGCTTTATGAAGCGGCACTGTCCTACGGCCTCTTCCTGCTGCGCAAAACACAAATTTTTATCAACTCCTGCTCCGTATTCACATCTATTTACTATCTTTGCGCCCTGGAATTTTTACCTACAGGTATTTTGGTTGCAACTGCACTTGTTTTATAAAACGACATGACTGTTAAGAATATTCTGATATCCCAGCAGCCGCCCAAAGCTGCCTCCCCGTATACCACGATAGCTGAAAAATACGGCGTCAACTTCGATTTCATTCCTTTTTTCACCATAGAACCGCTCTCTTCAAGAGAATTCAGGGCACAGAGAATAAACATACTTGACCATACGGCAATAGTGTTCTCGGCACGTTCCACCATAGACGCCTTCTTCCGCCTGTGCGAGGAGCTCAGGGTGAAAATCCCGGAAACGATGAAGTACTTCTGTACAACTGAAGCGGTAGCAATGTATCTGCAGAAACATATCGTTTACAGGAAAAGGAAAATATTCTACGGAGACGGAAGCACATCTTCCGTGATTTCCCTTATCGGAAGCAAGCACAAGGACGAAATGTTCCTGATAGCGACCTCTGATCTTGCAGGGAATGACATAGCCAAGGCATTTCAGGATAACGGATTCAAGTCCGAAAGTGCCGTGTTTGTAAAGTCTGTCTCCAGCGACCTGAAAAGCCTGGACTTCACAAAATACGATATGGTCGTGCTCTACAACCCTTCCGATGTGAAATCCCTCTACGAGAACTTTCCGGAGTTCAATCCGGGAGACATCAGATTCGTCGCATACGGAAAGTCCGTGCTCAAGGCCATGGATGAAGCAGGACTGAAAGTCACCGTGTCGGCCCCTACTCCGGAAGCTCCGTCAGTAGCCAAGGCTCTTGAAATCTATCTTGAAAACAACAAGGGCTGATGGGCCCCTTGCGACATACTCTGTCAAAAGATGAAAGACTGCACGGCCGGAATGACATTTCAAGGCTGTTTGCAGAAGGCAAATTCGGTGTTGCCGGATCTCTGAAATACTGTTTCAGATCCGGTAACGGACTTCCTTATACCCGGATAATGGTCTCTGTGCCGAAGAGGCTATTCAAAAGGGCCGTAAAGAGGAATCTGCTCAAGAGACGTCTGAGGGAAAGCTACAGACTCCAGAAACACCTGCTGACATGCAGCGAAGGTACAGACCTGATGTTTGTATACAACACCAAGGAAACACTTCCTTTCAAGGATCTTTATATTCTTGTCGGACAAATACTTGAAAAGATTCAGAAATGAAAAGGCTGCCTGAATTCCTGAAAAGGGCGTCCATATTCCCGTTCATCATGCTGATACGCTTCTATCAGGTATGCATATCTCCGTACAAGACTCCCTCATGCAGGTTTACTCCGACATGTTCGCAGTATGCAATGGAGGCCTTCCGGAAACACGGGCCGGTAAAAGGACTGTATCTGACAGTAAGGAGGCTGCTCAGATGTCATCCGTGGGGAGGCAGCGGGTATGACCCTGTGCCTTGATGCACATCCGGTCACCTGTCCGTATAAACGGCAACGGATACACCGGAAAAAGGAAGCGCGAAGTTTTTTAATCGAAACGATACGGATATGAAAAAGACGATATGGATTGTTCTGGCTGCGCTCACAGCTGCAGGATGCGGTTCCAGGGACAGGAATGCCGATATACTCCCGGAAGAGCCGGACTACAGCCGGAATGACATGTGGTACATGACTGACGGGATGACACCGGACAAGGAGGCAGATGTTTTTTATGTGACGCCGACCTGCGTATGGAGCTGGCAGGACAGTGCCGGAAACACCATATACTATATGGATGTGGAAAACTCTCAGCAGAGGGCTGCCACAGATGCATCCGCCATGCTCGGACATGAACTTTTCCGCAAAAGCTGCAATTTCTTTTCCCCATATTACAGGCAGATTACGATGGAGTGCTGGTTCGGGACAGACGAGGAAATCGAAAGAAGATACGCTGAGGCTCACCGTGATGTGGTGAACGCATTCCGATACTACATGGAAAACATCAACGGAGGCCGGCCCTTCTTTCTTGCAGGACACAGCCAGGGCGCAAAAGCCGTCATAAGGCTGATTGAGGAAACCCTTACCGAAGAGGAATATTCCCGTCTGGTGGCAGCCTACGCATTCGGATATGAGATAAGCAGGGACGAGCTTGATTCATATCCTCTTCTGAAGCCGGCTTCCGGTGCCAGGGATCTCGGCGTGACCGTCTGCTACAACAGCGTTTCCTCTCCCGAAGCCATTTCTCCCGCATTCAAGGACAATGTGGTGTGCATCAATCCCGTAAACTGGAAGACAGACAGCACCTACGCGCCCGCGTCCGAAAACAGGGGATCTGTATTCTTCGGTACGGAAGGACAGTCGGACACACTTTTCAACACCGTGGGAGCCAGACTTCTGCCTCAGGAGCACGTCGTACAGATCGACGGACTGGATGATGACGAATACTTCATACCGTCCATCGGCAGCATCTTCCCGAAAGGCAACTACCATGTCCAGGAAATCAACCTGTATTTCCTGAATCTCCAGAAAAATATCGCAGACCGGCTGGACTCCTATAAGAAATCGTCAGAAAAATAGAATACGCGAACAGATAATCATGCCGAAGAAAGAGAAAATAAGGTCGATGTTCGACAGCATTGCACCTGACTATGACAAACTGAACCATATCCTTTCACTCGATATAGACAAAGGCTGGAGGAAAAAGGCCGTAAAAGGGATAGCCGACACAAGCATACCACTTAATGTCCTTGATGTGGCATGCGGCACCGGAGACTTCGCCATAACCATAGCGCAGGCAGCCGCGCCCGGCAGCCGCATAACAGGAGTGGACCTGTCCGAGGGGATGATGGAAATAGGAAGAAGAAAGGTTTCCGCTTCGGGACTTGACGGAAAAGTCAGCATGGAACAGGGCGACTGCGAGCAGCTCAGATTCGCGGACGGGACATTCGACAGGGTTTCCGTCGCTTTCGGAGTCCGCAATTTCGAGCATCTGGAAACAGGCCTGAAAGAGATGCTGAGAGTCCTCAAACCGGGAGGCAAGGCAGTCATTCTGGAACTGTCCGTTCCGGGCAACCCTGTCCTGCAGTTTCTGTACAAGCTTTATTTTCTGCATATACTGCCAGCTATAGGAGGCATGGTATCAGGCGACAAGGCCGCCTACAGATATCTGCCGTCATCTGTGCTCAGATTTCCGAAACCGAAGGCATTCACAAGAATGATGGAAGGATGCGGATTCAAGGAAGTGACTTCCAGATCCTTCACTTTCGGAATATGCAGGATGTATTCGGGCTATAAAAGATAGACAATGAAGCCGAACCCGGCGAGTACGGCAAAAAGGAACGATGAAATGACCAGCTGGGGCAGCTGAGGGTCCAGTGCCTTGCCGGTCCGGTTCCACACCTGGATGAGATGCAATATGAAAAGCGGCAGAGTCAGGACGAAAACGAAATGCCACCAGTCGAACATCCTCAGTGAAGCATACGCAAGCATGAATATCCATCCGGCAGCAATCAGAACCGTATGATAGACCTTGGCCTTCTTCTCGCCTATCCTTACCGGAATAGTCCTTCTGGTAAGGGCATCGCTCCTGATATCCCTTATATTATTCACATTCAGCACCCCCGTACTGAAACAGCCGATAGAAAAGGCAGGCAGCACAAGAATCCATGTCCTGATTTCATGCGTAGCGACAAAATACGCCCCCAATACGGACACAATCCCGAAAAACAGGAATACATACAGGTCTCCAAGTCCTCTGTAACCGTACGGCCGGCGGCCGAGAGTATACTTCATCGCGCCCGAAATGGCGGCAATTCCCATCAGCGCCACAATCACGGCACCGAAATCGAAGAAGGTTCCGAATGAAAACCAGATCATGGCCAGACCGCTGGCAATACACAGCAGCACATAAACGCAGATCATTATCTTGAAATCATGCTCGGAAAGCAGACCCTTCGAGAGGGTATATTCGGGTCCCTGCCTGTCCCCGCTCCTGTCTGTCCCGTTCAGGAAATCTCCAAGTTCGTTGGACACATTCGACAGTATCTGAAGGAAAACCGTAGTGAGCAATGTAAAAAAAACAACCCATGGTCTGATAATATAATCCGATGCCGCCAGCATCAGACCCAAAGACACACCGGCCAAAGAAAGGGGAAGCGTCCTCAGACGCATTGCCGTTATGCAAGATGACAATTTATTCATAAAACACGCATTCAAACAACCTACAACGACTAAAACAACGACTAAAACAACAGTCCGTACAACCTTTCCGGACGAAAAACTGACGACCTTTGCCTTCGGTTAAGAATCTTATTCGTCTCTTTCTACGGAGAGCATAAAATCCGTAGAAAATCTCCCGAAAGGGGATTTTAGAAATGGAGCTCCTGTGACAGGCGCTCCATTTTTCATTTGTACAACATCGGGAACAGGACTTTAAAGTTGAGGGAAATGATATGAAGCAGGGCATGGAACAGGCCATAAGCCCTGAAATCATATATGAACTGCTCCTTGAGCGGTCTTCCTTTAGGTCCCGTTATGGCAGCGTATCTGGCTTTCAGAGGTACCTCAGGATTCCTCCACGCCGGAAGCCCCGGATTGCGGTCGCATTCGGCCAGAATGCCGGGAGCGACCACAACTGTCACATTTGCCCTGGCGGCTCTCACACCATAGTCAAAATCACCGAATCCGTGCGAATAAACCCGGTCCAGAGTACCCAGTTTCCTGTATACATACGCGGGTACCAGGACAAGATTGCCGTTGAAAATGTCGCATGCCTCCGGGATCACGGGATCAGGTCTGATTATCCTGCCGTATCTGGTCCTGCCGCCATACGAAAGCTTTCCTTCACTGTCTTCTGCAGTGCCTGCGATGATTGCCCTGTGGCCGAGAAACACGGAGTTGTCAAGCAGAATCTGGAGGGCGCCCGGTTTCAGTTTCGTATCATCATTCAGCCAGAGATAGAAGTCCGGAGAATACTTGGCCGCTTCATCCCATGCAGCGCACATGCCCCTGTTCCAGAAAAGTGTACCGTCCCCATGCAGGATATGCACCTCAGGAAACCGGGAAGCCACGGCTTCTGCAGTCCCGTCCGTACACCCGTCTTCCGTCAGATATACGGAAACATTGTATTTGCCTTCTCTTGCCATGGCATTTATCTGCTCATACAGCAGGGAAAGGCAGTTCAATGTATTTGCTTTTCTGTTATAGGCTGTCATAAGGACAGCGACCGACTTCTGATCCATATTGCAGAATTACAGATGAAATGGCTAATCCAGTTTCAACACGGCCATGAAGGCGCTTTGCGGGACCTCCACTGTGCCGATCTGACGCATCCTCTTCTTTCCCTGCTTCTGTTTTTCGAGCAGTTTGCGTTTTCGGGTAATGTCTCCTCCGTAACACTTTGCCGTCACGTCCTTACGGACTGCCTTGACGGTCTCCCTCGCTATGATCTTTGCTCCTATGGCCGCCTGTATCGCGATATCGAACTGCTGCCGGGGGATCAGTTCCTTGAGCTTCTCGCATATCTTGCGTCCGAAATCGTATGCATGATCCTGATGTATAAGACTTGACAGGGCATCGGCGGGCTCTCCGTTAAGCAAGATGTCAAGCTTGACAAGCTTCGCAGGCCGGAAACCTATTACGTGATAGTCAAAAGAAGCATATCCCTTGGATATCGACTTGAGCTTGTCGTAAAAATCGAACACAATCTCCGAAAGAGGCATTTCATAAGTCAGTTCCAGTCTGTCGGAAGTTATATAGTGCTGGTTCACGAGCGTTCCTCTCTTGTCAAGGCAGAGCTTCATGATCGGACCGTAGAATTCCGCCTTGGAAATGACCTGTGCCCTGATATACGGCTCTTCTATCCGGTCGATAAGAGTAGGGGCCGGAAGACCCGAAGGGTTGTGCACATCCACTACAGCTCCCTGTGTGGTGTATACCTTGTATGATACGTTGGGCACCGTGGTTATGACATCCATTCCGAACTCGCGGAAAAGTCTTTCCTGTACTATCTCCAGATGCAGAAGACCCAGGAATCCGCAGCGGAAACCGAAGCCGAGGGCCAGCGAGGACTCGGGCTCGAATACCAGAGACGCGTCATTCAGCTGAAGTTTCTCGATAGAGGACCTCAGCTCTTCGTACTGGTCCGTCTCCACCGGGTACACTCCGGCAAAGAGCATAGGCTTGACTTCCTCGAAACCGGCAATCGCTTCCCTGCACGGATTCCCGACGTGCGTGATGGTATCGCCCACCTTCACCTCTGAAGCTGTCTTGATGCCGGAAATGATATAGCCCACGCTTCCGCACGGAATCTCGTCTCGAGCATCCATCTTCATCTTTAGCACGCCTATTTCGTCAGCCTCGTATTCCTTGCCCGTATTGAAGAACTTGACCTTGTCACCGGTATGTATGGAACCGTTCTCCACCTTGAAGTAGGCTATGATTCCCCTGAATGAATTGAATACCGAATCGAAGATAAGGGCCTGGAGGGGAGCATCAGGGTCACCTGTAGGAGCAGGTATCCGCTCCACTATGGCATCCATGATAGCAGGTACGCCTTCTCCTGTCTTGCCGGATGCGCAAAGCACATCTTCAGGCTTGCACCCCAGCAGATCCACCACCTGGTCTGTCACTACATCGACCATGGCCGAATCCATGTCTATCTTGTTCAGGACCGGAATAATCTCAAGATCATGTTCTATGGCCAGATAAAGGTTCGATATGGTCTGTGCCTGTATGCCCTGGGTGGCATCCACGACCAGAAGGGCACCTTCACAGGAGGCGATTGCCCTAGAGACCTCATATGAAAAATCCACATGGCCCGGAGTATCGATCAGATTGAGGGTGTACTTCTCCCCTTTATAAGTGTAATCCATCTGGATGGCGTGGCTCTTGATCGTAATGCCCTTTTCCTTCTCCAGATCCATGGAATCGAGTACCTGAGCCTCCATATCCCTGCTGCTGAGAGTATGGGTCAGCTCGATCATCCTGTCTGCCAGCGTACTTTTACCGTGGTCAATATGCGCTATGATACAAAAGTTTCTGGTATATTTCATCTTGTCAACGTTATAACCCGGCAAAGATAGCAAAAAGAGCGGTGAGAGCAAAATCACCGCTCTTTTTGGCAAAAGTCATGATATACAACTGCATCGGAACATTTATTCCGGACTGCCCAGACGTACGGTGACTTTCTGGTCTCCGACCATTATGAAATAGTCGCCCGGCTCAATGAAAGGGTTTCCCCCGCTGTCGACGAACCCAAGATCCCGTACAGGGTCTATCTCGAATCTGAATGTCCGGCTTTCTCCGGAAGCAATCATCTGCTTCTCGAAATGCTTCAGTTCCCTGACCGGCCTGGTAACGGAGCAGTAAGGGTCACGGATATACCACTGGACCGTCTCCTTGCCGTCCGTATCTCCGGTATTGGTTACCGTCACCTCCGCTGTCAGAGTCTGCCCGAGGGTAAAATCCAGGACACCCTCTCCGGAAGAAACCCTGTTTCCGGAACCGTCAACACATACGGTCAAAGTACCGTAGCTGAAATCCGAATAGCTGAGCCCGAAGCCGAAACCGTACATCGGAGTGCTGGGAATATCCTGATATCTGCCTTGCATGCCAGTCCGGCCGCTGCTCCGTCTGTTGTAATATATCGGAATCTGGCCCGTCGTGTACGGGAACGTCACCGGAAGTTTTCCTGAAGGATTGTATTTCCCGGTCAGGATGCCGGCAACTGCATTCCCTCCTCGGACACCGGGCTGCCAGATTTCCAGAACGGCATCGGCGGCAGGAGAAATGCGCGTCAGATCCAGGGCGCGGCCGTTGGACAGCAGCACCACAACAGGTTTTCCAGTCCTTTTCACTGCGGCAAGCAGCTTTTCCTGAACCGGAGGCAGCGCTATGGTGGAACGGGAGGCATTCTCTCCGCTCCACGAGCGTTTTTCCCCAAGACACAGAATCACCATGTCCGCACGGGAAGCTGCAGATACCGCCTCTGCAAACAGGCTCGTGTCATTTTTTTCAAAATCACAGCCCTGAGCGTACAGCAGCTCTGCCCTGCCTGACAGAGCCGATGACAGTCCGTCAAAAATACTTGTGACATCCTCGGCACGTCCTCTTCCGGACCACGAGCCGAGCAGGTCTTCCCTGCTTTTGGCAAGCGGACCGACAAGGGCGATGCAGGAGACATCGTCGCCGACGGGAAGCACGCCGCCTTCGTTTTTAAGCAGAACCATAGTCTCCTGGGCCAGCTGTTCCGCGACATCCAGGCTTGAAGGAAGCAGGAAACGTTCGCTTTCAGGAAGTTCTTCCGTATATGGGTTCTCGAACAGCCCGAGCATGAATTTTACTCTCAGCACTCTCCTCACGGCATCATCGAGGCGCTCTTCCGACACCGTGTTGTCATTAAGCAGGGATGCCAGATGCTCCTGATAGCAGCCGTCCACCATATCCATATCCAGACCAGCATTGAAAGCAAGACGCGCAGCTTCTTTCCTGTCGGAAGCAAGACCCTGATTTATAAGCTGTTCTACCGCATTCCAGTCTGCCACCACAAACCCTTTGTGTCCCCAGCGCCCCTTCAGTATTTCCGTCATGGTGTAACTGTTGGCGGAGCCTGGAATCCCGCTGATATTGTTGAAAGAACTCATGAGAGTTACAGCTCCGGCATCAACTCCTGCCTTGAAAGACGGCAGATAGGTGTCCCATAAAGTCTGGCGTGAAATCTCGGTAGGGACATAATCCCGTCCGGCCTCTGAAGCACCGTATCCTACAAAATGCTTCAGGCATGAAGCTATGCTGTTTTCAGCGGCAAGGCTGTCGCCCTGATATGCTTTCACCGCAGCTGCGGCAAATACGGAACACAGATGCGGATCCTCACCGTATCCTTCCGCCATACGGCCCCACCTGGCGTCCCTGGCAATATCCACCATCGGAGAGAATGTCCAGTCTATCCCGGAGGAAGCGGCTTCACAGGCAGCCACCCGGCATGCCCTGGCTGCCAGATCCGGATTCCAGGAAGCCGCCTGCGCAAGCGGTATTGGATACACCGTCCTGAAACCGTGGATTACATCATATCCGAAAAGGACGGGAATCCCCAGGCGGGTCTGTTCAACGGCCCGCTTCTGCATGGCATTGCGTGTCACGGCACTTTCTCCGAAATATATAAGCGAGCCTATCTCTCCGGGGCACTCTTCCACGACATCACCGATATTGTTGGTATTGTCATTTTCCCCAAGCACATACTGGTTAAGCTGATATATCTTTTCCGACAGGGTCATGCGGGAAAGCAGGTCCTCGACCCTGTCTTCTATCGGAGCCGAAGCGTCCATATATACTGCAGCGGCTCTGCTTCTGTCATTCCTGGCAGATGCCGGCAGTGCTGCGGCTGCCAGAAACAAAGCCAGACCCGGCAGCAGAATTTTTCCATATACCATATTGCAACGTAATTCAGAAATTTTTATTGAAAAATATCCTCAGAGTTCCGGTCAGAACTCCCGAAGGAAACATGTGTAGGAATCCTCGTGACGGTCTTTTCTCCCGCCGGCCACCACTTTCACCTCGTTTCTTCCCGGGACAAGCTTCACATCGTTCCACCTGACGGTGTTCAGACTGTCAGCCTGTACCTTGCCGCAGCTTTCTCCATTCACAAAAAGTTCAGCCTCAGGGAAATTGGTAAATGCCATGAAATCCTGCACATCACGGATGCGCTCAGTACAGCGTCTGTCTGCCAGATAAAGTACAGGAATGTCATCCCGCCAGTTGGCCTGATAGAAATAGAAAGCGTCTTTCCTGATTTTCCTGTCGAATGTCACCAGACCCTTGTCATTGATGCCCGGCCTGTCTCCCTCCCTTCTGTGCGCGGCACCGAAATCGAACATGTTCCAAATGAAACTTCCCCATACGAACGGACGTGAAGAAAGTTCCTTCCAGTTTTCGATATGATACTCGGTCTGCCAGTTCTCAGGATGCCACCAGCTTGCAGGATCCGACTTCACGACTGTATCCTGCTGGTGATATATGCTGGCGCCTGCTCCGTACTCGCTGATGGCGATACGCAGCTCCGGATGTGCCTGATGGGTGCGGTCAAGCCATCTGCCCAGATCGGCAGGAGTCCCTCCATACCAGCCGTCATATCTGTTCCATGCAATGGCGTCCGTAACGAAGTTCAGCTCCCCGTCCACATTCGACGCGGAGGTTGTAGGCCTTGTCGGATCCTCGCTATGGGCAAGGGAATCCAGCTCCTCCAGATACGGGACAGGACTGTCGCCACGCATGGACAGCTCGTTGAAAATACCCCAGAGGCATATTGAAGGATGGTTGTAGTGCTGGCGAATCAGTTCGACAAGCTGCTGCCTGCCGTTTTCCTTGAAGGCCCCCAGATTCACAAAACCCTCGTCAGCATATCCGCCAGGACCGACAAACGGTATTTCCGCCCATACTACAAACCCGTAACGGTCCATCAGGTCATACATGTACTCTGCCTGAGGATAATGCGCAAGCCTCACTGCGTTGACTCCCATTTCAGCCATGATTGCCGCATCTTCCTCATGGTGCCAGGGCCTGAGTGCATTTCCTATCTCGGGCCTGTCCTGATGGCGGCAGACGCCTCTCAGCTGCAGATGTTCTCCGTTAAGGAAAAATCCCCTGTCCGGATCAATATGGAAAAACCTCAGTCCGAGAGGCTGCTCCACCTTGTCCAGAAGCCGGTTTCCGGCCCACAGGGAAACTTCCGTCCTGTACATGAACGGATCACTGACACCGTTCCACAGGCGCGGTTTTTCCATAATGAATGACAGCTCGTGAGCATCATTGTCCTCGGGAGCCACGCTGACGAAACCGGAAGTCTCCGTCACCAGTGCGTCCCCGTCAAACACCCTGACCTTCAGCTCTGCATCCAGTGCCGTTCCGGTGTCATTGGACAGCTGCACAAGAACCTTTACCGATGCCAGGTCTTCTGTCACTTTTTCCTGTACCAGGCGTACCCCGCTTGATCCGTAATCCAGCAGGGAAATTCCCACAGGCTCCGTAATCACGAGATGCACATCACGATATATGCCGCCGTAGAAATTGAAGTCTCCTACAAGCGGCATGATTTCCAGATTTTCAGCATTGCTTACCCTGACAAGCACGGTATTCGGCTTCCCGTAAACGACTTTGTCCGTGATTTCAAATACGAACGCCCCGTATCCGCCCTTATGCTGTCCGACATGGACTCCGTTCACAAACAGGTCGGCGACATTGTTGGCCCCTTCAAACCTGAGGAACAGCCTCTTGCCTTCCCATTCCCCCGGCACCGCCAGCTTCTTCTCATAGTTCCCTATACCCCGCTTGTAGTCCGACTTGCCGGAAAGTGCATCCAGCGCATTCCATGTATGCGGAAGATCCACCCTCACGGGACTGTTTTTCTCTACCTGATGTGAAAATCTGAACTGCCAGCCGTCATTCAGGAGAATATCCTGCCTCTGGGCATGAAGCGTCTGGAGTCCAAGCATCGCCATGAAAGCGACAGTCAAAATTCCGGATTTCATATACTTGTCTTTATCGGTTATTTTATCTTCTTCTACGAACCCCGTAAAGATAATAAAATTATCCGTAGACGGACAAGTCCGGACCTGTCAGGAAAATCCGGGGCAGGCAAGCAAAGGCCGCAGATGACCTTGTCAGAAGGAAGCTACCGGATCAAGATAAAGGGAAAATGCATTCAAGACAGGACAGGCATACGATTTTTCGATATTCAGGCGCACGGCAGATGTCGTCACCGGTCCCTGAGTAAGCAGTATCCTTTTGTAACCAATTGTCGTTCCCTGCGCTATCTGATACCATTCCCCGTCCTTACCGGCCGCCTCAACCGTAAACCCGGCGACACGTTGCCCCAATGGAATATATTCCTGAAGAAGAATCCTGTTGAATGTCTGCGGCCCGTCAAGTGTAAAGACAACAGATGCAGATGTGACACTGTCATCCGTAGTCCAATAGGAATCATAATCACCGTCCAGCATATTCATTGCGGAAAAATCCCTTGAGAATCTGCCGCCGCGGACAGCCGTAGCCTCAGCTTCCGCACCCGCCGCCAGATCGTTTCCGAATATCAGGTCAAGAGCAGACCTGAACTCCATCAGTCTCAGAGAATCTATGGCACACAACTGTCCTCTTCGGTCAGGCGGTACGTTCAACAGCAGAAGAGCATTGCGACCGACACTGCCATAGTAAATTTCCAAAAGCCGGTCCACAGTCTTCACCTTGTCATCTTCCGATTCCCTGTAGAACCATCCGGGACGGATAGACACATCGGCTTCTGCCGGAGCCCATATTCCCCCATGGACATTTCCGCGATTGAGAGTATCTGCCGGCGGAGCTCCCTTCCCCGGGACAAAACCTTCAGCATCCAGTCTGGACCAACATGTCTCGCCCGCAAATCCGTTCTCGTTGCCGACCCAGCGGCATCCGGGACCTACATCGCTGAAAATAACGGCATCAGGCTGCAGAGAATATACAGTATCATGAAAAAGATCCCAGTCATATACCTGCTGTCTGCCGCCCGGCCCCTCACCGCAAGCCCCGTCAAACCACTGCTCGAATATTTCACCGTAGCCGGATAAGGCATGCGTCAAAGCTTCGCAGTACAATCCATTATACTTGTCCGTTCCGTAAGAAGGATCATTACGGTCCCACGGTGATATGTAGATTCCGAGCTTAAGTCCGTACTCATGACATGCGTCAGAGAGTTCCCTGAGAACATCCCCTTTCCCGTTTCTCCACTTGCTTTGGGCGACCGTATGCCGGCTTCCGGGATTCGGCCACAGACAGAACCCGTCATGATGCTTTGCGGTAAGGATCACCCCTTTCATCCCTGCATCTCTGGCCGTCCTGACCCACTGCCTGCAGTCCAGATCAGCCGGAGCGAATACATCAGCGCTCTCTTCTCCGCTTCCCCACTCGACATCGGTGAACGTGTTCGGCCCGAAATGGACAAACATGTTCATTTCCATTTTCTGCCACTCCAGCTGCTGCGGAGACGGAACCGGCCCGTAAGGCTGCGGAGGGTCAATACTGCCGCAGCCCCCTGCGAGGAAAACCGGCTTGCCTTTGCCGGCAAACTCCGCCGTAAGCCGTTCCGTGATTTCAGTCACTTCGGACACCCTTTCATCCTGACTGGAAACATCAAGATGCGTGGAGGCGAAAACAAAGTCCTTGAATTCCAGCACCAGACACACTCTAGGTTCGGCAGCCTCGGGAAAAGGTATCGATATCCGGGATATGACGTCCCCGACAGTTTCGGGATTGAATGCTATGCCGTTGCCGTATTCTCCGCCCTGGAAATCTATCGCCTTCGCAAATTCGTATTTCCAGTCTCCGATTCCTTCCGCTATCTGCTTCAGCTGGTCGGCACGACTGCTTCTTTCAGTATCCTTGTCTACCTCATTGAATGATACTATATCAGCGACCATCTCCGTCATCATATCGGACAGCAGTCTGCAGCTGCTTGAAGCCGACTTGGACACCGCACCTATATTGTAAGTAACTAACCGTATTGTCCCTTCTTTCTTCGGGTAGAACACCTCTTCCGGTTCCGACCCCGGAAAGTCAGGAGCCGGAAGCTCCTGACCGGGGCCGTCCTGTCCGGAACAGGCAGATACCGGTAAAGTCAGCAAAATGCAGATATTGAGTAGTAATGCATTTTTCATATCTGACATATCTACAGATCCAGACCGTCATCCCACCCGGGATTCTGGGTAAGCGCACCTCCTGACAGAGAGCGGTCATCAGTAGGAATCGGATAGAAATAGTCCCTTTCCTCGTTCCATGTAAGCGTGATGTTGTAATAAGGGTCTACATATCCGTGGTCTCCTTCTGAAAGGAAAATATCCTGTCCTACCTTATAGGTAAGAGTTGCTGCAGTTTCAGGTGCCGTACCCTGATACAGGCAGAGATCTATTTCCCCGTCATCATTAAGGTCGTATTCGCCCAAAGAAGGGAAGTACATACCGTAGCACTTCTGTGTAAATGTCTGGCCTTCCTTCCATCTGATTATATCATAATACCTGAAGCCTTCGCGGGGAAAGTTCAATACCCCTTTCTCTGCGTATCTCAAGGATAACCCCTGCATTGGTACCGGAGACGCCCTTGTACATGTTCATCAGATACGGGTCAGGTTCAGCATTTGCAGCCGCCATGTCAATATTAGGCATACCCACCCTGTCGCGGAGTTTCTTGACGGAGTTGTCAAGGTCACCCTGAGTCAGTGTACCGAGTTCGGCCTTCGCCTCGGCAAAATTCAGATACACTTCTGCAGAGCGGAAAATCGGAAGATCGTTGTAAGACTTGTTGTATCCGTCATTTTCAGGTTCTGTAACGAACTTTACAGGATGGTACCCCGTCACCGTATATGTAAAATCAGGAGCGACAGGATCCACAGAGCCGATACGTGTATAGCCCGGAGTACGAATGCTCTGTGCCAGACGAGGATCCCTGTCCTTGCACTCTTCCACGAATGTCATGGTCTCATAACCCGGCTTGTCAGTAAAGCGGGAGCCGTCCTTCATCAGATAGGTGTTGACTATCTTCTTGGACAGTCCCGGACGTCCGTATGACTGAGTCAGTGTATAATAGTTTCCGTCGTGTATTACACCCAAAGCTGCGTTGTAGTCCCTTGCAAGAATAATTTCATCTCCGATGGCGTTTTCTGCGGCGAACAGGTTCAGGTAGCTCTTGTCCGGCCCGTCAGCAGAATATACGCCGTAACCGCTGGTGTTCATGAACTCTTCCGCAGCGGACGCACTCTGTTCCAGATAATACCTCCAGTCATATTCAGGATACATGGTTTCCTGATAGCTGTGGTATTTCCTGAAAGTTCCCTCAAACAGGCAGAAACGCGACTTGAGGGCGAGGGCAGTCCACTTCGTGACGCGGTACAGAGATTTCTCAGACGGGAGATTCGCTATGGCAAAGTCTATGTCCTCGATCATCTTCTGCATCACCAGTTCACGACTGTCTCTCGGTTTGTAAAGGTCCGGGTCACTGGATCCCAGCTGTCTGTCATACCACGGAACATCTCCGAATCTCTTCACCTTTTCAAAATAGAAATAAGCCCTGAAAAACCTTGCGACCGCATTGTACTCATTGCGAACAGCTTCATCCTCACAGTTTACGGAATATTCAAGCAGAGTGTTGTAGTTCCTCAGGGAAGTCCAGGTCCATCCGCTGCCTGATGCAGGAATGACGCGCCCGTTTCTCATTTCCGCAGGACACTCCATGTGAAGGCACAGGTCATATTGGTCTTCATAAAGCCCGGATCCCGGAAATTCACTGTAGAAATTGTTGCTGAATGCCTGGAGTTCATTCTCGTTAGAGAAAAAAGTCTCCGGAGCCATCTGAGCCAGAGGCTCTTTGGTCAGCCAGTCCTCACAGCTGCACATCATGAGCAGCAGAGGAGCAATCATTATTATAGTTTTCCTTTTCATTCTCGTATTCTTATGACTGTTTAACTAAACTGAACCTGCATGTCAGAAAGTAATGTCCACTCCGAACATGAAAGTCTTCTGCCAAGGATAAATCCTCTGTGAAGAGCCGGCAATCGCCATCTCCGGATCGATATAATCGGAATGAATGCCGTGCCATGTGGCAAGATTTTCACCGCTGAAGTAGAAACGGACTTCGTCGATTTTCGCTTTTCTTGTCCACTTCCTCGGAAGAGTATAGCCTACTGTCACGCTTTTGAGCCTGCAGTAGCCTGCATTCTGGAGATACCTGTCATTGACAGTTCCGAGTTCACGGCCACTTGAAAGGGCAACATATCCTCTCGGACGAGGGAAATATGCATCCGGATTCTCTTCGCTCCATATATCCTTATGGAAATCCTTCGGAATCAGAGAAGCATAAGGCCTTGAATAAGGACCCCAGAAAAGACGGGAATCGGCATCCGGATACCAGTCCCTGTGTCCCACACCCTGGAAGAAAATAGAAAAATCAATGCCGCTCCACTGGAAGCCGAGATTGATACCGTAGTTGTATCTTGGCTGCGAGTTACCGATTACTTCCCTGTCGCCAGGATCATCTGCAGTGTCTTTGCCGATAGATATCTTTCCGTCTCCGTCAAGATCCCTGTATTTCAGGTCTCCGGCCCTGAGTCCCTGCTCGGCACCTGCCGATCCGTTAATGATAGAGTTAACTGTGCTCTGGTCTACAGGCCAGTTTGCAGCCTCTTCGTCAGAAGCAAAATAACCGTCTATGCGATAGCCCCAGATTTCTCCCCATCTCATGCCTTCATAGTAATTTTTGGCGAATGACTTCTCCGGATTGTCAAACTTGGTGATTTCGCTTATATAGTCACTGAAGATTACCGATGCGTTGTATGAGAATGGCTTTCCAAGAAGCACGAACATATCCTTCCATGATACGGTCAGCTCATATCCCTTGGTCCTGAGGTCGGCGCTGTTCATCTTCGGTGCAGACGCTCCGTATACTGAAGGTAGGGCAATACCGGCCGTAAGCATATTCTTGGTGTCGCGGATATAGAACTCTCCTGTAAAACCGAGCCTGTTGCCCAGGAACGACATATCCACTCCGAGGTTCTGATGCTGTGCCACTTCCCATGTAAGGTCTTCTGCGACAGGAGCTGAAATAGTCGCCACTGTCGGCTTGGTACCTCCGAACAGATAGCTTGAAGTGCCTATGGAAATAGTCCTGATATAGTCGTAGTAGCCTGCCTGCTGGTTACCGAGCTGTCCGAAAGAGTATCTGACCTTCAGGTTGTTGAACCAGTCCTTGACAGGATCGAAGAATTTTTCTTCTGAGATGCGCCATGCGCCTGATACGGAAGGGAAGAATCCCCAGCGGCTGCCGGCAGCGAATCTGGATGTTCCGTCATAACGTCCGCTCACCTCGAACAGGTATTTTCCGGCATAGTCATAGTTGATACGTCCGAAGAAACCTGCGATGGCGTATTCGTTCTGTCCGCCGCTTACTTCCATCCTCTTTTCCCCGTCCTCTCCCTGACCTACGAGATTGAGGTCATTGAGGGTGTCTGACAGAAGATTGTATCCCCTTGCCGTCACGTCCTTGAGATATTTTGTCTCCCAGTTGAATCCGGCCATTGCCTTGAAATTGTGCTTGCCGGCCCAGGTATCTTCATATGTAGCGAACAGGTTGGTCTGCAGGTACTGATGGACATTGGATGTCTCGACAAGGTTGTTCTCGAACATTCCGGTATTCAGAGTCTCGATTACTCCCGGATATTTCGAATAGGTAGTATTCACACTGCGGTTCGTATACCTGACGGTATTGAACATATACGTGAAGTTCCCTTTGATTTCCAGTTTCTTCAACGGTCTGAGCGTAAGCTCGGTAGTAGTAGACAGGTTGTCCTGGATGTCCGTATTCTTGTTCATACCATTGTCCAGTACTGTCATGAATCCGTCCATAACTCTGGAATTGCTGAATGAAGTCTGATAGATACTTGATCCGTCAGGGTTCCTGGTAGGGTAGCTTGCCAGAGCATGCACGGTCATGTAGCTGAATGAAGAGTTCACTCCCGATACTCCAGGATAGCTGTAGGAAGAATGGTAGAAACTGGTGTTGTTGCTCAAATTGATCCAGTCGTTTATGTCAACGGAAATCCTGGACCTGAAGTTGATTTTCCTGAATATGTCCGTATTCTCACGGAACATTCCCGTTTCCCTGTTGTATCCTCCTGAAAGGTAATATTTCACACGTTTGCTTCCTCCGTTCACTGAAATGTTGTGGGACATGGTAGGATGCGTATCGCGGTACAGATGATGGTACCAGTCCGTGTTGGCATAATATACATAGGTGTCTCGTCCGTCCCTCTGGTCTATCACCACCCATGGCCTTTCCGGATTTTCCACCTTGTCGTTTCGTCTGATCCACAACTGGTTCATATCCTCTTCCGTATATCTGGTATAGTTTACTCCGGAATATGCTTTCCAGAACATGTCATTCAGATATACCGAATAATATCCTCTCGTCTCGAAATCCGTCGAAGTGGTAGGAGAGCCCCAACCGAACTTTCCACTGTATCGTACTTTAGGCTTTCCATCCTCTCTGCTTCCCTGCTTGGTAGTAACCATTACTACTCCGAAAGACGCTCTGGCTCCGTAAATCGCAGACGATGATGCATCCTTTACGACTGATATTGATTCCACATCACTCGGATTCACAATATTGAGGTCGCCCTCTACTCCGTCAATAAGCACAAGTGGAGAACCTCCGTTAATCGAGTTGATTCCTCGTATATTTATAGATGCAGAACTTCCAGGATAACCGGAAGAAGTAGTAACATTAAGCCCCGGTATCGTTCCTTGAAGCATATGCGCCAAAGATGTAGCAGTCCTGTCCTGAATACTTTCCGATTCAATAGTAGATACGGCTCCGGTAAGGTTGACCTTCTTCTGTGTACCGTATCCGACTACGACGGTGGCATCCAGGCTGATGGCGTCTTCTGAAAGATACACTGTCAGGTTGTCCTTCCTGCCGGAAACCTGGACTGTCTTGTCGACATAGCCCAGACATGAGAATGTAAGAACATGTTCATCAGGTGAAAGCCTTATGGAGAACCTGCCGTCAACTCCGACAGAGACGCCATGCCCGTCCTTGCCGGAAAATACAGCGACTCCAGGTATAGGCTGGCTGTTGACATCCAACACGACTCCCGTAATCACCCTATAACCGGCAGCGTCGGCATCATAACCCGTAGGGTATAGTGCAATCTGCCGTCCGTTAATCTCATAGCCGACAGAAACAGGGGAAAGCATCTTGTCCAATGCATCCCGCAAAGGCATGTCATCAGCGGACAGAGAGACCTTCACGGAAAGGTCAAGTCCGGCTGCATCATACAGGAAAGTATATCTGCTGACTGATTCCACAGCAGATATCGCTTCACTTAGAGGGATTTCCCTGAAACTTACAGTCAACCTGTCGTTTTCAGTCTGCCCCCACGCCAACAGACTGCCGATTGAAAGCAGTACTGCGGAAACAAATGATCGTAAACGCATCTGATTGGGTTTAATTGGTTAGTAATTTAGTGTCTGTACACCTGAAACCAGGGTTTATGTCAATATATCTGCACGGACCCGTCCTCCAGATATCTGTAGTTGATATCCGGACTGGCCTTGCGGATAAGGAAAAGTATCACATCCAAAGGTTCGTCCGTCACTGTGAATGACAGCCTTGCCTTTCTGTCTATGTCTTCAGGAACAGTTATTTTCACATCGTACCACACCGACAGACGCCTGCATACGGATACTATGTCATCGTTAAAGAACACGATCCTGTCCCTGGCCCACAGGGACCGGTCTTCCGCATTTCCGCAATCTACTGAAATAGAACTGTCGCTTTTCCTGTAATATGCCGTTTCTCCCGATGTGATTATCCGGATGCCGTCACCGGTATCCGAAAAGTTTTCATCACTCCAGCAGTCCGGTATCAGCTTGACAGTTCCTTCCACCAGGCTCACCACCACCTTGTCTGCACAGTCCTTTACGTCAAAAGAAGTCCCGAGGACTTCTATCCCAAGACCTGAAATATTGATTCTGAATGGTTTGGACGGATCCTTCGCTACATCGAAAAACACCTCTCCCGACATGTTGACAGTACGGCTCCTGAGTCCGAAATTCCTGGCATAGCTTACTTCCGAACCGCTGCGCAGCCAGACTGTCGTTCCGTCAAGGAGTCTGACCACGGTTTTCCCCGATACGTTGCTGAATGAGGCTTCTGAAACCTTTGCTCCGTGCTTCAGATCGGAAATGAAATATCCTGCAAACCCGGTAAACAGGAAAGCGGCGATGCAGGCAGCCGCAGCCGCAATGATCCGGCGGACCCGTTTCGCTTTTCCGTCCATAAGCGCCGATATCTTCTTCCATGCAGCCCTGTCGTCTGGAACGGATGCAAAAGCCCTGCTTCTGGCATCATTCCACACTGTCTCAACCTTGCGGTACAAGTCCCTGTTGCCAGGCCGGCCGAGCCATACGTCAAAGATTTCCTGTTCTTCGGTAGAAAGAGTCCCTTTCAGGGATTTTATTATAAGATCTGTCATGACATTCGCATCCTGTAGGTTCATCTACCTATAAGACGCTGTTTCCGGCTGCATCCCTTGATTTTTTTTGATTTTTTCAGAACAGGAACAGGAAGAAATATTTTTTCAAGGCGACTCTGATAGTCTTCAGGGATCTTGTAATATGTCCTTCGACCGTTTTGACGGAAAGGTTCATGCTTGCGGCGATCTCTGCATTGGACATACCTTCATTGCGCTTCTCGAAAACCTCCCGGCTTTTCTGCGGCAATGACGCCACGGCTTCCCAGACTATCCTTGAGGCATCCTCGACACTCAGCTCGTCCTGTACGTAAAGGCATGACAGGGGATCAATGTTCTCCACACCCACAAGCGCCATATTCCCCCCCCTCAATCTGGATATGCACCGGTTCCTTACCGACATCAGGGCATAACCCTTGAAAGTGGATGAAATGTTTACCGTTGTCCGGTGCAGCCACAGATGCATGAAAAAGTCCAGCACCACTTCCTCCGCATCAGACATGTCATGAAGATAGTACGCCGCATAGCGGCTCAGGTCCGAATACCATGACATGAAAAGTTCCCTGAATACCCTGCGGCTTCCAGTAGACCTGAATGCATCCCACAGAGGCTCGTCAGTTACAGGGAACCTGTCATCCTTGCAGTATTCTTCTTTTCGCATTTTATGATTTTTCAAGATTAATTTTAGAATCCAGAGGCCAAAAGTACAGAATTTTCCAAATGAACAACGGCGAATATCGTTAAAAATATGTTATTTTTGCGCGAAAATAACTCCTAATTTGCAATGGTCTCGATTGAAGAACTGAAAAAAATCTCCTCTCAGGTAAGAAGGGACATCATCAGAATGGTCAGCGGAGCCAAATCCGGACATCCGGGCGGCTCCATGAGCAGCGCTGACTTTCTCACTGCCCTTTATTTCGGAGGAGTGATGAAGCATGACCCTGCCACATGGACCCGCAGCGGGAAAGGACAGGATGTATTTATTCTCTCGGCAGGCCACCTTTCGCCTGTATACTATTCTTTGCTTGCCCGTGCAGGCTACTTTCCTGTGAAAGAACTCGGAACTTTCAGAAAATTCGGGACCAGACTCCAGGGCCACCCGTCCATTGACACAGGACTTCCGGGCATTTTCCAGCCATCGGGTTCCCTCGGACAGGGACTGTCCGTGGCTGCCGGGGTAGCGCTTTCGAAAAAGCTTGACCGGGACAGTTGTCTCACATACGTCCTTGTAGGAGACGGAGAGTGCGAAGAGGGCCAGATATGGGAAGCGGCAATGTTCTGTACACACCAGAAAATCGACAACCTCATTGCCATCACCGACTGGAACATGCAGCAGATTGACGGAAATGTGGACAATGTGGCCGGACTCGGCGACCTCGACGCCAAATGGAAAGTATTCGGGTGGGAAGTCCTCACCTGCGACGGACATGACTTCGAGTCGATCCTTTCCACATTTGACAGGGCCAAAAGCCTCACCGGCAACGGAAAGCCTGTCATGATCCTTATGCACAGCGACATGGGCCACGGAGTGGATTTCATGGCGGGGACCAATGAATGGCACGGCAAAGCCCCGTCTGCCGAGCTTGCCGAAAAGGCTTTGTCCCAGCTTGAAGAAACCCTCGGGGACTATTAATCCAACCATCAAAAGGACACAGAAATGAAAAAATATACTGATACAGGCAAGAAAGACACCCGCAGCGGATTCGGAGAGGGCCTTTATGAAGCTGCGCTGAAAAATCCCGGGATTGTAGCTCTGGCGGCAGACCTTGCCAGCTCTGTCAAGATGGACAAGTTCTTCAAGGCCTTTCCGGAAAGGTTTTTCCAGTGCGGCATAGCCGAGGCGAACATGATAGGCGTGGCTGCCGGCATGGCGCTGACCGGGAAAACCGTTTTTGCAGGCTCTTTCGCAGAGTTCGTTACCGGCAGGGTATATGACCAGATCCGGCAGGAAGTGGCCTACGGGTTCACCAATGTCAAGATAGCCGCGTCCCATGCCGGAATCACTCTTGGGGAAGACGGAGCGACGCACCAGACAATGGAGGACATCGCACTGATGAGGGCACTTCCTGGCATGGTCGTCATAAATCCGTGCGACTTCAACCAGACCAGGGCGGCGACCATTGCAGCAGCGGAATATTACGGTCCGGTATATCTCAGGTTCGGACGTCCGGCCGTGCCTAATTTCACTGACGGGAACCAGAAGTTCGAAATCGGCAAGGCAATCCTTATGAATGAAGGCCGTGATGTGACCATCATCGCTACCGGACATCTGGTATGGGAAGCTGTCAAGGCCGCCGAGATGCTTGATGCCGAGGGCATTTCCGCTGAAGTCATTGATATCGCCACCATCAAGCCTATAGACAAGGAGGCCATCATTGCATCCGCGGCCAAGACCAGGGCTGTAGTATGTGCCGAAGAGCACAACATGCCGGGCGGTCTCGGAGAACTGGTAGCCGGAGTCCTTGCCGAAGGATGCCCTACCCGCATCGAGTTCATAAACGGCCATGACAAGTTCGGACAGAGCGGGACTCCTGCCGAACTGATGGCGGCATACGGCCTCGATGCCGGACATATAGTCTCCGCAGCGAAAAAAGCTGTCAGCAAGAAGTAATACCCGCAATGTCTGACCGGGAGATCATGCGGCTGTACCGCAGCGGGGCACATGAAAAGGCGTTCGCTGCAATCGTCTCCGCATACAGTGAACGGCTGTACTGGCACATACGCAGGTTCACGTGCTCGCATGACGACACAGACGATCTTCTTCAGGACACATTTGCCAAAATATGGGCTGCGCTTCCTTCTTTCAGGGAGGATGCGCAGCTTTTCACATGGATATACCGCATAGCCACCAATGAAGCTCTGAATTTTCTCCGCAAGCGGAAACTGAGGGCTATGGTTTCTTTCGAAGATATCCGGGGAGACATGGAACGGCGGATAGATTCCGACCCGTCCTTCAACGGTGACGCCCTCCAAAGACAGCTCCACAAGGCCATACAGAAGCTGCCGACAAAACAGAAGCTCGTATTCAACATGCGATACTTCGATGAAATGAAATATGAGGAAATATCTGCGATAACAGGTATCTCCACCGGCTCGCTGAAAGCCTCATACCACCACGCATACAATAAAATCAGGACCGAACTGGAAAAATATTTTTAACCTTTGACACACAATCTTGTCTAACTATCGAATTTATGAATCCATGGAAATTCCGGAATCAGACAAAAGGCTGAAGCAAATGCCTTTCAACGTGCCTGACGGTTACTTCGCCAAGCTGCAGCAGCAGGTGATGGAATCGGCAGCCGATACGGGTTACAGGACAGGTATCAGCACTCACAAAACACTGTCATACAGACTTCTGCAAATCTCCACAGCAGCAGCCATGCTTGCCGCTGTCGTCACAGGAAGCATAGCCCTGATACAGGACAAGTCGGACATGCATCAGGACGAACTGATGCTCGATGATTCGTTCTTCTACACGGAACTTATGCCTCAAGACACTGATATTCTTTATGATTCCGACAGTTACGGATATATAGCCGACACCGGTCTCTCTGACGAGGACATAATCGACTACCTGATCTGTTCCGGAACACCTGTAGAACTGCTAAACGATTTTGATTATGAATAAATTCTCCAGAGTTATAACCTGTACTGCAATATTTGTTACCATCTGCACTTCGTTATATGCACAGGACCGGAAAGAAGACAGGACCGACTGGCGCGAGCGCGTCATGAGTGAAAAAATCGCATTCCTCACAAACGCCATCGGCCTGACTCCCGAAGAGGCCCAGTCTTTCTGGCCTGTCTATAACCAGACATGGGATGAAAGGGGAAAAGCCCAGTTCGCCGTAATGAAAACATACAAGGCTCTGGAAAAAGCGGTGGATGAAAACAGGACAAAGGAAATCCCGGCACTTCTGGATGAATATCTGGATGCCATCAAGGAAAGGGACAGAGTGGATGCATCCTGTGCCGACAAGTTCAGAAAAGTCCTTACTACAGAAAAAGTGGCAAAACTGTATGTCGGAGAGGAGCGCTTCAGAAGGCAGCAGATACACAAGCTGCACCACCGATAGGCTTCTGCCCTGATTCATGCCCAGAGATAAAATGGGGAAACAAGGTCGGTATACTGGTCAGTGTACCGGCCTTGTTCCTGTATTGTGAGCAGGCTTTCGCACACTTCCAGACTTCTTGTGCGGCTGAATTCGGCCACGATTCTTCTGGGCGGCTTGCCGGGAACAGTCCTGATACGCACTATCCTGAAAGGGAAAAGTCCGTACATCCTGGCATGACGGCACAAATCGGTCTCAGTTTCAGACGGCAATATCAGAGAGCATCTGCCATGCATGGAAAGCCTTGCTGACGCAAACTCCAGAATTTCGCGGTATGACATACTTTCAGAATGCCTGGCCTCCCTGCGGCGAAGATCCGGAGAGCGCAATTCGCTCTCAAAATACGGAGGATTGGAAAAAATATGGTCAAACATGCATGGAAACTCCCGTGTCCGGGAATCCGGAGCGGAAGCAGCACATGCACCCGCAGCAAATTCCGCAGACAAATCAGCAAGGGAAATATTCTCAGCCGACAGGACTCCGCTCCATGGGGACCGGCTGAAGTTAAGGGCCGCTTCCTCTGAAGAGGGGGTATCAATGTCTATTGCCCGGATTGTAAATGCATCCGGAGCTCCGGAGGATCCGCTGTCCGGCCCATGCCTCATCTCGGAAAGCCTCTGGGCCGCCATCAATGCCACTGTCCCGGTACCTGTACCTGCATCAAGAAGGAGGCGGTCGAGGATGTCAAGAGTCATCAGGGCGCCGAGCAGGACTCCGTCCGTATTGACCTTCATCGCGGAACGTTCATTGACAACAGAGAATTTCTTGAACCTGAATTCACCCATATGACTATTCGGTTTCAGAGGCACCGGTTGCCGTCCCGGAAGTCCGGATGTCATGGTCCGTCACGAACAGTCCGTCCTTCATATACAGAGTCCGGTCGCACATCCGGGCAAGAGCCGGATCGTGCGTCACGATAACTATTGTCTGGCCGTATTTGTCTCTGAGTGAAAAGAAAAGCCGGTGAAGATCTTCCTTTGTCCTGCTGTCAAGGTTTCCGGAAGGCTCGTCTGCAAAAAGGACTGAAGGGTTGTTTACCAGGGCCCTGGCTATAGCCACCCTCTGCTGTTCGCCGCCTGAAAGCTCCGAAGGCTTGTGCCCGGTCCTGTCTGACAGGCCAAGATCAGAAAGCAGGCCAAGTGCCGCATTTCTCGAATCCTTTTCCGTCCTGCCTGCAATAAGGGCCGGAATCATGACATTCTCAAGAGAAGTGAACTCAGGAAGGAGATGGTGGAACTGGAAGACGAAGCCTATCTTGCGGTTACGGAACTCTGCAAGAGTCCGCTGTCCGAGTCTCAGCACGTCTGTCCCGTCTATCGCCAGCGTGCCTTTATCCGGTGTGGACAACGTGCCTAGAATCTGTAGAAGAGTGGACTTCCCCGCTCCCGATGCTCCCATTATGGAAATCACCTCCGACTTCCCGGCACTGAAATCGATGCCCTTGAGCACCTTAAGCGTCCCGAACGACTTTTCTATACCTTTAGCTTCAATCATTTCTGTCAGATTCTGTCTTTTATGTGCCCAAAGGTAGTGTTTTTAGCGGCATTGATAAAATAATGTCAAAAAATTCGCAAAAAATTTTGTCTTTCAAGAAAAAGAATATATCTTTGCAGTCCAATTCAAAAGAAGAGGTAAATATTCGGGGTGTGGCGCAGTTGGCTAGCGCATCTGGTTTGGGACCAGAGGGTCCTGTGTTCGAGTCACAGTACCCCGACATAAAAGAAAAGCTGTCTGAATTCAGACAGCTTTTCTTTTATGTCAGATTTTCCGGCTGCGGTACTGCTTCGGAGACATACCGGTGTGGCGTTTGAAGAATCGTGTCAGGTAGGACTGGTCCGGAAAATCAAGCTGCTCGGCTATAGATGTCACAGTCTGGTCCGGATCACTGAGCAGAACCTTTACCTCCGCTACAAGCTGCTCTTCTATCAGCCTCTTCGGGGATCGCCCCTCCAGACACCGCGTGGTGGCCCTATGAAGATATCTAGGTGAAACACAGAGCTTTTCAGCATAAAAAGAAGTAGAATGCTCTGTTGCTCCGAATTCTCTTATCAGCTGCAGGAACTGCTGGCACAATAGCTGCTGGCGCGAGTATCCGGGATTTATCTCCAGCTTTTCCGGGACCGTATTGAACAGCCAGAGAAGAAGTCCCTGCAGGAAATTATATTCCTGCAGGTCTCCATACTGCGTCTTGTAGTCTCCGGAGAAGAACATTTGGGCAAGATCCATCCACAGACACAGTTGCTCCCATGTCGTCTGACTGCGGGTATCAGGAGTATGATGATAGCACGGATGCTCGTTGGCATAGTTGAGATACGGAGAATCAATCGGGAGGAAAGCCTTGAGAAAGACTTCCTTAGGGAAAAGAAGCATCCTCACGGCAAAATCTTCGGAAGCGGTCAGTCTGTGAAGAAGGGTTCCGGTAAGGAATATCAGCTCCGTCTGCGCCTCCAGCATGAATGTCTCCGCCCCTGTGGAAATCCCGCATTTCCCCGACACACATATTATATATATCCCGCATCGGAAATGAAACGGATTTTCCGCCAGAAAAGCCAGATCAGTCTCCTCATAGCGGATATGGTCAGTGTCTGAAAGAATACTTCGCGATTCCATAGGTCTGATTCACCTGATCCGGGTCCGCGCTATTCTTTCCTGAACTTCAAAGCCTGGGATTCAATCAGCTCCTTGTCATCGAAATAGTTGATGCGCATAGCCCTTCGCACATCTGCAAGTGTCTCGCCTGCAACCTTGCGTGCCGCTTCGCTGCCTTCTTCCAGCATCCTGTACACTCCCTCGATATCCTGCTCGAACACCTTCCTTCTTTCACGGATAGGGCCGAGTTCCTCCTGCAGGATGGAATTCAGGAACTTCTTGACTTTCATATCCCCGAGACCGCCTCTGCGGTAGTGGTCCTTCAGCTCGTCCAGAGAAGCATAGTCAGGAAGGAATGCCTGGAAATGCTCCGGTCTGCAGAATGCATCGAGATAGGTAAACACCGTGTTCCCTTCCACCTTTCCCGGATCCTCGACCCTTATATGTCCCGGATCGGTATACATGCTCATGACTTTCTTTTTCACGTCCTCGGCAGTATCAGACAGATAGATACAGTTTCCGAGGGATTTGCTCATCTTGGCCTTTCCGTCTGTACCGGGAAGACGCTGGCATGCACAGTTGTCAGGAAGAAGAATTTCCGGCTCCACCAGAGTCTCTCCGTATACGGAGTTGAACTTGCGCACAATCTCGCGCGTCTGCTCTATCATAGGCTCCTGGTCCTCTCCGGCAGGTACGGTAGTAGCACGGAATGCGGTGATATCGGACGCCTGACTGATAGGATATGTGAAAAACCCGACAGGAATGCCAGGCTTGTTTTCACCGGCATCATTGTTCTCCGCGAATCCTCTGAGCAGGATTTCCTGCTTCACGGTAGGGTTGCGCTGAAGCCTCTGCACCGTCACAAGGTTCATGTAGTAGAAACTTAGCTCGCACAGCTCGGCGATTTGAGACTGTATGAAAATGGTGCTTTTCTCCGGATCAAGGCCACATGACAGGTAGTCCAGCGCCACTTCTATGATGTTCTGTCTGATTTTTTCAGGGTTGTCTGCATTGTCGGTAAGAGCCTGGGCATCGGCAATCATTATGAAAACCTTGTCAAACTCTCCGGAATTCTGGAGTTCCACCCTTCTTTTCAAGGATCCTACATAATGTCCGAGATGGAGCCGGCCGGTAGGACGGTCTCCGGTAAGTATGATTTTCTTCATAGCTATCTTTAAAATTTGGGACAAAGATAGCGATTAGTTCAATTTCATGCCCGATGAACAAGTGGAATTTTACATGAAAAATGCACTTTGTTCCGAAAATGAAATTTTTTGTACTTTTTAAGAAATGGACGGAAATGGCGATATGGGATATTTTTGCAGCCGGAATCCGGAAATGCACGGCTGCAACATCCGACTCCTGAAAATCCGTCACATGAAACTCCGCAGACCGAATTCAAAAATATTCATGCTGCTGTTCCTCGGACTCCTGAGCGCGTTCGGGCCGTTCGTGATGGACATGTACATCCCGACGCTTCCGGAAATGACAGAATATTTCGGGACATCGTCATCAATGGTACAGCTCGGGCTCACCGCCAGTATGGCAGGCCTGGCAGTCGGGCAGCTGGTTTTCGGTCCCCTGAGCGACCGTTACGGCAGACGCAAGCCCCTTATCATAGCAATGGTACTCTTCCTTTTCGCTACTGCCGGATGCATTTTCGCGACCAGTATCTCACAGTTCATTGCCATGCGCCTTGTCCAGGGCCTGGCCGGCTCGGGAGGAGTGGTCCTTTCAAGAAGCATCGCCTCGGACAAATATTCAGCCATGGAACTTGCCACGATGCTGGGCATCATAGGATCAATCAACGGCATAGCGACTGTCGCCGCCCCGATTGCCGGAGGGCTTACGGCAGAAATCGGAGGATGGAAAGGTATTTTCTGGTGTCTGATGCTCCTCGGAGCACTGCTTCTTGCCGCAAGCATACGGATGAAAGAGTCCCTGTCCGGATCCAAGATGAAAAAGAACGGCAGGGAAGCCGTCATGGAAGGATTCAGGGATGTTCTCAGAAACCGCAGATTCATGTTGTACATAACACAGTACGGGTTCACGATGGCCGTACTTTTCACCAATGTGGCTTCCGCTCCTTTCATCATGCAGGAACATTACGGAATCTCACCCATGATGTTTTCCCTGGTGTTCGGAGTCAATGCGATAGCAATGGCAATAGCAACTGCGCTTGCACCGAAGTTCCGGAGTATGGGAAAGGCACTGAAAACCAGCAGCGACTGCATGCTGTCCATTTCAGTCGTCCTGTGCGGGGCACTGCTGCTGGGATGCAGTTTCTGGGTATATGAAATCCTGCTTTTCCTGCTGCTTTCGATGACAGGCATGTCTTTTACCGCATCCAACGCACTTGCTATGGAAAGCGAGCATGGCAATGCAGGCGTCGCTTCGGCCCTTCTCGGTACCGCCGGATGCGCTTTCGGCGGAATAGTGCCGCCGCTTGCCGGTCTTGGTAACATGATGGTATCTGCAGGAGTGCTTTTCGTCGTGTTCGCAGGGATATCCTTCCTCTGCACGAGAATCGCTACATCAGAGCCTAAAGGACTGTTCCGGAATAACGATATACGCACCGGAAGCCTCGCCAGAGCGAGCAAGATGTAGATGCGCACTTTATATGGGCGACGACATTCCGATATTTTTCCAATTTTTCTTTGATTTTATTATTTTTTTCACATTTTTATTGCAAATTATAAAAAACACCGACCATTTTATCTTAAACCTCACTGACCTCGACCATTCAGGACTTCCATTCCTCAAATAAGAACTACATTGATCACATAATCAACACAAACCTTAGAGCAATGAAAAAGATATTATTACTCATTCTGGCGTTGGCCCTTACGGTTGGGATCAATGCGAAGGAATGGAAAGAAAATGACAGAGGGTTCCTGGTAGAACTGACAGCCGGATATGCCAATGCCACTTCCTATACTCCGTCAGAACGATATGCCAACATCTCGCCGGGAATAGGATACCAGTTCAACAAGCGTTGGGCGGCCGGATTCAGGATGACCTTCGAGACTCGCAGATATGATTTCAAGATTTACACTCCATTCGTACGTTTCAATTACCTGATCAGGCCGAGATGGGCTCTTTTTGCCGAGGCGCAGGGAAACATCGGCTCCCGAGATGTGGATGGAGCGCAATGCAGGTACTATGAAGCCGGAATAGGACTGGGAGGGACCTTTTCCATAACTCCGCATCTCAAGCTGGTGGGCCGATACCTTTTCGTGGGATACAGTTCCCGACATGAACGTGAGCGTGCCTATGCAGGAGACCATGATTTCCTTCTGGACGCAAATGTCGCTCGTCTGCAGATCGGACTGCAGTACCTGTTCTGACAGGACGGAAAACCGGGGCTTACCCTGAAGTTCACCCGACCTTCCCAGCGATCAGACAAACAATACATTCATTATCAATAATTTACAATAACACATACTTGGACAGTCCAGTCGTACAGAGGGGGACCGTCCAATCGACCCAAGCAACAAGTGTGTAAAAATCAAGCAAATAGAAAGAATACTACTTGGACGGTTGCTTCGGCCTTTCGGCGACGCTTCAGTATAATGCCTCGGCAATGCAAATAAAATTTGTTCCGCACTCGGCTTCTGCGTATCTTTGCCTACAGCATTTATACGGTTTAGTTGACGCACAACTTGAGAGGTAATGGTAGGGAATCCGAACAATATAAGGCGACTTGAAAAGAAAGGAGTCAAGCCGACAGCGATAAGGCTGCTGGTGGCGGATGCCATTCTCTCGGCCAAAAGGGCAGTATCCCTTTCCGATCTGGAGGTGATTCTTGACACTGTCGACAAATCCAGCATATTCAGGACTCTGGAGCTGTTTGTCAAGCACCATGTCGTCCATGCCATCGATGACGGAAGCGGCTCCATCAAATACGAGATATGCGAAGGTGAAGAAGAATGCACCCTGGATGACATGCATATCCACTTCTATTGTACCGTCTGTCACAAGACCTTCTGTTTCAAGACAATCCACATTCCTTTCGTGCAGATTCCCGACGGGTTCTCCGTCGAGTCGGCCAACTACATGCTGAAAGGGGTCTGCAAGGACTGCGCTGCGAAAGGGTATCCGGACGGGGAAAAGTAAAATACCGTTCCTTCCCAAAATGCAACCGGGTTGCGTACTCCATTCCCTATTTTTGCAGCCGGGAAATTACAGCCATACGGCGCAGCCAGACAGTGGAAACAAACAAAAAACAATATGAACAAGCGAATCATCATTCTGGGAATATCCGCAATATTCCTTCTATGGTCCTGCGGAGCAGGAAACAGCCGGAACGGAGCTGACGACTCTCATGAACACCACGACCATGCAACCGAAATCGGACACGACCACGAAGCCGAACTTCACGGTCACGAGTCCGGATTGCATGCCGGACACAATCACGGAACAGAGACAGGACACAACCACGGGACTGAAGGAGCCGGACATTCTGACGAAATCGTCATCTCTCCGGAAAAGGCCGCCGCTGTGGGAATAGCGACGGAAACCGTTTCTCCAGGCAGATTCCGCGAAGTAATACACACAAGCGGTGAAATCCTCCCGGCTGCAGGAGATGAGTCCACTATCGTAGCAACTACAGACGGAACCATTTCATTTGCAGAGAATTATACCGAAGGAATGGCAGTCGGAGCCGGACAGGAAATATTCGCCATACTCTCCGGCAACCTGCAGGACGGGAACCGTATAGAAAAGGCCCGCATAGCCTACATTACCGCCAAAGAAGAATACGAAAGGGCATCCAGGCTCACGGACAGCCGGATTGTATCCCAGAAAGAATTCGTGACGATAAAAGAGAATTATGAAAACGCAAGGCTTGCCTACGAGGCGCTCAGGCCGAGCAAAAGCGGGAACGGCGTGGCTGTCCAGTCTCCTTTCAAAGGCTATATCAAGAATCTGGCAGTAAAGCAGGGGGATTTTGTAACCACAGGCACCCCGCTGGCGACCATATCACAGAACCGCCATCTGGTTCTCGAAGCCGACCTTTCGCAGAAAGACTATGCGCGGCGCTACAGCATTACAGGAGCCAACTTCACCACTGCATACTCTGACCGGACATACAGCACAGCGGATCTGGGAGGAAAACTGCTCTCGATAGGCAAAAGCCAGAATGAAGGGGAATACTACATGCCCGTATCCTTCAGCATCCTGAACACTGCGGACCTGATACCGGGGGCTTTCGCAGAAATCTGGCTTCTGTGCAGCGAGAAGGACAATGTCATCACCCTTCCCCTCTCCGCAATCACTGAAGAGCAGGGACTGTACTTCGTCTATCTCAGACTTGACGAACAGTGCTACAAGAAACAGGAAGTCACGCTTGGGGCTAATGACGGACAGCGCACGGAAATCCTCAAGGGACTTGCAGCAGGAGACAATGTAGTAGTCAAGGGAGCCTACAATGTGAAGCTCGCCTCTGCAAGCAATGCCATCCCGGCACATACACACAATCACTAAACCCGACGCATCATGCTGAACAGAATCATAAAATTCTCACTTGACAACAGGCTGTTCATCCTGGTGGCCGCCATCCTGCTGATGACAGGAGGTATCTGGACTATGAACCGCACTGAAGTGGATGTGTTCCCTGACCTGAACGCACCTACGGTCGTCATAATGACAGAAGCCGGAGGAATGGCAGCCGAAGAAGTGGAACAGCTGGTCACTTTCCCTATCGAGACTGCCGTAAACGGAGCGACCGGAGTCAGGAGAGTCAGATCGTCCTCAACCACAGGATTCTCGGTAGTCTGGGTCGAATTCGACTGGGGCACAGACATTTATCTGGCCCGACAGATAGTGTCGGAAAAGCTGACCGTAGTAAATGAAGAACTTCCTGAAAATGTCGGAAATCCCACTCTCGGGCCGCAGTCTTCCATTCTGGGGGAACTGCTGATCATCGGGCTTACTTCCGACACTACATCAATGCTTGACCTGAGGACTATCGCAGACTGGACCATCAGGCCGAGACTGCTTTCTACTGGAGGAGTGGCACAGGTAGCGGTCCTCGGAGGCGACATCAAGGAATATCAGGTCCTCATCCACCCGGCAAAGATGAAGCACTATGGTGTCACACTCGGAGAAATCATGGCCGTCACGCAGGAGATGAACCAAAACACCAACGGAGGAGTCATCTACGAATACGGCAACGAATACATTGTCCGCGGAGTAGTGTCAACGGAAGACGTGGCGCAGATGGCCAGGTCTGTAATTAAAGTTTCAGGCGGAGCACCGGTAACACTCGGTGATGTGGCCGATGTCCGGGTCGGGGCACAGCAACCGAAGCTCGGAGTGGCATCCGAAAAGGGCCGTCCAGCCGTTCTGATTACAGTCACCAAACAACCGGATACAGGAACTATCGAGCTCACGGCCAAAATAGAAGAAGCCCTCAAGGACCTGCAGAAGAACCTGCCGTCGGATGTCCGTGTGTCGACTGACACATTCCGTCAGTCAAGATTCATCGAAAGTTCCATAAGCAATGTAAAATCATCGCTTTACGAAGGAGCCATATTCGTTGTCATCGTCCTGTTCCTTTTCCTTGCCAACGTCAGGACCACCATAATCTCCCTGATTACGCTCCCGCTGTCAATGCTCATATCGATTCTGGTGCTGAACTGGCTCGGTATGACCATCAATACGATGAGTCTCGGAGGTCTGGCCATTGCCATAGGTTCGCTGGTAGACGATGCCATCGTCGATGTGGAAAACGTCTGGAAACACCTCAGGGCCAACAGGAAACTGCCTGCAGAGCAGCGGCTGCCCGTGTTGAAAGTCGTATTCGAGGCATCAAAAGAAGTCAGGATGCCGATTCTCAACTCCACGCTCATTATAGTTGTAAGTTTCGTTCCTCTCTTTTTTCTCTCGGGAATGGAAGGAAGGATGCTTGTCCCTCTCGGAGTAGCATTTATTACAGCATTGTTCGCATCGACGGTAGTCGCTCTTACGCTCACTCCGGTATTGTGCAGTTATCTTCTTGATTATAAAGTCAAGGGAGACGGCGTGCCAAAAGAGGCTTTTCTGGCCGTATGGCTCAGGAAATACTATCAGACAGCCCTTGAATGGGTACTAAGGCACAAGAAGAGCGTTGTCGGCGCCACCATAGCGCTTTTCGCTGCGGCACTCGGACTGTTCTTTACCCTCGGTCACAGTTTCCTGCCGTCTTTCAACGAGGGATCATTCACGATAAATGTCAGTTCGCTCCCGGGAATCTCCCTGGAAGAATCCGACCGGATCGGACGCCAGGCCGAGGAGATACTGATGTCAATCCCTGAAATACAGACTGTCGCCCGTAAAACCGGAAGGGCAGAACTGGACGAGCACGCACTCGGAGTGAATGTTTCCGAAATCGAGGCCCCTTTCGAACTGAAGGACAGGACTCATGCGGAACTGCTTGATGAAGTGCGGCACAAACTCTCAACAATTTCAGGAGCGAATATCGAAATAGGACAGCCTATCAGCCATCGTATAGATGCGATGCTCAGCGGCACCCAGGCCAGCATCGCAATCAAGCTTTTCGGGGATGACCTTAACCGTATGTTCATGATTGGCAACCGGATAAAAGACCTTATTTCCGGAGTGGAAGGAATCGCCGACCTGAATGTGGAACAGCAGATAGAAAGACCGGAAATAAAGATTGTCCCTAAAAGGGAAATGCTTGCGAAATACGGGATTTCCCTGCCTGCCTTCAATGAATTCGTGACAGTACACTTGGCAGGAAAGACAGTATCACAGGTATATGAGCAAGGCAAGTCCTTCAACCTGGTAGTCAGAGCCGACGAAGCTGACAGAGGGTCGTTTGAAGGGATACGCAACCTGATGATCGACGACTCCCGGGGCAACAAGCTCCCTCTCTACTATGTGGCTGACATAGAGTCCTCTACCGGCCCGAATACCATCAACAGGGAAAACGTCAAGCGCAAGATAGTCATATCGGCCAATACAAGCGGCCGCGACCTCCGCGGTGTAGTCAATGATATCCGGGCGATTGTGGACGAACATATTGAGCTTCCAGAAGGTTACCATATAGAATACGGAGGCCAGTTCGAAAGCGAGCAGGCAGCCAGCCGCATCCTGTTGCTGGCATCCGTGATGAGTATCATTGTCATCTTCCTCCTGCTCTACATGCAGTTCAAGAGTGCGGCCCAGAGCGGGGTCATCCTGCTCAACCTGCCGCTGGCCCTTATCGGAGGTGTATTCGCCCTTCTCATTACTACCGGAGAGCTGAGCATCCCTGCCATCATCGGTTTCATTTCCCTCTTCGGAATCGCCACCAGGAACGGTATGCTGCTGATCAGCCACTACAACCTGTTGCGCGAGCAGGGATATAACCTGTATGACAGCATAGTACACGGCTCTCTGGACAGACTCAACCCTATTCTGATGACAGCATTGAGTTCTGCGCTGGCCCTGATACCGCTGGCCATACACGGAGATCTGCCGGGCAACGAAATCCAGAGCCCGATGGCGAAGGTAATCCTGGGCGGACTGCTGACATCGACTTTCCTGAACGGATTCATAGTCCCTATAATGTACTATTGGCTGCACAGGAAAGAAACGGAAAGATAATAATAATGGATATGAACAGAACAATACTTACAATAATACTGTCCTGTGCCGGTACAGTCTGCATCTTCGGCCAGGAACAGGACCGTGGCCAGGCAGCAGAGGCCGGACCGCTACATACACAGAGCATCGATGAAGTCCTGCAGTCAATATCGGCCAATAACCCCGAGCTGCAGGCACTCATAAAAGACACTGAAGCCGCACAGCTCCAGCTCAAGACAGAAAACATGCTGGAAGACCCTACGGTAGAGTACAGTTCGTTCTACAGCAGGAATGTCACGGGGCAGTCAGGATCGGAAATGGTGGTTTCGCAGGGTTTCGACTTCCCTACCATATACGCTGCACGGCACAAGCAGAATATCCTGTCAAGTGAAGCTCTTGACAACAGCCTGAATGCCGAACGCAGGCGTATCCTTCTGGAAGCCAAGACACTGTGTCTGGACATCATCATGTACAGACAGCTCGGAGAACTTCTCGGCATGCAGGCGGAAATCGCCGGAGACATGCTCGGAATGTATGAGAAAAGATATGCCATAGGAGACGCTACTGCCTTGGAAATCAACAAGATAAAAATGGAACTCATGAATGTGGCGACAAGTGTGGCGGACAACAATGCCGCCCTGGCTGCTACAAACAATTCCCTTTCCGCAATGAACGGAAATGCAGGACTCACCTTCGATGCCGATTTCTACCCATTGGTGGAGAAAGTTTCTGACACACAGGCAGCTGTTGATGAATATCTTTCAGGCAATGCCTCCGTCATGGCAGCGGAAAAAGCAGCAGAATCGGCACGGAAACAAGTCTCTGTCAACAAGCAGAACTGGATCCCGAAACTTGAGATAGGTTACAGAAGAAATACCGCAATCCGTGAAGCGGAGCACGGATTTCTGGTAGGAGGTTCGATTCCGCTTTTCTCCAACCACCGAAAGGTGAAAATGGCCAAAGCGCAGTCTGCATCCGCTGTCAGCCAGCTGACTCTGGCAAAGGCGCAGGCACAAGCAGAGGCCAAGTCATTCATATCAGATATACAGGAGACCAAGGCTGCTCTCGATGCCTATGACGAACCGCTTATGAGAGAAACGCTCGATCTGCTGAAGCAGGCCGTTGAAGGAGGCCAGATATCGGTAATAGAATATTTTGTGGAGGCATCCAATATCTACACCAGCCTCAGCAACTGCATTACTCTCCAGAACCGTTACCAGAAACTTCTGGCACAGCTGTACATAAACAGACTGTAGACGGCATCCGGCACGGAAATCCGTGCCGGATAATACAATTTATCAGGATTCTGGCTATCTTTGACATTCTGTTAATCAACACCAGACACATAATGAAAACCAAAATCCTGACAACAGCAGTAGTTTCAGCACTGGCTGTCTTTTCGCTCGAAGCGAAAATCACTCTCCCCTCAGTAATAGGAGACAACATGGTTCTCCAGCAGAAAACAGACGCAGCCCTCTGGGGCAAAGCCGATCCCGGCAGCAATGTCACCATCAAAGCCTCCTGGGCGGAAAAGGCCGTGTCTGTAACGGCGTCAGCAGACGGCAGATGGGAAGCCCGTATCGCGACTCCTGAAGCCGGAGGCCCGTATACTCTGGAAATTTCCGACGGCGAGGCTGTCGTGCTGAATGACATTCTTGTCGGTGAAGTATGGTTCTGCTCCGGACAGTCAAACATGGAAATGCCAGTAAAAGGGTTTGACAACCAACCGGTAGAAGGGTCTGCAGACATAATTATGAACGCGAGGCCCGACAGGCCGATAAGAATGTGTACCGTACAGAAAAAGGTATCGTATACTCCACTCGAAGACTGTACGGCCAAATGGGAGAAGAACACTCCTCAATCTGTCTGCGAAGCAAGCGCCACGGCATATTTCTTCGCCGACTATCTGCAGAAAACTCTCGGTGTTCCGGTAGGAATTCTCATTGCCGACTGGGGCGGGACTCCGATAGAAGCATGGATGGACAAGGAAACCATTGGCGGTTTCCCCGAGTTCGACCTCAGCTATATGGACAATCCGGAGCAGAAATGCGAGCCGTGGATGCCGTTCTCCCTGTTCAACGGGATGGTAGCACCTGTAATTCCATATACCGTCAAAGGCTTCCTCTGGTATCAGGGGGAAGCGAACAGGGAAAGGTCAGAACAATATGCCAGACTTCTGCCTGCGTATGCAGATATGATGCGGGGGAAATGGGGCAATGACAGCATGCCTTTCTACTATGTACAGATAGCCCCGTTCAACTATGCCGGACCTGATGACATACAGGGTGCATTGCTGAGAGAGGCGCAGATGAAGTGCCTGGAGACGATTCCTCACAGCGGCATGGCAGTCACTCTCGATATCGGGGACTATGACTGTATCCATCCGGCAAAAAAGGCAGAAGTGGGGAAAAGACTTGCATGGCTTGCCCTGACCAATGACTACGGAATAAAAGGCATCAATCCTGATACACCTGTGTATAAATCGATGGAGGTTACCGGAAACAAGGCTGTACTGACATTCAATGCCGGATTCATGGGACTTGCTCCGCTCGGCCATGCTCTTACAGGATTTGAAGTGGCAGGCGCAGACAAGGTTTTCCACACGGCAAATGCCCGTATCGTCGGATTTGACAAAGTGGAAGTGTCTTGTGAAGAGGTACCTTCTCCTGTTGCGGTAAGGTATTGTTTCAAAGACTCCGTCATGCCTTCCCTGTACAACGGCTCCGGCGTTCCCGCTTCCTCATTCAGAACGGACAGCTGGTAAAGCCTAATGCTCCGCTGCGCAGACCTGAATATGAATCTACGGTACGGAAATAAAAATCAATTCGGCTGACACGGTACTGCATATTGGAAACAGAAAGGATAATAACATATTGGGAGAGGAATGCAACCTGGTAGCAATTTATTGGGAGCGGGATGCAAATTATCAGCCCCTCATGCATTTAGGAGAGCAATTCTTGCTATCTTTGGCGCCGGAAAATCCAGTAGGACATATGCAGACCGGCGGAATGACAGAGAGAAAAGGAAACGGACCGGTCGGATTGTCCCGGAAGGGACTTATATGACAGGGGGAATCAGATGAAGCTTTCTGAACTTAAGACAGGGGAATACGGTGTCATCGTCAAAGTGAACGGACACGGCAGTTTCCGCAAGAGAATCATTGAAATGGGCTTTGTGAAAGGCAAAAGCGTGAAAGTGATACTTAACGCACCGCTCAAAGACCCTATCGAGTATGAAATCATAGGCTACAAGATCAGCCTGCGCCGGGAAGAGGCGGACAAGATAGAAGTCATCAGCGAATCCGAGGCAAAGGAAGTCATGGCAGCAGCCACGCCACAGCCTCCGATCGAGGCAGATGCCTGCGAGGAAACCGGGATTCTGGAAAAGGAAATGAAACACCTGGCGGATGAGCGCAGGCACATCATACGCGTAGCTCTGGTCGGAAATCCCAATTGCGGAAAGACTTCCCTGTTCAACATCGCATCCGGAAGCCATGAGCATGTCGGGAACTACAGCGGCGTGACAGTGGATGCAAAGGAAGGCAAGTTCGAATACGGAGGTTACCGGTTCATTCTGGTGGATCTCCCGGGAACGTATTCCCTGTCCGCCTACAGTCCGGAAGAGCTGTACGTCAGGAGAAACCTGGTGGAGGAAATGCCTGATGTGGTCGTAAACGTGGTAGATGCCTCCAATCTGGAAAGGAACCTGTATCTCACTACACAGATCATTGACATGAACCTGCGTGTGGTGATGGCCCTGAACATGTACGACGAACTGCGCGAAAAGGGAGACATGCTGGATATCAAGACTCTCGGACATCTGCTGGGCATGCCTGTTGTACCGACTGTCAGCCGGAACGGGGAAGGGATAAACCTGCTGTTCGATACAGTCATCAAGGTTTACGAGACAAATGATCCGAAACTCGCACGCCATATCCATGTAAACCACGGGACGGAACTGGAAAAAAGCATAGACAGAATCAAAGTCCTGATACAGAAGAACAGCGATATCCGGTACAAATATTCCACCAGATACCTTGCGATAAAATATCTCGAAACAGACAAGGAAATAGAAAAGGTAGTAGAGTCCCTTCCGAACAGGGATGAAATCATCGCCACACGTTTCGAAGAGCAGAACAGGATTGAAGAACTGCTTCATACCAACACTGAATCCGCCATAGTAGACGCCAAATACGCCTTCGTCCAGGGCGCCCTCAAAGAGACTTACGAGCCTGCAAAAGAAAAACGGGCAAGACATACCCTCAGCGAAAAAATCGACGCCGTAGTCACCAACAAATGGCTGGCCTTCCCGATATTCATACTGCTCCTGTACATAATATTCGAAGGGACATTCACCATCGGGGATTATCCAATGAGATGGATAGAATGGCTGGTGGAGAAATTCAGCGACTTCGTTTCGGCATACATGCCGGAAGGAATGCTCAAGGATCTGGTGATCGACGGAATCATCGGCGGAGTGGGCAGTGTCCTTGTATTCCTCCCCAACATATTGATACTCTATTTGTTCATCTCCCTGCTGGAAGACTCCGGATATATGGCCCGGGCAGCGTTCATCATGGACAAGCTGATGCATAAGATAGGACTGCACGGAAAATCCTTCATCCCGATGATCATGGGATTCGGGTGCAATGTCCCGGCAATCATGGCTACCAGAACCATTGAAAACCGCAAGAGCAGGCTTATCACCATGCTTATCATACCGATGATGTCATGCGCCGGAAGACTGCCCATATACATTCTTCTGGTCGGAGCCTTTTTCCCGGGCTGCGGGAGTCTGGTGATGCTGGGCATCTACGGGCTCGGAATCGTGCTGGCAATCCTTTCGGCAAAGATAATGAGCAGGTTCATGAAAGACGATGACCTCCCGTTCGTCATGGAACTCCCGCCGTACCGTGTACCGACTGCCAAATCAGTGTTCCGCCACACATGGGAGAAAGGGAAGCAGTACCTGCACAAGATGGCGGGAATCATATTGGTCTGCTCCATAATCATCTGGTTTCTCGGATACTTCCCGAACCACAACAGGTATGATACCGTAGCCGAGCAGCAGGAAAATTCATTTATCGGATATATCGGAAAGGGTATTGAACCGGTACTTGAACCTCTGGGATATGACTGGAGAATGGGAGTCGGCATCCTGTCCGGAATCGGAGCCAAGGAACTGGTGGTCAGTACACTCGGAGTAATGTACAGTGCCGAATCCGAAGAGCTTGATGCTGCATCCGCAATGGAGGAAGTACGTCCGGACGAGAACCTGGAAGCCGTTCCTCAGGCTGACGGGATCTCTGAAAATGAATCCGGAGATACCAGGCTGCAGAAAGCCCTGCAGCACAGCATCACGCCTGCAGCGGCACTGTCATACATGGTGTTTGTCCTTCTTTATTTCCCATGCATAGCCACATTCGTGGCCATCAAGCAGGAAAGCGGAGGATGGAAATGGGCTGTCTTCTCCGCCATCTACACTATCATACTTGCATGGATAATGGCATTCATAGTATACAGGATAGCCCTGCTGTTCTGATAATCCCGCCACGGGAGACGTTTCGCCAGTGAAAAGCGGACCGGGGAAAAGGAGCCGGAAAATATCCTGTACAAATTGGAACAGGATTTTGATTTTTTGATGTATATTTGCGGCGTTTTTCAGAAAATCGGCAGATGTTCAGAAGTTTACGTGGCATAGTTTTCCTTTTGGCCGCAGTGCTGCTTTCCGGCATGGCGGCATGCCATATAAACTGTTCTGAATACAATGGCTGTGAACTGTCCATACCTGCCTTCACCGACGGGATGGAGCAGGATGCATTCAATCCGGGCAGATCCGCCACTGAAAACGTCATGGAGCAGAATGTCAGCGGTGCGGTTACAGTCACGCTTAACGGATATGACAGTCCCCGCTGCCAGTCTTCTGTCAAGTCAAATTCACTTTCAGGTTCTGTATATTCCTTCATACAGACAGCCGCCGCTCATCATCACGAACGGCTTTCAGGTATATCAAGGCTTGCAGACTACTATGTCTACGGCCTGGGCCACATCATTATCTAGATCTGATAGCCTTATTGTCCTTCCAGGACATCTTTCCTGACTTCTATTGGGGATTCCTGTCCCCGTACCTATGACAGCTATGCCCGGGAGGGAGTATTGTCCCGACAGGGACCGTCAGAACGGAATATTCAAACGAAGTTTAAAATATATTGGATCATGAATTTCGTATTATTGGTAGTAGTGATACTTATCGCCATCGCGATAGTGGCAGCGGCCATCGGCATAGCCAAAGCCATCGCGCCGAGGTCATATAACCCGCAGAAAGGAGAAGCCTACGAGTGCGGCATACCGACCCGGGGAAAATCATGGATGCAGTTCAAGGTGGGGTATTACCTTTTCGCAATCCTGTTTCTTATGTTCGACGTTGAAACAGTGTTCCTTTTCGCATGGGCGGCAGTTGTCCAGGATCTGGGAATATACGGTCTGGCAAGCGTCCTGTTCTTCCTTTTCATCCTTGTGCTGGGTCTTGCCTATGCATGGCGCAAAGGAGCCCTTGAGTGGAAATAGACAAACAAAATGAAATTATCATGAAAAGGAATGTGAATATAAAGTCGATGAAATACGAGGATTTCAACGACAACGAATACATCGGACAGATGCTGGAAGAGCTTCGTGAGAACGGCACGAATGTCATTGTCGGATGTCTGGACGATGTCATAGAGTGGGGACGGAGCAACAGTCTCTGGCCTCTGACTTTCGCCACTAGCTGCTGTGGCATCGAATTCATGGCCATAGGCGCCGCCCGCTATGATTTCGCCCGGTTCGGGTTTGAAGTGGCCAGGGCCTCGCCTCGTCAGGCGGATTTCATCATGGTGGCCGGAACCATCACCAACAAGATGGCTCCCGTACTGAAACGTCTGTACGACCAGATGGCTGACCCCAAATATGTCGTAGCCACAGGCGGCTGTGCCATAAGCGGGGGCCCGTTCCAGAAATCCTACCATGTGGTCAACGGTGTGGACAAGATCATTCCGGTGGACGTGTACATACCCGGATGCCCGCCAAGACCGGAAGCCATGCTGTACGGACTGATGCAGCTCCAGCGCAAAGTCAAGGCGCAGAGATTCCTCGGCGGCATCAACAAGAGTATCAGCGAGAAGGAATACGAGAAACTCATGAGGGAGGATACCAACAAGGCCGAAGACTGCAAGGACTACGACGAGTCCGGACTTGCATAACCGTATCATCACAATCAGACGAATATGGAAAACAATATTTCAATAAAAGACAGAATCGCTGCTATCGAGCCTTCTGCCGTATGGTCCGATGCAGGTGACGGGATGTTCAAAGTCCCTGCAGCATCTTTCAGACATCTGGCAGAACGACTCAGGAATGAGGAAGGTTTTGATTTCCTGAGAAGTCTTACCGGCGTGGACGAAGGTGAAGAAGGCCTCGGATGCGTCTACCATCTGGAAAATACACATACCGGAGAAAATGTGACAATCATCACGGCAGACCCTGACAGGGACAATGCGAGCCTCCCGTCTGTCCATGACCTCTGGAAAGGGGCAGAGTTCAATGAAAGGGAAGCCTATGATTTCTTCGGAATCAAGTTTATCGGCCATCCCGATCTCCGCAGGCTTTATCTCAGGGACGACTGGAAGGGGTATCCGCTGAGAAAAGACTACGATATGTCCCTCAACCCTCTGAACATGGAAAATGAGGAAGCCAACGACGAATCTCCGAGCTATGTAATGACCAAGGACGGAAGCTACATACTCAAAAGACATCCTCTTTTCGAGGACCAGGAATATGTAATCAATATCGGTCCCCAGCATCCGGCTACGCACGGCGTGCTGAGATTCAGGGTTTCGCTTGAAGGAGAAATCATCAAGAAACTGGACGTTCACTGCGGATATATCCACAGAGGTATTGAAAAACTCTGCGAGTCAATGACATATCCCCAGACTCTCGGCTTTACGGACAGGCTTGACTATCTGGGAGCCATGCAGAACCGCCATGCCCTGTGCATGTGTATCGAAAAGGCAATGGGGCTGGAAGTTTCAGACAGGATAAAATACATAAGGACCATAATGGATGAACTGCAGAGGATAGATTCACACCTGCTGTTCATCGCCTGCCTGAGTCAGGACATGGGAGCCCTGGAGGTGTTCTTCCTCGGATTCAGAGACAGGGAGAAAATCCTGGACATCCTGGAACAGACTACCGGAGGCCGGCTCATCCAGGCTTACAACAGAATCGGCGGAGTCCAGGCGGACATACATCCGGATTTCGTGAAAAAAGTAAAGGAATTCATAAAATACATGCGTCCTAAACTCCAGGAATACCACGATATATTCACCGGAAACGTAATCGTGCGTCAGAGACTGACCGGCACCGGGGTGCTGAGCCGCGAGGATGCCGTTTCGTTCGGTGCGACAGGAGGTACAGGAAGGGCTTCCGGATGGGCCTGCGATGTCCGCAAGAGACATCCGTATGCAGCATATGACAAGGCGGATTTCAAGGAAATAGTTCTGGACAAAGGAGACTGTTTCGACCGCTACATGGTCAGGGTCAAGGAGATAGAAGAAAGCATGAATATTATAGAACAGCTCATAGACAATATCCCTGAAGGTGAATACCTGATCAAGACCAAGCCTGTCATCAAGCTTCCTGAAGGGAGTTGGTATTCAGCAGTGGAGGGAAGCCGAGGAGAGTTCGGTGTGTACATCGAGAGCCGTGGGGACAAATCTCCTTACAGGATGAAGTTCCGCTCTACGGGGCTTCCTCTGGTGTCCTGCATCGACACGATTTCGCGTGAAGCGAAGATTGCCGACCTCATCGCAATCGGCGGAACCCTTGACTATGTCGTTCCGGATATCGACAGATAACGGGGCGGCAGGCCGGTGCCTTCGGAAACCGGCAAACAAGGGGAAACGGTTTCCTCATGCACCGGTCTGCCTGAAGCAGCTGACAAAAGAATATCTTTTAAGGAAGGGACAGGTTCCAGAATCAAACCTGCACTCCATAAACTTAAAGGAACTGAATTTAGAGTATTAACAAAACATATTAAAAGAATAGAATAACATGTTTGATTTTGGAATCTGGACATCATGGATACACACGCAGCTGACATCGGTGATGCCGGAAGGGCTGGCAATCTTCCTGGAATGCGTGGCGATAGGGATCTGCCTGTTGCTTCTGTATGTCATCATAGCCATCATCATGATCTACATGGAGCGCAAGGTCTGTGCGGCATTCCAGTGCCGTCTGGGACCGACAAGAGTAGGGCCGTGGGGAAGCGTCCAGGTCTTCTGCGACGTATTCAAGATGCTCACCAAGGAAATCATCACCATCAGGCATTCGGACAAGTTCCTGTACAACCTTGCCCCGTATCTGGTGATTCTGGCATCCGTGATGGCATTTGCCTGCATCCCTGTCAGCCGCGGACTTGAAATACTGGACTTCAACGTCGGAGTGCTGTTTTTCATGGCAGCATCCTCAATCGGAGTAGTCGGCATCCTTCTGGCAGGATGGAGTTCCAACAACAAGTTCTCCCTCATCGGAGCAATGCGCAGCGGAGCGCAGATGATCAGCTACGAACTTTCCATAGGACTCTCGATCCTCACTATCATAGTCCTGACCGATACCATGCAGTTCTCCGAAATCGTCATGCGACAGGCTGACGGATGGTTCATCTTCAAGGGACACATTCCGGCCGTAATCGCATTCATCATATACCTCATCGCAGGAAACGCTGAAGTGAACAGAGGTCCGTTTGACCTTCCGGAAGCGGAGTCCGAGCTTACCGCCGGCTATCACACCGAGTATTCCGGAATGCATTTCGGACTTTTCTATGTAGCCGAATTCGTCAATCTTTTCATAGTTTCAAGTATCGCCGCCACCATTTTCCTCGGCGGATGGATGCCGCTTCACATACCGGGACTCGACGGTTTCAACGCCGTGATGGACGCTATCCCGGGATTCGTCTGGTTCTTTGCCAAGGCATTCTTCGTAGTATGGCTCCTGATGTGGATCAAGTGGACATTCCCAAGACTGAGAATCGACCAGATTCTTACTCTTGAGTGGAAATATCTGGTGCCTATAGGACTGGTGAACCTTCTTCTGATGGTGGTCGTAGTAGTATTCAAATTGCATTTTTAAGCCATGAGTAATTATATAAAAGGACTTTTCCACGGTATAGGGTCCCTCCTTACCGGCATGAAGGTGACATGGAAAGAATACTTCACTCCAAAGATCACCGAGCAGTACCCGGAAAACAGGGCCACGCTGAAAATGAACGACCGCTTCTGCGGAGAGCTTTCCCTGACTGAGGATGATAACGGGAACTACAGGTGCATCGCATGCGGAATATGCCAGATGAACTGCCCGAACGGCTCTATCCGAATAACTTCCGTGATGACCGAAGATCCTGAGACAGGAAAAAAGAAGAAGAATCTGGTAAAATATGAATATGATCTGGGGTCATGCATGTTCTGCCACCTGTGTGTGAATTCATGCCCTCACGGGGCGATAAAGTTCACGACCAAGTTCGAACACGCCGTATTCACAAGATCGAAACTCGTCAAAACTCTGAACAAGCAATAGTCATGGATATAACTCTCGACCTGATAGTTTTCATAGTGCTCGCACTGTTCATCACGGTGAGCGCGATTCTGGCCGTTACGACCAAAAGGATCCTGAGGGCTGCCACTTACCTGCTGTTCGTGCTTTTCGGTACGGCAGGCATCTATTTCCAGCTCAACTACTCTTTCCTCGGGGCCGTCCAGCTGCTGGTCTACGCCGGCGGCATCACTGTCCTGTATGTATTCTCCATCCTGCTGACATCCAGCGAGGGCGACCAGGCAGAGAAACTCAACAAGGGAAAATTCGCCGCCGGACTCATCGCCACTCTCACGGCTCTCGGACTGTGCCTTTTCATCACTCTCAGACATGATTTCCTGCCGTCCCATTTCGAGCACGGGGAACTTTCGGTACGTACCATAGGACATGCCCTGATGAGCGGTGACAAGTACGGATTCGTACTTCCGTTCGAGGTGATAAGCATACTGCTTCTGGCATGTATCGTAGGAGGCATACTGATAGCAAGAAAACGATAAAAAGGAATTGGACATGATACAAATGGAATTTTATCTGGTAGTCTCCACGATAATGATGTTCGTGGGAATATACGGGTTCCTGACCCGCCGCAACCTGCTGGCAATGCTGATTTCCGTGGAACTTATCCTCAACTCCGTGGACATCAACTTCGCCGTATTCAACCGCTTCCTTTTCCCGGGAGAACTGGAAGGGTTCTTCTTCTCCCTGTTTGCCATAGGCATAAGCGCTGCCGAAACGGCCGTGGCCATCGCCATTATCATCAACATATACCGTAACATGAAGAACATCCAGGTGAAGAACCTGCGGGACATGAAATGGTAAAACCGACATAGGACTGACATTATGGATTATACGATACTGATACTTTTACTTCCGTTTCTGAGTTTCGTCCTTCTGGGACTGCTCGGGACAAAGCTCAAACCGGTAGTTGCAGGTGCCGCCGGCACGGCTGTCACCGGGATTGTGGCCCTCCTGTGCTATGCAACGGCATACCTGTACTTCTGTGCAGGAAGAGACGCCTCCGGAGTATTTCCGCAGATGATCGCATGGAACAGCGAGTGGCTCCCGTTCGGGGGGAACCTCCACATCGACCTCGGGTTCATGCTTGACCCTATCTCCGTGATGATGCTGGTGGTGATTTCCACAGTCTCGCTGATGGTCCACATATATTCGTTCGGATATATGAAAGGAGAACGGGGATTCCAGAGATACTATGCTTTCCTGTCACTGTTCACGATGAGCATGCTCGGTCTGGTAGTGGCGACCAACATCTTCCAGATGTACATATTCTGGGAACTCGTGGGGGTCAGCTCATATCTCCTGATCGGATTCTACTATACGAAGAAAGAAGCGGTTGCCGCTTCGAAGAAAGCCTTCATCGTCACCCGTTTTGCGGACCTTGGCTTCCTCGTAGGCATTCTCATTTACGGATTCTATACCGGATCATTCTCATTTACACCGGATTCGGCGGTAATGGGCGCTGCCCGGACAATGCTTCCTCTGGCCCTCGGACTGATGTTTATAGGCGGTGCCGGAAAGAGCGCGATGTTCCCACTGCATATCTGGCTTCCCGATGCAATGGAGGGTCCTACCCCGGTATCCGCACTCATCCATGCGGCGACTATGGTCGTCGCCGGAGTCTATCTGGTAGCAAGGATGTTCCCTCTGTTTATCGGATATGCACCTGAGGTACTTCACGTCACAGCCTATGTCGGAGCATTCACGGCGCTTTATGCAGCCGTCGTGGCGTGTGTCCAGAGCGACATCAAGAGAGTGCTGGCTTTCAGTACCATTTCGCAGATAGGCTTCATGATAGTGGCTCTGGGTGTGTGTACATCGGCCGACCCTCATGAAGGAGGACTCGGATACATGGCTTCCATGTTCCACCTCTTCACTCACGCGATGTTCAAGGCTCTGCTCTTCCTGGGTGCAGGATGCATCATCCATGCGGTACATTCCAACGAGATGTCGGCTATGGGCGGACTCCGCAAATATATGCCTGTGACACATGTCACCTTCCTTGTGGCCTGCCTGGCCATTGCAGGTATCTGGCCTCTGAGCGGATTCTTCTCAAAGGACGAAATCCTGGCGGCCTGCTTCAGTTTCAGCCCGGTAATGGGCGGTATAATGACTTTCATAGCCGGCCTCACGGCATTCTACATGTTCCGTCTCTACTACTGCATCTTCTGGGGCAAGGAAAACAAGGAGCTACACGCAGAGCATACTCCGCATGAAGCACCGAAGAGCATGACTTTCCCGCTCATATTCCTTGCCGCCGTGACCCTGGCAGCCGGATTCATTCCTTTCGGCCGTTTCGTCAGCAGCAACGGACAGGCATACGATATCCACATCGATGCCGGTGTAGCCGCCCTGAGCCTCTGCATAGCCGTTGCCGGCATAGCTCTCGCTACATGGATGTACCTGCGCGAAGACCGGAAGGTGACGGATGCCCTCGCGTCAAGATTCAGCGGACTCCACAAGGCGGCCTACCACCGCTTCTATATAGATGAAATCTACCAGTTCATCACACACAGGATAATCTTCGCATGCATCTCCACCCCAGTCGCATGGTTCGACAGACACGTCGTGGACGGGTTCATGAACATGCTTGCCGCAGTCACGCAGAAATCTTCGTGGGGCATCAGACAGATGCAGAGCGGTTATATACAGAGATATTGCATCTGGTTCCTGGGAGGTGCGCTGGGACTTGTCGTGCTGTTGCTTGTTATCTGATAAAAAAGTAAGAATTATGAATATTTTGTCACTTTTTCCGGCGATTCCTCTGCTGATGATGCTCGGTCTGTGGGTTTCCCGCAACATAAAGCAGATCCATGCTGTCATGGTGACCGGTGCATCGGCACTTCTGATCCTCGCCGTATATCTGGTCCTGCATTATCTCGGACTCAGGGCCGGAGGAGCCGATGCAGAGATGCTGCTTACTGACAGTTTCGTGTGGTACGCACCTCTGAACATACATTATTCGGTAGGAGTGGACGGCATCTCGGCAGCAATGCTGCTGCTCTCCGCAGTCATCGTGTTTACAGGGATATTCGCGTCATGGCAGATGAAGACCAATGTCAAGGAATTCTTCATGTGGTTCTGTCTTCTGAGCGTGGGCGTATTCGGATTCTTCATCTCGACAGACCTTTTCACCATGTTCATGTTCTATGAAGTGGCGCTCATCCCGATGTATCTTCTCATCGGTGTATGGGGAAGCGGGAGGAAGGAGTATTCTGCCATGAAGCTGACACTGATGCTCATGGGAGGCTCGGCACTGCTTCTCATCGGAATTCTCGGTATCTATTTCGGCTCCGGCGCATCGACTATGAACATTCTGGAAATAGCACAGATGCACAATATTCCGATAGATCTCCAGCGTATCTGGTTCCCGATAATCTTCATCGGATTCGGAGTGCTTGGAGCCCTGTTCCCGTTCCATACATGGAGCCCTGACGGACATGCTTCCGCACCTACGGCAGTGTCAATGCTCCATGCGGGTGTACTGATGAAGCTCGGAGGCTACGGCTGCTTCAGGGTAGCCATGTACCTTCTTCCCGAAGCGGCGCAGGAGCTCAGCTGGATTTTCATCGTACTTACCACAATATCGGTAGTCTACGGTGCATTCTCCGCCTGCGTGCAGACTGACCTTAAATACATCAACGCGTATTCTTCGGTTTCGCACTGCGGACTGGTTCTGTTCGCCATCCTGATGATGAACACTACCGCCGCTACCGGAGCCGTACTCCAGATGCTCAGCCACGGCCTGATGACCGCCCTGTTCTTCGCCCTGATAGGTATGATTTACGGACGTACGCACACCAGAGACATCAGGGAACTGAGCGGACTGATGAGGATAATGCCTTTCCTGTCAGTATGCTATGTCATTGCAGGACTTGCCAACCTCGGTCTTCCCGGACTGAGCGGTTTCGTAGCCGAAATGACTATTTTCAACGGTGCGTTCATGGAAAATGACACCTTCCACCGCGTCGTGACCGTCATTGCCTGCACATCCATCGTAATCACAGCTGTCTACATCCTCCGTCTTATCGGAAAGATTCTCTACGGCACATGCACCAATCCGGAGCATCTGAAACTCACGGATGCCACCTGGGACGAAAAGCTTGCCGTCGTAGTGCTGATCATTGCAATTGCCGGTCTGGGTCTGGCCCCTATGTGGATGAGCGACATGATCCATGGCAGCGTAACATCCGTCATTGCTAACATTTTGAACTGATAGAATATGGACTTTTCCGGAATACTGATATACATGCGCCCCGAAGCAGCACTGACGGCTGCTGTCGTTATCGCTTTCCTGTATGACCTCATTGCAGGAAGCAAGGCGAGAAAATTCTTCAACCCGCTGATGTGCGCAGTGATGCTCGCATGCATTGCAGCCTGCGTCATTTCCTTCCCGAAAGAATCCGGGGAGCTTTTCGGCGGAATGTTCTCATACGAGCCTGTACACAGCGTCCTGAAGAGCATTCTGGCCATAGGTACGATGATAGTCTTCCTTCAGGCTGACAAATGGCTCGGAAGAGACGATACTGAGTTCAAAAGGGGCGAGTTCTATGTGCTCACTCTTTCCACGCTTCTGGGAATGTACTTCATGATCAGCGCAGGGCACTTCCTGATGTTCTTCATCGGGATGGAACTGGCTTCCGTGCCGATGGCATGTCTGGTGGCTTTTGACAAATACAGGCACAACTCCGCTGAAGCAGGTGCAAAGTTCATCCTCAGCGCCTTGTTTGCCAGCGGACTGATGCTCTATGGCATATCATTCCTCTACGGCACCTGCGGAACACTCTATTTCAACGACATGCCGGCACATCTGGACGGCTCGGCCCTGCAGATAATGGCCCTCGTGTTCTTCTTCGCCGGTCTGGGATTCAAGATTTCCCTTGTGCCGTTCCACCTCTGGACTGCCGACACATACCAGGGAGCCCCGACGGCGGTGACTTCCTATCTTTCGGTCATCTCCAAAGGCTCGGCGGCCTTCGTGCTGATGGCTGTCCTCGTGAAAGTTTTCGCTCCTATGGCGGAACAGTGGCAGACCATACTGTGGATACTCATTGTCCTCAGCATCACCGTAGCGAACCTCTTTGCAGTCAGACAGCAGAACCTTAAGAGATTCCTGGCATTCTCTTCCATCTCGCAGGCAGGATACATAATGCTTGCAGCGATAAGCGGAACTCCGGCCGGCATGACTTCCCTGATATTCTATGTGCTGATATACCTTGCTGCCAACCTCGCTGCCTTCGGAGTCATCTCGGCAGTGGAGCAGAACAGTGGAGGAAAAGTCGGAATGTCCGACTATAACGGTCTATACAAGACCAATCCCAAACTCGCTGTCATAATGACGCTCGCCCTGTTCTCTCTGGCAGGCATCCCGCCGTTCGCCGGGTTCTTCTCGAAGTTCTTCGTGTTTGCCTCAGCATTCGGGGAAGGCTTCCGGATCCTGGTGTTCATCGCCCTGATCAACACGGTCATCTCGCTTTATTACTATCTTCTGGTGGTAAAAGCAATGTTCATTACCCCGAACGACTCCCCCATCGCCACTTTCCGCAGCGACTGCAGTACACGCATCAGCCTTGTGCTCTGCCTTGCCGGAGTGCTGCTTCTGGGAATTGTCAGCTCAGTCTACGACGGAATCAATCTGTTTGCTTTCGGACTGTAGCCGGTACACGTAATGATACAATGCATATTGCGGCACCAAGAGTCCTGACAGCATGCTACATAAAAGTCCCGACGGAAATGATATCCGCCGGGACTTCGTTTATATAATAGTTGGGTTAGAGTGATCAGAAGAGTTTCACGAACACTTCGATAGCCTGATACTCGGCCATTCCGAGCTCGTTGTACAGACGCGCCGTATTCTGCGTGCGGTCTTCGGCTCTCTGCCAGAACTCACGAGGGTCGTCTCCAGGGAACGGAACGATATCCTTCTGGGAAACATGACGGTAGATCGCGTGACGTTTCTTGATAAGCTCGTCCGGGCTAAGAGGGACTGCCATATCCACTTTCCCGAGTTCCCATTCCATCCATGCCCCTCTGTAAAGCCATACGTGGCATTCCTTCATCCATGCTTCGTTCTTCAGCTGCTCAAGAGCTTCGAGGACAGCCTCGGTACATACCCTGTGTGTTCCGTGAGGGTCTGCGAGGTCTCCTGCAAGATAAATCTGATGAGGCTTTACCTTCTGGAGCAGGTCGATGATGATGTCGATATCCTTCTGGGTGCGCTGCCCTTTCTTGATTCCGCCCGTCTCATAGAACGGCAGATTGAGGAAATGGGCATTGGTATTCTCGTTCAGACCGAATGAACGTACTGCAGACCTTGCCTCTGCGCGGCGTATGGCAGCCTTGATGTCAAGAAGAGGTCTCGGCTCAGGCTCTCCCGGCTTCTTGGAAGCCACGATAGCCTTCACTTCATCGAACTTGTCTGCAAAGCCGAGCTCGTGAGCCGTATCCATGTGCTGGAGAACCACATCGTCATGCACGGCCACATTGCCCGAAGTCTCGTATGCGACATGCACATCATGTCCGTTCTCTACCAGACGGATAAATGTACCGCCCATGGAAATCACGTCATCGTCCGGATGAGGAGAGAAAATCACGACTCTTTTAGGGAACGGTTTGGATGAAACAGGACGTGTGCTGTCATCAGCATTCGGTTTTCCGCCAGGCCATCCTGTGATAGTATGCTGGAGATCGTTGAATACATCGATATTGATCTTGTCATAAGGCCCCTTCTGCTCAAGGAGTTCTCCGAGGGAATTCTCGATATAGTCCTGATGCTGAAGCTTCAGAATAGGTTTGTGGACAGTCTCGCAAAGCCATACTACAGCTTTTCTGACAAACTTGGGAGTCCACTCGCACGGGCCGACAAGCCATGGAGCCACTACCCGTGAAAGCAGACTGGCTGAGTTCTCGTCAGTGTAGAAGCTGATATTGCCGTGCAGCTGGAGCCATGACGCCGGACATGCGGGATTTATCGGTCCTTCCACTATGTCATGTACCGCATTTGCCTTGTCTTCACCCCATGCCATGAGAATGATACGCTTGGCGCTGAGCATGGTGGAGATACCCATTGTCACCGCCGCCTTAGGCGTAGCCGAGAGATCCCCGTTGAAATTCTTGGCCTGGGATTTCCTTGACTTGTAAGAGAGCTGTACCACGCGGGTGCGGCTCTTGTCCAGGGAGCCGGCCTCATTGAAGCCTACCTGACCCTGCTCGCCTACTCCCAGAAGAAGGAGGTCAAGACCTGCCGCCGCCCTGTCGAATTCCGCACAGTATTCCGTAATGTTGTCTTCATGTCCTTTCCCGTCTGGAATATGTATATTTTCCTTCTTCACATTCACCAGATTCAGGAATTCCTCCTGCATGCGGCGGTTCCTGATCTGAGTCCCGAAAGCAGAAGCCGGATAATATTCGTCGATACTGAATATCTCTACATCGGCGAAAGATACCTTGCCTTCGTTATAAAGACGGACAAGTTCTTTATAGACGGTAAGAGGAGTGGCACCTGTAGTGAGACCGAGCTTGAAAACGCCTGTGTGCTCATTGATCGCTGATGCGACGATACCGGCTATCACGGCACTGGCAGCATCGGCCTCATCGAAAATCTCTGCAGGAATTTTTTCATAGCTGTGGAGAATATCTTTCGGCAGGCCCTTCTCGATAAGGCCGCCGTCTTTAGGCAAAGAAAAATGCTTCATATCATTAAGAATTTTAATACATTCTGCAAAATTAACAATAAATTCATATTGATTGTCCCTTTTTCAACTGTTTCTCATACGGAGCGAATCAGTGGATCCACACGGTAAGACCGGCCATTACGATAGACACCATGCTCATAAGCTTGATGAGGATATTGAGAGAAGGACCTGACGTATCCTTGAACGGATCGCCGACTGTATCTCCGACAACCGTAGCCTTGTGGCACTCGGAATTCTTGCCGCCGAGGTTGCCTTCCTCGACATACTTCTTCGCGTTGTCCCATGCTCCGCCCGAATTGGCCATGAAAATGGCAAGGACAAAACCGGATCCGAGCCCGCCGATAAGCAGCCCCATTACTCCTGCCACTCCGAGGACAAGGCCAACAACTACAGGCACAATAATCGCGATGAGCGACGGCATCAGCATCTCATGCTGTGCACCTTTTGTGGATATCTCCACGCAGCGGGCATAGTCCGGCACAGCCTCACGGGTAAGAATGCCCTTTATTTCACGGAACTGACGGCGCACCTCGGCTACCATCTTCTGCGCAGCGCGTCCTACGGCATTCATGGTCAGGCCGCAGAACAGGAATGACATCATGGCACCGATAAACACTCCTACAAGTACGGTCGGGTTCATCAGATTGACATCATAGTAAGCCATGAGGTCAGGGATTGTAGCCTCGGCTACGTTTACCGCCTCTCCCGCAACCTCTATTACCGTCCTGCCGACATGCTCCAGGCCTATCTTTATCTCTTCAATATAAGATGCAAGCAGGGCAAGGGCGGTAAGGGCGGCAGAACCTATCGCAAAACCTTTACCGGTAGCGGCTGTCGTATTTCCGAGTGCATCCAGGATATCGGTACGGCGGCGGACCTCAGGGTCAAGCTCACTCATCTGGGCGTTTCCGCCGGCATTGTCGGCAATAGGGCCGTAAGCGTCAGTAGCGAGAGTTATTCCGAGTGTCGAAAGCATTCCTACGGAAGCGATTCCTATACCGTACAGGCCAAGACTCAGATTCTCGGCTGTAAGCATGTTCGCCATATCGAAATTGATGGCGCAGAGATAGGAAAGGAGAATGGCAACCGCTATGGTTATCACTGGTATTGCCGTGGAAATCATTCCCAGTCCGATTCCTGAAATGATCACTGTAGCGGGTCCTGTCTGCGAACTTTCCGCAAGTTTCTGTGTAGGCTTGTATGAATGTGATGTATAATATTCGGTGGACTGCCCGATAATCACTCCTGCAAGAAGGCCGATGATCACGGAGAATGAAATTCCTACCCAGTTAGGAATGTCAAGCAGCCACAGCACGCCGAAAGTCGCAACGGCAATGAGAGCGGCGCTGAGGTTGGTCCCGAAACCGAGTGATTTGAGCAGCTGGCTCATGCCGGCCCCTTCTTTCGTGCGTACCGTATATATACCTATGATGGAAAGAATGACACCGACGGCGGCGATAATCATCGGAGCGAACACCGCTTTCAGCTGCAGCTCTTCTCCGAACCCGTAAAACGCGGAAGCCCCGAGGGCCGTAGTAGCAAGGATGGAACCGCAGTACGATTCATAAAGGTCTGCACCCATACCTGCGACATCTCCTACATTGTCTCCTACGTTGTCCGCAATAGTGGCCGGATTGCGGGGGTCATCTTCCGGAATTCCGGCCTCGACTTTTCCTACCAGGTCTGCCCCGACATCGGCCGCCTTGGTGTAGATGCCTCCGCCGACACGTGCAAACAGAGCCTGAGTGGAAGCCCCCATTCCGAATGTAAGCATCGTGGTCGTGATCACCACCAGCTTCTGCGGGCCCGTGGCATCAATGAAATGGTCCAGGACCAGATACCATACGGAAATATCCAGAAGTCCCAGACCGACTACCGTAAGTCCCATCACCGCTCCCGAGCGGAACGCAAGCTTGAGACCGGAATTGAGTGATTTCATTGCGGCATTGGCCGTTCTTGCGGAAGCATACGTCGCAGTCTTCATGCCGATATAGCCGGCAAGCCCCGAGAAGAAACCCCCGGTAAGGAATGCGAACGGAACCCAAGGGTTCTGGACTCCGAAGCCGTAAGCAAGAACCGCAAAGAACGCAGCAAGGATCACGAATACGATAGTGACGACCTTATACTGCTGTTTCAGATAAGCCATCGCACCTTTCCTTACGTAAAGGGCGATTTCCTTCATGGTGACCGACCCCTCGCTCTCTTTCATCATCTGACGGAAGAACAGCCAGGCAAACCCGAGGGCGACTACCGACGCCACCGGAACCAGATAGAACAGATTTGTCATAAAGAACAGACTATGGTTATTAGTTATTTTTAAGGTATACTCAATGCGGATTCACGAAAATCGTTTAAAGTTACCACATTCCCGAATAAAAACAAAATTATATGACATTTGCGATTATAAATTCCATCCCGGAATATCTAAAAATGTAAAAAATCATTGCAATATTCTTTATTTTTATTACATTTGTATTTACGAACTGGCCATCCCCCTAAGACGAAAAGATTTAAATGTAAAGTATTCAATTACTTACACTATTAACAACTATAACTAATTTTCACATGGTTAAAAAGATTACCCCCCCCTGGCAGCTTCTGCTGCTGGCGGTTCTAGTCCCGAGCGGGATGGTGTACTCTGCTGAATCGGCAAGCGCGGAAACAGCTATCGTTGCTTCGCAGCAGAGTCAGGTTTGTAAAGGTATCATCAAGGACACTGACGGCAATCCGGTCATAGGAGCATCAGTCCTGATCCAGGGTACCATGACAGGAGCCATAACAGATGTGGACGGCTCATTCTCTCTTCCTGAAGCCGAACCAGGCAACACTCTTCTTATCCAGTGTCTTGGATATAAGGATCTGACCGTAGCCTATGACGGAAATCCAATAAACGCACTTCTCGAATTCGACACACAGATGATCGAAGAAACGGTGGTAGTCGGATACGGCACACAGAAAAAGACCAACGTGACAGGTGCTGTCAGCATGGTTGAAAGCGATGTAATCGAGGCCCGTCCGGTAGCCAACGTAACACAGGCTCTCCAGGGTGCAATACCGGGACTCAACATCTCGACAAGCTCAAGCGGAGGTGACCTCAACGCATCCATGAGCATCAACATCCGTGGTCAAGGTTCCATTTCTTCAAGCTACAATCCTCTCATTCTCATCGACGGCATCGAGGGTGACCTGAACATGATCAACCCTAACGACATCGAGAGCGTTTCCGTCCTCAAGGATGCGGCATCCGCTTCCATCTACGGAGCACGTGCGGCATTCGGTGTGATTCTCGTCACGACAAAGAGCGGAAAAGAAGGTAAAGTGAGGGTATCATATTCAGGCGACGTACGTTTCAGTACCGCAACCCAGGTTCCGCGCATGCTTGACTCCTACAGATTTGCAGAGTACTGGAACGAAGCACAGCGCAACCAGAACGGAGGTACGGTCTTCAACGAAGAGACCATGCAGAGAATCCAGAACTACATGGCCGGAATGTACACCGATCCGACTACTCCTGAATACTACGGAACGACTGCCGGATCCAACAACAAATGGCAGCAGTACGGCAACGCTTTCGCGAATACAGACTGGTTTGACGAGTTCTACAACAAGAACGTGCCTGCCACACAGCACAACATCAGCGTAAGCGGCGGTACCGACAAGTTCAACTACCTCATCAGCGGAAGCTACCTTCTCCAGAACGGTCTCATCGCCCACGGACATGACGAACTGAACCGTTATACCACCAACGTCAAGCTCGGAGCGCAGCTCGCGAAATGGATAAGGGTGGACTATCTGAACAGATGGACACGCAAGAACTACCAGAAGCCTCAGTACCTTACCGGTCTGTTCTTCCACAACATCGCACGCCGCTGGCCGACCTGTTCGCCTATCGATCCTAACGGGCACTGGTCAGATGGTATGGAAATCGCCGAGCTGGAGGACGGAGGAGAATACCACGAGTATGAGGACAACTACGTACAGCAGCTCAAGGTCACTATCGAGCCGATAAAAGACTGGAAAATCTATCTGGACGGGGCGCTCGGAATCACCAACACCAAGAGCACCACTTCAAGATTCCCTGTATACCACTATTATGTGGACAATACTCCATTCAAGAGAGACTCAGGCTACGGAGCCAACACTTACGTGTATGACAACCGTTACAGGCAGGACTACTTCGCCGTAAACATCTATACTGACTATACGCGCAGTATCAAAAAGCACAACATCAAGGTAATGGCCGGTCTCAACTATGAAAAGTACACCCAGGACAACCTTTGGGGTTCAGGAGAAAACCTCACGATCGACACTTACCCTTATATCAGCCAGGCACAGGAAACATTCAGGACCGGTGACGGTTACTGGCACAGGGCTGTCGCAGGTTATTTCGCCCGTCTGAACTACGACTATGACGGCAGATACCTCTTCGAGGCAAACGTCCGCTATGACGGTTCTTCACGTTTCATCGGCAACAAGAGATGGGCATGGTTCCCTTCATTCTCTGCAGGATGGAACATCGCAAGGGAAGGCTTCTTCGAGCCTGCATCCAAGACAGTGAGCATGCTCAAGCTCCGTCTCTCATGGGGACAGCTCGGAAACACCAGCTCACGCTACAATTCATTCACAGACTGGTATCCTTTCTACCCTCAGCAGAGTCTCGGAAATTCTACTGGTAACTGGATTATCGACGGAGCGCAGACTTCCGTTGCAGGCATGCCTGGCATCGTCAGTGACGTGCTGACATGGGAAACCATCGAGACATGGGACGTCGGACTCGACTGGGCCATGTTCAATGACAGACTCACAGGTACATTCGACTGGTTCAACAGGACTACCCGCAACATGATAGGCCCTGCACCTGAACTCGGTTCAACACTCGGAACTACAGCCCCTCAGATCAACAACTGCGACATGCTCTCAAGAGGATGGGAACTTGAAATCGGATGGCGCGACAAGGTCGGAGACTTCAACTACGGCGTGCGTGTCAACGTATCTGATGCAAGGCAGAAAATCCTCTCATACCCTAACGAATCATACAACCTCAGCTCATACTACTCAGGAATGTACCTGAATGACATATGGGGATATGAAACAGAAGGCATCGCCCAGACCCAGGAGGAGATGGACGCATGGCTTGAAAACAACCTCCCGAACTGGGGATCCAACTGGATGGCAGGAGACATCATGTACCGCGACCTTGACGGCGACGGAGAAGTCACTACCGGAGACAATACTCTTGAAAACCCTGGTGACCGCAGAATCATCGGTAACACCACTCCTCGCTACAACTTCGGTATCAACTTCAACCTCGAGTGGAAAGGCCTGGACTTCTCCGTATTCTTCCAGGGAGTCGCAAAGCGTGACTGGGCATTCGGAGCCGGCGACGTATACTTCTGGGGAGCGGCAGGCCAGGGAATGTGGCAGGCAGCAGGCTTTGAGGAGCACCTTGACTACTGGACTCCTGAAAATCCTGACGCTTACTATCCAAGACCTATTTTCGGAGACCAGAAGAGCCTTCAGGTCCAGACCAAATATCTGCAGAGCGCAGCTTACATCCGCTGCAAGAACATACAGCTCGGATATACTCTTCCGCAGAAATGGACTACCAAGATCGGCCTTCAGGCTTGCAGAATATATCTGTCATGCGACAATGCATTCACTATCAGCGGACTTTCTTCTATCTTCGATCCTGAGGCATTCGGAGGATACGGAGATGAAGGATGGGGCTCAGGTAAGACTTATCCGCTCCAGAGAACTCTCGCAATAGGACTTTCACTTAACTTCTAATCAAATACAGAACTAACTGACTAAAGTCATGAAACTCAAATTCAAAAATATATTGCTAATAGCAACTCTGGGGGCAGCAGGCGTCACATTTTCGTCATGTAACAGCTGGCTCGACCTCAAGCCTATCAGCCAGATTACACCTGACGGATACTACCAGACTCCGGCTCAGGTGCAGAACTACCTGAACAATTACTACACTTCATTCCTCATCCACCCGTACAACATGGGCAACAGCAGCGCCATGTTCCACAACGGTGGTTATGACACAGGTATGAACCAGCTTGACAACAATACCGACATTGTACTTGTCGGAGGCGGTTCCACAAGATATTTCGGAGACCTCGGACAGTGGCTTGTCGGCACAGGAAGACAGCTCAGGAATACATTCTTCGCAAGAATCCGTATCGCCAACTACTTCTTCGAGCAGGTAAACCAGAGGATAGCAGACGGTACATTTGCAGACGAAGCCTCACTGAGGGAAGTCAACCACTATCTCGGTGAAATGTACTTCTTCCGCGCCGTTACATATTACAACGCTCTTGTAACATACGGAGATTTCCCTATCATCACCACAGTCCTTCCTGACAGGCAGGAAGAGCTCGTCGAAGCCAGCAAGAGGGCTCCGAGAAACGAAGTGGCAAGATTTATTCTCGAAGACCTTGACCAGGCGATCAGCCTGCTTCAGGGCAAAAACGAAGGATATGCCTTGAACGGACGCAGGGTAAACAAGGAGACAGCATATCTGTTCAAGTCAAGAGTAGCTCTGTATGAGGGAACATTTGAAAAGTACCACAGAGGATCAGGCCGTGTGCCGGGCGATCCTGACTGGCCAGGTGCAAAAATGTCATACAATCAGGGAAAGAGTTTTGACATCGACGGTGAAATTACATACTTCCTCACACAGGCAAAGGAAGCGGCAAAGGTCATCGCAGATGCGACTCCTCTCACCACCAACAGCCATCAGATCAATCCGGAACTCGGAGAAATCTATAACTGGAACCCTTATTTCGAAATGTTCGGACAGAATGACCTCAGCAATGTTCCGGAAGTGCTCATGTGGAGGGAATACAGTTTCGACAGAGGTGTAAAGCACAGAGTAGGATACCGTACGCTCGTCGGTGACAACGAAGGCTATACCCGCCAGTTCGTAGAGTCATTCCTATATAAGGACGGTATGCCTTCTTATGCTCCGGGCAAGACATTCGATGATACGTCAATCGATGCAATCAAAGAAGGGAAAGACGAAAGGCTCCAGCTGTTCGTATGGGGAGAAAGCACCCCTACGGTTACGGATCTGGGAGCGGCGACAAGAACTCCGGGAACACTTTTCGGACGTCCTTCACTTCTCACCTCAGAGTCACAGATCCGCTCCATCACAGGATACCAGTCCCGCAAATACTTCACTTATGAGTCTACCCAGACCGTTAACGATGAAGGTCAGGGAGTGACCGGAGCACCTATGTTCCGTGCAGTCGAAGCTTATCTGAACTATATCGAAGCCGATATAGAATTGAAAAACGGAGGCCAGCCAGACGGAACTGCAATGAACTACTGGGAGGCAATCCGTACCCGTGCAGGATTCGAGGCCGGAAGCGTCACAGTGAGCGTCAACAATACGGATCTTTCGCAGGAAGAGGACTTCGGAGTCTACTCCGGAGGCAAATATGTGGATGAATGGACATACAGCATCCGCCGTGAAAGACTCAACGAACTCTTCGGAGAAGGTCTGCGCTATACAGACCTTATCAGATGGCGTTCATTCGACCAGCTTGTCAACCAGCAGGTTACATGGATTCCTGAAGGAATCAACCTCTGGGGCGAAGGATCCACTTTCGTAGACGGCTACTTCCGTGAAATAGACGGCCAATACTATGAAAAACAGTATACCTCAGTCAACGAAGTGGACGAAGCTACCGGAGCCATCATTTCAAGCGTCCAGTACGAGCTCAATGATCCGATTGTAAACGGAAGCATAGTTACGAAAGACGCTGCCGGCAACCCTATCCTCAATCCGGACGGCTCTCAGGGATACGGCTACAAATACACTCCTCTCCCTACTGAAGATGAACCGAATCCTGTAGAGACTGTCTCTCCGATGAGACTGATCAAGGTAGGAGGAGAAGATGATGCAGTGGTTTCAGGGCCGAAAGACCCTCGTTCCGGCAGCAAGACAGACTATGTACGTCCTCTGTGCCGGGTGAACAACACCACCAACCAGCTTTATGACGGATACGAATGGCATGAGGCTTATTATCTCTGCCCTATGGGTGTGGATGACATGAGATACGCATCTCCTGATGAGGACGTAGCTACAACATACCTTTATCAGAACATCAACTGGCCGGATGCTGCCGGCTCGGCACTCAAATAAAGTGCATAGATTACATAATTTAGGTTAGTTATTATAAGCCGGGATCTGGTGTGAAGCTACGTCCCGGCTTTTATTGTATCCGGCTGTTTTCGGAATTTCCATTGTATCTGACAGATTAATACTTGAGATATTTGGAATTTTTATTTTCTTTGTAAGAATAAAAATACTGACCATCATTAACTTTATTCTTTTCATTCAGATGAAACATTTCCTGTTTTCTTTATTGGTACTGCTGGTTCCGGTGTTGGCCCGGGGCCTGGACGGTATAGAAAAAGACAAGCTTTACACCATTTCCCCGACAGTGGAAAAATCACGGGCGGTAGCCGTCCTCCCCGACGGACGGGGACTGTCCCTGTCGGAAACCGACGAACATGACAAGCTCCAGCTATGGAAGGTGGAGGATATATCGGGCAGCTTCCGTATCGTGGCTCCTTTCGAGAACAAGGCACTGAAAGTCCTTCCTGACGGGAAAGCGGGAGTGGCCGAAACCAACGGATCGGACGAGGCCCAGCTGTGGACACTGACTGGAGAAGGAGGCCTCTTCAGGCTTGTCCCTGTGAATTTCCCGGATCTGATACTTTATCTGGGAAAGGACGGTATCCTTTCTCTGGCCGGAAAGGAGTCGGCATGGAATGATGACAGGACCGTATTCGTTTTCAGGGAAAGCACGGAAACTCTCGGCGGGGAAACTGTCGCGGACGTATCCGAACGCGTATACTGGGAAGACGAAACCGTGTTTCAGGAAAACAAGGAACCCGGACACGCGACCTATATTCCATACAGGACATCGGAAGAAATGCATGCAGACAAGGAGTTCTACAGCACGCCTTGGGTGTACAGCAAAAGCTCCGCTTTCTGCCTTCTGAACGGCGAATGGCTTTTCAACCTTGTGCCGGAACCGTCGCAGAGGCCGGAAGATTTCTATAAAGAGGACTACGATGTGTCCGGATGGGACAGGATCCCGGTACCGTCCAACTGGGAAATGCTGGGCTATGACAAGCCTATATACTGCAATGTGGAATACCCTCATTCCAACACACCGCCATACATCCGCGACAGGAAAGGCTTCAACGACGGAGGAGAAAATTACGGAATAAACCCTGTAGGATCCTACGTCCGGACATTCGACCTTCCTCAAGGATGGGAAGGAAAGCGGACGTTCATCCATTTCGGTGGAATATACAGTGCCGCCCTCGTATACCTCAACGGACAGTATGTCGGCTACAGCCAGGGAGCGAACAATGTGGCAGAGTTCGACATCACCCCATACCTGCGTCCCCAGGGCAACAGGCTTGCAGTGCAGGTGTTCCGCTGGAGCGACGGATCCTATCTCGAGTGTCAGGACATGTTCCGCATGAGCGGCATCTTCAGGGATGTGTTCATATACAATGTCCCTTCTGTAAGCATACGCGACCACTACATAACATCCTCACTTGACCAGGCTTCAGGCTATACGTCAGGTACGATGGATGTCCGGCTGAGTCTGGACAACCGGGACTTTCTCTCAGGGACCAAGCAGATCGAGGTGAAACTTCTCGATCCTTCAGGCAAGACAGTCGTATCGGAGGAAAAGACCGTGGAATACAGCGCGGAAGAACCGGTGGTAACGGCTGAATTCGGATTCAGGCTAAAGGATCTTGCTCTCTGGACAGCGGAAACCCCGAATCTGTATACTGTAGAGGTATGCCAGTCTGCGGAAGGAAAGGAAGAAAACGTGTTCTCCACCAAATACGGATTCAGGGACATCAGCATAAAAGGACCTCAGGTATATATCAACGGAGAGCAAGTGCTGTTCAAGGGTGTAAACAGGCATGATACGCATCCTGTCTACGGAAGGGCAGTCACCATCGAAAGCATGCTTCAGGATGTCCTGCTGATGAAACGGCACAATATCAACACCATACGTACATCACACTATCCTAACGACGCGAAGATGTATGCCATGTTCGACTACTATGGACTGTATACCATGGACGAGGCGGACCTCGAAGACCACGCGAACCAGTCCATAAGCGACATGCCTTCATGGGAGCCTGCTTTCGTGGACAGAATCGACAGGATGGTGCTCAGGGACAGGAACCACCCGAGCGTGATTTTCTGGAGTCTTGGCAATGAAGGAGGAGGCGGAAGGAATTTCCAGGCATGCTATGACGCAGCAAAGGCCCTGGACAGCCGTCCTGTCCACTATGAAGGGACACGCGACGGAAAACCTTATGGAGGAAACAGGTGCAGTGACCTGTACTCGAAGATGTACCCTGGAATGGACTGGATGTATGAATACGCGGACTATTTCTCCAAGCCTATGTTCATATGCGAATACGCACACTCCATGGGAAATGCAATCGGCAACCTGAAAGAATACTGGGATTGTATCGAAAGCAGCAAGACCATCATCGGAGGAGCTATCTGGGACTGGGTAGACCAGGCAATCTACGACCCTCAGGAAATGAAACGCGGCATCTACCGCATACACACCGGATATGACTACCCGGGGCCGCACCAGGGGAATTTCTGTTCGAACGGAATCGTGCCCCCTACCAGGGAAGTATCCCCTAAATTAATGGAAGTCAAAGCAGTATACCAGTATATAGGGTTCAGCCTGGAGAACACCGACCAGAAAACGAACTCAGTAACCGTATCACTCCGGAACAAATACGATTTCACATCTCTGGACGGATTCAGCCTTGTATGGGAGACTGTAGTGGACGGATACACAGTAGGTACCGGCAGTACGGCACTACCTGACGTAAAGCCCGGAGACAGCTGTACAGTGGAATTCGCCCTTCCTGGCGTTATGCTGAAAAAGGCAGCCAGGTCAGGACAGGAGGTGATGCTCAATCTGCACGTAAGGCAGAACGGAGCGACCAGGTGGTCTGAAGCCGGACATGAAGTGGCCGCCGTACAGTTCAGCCTGCTCGGACGCACTCCGCTGCCTGAACTTGCCGCAAAATCAGGCAGCAGGCTCACAGTTTCCGAACAGGACGGGACAGTAACCATATCAAATGAAAACATAAAGGCTGTCTTCGACTCCGGGACCGGCAGGATGACAACCCTGCAGATAAAAGGCACCGATGTGATAAGTGACGGACAGGGCTTCATATATGACAACCACCGCTGGATCGAGAACGACAAATTCACAATGACAGGCAACGGTCTCGCAGCAGAAGGCACATGTGAAGTCTCCGTCGAGAACTCTCTGGTCAGAGTGACTGCATTCCGCGACGGAGAACTCTGCTCGTCATCCATCGTATATACATTCTCCCCTGACGGGGTCATGGACATGGACGTCCGTCTCACTCCTAAAACTGACAACCTCAGGCGCTGCGGACTGGTATGCGGTATAAACGGGTCGCTTTCAGATATCCGCTATCACGCTCTCGGTCCGTGGGAGAACTACTCCGACAGGAACAGCGCATGCATGGTCGGATGGTACGAGTCGGATGTAGACAGCATGTACGGAACATACGTGAAGCCGCAGTCGATGGGAGGAAGGGAAGGCCTGCGCGAACTGGTCATGACAGGCTCTGACGGCAAGGGTATACGCATACAGACCGAAGGTCAGGTATCCTTCTCTGCCTTGAGATACACAGATGAAGACCTCATGAACACGGACCACATGTGGGAACTTGTGCAGCGTCCGTATATCGTTCTGCACCTTGACGGGAAAGTACGCGGACTGGGCAATGCCAGCTGCGGACCTGACACCATCGAGAAATACTGGATTCCGCTTGCACCTGAAACCTACAGGCTGCGTTTCTCAAGTGCAGAGTAAAATGTCCGTATAACAGTGGAAATGAAAAGCATAAAATATCTTGTACTTTTGGCCTCCATCCTTCTGGCAGCACTCTCCTGCCGGGAGGATGAGGTTTTTTCAGGGATTGTCCCTCTGCCTGATGTTACTGAAACGGGACAGGGGATGTTCACATTTTCCGGGGCGACAGCCGTCTCGGTACAGGACAGTTTGCAAGAGGATGCCGCCCGGTTCCTGTGCAGGCTGTTTACAGGACCTGCCGGATTCACTCCGGAAATTACAGATGACCCTGCGTCAGCCGACATCCGTTTCATTGAGGACAAGACGCTGGGGGATGAAAGCTACAGTCTGGAAGTCACTGCGGACGGGATAGATGTCCGGGCATCTTCTCCCGCAGGATATTTCTACGCAGTGCAAACCATACGGGCCATGCTTCCCCCGGAAATAGAAGGAGGGGCAGGCAACACGGGAAAATGGAGCATACCAGCCGTCAGAATAGAGGATTCCCCGGAATTCGCGTACAGGGGACTCATGCTCGACGTATCACGGCATTTCATGCCGAAAGAAGACGTGATGAAAATCATCGACTGCATGGCAATGCTCAAACTCAACACCCTCCACTGGCATCTTACAGATGACAACGGATGGAGAATCGAGATCCTGAAATATCCGCGGCTTACCGAAACAGGAGCATGGCGTGTAGACAGGGAAGACCTGCCTTTCCCGGCAAGACGTAACATCAGACCAGGGGAAAAAGCCTCTGTCGGAGGATTCTACACACAGGAAGAAATACGGGAAGTCGTATCCTATGCCGCGGAAAGACACATAGAGATAATACCGGAAATTGACCTTCCCGCACATGCCAATGCCGCCCTTGCCGCATATCCGCAGTATGCGTGTCCGGCAGCCCCACGGCCCGTCAGCGTATTTCCGGGAATGGGAGAAGGACGTTGGGATGTGATATTCTGCGCCGGGAATGACAGCGTATATCCGTTCATAGAAGATATTCTCGATGAAGTCATGAACCTTTTCCCCTCCGGATACATCCATATCGGAGGAGATGAAGCACAAAAGACCATCTGGAAAAAATGCCCGCTGTGCCAGGCGAAAATGAAGGAAGAGCACATCCCGGACGAGGAGCACCTGCAGGGGTATTTCATGGGAAGGATAGCGGAGTACCTGAAAACGAAAGGCAAGACGGCAATCGGCTGGGACGAACTTGTCAGAAGCCGTCTGCCGGAAGGGGCCGTAATCTGCGGATGGCAGGGAGACGGACGCTCGGCTTTCACGGCTGCCGGACAAGGCCACCGGTTCATACTGGCTCCGGCCAGGACCATGTACTTCATCAGATATCAGGGACCGCAGTGGTTCGAGCCTCTGACATACTTCGGGAATATCACTCTCAGGGACGTATATGAGTACGACTATAAGGACAATCCTCTCTGGAAACAGGAGTATGCCCCGCTCATGATGGGAATGCAGGCCTGCATGTGGACGGAGTTCTGCAGAAACACGGATGATGTCACCTATCAGCTTTTCCCGCGTCTGGCTGCATTTTCCGAACTGGTATGGTCATCGGAGAACGGCAGGAACTGGAACGGATTCCTTCCAAGACTCGACTCCTTCCTTGAGCATCTGGAAGCAAAGGATATCGTATATGCGGAATCCATGTACAATATCCAGCATACTGCCGTACCGGCAGACGGAGCGGTTTCGGTAACACTTGAGTGCATACGTCCTGACGTGCAGATAAGATACACTCTGGACGGAAGCGAACCTTCGTCTTCTTCCGCACTGTACTCGGAGCCCGTGGTGCTGAACGGGGAAAAGACGTTAAAATGCGCCACTTTCTTCACTGACGGCAGACAGGCCGGGCAGACACTTGTCCTGCCAGTGAAATGGAACAAGGCGGCCGGCAAGGAGATTACCGGACAGAACCACAGCTTGCTGCTTACCAACGGGATACGGGGGTCGCTTCGCGAGTCAGATTTCGAATGGTGCACATGGATTTCGGGACAGCAGGCAGAGTTCGTCCTGGACCTCGGGGAAGAAACGCTTCTGGACACAGTGACCATCGGATGCCTCACCAACTACAGCATGGGAGTGAACAAGCCTGCCGGAATCACCGTGTCCCTGTCTTCGGACGGGGAAAAATTCCGGACCGTATCCACGGTGACATTCAGCCCGAAAGAAATCTTCCGCGAAGGGAACTTCACGGAAGACATCAGATTCGGCATGCCAGGCAGCAAGGCCAGATATGTAAAGGTCAGTGCATCGGGAGCCGGAGTCTGCCCTTCAGACCATGTGCGTCCGGGACAGGCATCCAAGTTCTGCTTCGATGAGATCAGCGTGAATTAGATTTCTCCTTATAATGTCTTATCCTCTCGCCCCACGGGAGATTTTCGAGAGGGAAGACATGATGGTCTGAGGCCCACGCTTCCCATTTCCTGCGCAGCTTTTCTGCTTTTGCCGGATGCTCTGCAGACAGGTCGGAAGTCTCGAACGGATCTGATGAAAAGTCGTACAGTTCCCATGGGGTCTCCTTGCTGTTCCTGACGAGTTTCCAGTTTCCGGAAATGACAGCGCAGGAGCTCTGGTGCTCGAAGAATATGTCCCTTTCCTCTATTTTCTTCCCCGATACGGCAGGAATGACGCTTACGCCCGGAAGACTGATATTTCTTCCGTTCCCGGGATAGACTGTTCCGGCTATGTCCATGCAAGTGGGCAGGATATCGGTAATATGTGCCGTCTGGCGGCAGAAACCTCCTTTGAGAGGATTTCTGGAAGGATCTCCCCATGTGATAATAAAAGGAGTGCTTGTGCCGCCCTGATAGCACCACTGCTTGTAACTGCGGTACGGGGTATTGCTCAGGTCTGCCATAAGCTGTCCGAGCCGGCCTCCCTCGAGAGTGGCCCCGTTATCGCTCAGGAAGATTATGACTGTATTGTCCAGCATGTCCTTATCCCTCAGACTGCTGACTATCCTGCCTACTCCGTCGTCCATGATTTCTATCATCGCGGCATAAGTGGCCATATCCCTTGTCCACTGTTTCCTGTCTTCTTCCGTAAGTTCGTTCCATGAAGGACGGCGCCCCCGGAATTCCGTGTCGAACTCCGGCAGGACAGCATCCTGCGGAACCAGTCCGATAGCCTTCTGTTTCTCGAAGCGCCTCTCCCTAAGGACATCATAGCCGCATTCGTACCTGTCCAGACATTTCTCTATCCTTTCCTGCGGAGCCTGAAGAGGAAGATGCGGAGCATAGTATGCTACATACATGAACATCGGGGCCGCCGTGTCATGCCTGCTGATGAATACAGAAGCTGAATCCGTTATCGCAGTAGTATAGTAATAATCATCAGGAAACTCCGTAACGCGTTCAAGATCATTGTATACAGGGGTAGGAGTCCAGTAGCTTCCTCCGCCGGAAAGGCATCCGTAGTACCTGTCGAACCCGCGCTGCACGGGATAGCTTCCGTTCGGCTTGTCGAAATGTTCGTCAAGAGTCACGTGCCACTTCCCGCTCATATATGTCGAATACCCCCCTGTCTTCAGCACTTCCGCTATGGTTGGAACGTCCGCGGCGATTTCCCCCCGGTATCCCGGCCTGTGTTCGTCAACAGCCGTCATCCAGCCCATGTCCACATCATGCTGATACATCCCGGTAAGCAGGGACGCTCTGCTCGGACAGCTCCGTGCAGTATTCTTGAACTGACTGAACCTCAACCCCTGGGATGCAAGAGCGTCGATGTTCGGAGTCCGGATTTCACTGCCGTAGCAGCCCAGGTCGGAAAACCCCATGTCATCGCACATGATAAGGACGATGTTGGGACGCTGCCGGTTTCCGTTGCCTTCGGCAGTCTTTGAATCCGAGGGGACAGTGGCTCCATACAGTGCTGCAGCAGGACACAGCCCCGCCGCAGCCAAAGGGAAGAATATGCTTTTGACCATGATCAGATTGGTATTTTTGGTTATGAGAGACAAATATAATGAAACCCACCCACATTCCAATCCGATCCGGATGTGCAGACAGAAACTACATTTCGGAAAGAGTGTATTCTCCAGCCTCCCCGGTGACGGTTTTCTGAAGCTCTTCCAGAGAACGCACCTTTCCGTCAGTGAATTCCACTTCTGCAACAGGAGGGTCAAGAGTAACTGTAGCCTTGACTCCTCCGATGCTGTTCAGCGCTTTTTCGACATGAGAGCGGCAATGGCCGCACATCATTCCTTCTACTTTGTACCTTTTCATTGTATTGTGATTGATTAAGACATATTCGGAATCGATTTTCCTGCGGCGGAGCCTGAGGCTGTTGCCCACGACACAGACGCTGCTCAGGGCCATTGCGGCTCCGCCGATCATCGGATTCAGAAGGAACCCGCTGACAGGATAAAGGACACCTGCGGCAACAGGCACAGCTATGATATTGTAGAAAAATGCCCAGAAAAGATTCTCCCTGACTGTCTTCACGGTCGCAGAAGAGAGCCTTATTGTCTGCGGTATCTTCATCAGGTCGGATGAAAGGATGGTCACCATGGCGGCATCCATCGCAATATCGCTTCCCTGCCCCATGGCGATACCCAGATCGGCCCGGGCAAGGGCTGCACTGTCGTTGATACCGTCTCCGACCATTGCTACAACACGTCCTTCAGACTGAAGACGGCGGACAAACTCCGTCTTGTCGCCTGGAAGTACACCTGAACGGTAATGGCGGATTCCGGCAAGCCGTGCTGTCGAACGGGCGGCGTTTTCGTTATCTCCGGTCAGCATATGGACTTCGACTCCCATTTCCTCCAATTCCCTGACAGCTTCTGCCGAAGTGGGCTTGAGGGCATCCTCTATGGCAAGTACGGCAAGGACTCTGTCACTGTCCGCAAACCATATCACCGTCTTTGCTTCCGATTCCCACTTTTCAGCCTGTCCGAGCACTTTCGCCGGGATACCTGCATCAGACTCCGATGATGACCGACCCTTTCCTTGCAGCAGGGACTGTACCATCGGGAAATTCCCGGCGATATAGGTCTTTCCGCCTGAAATGCCACTGATTCCTCGCCCTGGAACAGCCTGAAATGATGTGATATTATCAGATTCGGCATATACAGGGCATGATCTTCCCGAAACCGATTCCTCTCTCTGTGAACTGCCGGATCCAGTAAGGTATTTTATCACCGCTTCCGACAGCGGATGTTCTGAATTCCTCTCCAGAGAGAGGAGAATATTACTGTATTTTACAATGTCTTCATCTGATTTCCCGGGAAGAGTCCAGACACATCCGGTAACCCGGGGATGACCTTCTGTAAGAGTGCCAGTCTTGTCCAGAACCACAGTATCTACTTTACGCGCAACTTCCAGACTCTCAGCATTTTTAATAAGGATTCCATTCTCCGCCCCCTTACCTGTTCCGACCATGATGGCAGTCGGTGTGGCAAGTCCGAGAGCACACGGACAGGCGATTATAAGCACTGTTACCATGGCCAGAAGGCCATGTGTGAAACCGTTCTCCGGAGCAAATACCAGCCACCCGGAAAAAGTCACGAGAGATATGCCGATGATTGCCGGAACAAACACTGCAGCTACCCTGTCGACAAGTTTCTGTACGGGAGCTTTTGTGCCCTGGGCTTCCTGTACCATGCGTATAATCTGCGAAAGAACGGTATCGGCTCCGACTTTTTCTGCAGCCATGCGGAACGAACCCAGCTGGTTCACTGTTCCTGTAAAGACCTTGTCTCCCGGAAGCTTGTGCACCGGGACAGGTTCTCCGCTAAGCATGCTCTCGTCCACGTATGATTCCCCTGCCGTGACTGTTCCGTCCGCGGCAAGTTTGTCACCGGGCCTGACGGCTATGACATCACCGGGTCTGACAGCGGATATTCTGATTTCCCTCTCGCCGTGCGGTGTCACTATGCGGACTGTTCCGGGGCGCAGGCCGGCGAGTTTCCTTATGGCGGAGGAAGTATTCCGTTTCGCCCGGTCTTCAAGAAGCCGGCCCAGAAGGATGAATGCGATTATCATGGCCGAAGACTCGAAATACACATGCGGGGTAATGCCGCGCGAGAGCCAGAACTGAGGGAAAAGCATGTTGAAAACACTGAACATCCAGGCGATGCCAGTACTGCATGCGACAAGCGTATCCATGTTGGCGGCCCCGTGGCGCAACTGTTTCCATGCGCTGGAGAAAAAGCCGCCCCCAAGCCAGAACACCACAGGTGTAGCCATGACAAACAACAGATATTTCACCCACGGAATATCCATGAAAAGCATTCCGAGCACCATTACAGGTACTGCAAGAATAATGGCCGCGAGAGTCTTGTTCCTGAGTTCACGGTAATGTTTTTCGTGCAACCGTTCCGCCTCGTCGTATACGGACTCTTCGTCTGCCTCTTCGTCTGATAGCTGTCCCGGTGACTGCCTGTCTCCGGTATGATTGCCTGCCTCATGATGATCCTGTCCGGCATACGCATGATGTCTCGGTACAAGCAGATCATACCCGGCGTCCTGAACGGCCTTGCGGAGCGCTTCCGGAGTGCATACGGTCCGGTCGAATTCCACTTGTGCAGTCCCGGCGGCATAGTTGACGCTTGCCGATATGACTCCGGACTGCCTGTTTAGGGTCTTGTCTACCCGTGCCGCACAAGACGCGCAGCTCATTCCCGCCACAGGGAATGTCATCTTTATAATGTTTTCCATAAACTATCTGACTCCCGATACCGTTTCAAATAAACATACGGATTCTCCTCCGGAATATTCCGGATGCAAATATAAAATCCGGTTCCGTGAATCATTTATATAATTATGGGAAAAACTTAAGTGAAGGCCTCAAATCTTGTCCAAAGGAAGGAGAGGTTTGGTCTTCAAGGCTTTGAATTCTCGTGGAGAAAGTCCCGTGACACTTTTGAACTGGGCGCTCAGGTGTGCCGGACTGGAGTAGCCCATGATGTCGGCGATTTCACCCACCGACAGTTCGTCGCAGACCAGAAACTCCTTTACCCGCTCGATGCGCTGGGCAATATAATATTTCTCTATGCTTTCGCCTTTCATTTCGGAAAACAGCTTGCTCAGAGAACTGTAGTCTGCATGGCATTTTTCACTGAGATATCCGGACAGGTTGACCCGGCCCGGCAGGCCGGCATTTGCAGGCTCTCCGCCATAATGCACGAGTTCTATCACTGCTGTCTTTATCCTTTCCAGCATCCTGGAACGCCTGTCATCAATCAGTCCGAAACCGTATTCTTCAAGACTCCGTCCGATCAGCTCTCTCTGCTGCCGCTCCAGAGGCTGTTCCAGAAGAACTGTCCCCAATTCCACTTCAAGCGGCTCAATCCCGGCATCACGGAAAATCTTCCTGACTGCCATGATGCACCGGCCGCACACCATATTCCGTATATGTATCTCTTCCGCCATATTGCAATATCCGGCTGGCAAGACAATATCTGTCCGCTACAAGTCATTTGTGAATTCTATGGAATATGTAAAGCTGTCTGCCCTGTAATATCCGACATTGTATTCTACAGGAATACCGTCCTTGTCCAGGACAAAACGTTTGCGCACCAGAACCGGATCACCTTCGGCAATACCCAGCTTCCCGGCCATAGCCCTGTCAGCTGCTCTGGCGGAAACAAACTCTTTGGAAATTTTCACGCTGACCCCGTATTTCTTTTCGAGAATATCATAAAGCGGAAGCGACATGTCCTCCTCTACTGTCATTGGAATCGACGGGTTGAAATAGGAAATGAAATAGACAAACGGGAGTCCGGGCTTGCCACGAAGGCGCTCAAGACACAGAAGGCTGTGGTCATTCTTGATATTGAAAAACTTGAGGGCTTCCGCCGGCGCCGCCTTATAACTTATATGAAGCTCGAAGTTCTGGACTTTCATACCCTGGGAGCGCATCTCCTGCGAAAAACTTTTCCAGTTTCTCGCATTACTCATCACATTCTGTGTGGAGACTGTTGTCCCATAGCCTTTTTTCCGGACCAGAAGGCCCTCCATCACCAGCTTGTTGATGGCCTGTCGCAAGGTGTTTCTGGAAATACCCAACTGTCTGGAAAGTTCCACCTCATTGGGCAGGAGCTTGCCTTTCCGGTATTCATCCCGGCGTATCATCTCACGGATAAACTCTTCCGCCTGGACATGAAGCGGGACTGATGAACTGTGGTCAAGTTTATAATCCATAATTAATGTTTATGTCTGAACAAATATAAAGACATAAATCCGAATTTCAAAATATAGAAACAGACTACGGGACAGCTCCGCATGGAACTGTCCCGTAGTCTGTTATCAGGATCTGCCTCTCAGGAAAGAAGACTTTTCACTATCGTACTGATCATTTTCCCGTCAGCCTGGCCGGCGAGCTTCTTGGTGGCGACACCCATGACTTTGCCCATATCTGATGGCTTTGAAGCACCGACCTCGGCAATAATGCCTTTGAGGATCTCCTTTACTTCGTCTTCACCAAGCTGCTTCGGAAGGTACACTTCCATTGCAGCAGCTTCCGCAAGCTCATTGTCGGCAAGTTCCTGGCGGTTCTGACCGGAGTAGATTTCCGCACTTTCCTTTCGCTGCTTGACAAGCTTACGGATGATTTTGACAATATCGGCATCTGTCACTTCCCCGCTGCCGCCTTCCGATGTCTTTGCAAGAAGGATTGCAGCCTTGATGCCCCTGAGAGCGGCAAGACGGACTGTCTCATGTGCTTTCATGGCAGACATCATATCAGCCTGTATCTGTTTCTCGAGTTCCATAATTTATTTTGTTTTAACGGTAATTCTCAAATCCCGGCATGGAAAGACGGGCGGTGAATTCCTTGAGTTTCCTGTCATCCTTAGGGCAGATAAGCAATGCCCGACCTGTATCTATAACCACATAATTGTCAAGTCCCTTGACTGCTATCAGCTTGTCTTTCGTATCCGAATACATCACCGTGTCGCTGCAGTCCTCGGTAAGGGACTTGGCCGTGTTGCATATGTTTCCGTTACAGTCCTTTTCTCCGATACATCCGTAGAGGGACTCCCATGTACCTACATCCGACCATTTGAATCTGGCAGGATAGAGCCACGCCTTGTCGGTCTTCTCCATTACGCCGTAGTCTATGGATATCTTTATGCAGTCGGTATATGCGCGGCTTATGAATTCTTCTTCCATCGGTGTCCCTATAGCATGCTCCCATCCGCTGAACACTCTGGTCACTTCAGGCATGTGCCTTTCCATTTCCCTGATGATAGTACCGGCTTTCCAGATGAAGATACCGGAATTCCAGAAAAATTCCCCGCTTCCGATAAATACCTTTGCCAGAGAGACATCAGGCTTTTCCGTAAATGTCTTTACTTTTATGGCGCCTTCTTTCTGGGTTGCGGCACTTCCACCGGTTATCTGTATATATCCGAAATTCGGATCCGGTCTGGTAGGAGTGATTCCCAGGGTCATCAGTATATCGTTGTCCTCGGCAAAGCCGATTGCCTTGGTGACGGACTCCCTGAATGCTTCCTCGTCCTCTATCAGATGATCTGCCGGAGTAACCGTCATTGTTGCATCCGGATTCCTTTTATATAGAGTATATGCGGCGTATGCGATACATGGTGCCGTATCTCTGGCATACGGTTCGAGCAGAAGGTTGCTTTCGTCAAGCTCAGGTATGCTCTGAAGCACCAGATCCTTGTATTTCCGAACGGTCACCACCAGGATATTCTCCTTCGGGATCAGAGAGGAAAACCTGTCGAAAGTGCTTCTGATGGAAGTCTTGCCCGTATCGGCTATATCCATGAATTGCTTGGGACACGCTGTGGTACTTGCAGGCCAGAGACGGGACCCGCTTCCTCCGGCCATTATTACGCAATAACGGTTATTGTTCATGTCTTGGGTGTTTTGTTCCTTATTTCTTCTATATTCCCGGAATAAATGCATCCGGAAAATAATTCACTTCTGCTGTTCCGTTGTCAAGAATTACGGCGATGATGTCAAAATGACACTCCATCTCTCCTGACAGCATACGGCCTTTCCTGCCTAAATAAAGCCCGGCCGCCTCGCAAAGCTTCTTCTGCTTGCGCCTGGTGACGCTTTCCTGCGGCTGTACTTCCATCGGAACACGCCGGCTTTTCACTTCGACAAAATGAATGCCATCCTTGTCCAGACTCACTATGTCTATCTCCAGATGCCCCGAGCGCCAGTTCCTGTCAAGTATGACATGCCCCCTGCCGACAAGATAACGGCATGAAATATCTTCTCCTCCGCGGCCTATTTCCCTGATATGTCTACTATAAGCCATTTCCCGTTCTCCTGCCTCATCTCCGCTTTCCTGTTCCTTGCCTGACTCCGTCCATCTCCGTCCCCTTCCAGGTAAAGCATGAACTCCATCTCAAGGGTTACCTTGCTTTTCTTCTTCCCTGTAACTTCCGTTTTCACCATTCCTGATACGACAGAAAGAGCTCCTGGCTCTTCCTCGATCAGTTCTTCCGCAGCATGCATGTAACCGCCGACATAGTCCATGACAGCAGCGGCGGTATCGCAGTACATCATGACCGCATCCTCATCTCCGGCAACCAGTGCGGAATAGAACCCGGACAGGACCTCCTCCGGTCCGGAAATACCTGTACTGTCTTCCTTTTCCACCGATCCTCCGGAAAATACACTCACGGCAAGTACGGCCAGGAAAACCAGCGCACATGCCGTTCCGGACAGCAGTTTCCATGAAAATCCTTTCTTTATTATATCTTCCTTTTTCATAATTTCCTAAAAATCCTTGTCCGGTATTCCGTAATGCGGTCGTCTCATTCGAAGGTAACCACCGTGACTCCGGTCCCACCGAACTGTATATGCTCATCCGAGACAGAGGCGACACCAGGTGTCGCACGCAGGAATTTCTGTATCTCTTCATGCAGGACACCTGTCCCTTTGCCATGTATTATCCTGACACTCGTCATATTGAGCATGATGGCATCGTCAACGAAACGCATTACTTTCTCTATGGCGTCATTGAGCCTTTCCCCACGGACGTCGAGCTCAGGGCTGAAGTTCAGTTTGCGTTCGTTGATGGAACTGTCATAGCGGACCGGAGAAGTCTGCGCCGGGGACTCTTTCATGGCCTGCCTGTACTCGTTGGAAGATATCCTCTCCACCTTGTCCGGAGAAAGCTTGGTGCTTATGTTGCCTATGTTCACGACTATGGTTTTGGATGATATCTTCGCGACTTCCCCGACCATCCCTCCGGACTTCAGACGGACCTTCTCTCCGACCTGCAAAGGAGCATTGCGGAACTTGTCCATTTTCTCCTGCTCGATCCTCTGCTCTTCGATTTCCCTTCGGGTCCTTTCATCAGCCTTCTTCTCCCTTCTCTGCCGCGCCCTTTCCCTGCGGGCGTCAAGCTGCTTTATCTTCCTTTCTATGTAATCGTCCTTTTCCTTCTGCTCCAGGGCTTTCTTCTGTGCCAGCACGGACACGAAACTCTGAAGCTCCTTTCTGGCTTCCTGGGTTATTTCCTTTTCTGCCTGAGCTTCCTTAATAGTACGTATAGTGTTCTCTACCTGCCTGTTAGCACCTTTGATAATCTCGTTGGCCTCCTGCTGCGCCTGCTCCAGGATTTCCTTCTTCCTGATCTTGATTTCCTGAAGCTCCTTCTGATAACGGTCGGTTATGCTTTCCAGCGTCCTGTCCGTATTCCTTATCCGCTCAAGTTTTTCGTCAAGAGCACGGCGGTTACGGGCGATCTTACGCAGATTCCTCTCTATATTCACGTAATTCTCTCCGGCTCTGGCCTCGGCATCCTTGACAAGCGTCTCGGGAAGCCCCATCTTCCTGGCCAACTCAAAAGCGAAAGAATTGCCCGGAAGTCCTATTTCAAGCTTGAAAAGAGGGGCAATGTTCTTCACATCGAACATCATGGCTCCGTTCACCACTCCGGATTCTCCCGATGCGTACATTTTGAGGTTTGTATAATGGGTCGTTATTACCCCATATACCCCCCTGCGGTCCATTTCTGCCAGCAGTGCTTCCGCAATGGCTCCTCCCGCCGCAGGTTCCGTTCCTGAACCGAACTCATCTATCAGGACAAGCGTCCTGTTGTCCGCAACCTCCAGCATTTCCTTCATGTCGGCAAGGAAAGAACTGTATGTACTCAGGTCGTTATCCAAGGACTGGTCGTCACCTATACTCACCATGATCCTGTCAAATACAGGCAGTTCCGAAGTCTCTGATGTCGGCACAAGCATTCCCCACTGGAACATGTACTGAAGCAGCCCCACTGTTTTCAGGCAGACGGATTTTCCGCCGGCATTAGGCCCGGAAATGAGAAGTATGTGTTTTCTACTGTCGATCGATACAGTCAGCGGGACTATTTCCTTCTTTTCCTTACGGAGCGCCTTTTCCAGAAGAGGATGACGGGCCTTTCGGATATTCATCCCCCCGTCCGTTGAAATTACAGGCATACCGGCTATGATGTCGAGGGAGACCTGTGCTTTTGCCATGATGAAATCCATTTCTCCGAGATATTCCGACGCAACCAGCAAGTCCGGGACATATGGCCGCAGAAAATCACTGAACTCCATCAGAATCCGCAAAATCTCCCTGTTCTCGGCAAATTTCAGTTCCTTTATCTGGTTATCAAGCTCCACCACTTCAGCCGGTTCGATGAACGCAGTCTTGCCGGAAGCGGACTCATCATATATGAATCCCTGGATTTTCCGTTTGTTTGAAGCCGCAACCGGGATAAGCATCTTGCCGTCCCTGACAGAAACCCCGGCGTCTTTGTCCACAATACCCTCTTCCTGGGCTTTCTTCAGGATCGCACTGACACGTCTGGAAATGGCCCCCTCCTTGTCTTTCAGGGATTTCCTGATATTGTAAAGTTCTTCGGATGCGGTATCCTTCACTTCCCCGTACCTGTCCAGAATATTGTCTATCCTGTGCCTGACTGCAGGAAAGCCGATAATCGGCCCGGTCATCTTCTTCAGATGGGGATAGATTCCGTCTTTTATGTCGCTGAAAAAAGAAATGACCTTGCCCAGAGTCTCAAGCATGGTCTTGAGTTTCCTCAGAGAAAGTATGTCTATGTGGGATGAAGGATATTCCAAAGGCTTGAGAAATCCTATACTGTCTATATAACCGGAAGTAGGAAAGCTCTCTTCGAACATCATGATAAGACGCATTTCATCTGTCAGCAACAGCCTTTCCCTTATCTCCCCGACATCGGAAGAAAACTGTTCCCCGCCGACCCTGCCTACCGCATACTCCGTAGAACAACGGTCAGCGATCATCTTCCTTATCCTGTCAAATCCCAGCTTCTGTTCAAGTCTTGTATCTGTCATATCCACATTCAGGAGTTCTTGCTTTCTTCGCTCTTCTTCTGGTCAGCGAACGAATTCGTGAGCAGGAGCTTCAGTTCATTGATATTTCCTATTCTTTTCACCTGTCCGCCCTTGACAAACGAAATGTTGCCTGTCTCTTCCGAGACGACTATAACATCGGCATCAGTCTCTTCCGATATGCCTATCGCCGCCTTGTGCCTCATTCCGAAACTTGGAGGAATATCCGTCTTCTCCGTAATCGGAAGCGTGCACCTGGCAGCTTCTATCCGCCCCTTGTTGATAATCATCGCACCGTCATGCAGAGGGGAGTTCTTGAAAAACAGATTCATTATCAGCCTTCTGTTAATATTGGCGTCCACCCTGTCTCCTGTATCGGCTATATAGTCCAGCTGTGTCTCATGCTGGATTACTATAAGGGCCCCCGTCTTGTCGAGAGACATGCTTCTGCAGGCTTCCGTCAGTTCCTTGACCGCCTCGCTGTCAAGTTTCGTGTCAGATGTGCCGAGAATCCGGTTGAGCAGGATCTTGCCCCTTGCCGTGATTTTGTAACTGCTGCCGAATTTGGTAAGTATCCTTCTTATTTCAGGCTGGAAAATGACTATCAGCGCCAGAAGACCCACATCCAGCACGGTACCCAATATCGCCGACATCAGCCTCATGTTCAGAGCCGCCGCCACTACCCTGAAAACATACAGAGCAAGTATCGCCATGAAGATACTGCTGATGACAGTAGACCCCCGTATCCAGCGGAACACCTGATATATTATCAGCGCTACCAGCAGGATATCAAGAATATCTGCAAAAGAGAGCTTTAGGAACCCGAATATTTCCAGCAACATCATAGCGTCCGCAAATATAGCACTTTTCCTACAAAAAAATGAGGGTGAAAGAAAAGTACTTTCCTTTCACCCTCAATGATTTTGCAATATTGCCCGACTATGTCAGGAACATCATTCGGCGTTCTTTTCCCGGCCTATCGTAATCTGTCCGTCCTTCACGCCGACTTCTATGACGGAATCCCTCTTCACCTGACCGTCCAGTATGGCTTTTGCGAGCATATTCACAAGCTCCCGCTGCATCAGTCTCTTTATAGGACGCGCACCGTATGCCGGCTCATAACCCTTGGTACTCATATAGTCTTCGAATTCTCCGGTAAATGTCACTGTCACGCCGTTCTCCGAAAGCTTCTTCTTCAGCTCGTTCATCTGCAGGTGAAGAATCTCCCGGATATCCTTCTGGGACAGAGGTTCAAACATTATAATCTCGTCTATCCTGTTGAGAAACTCCGGACGGACGGTCTTCTTGAGGATGTCCAGGACATCCTGCCTGCACTCGTCCATCAGCTCCGTTCTCCTGGCCATGGCCGCTTTTTCTGCCGAAGGGTCAGCGCCTGGCTTTCCTACTACCGGAAGTCTTTCCATATAACTCTGTATGACCTCCGCACCGACATTCGAAGTCATTATCAGAATTGTGTTCTTGAAGTCCACGGTACGTCCCTTGTTGTCTGTAAGACGGCCGTCATCAAGCACTTGCAGAAGAATGTTGAATACGTCAGGGTGTGCTTTTTCGATTTCGTCAAGCAATATGACCGAATACGGCTTGCGTCTCACGGCTTCAGTAAGCTGGCCTCCCTCATCATATCCGACATATCCCGGAGGCGCACCTACAAGACGGCTCACCGAATGGCGCTCCTGATATTCGCTCATATCGATACGGGTCATCATGTTTTCATCATTGAACAGGAACTCGGCAAGAGCCTTTGCAAGCTCGGTCTTGCCCACACCGGTAGTACCCATGAACAGGAACGACCCAATAGGACGCTTCTCGTTCTGCAGCCCCGCACGACTCCTTCGCACTGCATCGGAAACCGCTGCAATCGCCAGGTCCTGACCGACAACTCTCTTATGCAGCTCGGACTCCATACGCAGAAGTTTCTCCCTTTCGCTTTCCAGCATCCTTTTGACAGGAATGCCGGTCCACTTGGCAACGACTTCGGCTATATCCTCCGGTGTAACGGATTCCGTGACAATCGGGTCTTTTATGGAAGCCTGCCGTGCTGTAAGTTCATCGATTTTCTTTTTGGCTTCAGCCATTTTTCCGTAACGGAGCTCGGCTACCTTGCCGTAATCCCCGGAACGTTCGGCATTCTGGGCCTGAATCTTATAGTCTTCAATCTGCTGACGCGCCTGCTGCAGGCCTGAAAGAATGCATTTCTCTTCTTCCCACCTTTTCATCAGGACATCACGCTGTGCGTTGAGGTCTTTCAGATCCGCGTTGATCTTGTCCAGTTTCATGGACACACCTTCACGTTTGATTGCAGCCTTTTCTATCTCCAGTTGTCTGATCCTACTGTTCAGGTCATCTATAGGCTCCGGAACGGAATTCATCTCCAGACGCAGCTTTGAAGCCGCCTCGTCCACCAGGTCGATTGCCTTGTCCGGCAAAAACCTGTTGGTTATATACCTATGGGAAAGCTCTACGGCCGCAATCAGCGCATCATCCTCAATCTTCACCTTGTGGTGGTTTTCATACCTCTCTTTCAACCCTCTCAGGATGGATATGGACTCGGCAGGCGTAGGCTCATCGACCATTACCATCTGGAACCTCCTTTCCAAGGCCTTGTCTGTCTCGAAATATTTCTGGTATTCGTCCAGTGTAGTGGAGCCGATAGTCCTCAGTTCCCCCCTTGCAAGGGCTGGCTTCAGAATATTGGAAGCATCCATTGCCCCTGAAGTACGGCCAGCTCCCACAAGAGTGTGTATTTCATCTATGAACAGTATTATCTCACCCTCACTGTCAACGACTTCCTTTACTACTCCCTTCAGCCTTTCCTCGAATTCCCCCTGATACTTGGCCCCCGCAATAAGGGCTCCAAGATCCAGTGAATATATTTTTTTTGATTTCAGGTTTTCAGGCACCTGCCCGTCGACTATTTTCTGAGCGATACCTTCTGATATCGCTGTTTTTCCGACTCCCGGTTCACCGACCAGAATAGGGTTGTTCTTTGTCCTTCGGCTCAGAATCTGGAGGACCCTGCGGATCTCCTCGTCCCTGCCGATAACCGGATCAAGTCTGCCTTGTGCCGCCTTTTCATTGAGGTTCACTGCAAACTTGCCCAGATTCTCAAGTCTGTTGCTCGTGTTTGTATTGTTGTTTTCCATATATTGTTCTCCTTTTTCTTTCTCTGTCAGACCACACGGTCCGCAGAATGGTTTTCTGCATTCTTTCCAAGACCGTCACATATACAGCATATATAACAATCCTAGCCGTCTGCATCCTCTTACGGATACAAACGGCTATAGGTCAAATTATATTCCATCGGCTTTCAGTCTGACATTTTGTCAGTCAAGCCTTCGGAGAAACAATATCTTCTTTGACTTTTTCAGTCCGGACACCGGTTACTCGGCCGGAGCGGTCTCTGCTGCAGGAGCCTCCTGTGAAGGTGCCGACTGCTGTACCGGAGCTGACGGGAACTCAGGAATCTGCTCTGAAGGCGTGTTCTCCACCTTGTCGGTGATATCCACTTCGTTCTTTCCTGAACCTGTAGTCGTGAATGTAGTAGCGATGGAAAATACGAAAATGAATGCTACCAGTCCCCAAGTGATCTTTTCAAGGATGTCTGCAGTCTTGCGGACTCCGAAGGTCTGGTTTCCGGCTACGAAGTTGCTTGCCAGTCCGCCGCCTTTACTGTTCTGAAGAAGAACGACAACAGTCACCAGAACGCTGGCGATGATTACAAGCACTGTAAGAATAGTAAAAAGTACATTCATACGTCAATATATTTAGTCTTCCGTTTTTAATTTTTCAATAAGGGCTGCAAAGTAAGCATTTTTTTCCGGATATGCCAAAATTAGTTTTTCATAAATACGAATTGCATGTTCACAGTAGCCCTGTTCCGCATAAATCCGGGCAAGCGTCTCCGTATAGAATCCCAGGTCCGGCTGTCCGGCACTGTCTTCGTGCGTCCTCTCCCTGCCGTTTCCGGCCTTAAAGCCGGAAAATACCATGTCGCTGTCCTTTCTTACCCTTTCATATTCCTGCTGCGAAAAATAGTCTCCTCCCGCAATCCCGGACCGTGCAGTCCTCCCGCCGTGCTCCGCATGCATGCCCTCTGCCGTATTTTCACGTGTTTCGGAAATATAGTGCCTTATTATCCTGGACAGGTCTCTGTCAGTATAATCCTCCTTTCGGGAAGAATGGAGCATGCCTGCAATGATCCTGCGGGAAGGAAGATACATGGCGGCTTCTGCGAACTGCTCTTCTTCCCATCCGTTGCCGCCCATAGCTATCATCCTTTCACACAGTTCCTTCCTTGCGGAACCGAACCACGGATACAGATTGATGACACCTGCAAGTTCATCAAGGGACAGTTTTTTCAGATCGATATGTCGTTCCATAGGCGGATTACCATTGTGCTACTGTCGCATTGAATATGTCTTCCACAAGCTTGTCTATTATCTCTTCACACAAAGTCGATTCGACTGCATCGAGAAGCTGGGACGAGTCGAAGTCCGCGTATGCCGAAAACGATTTTCCTTCCGGGAAACCTTCTTCAGGATGCTTGACATTATCAAAATATATCTTCACGGATACAGTAAGCCTGTTCTGCGCAGCGACTTCATTGGCGGTAATGGCGGTCGCTTTCACGTCATAGCCTGTTATCTCTCCCGAGATCACCAGATCCCCGTCAACATCCACCTGCTCGAGCCTGGTGAAACGCCGGAACTGGTCCATAAGGGCTTCGGTAAGTTCGTTGCTCAGGGACGGATTGACCCTCAATGCCTTGTACTGCATGTACTCAATTGTAAACGTCCTTACATCCGGCTGGATGGATGTTCCGGAAAATGAGTATATCCCGCACGACTGGCACATAAGGGCACATATCAGGGGTATCATTATCCTGAAAATGGATTTCTTCAACATATTCAATATTGTATCAGTTTTCTTCTATTGATTTCAGCTTCCTGTACAGAGTCCTCTCGGAAATACCGAGCTCCGCAGCAGCCTGTTTCCTGTTGCCGTGGTATTTTTCAAGCGCCTTGCGTATAAGGCCGGTACCGGCTTTCTGAAGAGACAGGTCCCCGCCGTCCTGATCCTCGGGAGCGGCTTTTGCGAATTCGGTATCCCTGAACTGGGCAACGGCACGCGGCTCCTGCATGCTGTGTCCGGTCTTTATCTCCACCGGTTCCTGCCATTCCGAAGTCTCTTCCCGGGAAGTCCCGTGTATAAACGGCCCGACATTGCGGTCCATGCTGTCCGGACCGGTTTCCTGCGGAAGGGCACGCACATGGGAGACCGGAGTCTGTCTCCCGGCAACGACTTCCTTGAGATAATCCACTTCCTGCCGGAGCTGGTATATCATCCTGATTATGGCCTCCTTCTCCCCCGGAGTGACTGAATCCTCACTAAAAGAGGACTTGACAGGAAGCATATTGGGAGCATCTTTCGGTATATATCCGGACAGGACTGCCGCATTGATTTCACACTTGCCCGACACGGGCGTAAGCCTGCCGGACTCCAGGGCGGACACTGTCTCGGCCACGTTCTTCAGCTGCCGGATATTGCCCGGCCATCTGTAGCTTTTCAGCAGTGCCACCGCATCCGGAGTCAGGGAAACCCTGTTCATTCCGTATTTTTCGGAGAAGTCGGACGTGAACTTGCGGAAAAGCAGATATATGTCATCCTGTCTCTCTCTCAGAGCCGGCATGAAAACAGGGACTGCATTCAGTCTGTAATAAAGATCTTCCCTGAATTTCCCCCTCGATACGGCAAACATCAGGTTTACGTTCGTAGCGGCCACTACCCTGACATCTGTCTTGAGGACTTTGGAAGAACCTACCCTGATGAACTCACCGGACTGCAGCACCCTCAGGAGCTTGGCCTGAGAAGCAAGGGGAAGCTCCCCGATTTCATCAAGGAACAGAGTGCCGCCGTCGGCCTCTTCAAAATACCCTTTACGCATCTCGTTCGCACCCGTGAAAGAACCTTTTTCATGTCCGAAAAGTTCAGAATCTATAGTCCCCTCCGGAATGGCACCGCAGTTGATTGCGAAGTATTTCCCCGTCCTTCGCCTGCTGTACTGATGTATGATTTTGGGAATGTTCTCCTTTCCCACTCCGCTTTCCCCGCATATCAGGACAGTCAGGTCCGTAGGCGCAACGGCTACGGCAATCTCCAAAGCTCTGTTCAAAGCCGGATCATTGCCTATGATGTCGTATTTGTTCTTTAAATTCTGAAGTTCCTGGGCAGTCATAATGGACAAAGGTAAGAAAAGGCGTCAAAATATGAAGCATATTGGCTGAAAAATTAAAATAATGACTATATTTGTGCTGATTATGCCTTTTAGGCAGACTCAGTAAAAGCATAGTAAACCAATTAATTTTATACAGCAATGAAAAAAAGTTTCAAATTTTTCTCAGCTGCTATCCTCGGACTCGCTGCAGTAGCCTGCAGCTCTCCGCAGAAAATGGCAGAAATGGCTGAGAACGTGTCAGTACAGTGCGATCCTGCCGTTCTCGAAGTCGTTGCAGGTAAAATCAATGCCACTGTAACCGTGACTTATCCTGCTGACTATTTCCATCCGAAGGCTATCCTTGAAGTGACTCCGGTCATCGTATATGAAGGCGGTGAGGCCAAGATGGAACCGTTCATGTACCAGGGCGAAAAAGTAGTCAACAATTATAAGGTAGTCCCTTCAGAGGGTTCTACAGTAAAAGAGACTGTAAGCTTTGACTATGTTCCGGGAATGGAGAAATGCTATCTCGAGCTCCGCAGCGTAGTGAAATACAAGACCAAATCCGCAGAGTTCCCTTCAAGGAAAGTCGCTGACGGAGCCAACACCACCTATATGCTTGTCGACAAGTCAGGTTCTCTTGACTTCAAGGCTGACAACTATCAGGAAATCATCAAGCAGACCGCAGAAGGCCAGATTCTTTACACCATCAACAGTTCAGTAGTACGCAACAGCCAGCTCAAGTCTGACTCTATCAAGGATTTCCAGGCTGCCATCGACGAAATCAAAGCCAACGAGCGCAAGGAAATCGTAAGCACGGACATCGTGGCCTATGCATCTCCGGACGGCGGTGAGGACCTTAACACCAAGCTTTCAGACAAGCGTTCACAGACCGCCGAGAAAGCATTCGGAAAAGTCACCAAGAAGCACGAAGTAGATGCTCCTGTAAATGTAAAGAGCATCGGTCAGGACTGGGAAGGATTCAAAGAGCTCGTATCACAGTCTGACCTCGAGGACAAAGACCTCATCATCCGCGTACTTTCAATGTACAGCGATCCTGCAGTACGCGAGAAGGAAATCAAGAACATGTCTGCAGTCTACAAGACTCTTGCAAAGGAAATCCTTCCTGAACTCCGCCGTGCAAGATTCATTGCAAATGTAGAATACACCAACTACAGCAATGAAGAGCTCCTCAACCTGATCGAGGAAAACATCGACGTTCTTGACGAAGAGGCTCTGCTCCGCGCTGCATCCGTAGCAAAGAGCAGCGACACAAAGGCAGCTGTCTACAAGAAAGCTGTAGAAAAATACAGCAGCGCGCGTGCCCAGTATAACCTCGCAGTCGTTTATCTCCTCTCTGACAAGCTCTCTGACGCCAAGGCAGCTCTTGCAAAAGTATCTGAAAAAGACGCTGACTACCAGAATGCTATGGGTGTCGTTGCTCTCCGCGAAGGCAACTACGCAGAAGCAGCCAAGTATTTCAACGCTTCCGGCAATGAGTCTGCAAAAGAGAATCTCGCAGTTCTTGATATCCTCAACGGTAAATATGCAGATGCAGCTTCCAAGCTCGCAAATTCAGACAACTGCGGCAACAAGGCTCTTGCCTACATCCTTACAGGCCAGCTTGACAAGGCTTCAGCAGCTATCAAATGCGCTTGCCCTACTTCTTCATACCTGAAGGCAGTCATCGCTGCTCGTCAGGGAAATGCCAACGAAGTAAAGGCTAACCTTGAAAAGACAAGCAAGGACGAGAAACTTGCAGAAAGGGCTGCAAAGGACATCGAGTTCGCACAGTACAGGTAAAAACATTTACAGTACAACTTCCAAAGAGGGTGACCCGAAAGGAATTTTTCCTCTTTGAGAATTGAATATTGAGAACCGTACTCCATCAGGAGTACGAATAAAAAGAGGGCGAGTCAAAAGTCAGACCCGCCCTCTTTTTTTTATAATTTTGCACGCCCTGTCAAATCGGGGCATGACGACATGAAAACAATAATCCTGTCTGCCGCTTCGGCCATACTCATCTGCTCCTGCTCCGCAAGGCAGGAAACGGGAAGCCGGCTTGACAATATAGAAGAATAGATATCCGAAGCCCCCTCAAAGGGCCCTGGATTCCCTGATGAAAAACTTAAAACATTCTACTATCTGGACCGCATCCATGAAAACGCAGGAGATAATGAAGCCTCGATGAAAAGTTTCGTCAAGGCGGAAGACAACATACATGATGCAGAAGATGCCAGAATGAAATGTATCCTAACAATGGAAAAAGCGAATATATACTATAACACATTCAATATAGATGAGGCAAGTACCAATTACAAATATGCATTAAGATATTCCAAAGAAGCAAAAGACAAAACTATATCTGCCAGCATTGACTTCCTGGGAAATGAAATACTTACGGCGAATGTCAATATTCATCTTTTCAAGAATGATGATCCGGCAGGTGACGCTTTTGTGTATTATGATAACGGTAATTTGACAGAATACAATACCGGCTCAGTTAAATTTGATGTTGAAATCAAATAATATTCTATAATGAAACGACTATATATTATAGCACTGCTCCTGTTGTCATGCACGCTTCCTGGCATGGCAAAAGACAGGGCTGATGAGAAAATGAACAGATTTCTGATAATGACCGGATATGGATATGCCTATTCTTCAGACAATGCTTCAGAAGGCTTCGGCTCCGCGCAGACGATGCTATACATGCCCGGCAGGCACTGGGGATTCGGTCTGGATCTGGGCTTTAGCTATACGAAAGGCGGTTATGTCCATTCTGTGTCAGGACATAGCAATGCATTCTCCCATGACCATTTGCACAACTATTTCCATATCGGCCCGAGTATATATTGGTTCCCTCTGAATACAGAGCGTCATCAGATACACATAGGCGCCAGTGCGAGCTTCTCCCACACAAATGATGCGGAACTCATGACATCATACGAGCCGGTGGACAATTCCGAGTCGAGCTATTTCCAGCAACCGTTTTCCAATGGTGTAGGTATAGCAGCCAGTGCAGGCTATACCTACAAGATCACCAGGCACATCGGAATCGGAGCAAGATGCCATTTTTCGTGGTTTGAACAGGCACATGTATCGGGTCTAGTCAACCTCTGCATTGAATTCTGATGTAATCCCGGATCCTTTACAAAAACATTCAGAAGCCACATGCTTGACTCCACCGTAGCGGTAAGTTTCTGACAATACAGTAATCCTTCATTTCATAGCAAAGTCAGGGGCCGACGTGACCCGTCGCTCCTGACTTTTATCATGATTATCCGGAAAACACACCTATTTTATCTTTTGCAACCGGAACACGAATCCTGAACAGAGAAATCTGCCTGACAAAACACCCTTCCGGTCATTCCGGACCTGAGCCGGAATCTGAGGGATATCCCTGTCAGACATAAAAAATCCTCAGATGCTGAAACAAGGGAGTTAGCCCTATGGGCTTTCTTCCTTCTCACCTCAGGAATAGCCGGACTTGTCCGGCTATTCCTGAGGTTCGTCGTCAGTTCAGCATGACCTTGGGGTATTTTTGCGGATAGCCATATTTGTTTTTAATGGAAACCCTGTCTTTTTTGTGAATAAAAATGGAATTTTACTATATTTGGCCTTTCAGTTGAGACGATAAGATCTATGGATCAGAAAAAAGCAAAAATCACCTATATAATAAGCACGGCAATCTATGCCGCGCTGTTCCTGTTCGGACTCGGCATGACATATTATTCACAGTTTATCGATACGGACAGGTTCACGCTGGACGGGCAGACACTATCTTGGATGGTGATGATGACAGGGCCGCTCGGAATCGCCTATAACCTGAAAGCGATGCTGGGACAGACACCGCTTACGCGCAGGATCGCCCTTGGAGTCCAGATATTTGTCATCGCATGCTGCGCGTTCTGGCTGGCAAACATTTATTTCCTGATTGACGGCAAGCCGGACGCCTTCTCGCAGGCGGCAATATGGCTGTTCACTGTAGGAGCCGTAAACAGGCTTGTGGGCATATTGACTGGGAAAAAGTAAAAATCGTATTCATTAATCTATCTTAAACATAAACACAATCAGTATTCATCAAGAAAAATGACACCTTTCTACAACCAGTCGATTGAAGAAGTCGCACAGGGTCTGGAAACCGACCCGTTCTCGGGGCTGAAGCCCGAAGAAATCCAGAAAAGAATCGAAAAATACGGGAAAAACTCCCTCGTCCAGAAAAAAAACAGGTCATTTCTGGCCATGTTCATCTCCCAGTTCAAGAGTTTCATGATCATACTGCTCATCATAGCCGCAGTCATTTCCGGAGTGATGGGCATCAAGACAGGAGAAGGTCTGCTGGACACATATATTATAATGGGGATATTGCTTCTCAATGCATTTATCGGAGCATATCAGGAACTTAAAGCCCAGAAATCACTTGAATCCCTTAAGAAAATGGCGGCTCCGATGGCCAAAGTTGTCAGAGGAGGAGAGGCGATGGTCGTGAATGTGGAAGATGTGGTTCCCGGAGATGTCGTCGAACTCGAAGTGGGAGATATAGTCCCTGCCGACATAAGGATCACCGAATCATACAGCATGAGTATCCAGGAATCTTCCATGACGGGCGAATCCGTTCCTGTGGAAAAGAATCCTGACACACTTGATAGCGAAGACATTCCGCTTGGCGACAGGGTCAACATGGCATTTTCCAGCGGTGTAGTGACATTCGGACACGGAAAAGGTATTGTCGTAGGAACAGGAATGAATACGGAAATCGGAAAAATTGCCGACATGCTTGACAAGGACTCCGATACCCAGACCCCTATGCAGGTCCGGCTGGAAAAGCTCGGTAAAGTGATAGGTACGGCAGCAGTGCTTATATGCGTGGTCATCTTCGTCATAGGAATTCTGTACGGCAGGCCGCTTATAAGTATGCTCATGGTCGCAGTCTCTTTGGCGGTAGGAGCTATTCCTGAGGGTCTTCCGGCAATTTCCACCATCATACTTTCCATGGGCGTACGCCGTATGGTAAAGCACAATGCGATTATCCGCAAACTGCCGTCCGTGGAGACACTGGGCTGTACGACTGTCATCTGCTCAGACAAGACAGGTACACTGACCAAAAACCAGATGACCGTAGTGGAGGAGCATGCAGTAAGCGGAAAGCTTGACAGGTTGGTGACTGTTTCCGTCCTATGCTGCGATGCCAAGGAGGTCAAGAACAATGAAGGCGGCATAACACGAGTCGGCGATCCTACCGAAATCGCACTCATTGACCTCGGGGCAAAGAACGGAGTAATCAAGAGCGAACTGGATGCCGCATGTCCGCGCGAAGGAGAGGTTGCATTCGACTCGTCCCGCAAAAGGATGTCTACAATCAACCGCATGCAGGACGGAACTCTTCAGATAAACACAAAGGGAGGTCTTGATGAGGTACTGTCCGTCTGTACGAAAATAGAGACCGCTGACGGTATCCGTGCCATTACAGCGAAAGATATTTCCGACCTCCAGTCCCTAAACCAGAAGATGGCCGACTCCGCACTGCGGGTACTCGCCATGGCTTACCGCCCTACAGACAAGGTATCTTCCGGCATGGAAGAAGTGGAAAAAGACCTTATCTTCGTGGGTATCACCGGAATGATCGATCCTGAAAGGGAAGAAGTGATAGGAGCTATCCAGGAATGCCGAGACGCAGGTATCAGAACAGTGATGATAACCGGCGACCATAAAGCTACAGCTCTGGCAATCGCATCCAAAATCGGCATTTTCCGCGAAGGAGATATGGCAATCACAGGTACAGACCTTGAGAAACTCAGCGAGGAAGAGTTCGATGAGAATGTGGAAAAATATTCCGTCTACGCACGCATTGCCCCTGAACAGAAAGTGAAAATCGTGACTGCATGGCAGAAGAAAGGGCAGATTGTAGCAATGACAGGTGACGGTGTGAACGATGCCCCGGCCCTCAAACAGGCCGACATCGGAGTTTCCATGGGTATTACAGGAACTGAAGTAGCCAAGGACGCTTCTGACATGATACTCTCGGATGATAACTTCGTTACCATCGTATCAGCTGTTTCCGAAGGTCGCCGAATTTATGACAACATACTGAAGACCATACTCTTCCTCCTGTCCACCAACCTGGGAGAAGTCCTTCTGCTCTTCGTGACATCCATACTCAACATGGGTATTCCCCTCCTTCCGATCCACATCCTGTGGATAAACCTGGTAAGCGAGACCTTCCCTGCACTGGCGCTGAGTCTGGATCCTGCAGCCAAGGATATCATGAAAAAAAGCCCGCGCGGCGCAGGCAAGCAGTTCATGGACAAAGGCATGATATGGAGGATAAGCTATCAGGGTGTCATGATGGGAGCAATCACTCTTGCAGCATTCCTCATAGGGAAAAAAATGGGAATGGAACTGTTCACAGGCGATGCTTCTGCAGCCGAAGCCCTCGGCCAGACTATGGCATTCACGTCACTCATAGCGGCCAAACTCGTGCATGCAGGCAACCTTCATTCAAACACCGAATCCCGATTCAAATTTAACCCCCTGCAGAACAAACCTCTGATTTTCGCTCTGTTCATGTCGCTGGCGTTCTCAGCCGCGGTACTCCTCATCCCTGCCTTCGCGAAAGCTTTCGGCTTCGCGCATCTCGGCTGCGAACAGTGGCTTACGATCCTCGGACTGGCACTTGTGCCGCTGGTAGTCGTGGAACTGTTCAAGGCCCTGAAATGGAACGGGAAATGACAGTCAGATATGATCGGCAGTGACAGTAATTTCAAGCACAGCCGACTGGCTCGGTCGAGAAATCTGTCAATGCAGGCACAAAAAAAATACGGCAGACAGGACTGCCGTATTTTTTTTGTGCCTGTTTCGAAAATCAGCAAGCCCCTTCCTCCAGCCTCCTTATTATCCCATCGCACGCTTTGAGGATCCGCCGTCCATACAAATATTCGGCAAACATTGCAGCAAGGGCTATCACACACAGAATGCCGACAGCGGCAAGTCCCTTGACAGGAGGGCTCCATGCATGGTATATGTCCACGCCCATTACTACGAAAACTGTCAGAACAAGCACCCAAAGGGCTGTATTGACAACTATATACCCTTTTCTGAACTTTCTTATGCCTACGGCAGTTTCCAGGACATTGGCCTGCCCGTTTCCGACTGGGCCCAGACGTCGGTACAATATCAGATAGCAAACCGCCTGGGCCAGGAATCCCGCACCGAGAACTACGGCTATCCACATATCCAACCCCTGTATGATACATACCGCAAACACGAATGGTATCGCCGCAAGACCGCCGGCTATCCCTATTTTCCTGTCTGCATCCAGTATCCCGACATTCTTGCGGAACACGCTTTCCATCATTCTTCCGTTTATGATTTTCTGCTTTTCGAGGTCTTCCTTGAGGCTGGCGTATTGGAGACGCATCTGTTCCAGCTCCTCTGAACCGAATATTTTTCCGTCCTGCATAGTCTGTGGTTTTTAGATTGTCATTTTCTTCAGTTCTTCCCTGATCCGGTAGAGCTGGAAAGAAACGTTCTTGACCGATATGCCGATGATTTCCCCTATCTCGGCGTAGGACATGCCTTCGAGCCAGAGCAGGATCAGCGCCCTGTCCACCAGACCGAGACGATTTATCCTGGCATACAGCCTGCGGGTCTGCAATGCCCTGTCGCTTGTGTCTTCGAAAGGATCAATATCGATGCTCAGAGGAATATGCCCTGCCTCGCGCTTCTTTCTTTTCTGAAGATTGAGGCAACAGTTCAGGCTGACCCTGTAAATCCATGTCCTGATGTCCGACTCTTCGCGGAAAGAGCCGTACCCTTTCCACCGTTTCACAAGGACTTCCTGAAACAGGTCGTCAAGCTCGTCCCTGCTGCCGGAAAACATATAGCACACGGCATATACAGTGCTCTTGTACTTTTCCACCAGTCTGGTAAATTCCTGCTCGTTCTTTTCCATATTCTGTCCGGATCAATTTTACCTGTTAGACAACAAAGTACCGGAAAAACTATAAAAAATTGCCAGAAATTCCATGATTGAATGTTTACTCAACAATACCGTTGATGCCTGAATTGGGCGATTAAGCAAAAGAAAAGAGGTACAAGAAATTGAAAATCAATCACTTATACCTCTTGTTCTTGCGGTGAGAGGGGGATTCGAACCCCCGGTACGGTAATCCCGTACGGCAGTTTAGCAAACTGCTGGTTTAAGCCACTCACCCATCTCACCAGTGTCCCGTCTCCGGCTTCCGGACTTCCCAGAAACACCATAAAAACTGCGGTGCTGGAAAATCAGGATGACAAAGGTAATTCAAATCTTCTGTTTAACCAAATAATTTTCACTAAAAGTCACAGGATGCCGTCCCGGAGCTTTCCGGGACGGCATCCTGCACAATACATTACAGGACATCTTCCACAGTAGCGCTCCCGGACTTTATCTTCCTGAGCAGCGACTGCAGTCCGAAAAGCACTTCCGGGTATTCGGAAGCGACATTCTCCTGCTCGACAACCTTATCCATTTCATACAGCTGCGGCAAATGGCTATTGCCCGTTTCTATTTCAGGTCCCCATGTGATCATCGGCGAACCGTCATTCGGTTCAATGTATTTCCACTTTCCGGCCCTCACTGAAAGGGCATGTGAAGATGAAAACTCCACGATCCACGGACGGTCCGACCTATCCGTCCCTATCAAGTTCCCCAGCCGGTCCCAGCTGTCCGGAGCACCTCCTTCAGGAATCCTGGCATTCACCAGCGATGCCAGGGACGCCAGCCAGTCGATCTGGGACATCAGGACATCAGACTCTCCAGGCTTCCGTATCACGGCAGGCCAGCGGACTATTGCAGGAATTGCAGTTCCACCCTCGAATGCACTGTATTTGTAACCGCGCCACGGTCCGGATGGCTTGTGACCGTTCAGGAGTTCTTCCGCCTTGTCATCATAGCCGTCATCAACGACAGGGCCGTTGTCACTTGAAAGGATAACCAGAGTGTTCTCGGCCAGTCCAAGTCTGTCAAGGGCATCCATGATCTGCCCGACACTCCAGTCAAACTGCACTATCGCATCGCCCCGAAGCCCCATCGGATTCCTGCCCCGGAAGCGTTCATGAGGAAAGCGCGGCACATGTACGTCATTTGTCGCAAAGTACATGAAAAACGGCCCGTCCTTATGTTCTGTAATGAAGTTTATGGCATGGACAGTTATCGAATCCGCAATGTTCTCGTCTTTCCACAGTGCCTTGCCTCCGCCTTTCATATATCCTATACGGCTTATACCGTTTATTATGGACATATCATGTCCGTGACTCGGTTTAAGGTTGTACAGAAGCTCCGGGTTGTCTTTCCCTGTCGGTTCCCCGGGAAAGTTCTGCCTGTAGCTGACCTCGATAGGGGCCGACGGATCATAGTCGGCAACCATGCCGTTTTCAATGAACACGCAAGGTACCCTGTCTGCCGTTGCCGCCATAATATAATGGTAGTCAAACCCCAAATCTCCGAGAGCGGCAGGAAGAGGGGCATTCCAGTCCTGCTCTCCGGTCTTGTCTCCGAGACCGAGATGCCACTTGCCTATAGCTGCAGTCGCGTATCCTGCGCTTCTGAACATATCCGCCATAGTATACTGCTCGGGACGGATGATCATTCCGGCATCGCCAGGCGCCACGTCCGTTCCCGGCCTGCGCCATGCATACTCTCCGGTAAGAAGCGAATAGCGGGAAGGAGTACTGGTGGAAGCGGTGGCATGGGCATTGGTAAAGCGGATACCTTCACTTGCCAGCCTGTTGACATTGGGTGTCCTGACATTCTTTGCCCCATAACATTCGAGGTCACCGTATCCGAGGTCATCGGCATAGATGATGATGACATTTGGAAGAGACCTGTCCTCCGTCCCGGTGTCTCTTTCGGAAACCGAAGCTCCCCTGGCGGGAGATAAAGCCACCGGCGTAAGCAGAGCAAGGGCTATATGTTGTCTGTTCATTGGTCTATTATTTTGTGACAGAATAATTAATGGAAAACAAGCAGGCTATTTGGCTATATTCTCGCGCATATCCGTATCCGCCTGGATGTTTTTGATGCGGTAATAATCCATCACCCCGAGATTACCGCTGCGGAAAGCTTCCGCCATTGCAAGCGGTATCTGGGTCTCGGCTTCTATCACCCGTGCGCGGGCTTCCTGTGCCTTGGCTTTCATTTCCTGCTCAAGAGCGACTGCCATCGCCCTGCGCTCCTCGGCCCTTGCCTGTGCTATGTTCTTGTCAGCCTCGGCCTGATCCATCTGAAGGACTGCACCGATATTCTTTCCGATATCGATATCGGCAATATCGATAGACAGGATTTCAAATGCCGTTCCGGCATCAAGGCCTTTGTTAAGCACCACTTTGGAAATGGAATCCGGGTGCTCAAGTACTGCCTTGTGGCTTTCTGATGCACCGATGCTTGAAACTATTCCTTCTCCTACCCTTGCCAGCACTGTTTCCTCGCCTGCGCCGCCGACCAGCTGCTTGATGTTGGCGCGAACAGTTACACGCGCCTTTGTAATGAGCTGGATACCGTCCTTTGCGACCGCAGTCACCGGAGGAGTATTTATAACTTTCGGATTCACGGACATCTGCACGGCTTCGAATACGTCACGGCCGGCCAGATCAATCGCCGCTGCCATCTTGAAATCAAGGGCTATGTTGGCCTTGTCGGCTGAAACAAGGGCGTTTACGACATTAGGAACATGACCTTTGGCCAGATAATGGGCTTCAAGTTCATTGGCATCAAGCTTAAGCCCCGCCTTTGTTCCGGTCACCATCGCCATTACAATGGTTCCCGGAGGGACTTTCCTCCAGCGCATGAGTACAAGCTGCAGAAGGGAAATCTTTACACCCGAGATCAGAGCCTGGAACCACAGGGCTACAGGGAAAAACCAAAGGAAAACCATCAGACCGACAATTGCGACGGCTACCCAAATAACAATCATTGTCATAATATCAACTGTTTAGAATATTTATACACACTGAACTAGAAATCCTCCGATACCGGCTTGACATAAATCTTGTTGTCCTCAAACATGACTACTTCCACTTCTGTCCCGGCATCGATCATGCCTTCAAGGGACTTCACTTCAAATGCCTTCCCGTCAAACCTCGCCGTACCGATAGGAGCAAGTCTGGTGACCGCCTTTCCCGTATCGCCCACAGTCAGATTCTCCCCGTCAAGGCTCTGGACTTTGGAGTCTATCCTGGTGTTCAAAGCCAGCTTCTTCCATGCCTTTGTCTTAATAGTGTATATTATCAGTCCTATCAGAACAGCAAGTACAGATGCCGTAAAGACAGATCCGGCAAGAAGCCCGAATTCATAAAACACGTAATAGCAGGCACCCCCGAGCGACAGGGCACCAAGTATACCGGCAACACCCACACCTGGGATGAGAAAGATTTCGGACAACACCAGAACAAGTCCGACGATTGTCAAAATGATTATAAATGCCATAATTCCTATTTTACTGTTGTTTTTCCGATTTTACTATTTCCGCTTTTTCCACACCTGAACTCTTTATGAGAGAAATGAGCTTTTCAGCCTCCTCTCTGGAAGCAAGAGGCCCGACAATGAAGACTGACATGCCGTCTTCGGACACTTTGGCAATGTCCCTGTCCGTAACCTGCCTTATCGCTTTAAGGGTAAGATCGGGAAGTTCCCCTCCTTCCGGAGTCATTTCAATCCGGTATACTGCACTGTTTCTCATTTGGGACTCCAGAGTCCTGGCCTTCTGGACAGTACACTTCCTGCCATCAGCAAAAGCTACGATAAAGGCAGTCTTGAAACCCAGACTTTTCACTTTATTCAGATTTGAAAGGACATCATTGTAGGACCGGAACAGCCCGACCCGGTGTATATAGCCTCCTGCCGCCGTCTTTTCTATAAAGACAGGGCTCAGTCCTTTCAGCTGGCCGACTGTCGCAGGAGCGGAAAGCAGACACATCTGTATCTGATAGACAATACCGTCCGGAATAGTGTTGTCCCGGGCAAAGCGGCCTTCCGGAAGGATCATGAAAGAATAGTCAAACTCCGCTTCAGGCTTCTCGATTGACATGGACAGCGGGCCTCCCGGTGAAAGTCTTGCAAAGACATAGTTGGATGCCACACCTGTCACTTCCCTTTCGGCCTGGGCCATGACTTTGTCCGGATCAATGACCACTCCGTTGTAAAGAAATTCCATTTCTATCTGCTGAAGGATGCCGGATGCCTTGGCAAGAGAATCCTGAAGAGCAGGTATCCTGGCTTCCTGTCTGAGTATTTCAGAAGTCATTCTCTCCTTTTCTTCCGCACTGCGGCTTTCTTCCAGAAGGCTTCTTTTCTCTTCCAGAGACCGTCCGTAAATCGCGATGGAATCCCGCAATACCTTCACCTCTTCCATTTTGGACATATATCTGCCTATGTCTGCATTTTCCTCAGCCCCTTCCCCGACAGCGGTCTCCGTATCCATTCTGGACGGATCATCTACAGGGACAAGAGAGGCGATTTCGTGCAGCCTGACAGGGTCATCCACACTCCTGCGTACCGGCATGCTGTCATATTCCAGCACATATACCATTATGCTGTCCCGCGAACAGTCCCTGTCTGATGCAAACATAGAATATTTTCCGTCAGGAGTGTTGAAAAAAAGAAGGTCGTCATAGGGTGAAGAATACGGGAATCCGAGGTTCTCCGGTATACTCCACGTACCCGTTGCCCTGTCCAGCTCCGTTCTGTACAGGTCATAGCCTCCTGCTCCGTACAGTCCGGACGAGGAAAAATACAGTGTATTGCCGTCAGCGGACAGTACCGGAAATATTTCATCTCCGGAAGAAGTCAGACTTTCGTCCAGAAGAACCGGTGCTGACCACACCGAATCCTTGAAATGCGTATGGTATATGTTCCTCACTCCACTGTCATCGACCGCGGAAAAATAAATGTCACTGCTTCCATCGGGAATATACGTCGCATTTACAAAACGGTGTCCGGGAATACTGTCCAGAGGATTGGGTACCTCCCTCCAGCTTCTGTCCTGCATCGGGTAGAATAGATAGAAATCACTTTTTGAAAAAACGTGCCTGGCAACAACTACAGGCTCGCCCACATACCGTGACATTGATATTCCGTTCTCTGCCATCACCTTTCTTGAAGCAATGTTTTCCAGAAGAATGGAATCGGAAACGGCTTCCCTGAGGCTGTCCTCCGCAACAACTGCCGTATCACGCTGCAGCAGCAGTTGTTCCGCCCTGTCATATAAAGACACGGCTTCCCTGAACCTGTAAATACATCTAAGGGAATCCGCCTGACGGACAAGTGTTTCAGCACCGACGGCCCTGTCTTCGTCCACGGACGGGACATAAGCTGCTGCCGCAGACATGGAAATTCCGGCAGCCAGAATGCATAAGACGCTTATATGTTTTTCCATTATTTCACGCACACATTTCGGACAAAAATACGAAATACTTTACATAAAGTGTGTTAATAAGAAAAAAAACAGTAAATTTGTGCCCTATTTTCGGGTCGGGTCGAAAGGGATAGCCGTGCCCTGACCGGATTGATTGAAAACAATTATTAATAAAAAACTATAAAACAACTATGCAAAGTAAAGGTATAATCAGATTTCTGGCTATAGTCCTGGCTCTGGTTTGTCTCTGGCAGCTTGCATTCACCCTTGTCACCAAAGTTCAGGAGAACAAGGCTGCAAAATATGCCGAGAAAGCAGTACTTGACTATGAGAAATCAGCCGCATTCAGCAAGGTGTCCGAAGCGGACAGGGCTTTCTACCTTGACTCTATCAGGAAGGAAAGCAACAGATGGTATCTTGATTCCATCTCATCGGAAAAGATTTATTTCGGGTACACCTACAAAGATGTAAAATCAAAGGAAATCAATCTCGGACTTGACCTGAAGGGTGGTATGAACGTCATGCTCCAGGTCCAGCTCAAGGATCTGGTAAGAGCCTTGGCAGACAACAACCAGTCACCCGAATTCACACAGGCTCTGGCCCTCGCCGACCAGCGTTCGGTATCGGCAAGCGCGGATTTCATCACCCTTTTCGCAGATGCCTGGAAAGAAGTAGGAAACGGCCAGAGGCTGGCGCAGATTTTCGGAACATACGAAATGCGCGACAAAATCAGGCCGGAATTCTCTGACGAGCAGGTAATCGAAGTTATCAGAGGAGAAGCCGAAAGCGCAATCTCGAACTCATTCAACGTCCTGAGAAACCGTATAGACCGTTTCGGAGTCACACAGCCAAGTATCCAGAAGCTCGGCAACAGCGGAAGGATTCTGGTAGAGCTTCCTGGTGTAAAAGAGCCTGAGCGTGTGAGAAAGCTCCTTCAGGGAACAGCATCCCTTGAATTCTGGGCAACATACGACAACTCTGAAATCTTCCCGTTCCTTCAGGAAGCCAACAGCACACTTGCACAGCTTCTCTCTGACGAAGAGACAACTCCTGCCGAAACAGAAGAGACAGCAGCTCCGGCAGAGGCTGAGTCAAGTGCCGACTCTCTGATATCACAGGAAATACAGAATCAGGCGGCAGATGCGGAACAGTTTGAGCAGTACAGGAAATCCAATCCTCTTTTCGCTGCTCTCCAGCCTGCAATGTTCAACGGCCGCCTTGCAAACGGAGCCTGCATAGGCTATGCAAACTACGCTGATACTTCAAAAATCAACAAATGGCTGAAAATGCCACAGATAGAGGCTCTCTTCCCTGCTGAATTCAAAGCACACTGGACAGTAAAGCCGTCAAGCTTCATTCCTGGAGGCAACACATACGAGCTCGTTGCCATCAAAGCCACTTCACGTGACGGAAAGGCACCGCTTGACGGAGGAGTCGTTACCGACGCACGCGTACAGTACAGCGGACAGGGAGGTAACCCTGCCGTTTCCATGACAATGAACGCAGAAGGCGCCAACATCTGGGCAAGGATGACCAAGGACAACATCGGAAGGCAGATTGCCATCGTCCTTGACGGAATGGTATATTCATATCCTACAGTAAACACTGAAATCACAGGAGGAAGCTCCGAAATCACAGGAAACTTCGATCTCGAAGAGGCTGAAGACCTTGCAAACGTATTGAAATCCGGAAAACTTCCTGCACCTGCCACCATCATTCAGGAACAGGTCGTAGGTCCTTCTTTAGGTTCAGAGTCCATCAATGCCGGTCTCATTTCCTTCGCGATAGCATTCGTGCTTGTCCTCCTTTACATGGCTCTGTTCTATCACGGAGCTGGTCTTGTCGCTGATGCCGCTCTTCTGTGCAACGTTCTCCTGCTTCTGGGAACACTCGTTTCCTTCGGTGCGGTCCTGACCCTGCCGGGTATCGCCGGTCTCGTCCTGACTCTCGGTATGGCGGTGGATGCGAATGTCATCATCTACGAACGCATCAAAGAGGAACTCCGTGCCGGCAAGGGCCTCAGCAAGGCCGTAGCTGACGGATACTCAAACGCATACTCGGCCATCATCGACGGACAGATTACCACAATCCTTACCGGTATCGTCCTCTTCATCTTCGGTTCAGGTCCGGTACAGGGATTCGCGACGACCCTTATTATAGGTATCATCACATCTGTCCTCACTTCCATCTTCATTTCAAGGCTGATCTTCGAAGACAGGCTTGCAAAAGGAAAGAACATCACTTTCGACAACAAGTACACGAGAAACCTTCTGCAGCATACGCATGTCAATTTCCTCGCCAAGAAGAAATATACCTATGCAATCTCAGGTCTTGTAATCGTAATCTGCATCGTATCAATGTTTACCAAAGGGTTTACATACGGTGTAGACTTCACAGGCGGCCGTACTTTCGTGGTAAGATTCGACCAGCCTGTATCTACCGAAGAAGTCAGGGAGGCTACCATCGATGCTTTCAGCAAGGCTGATGCTGCAGACCAGAGCGAGAAGTTCGGTTCTGCCGTTGAAGTAAAACAGTTCGGAGGTGAAAGCCAGATGAAAATCACCACCCAGTACAAAGTGGATGAAGAGTCAACGGAAGTAGATGCCGAAGTCGAGCAGATTCTGTACGATGCCCTGAAAGGCTTCTTCGCAGAAGACCTCACGCTGGATGAATTCACATCGACACTGGAGAATCCTAACGGTATCATCAGTTCCGACAAGGTGGGTCCTACCATCGCGAACGACATGAAACGGGATGCAATCATAGCAGTCATCATTGCACTGTTCGTCATTTTCGCATACATTGCCGTAAGGTTCAAGAAATGGACATGGGGATTCGGAGGTGTCATGGGTCTTGCACATACAGCCATCATCGTGATCGGATTCTTCTCTCTGTTCTCCGGAATCCTTCCGTTCAGCCTTGACGTAGACCAGACATTCATTGCGGCAATACTGACAATCATCGGTTACGCAATCAACGATACCGTGGTTATCTTCGACCGTATACGTGAATACAAGACCCTGCATCCTAAGATGCCTCTTTACGAAAATGCAAACCAGGCGCTCAACAGTACCCTTTCACGTACGATGAACACCTCTTTGACAACTTTGGTCGTAATGGTAGCCATCGCAATCTTCGGAGGCGAGGTGATCAGAGGTCTTGCAGTCGCTCTTGTTCTCGGTATTTCAATCGGAACATACGCTTCACTGTTCATCGCTACTCCTATCATGTACGATGTTACCATGTGGGCTGAGAAAAGGCAGGCTGCAAAAGCGGCTCTGAAGAAATAATCAGACACATTCACATATTGGAAAAGGCTGGTTCTTGGTGCCAGCCTTTTTCATATACGGACCTTTTCGGAAAAGGACGGATACAAATTTCAAAACCTGATAAACAACTTGCAAATCATGACACGTAATCTGATCAAATCCGCTGCGGCCGTACTGGTTGCTTTCGCATGTGCCGGCTGCTCGGGAAACAAAGGAACAGGAGTCGTGCTTCTCCCCGAGGAAGCATTTGTAAAAACCGTAGACGGAATGTATACAGGTTTATACACCATTTCAAACGACAACGGGATGACTCTCCAGCTGACCAACTACGGGGCCCGTATCGTTGCATTGTGGGTCCCGTCTGCCGACGGAGGCTTCAAGGATGTAGTATGGGGATATGACAGTATTGACGCCTATCTCAATGCTTCAGACAAATACTCCGGCCCGGTAGTAGGACGCTACGGAAACAGAATCAACGACGGCAGATTCACTCTGGACGGAAAAGAGTACCGGCTTACCGTAAACGAAAACGGAAACCAGCTTCACGGCGGAGCCGGAGGCTTCTCGGCCAAAGTATGGAATGCCGAACAGTTCACGGATGAGGACGGGAATCAGGCCGTCAGGATGACATGGCTTTCAGAGGACGGTGAAGAAGGCTATCCGGGAAATCTGAAAATATCGGTTACATACACCATCACATCTGAAAACGAACTTGTCCTCGACTACGAGGCATCAACGGACAAGCCCACTGTCCTCAATCCTACAAGCCATGTATATTACAACCTCCACGGCACTTCGGCAAAATCTACCGACACACACCTTATGACCATATATGCAGACAGTTTCACCCCAACCGATGCAGAACTGATCCCTACAGGAGAAATCGCTCCCGTAGAAGGGACCCCCATGGATTTCAGGACATCAACCGCTATCGGCGCAAGGATAGAAACTCCGGACTTCGAGCCTCTGAAGCTGGGCAAAGGATATGACCACAACTGGGTGCTTGACAAGACATCTGACGGCACGCATTCCGGCACCTGGATAGCCGCGGAACTCTTTGAGCCGGAAACAGGCATCATAATGAAAATATATACAGACCAGCCGGGCCTCCAGTTCTATGCAGGACAGGGTATGGACGGAAAGGAGGTCGGGAAAAGAGGAGAAATCCACAATGTCCGCTCCGGTATCGCGCTGGAAACACAGAATTTTCCGGATGCTCCGAATCATGAGGATTTTCCGTCCGCTGTACTCAGGCCGGGCGAAACATATACCCAACATTCTGTTTATGCATTCAGTTTAAAATAAACTGCAAGCCGAGAGCAGTGCCGGAACTTGTTCAGACAATGCCGAGGCGCAGCGTGATTGTAAACGAAGTTTAAAGTAGAAAATCTGCAACGGGAGAGTATGGAGGCAAAAAGTTTTCTTTTTGCCTCCATCTTTTACTATCTTTGCCGCTCGGCTCCAACCTTAAAAATCCGCTTTAATATGTCATTCGTTCACCTGCACGTACATACGCAATATTCCATTCTGGACGGACAGTCGTCAATCGAAGACCTGTTCAACAGAGCAGAAGAACTCGGTATGCCGGGACTTGCCATTACCGACCACGGCAACATGTACGGGGTGAAGGAATTCTTCAAGTTCGCGAAAAAACATCCGGACATCAAGCCGGTTGTAGGATGCGAAGTCTATGTGACCACACACTACGACCACAAGCTCAAGGACAAGGACCACAAGTCGTATTATCACCTCATCCTGCTGGCAAAGAATTACAACGGGTACAAGAACCTGATGAAGATCGTCTCCACAGGCCATATCGAAGGTATGTACTACAAACCGCGCGTCAGCCATGAGGTAATACGGAAATACGCAAAAGACCTCATCTGCTGCTCTGCCTGCATTGCCGGAGAAATCCCGAGGAACATTCTCGCAGGAGACATGGATGCCGCCGAGAAGGCAATACAGTGGCATAAGGAAATATTCGGAGACGATTACTATCTTGAAGTGCAGCTGCACAGGACAGAAGTCCCCGGACAGTCTCAGGAAGTCTATGAAAGACAGAAAATCGTTTTGGAAGGCATAATCGGACTGTCAGAGAAGACCGGAGTGAAAGTCGTGGCGACAAATGACGTGCATTTTGTCAGGAAAGAAGACGGTCCTGCGCACGACAGGCTCATATGCCTTACGACCAACGCCTATCTGACCGATCCGGACCGTCTCAGATATACACAGCAGGAATTCCTCAAGAGCGAGGAAGAGATGGCCGGTCTATTCCCTGATCACCCTGAATTCCTGTCAAATACCCTGGAAGTGCTGGATAAGGTGGAGAAATATGAAATCGACCGGGGGCACGTCCTGCCTCTTTTCAGGATTGACGCTGACTTTCTTAAAGACATAGACATTTACCTGGAAAAATACAGGGATATAATAGATGTGGGACGCTGTGACAAGGCCGGAAACGACAGGGGAACGGATTTCACGCATTCTGTCGCATACCTGTGCCATCTGTGCTATGAGGGAGCGCGGCGCAGGTACGGAGACACTCTGGATCAGGAACATAGCGAACGCCTTGACTTCGAGCTGAAGACAATATGCAGGATGGGATTCCCCGACTATTTCCTCATAGTCCAGGACTTCATAGCCGCAGCCAGACGGAACGGTATATCAGTAGGTCCCGGTCGTGGCTCGGCAGCCGGCTCCGCAGTAGCTTACTGTCTCGGAATCACCAACATCGACCCTATCAAATACCAGCTTCTGTTCGAGCGTTTCCTCAACCCTGACCGTATCTCCATGCCGGATATCGACATCGACTTCGATGACGACGGAAGATACAGGGTTTTCAGGTATGTGGAAGACACATACGGTAAAGACCACGTATCCCATGTAATCACATTCGGGACAATGGCAGCAAAAAGCGCCATAAAGGATGTAGGACGTGTCAGCAACATGCCGATGGATGAAACCAACCGCCTGACAAAAATGATTCCGGACAAACCGTTTGAAGCCGAGGTCATGGAAGACGGGAAAAAGGTAAAAAAGGAATTCAAGCCGAAGCTGGCAAACTGTGTGAAATATCTCCCCGATCTCAAGAACGAGTATGAAAACGGTTCAGAACAGGTCAGGGACGTGCTCAGATATGCCGTAAAGCTTGAAGGCTGCATCAGGCAGACCGGTGTCCATGCCTGCGCCATGATCATCGGACGAGGAGACCTGACGGACTACATTCCAATAAGCGTTGCAGCGGACAAGGCTACAGGCGAAGACGTCTGGGTATCCCAGTACGAAGGTTGCTTCATCGAGGATGTCGGCATGCTGAAAATGGACTTTCTCGGGCTGAGGACCCTGTCCATCATCAAGGAATGCCTTGCAAACATCAGGAAACGTCACGGTATTGACATAGATATAGAATCCATCCCGATAGATGACGAGGAAACATACCGGTTATACGGACGCGGTGACACTACCAGCGTATTCCAGTTCGAGTCCGAAGGAATGAAACAGTGGCTGCAGAAGCTCCAGCCTACAAGGTTCGAGGACCTCATAGCCATGAATGCCCTCTACCGTCCCGGACCGCTTGACTACATACCTTCATTCGTTGCCAGAAAACAAGGTACGGAAAAGATTGAGTACGACCTCCCGGAAATGGAGGAGTTCCTTCAGGACACTTACGGCGTGACCGTATATCAGGAGCAGGTCATGCTTCTGTCACAAAAGCTTGCCGGATTCACGAAAGGAGAAGCCGACAAGTTGCGAAAGGCCATGGGGAAAAAACAGCTTGATGTCCTTGAATCCCTTCATGACAAATTCATCAACGGAGGAAAGGGGCACGGCCATCCGGTGGAAATCCTTGAAAAAATCTGGGGGGACTGGAGAAAATTCGCCCAATACGCCTTCAACAAGTCCCATGCTACCTGCTACGCATGGGTCAGCTATCAGACCGGCTATCTTAAAGCACATTATCCAGCTGAGTTCCAGGCTGCCAACCTGAGCCGGAACCTTTCCAACATGGACGAAATCAAGAAGATCATGGACGACTGCAAGAAGTCCAGGATCAAGGTCCTCAATCCGGATATAAATGAAAGTGATTCAGGATTTACTGTAAACAGGGAAGGAAATGTCCGCTTCGGCCTGGGAGGAATAAAAGGGTTCGGAGAAAATATCGTAAAAGCCATTCTTGCAGACCGTGAGGCCAACGGTCCTTTCGCAGACATATACGACTTTACCGAAAGGATGGCCGGGACTGTCAACCGCAAGGCGTTCGAGTCCCTCCTGTATTCCGGAGCTTTCGACAGCTTCGGCTTCAACCGTACCAGGTACATGATGCCATGTACTTCAGGAGACACTTTCCTGGACGCTCTGGTGACTTATGCCGACCGCTACAGAAGAGACACGGTCGATGCGGAAAACTCCCTTTTCGGAGGTATGGAAGAAGCAAAGCCTGTAAGGCCCGAAATGCCCCCTATGCGAGGAGAAGAGAACGAGCTGGAAATCCTCAGAAGAGAGAAGGAGCTGGTAGGAATGTACCTGTCATCTCATCCTTTGGACAAATACGCTTTCGAAATCGAGAATTTCACCACCAACAGCGTTGCGGAAATCCCGGAACTCATAAACACATGCGAGTCTGAGAAAAAGACGGCGAAAATCGCCGTTGCAGGCTATATTTCCTCTACACAGACCCTCTCCACAAAGACAGGAAAGCCATACTCCAAGACAGTCATCGAAGACAAGGAGGGAAGCTATGAACTCGCCCTGTTCGGCAAAGACCATGAAAACTACATGAACTACATGCAGGTCAACTCCGCTATTTTCATAGAGGGCAATATCGAAGAGAAATATTTTCGCAAGCCTGAAGACAGAAAAGCCCAGGGAGACCCGCCATACGGATTCAGAATCAAGAAAATCACACTGCTGGGAAATGTTACTGACACCTACATCAAGGGATTCTCGATAAAGATAACCACTCCTATGCTGAACAGCGATTTCAGGGAAAAGCTGGGCAAACTTATAAAAAGGAACAAAGGGACAGTACCTCTTACAATGTTCCTGTATGACCCGAAGACAAAATACAATATAGAGTTTCTTTCCCGCAAGTTCCAGATAGCCGTTTCAGCTCCGTTCATCAACGACCTGAAAGACATGAACATCGGATATTCGGTAGTCAGGAAATGATAATACCGGCACAGGCCGGGACGCATCAGTATGTATGCAGGCTGGCTTCCTGAGCCGACGGGAGGAAATTCACGCCCCACCAGCACATCTGCAGGAGCAGGAATGAAAAAACCACAATGGCGAAGACTGTATGGCAGTCTATGCTGCGGGTACCACGGAAATGGATATACAGCAGATAGCCGAGCCATGTGGCTGCCGCCCATGTCTCTTTCGGATCCCAGGACCACCAGTCGCCCCATGCCTGCTTTGCCCACAGTGCGCCCATGACCATTCCGGCAGACAGGAATGCCACCCCGGCCCTGACAAGTCCGTCACAGAGCCTCATCCCGCGTTTCAGAGATTCCTTGCGAAGCGGACACAGCCATAGAACGAGAGCGGCAAGCGTTGCCGCCGTCATCAGAGTATATGCAAAAACATAAGCCGCCACATGCGGAACGAACCATACACTCCGTAGCGCCGGGACAAGAGCCTTCTCATGCATCCCGAAGAAAAAGACACCGGCACATACTGCAGCAGCAAGCACGACAAAAAGCAGCACCCGCCTGCGAGGCAGAAACGCAAGCAACATTGCACCCGAAGATACCAGAACCAGCCACAGAGAAACATGGACCAGCCAGTACCATGAATCCTTTACACACTCCAGAACACTCACTGTACTCCATCTGCCGCGCGAAGTATCATAGCCGGACTGGTATATGCTCCATGGGCCCATACGCGCAGGATGATTCACCCGGACAGCAAAATCTCCCCGGCGGCCGCGGTCATCCAGGACCTCTACTTCAGACAGATACCTTTTCGCCTCCGGCACCGGCATTACGACCATCTTCCCGTCCCCAAGGCTTAGAGACAAAGGCGCGAATATGTAACTTCCACAACTTACCCACCCTGAGCGTACAATGCCCTCGGATTCATTTTCAGCAATGACAAAAACCGCAGGAGCGGCACCTGTGTGGTCCGTTGCGACGTAAACGGAGTCTCCCGGCATGCATCCGGCCATCGGCAAGAAAGATTCCGTACGCAGTTTCCATTTTCCTTCAAATGTTTCCGCCCCGCTGCTGTCCACCTGAAGGAAACCGTCGGAAAGTTCTCCGTTTCCTGTATCGAAAATATGAAGCTTCGGAGGATATTCATCTATGGAAAACTGTTTCAATGTAAGGGAAAACGGCAAAGATACCGCTTTACCGTCCTTGCTTGCCGCCATTGCCGCAGGCTTGCCGGCATGAGCGGCAACTTTACATCGCACCTTGTCCCCGCTGCCGAAAACCCCGGCCCATAACAGAATGAAAACACCTGCATGCACAGCCGTTCTGGACAATATGCGGAGTTTCCCCCTCATCTCCCCGGCAGCGGAACAGAGATGCATCAGCCCGGCAATTTCAGATACCGTCCTTATCCCCAATGAGGTCATGAAATAAAACAGCATTATGACAAATGGCCAGGATGAAGTTATGCTGTGAAATCCCGAAACGGTTACAAGCAGCAGAAAAGAGGAAAGAGAAGAAACGCAGGCTTTCCCGTCCCATAAAGTTCCAAGCCATCTGTACCTGTCGCTGAATGCATAGGCAAGTACCAGCAGATACAGGTAATTTACAGCCAATACCGCACTCCACGGATAACGCAAGAAAGCCGCAGGCACGTCACCTGCGGCTATCTGCAATGCCATGCCTGCTGCAAGCAGCAGTGCACAGCGTATAAAAGCCCTTTTATAGTTCCATCCGGATGCCACGCCCTTATGCCTTATTCCACTGTTCACGCAAGAGTGCGACAGCCGCCGGAACGGTCACATTCCTGTCCCCCTTTGTCCCGCATTCGAAACTGAAATACTTGTCATAGCCGATTTCCTTGAGGGCACGCATTCCGTCAATATAGTTGTCCAGTTCGCCGTCCTCTCCAGGCATAAGCCGGTGGCCGCGGCTGGCTACATGCACATGCTGGAGATATTCTGCTCCCGCTGCCATGAAGGCGGCATAGTCGGAAGTCTCTTCCTGCATATGCCAGAAATCACCCATGCACTTGACTCCTGCACTCCTGGAATCACGGCAGATCGCCGCTGCATCAGCCACCTGACGAAGATAGAACGCCTCCCCTCTGTTAAGCGGTTCAAGAATGACAGTAGTGCCGCATTTGAGGGCATACTCCCCAAGTTCGTGCAACTGTTCTACAAGATATTCGCGAGTTTCCATAGTATGGGGACGACATGGCTTCTGGCCGTTGAAAGCAGGTACCATGATGACTCCCGTGGAGCCCAGTCCGCCTGCCGCGGCAACTATGTCCCTCATCGTGGAATCGAACTCCGCCTTTACCTTGGGATCCTCGGCAAGAATGAATCCTCCGAAACCGGCACATATCGCAGAGATCCTGATATTACGGCCCTTCAGAGCCTGCTGTATCTCGCCGGCGCGTCCGGCAAGATTGACTCCTCCCGGCTCGAAACCTGCAATCCCGAGTTCCTCCATGTAATCCAGCTTCTCCGTCAGGCTGTTTCCCGGAGCAATACCTTCCTGGAAAGACAGCTTCAGATCGGCCGTACCTTTTGTCTTCTTCTCCGGCGCACATGCAACAGCTGCGCCCAAAGGCAGTCCGGAAAGCGCTACTGCAGCAGCCCCCGCCATCGTCCTGCCCAAAAAGCTTCTCCTGTCCATAGCCGTACTATTTGCCGTTTCCAGGAACAGGAACAGTGTATCCGGACATGTCCATGTGACCCATTGCCAGTTTGGCCGGCATATAATCCAGAGCCGAAGCGCTTATCTCATCCCATGTGACAGTAGCTCCGGTATAGGCCGCCTCCCTGCCCATTATTCCGGCAAGAGTGGATATTCCGCATGCTTCCGCCTCGTCATAAGCCTCTCCCTTACGGATATGGTTTACCCAGTCGACATGTTCCAGGACATAAGGATTGTGCTGCTGGAAAGCGGCTTTGGCAGCCTCGCTGTCATACTTCCAGATCACATTGCCGTCCAGATCCTTTATTTCATGGTTATAGCTGTTCCATGAACCTTTGGTACCCTGAATATATTCTCCGACATTGGTGCTGCAACCGTTGATCTGGCGGCACATGCTGTGAAGATGAATTCCGTTTTCAAACTCGAAATCCACACTGAAGTTGTCATACTGGTCTCCCGTCACACGACGCTGGCGCGAACCGAATGCTGTTGCCTTGACCGGCTTGAGACCTGACATCCAGAGAAAAACATCTATATTGTGTACATGCTGCTCGACAATATGGTCTCCCGAAAGCCATTTCCAGTTCACCCAGTCTCTGATCATCCATTCCATATCGCTCCAACCGGCCTGACGTTCGCGATACCACAGCATACCCTGGTTCCAGTACACGTTGCCTCCTGTAATCTCGCCGATATATCCCTCCTGTATTTTCTGGAAAGCCTCTACATAAGGACGCTCATGGTGACGCTGCGTTCCTGTTACTACGGAAAGCCCTTTTGCCTTTGCCTGGCGGGCCGTTGCGATGATTGTGCGGTATCCTTTAGGGTCTACTGCCACAGGTTTTTCAAGAAACGAATGTACGCCTTTTTCAGTAGCATACTTGAATTGCTCCGGTCTGAATACAGGCGGAGTGGCTATGATTACCATATCAACACCCGAGTCTATTACCTTTTTGTATGCATCGAAACCTACGAAGCAGTTTTCCTGAGGTACTTCCTGTCCGTGCTGCTCCTTAAGGTTTTTCCTGAGGCTCTCAAGCCTGTCACTGAAGGTATCCCCCAATGCGGTGACCTTGATGCCGTCCGCAGCCGTAAGGAGATCCACTATGGCTCCTGAACCGCGTCCGCCGCATCCGATGACTCCAGCTTTGAGCTCTTTCCCGGAGACCGCCTTGTCAGGCAGTTCAGGAACATAATATTCTCCGGGCTGCCTCAAGGGCACGAGTCCGCCTTTCTTCCCGCCGCATGATGAAAGAAGTGAAGTGCCGAGGATGCCTGAGACACCCAAGGCTGCAGAATACTTCAGGAATTCTTTTCTGCTGATGTTTTTTCCACTCATGATGAAATAATTGATTATTAGTTAAATTCGTATATATAAACTACTGTTCTATAACTCCTTCCGGTACTTCGCACACTACCCTGAACCCGATACCCTTTATATCGGAATACCACCAGATACTTTTCGGGTTCTGCGGGTCTGTCTTGAGCCAGGCATCATGTTCCGTATGACCTCTGGCAGCGCATCTCAAATCAGCGGCATCGTCGTTGTAGAAACCGCCCCTTACCACATGTTCCGTCCCCGTAGCGGGCCCTTTAGGATTCACGGCTCCGTCCTGAAGCCTGGAATAGGCATCCTCCGCATACCAGTCAGAACAGTACTCCATTACATTGCCCAGCATGTTCTTCAAACCGAACGGATTGGCCTTCACTTCAGACGGCTCCTTGGTCCTGCTTCTGCTGTTGTCCGCGTATACAGCATAACTGTTTATGACAGATGTGTCAGCACCGAATATTCCGCGCCACAGGCCGCGGTTCGTATACTTCCTCGGGCTGCCTTCGAAGAAATAAGGTGTAGATGTCCCTCCGCGGGCGGCATATTCCCACTCCGCCTCGGTAGGCAGACGGTACTTTTTCCCTGTCTTCATGGACAGCCACTGGCAGAATGTTTCCGCACAATAGTGAGTCAGAGTTATCACAGGTCTGTCAGCCATTCCCCAGCCCTGGTCCGGATACCCGAACGGAGGAGTAGGTCCGCTGACAGCATCGATATCTTCCCTGGAATTGTTGGCGTACACTACCTCAGGCGGAATCCGGCCTTCGGACATAGTCTCTCCGTAAAATGCCCAGAACTGGTCCCATGTCACCTCTGTCTCTCCCATGAAAAACGAAGATACGGTGACCTGGCGCTGAGGAGATTCGTCACTTCTTCGGAACGGTTCGTTTTCCGGACTTCCCATGATAAATGTCCCGCCCGGAACAGCTATCATTCTGATTGAAGCCGATGTTCCCGGGACCGTTTCAGTATAGTCCCCGAAAACGGTCACTTCCGCAGCTTCCGAATATACTTCCGTGCTTACAGGCCCGGGCAGGCCTGTCATCCGGGTATGCTGGTAGTTCGGATTGTAGTGCCCGGCATCGAGATGACAGCTGATGCACTGAAGGTCAAGTTTCTCTACATTGTCTTCATAATAAAGATGCGCAGTCACCCCGTCGTCCGTGATGCCCTCCGGAAAAAGGTTCACATGACATTCTGTACATGACTCGTTGTATACTATGTTTACAGCATACTCCAGCTGTCCCTTGCTGTCCCAGTCTATCTCTTCCTTGTCCTTGGTGATATACGACCAGACGTCTTTCATTCCTGTCTTTGCCTTGGCGATGAAATGCCCTGCAGTCCCTTCCGGTGGAAGATGGCAGTCCGCGCAGTCGGTCTTGACCCCGCTGCCGTTGTTATAATGTACTGACTGTTTCCAGCTTGCATCGGATTCCGGATGATAGTGGCATGACATGCACGCTTCATTTGAAGAGCTCTTCACATAAAACGAATTGAGCACCACCATCAGCGTAAAACCGAGGACCAGTCCGGCAAGTATTGCCAAAAGTATTTTCTTTCTGTTTCCTGATCTGGACATATCCGGTATCTGTTTGTCAAGTCGTCTGTATAATAATAGATCAGAAAATCAAGGTCGCCATGACCGGATAGTGATCGGAAATAAACGGGAAATCGGCATATTTCTTCTGAACCGTCTCGAATTTTGGGCAGGATGAGAATCCCGAATAGTAAATGTAGTCTATGACTGAACTGCTTTTACCCCATCCGTTGTAAGAATTCAGGTTATCCGTCCGTTCGGCTGATTTCCTTGCGCTTTTCATCATATTGTCCAAATCATCGAGAACGGAATCGTCCGGCTCGACATTGAAATCGCCGGTCAGCACCATCGGAAGATGGTCAGGATTGATCTCCCTGATTCTTTCCACTATCAGGGCCAGACCGTTTTTCTGGGCTTCCTTGCCCACATGGTCCAGATGCGTATTGACATAATAGAACCTTTGTCCAGACCGCTTGTCTTTCATAAGAGCCCATGTAGCTGTCCTGAAGCAGGCTGCATCCCATCCCATGGAAGGCTCCTCCGGAGTCTCGGAAAGCCAGAAAGTACCCCATTTCAGAAGAGATATCGTCTTCTTGTTATAGAAAATGGACATATGCTCCCCCTCATGTCTTCCGTCTTCGCGTCCGACACCGATGCTCTTGTAATCAGGCATGTTCTCCTCAATGAACTGCACCTGGTAATCATATGCTTCCTGAAGACCGAAAATATCAGGCTGCTTGTCTCGGAGCATAAGGATTGTTGCAGGACACCTGAACTGCCATGAATTGGTCCCGTCCTTGCCCTCTCCCATTCTGATGTTGAACGATATTACATCAAGAGTTGCAGGCTCTGCAACTTTCCTGGCGGATACTGCCTGTGGAAGAATTGACAGGGCTGCCAGTAAAAATAAAGCGATCTTTTTCATTTCCCAATATTTTATCAAGTCTAATATTTGTCTGTCGTGTTTTCCAGCTCATCCGTTGTCAGCGGCTTGCGGTCCATGGCCCTCCATGCATACGCAATATAGGCAAGGACAAACGGGATTATAAACGATACTATTGTCATGGTCTTGAGCGTAAACCGGCTCGAACAGCTGTTGGCGATTGTAAGTGAACTCTGCAAATCGGCCGTAGAAGGGTAATACGCCGTACCGTTGTATCCGGCAACAAGCAACAGGCTGAGGACAGCAAGCACGACGCCTGGTCCCGTAAACCATATGCCCTTGCGGTATTTCCTGGATGCCAGCGTCTTCACTATTCCATAAAGTACCAGCACGACACCGGCAAGGAAAATGGTCAGGACAACCGGCATCTGCAGGAAATTGTGCAGATACTTGGATTTTTCCATAAAGACTGTTCCGTTCCCGTCCACGGCAAAACCCGGCACCACGCAGATATGCAGGACAAAGGCGACGAAAAGGATAAGGAAACAGAAAGCGCTCATCCACAGTCTAAGACGCAGTTTCAGAACGATATTCTCGTCATCAATATTGTTTATTATATACAGAGATCCGAGAACAAGAGCCAGAAAAAACACCGCCAGTCCGAGACAGATATTCCATATATTGCCGAATGCTTCAAGTCCGTGCCATCCGTTTCCCCATGTACTTATAACCGGGGCAAGTGAATCCCCGACGGCGTTCTTGTCTATGATGAAATCGGAACCTGTAAAAAACGTAGCTACGGCCGTCCCGATAAGGAAAGGCCCCATGAATCCGTTGATTACCAGAAAGACACGGAACGTGTTGCGTCCGAGAAGGTTGCCGGCCTTGGTCTGGAATTCGTAAGATACCGCCTGGAATACGAAACTGACGAGAATCAGCACCCAGAGCCAATAGGCCCCGCCGAAACTCGTACTGTAGAAAAGCGGAAACGATGCGAAGAACGCCCCGCCGAATGTTACCAGCGTAGTAAAGGTCAGCTCCCACTTGCGACCGGTGGAATTGACTATAAGGGCCCTTTCATTCTCTCTCCTTCCGACCGAAAATATCAATGCGTTTCCACCCTGCACAAACAGAAGAAATACAAGCAATCCACCCAGAAGTGAAACGATGAACCACCAGTATTGCTGCATAAATCCATATTCAAACATAACCGCCTCCTGTTTTTATTTTTCCGATACTTCCGGCTCTTCGACCGCCGGTCCCTTCCTTATGGCCCTGAACAGAATGCGAAGTTCAATAACCAGAAACAGAGTGAATACTGCCACAAAGACGAAAAATGTAGTCCTTACTGACCCGACGCTCAGACTGGAAATGGCGGCATTGACAGGAAGAAGGTCCTGTATGGCCCACGGCTGCCTTCCGACTTCCGCTACGATCCATCCGGCCTGTCCGGCTATATACACCAGTGGAATGGAAAACAATGCCACCCGATGAAGCCATGCGAGTGTCTCTATCCTGCCTTTCCATTCAGCCCACAGAACCACTGCCATCACAAGCAGCAGGAAGCATCCCAGCCCCACCATTATCCTGAAAGGCCAATACACCATTCCTACAGAAGGGACAAGATCCTCCCTGTCCTGTATGTATCCGTATCCGAAATAATCGACATTTTCTTCAAGTACCTTCCGGGCCCCGGCTGCGGCCTGAGGATCCGTATCCCTGTTTTCACGGTAAGACCTGAATGCTTCAAGAGCCGCCTCTCCCCGTGCCATTTTCTCTTCTGCAGAAAGAACCGTATTGCCTTCCGGATCGGTATATCCTTCAAGAAGATCATTTATGCCCGGAACAAATCCGTTGATGTCATGTGTCGCAAGAATTGAAAGCATGCCCGGAATCTCAACACCCGGAACAATCGAGAACGGAGCTTTTTCTCCTCCGTTTTCAAGGCCCTCTGCCGCCGCAAGCTTCATGGGCTGGTATTTGGCTACATGGACAGCGGAACTGTCTCCGGAAAACATGACGGCCAGAGTGCCGGTTATTCCGACAATAGCGGCCACCCTTATGCTGGCTTTCGCAAATTTCACTTCCCTTTTCTTCATAAGATACCAGCAGCTCACTCCTATGACAAAAACGGCTCCTGTCATCCAGCCGCTCAGGACAGAATGGAAGAACTTGCTGACAGCAACCGGATTGAGAGCTACAGCCCAGAAATCCGTCATTTCATTACGGACAGTATCCGGATTGAATTCCATACCGACAGGATGCTGCATCCATGAATTGGCGACAAGTATCCACAAAGCGGAGACCGATGCGCCCAGACACGTCAGCCAGGTAGATGCAAGATGGAATTTCCTGCTGACCTTGTCCCATCCGAAGAACATCACCGCGAAGAAAGTCGCTTCCATGAAGAAAGCCAGAATCCCCTCAATCGCCAAAGGTGCGCCGAATATGTCACCGACGAACCAGGAATAGTTGCTCCAGTTGGTACCGAACTCAAACTCAAGAATGATTCCCGTAGCGATACCTACAGCGAAATTGACGGCAAAAAGCTTCATCCAGAATTTGGATGTCCTTTTCCAGAATTCGTCTTTCGTGGCCACGTAGATACTTTCCATGACAGCCATGATGACGGACAGCCCCAACGTAAGCGGAACGAATATCCAGTGATAGCATGCCGTAAGGGCGAACTGGGCCCTTGACCAGTCAATCAGTGCATTTTCTACCATACAAGCAGTTCTGTTTAGTCATTATCTATAAGGTGCTCTGTCAGTCTGGCTCCGACAAATTCGCTTTTCTCACGGTCCGACTTGCCCGAAAGGACAGGCTGGAAGAAAAACACCCGCAAGACGGCAAAAAGAATGATTATTTTCAATATTATGAGACCCCACAACGGACGGCCCCAGGTCATGTTCCTGAATCCGTCCACATAGAATCTCCATATGGAAACCAATATGTTCTTCCTTTTTCCCGACATCCTGCCTCAGCGTTTTCGGGAGCCTGATATAAAATCTTTCAAAATTATAAATAAAATAATGTGAAAACAAATTTTACTATCTTTGAAAATTGTTAATATCCGGTTGTATACAAGCCGGGAACAGAGAGATTATGGCAGAAGAGAATTTTTCAGAAATCGGACGCGAGAATGCTGTCGGAAGACTTTTTGAAGGGACAGGCTACAAGCCGTCCGGAGTGTGCAGATTCGGCACTTCAGGGAAAAGCTATCCTGTAAACATATCCAAAGTCCTGCTCGAAGGCACGGATTTCGACCTTACGTATTTTCCTCTCAAGCATCTGGGGTATAAAAGCGTCATCTGCGCCACTGGGGAAATCTATGCTTTGATGGCGCACCCGAAGACTCTGTCCGTAACGCTTGGAGTATCGGCAAAGCTTGATTTCAGACAGGTAAAGGAACTGTGGAGCGGAGTAGTTGCAGCGGCCAGAGAGCATGGATATCAGGACCTGTCACTCGATCTGATTCCGTCCAGGAACGGATTGTGCATAGCCGTTTCCGCAGCCGGAGAACTGGCCATGCTGACGGCAAAACGCAGACCGGAAGCCAAAAGCATGGACCTGATATGCATTTCGGACAACCTGGGAGCGGCATTCATGGGCATGCAGGTTCTTGAGCGTGAGAAACGGCGCTTCGAAAAGACAAAAGACGACTCTGCCCAGCCGGACCTGTCCGAGTACAGACATCTTGTAGGCGCATACCTGAAACCAGAGATAAATCCGGACACCGTATCACAGATGGAAGAAGATGAAATAATACCTTCATACGGATACTTCGTGACGCGAGGCCTTTCCGATGCCGTAAAAAGACTTTCAAGAGACTCCGGACTGGGAGCCAAGATATATGTGGACAAGATTCCTTTCCCGGGGAAAATGTTCGAACTGGGCAAGGAAATGAACATAGACCCCATATCTGCCGCACTTAACGGAGGAGACGACTACAGGCTGCTTTTTACTGTCCCGATAGGCAGGCACGACAAATTCAGGCATGACTTCCAGACATTCGATATTATCGGCCACCTTGCCAGACCGGAAGCCGGTGCCGTGCTCGTCACTCCGGAAGGGGTAGAGTTCCCGCTTAAAGCCCAGGGCTGGTAGGGGACCCGGGCCCGGTAGAAAAAGAGACAGACGCTCCGGGGGAATCTCCGGAGCGTCTGTTCTGTCATGCTGCGTCTGGTACCGGCAATGCTGTCCGGCCGGCTGCTAAAGATTAGGGTTTACAGTCTTCCAGTCTGCAACAGCAGGGATGATACCCAGTTCTATAATCTCGTCACGCATCTTGCAGAGGTGCTCGTATGATGCTTCGAGAGCCGCCATTTCCTCAGGGGTTCCTGTAACGTCTGTATAATGAACCCCGGTAGCATCAATAGTGGTAGGCATGGCCATCATTACGTTGTGGTATTTCTCAGTATTGACATAGCATCCTGCAGGCCACTCGAATTTCCTGCCGCCCATAGCCGCTGCTATCATTTCGATTGAAACGTATGCCGGACTCTGGAATGAAGAACGTCCGCGAAGCTCGATAATGTGCTTTCCTCCCTGGATTACGTTGCCTTTGATTTCTTCCCATCTGTCATGGGCAAGCTTGGTTCCGAGAAGCTCTGAGAACGGCTTTCCGTCAATGCTTACCTTTGATGCGAATACCGCCATCTGCTCACCGTGTCCGCCATAGGTATGACATCCTGTCACTTTGCACTGCTGAACACCGAACTCTTTTGCGAGGGCGCTCTGGAGTCTTGTGGAATCAAGAGCGGCAAGAGTAGTGACCTGAGAAGGCTTGAGACCTGAATGAAGCAGAGTTACAAGTCCTGTAAGGTCGGCCGGGTTGAAGATGATGACAACGTGTTTTACATCCGGACAGAACTCCTTGATATTCTTTCCGAGGCCTTCTGCAATTTCGCAGTTGCCTTTAAGCAGGTCCTCGCGGGTCATTCCTTGTTTACGCGGAGCGCCGCCGGAAGAAACCACGTAAGAAGCTCCCGTAAGGGCTTCCTTTATATCTGTCGTATAAGTGATATTGGCACCGTCGAATGCGCAGTGATACATCTCCTCTGCAACTCCCTCAAGGCCAGGTCCGTACGGATCATACAGGCAAAGATTCGGAGTAAGTTTCAGCATCATGGCTGTCTGTGCCATGTTTGAACCGATCATGCCGGCAGCACCGACAATCGTCAGTTTTTCATTAGTCAAAAATTCCATAATATCAAGTGTTTTAGTTAATCCTCTTTTCAAAACGCGCCTTCTGCCATCAATATACAGGCCAAAGGTAATGCAAAGATATAAAAACATTACAATTAATCACATATCCGTAATTTGTTTGCTTGGAAATCAAAACTGTTTCGTATATTTGCACGCTGAATTCATAAGAACTTATAACTGAAGTGGAACCTCCCAGTCATATAATGACATGTCACACCGGCGCGGCAGACACATTGTCTGACGATCCTCTGTCGGAAAGCATCCTCATAATCCTGAGCGAAGCGGCCTGCGGCTTTTCCGCAGGGAAATATTCTGTGTGTGCGTACAATGCACGCACGGGTTTGTCGTATATAGGCACTTCCGGCAGTATAGATTCATGACAACGGCTCCACATTGCATGATAAAAAGAACAGAATATAGACCATGGGACTGTATTTACGCAAAACACTTGAAAACAAGGCTGAAATCGCAGTTTGGCATATAACCGAAACCGAAGAGCAGCTCAAGGAGCTGTCCAGCACGCCGAATGACGAGCTGGAGGAAATCTCCTTTATAAGAAGCGAATCCCTGCGCAAGCAGAAGCTCGCCGTAAGGGCATTGCTGAACGAAGTTTTCGAGGATAAAGTCTATCTCGGACACCATGACAACGGCAAGCCGTTCCTTGAAAACTGCATAACCAACATAAGCATCACCCACACGGAAAAATACGTTGCCATCATAATCAATGACGACGAGGAGCTAGGAATAGATATGGAATCGCTGGACAGGGATTTTTCCGCCGTTGAAAAGAAAGCCCTCTCTGAAGACGAGAAGGAAGACCTGGACAGCAGCAAGAAAAACGAGCAGCTTGCAATATACTGGTGCGCAAAGGAAGCCATCTTCAAAAGGATGTCACAGAACCGGGTCGATTTTGCCGAGCAGATCGAGATCGAGGACTTCAATCCCAGAGGTGAGGGAGAGCTGGAAGCTACATTCACGCATAAGGACGGACACGAGGAAGAATTCGAGCTCGGGTATATGGTATTCGACCGGCATGTCCTGGTATGGGTAGTAGGTTGAAAACCCGCGGGCAAAAATAACAACATTGTTAGCGGATTTTGAATTTTTCTAATTTAGAATATTTATAAACCCTTGTTAATCATTATATTAACAAGGGTTTTCTTTAATTGTTAATAACTTTTTCAGCTGGAATCCCGCCACCGTACGGATAATTGGATTATATTTGTCATCCGGAAAGGACACGGAAGCATTGCACTCCGCTTCCAGGCTGGAAAACAATCATCAATACATAACTTCCGACATCAGAGGACGGCATGGCAGCGGCGCTGTCCTGGGATGACGTTAACAACACGGCACTTATGGTAAAGCATGTAATCAAAAGGGACGGACGTATCGTCGATTTCGACAAGAGGAAAATCGTTGATGCAGTCCTCAAGGCTATGGATGTCACCGAGCAGGGTGAAGACATCGTTCTGGCAGCGGAAATCGCCGCCACAATCTCCAGAATCGACAAGGATGAAATGAGCGTGGAGGATATCCAGGATGTGGTGGAAATGGAGCTCATGAAAAGTCCGCGCAAGGAGGTGGCGAAGAAATACATCGCTTACCGCAACCAGAGAAATCTTGCAAGAAAGGCCAAGTCCCGCGAGATTTTCAAGGAAATCATTGAGGCCCAGGCAACTGATGTAACCAGAGAGAACGCCAACATGAATGCGGACACACCTGCGGGAATGATGATGAAGTTCGCTTCCGAGTCCACCAAGTCTTTTGTTGACGAATGTCTTCTCTCGGAAGAAGTGAAGGAAGCGGTCCAGAACGGCTACATCCACATACACGACAAGGACTACTACCCTACCAAAAGCCTTACATGCGTGCAGCATCCGTTGGACAAGATTCTCAAAAACGGATTCTTTGCAGGGCATGGCGAGTCCCGCCCAGCCAAAAGGATAGAGACTGCAAGTATCCTCGGATGCATCTCCATGGAGACAGTCCAGAACGAAATGCATGGAGGACAGGCGATTCCCGCTTTTGACTTCTATATGGCCCCTTTTGTCCGCAAAAGCTTCCAGGAGGAGCTCGAAAAAATCGGAGAGCTTGACGGAAAGGACTACAGCCATCTGTACAACATGGAACTTGACGACTACATCAAGCGCGATCTGGTAGGAATGCAAGGCGAGGAACGGGTGATACAGCATGCAATAAACATGACCGTAAGCCGTGTACACCAGTCTATGGAAGCATTCGTCCATAATATGAATTCCATCCATTCCCGCGGGGGAAATCAGGTCGTCTTCAGTTCCATCAACTACGGTACGGACACTTCTGCCGAAGGTCGTTGCGTCATAAGGGAAATCCTGAACACCACATATGAAGGAGTAGGAAACGGCTCTACAGCCATCTTCCCTATCCAGATATGGAAAAAGAAACGCGGTGCCAGCTATCTGCCGGAAGACAGGAATTATGACCTGTACAGGTTTGCCTGCAAGGTATCAGCACGCAGGTTTTTCCCTAATTTCCTGAATCTGGATGCCACATTCAACCGGCACGAGCTCTGGAGAGCCGATGATCCTGAAAGATACAACTACGAGGTAGCCACAATGGGATGCCGTACAAGGGTATTCGAGAACAGGTTCGGACCAAAGACCTCCATTGCCAGGGGCAACCTGTCATTCACTACTATAAACATTGTAAGACTCGCCATAGAATGCATGGACGAGCCTGACAGGAACGACAGGATACAGAAATTCTTCAACAAGCTTGACTGGGCCCTCAACATCACTGCAAAGCAGCTATGTGAGAGATACAACTTCCAGAAAACCGCCCTCAAAAAGCAGTTCCCTCTGCTGATGGGTGCCCTATGGCTCGGAAGCGAAAACCTTAAAGAGGACGACACCATAGAGCCGGTAATCAACCAGGGAACCCTCGGAATCGGATTCATCGGACTGGCCGAAGCCCTTATAGCACTTACCGGCAAGCATCATGGAGAATCAGAGGAAGCCCAGCAGCTCGGCCTCAGAATCATAACATATTTCAGAGACAAGGCAAACGAGTTCTCGGAGAAATACCAGCACAACTTCAGCGTACTCGCCACACCGGCAGAAGGACTTGCAGGACGCTTCACCAAGATGGACAGGAAGAAGTTCGGCATAATAAAAGGAGTGACAGACAAGGAATATTACACGAACTCCAACCACGTCCCTGTATACTACCACTGCACGCCAAAGCACAAGGCGGAAGTCGAAGCCCCATATCATGACCTGACCAGAGGAGGCCATATCTTCTACGTGGAAATAGACGGAGACGCGACCCACAATCCGGAAGCAATCATGGCCATAGTAGACCTGATGGACAAGTACAATATCGGATACGGCTCAGTAAACCACAACAGGAACCGTTGCATGGACTGCGGATTCGAGAATGCCGATGCCGACCTTGAGGAATGTCCTCACTGCCACGGACACCATATCGACAGACTGCAGCGCATCACAGGCTACCTGGTCGGAACTACCGAAAGATGGAACAGTGCCAAACTGGCAGAGCTCAAGGACCGCGTCGTCCACAAATAGCAGTACGCCGTTTAGTATCTGTTTGCAGGAAAACAGCTTCACGCCACCTCATAAACATAATCTGGAAAATGAATATCAGAGTACTGGATATCATAGAGGAGACCATGGCCGACGGCCCTGGTCTCCGTACTTCAATATACTGTGCAGGATGTCTGCACCGCTGTCCCGGATGTCACAACCCTCAGTCATGGGATATGAACGGCGGTAAGGAGATGGATGTCGACAAACTTCTGGAACTGATTGAAGATGATGAATTCAGCAATGTGACATTCACCGGAGGAGACCCGCTCTATCAGGTGGAAGCTTTCACCGAACTGGCCCGAAAGATAAAAGAACGGACATCCAAGACCATATGGTGCTATACAGGATTCACCTACGAAGAAATCCTTGCAGACAAGAAACTTTCCATGATACTTCCATACATTGATGTCCTGGTAGACGGTCCTTTCATTCTGGAAAAAAGGGATACGGAACTGCTTTTCAGAGGCAGTTCCAACCAGAGGATAATTTATCTCCACGGAAAAGAAGAGGATATCATTCCAGGTACTGTCCGGACAATACCTGCCAGATAAATCTGTTTTTCGGGGTCACATGCGACCTCACATCATTCATATCGCAAGAGCTGCACCATCCGCCCCCAAGCAGCACATATTCAAGAGTGGCGGCGAATCTGTGGCCGTGTTCACACTCCCACTCGAAAAGGGCTCCCCTCTGCCCAAGCTTTTCTGCCGGACCAATAAAACGGCCTCCACGGAATGCAGCAGCCGCTTCAACTTCCTTTTCTGTAAGCGTATATACAGACCGGGAAGTATCATAGCCATGATTGAGACGGAGTATTTCCTTCTTTTCTTCTGCGCGCCGTATGTTCTTCTCCGGACTGCCGGGACGAATCCGGTCCCATGTCCTGATGTCAAGATACTCTTCCATTGACCCATAAAAAGCCTTCATCCTTTCCGGGTCATACTTCACCCAATACTGAGAGCCGAGATCCCTGACTTCAGTAAGCGGCTTCATGAATCTTCTGACAACAGAAGACGGGACAAAGCGTGCAAGGGAATAGAACCATGGCAGCCTGGACACAAGGCTTCTGAAATAATCATCCACCGGGACATTCCCCCTGAAATGCAGATAATCCTCAAGTACATCCGAATCCAGATACCACATGCCATGGAAATTCCTGGTAGCGAACCACTGCGGCTCGAAAACCTTTTCCATATCCATTCCGAGCGCACTCAGGAGTCTGTGCTCGAATTCGTAATTCGTAAGACGGTACTGCTCTCCGCTGCCTATGTTGTAGAATCTGTTCCAGAACTCGTCCGGGACGCCGCTCTCGCAGACATTGGCAAGCACACGGCCGGAATCCTCTATTGTAGACCATTCCAGTACTCCTCCGATCGGGACATGGAACATTATAGGGTCTATATTCTTGACAATGGCCGGATAAAGGATACCTGACTGGCGGAGAGAAACCCACCATTTGAGACCTGAATCCGCGAATATCTTTTCACCTATACACTTTGATACGGAATATTTGTCGAATTCGCTTGCGTATACAGGATCTCCGGTCCTTCCCCAGTGTACCGGAAGACGCCTGTCCCCGCACTGAGCGACAGATCCTATGTAAACGGCCCTGATTCTGTCCCTGTCAGGCTGTGACAATATCGCCTGTACCACATTTTCCGCCGACCTGACATTGACTTCCAGAGTCTTTTCCGGATAATAATCCGCCTGAGGAGACACCATTCCTCCTACATGAAGCACATAGTCGGCACCGGTGACTCCCTCAAGCACATCACTGTAATTCATAAGGTCCCCCCATACTATCTTTACGGAAGGATCATTTTCATAAGGCGCGAGCAGTTTCCGGTTCTTCTTGCTCGGACGGGCAAGAAGGGTTATGTTGAAGCGGGCTTTCCTTTTATAGAGTTCCTGGAAGCCGGCCCATCCCATATGTCCGGTCGCTCCTGTAAGAAATACAGTCTTGTTGATTTTCGTCTTTTTCATAGCTTTCTGCAGAATCTTATTCGTTTTCCTTACGGACATCCCGGACCTGTCAGTCCAGAACAAACCCCGTTATCTTTTCCTGAGCCACAATTCGGGATTCTGAGGAGTCTGTTTCTGCCATATCTGGAAATGCAGCTGGGTATCACCATTGATAGTATCCACTGTTCCTATGACCTGCCCTGTCTTCACCTTGTCTCCTGCCTTTACAGTCGAATTCTGAAGCTTGCAGTAAAAAGAGAACCAGTTCCCGTGCTGTATCAGGACACATTGGTTGTATCCGGGCATGACAACTATCTGCCTGACTACACCGTCGAATATGGCTTTCACCTTGGCACTTTTGGCTACAGCTATGGATACACCGTTGTTGAACGGGAGCTTTACACCTTTGAAGACAGGATGATAGTGCTGTCCGAACTTGTCTACGACAACCCCCTCGACCGGCCACGGAAGCTTACCCTTGTTTGCGGAAAACTCCGCATCAAGAGCGTAGTCAACTTCAGCCGGAGGCTCTTTCCCCTTCTCCCCTGACTTCATAGACTCCCTGATAAGCCTTTCGATTTCCCGGTTAAGGGCATTCACTTCCTTTCTCTTCGATGCAAGTTCTCTTTCGTATTTTTTCCTGTTCCTGTTGAGCTGCGCCACCATGTTTTCAGATCTGGCCTCCTCTTTCTGGAGAGAAGCCAGCTCGGTCTGTCTCTGTTTCTTCACCTTTTCCGCATCCGCTTTCATTTCCTGAAGCTCCGACTTGCGTCTCTGAAGTTCTTCTCTCGCAAGCCTGATTTCATCAGCCTGCCTTTTCATTTCAGCGGAAAGGTTCTTGAAATAGATGTACCGGCGGAATGCCTGTCCGAGATTGTCACTGGCCAGAATGTACATGTACCATACTTTGGCATCCCTGTTCTTGTATGCGCTCCTGACGAGCCTTCCGTAATGTACAGTCAGGGTATCTATCCTGGCATCCAGCCGGTTTATCCTCAACTGGGAAAGGTATATTTCATCCGAATATGTCCTGATAAGCCTGTTGCTCTCGGATATCAGCGATTTCCTGCTGGCTATCTGCGTCCTGATAAGCGTAAGGCTGGAAAGCATGCTCCGGCTGCGGGACTCATTCTCCGAAAGCTGCCTGTCTATAAGTTCTATATCCTTCTCGAGTCTGGCTTTCCTTGCCTCATGCTCCTTTATGTCCTGAGCATCGGCACAGACCGGAGAAAAAGACAGGACCGCAAGAAAAGCGGCTATGAATAATATACATCTGCCCATCATTTGCCGATAGCCTTTTTCCTTTCCTTCACCCTTTGTTCAAGGTCAGGGATTTCGTTGTTGTTCTTGAGAATGGCCTGATTCCAGTAGACCATCGCCAGGTCGTATTCCTTCAATGCATAAAGCACCTCTGCGTAATGGTCGAGAATCACCACACTGTCCTTCCCCCCATACAGCATGGCATGCTTGAAATAGGGCTTTGCCTCTTCCGGTTTGTCCAGAAGATACAGTATCCATGCATAAGTGTCCAGATATGTAGGATTGTCAGGCTCCTGTTCAATGGTTATCCTGCTCATCGCGGCTGCCTTCTTGAGCTTTTTCCCCTCCATACTCAGATAAAAGGCATAGTTGTTCAGGACCGGAGCATAGGTGCCGCTGATTTCCAAAGCCTTGTCATAAGCCTTGTAGGCTTTTGAATTTTCATCGAGCTGATGGTACATATCGCCCATTGTAGAATATGCGGTAAGCATTTTCAGCGTGTCCCCGTCTGCAGCAGACAGGATTGTCCTGCAGTTGTCCAGGACTTTGCCGTATTCGCCTTTGTTGTAATGGGCCATGCTTGACAGTTCAAGGAATGCCGTCTCATGAGGGAACTTCGAATATGCGGCTTCCGACTCGGCCGCCAGCCTGTCCCAGTCTTTCGAATACATGAGCACCTCCATATAGTTGGCTGCGGCCGCGACGCTTTCCGGATATATATCCATGTTGTCCTTCAGATATTCCAGAGCAGTTTCCTCCCTGTCAGTGCCGAAAAAGTAGATTCCTGCCGTAAGAAGGACTGTGCTGTCCTTCGGATGCGCTGCCACGGTATTTACAATCATGGTATCAACCCTCGGCAGGAATGATTTCAGGAACATCGGATCCGACCGCTGCATTATTGCGTTAAGGTAGTCGCATTTCCCTGCGGCAGGAATGGCGTCATCGGAGAGGAATTTGCCAATCACCGCAAAATAACTGTCATACTGTCTGGTCACCCGGAACACTTCGGCTTTCCCGAGAACTGCCGGAGCATATCCCGGAGAAATATCCAGAGCCTCGTCATAAAATGCAAGGGCAGCAGAATCCCTGTACATGGACATCTGTTGATCGCCCAGGACTGTAAGCACCTGAGGCGAAGAATATTCCTTATTGAACTCCTCCAGACTGGCATAAGCCTCTTCCTGCTTGCCGAGTCTTGAAAGGAGCTGGAAGCGCGTCATTGCTGTCGCTTCATTCTTTCCGGATACAGCTTCTATCTGGGAAAGCGTTTCAAGGGCTTTGTCCGACTGGTTGTCGGAAAGATACAATTCAATAAGACTATAATACAGATCACTTTTCCTTGGAAAGTCATCAAGAAGGTCCTCATACATGGCAATCGTGAGTTCCTTCCTGTCCGTAGCCGAATAGACCAGAGCCAGCCGGTATCTGTACCAGAAATTTGCAGAGTCAAGCTGAACGGCTGCCTTCAGTTCGGACTCGGCCCGGGCAAAATCCTTAAGGCAAAAGGCGGCAAGACCCATATAATAATGAGCTGCATCATTGGATGGATCTCCGGCTATCACTTTTTCCAGTATATCAGATGCTCCTGAAAAATCCTGGGCATCATATTTCTCCACAGCAGATATCACCTGGTTTTCATAAAAACTCTTGTCCTCCGTCTGTCCGGAAAGCGACAGCGCCGGAACGGCAAGCAACACACAGGAAAGGACAACTGCCACGGTAAAGGCAAATCTCGGTTCTTTCATTGTCAACAAGTTCATTTCCGGGTAATTCCATTTGGATTTGTCCGGAAGCACATCCTGCAAAAATAGTACATTTCCGTAAAGAAGCTTCTATATGTCTGATTTTTTATTTATGTTTGGCAAAACAATGCGACAGATGCAACATTTCTTTTCCTTGCTGCATCTATGGAATCGCATGGTTGATTGAGTTTTGCGAAATTGATTGGAAAGACAGTACCGTGACCGGATCCTCAGAGCAGAAATTGATTGATTTGTGCATAAAGGGCGACAGGGCTGCACAGAGGGCCGTTTATGACCAGCTGGCGTCCCGCATGTTCCCTGTCTGCATCCGGTATGTAGGTGACCGTTCAGTCGCGCAGGACATCCTTCAGGAGGGATTCATAACCCTGTTTTCCAAGCTTGGCAGCTACAAGGGAAACGGGTCTTTCGAGGGATGGGCAAGAAAGATCTTTGTAAACACTGCACTCATGTACCTCAGGAAAAAAGATGCACTGAAAATGAGTGACGAGCTGGAAAATGCCCGCGGACTCAGTACAGACATCGCTTCCCAGATGGAAAACATCGGGTACAAGGAGCTGATGAAGCTCATCACTGCACTGCCTCCGGGATTCCGCACCGTGTTCAACATGTATGTAGTCGAAGGATACTCGCACAAGGAAATAGCGGAAATGCTCAATATTACAGAGACCACGTCCAGGACGCAGCTCAGCAGGGCAAGAGTGTGGCTGCAAAGTAAAATTAAAGAACAGGGTAATGTTTAAAGAAGACGAAATATTCGACCTGAAAATCAAATCCGTCCTTGAAAGCGGCCGGGAAGAAGTTCCCGAACAGGTATGGGACGGCATCCGGACACGGCTGAATGCATCTTCCGCTCCTTCCGGTCTCCGGCAGCACCTGCGCGTACCGGTATGGATCAGGAATTCCGGCATAGGTCTGGCTGCTGCAGCCGCCCTGGCCGCCACTGTGATTTTCAGCGGTCTGTATGAGAAAGGAGACAATACTCCTGAAGAAATGCAGAAAGGTATTGTGGCTGTAGCTGAACCCGCTTCAGATGATTCTTTCCCAGCCGTTTCCGGCAGAACAATGACAGCACAGGCAGCCCCCCTGTCCGAAGCAGGCCGGGACGATATTGCCGCCAGGATACCGTCAGACATTACAGTTGCAGAATCTGCCGCACAGGAATATTTAACGGATACAGTGGATACAGGACAGGCGGACAGGACACAGGATACTCCGGATACCGGCATATCCGACAATAATGGACGGGCAGCCGGCCGGCAGACCACGGGAACAAAGGTTCCCGGAGTCCCGGAAACGCAATCGTACGCAGAAGAAAATGATGCAGGCATGTACGATATCTTCGGAGACGACAGTGAAGACAAATCCCATAGAATCAGGACATCACTCACAATCAACGGAAACGCTGTCAGCAACACCAACTCCCAGCGGTTGCGTGAAGCTTCAATAATGGCACCGGGAAGCACCGTGACAACTGGTATAACAGAAGACAGTGAGGGCAACAGCAGATATGGCATACCGGTTTCTGCCGGAGCAGGCGTCCGGATGGGCTTCACGCCAAAATGGTCCATGAGTATCGGTCTCAACTATACATACCTCACCAGAACCTTTGACGGCACCTTTACAAATGCCGGCAAAATTCCGGCAGAAAGGACCAGATACGAGGATATCAGAAATTCACAGCACTATATAGGAATCCCTATCAACTTCTATTACAGCATTGTAAATAAGAATTTCATAGATCTTTACGCTTATGCTGGAGGAGCTGTAGACTGTTGCATATCAAATAAATACACTGCTGACAATGCAGGCTTGCCACATCTCTCTTATACAGGAAAGACAGGCTCCCTGCAGCTTTCCGCAAACATCGGCCTAGGTGTGGAATTCATGCTCGGTGACTACGTTGGAATATATATAGACCCGAGTCTCAGGTATTATTTCCGGAACAGCAACGCCCCGAAAAGCATTAGGACAGAGCAGCCGCTCATGCTCGGATTCGAAGTCGGCTTCAGATTCAGACTCTGACAATATCCGGAAAGATGATTATCAGTGCAGTCTGAGGAAATTCCGCAGCTGCGGACACTGGGCATCCATTATGCTTTCCCTGGGTCCCTGCCACAGGAGTTTTCCTCCGCAGATAAATCCTATATTGTCCCCTATTGACATTATCGAGTGCATGTCATGAGTATTGATAACCGTAGTCATATTGTACTCTTTTGTCAATTCCGAAATCAGTTCGTCAATAAGCGATGACGTATACGGATCCAGACCGGAATTCGGTTCGTCACAGAACAGAAAATCAGGATTGAGTGCTATCGCCCTCGCTATGCCGACACGTTTCTGCATTCCACCGCTCAACTCGTTCGGATATTTGCCGTCGGCCCCCTTTACATTCACCCTGTCCAGACAGAATCTTGCCCTCTCTATCTTTTCCTTCTTGCTCCAGTCCGTACAGAAATTCATCGGGAACATTATGTTTTCCAGCACATTTGCAAAATCAAACAGGGCACTTGCCTGGAAAAGCATCCCTATCCTCTGGCGGAGTTTCTTTTTCTGGTCATACGACATGGAAGAAAGATTCTCGTCTCCGAACCATATATCTCCGGAATCCGGCTCATAAAGACCGATAAGAGTCTTCAGGAGAACGGTCTTCCCGCTACCGCTGGCTCCGATTACCATGTTGCACTTGCCCGGAGAATACTCTATGGAGACATCTTCAAGTACAGACACCTGGCCGAAACTCTTGTATAAATGCTCTACCTTTATCATAGCGTACGGACTTTATGGAGAGTCAATAAAGCATGAGCTGGGTGACAATCAGATCGAAAAGGAGAATAAGTATGCTTATCGTGACTATCGCCTTGGTGCTTGCCGACCCCACTCCCAACGAGCCTCCTTTTGCATAATATCCACGGAAAGATGCTATCGAGGAAATGAGGAAACAGAACAGGGACATTTTGAATCCGCTGTAGATGACATAGAATCCGTTATAGCAGTATTTCATGCCCTCGATATACTGGTGAGGCCCGATTATCCCTGTCAGATACACCACTATCCACCCTCCGAGTATCCCGAACGCCAGACTCAGAAGCATCAGAAGAGGACTCAGAAGAGTAGCGGATATTATTTTCGGAAGGGCCAGGAAGCCGGCTGAATTCACACCCATCATATCCATCGCATCAATCTGGTCGGTAATCCTCATACTGCCTATCTCGGACGAGATGTTCGACCCCATCTTGCCTGCAAGGATAAGAGCGACAATGGTAGAACAGAACTCCAGTATGAGGATCTCCCTGAGCATGTATCCGACATTCATCCTGTCAATAAAAGGATTTTCTATATTGGATGCTATCTGTATGACAAGAACCCCTCCTATGAACGTGGAAATGACACAGACCAGCAGGACAGAAGACAGAATCAGCTTTTCTGACTCGACAAGAAACTGCTGCCAGAATATTTTCCATTTCTCCGGTTTCCTGAAAACCATTTTCAGGAAAAGGCAGTACTGTCCCACTGATTCTATGAATTCCCTTATCATTCCGATAGATGATCAAAGTATACAAAATTAGAAAATCTTCCAGTAGTTCGCCACCTTTTTCCGTTTCTTTATGTTTTTTCTCTTTTCAGCACCAATATTCGCCGAAAATTTTTTCGGACATGCTAATCAATATTTTCAGCGCCAGATGCATCGGGATAGATGCTGTACCGGTAACAGTAGAAGTGGATATCACTTCAGGAATAGGGATACACCTTGTCGGACTTGCAGACGTTGCGGTAAAAGAGAGTCTTCTGAGAACAGTGACTGCATTGCAGACTCTTGGATTCAGGATTCCCGGAAAGAAAATCGTAATAAACCTGGCCCCGGCAGACCTGCACAAGAAAGGCAGCGGATACGACCTTCCGATAGCATTGGGGATAGTGGCCGCATCCGGACAGAAAGAACTTCCAGGACTGGGGAAATATATTGTAATGGGAGAATTGGGACTGGACGGCTCTGTCCGGCCCGTCCCGGGAGCTCTGCCCATCACGGAAATGGCCAGGGACAGAGGATTCGAAGGATGCATCCTGCCGTATGAATCAGCATGCGAGACACTCGGCTATGGACTGGCCAGGGTTTTCGGGGTAAGGACATTTTCCGATGTCATTTCCATTATGGAAGGGAATGAGGACTGCAGCGGGATGGAAATTCGGGATATCCCTTCCGGCAAGACCGTTCCGGTGTGCACTCCGGAAGGAAGTGATGTAAGACAGGAGCAGCTTCTGTCCGGTGAAATACCTGATTTTTCAAGTATTTACGGACAGGAAGGGGCAAAAAGAGGGCTTGAGATAGCAGCTGCGGGAGGACACAATGTCATGATGATCGGGCCTCCGGGAGCAGGGAAAAGCACACTTGCCAGGGCAATGGCAGGAATACTGCCGCCCATGAGCACGGAAGAGTCTCTCCAGACCAGCAAGATATATTCCGTCGCAGGGAAGTACCGTTCCGGGAACCGGATTGTCAGACAACGTCCGTTCAGATCCCCATACCACAATATATCGGCAGCCTCGCTCATCGGCGGCGGATCCGACAGCATCATTCCCGGAGAAATATCCCTCGCACATAACGGGGTCCTTTTTCTTGACGAATTCTGCGAAATGCCGAAAAGGATACTGGAAATGCTACGCGGACCGCTCGAAGACAGGCGGGTCACCATATCAAGACTCAGGACCAAGATAAGCTTTCCGGCTTCATTCATGCTTGTCGCCGCTACGAATCCATGTCCATGCGGTTATTACGGAGACGGAGACAGGTGCTCCTGCTCTGTTGCCAGAAGAACCGCCTATCTGTCAAGACTGTCCGGTCCTGTAATGGACAGGATAGACATTCATCTGTGGATAAATCCGGTTGAAACAGGTAAACTCATAAAAGTTTCGGCGGCCGAGCCCAGCAGTAAGGTGGCCGAGAGGGTTTGTAGGGCCAGGGAAATACAGAAAGAGAGGCTGAAGCATACGGGAATCTTCACAAATGCGGAGATGAACGGGAAGATGACGGCAGAATACTGCCGTATTCCTGAAAATTGCAGGAAGTTCATGGAAAAGACAGTAGACACACTCGGCCTTTCCGCAAGGGCATACCACAGGATACTGAAACTTGCACGCACCATTGCGGATCTGGACGGATCGGAAAACATACTCATACAGCATCTTACAGAGGCTACCCGCTATCGCCTGCTTGACCGGAAAGACTTGGGAGTTATTTTATAATCATTATCTTTGTCGCATGGAAAAAAACATAATAGCAGCCGTTTCGGACAACTGCGCCATCGGCAGACGGGGGACAATACCCTGGCACATATCGGAAGACCTGAAATATTTCAGGAGGGTAACCACCGGAAGTACCGTAATAATGGGCAGGAAGACATTCCAGTCCATAGGCAAGCCGCTTCCCGGCCGGACAAACATCGTGATAACCCGCAGCTCCGGCAAGGGCTTCCCTGAAGGGACAATAACAGCATCCTCTCTGGAAGAGGCCCTGTCGATTGCCGGCTCATACGGAAAACCATGCTTCATAATCGGTGGAGGGGAAATATACAGACAGGCTATGGATGTTGCTGACAGGCTGTACATTACCCATGTCCATACATCTATCTCGGATGCCGATGCCTTTTTTCCCGAAATCTCTCCGGAAACATGGAAAAAGATATCCTCGTCAGAAACAGCCGCCGACCCTGAATCAGGATACAGGTACGAGTTCTCCGTATATGAAAGGATTTTATAAAAATTTTACTTTTTTTTCAGATTCTCTTCACAATATCTTCAGAACTTTGTAACCTGAATCCGAAATAATCCCACTACCAATGAAGAAATATCTCACCCTGATGTTTGCGGTTCTTTTCCTTTATGTCTCTGCATCAGCGCAGGAGAAGCCTGCCGCCACCAGACTGGACAGGATAGAGTCTTTCATTGCAGATTCTCTGGACAACACTGAAGACATCCTGCATACACTCCGGAATCTGCCGAACATAGAAGTCGGCAAAGGGATAACGTTCCGACCGGGGAACAAGAGTTATGAAATGACTTTCCGCTTCAGGATGCAGAATATGGCAGGACTGTCGTTTGACAGGAATTTCAGTCTCACAGAAGCCGAAGCGCAGATAAAAAGGCTACGGCTCAGATTTGACGGATATATCTTCTCGCCAAAGTTCATCTACTCCATCCAGCTCGGGTTCTCCAGCTATGACACGGAGATGATCCCGAACGGGAACATGAATCTCATCAGGGATGCCATAGTCTACTTTATGCCGAATCCGTCATGGAACATCGGATTCGGACAGACAAAAGTCAAAGCCAACAGGGCAAGGGTCAACTCCTCAAGTGCACTCCAGTTCGTTGACAGAAGCATTGTGAACAGCGAGTTCGGAGGAGACCGTGACATGGGATTTTTCGGAGAGTACTACTACGGGGATTACGATTCATTCGCCATTGCAGCCAAGGCTTCAGTCACTCTCGGAGAAGGAAGAAACTGGAACTCTTCTTCTGTCGCAGGGTTTGCATATACAGGAAGACTTGAACTTTATCCGATGGGAAGGCTGCACGGAAAAGGAGAATACATCGAAAGTGACCTGGACTGGGAGGAAACGCCCAAACTTATGATAGGGCTGGGATATACATTCAACAACAAGGCACAGCGCATCCAGGGATGGAAAGGAGCTGCCATGAGCGACGGAGAGACCCGGGATATCGCATCATATTATGCAGACCTGGTACTGAAATACAGAGGCTTCGCATTTGCGGCGGATTATCTTGGCAGATATACCCCACAATCCGCGCTTCTGTCTGACGGGCAGCACATCTACACCGGCTCAGGACTTAACCTGCAGGCCAGCTATCTCTTTGACAGAAAATGGGAAGTGGCACTCAGGAACTCCACCATGTTTCCGGACAGGGAAATCATGAACATGGAAGGATACAGGAAATGGAACCAGAGTACACTCGGTATTACCAGATACATAATCGGACACAGCCTGAAAGTCCAGATGGACGTATCCTATAATTATATGGATAAAATACCTTCATCAGCCGGATACGACAAATGGGCGATACGGTTTCAGGTAGAACTCGGACTGTAACAGTTTCTATCTGTGGCGTTTCCACCGCTTGTGCGACCAAAGCCAATATACAGGGTCACGGTAAATGGTCTTTTCAAGCATTTTCATGAATTCTCTGGTATATGGATCCGGTCCGTCATCAGCCGGATCCGGGACTACAGGTAGAAAAGTCAGCCTGTAATGTCCTCTGGACAGCTTTTCGACATCCAGATAGACAAACCTTGCTCCGACATGATTCCCGATAGTCTCCCCTCCTACCACATACGGAGTGTCCTGCCCCAGAAAATCAGTCCAATGGTGCAGTACGGAACTTGAAGGACGCTGGTCTGAAATGAAGCCTATAACGAATTTCCGCCCTGATCTTTCCATGCTGATGAGCCTGCGCACAGCCTTGTCCTGGTGGATGCACTCAAGACCGAACCTCGAACGGATTTTAAGCATCACTTTGTCCATAACCTTATCATGCAGAGGCCTGTAGATCTGCCCGCCGACAAGAGGCTCTCTGAAATGGTGGATAATCGCCTGTACCCACTCCCAGTTCCCATAGTGGCCGAGGAACAGTATTACGGAATGCCCGGACCGTATGATGCTGTCGATATATTCCCCGTTGGTCACTTCCACTCTCCTGTCGATTTCCTCATCGGAAATATGAAGCAGCTTCACCGTTTCGGCTATGCAGTCGCAAAGGTGGTGATAGAATTTCTTTTCCATCCTGACAATCCTCGCCGGATCATCTGTTCCGAACACCAGCTCCAGATTGTGTCTCACAGTCCTGCGGCGGTACCGTATCAGATAGTATATGAAAGGATATGCCATATCGCTGATAACATACAGGCATTTCATCGGAAGATGCGCTGCTGCAGTGAGGAAACTTACCAGCAGACTGTATTTTATATTTGTCGTCATTCGTCATCTTTTCCGTAAATATATATGTTTTCTTACGATATGAAAAATTTTGCCTATTTTTGTTCCAAAATGACAACAAGTAGTTCTTAAAGAACAATCAGATGCCACAGGACAACAATTCTAACGCTTCCAAAGAGACCGTCATTGTTTCTCTGACCTCTTTCCCTGCAGCCATTCCATATGCCATCCGGTCCATCCGGTCGGTTCTGGAAGGTTCTGTCATTCCTGACAAAGTGGTACTTTACCTTGATACGCAAAAGTTTCCCGGTGAAGTACTGCCGGAGGAGCTTGAAGCCTTCAAAAGACGGTATCCTTCTTTTGAAGTCCGGTTCGATCCGGCTGAAATAAGGTCATACAAGAAACTTGTGCCCGCACTGAAAGATTTTCCGGATGCTGTCATCGTGACTGTGGACGATGACATCGTCTACCACCGGGACATGCTGCGGGATCTGCTGAACCTTCACAAGGACTACCCTGACGCAATACTTGCGCACCGGGCCAAACGGATAAGGCCGGGAAAGCCTTACAGAACATGGAAAAAATACAGGTGGTACGACTTCGTCTTCAGAAAAATACATTCCGGTTTCCTGAATCTGCAGACAGGTGTCGGAGGTGTGCTGTATCCTCCGCATTCCCTGAAAACGGAAATGCTTGACGAAAGGATTTTCACAAGGCTGGCTCCCACTACTGACGATATCTGGTTCTGGGCGGCGGCCGTTGCCAAAGGGACACCTGTCATACCTGTTCCGTTCGGGCACAACAAGCCTAAAGGTCTCGGAAAGCCTAGGGAGCTGTCTCTGAAGACATACAATTTCAAGTCAGGAGAAGACAGAAACGCAGCCGCACTGCAGGCTGTTATTGAAAACTATCCGGAAATCGGAAAAGCAACAAGTTATCATATCCAGTCAAAATGAACGGACAAAAAAATAAAATCATCGTTTCGCTGACCACATTTCCGGCAGCAGTCCCATATGCGGCAGAAGCAATACGTTCTGTCCTGAAAGGCAGTCTTTTGCCTGACCGGATAGTACTGTATCTGGATACGCACAAATTCTCCGGCAAGAGCCTGCCTGCGGAGCTTGAACAGCTCAAGACTGAAAGCCCGATCTTTGAAGTCAGGTTCGTACCCTCTGAAATCCGTTCATACAAAAAGCTGATTCCGGCCATAAATGATTTCCCGGACGACATCATCGTAACCATAGATGACGACATCCGCTATCCGAAGAACATGCTCAGGAATCTGGTCCGCCTTCACAAAAGACTGCCGGATGCAATCATCGCCCACCGTGTGAGAAAAGTGAAGCCAGAAGCCCCTTACAGTAAATGGAGGAAATACAAATGGTACGATTTTATCTTCAAAAAGCTGCATTTCAGCCACCTCGCCATGCAGACAGGAGTAGGCGGGGTCCTGTATCCTCCTCACTCATTGGATGAAACCATGCTGGATCCGGAACTTTTCCTGTCTCTGGCACCGACCAACGACGATATTTGGTTCTGGGCGGCGGCAGTATCCCGCGGCACCTACATTGTCCCGCTTCCCAACGGGCAGCGTCATGTGCGGGAAATAGGAAAACCTTCAAAACTGTCTCTGAAAAAGATAAATATCGAATCAGGAGAAGACCGTAACCGGAAGGCACTTGAAAGGATACTTGAGCATTATCCCGATATCAGGAAGAAGATAGAAGAGGCCAGATGATAGGAAACCAGAAATCCTTCATCTTGTCCTTGTACCATGCATGGCAACCGAAAGGAAGACGGTGTCTGTTGTCCCTGTAGCAGAGGGCGGGGTATTTGTCAAAGCTGAACTGAAGCGCTTCCTTATAGTCCGGATAGGTAAAATCCATTCCGTATTTGTTGACTTCAAGCGCAAAAAACAGGTCTTCATTGGAAAAATACCTTTGTCTGGCAAGATGGGAAGCTATTTCATCCTGCAGCCGTTCCGTAGCCCGCAGGTGACTTGATACCTTACGGAGAGAAAAACCGCCGTTCCCCACCTTGAAATCCTTTTCCGTACGCATCCTGTTATGGAACCGCTTGCGCCACTGCTTGAACAGAGGAAGACGGAACAGACGCGGGACCGGCCACGGGGCACCTATGTAATCATAACCTTTATGACACCACTCTGCCAGCTCATCACGGAAAACGAAAGCGTCAAGCTGACAAATCAGAATGTACTCGGCATCTGAAAAACGACGGTAAAAACCGGATGACATCATAAGCCGGTTATACCCGGCTATACTGCCGAAAAAAGAATCATCGAATGCCTCCTCGCCACATCCCGGAAACTCCGACACCAGGCTGCCGGCATCCAGACTCTCAGGATGTATGAATACAAAAGGATACTCCCCGAGAATCCGCCTGTTCCGCTCCAGGGAAATCCGCTCAAGCGGCTCCAATGTTTCCCTATATACAGGGACAATCACTTTCACCAATGTTCCGGAAGCACTCATATCAGTCTTCAATATCGTTCAGGTCATATTGTCCGAAATAGCTCATGTCGCGCAGGCTTGTCACCCGGGCCCTGCCACGGGCTCTCTTGGCCAGAAATTCCTCGTATGACTTCACAGCATAATGGTTGATGCGGATTACATCCTGTTGGGGCTTGCGGTCATGAAAACCTTTCCTCAACGGCATTCCGTGCGAATCGGCTGCTCGTCCGGAAATCCTGGCAGCTTCATGACATCCTACCATCGTACATACACGTCTCGGATCGACAATACTCTTGACATGGGTATTCAGTTCATGGTCATATGCGGAATGCCTGCGGAACCTCTCCATCACTCTTCCCGGTTCCCGTGTCTTCGCTCCGCCGCTTCCGTATACAAGCCAGTTGATCTCGACGGACGAAAACTTTTCCATCCTGCGCAGGAAATCAGGAATGGACCTGTCCTTTACCGGCACAATGAATTCGTCAAGATCAATTACAGCAATCCATCTGGCTTCAAGCCTGTGCCTGTCGAAACAGTCGTCATAAGCAGCCAGCTGCCTTTTACTGCCCGGAAACCATGTATAGTCCACAAGACCGGATTCAATATACGGGGCAAGTATCCTTTCCGTTCCGTCAGTGCTTTCATTGTCGTATATGTAGAATTTTTCCACGCCTTTTGAACGGTGCCATTCAATCCACTCCCGGAAATACGGACCTTCATTCTTGGCTATGGCACATACAGCCAGATAGTAGCGGGGCAGTGTATGGTCATGCTTCATCCGGCACCTCAGCCTGATGGCATTGAACACACCGTAGCGCAATATCCCGCGCCACCTGTTACGCTCCATCTTATACGGGATCATACCCGCGATTATTTCTGCCAGGACTTTATTCATAGCCGTATGCGGAACTAGCGTTCAAAACCGGATTTTTCCGGAAGGATATATTCAAAAGCGTCCCTGATATCCGCCATCACCCGGGCATAATTCCTTATATGCACATTGTCGTTCAGACATACCAGAGAATAAGACTGTTCCCTGATGGCCTTTACAGCCTGTTTCGGCCGGATCATCAAAGGAAACATTCTGGTGTCCATGTAGGTATTGTACGGCTCGAAATTCCCCCTGCATATCTGCCAGGTACGGAAAAGCTCGGGAGTATAGTCATTCAATGCCCGGAATCTGTTGCCAGATGTTTCGGTAAGTTCTTTCCCGGCTGCCGACCAGACTTCCTCAAAGGTTGTTTTCAGATAAGGCTGGGCATTGTGCGGTGTGCGCAGGGTGATGAACTTTCCGTACGGTTTCAGCAAATAGTTCCACCTGGCCCTGGAACCGTAGCTCTTGTCGAACCACTTGTCATGAAAACGGGACATGACCTCTTTCTTGTCAAAATGGGCGTTGATGATTTTCAGATTGTTTTTTATTCTCTTGTACCACTGCGACCAGCCGGGATTATAAAGGAATGCTGCTATGTCGCAAGGCAGGCCGTTTCGGAAAAAACGCTCTGTCCCGATAGAATTGATGATATAGAAATCGTCATTGAAATAGACGAAATGCTCTGCAAGGCCGGGAATCCTGTGCATGTAACGTTCTATCACTACGGAATTGTATGTAGGCAGGAACTGCTCCGGGATATAATCACCGTGTTTCACCAGGTGGATCTTCGGGTTGCCTTCATCAAGCCAGTCCGGCTTCTGCCCGCTGGACACGAAGTGAATCCTCCTCACCCAGGGAGCGAACTTCTCCACTCCCCGGAACCAGTATTTCAGGAAACCGTAATCCCTGAAACGGGCTTCGGATACTCCGTTCTTCGTATTCTCCCGATTGCCGGAATATTTCCTGAACTCCTCCTGCCACGCCGGGTCGTTCATATCCACCCAGGTGATTACAAAATCAATATCCATATCTGTCATGCAAGTTTCTCCGGATTCTGAGTTTTACAGAAAGCAAAGTTAAGCCTTTTTCCCGAATATCGGGTGTCATGCCATGACAAATGCCCGGTCCCATACACGTATAAGGCTGCTGATTTGCATATTAGGCATGTTCGTACTATCTTTATGATGATTAATTGCGCGGAGAATGAAACTGCTTGTCCATTTACACATTTTCTATTATAACCAAACAGGCTATTTCGTTTCAAAACTGGCCAACATTTCCGGATGCGACTGGGATCTTTATGTTACGGAATACAACCATGACGCCGGCATTGAAAACCAATTCCAGACACTTGGAGCAAATGTCCATTACGTATCTGTAGAAAACAGAGGATATGATGTATGGCCTTTCATAAAAGTCATCAAATCGGTTAATCTTGATGACTATGATCTGGTGATGAAACTGCATACCAAAAACAGGAGGGACAGGAGCTGCAAAATAAACGGGATCAAACTGAACGGATTCCAATGGAGAAATGAGCTGGTGGATTCGCTTCTGTCAAGCAAAGCGCATTTCAGAAGACTGCTGGGTTATTTCGAAACGGATCCGAAGCTGGGTCTGGTATGCAGCCGGTGGCTTTACAAGAAAACATCCAACAGCCTCGCTGAAGATCTTTCCAAACTGCAGGATGAAATCGGAAGACTCGGTCTGGAAAATATGGGGGAATACTTCTGCGCAGGAACCATGTTCATGGCAAGAGCAGATATGTACGGATTTCTCCTGTCGGACAAAGTTTCAGCAGAAATGTTCAGCACCAGACAGCACACAACCTCGCAAGGTTCCATGGCGCATGTATATGAAAGGATACTGTCCATGATTCCGGGCGCCTGCTCATACAAAGTCAGAACAGTCAGCACAAGCCGGTATCGCTCACTTCATCTGGTTTTCATAAAAAAGGTCCAGCCTGTACTTACATGGCTGCTGTCCATAACGCGTATCGGAGAAGACCGGATAAAATATCTTACTGTATTCGGGAAGAGGATAAGACTTTCCCGCCGCAGATAAATAATCAACAGGAGCGGGGCCGCATAAAGCTGCCCCGCTCCCAAAATCACTTTTCACCGGCAACGGTTACTCTTCCTTTTCCTGCTCCATGTAAGCCTTGAGAAGCTTGTCCTGAACATCGGAAGGAACTGCCTGATAGTCGGCAAACTCCATGGTAAATGTCGCACTTCCCGAAGTCAGGGAGCTCAGGGATGTGGAGTACTTGTACAGTTCTGCAAGCGGAACCCTCGCCTTAATAACCTCGAATCCCTTGTCACTGCCCATTCCTTCAATAAGGGCACGGCGGTTCTGCAGGTCCGACATGCAGGCACCCATGTATTCGGACGGCGTCAGTACCTCGACGTTGTATATAGGCTCCATGATCTTCGGTCCGGCATTACGGAAGGCTTCCTTGAAGGCATTTCGGGCAGCAAGAACGAAAGAAATTTCGTTGGAATCCACAGGATGCATCTTGCCGTCATATACATAGACCCTGATATCGCGGGCCAGCGAACCTGTAAGGGGACCCTCGCTCATCTTGTCCATTATACCTTTCAGTATGGCAGGCATGAATCGTGCGTCAATGGCTCCTCCGACAATACAGTTGTAAAACTCAAGCTTGCCGCCCCACTCAAGATCAAAGGATTCCTTGCTCTTTACATTAAGAACCATGTCCTTGCCGTCGATCTTGAATCTGTTGGTAGCTTCAACTCCTTCTACGATAGGACAGATGAGCAGGTGCACCTCGCCGAACTGGCCGGCTCCTCCGGACTGTTTCTTGTGCCGGTAGCTTGCAGCAGCCACCTTGGTGATGGTCTCTCTGTATGAAATCCTCGGAGGGAAAAGATCGATTTCGATTTTGTTTTCGTTCTTGAGTCTCCATCTGACGATATTGATATGCTGCTCTCCCTGACCTTTGAGGATAGTCTGCTTGAGCTCCTTGGAATATTCCACGATGATAGTCGGGTCCTCGGCGGAAATCCTGGCAAGAGCCTCGCTCATCTTTTCCTCGTCTTTCTGCTCCTTGGCCTTGACTGCCGTACGGAACTTGGAAGCAGGGAACTTGATATGCTCGTAGGCGATATCAGTACCCGGCTGTGAAAGAGTCGCGTTTGTCTTGGCGGCACGGAGTTTCACCGTACATCCTATATCTCCGGCAAACAGGTCTGTCACTTTCTCCTTCTTCCTGCCGGCCACGGCATATATCGTACTGATTCTTTCCTTGTCGCCTGTTTCAGGATTCTCAAGGTCCTGGCCCTCGGTCAGCTCTCCTGACATCACCTTGAAGTAGGCCACTTCTCCCAGATGCTGTTCTACCGCTGTCTTATATATGAAGAGTGTTGTAGGGGCGTCCTGCTTGCACTCTATTTCCTTTCCATCCTTTGTCTTTGCCTTCCTGTCTGCAGGTGATGAGGCTGTCCTGATAGTGAACTCCATAAGCCTCTTGACACCTATATCCTTTCTGGCTGAAAGGCAGAACACAGGAAGAACTTCTCCTGCCCTGCAGCCGATTCCGATACCCTTGCGGATTTCGTCTTCCGTCAGAACTCCTGCCTCGAAGAACTTCTCCATAAGAGTATCGTCATATTCTGCCGCCCTTTCGATAAGGGCCGCCCTCAACTCCTCTGCCTCGTCCTTGTACTGTTCAGGGATTTCAAGGTCCTCACGGGTCCCGTTGTCATCCTTGAAATGGTAATATTTCATTTTAAGAACATCGATGAACCCGTCAAATGACGGTCCCGGGTTCACCGGATACTGGATAAGGACCGGCTGCTTGCCGAATGCCTCTTTCATTGACTCGAGAGTATTCTCCCAAGAAGCCTTTTCGCTGTCCAGCTGGTTGACTGCCACAATCAGCGGAATATCATACTGGCGGGCATAGCGGGCGAATATTTCCGTTCCTACCTCTACACCCTGCTGCGCGTTGATGACGAGAACTCCGGTATCGCAGACCTTGAAAGCGGATACCGCACCCCCGATGAAATCATCTGCACCCGGAGTATCTATGATATTGAACTTCGTATCCATGAATTCGGCGTAGAGAGGAGTAGAGTAGATCGAGCGCTGGTTCATCTGCTCGATTTCAGTATTGTCAGATACGGTGTTCCCAGCCTCCACCGACCCTCTCCTCTCAATCACCTTGCCCTCGTAGAGCATAGCTTCAGATAATGTGGTTTTACCTGACTTGGTGCTACCAAGCAGAACCACATTACGGATGTTGTTGGTTGAATAAGCTTTCATTTGCTTTTCTTTTTTGTTATTAATTATTGGTCTTCCGATACTTTCATTAAGTCGGCATCGGAGCAAATCTAATAAATTTAAACCTTAAAAACAATAGAGCGTCACAGCTCTATCCCATATTTCTCCCGTAAACGGGAAGAGGTACTCCGCCTGTAGGCTTCCAGTATTTCATCTCCGCCGTATCCGAATTCGGATTTCAGGAAAGCGTCCATTTCCCGTATGCCGGCACCTACCCATCCGCACATTACGGAGAATGTCACGCCGGAGAACATGTGCACCTTTTCATTTTCAAGCAGGGCCGCGAACATTTCGAATTTTTCCTTTTCCATAGTACTGTATTTTCCCGCAAATCTGGGCTTGTACCCTGAAAAGACAAAGAATTGTTGTCATTTTGTGGCGAAATGTCCAGGATTTTTTCTCTTTTTTACGGTTTTTTCTGTTTTTGACATTTTCCGATTGTCATTGACAATCAATTATTGTCATTCCGATGAGGTTATATATGATACTTTTGTGTCAGTTATATCACTTTAAGGAATGGATAACAGCTCCGTCAAGAAAAACATCACTGCAGCACGGAAGAGTCTCGGCCTGACACAGCAGAAAATGGCCGAAAAAATGGGCATCTCCCGCAACGCCTACAGACGCATCGAATCCGGAGAGACAGCACTGCTGAACGATTATCTCCTGCGGATTGCCTCCATTCTGGACAAGACACCGGCAGAACTGGTTCTGGGATATGTCCCTCATGAAAGCGAAGACAAGACACTGGACGAAATGCGCGTGAAATATCTTAACGAGAAAGAGGAAAAGGAACGCACCAGCCGGGAAATGGAGCAGACTATCCGTTCAATGGAAAACCGGATAGCTCTTCTGGAAGACCTTGTAAAGACCAAAGACGAAATCATCTCCATGCTCAAAAAGGAAAAACAGGAGTAATTTTTCCTACCTTTGTGTCCATGCGTGAAAAGAAACATCTCCTGAACTTTCTTGATGGCAGTCTCATTGAAGCCGGATGCGATGAAGCCGGCAGAGGACCGCTTGCCGGTCCGGTATTTGCCGCCGCTGTCATTCTGCCGAAAGACTTCCATCATCCGCTTCTTGACGATTCCAAGAAAATGACAGAAAAGGCCAGGGATATTCTGAGACCTGTCATAGAACGGGAAGCAGTGGCTTATGCCGTAGAAGCTGTCAGCGCCGGGGAAATCGATTCAATGAACATACTCAATGCCTCAATCGCCGGGATGTGGCGTGCCGTAATGAGACTCTCCCCTCTTCCGGAATCCCTCCTGGTGGACGGAAACAGGTTCAAACCCATACACGACATTCCATACCGGTGCATAGTAAAGGGAGACGGCATATACGCTCCGATAGCGGCAGCTTCTGTCCTGGCCAAGACCTACAGAGACGAATACATGAGAAAACTCGCTGCGGAGTATCCTCAGTACGGATGGGACAGGAATATGGGATATCCCACCAGAGAACACATAGAAGCCATAAGGACCTGCGGCTATACTCCATACCACAGGAAAAGTTTCCATGTGAAAGAACTGGAGCCGTCGCTGTTCTGATGAAGTGTCGGAATTTATGTGTATGTTTGCATTCCGTTTCAAATCAAGACAATGCCCGATACTGTAATCTACACATGCATACTGGGGAACTATGACGAACTGACGGATCCTGTCTTTACGGACCCGGAGTGCGACTATGTATGCTTTGTCGGAAAAGGGGAAAAGACTTCCGAAAGGAAAGGTATCTGGCAAATACGCGAACTGGATTTCCGGAGCAAAGACTTTGCCGTATTGTCCAGATACCCGAAAATCAATCCTCATATACTGCTGCCGGAGTACTCATACAGCGTATGGATGGACGGGAATGTCTCGATAGCCGGTGACTGTTTCTACGAAATCATACGGGAAAAGATCAATGCAGGGATTCTGTATTCAGGTATCAGACACTGGGCGCGGGACTGCGCTTATGATGAAATCAAAGAGAGTCTTGACTCTGGAATAGAATCAAGGTCAAGACTGCTCGGAGCGCTGTTTTTCCTGAAGCGGCACAGATTTCCGAAGCATTTCGGAATGAATGAAAACAATGTCATTTTCCGCCGTCACAACGCACCGGAAATAATAAGGTTCGACGATCTGTGGTGGAAGCTTTTCATCCGGTATGCCCACCGTGACCAGATACTCCACCCGTATTGCATGAGAGAATGCGGCATCGCTCCAGACTATCTTTTTCCGCCACCTTTCTGCGCCAGGAACCACAGGTCACTGAAATATGCCGAACACAATGCAGGAAGGAAACGTTACTGGCACCGGCACTGTCTGAACAAAAAGGTGAACAACCTGATCAAGAAGCTCATCTGAAATACAATCAAAACTTTAACACAATACTCGTAATGAAAAAGTTGCTTTGCGCAGTAGCAGCCCTCGCCATCTTTTCTTCTGCAGGGCTGAAAGCGGACGAGGGAATGTGGATGCTCCCTCTCCTGGAAAAAATGAATATCAGTATAATGCAGGAAGAGGGCTGCCGTCTGGATGCAGACCAGATCTACAGTATCAACCACTCTTCACTCAAGGATGCAATCGTTCAGTTCGGAGGCGGATGTACGGGGGAAATCATATCCGGCGAAGGCCTTCTGGTGACAAACCACCACTGCGGATATGCAAGCATCCAGCAGCTCAGTTCTGTAGAGCATGACTATCTTACCGACGGCTACTGGGCCATGAACAGAAGTGAAGAGCTTCCGTGCGAAGGACTTACGGTAAAGTTTCTGGAAAACATGACAGATGTTACCGCGATAATGCAAAAAGTCGAAAAGGACGCACGGAAAAAACACAAGGACAGCGAAAATATCGAAGGCATCGTAAGGAAAGCCGTCTCCGAAAAGGAGCAGGAGCTCAGGAAGCAGGCCGAAGGCGACTACCCGCACTGCACTGTCGTTTTCACTTCATTCTACAACGACAATGTCCGCTATATGATTGTCTACAGGACATTCCGCGACATCCGTTTCGTCGGTGCTCCGCCTTCCTCGATCGGTAAATTCGGTGCAGACACCGACAACTGGATGTGGCCTCGCCATACCGGTGACTTCTCCATGTTCCGCGTATATGCAGACAAGGACAACAATCCTGCGGACTACTCTCCTGACAACGTACCTTATACTCCGAAAAGGCATCTTTCCATCTCTCTGAAAGGAGTGCAGGAAGGAGACTATACCATGATCATGGGATATCCTGGAAGGACAAACCGGTTCTTCACTTCTCCCGAGCTGAAAAACCTTCTGGAAAAACAGGATATCGCGATCGCAGCCCGTACTGTCCGTCAGGACATCATGATGGAAGACATGCTTGCCGACCCTAAAGTGAAAATCCAGTATGCCAGCAAATATGCAGGCTCTTCCAACGGCTGGAAAAAATGGATAGGAATGAAGCAGGCTTTTGCAAAACTCAATATTACAGGCCGGGCCGAACAGGAAGAAGCAGACTTCACCGAATGGGTGAATGAAAACAGGAAACGCCAGGAAAAATACGGCAATGCACTGGAAACCATACGTCAAGGAGTAGAGGCAGGAAGACAGGCAAACAGGATCTATACAACTACCTTGGAGTCTGTATACAGAATCGAGCTTGCCAGTTTCGCTACAGCCTTCAGTAATGCAGCCAAAACCGCAATAGACGCTGCAGGAGACAAGGATACCCTTGCTGCGTTTCAGGATGCCTTCAAGACACTCGAACCGCAATACAAGGACTATTCCGTTAACACCGATATCAAAGAGGCCAAGGCAATGCTGGAATTCTACAGGAACAATACTGATCCTGCATATTATCTCAAAGGTCTGGCTCCGGACTTCGGGACAATGGACATCGACTCTTATGTGGACTCCCTTTTTGATCACAGTGTCTTCTCCTCGGCAGAGAAACTTTCTGCCGCTCTGAAGTCGGCGGAACCTTCAGGGATATTCGAAGACCCTGCTCTTGCTCTTGCCAAGGCGTACTCCGATGTCATCATCAGTGTACTTCCCGAAATCTCATACAGCGATTCCCTGCTCTATGCCGGACGCAAGGCATTTACCGCAGGTCAGCTGGAATGGAAAAAGGATCAGCCTTCATACCCTGACGCAAACTTCACGATGAGGCTGACTTACGGACATGTAAAAGGATATTCGCCTAAAGATGCTGTCATCTACAAGTACTGCACAACCCTTGACGGAGTGATGGAGAAAGAAGATCCGGACAACTGGGAATTCGTTGTACCGGAAAAGCTGAAGGAGCTATGGAAAAACAAGGATTTCGGTCAGTACGCGGACGCTCAGGGCAATATGCCTGTGGCTTTCCTTTCCAACAACGATATCACCGGAGGAAACTCGGGAAGCCCTGTCCTCAATGCGGACGGGGAGCTGATAGGACTGGCTTTCGACGGCAACTGGGAATCAATGAGCAGCGACATCATGTTCGAGCCTGACCTGCAGAGATGTATCAATGTAGACATCAGGTATGTGCTTTTCATTGTGGACAAATTCGGCGGAGCGGGCTACCTGCTTGACGAAATGACCATAGTGAAATAAAAGGGCAGTATGGCTTCAGAGCTGAATGAATTGGAACTGTAAAATACAACATAATGAAACCGAATGAAATAATGAAAATGCTCTATGATGTACAGCATCCAGGAAAGGGTGACAGGAACATCGTGGAGCTGGGCATGGTGGAGAAAGTCGGTATCGAGGGTGACACTGTCACTGTCACCCTCGCTTTCCCCAAACACCGTGACCCTCTGGCAGAATATCTTATAGGAAGTACAAAGGCTGCCGTAATCCGCCATGCCCCTGCAGGGACACAGGTGGAAGTCAGGACAGTAGTCAAAGAAGACACTTCAAAAAAACCTGTCGGACTCAACCTCGGGACTGAAGAACTGGAGCATGTAAGACACATCATAGGCGTGGCTTCCGGCAAAGGAGGAGTGGGCAAATCAACAGTCGCCGTCAATCTGGCCATCGCCCTGGCCCGTGCCGGCTACAAGGTAGGACTGGCAGATGCTGATGTCTACGGACCGTCCGTGCCAAAGATGACAGGAACGGAAAATGATATGCCCGAGGCATTCCGGGAAGGTGAAAAGGAAGTGATCATGCCTCTGGAAAAATACGGTGTCAAATGGATGTCCATAGGCTATTTCGCAAAGCCCGAACAGGCTCTTATCTGGAGAGGACCGATGGCGTGCAATGCTCTCAAGCAGATGATTCTGCAAGTACGCTGGGGGGAGCTTGACTTCCTGCTCATCGACATGCCTCCGGGAACAGGAGACATACATATCAGCCTTGTTCACGATATCCCTATGAGCGGAGCGGTGATAGTGACCACACCGCAAGCGGTGGCATTGGCAGACGTAGAGAAAGGGGTGAACATGTTCCGAAACGACAGCATAAGGAAGCCTATCTTCGGACTTGTCGAGAACATGGCCTGGTTCACACCGGAAGAACTTCCTGAAAACAAATACTATATCTTCGGGAAAAACGGCGGTATAGAAATGGCTGGAAAATACGGCATCCCGCTTCTCGGACAGATTCCTATCGTCCAGAGCATACGCGAAAGCGGAGACAGCGGAGAGCCTGCCGCCCTTTCAAACCGTCCTGACGGAACAGCGTTTATGGCGCTCGCCTCCCGGCTTGCCGAAGAAGTAAACGGGAAATAGGCCATGAAGCAGTACCTTGACCTTCTTCGTCACATACGCGGACACGGAGTGATGAAGCACGACCGTACAGGAGTAGGTACCCAGAGTGTGTTCGGATACCAGATGCGCTTTGATCTGAGTGAGGGATTCCCTCTTCTCACCACCAAGAAAGTGCATCTCAAATCCATTATCTACGAGCTTCTGTGGTTCATAGCAGGAGATACCAACATCAGATATCTGAAAGACCACGGAGTATCCATCTGGGACGAATGGGCTGATGAAAACGGCGATCTGGGCCCAGTTTACGGCCATCAGTGGAGAAGCTGGCCTGCCCCTGACGGCCATACCATCGACCAGCTTTCAAATGTCATTGCGGCCATCAGGAAAAATCCCGACAGCCGCAGGCTCATAGTATCTGCATGGAATGTCGCCGAAGTGGACAGGATGGCCCTTCCGCCATGCCACACGATGTTCCAGTTTTATGTCGCCGAAGGAAAACTTTCCTGCCAGCTATACCAGCGCAGTGCTGACGTTTTCCTCGGAGTACCGTTCAATATAGCCTCATACGCCATGCTGACCATGATGGTAGCACAGGTGTGCGGACTGAAGCCCGGAGAATTCATACATACCACCGGTGATACCCATATATACAAAAACCATTTCGACCAGGTGGCGCTGCAGCTTTCACGCGAGCCTAGGCCCCTGCCCGTAATGAAGATCAATCCGGATGTGAAAAGCATATTCGACTTCAAATACGAAGATTTCACTCTGGAAGGGTATGACCCGTGGCCTGCAATCAAGGCTCCTGTAGCCGTATGAAAAAAGCGGTCATTTTGAAGACCGCTTTTTTCATTTCTATCTTACTTTAAAAGCGAAGATTACCGCTTCTTCAAATGTCTCTCCAGGCCGCAGCACTGAAGACGGATAGTCCGGATGATTAGGGGAATCCGGGAAGTGCTGGCACTCGATAGCCACTCCGTCATAATCGTTGTAACTGCGTCCGCACTTGCCTTCCGGACACCCTGCAAGCCAGTTTCCGGTATATACCTGTACTCCGGGCTGTGTAGTGATAACTTCCAGTACACGCCCGCTCTCAGGAGCATACAGTTCCGCCGCTGTCTGAAGCTGTCCAGGCTCAGCTCCGTCTATAACCCAGCAGTTGTCATACCCTTTGCCGTATTTCAGCGCAGGAAAATCTTCCCTGATATCCCGGCCGAGAGGTTTGGCTACAACGAAATCCATCGGTGTTCCCGCTACCGGCTCGCTCTCCCCCACAGGAATGAGAGTATCGTCAGTAGGCAGATACTCGGAGGCATTCAGCCTGAGTTCATGTCCTAGGACACTGCCGCTTCCTTCCCCGTTGAGATTGAAATATGCATGGTTGGTAAGGTTCACCACGGTAGGCGCATCTGTCTCAGCCGTCAGAGTCAGCCTCAACTCGTTCCCTTCACTCCATTCGTAGCGGGCTACGGCCTTGAGAGCACCGGGATAACCCATCTCCCCGTCTTCAGAATAATACATGAATTCTACGCCATTCTCATGGATTCTGCTGTCCCAAACCTGGTTCTGGAATCCCCACGGCCCGCCGTGCAGGTGGTTCGGACCGTTGTTTACCGGAAGAGTATATTCCTTCCCGTCCAGTGAAAAACGGCCTTTGGCAATCCTGTTTGCATATCTCCCGGGTACTTTTCCGGCACAAGGCCCGTCATTGAAATAGCTCAAAGGATCCTTGTATCCAAGAAGAACGTCATCCAGCTTTCCATCCCTGTCAGGAACTGCGACTGCCGTAATTCCGGCACCTACACTTGAAAGCTGTACATACGCTCCCTTACTGTTCCTGAGTGTATAGCGGCAGATTTCCTTTCCGCCAGGGGCAGTGCCCCAGATTTCCTTTTCTATGTTCATGGTTATCAGAAATTAATGTTGATTGCTTTGAAACGGATAGTAAATATATTGTGGCGCAGCCGTATAAATGCCGAAGGCAAATATAGTCATTTCCCTGATATCTGATGCAGATACGAAAAGACCGCCGCATCCGGAGCATCCTTCAGAAGTACTTTCTTGTCCCTGTCAAGAAGATAGAGGGAAGGTATAGCCCGGACATTGTACAGAAAATCCGTACGGATGATGAAATCAGGGTCATATCCGTTGTACCACTCCTCAGGGTAGAAACCCTGGTAGCCGTACCACGACTGGAGATCTTCATCAATATAGATATTGGCTACCGCCACTTTTCCGGAAGAAACAAGAGATTCAAGAACAGGGTCAGAGCACATCTCTCCGATTATATACTTGCATGCCTCGCATCCGGGATTACTGAAAAACAGAAGAGTGTAGTCTGCCTTGATACCGTAGAGTGTCCTTTTCCTTCCGTATTTGTCACTGAAGACAAAATCGGCAGCAGGTGTTCCCGTAGCATTTAGTGAACACATCTCCGCATCATACTCATAAACAGCCCTTTCCTCAGGAGAAAGCCAGGGACTTCCTGCCATTCCGGTAGCGAAAACCTGATACAGATCCTCATTGCGCACAGGAGAATTGGGGTCATACAGATATTTCTCCACCAGCTCCGCCATGATTTCAAACACTGTCGAAGAAGTATCCTTGTATTCACAGGCAGAGATGCCGTCAAACAGTGCCGACATTCCCTTTGCGGCAGTTCTGCCGTCCACTCTGCCGGCAAGTGAAATCCAGTTGGCAAGAGCCTGTTCCACATCATCTTCAATCACTCCGTTGACCAGAGACGAATCACACGGATACAGAGCCGTTGTGTCCGTAAAAACACTCCAGTAGTTCAGTACCAGATATTCCAGGGCATCAGCTCCGGATGAGACCATCGCCGGTATTTCAGGCACCGGAAACGGATGTGAGGCATATTTTCCGGAATGTGATTCCCGGCAGCCGGTGAAAAGCACGGATACAGCACATACCGGGAGCAGCAACAGACGGCAGAGTTTCATGAAATCGGGTTTTACCATATTGTATTTTACTGGTTTGGGCAAAATTATAAAAATAATTAGATTTGCCGCCAGAATATCCTTATCACGTACATGAAGAAAGTCATCCTTACAGTCATATTCCTTACAGTCTCTTCCCTTTGGGCAAAAGCCCAGTTCTATACTACGGGAGATGACCAGGGCTCGCTCAGATGGTACATGGTACAGACTGGAAACTACAGTATAATATATCCGGAAGGACTTGATTCTCTGGCACATGTGTACGGTGAAAATCTGGAAAGGTATAGAATGGCCGTTGCCCGTACAGCGGGATATGTACCAGGAGAATTCATGCGAAGGAAAATGCCTGTAATCCTGCATGCATACAATGTAAACTCAAACGGAACGGTAGTCTGGGCCCCAAGGCGCGTGGAGCTGTACACGACGCCGCCGGCATATTCTCCGGAACCGATGACCTGGGAAAAGAATCTCGCCATACACGAATCCAGGCATATCGCCCAGATGCAGCAGGGAATGAGCCGCGTATTCAAGCCTTTCAACTGGATTTTCGGACAGATGTGGACCGGTGCAATAGCGGGACTGTATCCCAGCAAATGGCTTCTAGAAGGTGATGCGGTTGTCGCGGAAACCGCCCTGTCCTCTTCAGGAAGGGGAAGGACTGCCGACCTGCTGAACTGGTACATGATAGCCGCCGACAACGGGGATATCCGCAGTTCAAAACAGTGGAAATACGGTTCATACAGGTACTATACTCCCAACGAATATTCTCTCGGATATCTGTTCATAAGCGGAGTAAGATATCTGTATGACGACTGTGAATACACTGCAAGATACCTGCACTACCCGGCCAGGAGGCCATACGACCTTTTTTACGCAAATACTGTCACCCGACAGACAAGCGGGAAAAACCTGAAGAATACATTCCGGGAAGTAATGGACTTCTATGCCGGAATGTGGGCCGCGGACAAGGCTGAAAGGGTCCCGTTCATGACCTCGGAACCTGTTCCCGGCAAAAAGATACGGAGGTACACCCTGTATGAAGGGTCGGCAGCCTCTCCTGAAGGAATATATACACTGCGCAGCGGCATGGACAGAAGCCGGTCTCTCATGCTGTACAGCTATTCCGGGAAAGAAAAGCGTCTGGGAGCCTTCGCCACACAGACAAGCAAGCTGGAATACTCGGACAGTACCGGCAGGCTGTACTGGAGCGAATCAGTCCCTGACGCAAGATGGGGTCACAAGACAAACTCGAGGATAAGGTACTTCGATACGGACAAAGGCAGGAAAAGGACACTTACCCGTGAAGGCAGGCTTTTCAACCCAAGCGTTTCAGACAGTCTCGGTCTTGTCGCCGCTACGGAATACATGGTGGAGGGGGGCAGCAGAATAGCCGTACTTGACTTTGAAGGCAATGTCAGGACCTTTATAGCCGCTCCGGATTCATTGCAGATAACAGAGTCCGTATGGGTGGGAGACAGAATCTTCGTATCAGGAATATCCGAAAACGGCACAGGACTTTATTACTGTGTACTGCATAAAGACATGACTGCCACACCTCTGGTATCAGTTCTGGAACCGGGTCCGGTAAAGATATCCGGCCTTCGCCGCGCGGGCGGGCATGTCGCATTCACAAGTGACCGTACCGGAGTAAACGAACTGTACGTTTTCCGTCCTGAGACAGGAGAAACATACAGGGCCACTTCCACTCCGTACGGAGCAAAGGACTTCCAGTTCAGTACCGACGGGAAAAGACTGTACCATTCTGTTCTCTGCCATGACGGAGCCATACTCAGCACCACTGATGCGGATTCGCTCCAGTACAGCCTGGAGGATTTCAGTGAAAGATATGTCTACAAGGTGGCGGAAAAGCTTTCCCTACAGGAAAGAAGAATTTCAGAAAATGCCTGCATTGACTGTGCTGACTCTGCCGTCGCCGTCAGATTCTCCGCTCCGGAACGTTACCGCAAGTTCCCGCATCTTTTCAACATACATTCATGGGCTCCGGTATATTTCAGCTATGACAACATAAAGAACCTCAGCTACGACCATTTCTACGAAATTGCTTCTCCCGGTGTTGCCGCTGTAATGCAGAACAACCTCGGCACATTTACGGCAAGTTTCGGATACTCGGCGCACAAGGATCCGTATGACAGGAATTTCTGGAGGCATTCGGGACACGCCAAATTCACTTATTCCGGGCTCTATCCGGTAATAGAAGCCTCTGTCGATATCAATGACAGAGCCGCAAGGAATTATTTCCTGTCAATGGAGATGGTTGACATGCAGAAATACCTGGTCTCACTGAAATCATATGCTTTCAGCATCCCTTCCGTACGGGGAAGGGTTTCGGCCTATATACCGTTCAATTTCTCGTCCGGAGGATGGTACCGGGGAGTGGTTCCGCAGATTGCATGGAGCGCAAGCAATGATTCGTATATAGGAAAACTGTACCAGACCATGACTGCGTCCGTCCGTGCATATACCATGCTGGGAACCGCCGTTTCGGAAATATATCCGGATCTTGGAATCGGAGTGGAAGGAGGAATTTCAGGGTACATCGGACTGTCAGAGTATTTTTCTCCGGTGGCATACGGCTATGTCTATGGTTATCTGCCCGGCTTCTTTTCCACACACGGTTTCAGGCTCACCGCTACGGGCCAGTGGCAGACAGACAGGACTTCCCTGTTTTCATCAAGTATAGTCAATACATTGCCTCGCGGACTCAGCCGGAATGACAGGCTTTCATCCTATATGGCAGGATTCAATGCAAGCTGCAAGTTCACGGCAGAATATGCAATGCCCGTATACCTCGGCGACTTCAGCCTGTCGTCCGCATTTTATGTAAAACGCGCAGTCATAACTCCGCATTTTGATTTAACGGTATTTCCTGGAGGCAGCCTTTATTCCGCAGGAGTATCCGCTGCCGTTGAATTCGGATGTTTTTTCTGGATAGGCACACCTATAAGCATAGGTCTGACCTATTCGTACAACGGAGGCCGGTCTTTCGGACAGCTGAATGCGTCAGGATACAGCGCAGGACGTCATTACATAGGCCCCGTATTCAATATAAGCCTGCCACAATAGTGCACAGGCTTATCAAAACTCCGTCTGTCGGATATTCCTGTCAGCCGAGCATCGGCTTTACAAGACCGAATATAATCCAGGCAATGACAAGAGTCACTACAATATTGAATGCCTGCGCAACAAGGAAGACTTTCAGCGGAGTACGGTTTTCCCTGCTGAATATTTCATTGAACCTTGTCTCAAGGCCTATACAGACAAAAGCCACACTGAAAAGCGTGTTCTGGAATCCTTTTGTCACTGCACCGACTGTTTTTGCCGTTTCCGTATCCATGGCGAAACTGAACACCAGAGAAGCCAGGATAAAACCTACGACAAACTTCGGGAACCTGTCCCAAATCACACCGAGTGTTGGTTTTTCCGCATGATTCTTACCCTGGTAGGACCACATGAGCGAGATGACGAAAGCGGCTACTCCAAGAAGTACATTCTGAGAGGATTTCACTATCACAGCCGTCTTGGCTGCCGTCTCTCCTACCAGAGTGCCTGAAGCCGCTACGGCACCTGTAGTATCAATCGTACCTCCGAGCCATGCTCCTGCAACTTCCTCGCTGAGGCCCATCAGTCCGGCAAGCCACGGCAGAATATACATCATGGGAATGGCTATGATAAGCACAAGGGATATGACATATGAAAGTTTCCTGTTGTCTCCCTTTATCACTCCGCAGGTGGCTATTGCAGCCGATACTCCGCAGATGGAAACCGCACTGGATACCATTGTTCCCATTTCCGGATCTATATTCATTTTTCTGCCGAACCAGAAAGCGAAATACCATACGGTAAACACCACGATAAGGGACTGTGCCAGTCCGTAGGCTCCAGATTTCATCACTTCACCGAAAAGGATTGTCGAACCGAGGCAAATTATTCCTATTTTAATGTAGAACTCGCTCTGTACGGCAGATTTGAGCCATTCCGGAACTCTGAACAGATTGCTGATAACCAAGCCGAGAATGACAGCGAAAAATACGGATTCGAACCCCAGTTCCTTTACTGCAGGTATGGAAGCTATAAGCTGGGCGGCAAGTGTAAGGGAGAAAATCACCAGAAGTGAAGGGAAAATCCATTTCAGAGGCCTTCCCATGACTGCCGAAGTGACATAGGTGAGAACCAGCACGAAAAGGAACATATATCCTGCAGAAAGCCAGTCCGCCCCTGTAGCCAGCGACTTGGGCATTTCCGGCATGACATCCGGGAAAATACATGCCAGGGCAAGAATCACCGCTCCTGCAAAGACTATGATCCAGTCTTCGGAAGCGAATTGTCTTAACATTTGTTTCATTTTATGTAGCAGTTTTTCATAAAAGCTGCAAAGTTAAGTTATTTTGGAAAAATTCCAAACTACCGGATTATCACAGGTTTTTCACTATCTTTGCACCCGGAAAAATATACATCGGAAAATGTCTATCATATCTGAAAGCATAGCTACCTGCAGCTGCTGCGGAAACCGCACCGGACTGAAAATCTACAAGAGCATCAACACATCGGAAGATCCTTCCCTGAAGGAAAAAGTAAAGGACGGATCCCTGTTCATATGGAAATGCCCTTCCTGCGGGCAGGCAAATCTTGCAAAATACGACACACTCTATCATGACCCTGACAGAAAACTGATGATATGGCTCCTTAAGGATGAGAATGTGTCCGAGACACAAATGCATTCCATCACACTGCATACGAAAGCTATAGGCAACTATACGTTGCGCAGGGTGACGGATACGGGATCTCTCATAGAGAAAATAATCATATTTGACAACTGTCTGGATGATGTTGTGATTGAAATGTGCAAGTACGTACTTAAAATGGAGTTGGTATCAAAGTCGCCGGAAGAAAAAGCGAAAAAGATCCTGGAGACTCCGTTTCATTTCTTCCGCCTCAATGACAGCGGAGATATGAAATCCATAATATTCCTGTATCCGGAAGAAGGACAGATGAAAAACTATGAAATAGGTTTCAACGTTTACGAAGACTGCAGCGGAATCCTGCAGCGGAACCCGCAGATAAAACCGGGAGAAGGTTTTGAAAAGATAGATTCTGAATGGCTGTCAGGGTATTTAGGATAAAAAAACGTGTCAGACTCCAGGAATCTGACACGGCTTGAAAAATAGTGTGTAGTGAAAAATAGCGCGTTCCACTTTACAATTTCCGTGCCCCGTCGCTAATGACTACATCATAAACCTTCGGTTCATAACCGAACCTTTCTTTGAAAGCAACTTTTGCCTTGGCTATGAACGGCTCATATAGCCCGTCTTTAACAAGGTTGATTGTACATCCGCCGAAACCGCCTCCCATAACTCTTGAGCCGGTAACTCCGCATTCCCTCGCTATGTTGTTCAGGAAATCGAGTTCCTCGCAGCTTACCTCGTAAAGTCTGCTCATTCCGTAATGGGTTTCATACATCTTCTCGCCCACAGTCTCGTAATCGTCCCTTTCAAGTGCATCGCAGACATCAAGCACACGTGCAACTTCATCTATCACATATTCCGCCCTCATGTAATCCTCTTCAGAAATGGTTTCCTTGACTTCGTCAAGCCATTCCCTGTTGGCATCTCTCAGGAATTCGACTTCAGGATGCCTTGCCTTGATTGCCGCTGCCGCCCTCTCGCATGATTCCCTTCTCTTGTTATATGCTGATGAAGCCAGTTCATGCTTCACTACCGAATCGAGAAGTACCAGCTTGTATCCCTCCGGATGGAAAGGATAGTACTTGTATTCCATTGTCTTGCAGTCCAGTCTCATAAGCTGTCCGGCCTTTCCGAATACAGAAGCGAACTGGTCCATGATTCCGCATTTTACGCCTATGTAATTGTGCTCTGTCGCCTGTCCTATGCGTGCAAGCTCGAACTTGTCTATACCGAGGTTGAAGAGATAATTCAGCGCAAATGCAAATGTACTTTCAAGTGCAGCTGACGATGACATGCCTGCTCCAAGTGGAACGTCTCCTGCAAAAACAGTATTGAAACCTGAAATTTCACCTCCTCTCTTGATTATTTCACGGCATACTCCGAAAATATATCTTGACCAGCTCTGTCCAGGAGCATCCTCTTCGTTCAGTCCGAATTCTACATATTCGTCAAGATCAAGAGAATAGGCGCATACTTTACCTGTTCCGTTCAGTTTGATTTCAGCCATTATTCCCTTGTCTACAGCACCGGGAAATACAAAGCCTCCATTGTAGTCGGTATGTTCTCCTATAAGATTGATTCTTCCGGCAGAAGCGAAAAACTCTCCGGTACATCCGAATAGAGTAGTGAATTTTTCAGAAATTTTTGTTTGCATTGCTTTAGTGTTTATTACTGTTGTTAATTCATAATTCCATCCATATATCTTTCAAAGTTAATCAGTTTATTTTTACCCGCAATGGGTAGCCTGTCATAATATGCAGTTTTCTTATGTCAGTAGAATATCCCTATAACCGGCAGATGGTCGCTTGCTCCCCCGTTATATCTTGGACCGGAATATGTCCTGAAGGGCTTTTTGCCAGGTGCGGAAGTGTCTTCTTCAAGCAGGAACGGAATATGGCAGATATCCATATGAGAGCAGCTGTCCAAGGCGGCAGAAACGAACATCAGGTCTATCATCTCCCATTTCCCCTTATATCTGACGGTCCCTTTTCCTGACTTGAAAAGTCCGCCTGACTTGTCAAGAAGAATCCCTTCCAGACATGATGCCGCCCGACTGTCCGGAGTATCGTTGAAATCCCCTATCGCCACTATATTCACATATCCGGCATTCCGCAGAGAGTCTGACAGTGTGGCAAGTGTCATCATGGCGGACATCCTTCCGGTCACCGACACCTTTTCTCCGCCGTATTTTGACGGATGGTGGTTGACCAGCACGACAAGACCCGGTATCCCTTTTTCCGAACCTTCAAGTTGCACTTCAAGTATATCCCTGGTTTGCAGAATCTTCCCGTCTTTCCCATATATCTTGTGCGGACGCGAGCCTGTACATCGGAATCTGTCTGTCCTGTATATCAGCGCTACGTCTATACCTCTCGGATCCGCCGACTCGTAATGCACCGCCTCATACCCGTATTTCCTGAGTCCTGTAGAACCGACAAGAGATCTGACCACAAAACTGTTTTCTACCTCTGCCAAACCTATTATATCCGGCATCCTGCCGTATCTGTCTCCTATCCACATTATTGCTTTGGCCACAGCATTGCACTTTGTGTAGAATCTGGATTTTGTCCATCTTCTGTCCCCCGAAGAGGAAAATTCCCGGTCAGAATCTGATAGGCCGGAGTCTTTCCAGTCGAAAAAATTCTCGAGATTCCAGAACATTACAGAAAAGCTTATGTCAGTGTACGCCGGTTCCACTGTCTTTTCCTGACAGAAATACGGACAGAAAAGAATACTTATGAAAAATAAAGACAGCATAATTAAAATTTTTCCCGAATATGGACATGTAACGGAAAACCGGACTGAACAAAATGAAAAAAAAGCCTGAAGAAACGTAAAAAAGATTAAAATTCAGAAAATTCTCCACTTTGTACTATTTGTGCTATCTTTGCAAGCTGATTTTAAAATGATTGGTTATGTCATTGAAATGCGGAATAGTAGGACTCCCCAATGTCGGGAAATCCACATTGTTCAACTGTATAAGTTCAGGAAAGGCACAGAGTGCGAATTTTCCGTTCTGTACCATAGAGCCAAATATCGGATCCACGATAGTTCCGGACAAAAGGCTTGAAGTGCTGGAACAGCTCTGCCATCCGAAAAGGGTAGTACCGGCTACTGTGGAAATTGTGGATATCGCAGGTCTTGTAAAAGGAGCCAGCAAGGGAGAAGGACTTGGAAACCAGTTTCTTGCAAATATTCGTGAAACAGATGCGATCCTCCACGTGCTCAGATGTTTTGATGATCCGAACATTGTGCATGTAGACGGAAGTGTAGACCCTGTAAGAGACAAGGAAGTCATAGACATGGAGCTTCAGATGAAAGATCTTGAAACTGTCGAAAACAGGCTTGCAAAGGTTCAGAAACAGGCTCAGGCAGGTGGAGACAAGAGCGCAAAAAAGCTGTGTGAAATACTCTCAAGATACAGGGATGCGCTTCTGGAAGGCAAGTCATGCAGGACAGTGAAATTCGACTCTCCTGAAGAACAGCAGCTTGCAAAGGAGCTTTTCCTTCTGACAAACAAACCCGTCATGTATGTCTGCAATGTCGATGAGGCATCAGCAAAAGACGGGAACGGATATGTAGACATGGTCCGCCAGGCTGTCAGGGATGAAGATGCTGAAATACTTGTCATTGCCGCAAAAATAGAGTCCGACATAGCTGAACTTGAAAGCTATGAAGAACGGCAGATGTTCCTCGGGGAAATGGGTCTTGAAGAATCCGGTGTCGTAAGGCTTATACAGAGTGCGTATTCACTTCTCAATCTGCAGACATTCTTCACTGCGGGTGCTGACGAATGCCGTGCATGGACAATCAACAAGGGAGATAAAGCCCCAAAGGCTGCAGGAGTAATCCATACAGACTTCGAAAAAGGCTTTATACGGGCAGAAGTCATCAAGTATGAAGACTTTATCCAGCTCAAGTCCGAAGCTGCCTGCAGAGCGGCAGGAAAGCTTGGAATCGAAGGCAAGGACTATGTCGTCCAGGACGGAGATATCATGCATTTCCTCTTCAATGTCTGATTTATATTACGCTGCGCCACAGGCATTTCCTGAACCAGTTCCGGCACTGCTATCGGCTTGCAGCTTATTTAAATATCAAAAAAGCAGCGGAAATTCCGCTGCTTTTTTGATATCATCCATTTCTGTCTGTTAATAGAATCTTGCACGGTTATCAACGACATCCGCATCCTGCATCATTACAGGAACAAGCATCTGGGCGTTGTACTGCGCCATCTGTGTGTCACGAGTTCTGGCATCATCCTCAGTAAAGAATGCCCCTGTATCATGAGCCGTTACTTTATAGACATATACCCCTATATTTCCTGCAAGAGGAGCCGATATCTTCCCAGGCTCTGCCACGGAGACAGCACCTATGAATTTAGGGTCAAGCCCCTGTGAAGTCATGGAAGCGAACGTGATTCCCTCCTTGGTGCTTACTGTAGTCTCAAGAGCGGAAGCTATGGCTTCCATTGTGCCGAGCCCCTTGATTTTATCTGCAACCTCGGCAGCTACTTTCTCTCCACGCTTTTCAGCATAAAGTACGGATCTTATTCCTGCGGCAACATCGGAAACTTTTGCATATCCTTCCTTATGTACTCCTGTAACGGCAGCAACTACAAAATAGTTGTTGTTTACTGTTATTATATTGGATACTTTGCCAGGTTTCTTCTGTTCGAAAGCCCACCTTGTAACTTCCTTTGTGCCGTCAACAGCTCCGAGTCTGTCAGCGCTTTCAAGCATTCTGTTTACAGGATGAGCATAGAGACCCTCTTCTTCTACAGCTTTCTTGAAATTCTCGTATTTGCCTTCTGATTTGGTAGCTATTGCATTTGCCTTTGAGTAATAGTCATTGAATGTCTCCTTGCTTGCAAGAGTCTCCCTTTCAAGGATTGCCACCTGCTTCTTCTCTATAGGAGCTGTCCTTCTGGTTACCTCTACTATATGCTTTCCGTACTGTGTATCAAGAGTAAATATAGTATTGAGCTTTGCTGTCATCACACTCTCGAAGCCAGGAATCATATATGTCTGGGTCATCCATCCGATATCTCCCCTTTCAGGTGCAGCGGTATTCTGGTCAGCGGAATAAAGGGCGGCTACATTTGAAAAACTTTCCTTGCCGCTCTTGAGTACGTTTACAAGACTGTCCGACAGAGATTCCTGATCACCCTGAAGAAGGATATGCCTTACATAAACTGAATCAGGTATCATCTTGGTATCCATAACTCTGGCTACATAGAAAGTATTGTTCTTGGTAAACACTTTGGATGCACCCTTTCCGTCATTGAATACGAAATCGTTGATCTCTGAAGAAATGGTATTCAGCTCTCCCCTCTTGTAATAGTAAGCCGAAAGAGGCCTGTCTGAATTCTTGAGAAGGAAATTCTTCATGTTGTCAGTAGATGCAAATTCGTCATATACGTCAGTGACAAGCTTGTTTGTTGCAGCTATATCCTCGTCTGACGGCTTCACTTCCACAATCGCATACTCGATGTCCCTGCTCGCAGGCTGCCTGTAGAACTTCTTGTGTGAGTCATAGTATGCCTTGATTTCGCTGTCAGAAACCACTATGGTAGAATCTGTCTCGAATCCGAAAGGAACCATTACGAACTCTACGTCAGTAGTATTGTTGTTATCTTCTATTTCCCTTGCGAGCATCAGAGGATTGGTATAGTCGCTCTGGGTAAAAAGCGAGCCGTATTTGGCATAATACTGCTGTGTATAGATAGTATTCTGCAGGAAGTTCCAGTAAGACCTGAGTGATCCGCTTGGATCTGAATCAGTCTGCTGTACGAACTCTACGAACATGCTCTTTGAGAAGTTTCCGGATTCATCCATAAAGGCCGGATTCTGCGAAATCATAGGTGATACCATGTCGCCTGTAGTAAGGGCAAGCATTTCTGCATCACTTACTGATATTCCCGCAGCTTTGGCATTCTTCAGGAAAAGGAACTTGTTGACGAGCTCCTGCCATGCCTGATTTCTGATAGCAATCTGCTGCTGTTCAGTGCTTACTGATGATCCTGTCATCATTTCATTGATGGAAGTGTAATACTCCACATCTTTCTGGAACTCGTTATATGAAACTTTCTTGCCGTTGATTTCACCTACATCGTACTTAGAAGACATCGTGGATGAAACCGACTGGAGGGTGCTCGGGTCAATTATGAATGACAGCAGGGCCAGAGCAATGACCACTGTTATGAATACACCGAGCTTTACGCGTATTTTTTCAAGTACCGCCATTTTATTGTATTTTTAAATTATTATCAGTTATTTTATTGCGGGCTGCGAAGATAGCAATTTTCCTTCAATTCTTCACTATTTTTCTGGAAACGGTCCTATAAAATTGGCAGAATCGACTGAAACCTTGGTACTGTCCTGGATTACTATGCCATAACTGTAAAAAGGGTTGAATATTGTAGAGTTTCTGGCCCTCTGGTCAGATTCCATTCCGTAACCTTGCATGAAACCGTCAGGTGAAAACATCTTCACATAACAGTCTGTATATATCCTCTCGTTCTTCCTGTCCCAGTAAAGCGTGTCAGTTTCCATCCTCTCGTGATTGATCACGTTTTTCACCACCACATTACCGAAAGCAGCCCATGTTTCCGAACCGTCCTTTTCGAATTTTTCATGTCTGGCGTTGTCAGAAGTTATTTCCGTTTCCAGAAGACCCTCTTCATTATAGCCATATACGGCAAAGCCTTCCGGGAAAAGCTCATAGGAAACCGAGTCATTCTCGTATCTCTCCATCAGATCTGCTTCCATTCTCATCTGCAGCAGGCTGTTCTCGGACTGTACTACAAACATATTCCGGACTGTCTGCACAGGAGTGGAACCCAGATCCACATCATCCGCCTGCCTGATTTTACCCTTACAAGAATAAACGACGAAAGCAACCGCCGAAGCGGTTGCAATCATCTTGAGAATATGTAGGATTCTATTCAATTAACTAGTCCTGGGTCCTTACTGTAGTGACAGCTCTCATACCGCCGCATGATACAGTATATGAATCGCCCTTATTGTAGTTGTACATGAATGCCTCTGCTGTCTGAGGATAGTACTGGCTGTACTGTGATATAAGCTTGTTGGCTTCCTCTGCAAGTGAAGGATCGGCATTCTTTGCCTTTACAAGATAGTCTACAGCCACCCAATAAGGAGCTCTCTTTTCAATTTCGTTTCCAGGGCATACCTGTGATCCCCAGATAGTACCGATAAGCATGTAGCTTTTTCCAGAAAGAGATGCATCAAGCTCTGCTGCCTTCATCGCGCATTCAAAAGCCTTTGCATTCGAACTGTTCTTGTAGCAGAAAGTAGCAAGCTCGAAATTGTACTGTGCATCCTGTGCTGCATCCGTATCCTCTGCATTTATAGCTTCTTCCATATATTTTACAGCATTTTCAACATCGCTCTTGCCTGCATAAAGCTTGTAAAGGAAGTAAGCTGAAGAAGATGAAGGATCAAGCTCGTGCATCTTGTTGGCAGCATTGAAGAAGAGGTCGTTGTCAGTACATCCTTCAGTAGATCCGAGAAGTCGCACAATATTGGAGACAAGTGCGAGATCATCAGGAGTAGCATCGAAACGAGGCTGGAACAGAGCTATAAGATTTTCACAGCTTGCAACATTACTTGTAGCCAGAAGATTCTCTATATCTGTCTTTATCCTTTCGTTATCCTCGCTTTCAGGCATCTTGTCCATATAAGACATGGCCACTCCGAAATCCGTAAGCACTTCGTCCGAAGAAAGTACACCGCTGTCATAAAGGCTGCATGCGGCATTGAACAGGAAAAGGAAGAACTGCGGTCTTGCCTTCTCCTTATTTGAAGATATAATCTCCTTAAGACCGTCATATACTGCCTTTGGATCGTCCTGCATGTAATTGATCATGTCAAGACCCTTATTGTTCAAAGCGGTAACTGTATATTTAGGATAATATTCAGCTCTGATGTCATGGATGTTCAAAAGGGTATCCACAAGGGCAGACTTATAGACTGCGTTGTTCTTGTTCTGTGAAATAAGCCTTCTTACCAGAACAGTACCGTCAAGTAGCATATTCTGGCTTGCGGTAGGAGGACAGAGTTTGAATGCCTTTCTCCAGTTAGGGAGTGCATCATCGTAGTTTTTCTGTTTGTAGTACTCCTTGTAATAAGAAAGGTATTTGATACATTCCGCACTGTCTGCACCAAACTTTCCCTGACCAAAGAGTGAGACGCTGCTGATAGTCATCATCACAGCTGTCAAAAACAATAGAGTTAATTTTTTCATATTATTTTCGAATTAATGTTATTCATACTGTGTTTTTCTGAACCATATGTCATGAAGGTTGAAACCTACGACGAACATTGCGTAGCGCTCGCGTATCATGTTATGCTTCAACGAACCCTTCTGTCCTATATCCACTCCTATTGTTATGCCGTTGTAAAGTCTCGGGATAGGGAGCGTCACTCCAAAAGTCACACCAGTCGAACTCACCTTGTTGCCGTCAAGCCTGTAATATTCCTCCTCATAATATACTCCTACCCTGTATGACATTCTTTTTCTGTAGTATCTTATATCATTCCTGTTGGGAACTATTTCAAATCCTGCACGGAAAGAATTTGTAGCAGCGGTAGAGAACATGACATCGGATTCTACGGAAAATCCGGCAGTCCTGTCCATGCCTGACTTGTCCCATCCGGCCCTCAGGTAGTTAAGTTCCAGACTCCATTTGTCTCCCTTCCTGAACGAAACCCCTACTCCCAGCTCATCCGCTATGCTTACTCCCGAATTGTCGGAATAACTGTAGTGCAAAGTATCAGACACGGAACCCAATGTCTCGTAATTTTCGGAACTTCCCCTTATACCCGAGCGGAACCTGTAAGTGGCTCCGAAAACCATTGACATATCCTCACCTATTCTCTGTTCGTACTGAAGTCCCAGCTTGGCTGTCGTTGACCTTATGAGAAGGTTGCTGACTCCCTGTGCACTATTGTATGAAGCATCAGTAAAACTCTGGCTGTATACTTTATCCAAGGTACCGAAGTAATATATGACTTCGGCTCCTAAAGACAGTCTTTTCCAGAAAGTAGCTGCACCTCCGGCAAACAGCTGGTATACACTTCCATTACCATAGGCGTTGTATGATATGAGGTTTGTGTTTCCTATTATGTCAGGATCAGTCACCCTTGTAGTGAAACTGTATCCCAGATCACTGAAAGGCGTCACTCCTATCATAAAAGCGGACGATCTGTAAATAGGGAAACTTATTATGAAATCATACATGTTGAATGTATTGTTTCCCGATTTCATTTCACCCTGCCTGAAAACCGTATTTTTCTGGGATAAACCTATGTCAGCCATAAAAGAAAGAGTATCCCGTGCAGTGACAGATGCAGGATTCAGATAGTTTATGAATCTCTTGTTCCTTGTCGCTATTCCTACTCCTCCCATACTGCTGTTGAATGCCGTCCCTTCCTTTCTGAGTTCACCTATACCGAAAATGGAATATGGTGTATATGCTCCGTACGCCCCGTCCTGAGCATACATTGAAAACGGCAGTATAATCAAAAGACACAGCAAAAATGCCTTAACGGATATTCTTAACATATTCATCAGCTATCAAAGCTAATCCCATCAATACTAAGTTACAAACTACAAAGATGGAGTTTTTCATTCTTTTTGCAAAATAAATTGCATCTCCACCGGTAAAAACAACTATATTTTCTCTGAATTTGTCTATATATCCTTGAATTTCAAACAACATTCCAGTAATTACACCTGATTCTACAGATGTCTGGAGAGATGTCCCTTTATCCTGGACAGACTCAGGAGTATCGAAAAGAGGAACTGATCTGGAATATCTGTTGACAGCCTTGAATCTCGTTCTGCATCCGAGAGAAACATTTCCTCCGGAATATCTTCCGTCCGGTTCTATGAAATCCACAGTCATTACAGTACCCATATCAAACAGAGTACACCCTTTCCCTTTGAACAGGTATCTTGAAGCTATTATGGAAGCAACCCTGTCCGGAGCAAGATACGGCATAAGTCCCCTTGAAACAGCTTCTTCAGTACGTGTCCTGTCCATAAGGACAAGTCTTACGCACTTCCCGCTGAAATAACGGACGGTTCCGGCAGGTATCTCCCTGACTGTAGATATCACCATCACTTCAGGACTTTCCTTTTCTATAAGTCCTGATATGAACTCGGTGATTCTTTCCCCCTGGTATCTGTATGTCTTTCCCAAAGTGGTACCGTCCGACCATGCTGCCTTCAGTGCTGTATTTCCTATATCTATGACAAGATTCGGCATGACTCTACATATTTTGATTTTCCTTCAGTCTGCTCAACAGAGAATATGCTTTTTTCAAATCAGGGACATTCCTGACAAATATCCTGAGTTTGTCGTCAGTCTGTTTGAGTTCAAATATACTGCTGTTTTCATTTATACGTTCTATTATACCGGCAAATTTTCTTGAACGGTAGTATTGTGACATCGGATTCGATATGAAGAAAGATATCATCACTCCGTTTTTTATTATCACTTTCTCGAATCCGAGATTTCCGGCAAGGTTTCTTATCTTAACTATATTGAAAAGCCTTTCTAGTTCTTCAGGAATCTTTCCGAATCTGTCTGCGAGCCTTGATTTCATGGTTTCAAGCACATGTTCATCCCTTATGGAATCGAGTTCCTTGTATATCCTTATCTTCTCGGAAGTTACATTTATATACGAATCAGGTATCAGAGCAAGTTGGTCTGTCTCTATCGTACAGTCAGGAACTATATTGGTACTCAGGTTATCAGCGGATCCGATACCTGACTCCACACCAAGCTCTTCCATAGCTTCAGCAAGTATTTTCTGATAAGTTTCAAGTCCCATGTCGGATATGAATCCGCTCTGTTCGGACCCAAGCAGATTTCCCGCTCCCCTTATGTCAAGGTCCTGCATGGCTATATTGAATCCGCTTCCAAGGTCTGAAAAGGCCTCTATTGCTTTCAGTCTCCGTTTTGCGTCGTCGGTTATTGAAACAAGAGGAGGAACTATAAGGTAGCAGAATGCTTTTCTGTTTGATCTTCCTACACGCCCCCTCAACTGATGAAGATCGCTAAGACCTATGTTCTGTGCCTGGTTGATGATTATGGTATTGGCATTAGGAACATCCAGCCCGTTTTCTATGATAGTAGTGCAAAGAAGCATGTCATAGTCTCCTGACATGAATTCAAGTATCTTGTTCTCAAGTACCTTCGATTCCATTTGGCCGTGAGCCACACATATACGCATATCAGGTACTATCCTGTGGAGTATGTCATATATGGACTGAAGCTCTTCAACTCTGTTGTGTACAAAGAACACCTGTCCTCCCCTGTCAAGTTCGTAGTTGATTATATTCCTTATCTCATCCGTATCGAAAAGCATTATCTCAGTCTGGACAGGAATCCTGTTTGGCGGCGGAGTGTTTATAATGGAAAGATCCCTTGCACCGAGCAGGGAGAACTGCAGAGTCCTAGGTATAGGAGTAGCGGTAAGTGTCAGAGTATCCACGGAAAGTTTCATCTGGCGGAGTTTCTCTTTTGCTGTCACTCCGAACTTCTGTTCCTCGTCTATGATAAGAAGTCCCAGATCCTTGAACTCAAACCCTTTGCCCAATAGCTTGTGTGTACCTATTACTATATCAAGAGTACCTTTCTTCAGTCTGGTCTGTATGTCGGATATCTCTTTCGCTGTTCTCAGGCGGCTTACAAAATCTATACTGCAAGGGAAATCCTTGAGACGGCTTTTGAATGTATTGTAATGCTGCAATGAAAGTATAGTAGTAGGTACAAGTACGGCCACCTGCTTGCTGTCGGCCACAGCCTTGAATGCCGCCCTTATCGCCACTTCGGTCTTTCCGAAGCCCACATCACCGCATACAAGCCTGTCCATAGGGCAATCGTCTTCCATATCGGACTTTACAGCCTTTACAGCCTTCTCCTGATCAGGAGTATCCTCATACATGAAGGATGATTCAAGTTCCTGCTGCATATAAGTATCAGGAGAAAAAGCAAACCCTTTGGCACTCTTGCGCTTGGCATACAGTTGTATAAGATCTTTGGCTATATCCTTCACCTTGGCTTTGGTGCTGTTTTTAAGGTTTTGCCATGTCTTTGAACCCAACTTGTTGATTTTAGGAGGTTCGCCTTCTTTTGACCTGTATCTTGATATTTTATGGAGAGAATGGACAGATACGAAAACTACATCATTGTCCTTATAGGTTATCTTTACCACCTCATGCACCCTGCCTTTGTCATCTCGCATGCGGACAAGTCCTCCGAATATGCCTACTCCATGATCTATATGGACTACATAATCACCTATATTGAACGATGTAAGGTCATTGATAGTGAGCTGTTCGCTCTTCTCCACAGTCCTTCTTATCACCACCCTGTGGTATCTGTCGAATATCTCATGATCAGAGTAACAGCATATCCTGTCATCATTGTCTACAAACCCGTTATGTATGTTCTTTCCTGGACAGAATTTAGGAAGAATGACGTCATTTCCGGAAAATATGGACCTGAGCCTCTCAAGCTGCGATTCTTTTTCACCGAATATATATACCTTGTAGCCGGACTCCATCCTTTTCCTTATATCTTCTGTGAGAAGGTCGAAATTCTTGTTGAATGAAGGCTGTGGAGAGATATTGAATCTGACAGTATCTGCATCCCTTACGGAAAGAGGCACTTCAAGGAAGACTTTCCTGAATCCTGAAAATCCTCTATAGAATGACTCGTTACTATACGAATCCGACGAATCGAGCCATATGACTGAATTTTCAGGCAAAAGATCCGAAAGGTATTCTCCTTCAGAATCCCCGTTTGTCCCTAATACAAGGTCCGGGTATATGTCAACACTCTGTACAAGTTCTTTCGAAAGCTGTGTATTACAGTCGAATACGTTTATCTTTTCTATCTCGTTTCCGAAAAAGGATATCCTGTAGGGATTGTTGAATGAGTATGAAAATATATCAATGATGCCTCCCCTCACTGCAAACTGACCCGGTGACGACACGAAATCCACCCTTTCGAAGTTCTTTTGAAGAAGGTCTTCTTTTATAGAGTCGTGACTTATCTCCATACCTGTTTCAAGATGAAGAAAGGAACCGGATATGTTCTCTCCGACAGGTATTTTCTCCTCAAGAGCAGAAGGATAAGTTACCACCAACAGAAGTTCTTCACCACTGTAACCGGATATTTCACTCAAAGAAGAAGTACGCTGCACACTTACAGTAGACTTATAGTTACTTCTTTCAAGACTTTTCCCCGATGCAGGAAGAAAAAACACCCTGTCTCCTTCTATAAGTGTATAAAGATCCGATACACAATATTCCGCCGCTTCCCGTGTAGGAAGGACAACAATATGCAGTCCTCTCCTTGCAACCGAAGAAAGGACGAACCATCTTGCGGACAGGAACAGTCCGCTGCAATAAATATCACCTGATCCGGACAGTCGTGAAGACAGTTCTTCGCATGATTTCTTACTTATCAACATCTGATGTCTTTTTTCTGTTGAAAACATGTTGAAAACACTGTTGAAACTTTTTAAGAACTATTTTTGCCCCGAATATTGAAAATGTATATACAGGAGAAAAAGTCATATCAAAATTTATTTGTTATATTTTTTCAAATATGCCTATCCGCACTTATCAACAATATCATAAATATTCAAATCATTGAAATAAAAAAAATTATAAAACTTTTCAACATTTCCACAAAGCTATAATCATCAACAGTATCTAAAAATAAATCTATATTTGTATATAATTTTGATTGAAAATGATGAACGGAAGTTTCGATCCTCACGATATCAGCGACGGCAAAGATAAAGAATTAGACGGAATAATAAGGCCGCAGGATCTCAAAGAATTCACTGGTCAGAACAAGATAATATCAAACCTGAAGGTATTTGTAAAAGCGGCAAAGATGAGAGGGGAGTCCCTTGATCATGTCCTCTTCCACGGACCTCCTGGTCTTGGAAAGACAACATTGGCGCACATAATAGCAAATGAACTCGGAGTGGGAATGAAAGTCACCTCCGGTCCTATACTTGACAAGCCGGGAGACCTTGCCGGTCTTCTTACTTCCCTTGACGAAGGCGATGTCCTTTTCATTGACGAAATACACAGACTTTCCCCTGTCGTTGAAGAGTACCTTTACTCCGCCATGGAGGATTTTGTAATAGACATAATGATAGACAAGGGCCCGGGAGCCCGGTCTGTCAGGATATCACTCAATCCTTTTACTCTCGTCGGGGCCACTACAAGAAGCGGACTGCTTACTTCTCCTCTCAGGGCCAGGTTCGGCATAACATGCGCTCTTGAATATTATGACACTTCGGACCTTGAGCATATAGTAAGAAGAAGTGCATCCATCCTTAATATAGGAATAGACGGAGATGCAGCCTGTGAGATAGCTCTGAGAAGCCGCGGTACGCCGCGTATAGCCAATTCTCTTCTCAGGAGAGTAAGGGATTTCGCCCAGGTTATGGGAAGCGGAAGGATAGATCTGAAAATAGCCAAATACGCCCTTGACGCTCTTAATATAGACAAGAGGGGACTCGATTCCGTCGACAACAAGATTCTCCGTACTATAATTACAAAATTCAACGGAGGGCCGGTAGGGGCCGGTACAATAGCCACGGCAGTCGGCGAGGATCAGGGGACGCTTGAAGAGGTATATGAACCTTTCCTGATAAAAGAGGGCTTTATTGTGAGGACTCCTCGTGGCAGGGAAGCCACTGAACTTGCTTACAGACATCTTGGATACGACAGAGGTGTTTCTGATGAAAACCTTCTTTTCTGATTCCTTTTATGAAGCATATTCATTTCATATCAATATCCTTATTGCTGTTCCTTTTTGCCGGTACGGTACAGTCTTACGGATGTACTGCTGCCGTTATTTCAGGTAAGGCTACTGCCGACGGACGTCCCTTGCTTTGGAAACACAGGGATACCGATATGCTTGACAACAGGCTTGAGCATTTCAAAGGTGCAGTCTACAGTTTTACCGGTCTTGTCAATTCTTCAGGCAGTATAGCTCCGGGTGCCTCCGATTCTGACCGGGAAGTATGGATAGGTGTAAATACTGCCGGCTTTGCCCTTATGAATACCGCTTCATACAACCTTAACGACGATGATGTTCCATCTTCATTGATGGACAGAGAAGGAATATTGATTTACAAGGCTTTGGGAATATGCAAGGATCTTTCTGACTTCGAGTGTTTCCTTGATACACTCAGCCGTCCCATTGGGGTGCAGGCCACTTTCGGCGCGATAGACGCTTACGGAGGTGCCGCAATATATGAAGCAGGGAATTTCTCTTATGTAAAATACGATGCAAATGACGTGGGAACGGCTCCGGACGGATATATAGTGTTTACCAACTTTTCATTTTCAGGAAGGAGTGAAGACAGACTGGGATACGAGCGTTATATGACAGCATCTTCAATATTTGATGAAACGTGGAACAAAGGGAAAGGATTCACTCCAGACTTCATATTCGACAGTCTTTCACGTTCATACAGAAATGAATTTACAGGAGCGGATTACAACAGGGATTACGCTGAAATGAAAGAGCTTGGCTTTTGTTCAGGTATCATACCGGAGCAGGATTTCATTCCACGCAGGAGCACTTCGGCATCGGTTGTAGTCCAGGGTGTAAGGGAAGGGGAGGATCCTTTACATTCAGTAATGTGGGCTGTTCTCGGGTATCCGGTGTGCGGGACAGCCATACCTGTCCCTGTGTCTGAGAGTGAAATTTTGCCTGGATACATGAAATCTTCATGCATGTCGGCAAACAGCCTGATGTGCGACCTTGCGCTTTCTATAAAATACAGTCATGTATTCAGATTTGAATTGAGTAACGGTAAGAATTATATGGACATTTCTTCTGTTTTCCCGTCCGGAGAAGAAAAGTGTTCGCTTCTTTCCTGCAGCATCTCGTCTGACCGCAGGATAAGGGAACTTTTCCTTCCTTTGTACAGAAAATATCTGTCAGGAAATATAAGCAGGGAACAATTTCTCATCTCTTACCTTCGTATGTCTCCTACATTCTTGAAGATATACGAAGAAGAGTTAAAAAATTTTATACGGTAAAGTAGATTTTTTGCTTAATAGAGAGCTGATTTAATTGCTCATTTGCTTAAAAATCACTAAACTTGCGCAGAAATTTCATTAAACATCATAAAATGGCCGAAAAATTAATTTCTAAGATTCCTGAGGGTCCTTTGTCTGAGAAATGGACAAAGCATAAATCTCAGATCCGTGTTGTCAATCCGGGCAACAAGAGGAAACTCGAAATCATTGTCGTCGGAACCGGACTTGGAGGAGCATCTGCAGCTGCTACACTGGGTCAGCTCGGTTATAATGTAAAAGTCTTCTGTATAAGCGATTCACCTCGCCGTGCACATTCAATCGCCGCTCAGGGAGGTATCAACGCAGCAAAGAATTACCAGAATGACAATGACTCTGTCTATCGTCTTTTCTATGAGACCATCAAGGGTGGAGACTACCGCAGCCGCGAGGCCAATGTCTACAGACTTGCCGAAGTGAGCAATAACATCATCGACCAGTGTGTCGCTCAGGGCGTTCCTTTTGCAAGGGAGTATGGCGGACTTCTCGCAAACAGGTCTTTCGGCGGTGCTCAGGTAAGCCGTACTTTCTATGCCAGAGGCCAGACCGGACAGCAGCTTCTTCTCGGAGCCTATGCTGCAATGAACCGTCAGATAGCACTTGGAACTGTAAAGAGCTATCCACGTCATGAGATGCTTGACGTAGTCCTTATCAACGGTGAAGCCAAAGGTATCATAGCAAGGAATCTTGTAACAGGTGAAATTGAGAGATTCGGTGCACATGCAGTTGTTCTTGCAACCGGAGGATACGGAAATACATATTTCCTTTCCACCAACGCCATGAACAGTAACGGTTCGGCCGCATGGCAGTGTTACAAGAAAGGGGCTTATTTTGCAAATCCATGCTTTGCACAGATTCATCCTACTTGTATTCCTGTACATGGTGACCAGCAGTCAAAGCTTACCCTTATGTCGGAGTCTTTGAGAAACGACGGACGTATATGGGTACCTAAGAAGAAAGAGGATGTAGAAAGGCTTCGCAAGAAACAAGTAAAACCTTCACAGATTCCTGAAGAGGACAGGGACTATTATCTTGAGCGCCGTTACCCTGCATTCGGAAATCTTGTTCCACGTGACGTTGCTTCACGTGCTGCCAAGGAAAGATGTGATGCAGGTTTCGGAGTAAATGAAACAGGTCTTGCCGTATTCCTTGATTTCTCTACAGCCATTGAAAGACTTGGTGTAGAGAAGATACGTGAAAGATACGGAAACCTTTTCCAGATGTATCAGAAGATTACTGATACGGATCCTTACAAGGAGCCTATGATGATATATCCTGCCATTCATTATACTATGGGTGGACTTTGGGTCGACTATAATCTTCAGACTACGATTCCGGGACTTTATGCTATAGGTGAGGCCAACTTCAGCGATCATGGCGGTAACCGTCTCGGTGCTTCAGCTCTCATGCAGGGACTTGCTGACGGATATTTCATCCTTCCGTACACAATCGGTGATTATCTTGCCACCCAGTTCAAGAATCCTAAGACTGACACCAGTGCCCCTGAATTTGCCGAGGCTGAAAAGGCTGTCAGGACGAAAATAGACAAGCTTCTTTCCATCAAGGGAAAGCATACCGTAGACGAGATCCACAAGAAACTCGGCCATATCATGTGGGAGTATGTGGGAATGGCCCGTAATGAGGCAGGTCTCAAGAAAGCAATAGAGCTTATTAAAGACCTCCGTAAGGAATTCTGGTCAGATGTATATGTAGCCGGAGACAAGGAGAATTTCAACCAGGAGCTTGAAAAGGCTCTGAGGCTTGCAGATTTCCTTGAGATAGGTGAACTTATGGCACGTGACGCACTTCATCGCCGCGAGTCATGCGGAGGACATTTCCGTGAGGAAATGCAGACCGAGGACGGTGAGACCAAGCGTGATGACGAGCACTTCATGTATGTCGGTGCATGGGAATACAAGGGTGATAATGTTGAGCCTGAGCTTCACAAGGAGCCTCTTGTATACGAGAATATCAAGATAGCTACCAGAAACTATAAAGACTAATTGAAATGGATTTAACTTTGAAAGTATGGCGCCAGAAAAACGCCAAGACAAAAGGACATTTTGAGACCTATAAGGTCAAGAATATATCTCCTGACAGCTCCTTTCTTGAGATGCTCGACATTCTTAACGAGCAGCTTATACATGAAGGGATGGATCCGGTAGCTGTGGAGAGAGGTTGCCAGAGCAGCGGCCCTGTTTCTTTCGACCATGACTGCCGTGAGGGTATTTGCGGTGCATGCTCACTGTATATCAACGGAAGGGCGCACGGACCTGACGATGAGGTCACTACATGCCAGCTCCATATGCGCAAATTCAAGGATGGTGACACTATTACAATTGAGCCGTGGAGAAGTAACGTCTTCCCTGTAATCAAGGACCTTGTCGTAGACCGTCAGGCTTTTGACAAGATTCAGCAGGCCGGAGGATTCGTTTCAGTCAATACAGGTGGTGTACCGGACGGAAATGTAATTCCTATTTCCCATGAAATAGCGGAAGAGAGTATGGACGGAGCTGCATGTATCGGTTGCGGTGCTTGTGTAGCTACTTGCAAGAACGGTTCTGCAATGCTTTTCGTTGCTGCACGTGTAAGTTCGCTTGCACTTCTCCCTCAGGGCAGGGTTGAAGCTGCGAAGAGGGCAAAGGCGATGATTGCGAAAATGGACGAGCTCGGTTTCGGTGCCTGCACCAACACCAGGGCCTGTGAAATGGAATGCCCTAAGCATGTGACTATATCACATATAGCACGTCTAAACAGGGAGTTCCTGAAGGCCAAGTTCCAGGACTAGTTTATCGCTTTTAATATAGAAAGAGGGTGACCCAAAAGCCATAAGGCATTGGAGTCACTCTCTTTTTTTTATTTGATAGAACCATATTGTCGGGATGACACCGGAAAACTGAATCCCTCCCACCAGACGGTGGGCCCCTCCCGTTCACGAAGCCACGGGCG
>CASFGK010000007.1 GCA_949294195.1 uncultured Bacteroidales bacterium | reverse complement strand
TCATTTTCCTAACCCTTCAAAAAACGGATATTATGCCCTGAGGAAGGACATGGAATAGAAACGCACATTACCGTTAATTTCCAACTGTTTGCATTATTCCTCCTATTTCTATCCGTATTCGGGCGAGTTTGCGTATATTTGACTTCGTCACATATATTGTAGCACCTCGGTAATGAAAATTGAACAAGTTCATTTTCATTACTCTCGGTTTCTGGCTATATTTGCAGATTTAGAAAAAATGTCTGGCATGTATGCCGTCCTGCAGTAGGACTGGGGATAAGGGGTGCTTGAATATTAGGATGTTAGAAATATATGGATGAAAATATAGAAAAGAATATACTTGAAGACATCACTCAGAAAGAGTATGAACATGGATTTGTGACGGATGTCGAGCAGGAGTTCATACCTAAAGGTCTGAATGAAGATATCATAAGGCTGATTTCAGCCAAGAAGGAAGAGCCGCAGTGGCTTCTGGATTTCCGGCTGGAGGCTTTCAGAAAATGGCAGGGGATGAAGATGCCGCGGTGGGCGCATCTTGATATTCCAGAGATTGATTTTCAGGATATTATCTATTACGCTGCACCTAAAAAGGACAGTGACAGGCCAAAGGAGATAGATCCGGAGCTTGCTGAGACTTTTGAGAAGCTCGGCATTCCTCTCCATGAGAGGGCGGCGCTTGCCGGAGTGGCTGTAGATGCCGTGTTTGATTCGGTGTCGGTCAAAACCACTTTCCGACAGTCACTGGCGGAAAAAGGAATAATATTCTGCTCGTTTTCCGAGGCGGTCAGGGAGCATCCGGATCTGGTGCGGAAGTACCTCTCTACGGTCGTCCCTGTCGGAGACAATTTCTATGCGGCACTCAATTCCGCAGTGTTCAGTGACGGCTCTTTCTGCTACATCCCGAAAGGGGTCCGTTGCCCGATGGAGTTGTCCAGCTATTTCAGAATCAATGCCCGTGGAACCGGCCAGTTTGAACGGACGCTTATCGTGGCGGACGAAGGCTCCTACGTCAGCTATATGGAGGGATGTACGGCACCGATGAGAGACGAGAACCAGCTTCATGCGGCCGTCGTGGAGATAATCGTGGAAAAGGATGCGGAGGTCAAGTATTCCACTGTCCAGAACTGGTATCCAGGTGATGCGCAGGGACGAGGAGGAATTTTCAACTTCGTGACAAAAAGGGGAATATGCAAAGGTTCCGGAAGCCATCTTTCCTGGACTCAGGTAGAGACCGGATCTGCGATAACATGGAAATATCCGAGTACCATACTGAAAGGGGACAATTCATCGTCAGAGTTCTACTCTGTTGCAGTAACCAACAATTTACAGCAGGCCGATACCGGGACCAAGATGATACACATCGGGAAAAATACCCGCAGCCGTATTGTGAGCAAGGGAATTTCTGCAGGCCGCAGCCAGAACAGTTACCGAGGCCTTGTAAAAATGCTGCCTGGAGCGGACAATTCCAGGAATTTTTCCCAGTGCGACAGTCTGCTGATCGGAGACAAATGCGGAGCGCATACGTTTCCGGTCATAGAAAATGCCAACAGGACGGCGGTTGTTGAACATGAAGCGACTACATCCAAGATAAGCGAAGACCAGCTTTTCTACTGCAACCAGAGAGGAATCGGACCGGAAGAGGCTGTAGGCCTGATAGTCAACGGGTATGCCCGCGAGGTACTGTCCAAGCTCCCAATGGAATTTGCAGTAGAAGCGCAGAAACTGCTGCAGGTTTCGCTGGAAGGCTCTGTGGGATAGCATATGTCATTCAGGGCAGAGCTGCAGCGGAGCAGGAAAATCTGTCCAAATGTTAGCCGGTATGATGAAAGAAATAATAAACTATACACTATTTACGATTGGGAGTGACACTCCGGTCCTGCTGATAGACCTGATAACGTCTGTATTGGGTCTTACTTGTGTGTTTCTGGCAGGAAGGAACAGCAAGTACAACTTCTGGGTCGGATATCTGTATACATTCGCCCTGTTCCTCATGTTCTGGAACAAGAATCTGTACGCAAGTCTGATTCTTCAGCCCATATCATTGGGAATTAATATATTGGGGCATTATCGCTGGACTCATCCGAAAAAAGAAGAAGAGAGTTCTGCCGACCATAACGCGCTGAAAGTAACCATGCTTGGCTGGCCTCAGAGAATTGCTGCAATAGCATCGGTATTCATACTTGCCGGTGTATGGGGGTGGTTGCTCAGCCGGCTCGGGAACAACTGGTTCCCGGGAGCATTCCCTTCTGATCCTATCCCGTATCTGGATGCATGTGTGACTGTGCTTATACTTGTGGCGCAGTTCCTGTCGGCTCTCAAGAAATGGGACTGCTGGATTGCATGGCTGCTTGTGAATGTGACGCAGATGGCACTGCATATATCTGTCGGCCATGTGTTCATGCCGATCGTTTCGGGGCTGTATCTGATAAATGGGGTAGCTTCTCTATACAGTTGGTACAGACTGTACAGCAAGTCTGCTTAACGGTCAGTAAACCTCGGTAAGATAATGATTATATATAACAGACTAAAAATAACGATATGCCAGAAAACAATATTCTGTTGAAAATCGAAGGCCTCCATGCCCGTGTAGAGGACAAGGAAATCCTCAAAGGAGTGGACCTGACCATAAGGAAAGGCGAGATTCATGCTGTCATGGGACCGAACGGAGCAGGGAAAAGCACTTTATCCGCTGTGCTCGCGGGCAAACCGAGTTTCACTGTAACTGAAGGGTCTGTGACATTCATGGGGAGAGACCTTCTGAAAATGACGCCGGAAGAAAGGTCGTGGGCAGGCATTTTCCTGTCTTTCCAGTATCCTGTGGAAATTCCCGGAGTAACCATTACCAACTTCATGAAAACCGCTGTCAACGCCCGCCGTCAGGCCGGAGGACTGGAACCTCTGAAAGCGGCGGAATTCCTCAAAATGATGAAAGAGAAAATGGCTTTTGTCAGGATGAAACCGGAATTTTCGAAAAGAGAGGTCAATGTGGGATTTTCAGGCGGTGAGAAAAAACGCAATGAGATCTTCCAGATGGCGATGCTGGATCCTGTACTTTCAATCCTGGACGAGACGGACAGCGGACTGGATGTGGATGCTCTCAGAATAGTCGCCCATGGTGTGAATGCTTTGCATACACCAGAGAAGTCGGCAATCATAATCACTCATTACCAGAGACTTCTGGAATATATTGTCCCGGATGTCGTGCATGTATTGAAAAACGGAAGGATTGTCCGGACGGCGGGAAAGGAACTCGTAGCTGAAATAGAGGAAAAAGGATATGACAGTATCAACTGACATTATGGCCGGAAGCATGGCGAAGTTTAAAGTATCTGCCGGTGAAAGCCTGAACCGTTCGATAGTTCTCGGAGCCGGGAGTTCAGGCGACGTTTCCTTTCATGTCGTCATGTCCCGGGATTCACATCTGGACCTGTCGGTTATTGTCCTTCCAGGTGCATGCTGCCAGGTGAGTCTGCAGGTAGATATGGAGGGGCCGGGGGCCGAAGCATATATCTCGGGGATTTATCTATGTCCTGGAGATGAGAGGGTGAGCCTTCGTACGGATATCAATCACATGGTCCATCGCTGTACGTCGCGCCAGCTTTTCAAGGGGATTGCAGGAGGAACCGCAAAGACTGACTTTTATGGCAGGATTGTGGTTGCCCGGGATGCCATGAAGACAGAAGCATATCAGGAGAATCACAATCTTCTGATTTCGGATTCGGCCAGAATGGATACCAAGCCGCAGCTTGAAATCTATGCAGACGATGTAAAGTGCTCCCACGGTGCCACTGTCGGAAGGCTGAATGAATACGAACAGTTTTACATGCGCTCCCGTGGTATTCCTGAAAGGGAGGCCATGATACTGCAGATGCTTTCTTTCATTTCGCCTGTAATCAGTCACATCCCTGACATAAAGACCAGGGAAAGCGTGTCGGAGATAGCAGAGCAGGCAGTAAGAAATATGTCAATACGGGAATAATTCAAGATAAGCGATGATAACCAACCCGAATGTCAAGATTAATCTCGGTCTCAATGTCCTGCGCAAACGGTCTGACGGGTATCATGATATCGAGACTTTGTTTCTGCCGTATCATGAAATCCATGACATACTTGAAGTTGTGGCTGGAGACGACTACAGCCGGACGTCTGCCGGTCTGTTTGCAAGATACGGGAAACCTGAGGCTCAGGAACTTCAGCGAGAAGAACCTCCGCAAATTGTCCAGGCCATTTCTCATGACGGGAAAGTGATGATGACGATAGCGAGAAAGGAGGGTGTCGGCTGGAATCCGCTTGAAGACCTTTGCGTCAGGGCATATGGAGTTCTGGATGCCGATTTCGGACTCCCGCCTGTCAAGATTTTTCTGGAAAAGCTTTCCCCGGTAGGCGCAGGACTGGGAGGAGGCTCTGCGGATGCGGCCTTTGTCGTCAGGATGTTGAATGACATGTTTTCTCTTGGTCTTGACGATACACGAATGGCAGGATACGCTTCCATGCTGGGAAGCGACTGCGCTTTCTTCATTTACAACAGGCCTATGATAGGGGAAGGAAGAGGGGAAGTCCTGACAGGATACCAGTTCGGTGATATCTGTATATGCAATTCGGATTCAGATGAAATCATGGCTGGGCTGCCGTCTGCGCCTGAAGAGAGCCGCTATATACTGAAAGTTGTGGTTCCTGATGGAATATCGGTTTCTACTGCAGATGCTTACCGCGGTATAATACCGACAATCCCCGAACGGAACCTTCGTGAAGTCCTGTCCATGCCGGTGTGCAGCTGGAAGGATTGGCTGAAAAACGATTTTGAAAAGACCGTATTTGCCGGATATCCTCAGCTTGAGGCGGTAAAGACATCTCTATATGAGTCCGGCGCTGTATATGCTTCCATGTCCGGCAGCGGTTCTGCCCTTTTTGCCATTTACCGGAAATAGTCATTGAAAACCAAATAATTAGAATGTCCCCTCCAGATCGTTCTGTGACGGGGATTTCTTTTTTTTATTGGTTTTTCTGAATTTTATAAACGTGTATAATATTAAGAATCGTAAACCTGTGGTGAAGTCACGATATATGAGGCGGGATATTTCGCGGCTTTTATTTTTCTGTTTTCCTTTGCCGGCCGGATTCGGTGATCATGGAATTCAAACTGAAAAAATCAAATTTAAACTTTCACAGTCTTTATGAGAAGTAAGAAAAAACTAATGATGCAGACCGTTTTGATGGCTGCAAGTACGTTATTGTTTACCATGTGTGTACAGAAGGGCCAGGTTTTGCCGGAGAATCCGGATATCGGAGATGAAATTCCGGATGATGTCCCGGATGATGATCCTGATGAATTTCCGGAGCAGGACGATACTTTGTATTTTACCGCGCTTGAGTATCCGGAGGGATATGATTGGGTGCATGATGCGCATAAGGGTAAAGTCAAATGTACATTGTTTGTCGAGAAGGAAGGGGAAAGGATTCTGGAAGTTCCGATCGGGGATGCTTATGAGACAGCATCTGATTTTGACATGCACAGATTCATAAAGGGACATCTGTATACTGATTATGCCACAAGGACCGAGACGGTCATAAAGAAGGATGGTGTCGATCTGTTCCGATATCCTGGCAGAGAGTTCATGCGAGGTTTTCTGGTTTCGGAAAGCGGTGATGTGTATACGGTCTGCAGACCTATGCCTGGTGACGGTGACGGATTCGTGTTCAGAAAGAACGGTCAGGCATTGCTTTCGGTAGACGTTGGGACTGTACTTTCGGATATCATAGAAGAAAACGGCCACATTTACCTCGTTTATCAAGTCGGAGACAAGGCGAGGTCGGTCGCATCAGGTTATTATCTGTATGATAATGGGAATTCGGAACTCTTTGCCACAAAGTCAGCGCATAAGAAAATATACTGTGCTACTTTGGGCCGGGACGGAAGCGTATGTTATGTTGGAAGTGATGGAAACTCATCCACATACGCCTATTATGAGGGAGGAGAAAAAATCTTCGACCTGGATCCGGGGCAGACAGGCAGTCTGGTGTTCTGTGAAATGTCAAAAGACGAAGACTGCATTTATCTCAGGGGCCGCTTTCGCAAAACGCCTTCGGATATAAATGAAAATTATATCGTATGGAACAACAGGGGCCAGCTTCTTTATTCGTTGCCGACAGGTCATGTCCCTCTTTACACATTTACAAATAAGGGGAATATATACGATATGGTCAATAAGCATGATGACAAGATCGGAGTAATATGCTATAAGAACGGAGCGGAAATACGCTCATATGGAAGCCGCACGACTTTTTATGGAGTCACTCCAGCTGCAAAATACAATGGGCATTTGTATCTTCTTTACTCGGACAGATCCGACAATGCGCCTCTTGTCAACATAGATGGAGAGGTGAAAAAAGCTGATTTCAACGGATATTATGCCGACATATCCATTTGGTAGGTAACGTTATTCTTCCCACCAGATTGTTCTTGACAGGTCTGGATTGACCTGGATATGTACTTTGAGGGTTTCTTCCGGAAGAAGTTCACTGATGTTTTCAGGCCATTCCATAAGGCATAGATTCCCGCTGTACAGATAGTCTTCCAGACCTATGTCAATAGCTTCAGAAAGCTTGGTGATGCGGTAAAAATCAAAATGATAGATTGTCTGCCCGTCGGAAGTGACGTATTCATTAATAATGGTGAATGTAGGGGAACATATCGGATCCGTTACTCCAAGACGCTTGCAGAGAGCTGTGGTGAATGTCGTTTTCCCTGCTCCCATAGGCGCGTAGAAGGCGATCAGATTGTGCCCTGCCGTTTTTTTAAGAAAAGCCTCAGCGGCCTTTTCAAGGTCACTGAGGTCTTTGATATGTATTTCCGTCTTCTGCATTATTTTACGTAACTTGTAAGAAGCTGCATGCCTTGCCCGTCAGGTGAAAAAGTAACGGCATTGCAGTCTGCCGGGACAAGCACTGTTTCTCCTTGATGTAAAGTAACTTCATGCCCTTCGGCATCTTTCAGCGTCCCTTTCCCTGCGATACAGATTACTATCAAGAAAGAGTCCAGATCCTTGAGATCCCTTGTTACGGTTCTGTCAAGATCATAGAGAGAAGTGGTGAAGTACTTGCAGTCTACCAGTACGTTCTCCCGGTCTTTCTCCTTTTTGTAATTTGTCCTGTAGTCAGGATGGACAGTATAGTCGATGGCTGACTTTGCCAGCTCTGTATGAAGCTCGCGCGGTTTGCCGTCAAGTCCCAGACGTCCGAAGTCATATATTCTGTAGGTGATATCCGATGTCTGCTGGATTTCAGCGATGAAAGAGCCTGATCCGATGCTGTGTATACGTCCTGCCGGCAGGAAAAAGACATCCCCCGGAGCTACTTTGTAGTCATGGAGGACATCGGTAATGGTGTGGTCGTTTACTTTTGCCTCGTATTCTTCAGGTGTGATTTCCCTGGTAAGCCCTGACATGAGATGGGCATCCTTGTCGGCAGCCACGACATACCACATTTCGGTTTTCCCTTTTGACCCGTTATGTCTTGCGGCAGCGAGTTCATCATCAGGATGTACCTGAATGGACAAGTCCTGTTTGGCATCGATGAATTTGATCAGAAGCGGGAACTGGTCACCTGTACGGCGGTAGTTTTCCTCGCCGATGAGTTTCCCTTTGAATTCATGGACGAGCTCCGTGATAGTCTTGCCGGCAAATTCCCCGTTAGCTACCACCGATTCGTTCCCTTTTACTCCTGAAAGTTCCCAGCTTTCGCCGATATTGTGCTGGTCCGTGGTTATTCCCTTGAACGGAGCGATTTTTTCACCGCCCCATACAAGTGTCTTGAGTATTGGTTTGAACTTAAGAGGATACATATTTTTGATTTTTTTGACTATTTGTTCTTGTCCAACTGGTTGAGGGCAAAGGTGTATGCGCCTAATGAAATGGCTTTGCTGGCACCCAGCTTGGAGATGGCGACTCCGATTCGTTTCTGTGGGTCGTATGTCACTTCCTTGTCGCTGCCGTAGACTTTTATCTTTCTCTGGTCTCCTTTTGCGAAAGCGGTGAATTCGTCATCGTTGTCCAGATCATATACTTTCATCTGGACTCTGTTCAGCTCGTCGCCTGCAAGAGTGTGCATCTTGCTTCTGAGCATCTCCAGCAGTCCCGGCATGATATATTTCCTGGCTGCAGTGATGCCTCCTCCGATAACGATAAGTCCGTCAATGAGCGTTACTGCAGTGGCCATGGCGTCACCGGCTACACGTCCCATCGTGTCGAAAGCTTTCTTTGCAGCTTCCTGGTCTCCGGCTCTTTTCCCTTCTGCTATGTCGAATATGTCTTTTGGTTCCAGAGAATTGTCGCTGTCTCCGCTGAGCTGTCTGTATACTCTCTTGACGGCCCTTATGGATGCCCCGTCCTCTACTATGATATCATGGTTGTCCGTATGCGGCAGGCAGAATGTTTCAACGCAGGAGTTGTCTCCCCGGTTGAGTTCTCCGTTGATTACGGTTCCGATGCCGAGTCCTGTACCGAATGTATATCCTATGAGGTTTCTGTAGCGTTTTGAAGAACCAGCCTGCTCGAGCTTGTCATTGATTTCAGGAAGAAGGCCTCCGAGAGCTTCTCCATATGCAAACAGGTCACCGTCGTTGTTGATATAGACCGGGACCCCGAATTCATTGCTCAAATATGGTCCTAGCGCCACTCCGTCCCTGAAAGAAGGGAAATTCGGAAGGTATCCACCGATGATTCCGTTAGGGTAGTCGGCAGGCCCCGGGAAAGCAAAACTGATAGCGGCAGGTGTTTCCTTTTCTTCGCCGAGTTTCCATACTACGGTTCTGAAGCCTGTCACCATTGTGCCGAGACAAAGGTCGAGGTTTGCCGCATTTGACGGCAATGTGATAGGATCTACAATGAATTTTCCTCCTTTCATCGCGCTGAAGACCATGTTTGTGCCTCCTGCGTCCAGGGTCAGGACGATGCGCGGGTCATTAGTATAATTTGCCATATCTGTTTTAAAAAATAAATTTCTGAACAAACATACAAAGATAAAAAATCCATATAATAAATCCAATTCGTGTTTTTCCCGGACAGCACGTACATACGGAAACTTCACTGTCCGGTATTTTCTTTCAGTCCGCAGGGAGTCCTCCATAAACTTTAATCACTATATTTGCCTTCGGCAGAAATACTGTTGCGTCTCGGAAAAGGAAATTGAACAAGTTAATTCCTTTTTTCTCGGCTGCTGCGTATATTTGCAGGAATATCTGAAGTGTAGTGAAATGGAAGACATACTGATTTCCGGGACCGGGACATATACCGGCCATGTAATTTTCAGGCCGTCTCTGGATGCTCTCCCGTCCTTCCTGGACAGGACCGGGCCTGTTTATTTGGTGTATGACAGGAATGTATATCCGCATGCCGTTACTATCGGGCAGGCGGTCGGCCTGACAGCGGAACTGGGACTTGACGTTTCGGAAGAAGACAAGGATATCAGTACAGTTACGCGTATATGCACATGGCTTTTGGAGAACGGTGCTGACAGGAATGCCCTGCTTCTTGCAGTCGGCGGCGGAATCCTTACGGATATGGCCGGGTTTGCTGCGGCTATATATAAACGAGGCATAAAAACGGCCTATGTCCCTACGTCGCTACTGGCGCAGGTGGATGCATCGGTCGGCGGTAAGACAGGCGTGAATTTTCTGGGATACAAAAACATGCTTGGTGTAATAAGGCAGCCGGAGTTTACGTATATTTGTCCGGAAGTATTGAAGACTTTGCCATACGGGCATCTTCTTGAAGGCGCAGCCGAAATGGTCAAGACCTTTGTAATCAAGGATGACGGAAACTACAGCAAGACCATAGACCTGTTCGCCGGACTTCATGCCGCACGGGACAGGGACCTGTTCATGTCCGGGGCCTTGCCTAGTCTGGAGGAACTGGTATGCTCTTCAGTATCTGTGAAGGCGGAGATTGTGTCCGGGGATCAGTTCGAGACAGGAGAAAGACGCAAGCTGAACCTCGGCCATACATTTGCCCATGCCATAGAGTGGTGCAGCCACCGCATTTCACATGGACAGGCTGTTTCCATCGGAATGGTATGTGCCGCACGTCTGTCAGAAGCGGCGGGAATCGGCAGTCCGGGACTTGCCGGACAGATTGCCCGGGACCTTGAAAAGTGCGGGCTGCCCACGCTGCTGCCATTCCCTCTGGACAGACTTGGCGTGGCAATGCTCAAGGACAAGAAAGCCGAGGACGGAAGGATATATTTCGTGCTGCCTGCCGGAATAGGAGATGTCAGGATCGTGCCTATGCCGGTCGGCCGGGCTTTGGATTTGATGAAATAACTTGTGTAACATAAAATGATTTGTTCAACTATACATGACAAGTCCGCTTGCGACGTCATGCATGCCGTGCCTTTGTGCGAGATGGCTGAAATAAGGCTTGACAGCTGTGAAATGTCGGCTTCTCAGATACAGGAATGCTTTTCGACGGACATTCCGCTGGTGGCTACCTGCCGCATGGCTGTCCTTATGGAGAATGACAGTTCGCTTTCGGAAGCGGCCGCATCCAGACTTTGCGAAGACAGGCTGATAAAGGCGATAGTGGCGGGAGCAAGATATGCTGATCTCGAGCTGGAAGCTCCCAAGCAGATGGTCAAGAGAGTGGCCATGGCTGCACGGGAGAACGGTACTGTCCTTATCCGTTCATATCACGATTTCGGGGGAACCGGTTCTGTGGAAAGTCTGAAAGCCGTAGTGGAAAAATGCTTTTATCATGACGGGGAGATAGCGAAAATAGTCACTACGGCAGTTTCGGAAGATGATGCCGACCGTGTAATGTCCCTTTATGACATTTTCGAGCCTTCCAGACTGATAGCTTTCTGTATGGGTGAAGCTGGCCGCAGCTCCAGGCTTGAATGCCTGAGAAAAGGAGCTCCGTTTACTTATGCGGCATTCGAAGATGCTGCAGCTCCTGGACAATGGCCTGACAGGGAAATGTACAGGATGGTATACGGAGACCGGAAATTCCTGGGATATCCTGAACCCGGGACAAGCGCTTCGGAACAGCCTTGCCCTTCCGTAAGAGTGCCGTCTTCCAAGAGTTTCGCCCAGCGGGCTGTAATTGCGGCTGCTTTGAGTGACGGCATATCATATCTGAGACACTATTCCGACTGTGGGGACAATGCGGCGGCCGTAGCTGTTGCGCGAAGCCTCGGTGCAGAAGTTTCTCTGGAGGGGGATACCCTTGTCATCAAAGGGGCAGGGACCGATAGAATGAAGGACCTGCTCGATGCTTCCGGGACTTTGCATGTCGGAGAGTCCGGTCTGCTTACAAGGCTTATGCTGCCTCTGGTCAGCGTACTTGCATCACGGCCCGTGACACTGACCGGAGAAAAGACACTTTCCGGGCGTATTCTGTCCGGTGTCGACGGAATAATGTATAAGTTCGGCGTAGATGTTTCGGGTCCGGATGGCGAGTGCAGGGTGCCGCTCAGAGTTGAAGGGCGTCTGACCCCGTGCAAAACGGATTTTTCCGGCGCGAATGGCTCCCAACTTATATCAGGGCTGCTGATGGCTCTTCCTCTGGCCGGAAGAAATTCGTCTTTTACGGTACATGAACCTGTAAGCATTCCTTACATGCTCATCACTGTGGATATCCTGAAGAAATTCGGAATCAGGATATCGGACGAGTTGCTTGGAGGAGACGACTTCATGCTGTCAGAAGGAAGCTGGGATTTCTGCAGTGACATACTTTTCAAGGTAAAGGGCGGACAGGTCTACAGCCCGGCTGATTTCGACCTGGAAGGAGACTGGAGCACGGCTGCCAATTTCCTTGTAGCCGGCGCGGTTTTCGGCAGGGTGATGCTTTCCGGTCTGGATACCGGCTCCATACAGGCTGATCTGAGTATCATGGACATACTGATGGATGCAGGTGCAAGCCTTTCCCAGTATGACGGCAATGACGGAGATATAACGGTACAGCGTTCTCCGCTGCGCAGCTTCACAACGGACGCATCACAGTGTCCGGATCTTTTCCCTATTATATCTGTTCTGGCGGCTTTCTGTCAGGGTACCAGCAGGATAAGCGGCGTAAGAAGACTTTCTCACAAGGAAAGCGACAGGGGACAGGCCATACTTGAAATGCTGACTCAGATGGGAGTCAAGGCTTCAGTCGAAGGGGATACGCTTGAAATAAACGGCCAGACTCTGGCTATGAGAATACTGACAGGCAATCTGCTTAAGGGCGGACGCTACAGGACAAGGCATGACCATCGTATGGCAATGGCGCTTGCCGTCGCATCCCTGGGAGCGGATTCTCCTGTGGAGATGGATGACACGCAATGTGTAGCCAAATCATGTCCTTCGTTTTTCAATCTGTTTGACAAGATAAGAGGCATATAACATGAATACTTTCGGCAGCAATTTCAGAATAAGCGTTTTCGGTGAATCACACGGAGCGGGGATAGGGGTAGTGGCTGATGGCGTTCCTGCTGGAATCAGCCTGTCAGCCGATGATTTCGCGGAGGATCTTTCGCGAAGGAAAAGCGGAGCCAAAGGCACGACTCCGAGAAAAGAAGATGACATGCCTGAGATTCTCAGTGGGGTGATGGCGGGTCATACTACAGGAGCGCCTGTGGCTCTGCTGTTCCGAAACGGAAACACCAGACCTTCCGATTACTCCCTTTTCAAGGAAATGCCTCGGCCCGGGCATGCGGATTTTGTTGCAGGAGTGAAATGGCATGACTTCAATGATCCGAGAGGCGGCGGCCATTTTTCCGGAAGAGTGACTCTGTCCATGGTGGCGGCAGGAGTCATCGCAAAAAAAATCCTGCATTCCGCCTATGCCCTTGACCGTCTGGTCCGGTCCGGACTTTCAGACAGCCTGCATGGAGACGGGACGGTGTTTTCCATAGACGCGTATCTGGCCGAAATAGGAGGAGTAACCCGCCATGATGTGGAACTTCCCGGGGTGACGGACCCTTCGGTACTATGGTCTTCGCAGCTGGATAAGGCAATTTCAGCAGGGGATTCATTGGGAGGAATAGTGGAATGCACAGTAAAAAATGTCCCGGTAGGACTTGGAGAGCCTTTTTTTGATTCGGTGGAATCGCTGGTTTCCCATCTCGTCTTTTCAATCCCGGGAGTAAGGGGCATTGAGTTCGGAGACGGCTTCGGGGCAGCCCGTATGAAAGGTTCCGAGCATAACGACCCAATAGTCTCGCCTGCAGGGACAACATCCGGCAACGGAGCAGGCGGTGCCAACGGTGGAATCACCAACGGTAATCCTGTTGTCTTCAGAGTCGCATTCAAGCCGACGTCCAGTATCAGGATGATCCAGCATACTTGGAACTTCACTGCAGGGAAGATAGCTTCACTTGCAATTCCGGGACGCCATGATGTCTGCTTCGCACTGAGGACCCCTGTAATCGTTGAGGCTGCAGCTGCTATTGCCTTGGCTGATATGCTTCTGACACTGCGTTGAAGATCAGAATGATACAAGTTTGTCTGCCGGTACTTTCAGAGCTTCCTTCAGCTGCTCGTCGTATCTCAGACGGACTTCTATTCCTGCCTCCTGATAATAATACCTGACAGCAATCTCTTCTTCTATGAACGGGACAATCTCATCCTTTTTCAACCGGATGAATTTTTCCTTGTCCATGTCAAGGGCTTTGCCGAGAGCATCAAGTTCCTGACTCATGGCATCGGTAAGTCCGTCAGTTTCAATCTCTTTTTTCATCTGGTCGAAAAGGGTCCTGGCACTGCTGCGGTAGTCGAACTCCTGGGTCTTTGCGAATTCTATGAAGTCCTCGAAATCCGAGTCGGAGAAACGGAACTGCTCCAGGGCTGGTATGCTGTCATGCTCCCTGACGAATTTGAGCACATAGTTGTCGACTACTCCGGAAAGCACAAGAGAGTATACGAGTCTGCTGTATGACGGGGATTCTATATTTATATCGGGAGTGATTCCGCCTCCGTCACGGACGCTTCTTCCGTGCAGTGTCTTGAATTCGTGTGTAAGAGAGTCCGGGATATGTCCCACGCTTCCGTCCTCGTTCCTGTGGCTGTAGTCTATAGCCTGTACGCATCTGCCGCTCGGAGTATAGTATTTGGCCGTAGTTACTTTCAACTGACCGTTGTATGCTATCGGCCGTATAGTCTGGACCAGTCCTTTTCCGAAAGTCCTCTCTCCCATGATCGTGCCCCTGTCCAGATCCTGGATGGCACCGGCCACGATTTCAGATGACGAGGCAGAGCCGCTGTCCACCATTATAATAAGAGGTATATCCGTGTCGACAGGTTCGGATGTTGTCTTGTACTCCTTTAAAGACTGTGGGTCTTTCCCTTTGGAGGTTACCACCATGGAACCTCTCGGAACGAAAAGCGACACGATGTTTATCGCTTCCGGCATCAGTCCTCCTCCATTTCCTCGAAGGTCCAGTACCAGTCTTTTCATTCCCTGTTCCCTGAGCTTGAGATATCCGGCCTTGATTTCACCGGATACATTGTCCGTAAATCCGGTCTGCTTGATATATCCTGTAGTGTCATCCAGCATTCCTACATATTCGACATCAGGTATATGAATACGTTCCCTGACAATCGGAATGTCCAGAGTGTCTCCCGTGCGCAGTTTCTTTACTTTGAAAACGACTGTCGTTCCCGGCTTGCCCTTCATCTTGTCACTGCTCTGGGCCGCCTCCAGTCCTACTGTAGGTTCCCCGTCTATCGCAATGATTTCGTCTCCGCAGACAAGCCCGTTCCTGTATGCCGGAGAGTCCTTGTACGGCTCGTTTATCACCACGTTGGCTTCCTTCTTCTTGTAAATGATGGCCCCGATGCCTCCGTATGTCTTTGAAAGCATCATCTGGAGGTCTTCGTTTTCTTCTTCAGGTATATATATGGTATAAGGATCCAGGTTTTCCAGCATGGCATCGGTACCTGTCCGCATTATCCTGTCAACAGGGAGAGAATCGACGTATGACCGGTTGAGTTCCTTAAGGATTGAATTCTGTATTTCGACCCACTGCCCGAGTTTGAAACTTTTGGACTGGCCGGATGCGGCAGCGGTGATGAATATGGCAGCAAATGCTGCAAAAAGGAGTCTTATTTGTTTCATTTCCAATAAATTTTTCGCCGGGATGACGTTTTTATCAAAAGCCAAGCCACAAATTTAACAAAATTCAAAACAGTTTTTTACCTTTGCACCGTTTTTTAGAGGAAAAGAATAAAGCAGTTATTATTATGAAGATCGTATTTGCAACGGGCAATAGCGGAAAACTGCGTGAAGCATCAGAAATCTTGGGCGGGGGATTTGAGCTCGTTACCCCCGTGCAAATGGGTATCACTGACGATGTCCCTGAGACAGGGCTGACTTTGAAAGCCAATTCCATCATCAAGGCCGAGCATATCTGGAAAAGTTGCGGATGCACATGCTTTGCAGATGACACAGGTCTTGAAGTCAGTGCTCTGGGCGGCGCTCCGGGCGTCCATACAGCCAGATATGCGGGAGAAGACAAGGATTTCAACCGGAACATGGACAAGGTACTTGAAGAACTTGCCGTCCTCAGGACCGAATGTTCGATGGCCGAGTCTCTTGGAGTCCGTATGAACAGGTATTCGCGCAGGGCCAGATTCAGGAGTGTCATCACACTTATACAGAAAGGAGAGAAGTATTTCTTCGAAGGTATTCTTGACGGCAGCATTTCGTATTTCAAGTCGGGGAACGGCGGTTTCGGGTATGACCCTGTTTTCATTCCGGACGAATATCCCGGGAAAACGCTTGCAGACATCTCTGAAGAAGAGAAGAATGCCATTTCACACAGGGGCAAGGCCCTGCGCGCCATGGCATCTTTCCTGAATACGCTGTGACAACCCTGACGGAACTCATTATCCTCCATTACACCAAGACAGGAGACAGCGCTGCCGTTATCCATACTCTCAGCAGGGAATTCGGCAGAAGGAGTTTCTATGTCAGGGGAGCTGGAAAAAAATCATATATGACCCTGTTCCAGCCGATGAATATCCTTGAGTGCGAAGTTACTGAAAACCGCAAATCTTCTCTTGCAGCTGCCGGGAAACCGGTGCTGCAGTATCCGCTGTTGGGGATAAGGAACAGCTTTTACAAGAACACGATGACCATGTTCATGAGCGAGGTGCTTTTCCGCACAGTCAGAGAAGGTGCGGATGAGCCAGGACTTTATGACTGGTGCAGGAACAGTATCCTTCTGCTGGATGCCATGGAATCCGACTACAGCAACTTTCACATCTGGTTCCTTCTGGAGTTTGCCGTAAAGCTGGGTTTCATGCCTTCGGCTGAGTCGCTTGCTCCTTTTGCCGGAGAATATGCGCAACTTGCCGAGTGTTTCCTCGAAGAGCCGTTCAGTCAGGCCATGCTCATCCCTATGAACGGGAAGACCAGAAGCGGACTTGCCGAGGCCATACTCGAATATATAGGGTATCATACTGAATCTGTCGTGAATGTGAAATCGGTGAAAGTCCTGCATGAAATTCTGGGCCAGACGGTTGGATATACGGATGTTAAGAAATAATTAAAAGAAAATAAGAATCTCAAAAGAAACTTTGTCTTTTTTAATATATAATCTATCTTTGCGCCGTAAAAAGTATCAAAGAATTACTTTTATATAATATTACCACTTATGAAACAAACAGTTAAATGTTTTCTGCTCGCATTGGCGGCAATGTTCGTAGGAGGGGGTATTCTTTCAGCACAGGTGACCACATCATCTCTCAACGGTCTCGTTGTAGATGAAGCAGGTGCTCCTGTTGTCGGAGTGGCGATTCTTGCCACACACGAACCCTCCGGTACTATCTACACTGTAATTACAAATGAAGACGGCCGTTACACAATCAACGGTATGCGTTCTGGCGGACCTTACTCTGTAGAGTTCTCGTGTCTGGGCTATCAGCCTGTCATTTACACAGATGTAACTCTCCAGCTCGCAGAGACTTACAGCCTGAACATCACTATGAAGGAAGACAGTGAGATGCTTAGCGAATCGATCGTTGTCGCATCTGCGGCATCCAAGTTTGCGGTAGAGAAGACAGGTGCTTCCACAAACATTTCAAATGAACAGATGGCCGCTCTGCCGACTATCAGCAGAAGTATTACAGATATCACAAGGCTTTCTCCATACGGAGGAAACGGAATGAGCTTTGCCGGAACCGACGGACGTACGGCCAACTTCACAGTCGACGGTGCGAACTTCAACAACAACTTCGGTCTTAGCGACGGTCTCCCTGGAGGAGGAACCCCTATCTCAATCGATGCTATCGAAGAGGTTCAGGTCGTTATTTCTCCATACGATGTACGTCAGACCAACTTCATCGGAGGTGGTGTGAACGCCATCACCAAGTCAGGTACGAACACTTTCAAGGGAAGTGCATATATCTATCACAGAAACGAAAACATGCGCGGTAGCGCCGTTGACGGAGAGGATATTGCAGGTGCCCGCGAGAGGGACAGGATGACTACCTACGGTGTCACTCTCGGAGGACCTATCGTGAAGAACAAACTCTTCTTCTTCGTGAACTACGAGTATTCCAAGACTCCTACCATCGCAAACCGCTGGAGACCTTCTACAGACGGTGTAGCTGATGCAAATGCTTATATTTCAAGGACTACAGTTGAGGATCTTACTACAGTTTCCAACTATGTCAAAGAGAAATACGGATACGATACAGGCTCGTTCACCAGCTTCCCTGCAGATGAGAGCAACCAGAAGATTCTCGTCCGTCTGGACTGGAACATCGCTGCAAACCATCATCTTGCACTGCGTTACAATTATACGCTGAACAAGGGCTGGAACTCTCCAAACGCCTCTTCTTCAGACTGTGCTACACGTACTGTAAACGCACGTCTGTCAGAGTATTCGATGTCCTTTGCAAATTCAATGTACTCAATGGACAATCTGGTACATTCAGTATCTCTGGATCTGAACAGCCGTATCAACGACAACCTTTCAAACCAGCTCCTTGCCACATTCTCAAAGCTTGACGATATCAGGGGAACGAACTCATCAGTGTTCCCGTTTGTCGACATCCTTGACGGTTCAGGCACAATCACTCCGTACATGTCACTCGGATACGAGCTCTTCACATACAACAACGGTGTGCACAATACTGTCGCAAATGTCAGGGATGACATCACCTATTATGTAGGAACACACAAGATTACTGCCGGAGCAAGCTACGAGTACCAGATGGCCGACAACTCATATATGAGAAACGGTACAGGATACTACCGTTACAACAGTATGTCCGACTTCATGAACGGAGGAGTTCCGGAGACTGTCTGCCTTACTTACGGCTATGACGGCAACGAGAATCCTGCAGCAAGGGTACGTTTCCACAAGGTAGGCGTATATGCCCAGGACGAGTGGACTCCTAACGAGAAGTTCATGCTTACTTACGGTATCCGTCTTGACGGACTGTTCTTCAGCAACAAGGACATCATGACCAACCAGGCTATCTATGATCTGGATTACAACGGACGCCATGTAGATACAGGACTCTGGCCGTCAGGCAAGATTTCCGCTTCTCCACGTGTAGGTTTTACATGGGATATTTTCGGTGACAAGAGCTTCAAGTTCCGTGGAGGTACAGGTCTCTTCTCAGGACGTCTACCTCTGGTGTTCTTCACCAACATGCCAACAAACTCAGGTATGGTCCAGATGAACGCCAAGATCCAGGCCGGAGACGAACTCCTTTCACAGTTTGCCAACAATTTCATTACTGACAGGAATGACCTGAAGCAGTTCCTGAACCAGCTCGATCCTGAAAGGTTCCCTCTCAGCATTTCTCCTGAAGACGGTGTAGTAGGATCATCATTCGCTGCAGTAGACCGCAAGTTCAAGATGCCTCAGGTATGGAAGACTTCAGTCGCTCTTGACTATGCTTTCCCTACTTCATTCCCGATGAGCATTACTGGAGAGTTCATCTTCAACAAGACAGTGAACGGAGTATGTATGACCAACTGGAATGTCATGCCTGTAGACGGTTTCGCAAGATACAACGGTCCGGACAACAGACCTATCTACCCTGCAAACCACAAATACACCAAGGCAGATGCTTTCGTCCTGACCAACACCAACAAGGGTTACGGATATTCTGCCAACGTAATGTTCAACATGAGCCCGGTTGAGGGACTTGACCTTACAGCATCATATACACACCTTGTTTCCAAGGAACTTACCGGTATGCCTGGCTCTGATGCTTCAAGTGCATTCACTTATGTTCCTACAGTCGACGGCCCTAACAACCCTATTCTCCACAATTCACAGTATGTGACTCCGGACAGGTTCTTCGCTTCTCTTTCATACAGAGACAAATGCAACAACACATTCAGCCTGTTCTATGAGACTTGGAGAGGTGGATCAAACTACTCTTACATGTATGACGGCGACTTCAACGGTGACGGATACAACTACGATGCTATCTACATCCCTAACACCAAGGACGAGCTCCAGTTCGTATCGGAAGACGACCGCGACCGCTTCTGGGCATATCTTGAGAACGACAAGTATCTGAGCAAGCACAAAGGCGAGTACGCAGAGGCTTACAGCGTATATTCTCCTTGGGTTCACAGACTTGATTTCCATTACTCTCACGACTTCAAGGTGAGAATCGGAAAGACTACGAACACCCTTCAGCTCAGCGTGGATATCAAGAACCTTCTGAATATCTTCAACTCTTCCTGGGGAGTTTCCAAGTATATGAATCCGCTTCTTAATTCAGGACGAATCCTTGCCTGCGATCACGTCAATGCGGAAGGCGTGCCTGTCTTCAGCACAAGCAGTGCTGTCAACGGAAGTACTCCTACATGGACTTACAACCATGCTATCGGACAGTGCTGGTATGCTCAGGTTGGTATCAAATACATGTTCAACTAATCTGATAAAATCAAGACAATATGAAACTTAGATATATATTGACAGCAATTGCGTCGGGTGTCCTTCTTCTGGCCGGATGTACGCATGAGTATGAGATTTCAACATTGGATCAGATCAAGGTTTCACAGTCATATATCAGCATTCCTGTATCAGGAAACGCGACTGTCGTAACCCTTGACGCTACCACAAACTGGGAACTCACAGCTGAAGAGCAGGCTGATGATGTAGCTGAAGACGGAGGAAATTTCGTTTACAATAAAGTGGATCTTCCTGAATGGCTTACAGTGACTCCGACTTCCGGAGATGCAGGCCGATTCGAGCTTTCTTTCTCTGCAGGAGCTCTGGATGATCCTACTGCAGGACGTGAGGCGAATCTTGTAATCCGCGTTCTTGACGAGAACGGAAACAATACCGGCATCAAGCAGCATCTTATCGTAAGACAGGGCGAAATCGCCGCTTCTGCCGCCACTTGCCAGGAAGTCATCGACGGACCTGACGGCAAGACCTACATCGTTACAGGTACATGTACAAGTATTGGTAATACACAGTACGGAAACTGGTATCTGAATGACGGTACGGGCGAGCTTTATATCTATGGTACTGTAGATGCTACAGGCCAGTACAACTGGGATAGCTTCAACATCGAAGTCGGTGACATCGTTACTGTACAGGGCCCTAAGCTTACTTACGGAAGCACAATCGAACTTGTTGACGTCAAAGTCCTTTCAGTAACCAAGTCATTGCTTCAGAGTGTTGCTACGGAGTTCACGGTAACCAAAGCCGGCGGGTCAGTCGAGGCACAGTTTATCGTTAAAGGTGACGGCCTTGAGTTCACTGTCCCTGAGGAAATCAGTTCTTGGATCAGCATCAGCGATGTTGCCAACAAGACCAACGAAGACGGAGACGCGGTTACAGCGGTTACAATCAATGTAGCTCCTAATGACGGTGAAGCACGCGTTGCTGCTATCGAATTCTCTTCTACAAGCTCTGACGGTACTTCAACAGCTACTGTAACCATTACACAGGAAGGCAACATATCAGAGAGGACTGTAGCCGAACTGCTTGCATCAGAGCCTAATGATGTGAATTATTACAGACTTACAGGAAAAGTTTCAGACATAGTAAATACAACATACGGAAACTTTGACCTTGTAGATGCTACCGGATCTATCTATGTATACGGTCTGACAGCTACCAAGCAGGAGAGCAATGACAAGTCATTCAGCACTCTCGGCCTTCGCGAGGGCGATATCCTTACTCTTGTAGGAACCCGTGACGAGCATAACGGTGACCCTCAGGTCGGAGGTCCGGCATATTATGAAAGCCATATCGGCCACACTGATGCCACTATAGCAGAAGTTCTTGCTGCTGCTGAAGATGACACGTACTATATGGTTACAGGTACAGTTTCCGATATAGTGAATACTACGTATGGAAACTTTGACCTGACTGACGAGACCGGAACCATATATGTGTATGGTCTTACCAATGCTCCTGTTGACAGTAATGACAAGTCATTTTCTTCTCTCAATGTAAAAGAAGGAGATGTCATCACTATTATCGGCAAACGTTCTTCCTATAAGGGTGATGCACAGTTTGGCGGAGCATACTATTTGAAACATGTCACTGAAGAGTAATATGATCTTCATGTGAGACGATATTGCGGCCATCCGGAAACGGACGGCCGCTTTTTTATTGTAACTTTGTACGATTTTATGATAGAGATGAAAGTCCCGGGTGAGGGATATCATCCTGACGGGACTGAAAATATATTAAATCATGAAAAATATCCTGTTTGCATTATGTGCGGCCTTATGCGCCTTGACCTCATGTGTATCCGGCACTGAAACATCTGTTACTTACGAGCTTAAACCCCGTGAAGTGCTTCCTGTAAAGGATGACGGCAGTTTTACGAAAATTTTCCTTGCAGGTACCATAGATATGGGGAACAGCGTGGACTGGCAGTCTCAGTTGAAGGAATATTTCTCGGGAAAGGACGGCCGCTATATCCTTTTCAATCCCAGACGCGGTTCATGGAACGGGGGTGCGGACGGGGAAATGGAATATCAGGTAAACTGGGAACTGGAGCATCTGGAGCAGTCCGACATCATTATCATGAATATACTTGGAAGCAGCAAGTCTCCGATTACACTTCTGGAAATGGGGCTCCATGCCCGCTCCGGAAAGCTGTATGTGGTATGTGAACCATCATTTTACCGCTATGACAATGTGAGGATTACATGCGACTACTATGGCGTCCCTCTTTTCGATTCTCTGGAAGACATGCTTTCAGAGCTGCCTCTATGATACTTTACAGGCTTGCCTTTGCATATTTGATACGGAACGCCGGAGTTTTTTCCTTTTTTTCTGTTTTTTGTTGTTCAGGCACTGTATATTTGTATGATTTTGTCGCGCGATGCGGCATGGTGTACGTTAAACCTTACCTGATATGAAACGAATATTGTTTATCCTGACATTAGTTATGCTTGTTTCTTCGTGTAAGCAGTTCAATCCTTTCCTTGGTGACTGGAAAACGCCGTACGGGATTCCGGACTTCGAGTCAATAAAAGAGTCTGATTACATTCCTGCGGTAAAGTTCGGTATCAGACAGCAGGAAGGACAGATCGATGCCATTATTGCCAATGGCAATGCTCCTGATTTTGAAAATACCGTCGCAGCTTATGAGCTATCGGGAGAAATCCTTGACAGAGTGACCGGCGTGCTGTTCAATCTCTCGGAGTCGGACGCAACCCCATCCATGCAGAAGATCGTGGAGAAGGTCATCCCGATGCTTACAGAGCACAATGACAACGTTTTCATGAACCCGTATTTCTTTGCCCGGGTCGATGAACTTTATCAGAACAGGAAAAATCTGGACCTGACAAGGGAGCAGGAAATGGCCCTTGGGAAACTGTACCGTAAATTTGTCAATAACGGAGTCAGTCTTTCGCCTGAAAGCCAGGCGAGACTCAGGGAAATAAACAAGGAACTGGCAGTACTCGAGCAGCGCTTCGGGAACAATGTCCTTTCACAGACCAACTCGTTCCGGCTAGTACTGACCGACAGTTCCGAAATCGCCGGATTACCTTCTGCTGTACTTGCTTCGGCGGCTTCTGATGCCGCACATGCCGGAATAAGCAGGCGTGAGGCTGCCAAAATCAAGGGAATAGACGAAAAGTCGGTCGCTGACGGCGGACCTTGGCTTTTCACCCTTCACACTCCGAGTTATGTTCCGTTCATGACCTCCAGTGCAAGGCGCGACCTCAGGGAGAAAATGTTCACGGCATATTCTACAAGGTGCAGCGCTGGCGGGGACTCAGACAACAATCCTCTTGTCCTTCAGATAATGAAACTTCGTATCGAAAGGGCAAATCTTCTCGGTTATCCTACGCCTGCCGCCCAGATACTTTCGGACAAGATGGCTCATGATCCGCAGACAGTGGATTCTTTTCTCGGGAAAATTTTCCCGGCTGCAGTACGGCAGGCGGCTCTTGAGGTAGAAGACATGCAGGCTTTAATGGATAAGGACATAGAAGCCGGCCTTCTCCCTGACGACAGTACATCGGTAATAAAACCATGGGACTGGTCCTATTATGCCGAGAAAGTCCGCCATGAGAAATATGCTCTCAATGAAGATCAGATAAAGCCGTACTTCAAGATGGAGAATGTGCGTGAAGGAGTGTTCAATACCGCGCACAGACTTTACGGACTGAATTTCGAGCGGTTTGACAGCGTTACTCTGTACCATCCTGATGTGGAAAGTTTCAAAGTGACGGACAGCGACGGCTCCATGGTGGGAATCCTCCTTACCGATTATTATACCAGAAGTTCCAAAAGGGGAGGGGCCTGGATGAATAACGTCAGAAACCAGTACCGGACTAAAAAGGGAGAAGATATCAGACCTGTAATCGTCAATGTGGCCAATTTCCCGAAACCTTCAGACGGCATCCCGTCACTTCTGTCCATAGACGAAGCGGCCACGATGTTCCACGAGTTCGGACATGCCCTTCACGGACTTCTCAGCCAGTGTACTTATAAGGATGTGAGCGGAACCAATGTGACACAGGATTTTGTGGAGCTTCCTTCTCAGATAAACGAGAACTGGGCATTCCTTCCGGAAGTCCTCAAGACTTGTGCCCGGCATTACCAGACCGGAGAGTCCATTCCTGACAGTCTGATTACCAAGATTTCGGTGTCGAAGAATTTCAATCAGGGGTTTATGACCACAGAGCTGGTAGCTGCTGCAATCCTGGATATGAAATGGCATGAACTCACTTCCATTTATGTCCCTCAGGATTGTCCGTACGCTTCGGAGAACGATGCTCCGGCAGATTCTACCGGGCGGACAAACGGTCTTAAAGTCATTGATCCTGAAAAATTCGAGGCTTATGTAATGTCGCAGGCCGGACTTCCCGAGCAGATAATACCACGTTACAGGACTACGTATTTCAACCATGTATTCAGCGGCGGTTACAGTGCCGGATACTATGGCTATCTGTGGGCAGAGGTCCTTGATAAGGACGCTTTTGAACTGTTCAGGAAAAGAGGGGTGTTCAACAGTACTGTAGCACGCTCGTTCAGGGAAAACATCCTTGAAAAGGGAGGCAGCGAAGAGCCTATGGTGCTGTATCGACGGTTCCGTGGAGCTGAGCCGGATCCGGATGCACTGCTTAGGGCAAGAGGCCTGAAATAAAGAAACGAGGCGGAATATCAAAATCCGCCTCGTTTCTTTATTTGTACTGTTTTCTTCCTGTTTATTTGTCAGCTTTTACTTCCTCTGCCGGGGCCTTGCCGACTTTCACAACGTCTACATCAAAGATAAGAGTAGAGTTAGGTCCGATTTTACCCGTGTTGCGTGCTCCGTATGCGAGAGAATCAGGAATGAAAAGCTGGATTTTTCCGCCTTCACCTACCAGCTGGAGTCCTTCAGTCCAACCTTTGATTACCCTGTTGAGCATCATCTTCAAAGGCTCTTTGGTCTTGTCGGTTGCATCGAATTCGGTTCCGTCGATAAGAGTTCCGGTATAGTGTACGTATACTGTATCCTTAGGACCGGCCTTCACATCATTTCCGGCTTCGATAATCTTGTATTGGAGACCGCTTTCTGTCACTTCCACGCCGTCTTTCATCTTGTTCGCCTTAAGGAAGTCTTCTCCGATTTTCTTGTTTACAGCTGCAGTGTATTCGTTTTTGGCGCTGATGTACTCATTGAAGAGTGTATTCATGAGCTGGGGATCTACGTCAAGCTGCTTGTTGAACTCCGGAGTGTTCATGTTGCCTTCCGCATTGATGAAATCAAGCATACCCTTTTTGATCTGGGCATAATTGAGTTCCTCTCCGAAATTGTTGGCTTTGATGAAATAGCCGAAGTTTACGCCTACGAGGTAGCTGACAGAATCGGTCATTGACTTTGAGGGAAGCTGTACGTCTACCTTGACGGCAGGAGTGCTGTTTGAGTTGCAGGCAGCTGCTGCCATAACGGCGGCTGAGGCTGCTGCGATAAGTTTTAATGATTTCATTTCCTATTGTTTTTGTATTGATTTTCTTCACCATGATTTGTCCTGCCGGGACAGCCCCGGCAGGACAAATCATGCAAAGATATGCAAAATTCCGATACGGTAATATTATTTGACGGATTTAATTCGGTTGGTCTCGTCAGGAAGTATTTCTTCTGCCGTAAGTTCAGGAGCTTTGTCTTTGCATGACAGGCTCATTGCCGCAAGTCCCAGCAGAGCGGCGCTGGCGGATGTTATCAGAATACTGATTTTCCCGATATCAACAAGTTCCGGGCTGGAGAAGGCAAGATTGTTTATGAATATGGACATGGTGAATCCTATGCCTCCGAGTACGCCTATGGAAGCGAGCTGTTTCCAGTTTACTCCTGTAGGTCTGGCTGCCAGCTTCAGTTTTATGCTTATGAAACTGAACAGGAATATTCCGGCAGGCTTTCCCACCAGGAGTCCGAAGAAGATGCCGAGGGTGATGGCAGATATGCCGCCTGAGGAAATGCTGCTGAAATCCAGGGCGACACCTGCATTTGCAAGCGCGAACAGCGGCATGATCAGAAATGTCACGACCGGATGGAGTTTGCTTTCAAGTCTGTGAAGCAAAGGATCGACTCCTTTGATTTCATTGTTCATACTATGGATGATATGCTGCTGTTCCGGACTCGTCAGTACATTCATCTGCCTGTTGCTCGTCAGTTTGAACTTTTCCAGCAGCAGGCTGATTCTGCTCTGGAACCTTATTTCATTGATGCTTCCTTTTGACGGGATTACCATTGCCAGCAGGACTCCGGCGATAGTGGCATGTATACCCGACCGGTATGTGAAATACCACATCACTATTCCGGGAATGATATACAGGAACTTTGCTTTAAGTTTCATTGAGTTGAATGCCGCCAGGACGGCCAGTATGATGCCTGCGTACACAAGGAAGTCCAGGTGCAGGGCATGTGTAGGATAGAATACTGCCAGAACGATGATGGCTCCTATATCGTCGACTATTGCAAGTGCTGTCAGGAAAACCTTGAGACTGGCAGGGACCCTGTTTCCGAGAAGAGAAAGTATACCGATGGCGAATGCTATATCCGTAGCCATAGGTATTCCCCATCCCTGGGCGCTTTCCGGATGAGAGGCGTTGAAAGCCCAGTAAATCACTGCGGGAACAATCATCCCTCCCAGCGCAGCTACTATCGGCAGGATTGACCTTTTTATCGAAGACAGCTGGCCCACAAGCATTTCCCTTTTTATTTCCAGTCCTACGACAAAGAAGAAAACAGCCATCAGCGCATCATTGACCCAATGCCGCAGCGACATGTCTATCGAGAAGCTGCCGATGTCGATGCCGGCGTGGGTCTCCCACATTCTGTCAAACCATCCGCATCCTGGCAGAGTGGCGAATGTCACGGCAATGATTGCGCAGATGAGCAGAAGGATGCCACCTGTGGATTCGTTGTGGAAGAACGTATTGAAGATATGGAGGATTTCCCTGTTCCTGTATCCGGACAGTTTTTCTACAGGGATGCCGCTTCTTGCCGGGGTATCAGTTTTAGAGTTCATTGCAGTCCTTTATGATCGGATTTATTTCAAATCCGGGTTAAAAACATGAAAAATCAAAGCAAAGGTAGTGATTAGTTTTGAAAATAAATTATTAAAAAGAGTAAAGTAATTATTTGTTTAGCTCGGAATATTGTTATACCTTAGTAAGGATAAATTTTCTGTATCATGGATATCGATTCATCGCTGCTTCATTCGAAGCTGAAAGAGTTTTTCGGATTTGATTCATTTAAAGGGGATCAGGAGAAAATCATAAAGCATTTGGTATCAGGAGGAAACGCTTTTGTCATAATGCCTACCGGCGGAGGGAAATCCCTTTGCTACCAGCTTTCCGCTCTCGTGATGGACGGGACTGCCATTGTTATTTCTCCTCTGATAGCTCTGATGAAAAACCAGGTAGATGCCATCCGTGGATTTGTCGCAGGAAATGAAGGCATTGCGCACTTCCTCAATTCATCCCTTTCACGTGCGCAGCTCAGTGAAGTGAAGGAAGACCTCCTTTCAGGTGTCACCAAACTGCTGTACGTCGCTCCGGAGTCGCTTACCAAGCCTGAGAACATTGCGTTGCTCAAGGAGATAAAGATATCGTTCTATGCTGTGGACGAGGCGCATTGCATCTCCGAGTGGGGACATGATTTCAGGCCTGAGTACAGACGTATCAGATCGATAATAGAGGAGATAGGCGCTGCTCCTGTGATTGCCCTTACCGCCACGGCCACGCCTAAGGTGCAGAATGACATCCAGAAGAATCTTGGGCTGATGGATGCCGCAGTCTTCAAGTCTTCCTTCAACAGGCCTAACCTGTATTATGAAATCAGGGACAAGTCAGACCCGAAACGGGAAATCATAAAATTCATAAAGCAGAATCCGGGAAAGTCAGGCATCATATATTGTCTGAGCCGCAAGAAGGTGGAGGAGCTTGCCGAGCTGCTTAACATCAATGGTATAAAGGCTCTTCCTTATCATGCCGGACTTGACGCGAAGACCAGGGCCGAGAATCAGGACAGGTTCCTTATGGAAGAAGTGGACGTGATTGTCGCGACTATTGCATTCGGCATGGGTATCGACAAGCCCGATGTGAGGTTCGTCATCCATTATGACATACCGAAAAGCATAGAAGGATATTATCAGGAGACAGGAAGGGCCGGCCGTGACGGTCAGGAAGGAGTCTGCATAGCATTCTACAGGTATAAGGATATACAGAAGCTGGAGAAATTCATGCAGGGGAAACCTGTAGCGGAGCAGGAGATAGGAAAGCAGCTGCTGCTGGAAGTTGTTGCATACGCTGAATCCAACCAGTGCAGAAGGAAGTTGCTGCTCAACTATTTCGGCGAAGACTATCCGAAGGACAACTGCGGAGCGTGCGACAATTGCCTTCATCCCGGGAAGACATTTGAAGGACATGAGGAAATGTGTCTGGTCATCGAGCTTGTCCAGTCCATGCCGGAGCATTTCAAGATAGAACATCTTGCCAATATCCTGGCAGGAGAGTCCAACTCTCTGATAAAGTCATACAGGCATGACAGGCTCGCTCTTTTCGGAGCCGGGAAAGAACATTCTGCCAGATTCTGGTGCGCCGTCATCCATCAGGGATTGGTGATGCACTTGCTTGACAAGGAAATAGAGTCATACGGGCTTATATCCGTGACTCAGAAGGGAAAGGATTTTTATGCCCATCCGCATGAACTGATGCTTACGGGGGAACGGGACTTCGTTGAAGGAGAAGACGATGATGATGATGCATCTGCATCTGTACCGAAAGGCGGAGGCGGAGACCCGGTGCTTCTGGCAATGTTGAAGGACCTGCGGCATGACATGTCGAAGAAACTCCGGCTTCAGCCATGGGTAATCTTCTCGGACGCTTCGCTGGAGGACATGTCCATAATGTATCCTGAAACTGAAGAGGACCTGAAGAACTGTCAGGGAGTGGGAGAAGGCAAGGCAAGGAAATTCGGGGCGGAATTCCTGAAACTGATCGGGAAATATGTCGAAGAGAATGACATTGCCCGTCCGGACGATTTCGTAGTCAAGTCCATAGTCAACAAGTCCGCCAATAAGGTTTTCATAATCCAGAGTGTCGACCGCAAGCATTCTCTGGAAGATATAGCCGATGCCAGGGGGATGGAGATGGACGAGCTTATGGACGAACTTGAGGCGATTGTCTATTCAGGCACGAAGCTCGATCTGGACTACTATATCAGACAGAATCTTGATGACGATACGGTATCGGACATTTATGACTATTTCATGGAAGATGCCGAGTCGGACTCCATAGAAGATGCCATGAAGGAGCTTGGAAGCGGGTATGAAGAGTTTGAAATCAGGCTTGTCCGGCTGAAATTCCTGTGTGAAGTGGCGAACTGACAGCAGGGCTTTCGTGTGTCCGGGACAGGGACAGGCCCGGGAAAGATCCCCAGATATAGTTAAAGGCGGTGCGGCAATCCCAATTTTTAGGGATTGCCGCACTTGTCGTGTCGCAGTACTTTTGCATCCGAAAAAAGAAGATGCAAAAGATGAAACCCAAATTTATTCTTTCTGCAATCGCCTTCTTAGCCTTGATGACTAACCAACAGACGTTTGCACAGACACACTCCGAAAGCGGGCAGCCCGACGCAGTGACAGGTGCCACTTCCGATGCCGGTGAAAATTCTGACCGGACCGGCAAAACACAGGAAAAAGACCGTAAATCAGGAAAAGGTTTTTTCAACCGCCTTGCCATAGGCGGTTACGGAGAAGCCGTCATGACCTGGAACATGTACAGCGATAACTTCGGAATCTATTCATCTCCCCAGACTTACAAGGATGCAAAAGGACATGGCCGTTTTGACCTGCCTCATGTCGTGGTCATGATTGGCTATGATTTCGGGAAAGGATGGACTCTCGGTACCGAGATAGAATTCGAGCACGGAGGGACTGAAGCGGCAGTCGAAAGGGAAAATGAAGAGGCCGGGGAATTCGAGAAGGAAATTGAGCGCGGCGGGGAAGTCGCCCTCGAGCAGTTCTGGATACAGAAGTCCTTTTTCCCGCAGTTCAATGTCCGGGCCGGACACATCATTGTCCCTGTCGGCCTGACAAACAGCAACCATCTTCCTACGCAGTTCTTTACTGTATATCGTCCGGAAGGAGAAAACACCATCATCCCGTGTACGTGGCATGAAACGGGAATAAGCCTTTGGGGGCGCGCCGGAGACTGGCGGTATGAAGTGCTTATGGTTTCAGGACTCAATTCCACACTCTTCTCGACAGCAGGATGGGTACATGACGGCTCTGCGTCACCGTATGAGTTCAAACCCGCAAACCAGCTTGCAGGAGCGTTCCGTGTCGACAATTATTCGGTGAAAGGTCTCCGTATGGGACTCAGCGGATATGTCGGGAACAGTTTCCATAATGACATAACCACTATTACGGCAGCACAGTACGAGGGCGTAAAGGGAACAGTGATGATAGGAGCATTCGATTTCGAGTACAATGCCCGCAATTTTGTCGCCCGGGGCAGCTTTGACTATGGTTATCTGACAGATATAGAATATATCAACAGAAGAAATTCTACCCAGAACCACACGACGTCGTCCCCTTATGCCCATTCTCTTGTAGGTCAGGCGGCAATGGCCGGCGGTGTTGAAGTGGGATACGATTTCTTCGGCCTGTCGCCAAAGCTCAAGGACAGGAAATTCTACCTGTTCGGAAGGTACGAGTATTATGATTCGTATATTCCGGCAGAGGGGACAACTCCCAACGACTGGACTGACAAGCATCGCATAGCAGTGGGTGTCAATTATTTCCCTATTCCGGAAATAGTTATAAAGGCGGAATATTCACACCGGTTCCTGAAGTCTCCGTACAACCCTGAGCCATCGCTGTCTCTTGGAATCGCATGGTCGGGCTTCTTCAGGCACTGACTTCCGTTTCCCTGATTTCCAGTGGAGAATCATAAAAAGAACGTATAACAAAACAAGACAATGAAAAGTATGATCAGAATTTCAGCAGCAGCTCTGGCTCTGCTGGCTCTCGCTGCATGCAACGAGAACAACAAAGGTCTCGATCCTGATGACCTTACTGTACGTGACGAAAGGTTCATGAAAATTGCGGACCGTTTCGTAAATCACACGGTGATACCTACTTATACCAGCCTCTCCGACTACACGGAGCAGCTTGTCGCAGATCTTGAAGCGCTGAAGGCGAATACCACCCAGGCCAATCTGGACAAAGCCTGCGAAACTTTTCTTGAGGCGCGTGCATATTGGGAGAAAAGCGAGGCATTTCTTTGGGGAGCGGCGACTGATTTCGGAATCGACCCGCACATCGATACCTGGCCGCTTGATCTTACCGGACTGAAAGAAGCATTGACCAATACCGCACAGATTGCGGGACTTGCCGGTGAAGACGGGGACGTGTATGCCGGAGAAAAACTCGGGCCTACACTTCTGGGATTCCATGGTATCGAATATGTCCTTTTCTGGGAAGGAGGCAACAGAGAGGTTTCCTGGTTTGAAGGAACGGACGAAGGCGTGCGTTGTGCAGATTACCTTACCTATGCTGTGGCGGTTGCCGGCGATCTCAGGAACAAATGCTGGCAGATGGAACTCGCATGGGCAGGAGAGGAACACAATCCTGACCGCTTCGCGAAAGTCAATGACGAGCTTGAACTGCCTCTTACACCGTCAGGCGGACTGTATTATGGCGAGAATCTTCTGTCCGCAGGCCAGGCCGGTAGTTCATGCCGTAGCGCGACAGTGGCCATGCAGTGGATGATTGAAGGCTGCAATACCATTGCAGACGAAGTCGCCTCCCAGAAAATAGGCATGGTATATACCGGAGGAGACCCCAATTATGTCGAATCTCCCTACAGCTATAAATCGATTGTTGACTTTGAAGATAATATTATCAGTATCAGGAATGTATGGAATGGCGGCATTGAAGGGGACTACGATACTGAAAATTCTTTGAGCGCATATTTCAAGGAGGTCAATCCTGAACTTGAACAGCAGGTTTCGGATGCGATAGAAGACGCGATTGCAAAGATCCGTGCGATACCGGAACCGTTTATAGAAAATTACGGAAATGAGAATGCAGGAGCCGCCATCGTGTCCATCCAGACTCTTGACACTTTACTGTCACAGGCGGTGAATGCGCTGACAGAATAGTCCGATAGGATTGTAATTCAAGGAGATGGGTGCCGATATGCACTCATCTCCATAATTGTGGAATGTAAACGAAGTTTAAAATATGAAAACTATGAAGACTGAACTGATTTACATTTTGTTACCGGCTTTATTCCTGCTGGCTGCATGTAATGAGAAGACTATTGATCCGGTACCGGTACCCGAACCTGATCCTGAGTGGATTGAAGTGGAGACTTATGCGGGCGGTGAGCTTGGGACTACGTTCAACGTATCCGCTTCTGCATTCGAGGATCCGGCTCCGGCTGTCGAAAACTCCGGCATGGTACAGGATTTCAAACACGGGGAAATGATTTTCGAACACAATTTCGGCCCGACATCAGAGCCTTTTGACGGGCTCGGCCCCCTTTACCTCAGGACTTCATGTCTGATGTGCCATCCGGGTTACGGACATGGCAAGAGAACCACCTCATACCGGTATGACGAGATGGGTAACGGCTATCTGCTGGTCCTGTATGACAAACAGACCGATGCATATCTTACATCGCTGACAGGTATGCCCCAGACACAGGCGATCGCTCCGTTCAAGGCACCTCTCGATGAAGAAAAGATCACTATCAACTGGCTCAATTATACCGATGAGTGGGGCAACAGCTTCCCTGACGGCGAGACATATGAACTTATTTATCCGGAGGTGGTCATCCCTGCCGATGCATATTATGTCCCTATCCAGGCAAGCAGAAGCGGACAGACTGTCGATCTGGATGTGAGCGAGGTCGGCATACGCCTGGAGTCGACCATAGGCATTTACGGGAGCGGGCTTCTTGATGCGATTCCTGATGACTCTCTGAAACTTCAGTACGCAAAACTCGAGGCCGTGGAAAAACAGACCGGGAAAGATCTTGTAAACGACGCTTTCTTCAAGGACGGGGAATGGGTCAAGCAGTATTCGAATACAGTCCAGGGCGACGGCGAGCAGCATCCTTTCCGCTATACGTATGCGCTCAGCCGCGGGGCCCTTCAGGACGGCCCCGGAGCGAACGCCATATGGAATATCACCAATGTGACCCGTTCTGACCGCCGGTACCATTATATGACGGCCGCTTATGCGGAGACGGCCTCAAAAGACCCTGAAGTCCAGGCCGGATTCTATCATTTCATTGATACATACTTCCCTGACTATAAGGATAAATGGAATACCGGAAACGTTGAGGAGGATATCTATTCTTTCCTTATGAGTAAGGACCTTCCAGTGGAAATGACTGATAAGGAATATACTGACCTGATGATATGGCACAGAGGTCTGGCTGTACCGGCGGCGCGCAACCTGGATGATCCTCAGGTGCAGCTTGGAAGGAAGCTTTTCAGGGAAATAGGATGTGCCACATGTCACAGACCGTCCTGGAAGACCGGTCCTGACAACTACAACGACCCTAACAAGTTCTTTGACCAGGGCACGGAACTGCCCCGCTATCCGTATCAGACCATATGGCCGTACAGCGACATGATGCAGCACAGGCTTTACATGGAAAATGATATCAGAGGCGGATGGTGCCGTACAACACCTCTTTGGGGACGAGGACTATCCATGGTATGTTCAGGGCATCAGGACAGGCTCCATGACTGCCGTGCACGCAATGTGGTGGAAGCGATTATGTGGCACGGGAGTGCGGAGAGTGACGCGAGAGAGTCCATAGAGGCGTTCCGCGAGTTGAGCAAAGACGAGCGTGATGCAGTTGTAGAATTTATCAATGCAATATAGTGAAAACCTGTAAGTATATATCATTCGGGGCGATAGCCCTGCTGATCATTTACATGGCCATTGCATCGGTCCTGGAGAAATTCTGCGGGACCGATGCTGTCATGAAATGGGGGTATCATTCTCCGGTATTCATTGCCATGTGGGCGGTGGCGGCTCTTTCCGGCATTTCATACCTGTATAAGGAGGTGATAAAGGGCAGGACATTGAACAGAATTCCTCTTGCAACTGCAGGCATACATCTGGCGTTTTTCATGATACTTGCCGGTGCGCTGGTCACTCATGTTTTCGGCGGTCAGGGGACGGTGCATTTGCGGAAAGGGGAAAACCCTGTAAACGAGTATATATCTGCTGACGGATCGTCTGTCCCGTTCCCTTTTTCCGTTTCTCTGGAAGATTTTCAGGTGGAATATTATCCGGGCACGTATGCCCCGAGTGATTATATCAGTACTCTCAAGGTAACGGACTCCGGTGATGAAACGGATGCCATTGTATCCATGAACAGGATTTTCCGGTACAAGGGCTACCGTTTCTACCAGGCGACATACGATGATGACGGAAACGGGTCTGCTCTTGCAGTAAGCCATGATCCTGCAGGAGTGGCTGTCTCTTATTCCGGATATGCACTTCTGCTGCTTTCGGTGATATGTTTTTTCTTTCAGAAAGACAGCGGATTCAGGCGGGCTCTCAGTCAGGTCTCGGGAAAAGCGGCAGTGGCGGCCGTTATGTTTCTTCTGTCAGGGGCCTATAACGGTACTGCCGCTTCAGAACAGGAATGCTCTGCAGCCGGAAAACAGGAACTGAAATACCTGCCGGCAGAAACAGCCCGGGATTATGGCCGCATGTATGTATATTACAATGACCGTATTTGCCTTATGCAGACCTTGGCAAGGGACTTTACCCTGAAGCTTTACGGAAAATCCTCATACAAAGGGTTGTCTCCGGAGCAGGTACTTACGGGATGGATTTTCTATTATGACAGCTGGGAAAAGACTGTGGAGAACGGACCGCAGGAAAGCAGAAAGGCGGAGCTGAAGGCAGAAGTCAGGGAGAATGCCATAATGATGGTCTGTTCGGCCCGCCTTCTCAGAATCTACCCGTACAGGACAGCGGACGGTAAGGTTGACTGGTATTCTTCGGTCGATACGCTTCCTCTTGAAATGGATAATGACCAGTGGATTTTTGTCAGGAAGGTAATGTCTCTGGCAGGGGAGTCCATAATGAAGAAGGACTTTGCGAAAGCAGGGGAAATCTTCGGAAAAATCAGGGAGTACCAGATGAAAACGGCAGGGGATGAGCTTCCTCCCGAGGCGCGTATTGCGGCTGAGCGCATATATAACGGTATCGAGAAGCCGAAAGCCGCCTTCATTTTCTGCCTTGCCATAGGTCTTGTCCTTTTCGTCTTTTCATTTTATTCCGGGCACAAGGTAAGTCCCGTAGCGGGAAGGGCTGTTGATACCGCAGTATTTGTTCTCTCTGTTGCAGTCTTTGTGTATCTCTCTGCCGTTCTTGCCCTCCGATGGTACATTTCGGCCCATGTCCCCATGTCCAACGGTTTCGAGACTATGCTGCTGCTTGCATGGCATACCATGATGCTCACTGTCTTTGTCAGGAAAAAATTCCCCCTTATACAGCCGATGGGTTTTCTTCTGGCAGGTTTTGCCCTGCTTGTGGCCTCGCTGGGTGAGTCTGACCCTCAGATTACGTACATGACTCCGGTACTGTCGTCTCCTCTGCTGTCTGTACATGTGATGTGCATGATGATTTCATATACACTGCTCGGACTGGTCATGCTGAACAGTCTTATGGCGCTTGTCCGTCATTACACCGGCAGGGAACGGACAGTGGCTTTTGACCGCCCGGCTTGCTTTTCTCTCCTGATATTGTACCCGGCTGTTTTCTTTCTTGCCGCCGGCACATTCCTCGGAGCGGTATGGGCAAATGTTTCGTGGGGCCGGTATTGGGCATGGGACCCGAAGGAAGTATGGGCTCTCGTCACTCTTCTTGTCTACTCTTTCGCTCTCCATGGCCGCTCTCTTGGGATATTCCGGAAGCCGGTATTTTTCCACTGGTTCTGCTTTCTGGCATTCCTGTGTGTGGTAATAACCTATTTCGGCGTGAATTTCTTTCTCGGCGGGCTGCACAGCTATGCGTAGAGTGGCGGACAGGTTCCGGTAGAAGCATTGTGGGGATGCCGGGAAAGTCACTGGATTCAGGATTAATTTTTTATTGAAATATCAAACAACATCATGAAAATTTATTACATTTGTATGCTTTTAACCAAAATTTGATTATAGATTTTAATCGACCATGCAACACAAAGTAATAGATACTACGGATGTTGTGATCAGATTTGCAGGAGATTCGGGAGACGGTATGCAGCTCACCGGATCTCTTTTTGCTGATATGTCAGCGATTTACGGGAATGCGCTTTCTACTTTCCCGGACTTTCCTGCCGAGATCAGGGCTCCGCACGGTACCGTTTCGGGAGTTTCCGGTTTCCAGGTCCATATAGGAAGCGAGGATGTCAATACTCCCGGTGACTACTGCGACCTTCTCGTCGCAATGAATCCTGCCGCGCTCAAGGCCAATGCCAAATGGCTCAAGAGGACGGCAATGGTGATTTTGGATTCGGGCACTTTTGATGAAGCCGGACTGAAGAAAGCCGGTTTCACCGGTGATCCGGTAGAGGAGCTGAATATAAGCGACCGTACCATCATTCCTGCTGATATCACGGCTTTGACTGAAGAAAGTCTTAAAGACAGCGGGCTGGATATCAAGACTGTCCACAAATGCAAGAATATGTTTGCTTTGGGAATGGCATGTTTCATTTACAGCCGCCCTGTGGAATATATACACAACTATCTTGAACGGAAATTCAGGAAGAAACATCCTGAACTTATAGCGCCGAACGAGAAGGTTGTCAGCGACGGGTACAACTATGCGGCAAACATCCAGGCCATTCCTAACACTTATGTCGTGGAGCCTGCCTACAAGAAAAAGGGTCTTTACCGCAACATTACCGGAAACCAGGCGATAGCATGGGGCCTGCTGGCTGCATCCGAGAAGTCGGGACGGCCGCTGTTCTGCGGTTCCTATCCTATTACCCCGGCTACGGCCATACTTGAGGAACTGGCTTTGCACAAGAGCTTGCATGCTACGACTTTACAGGCCGAGGACGAGATAGCGGGAATATGTACGGCCATCGGGGCCGCATTTGCGGGAGACCTTGCGGTCACAACGACTTCAGGACCAGGTCTCTCCCTGAAATCCGAAGCTCTTGGCCTTGCCGTCATGACGGAGCTCCCTCTGGTCGTGGTGGATGTCCAGCGGGCAGGGCCTTCCACCGGAATCCCTACAAAGACAGAACAGACAGATCTCAATCAGGCGCTGTACGGACGCAACGGAGAATGTCCTATTGCCGTAATGGCGGCACACTCTCCTTCCAACTGTTTCGACGCGGCTTTCATGGCTGCGAAGATAGCCCTTGAGCACATGATGCCTGTCATACTCCTTTCAGAAGGGTTCCTTGGAAACGGTTCCGAACCGTGGCTTATCCCTTCCATGTCCGACTATCCTGAGATAAAACCTCCTTTTGCGGAAAAACTTACAGGACCGTTTTTCCCGTTCGAGAGGGATCCGAAGACAATGGCCCGTAAATGGGCGCTTCCGGGACAGCAGGGCTTCGAACACCGTGTGGGCGGACTGGAAAAGAATCATCAGGGGGTCCTTTCTTCAGATCCGGTGAATCATGCGACCATGGTCCGTGAGCGGGCTGAAAAGGTGGCAAGGCTCGCGGAATATATTCCTGAACTGAAGGTCAACGGCCCTTCTTCCGGCAAGTTGCTGGTGATAGGATGGGGAGGCACATATGGCCATCTCCTTTCTGCGGTGTCTCAGGTCAGGGCTTCAGGCAAGGATGTCAGCTATGCCCATTTCGATTTCATCAACCCGCTTCCGAAGAATACGGAAGAAGTCTTTTCCGATTTTGAGAGGATACTGGTATGCGAGCTGAACAGCGGCCATTTCGCAGGATATCTCAGAAATCTTCTTCCTAAGCATAAATATTTGCAGTACAACAAAGTGCAGGCTCAGCCGTTCCTTGTTCAGGAACTGGTATCCGCCATTAATTTCGCATTATAGGGCAGTGGCCCCGAGGGATGTCCTTTTAGCCGGGCATCCGGGGCAAATCCGAGAACATGCATAAAAACGAGAATGTCATGACCAAATATACATTTCAGGATTTTAAAAGTGACCAGGAAGTAAGATGGTGTCCAGGGTGCGGTGACCATGCCGTACTCGCGGCTTTGCAGAGGGCGATGCCGCAGGTGGCCGAAGCCTTGGGATATGAGAAGGAGCGTTATGTCGTGGTATCCGGAATAGGATGTTCTTCCAGACTTCCGTATTATATGAATACATACGGCTTTCATAGTATACATGGACGTGCGACCGCAATTTCCACCGGAATAAAGGTCGCCAATCCGAGTCTTACCGTATGGCAGGCCTGCGGGGACGGCGATGCCCTTGCCATCGGCGGCAACCATTTCATCCATGCTGTCCGGAGGAACGTGGACATCAACATCATCTTGTTCAACAACCAGATATACGGCCTTACAAAAGGGCAGTATTCCCCGACTTCCAGATTCGGGGCAGTCACCAAGACATCCCCATACGGTACGGTCGAGCATCCTTTCAATCCGGGCAGCCTCGTTCTCGGGGCAAAGGGAACGTTCTTTGCCCGTGGACTTGACTGCGAGCTGAAACTGAACGGGGAAATCATGGTGGCGGCAGCCACCCATAACGGGACATCTGTTATGGAGATGCTGACCAACTGTGTGATATTCAACGACGGAGCCCATTCCGCCATTTCCGCTAAAGAATACCGTGCCGACAGGACGATTGTCCTCAGACACGGAGAGAAAATGATATTCGGAAAGAACCGTGACAAAGGTCTGGTCCTTGACGGTCTGCGCCTGAAGGTGGTGACTATAGGAGAAAAGGGCATCACAGAGGATGATATCCTTACCCATGACGCCCATTCTGACAACATAGGCATCCACATGATGCTAGCTGATATGAAATATCCGGAATATCCTGTTGCGCTGGGGGTTATCCGTGACGTGCCTGATGTTACATACGACGGAGGAGTCCGCATGCAGGCAGAGCAGGTGACAGCAAAGTCGCATATTCATTGCGTGGACGAACTGCTCCGCAGCGGCTCTACGTGGACTGTCGAATGACCGGGCGCGGGCTGCCGACTTGATTAAGTCTGATATGATAAGAACTTTAATAACCAATAAATCATGAACACTAATGAAATAATGGCCCGTCTTCAGGCCAAATACGGCAATGAGAAGGAATATCTCCAGGCTGTACGGGAAGTATTGGAGACAGTTGAGGAAGAATACAACAGGCATCCTGAATTCGAGGCTGCCAGGATTGTCGAGAGAATCGTCGAACCGGACAGGATCTTCACATTCAAGGTAACGTGGGTTGATGACAACGGCGAAATCCAGACAAATACCGGCTACCGTGTCCAGTTCAACAATGCTATAGGCCCATATAAGGGAGGTCTGCGTTTCCATCCGTCCGTCAACCTTTCCATCCTTAAATTCCTGGGATTCGAGCAGACATTCAAGAATGCCCTCACTACCCTTCCTATGGGAGGCGGCAAAGGAGGTTCTGACTTTAACCCCAAGGGGAAATCGGATGCCGAGATAATGCGTTTCTGCCAGGCTTTCATGCTTGAGCTCTGGAGAAACATCGGCCCTGATACAGATGTCCCTGCAGGAGATATCGGAGTAGGCGGACGGGAGATAGGATTCCTTTATGGAATGTACAAGAAACTTGCCCGCGAGCATACGGGCGTCCTTACCGGGAAAGGCATGACATGGGGCGGCTCGCTTATACGTCCTGAAGCTACAGGATTCGGCGCTGTCTATTTCGTGCAGCACATGCTCCATCTTCAGGGCAAGGATATCCAGGGCAAGACAGTAGCTATTTCCGGTTTCGGCAATGTAGCATGGGGAGCGGCCACCAAGGCGACCCAGCTCGGAGCCAGGGTAGTTGCCATTTCAGGCCCTGACGGAGCCATTTATGACCCTGAAGGAATGAATGAAGAAAAAATAGCATACATGCTTGAGCTCCGCGCCTCAAACAACGATGTCGTCGCTCCGTTTGCCCGGAAATTCCCGTCCGCGACATTCTTGCCAGGCAAGAAGGCATGGAGCATAAAGTGCGACATTGCAATGCCGTGCGCATTCCAGAACGAACTTACCGGCGCTGATGCCGAAGAGCTTATAAAGAACGGGACATGGTGCTGTGCGGAAGTTTCCAACATGGGATGTACTCCTGAGGCTATCGAAGCGTTCCAGAAGGCAAGAATCATGTTTGCTCCCGGAAAGGCGGTAAATGCCGGCGGAGTGGCTACTTCAGGTCTGGAAATGACCCAGAATGCAATGCATATCAGCTGGAGTGCCGAGGAGGTTGACAGGAAGCTTCATGAAATCATGGCAAATATCCATCACGCATGTGTCGAGCACGGGCAGGAGTCCGACGGATACATAAACTATGTGAAAGGAGCAAATGTTTCCGGTTTCATGAAGGTCGCACGCGCTATGCTTGAGCAGGGTGTAATCTAGTATATGCCATTCCTTGTGAAAGGCATAAGGCCTGGAGCCGGGGATAGTATGTGATCTGTTATTCCGTCCGCCCGGGAAACACTTCCGGGCGGACGGAAATTTTTCCAATATCCCCATTGTCTTTTGCAAAAACTTGCTAAATTTGATACCCGAATTTTTTAACCACACACTAAAACCGCATACTGATAATGACACAGCAGGTTCCCAAAGAGAGAAAATTCTCCCGGAAACTCACGATAGCTCTTCCTATCGTGTTGGTAATCACCCTTTTCTTATGGCTTGTTCCTACTTCGTTCTTCGGAATCGACGGTCTCACCGTCACAGAACAGAGGACCATAGCCATTTTTGTTTTCGCCGCTCTGATGTGGATGTTCGAAATCATCCCTACCTGGACTACTTCCGTACTCATAATCGTGATAATGCTGCTTACTATTTCCGACAGCAGTTTCTCGTTCATGAAGGGATCGGGAATTCCTGCGGAAATGGGGACATTCGTAAGCTATAAGTCGATACTTGCAACATTCGCCGATCCTGTGATCATGCTGTTCCTGGGAGGTTTCATTCTGGCTATAGCGGCAACAAAAGTCGGAATGGATGTCCAGCTGGCACGTGTTCTTCTGAAGCCGTTCGGGAAGAAGTCCGAGTTTGTCCTGCTGGGATTCCTGCTGGTTATAGGCATATTTTCAATGTTCATGAGCAATACTGCTACAGCAGCGATGATGCTTACTTTTCTCGCTCCTGTCTTGAAAACCCTCCCTCCTGACGGGAAAGGGCGTATAGCTCTGGCTCTGGCTATTCCTATAGCAGCCAATCTGGGCGGAATCGGCACACCTATCGGCACTCCGCCCAATGCGATAGCTTTCCAGTACCTGAACGATTCCCTTCATCTGGATGTAGGATTCGGGGACTGGTCCCTGAGGATGATTCCGTATGTGCTAGTCATGCTTTTTATCGCGTGGCTCGTTCTGATGAAACTCTTTCCTTTCAAGCAGAAGACCATTGAACTCAAGATAGAAGGCGGAAGGGAGAAAACCTGGCAGACATATGTCGTATGGATAACATTCGCCATAACGATTCTTCTGTGGATGTCCGAGAGCCTTACAAAACTCAATTCAAACGTCGTTGCAATGATTCCGGTCGGTGTATTCTGTGTTACAGGCATCATCACAAAAGACGATCTCAAGGAAATCAACTGGAGCGTGCTCTGGATGGTTGCCGGCGGCTTCGCTTTGGGTCTTGCTCTCACCGCGACCGGTCTTGCCGAGCACCTTGTGACCTCCATACCTTTCGGCGAGTGGCTTCCTATCATTGTGATACTGGTTTCGGGATTCCTCGGATATTTCATATCCAATTTTATATCCAATACGGCGGCTGCCAGTCTGATTGTCCCTATCCTTTGTGCAGTGGGAGTAGGTATGGGAGAGACTTTGGACCCTCTCGGAGGTTCGAAGACCTTGCTCATAGGAGCCGTACTGTGTACTTCTCTGGCAATGCTTTTCCCGATCAGTACTCCGCCTAATGCCCTCGCGCATTCTACGGGCCTTGTAACCACTAAGGACATGACAAAAGTGGGACTCATTATCGGTGTCATCGGGTTTGTCCTGGGATATGCGATGCTGTTCCTTATCGGATTCTGAAAATGGTAATGATTATATATAAGTAATTCTTCTGATGGCCGGAGCTGTGAAGTGTCCGGCCATTGTTTTGTTAAAATTTTATTACCTTTGGGCCCTTGTATTGAAACCTATGGTATTTATGAAGAAGTTTTTTTACCCTTTGGCAGTTCTGTCCTTTATCTCAGCCCTTCCGGTGAGCGCAGCTGCCGCAGACTCTTCTCCTGAAAGGGAAAGTGCAGTGAAACAGGAGTTCAGGAACCATTTCAGCCTTTACGGCTTTATCAGGAACTACTTCACATTCGATTCGAGAGAAAGCGCTTCCGGAACAGGAAATCTTTTCTACTATCTTCCTTTCGAGAAGAATGTCAATGAACTCGGAGATGATCTCAACGCCCGGCCGTCTTTCCGCTTTCTGGCTATCACTTCCAGAGCGGGACTTGACGTAAACGGTTACCGTATAGGAAAGACAGATATTTCCGCAAAAGTGGAGACAGACTTTTATGCAGGGCTTTCGGGGTCTACCGGAACAGCTACACTGCGGCTCCGTCAGGCCTATATGAAGCTTGGCTGGAAGGACCTGCCCATGTGTGGCAAAAATACAGCTTCGGTCTCACTGCTTATGGGGCAGGCGTGGCATCCGATAGCGGCAGACCAGCCTGATGTGATAAGCCTTGCGACAGGGGCTCCGTTCAACGCATTCAACCGCAGTCCACAGGTGACGATGGATGCAAATCTCGGGAAACACTTCACCATTACAGGTTCCTTTATCTATCAGATGCAGTACATTTCCGGCGGACCGGAAGGCAGTACGGCCAATTACATGAAGTACGGCATCCTTCCTGAAGTCTATGCCGGACTTGCATACAAGACAGGAGGCTTTATTGCCAAGGCCGGTGTCAGCCTGCTCAGTATCAAACCGAGAAACATCGGTGAAATGGTTGCCGGCGGACAGTCTGTAACGGTGAGCGTTTCTGACAGGATGACGACACTTTCGCCTTTCCTGTATATGCAGTATAAATACAAGTCCTTGACTGTCAAGGCAAAGACTATTTATGGAGGTGCGGCAGACTATCTGAACCAGGTCAGCGGCTATGGAATAACCTCGGTATCAAATGCTGACGGCCACTATGATTATGCTGCCACTCATACCAGTTCGTCATGGCTTTCAGTATCGGTAGGGAAAAAACTGCAGGGAATGTTCATGGCTGGATATATCGCCAATCTCGGCGCCTCTGAGGATTTCGTTGATTTGGACAGCGGCTATTATTTCTTTACCAAGGACGGACAGAATTTCAAGAGAATGGCGCAGGCTTTCCGTCTGGTTCCGGCTGTTGCATATAATATAGGAAAATTCACTTTAGGGCTTGAATATGAGGTGACTGCAGCTCAGTTCGGTGATACTCTTAACGCTGACGGTACGGTTGTTAAGGCAGGGAAATGGCTTGCACCAGGAAGGAAAGCTGCCCGCTATTGGGTGACTAACCACCGCATCCAGTTCATGACAAAATTCAATTTCTGACGTGGAACAGAACGTTGTCCGGCATCAGGTTCTTGAATGCGTCTTCCAGAATACGGGGATTTCCTGAAGAGTAAAGCGAGATATCAGAATTGCCTGAAGGCAATGATGAATGTGAAGAGCGGTCCGTAATCCCGTCTTCCTTCATGACGTCTGCCAGATGTCTGGCTACAGCAGGAGCCGGGTCAATGACTTCGATGCCGGGCCCTGCGATTTTCCTGATCGTCTGCATCATAAACGGATAATGTGTGCATCCGAGCACTATTACATCCGCCCCTGCGTCCAGCAGCGGGCGGATGCTTTTTTCCACTGTCTCTTCTGCTTCGGGGCCTTCTGTGATGCCTTTTTCTACCAGTTCGACGAATCCGTTCCCGACATGTTCGACCACTTTCACTCCTTTTGTGAACATTTCCCTGCTGGCCCGGTATTTCATTCCCTTGAGTGTCCCGGAGGTAGCAAGAACGCCGATGACTCCTGTCCTGGTCATTTCCGCGGCAGGCTTGACAGCAGGTTCCATTCCTATGAACTTCACATGATTCCGGCGTCCTCCTGACATTTTCAAAAGGCACTGTGCCGTTTCCGTCCGTGACGGGTCAGAATACTCTTCCCTGAGTACTGATATGGCTGCCGCTGTGGCAGTATTGCATGCAACAGCTATGATGTCGGCTCCCTTTCCGATCAGGAATTCCGTGATTTCTCTGGCTCTGCTTATGACATATTCCCTGCTTTTCTCTCCGTAGGGGCAGTGGGCGCTGTCCGCAAAATATATGTAATCCTGATCCGGTAACAGTCTGTATATTTCTTTAAAAACCGAAAGGCCTCCGATTCCCGAGTCAAAAATTCCTATCATTTTCGCTATCTGTGTAATTGAATTTCAATTATATCCCTTGATCTTACTCCTGGATGGATCTCGCCAGACGGAATAATTATGGAATTCCCGATGCAAATGGCGGACGTCACTACCGGAAGAGGTATGCCGGACTCTCCGATTTCAGACCAACAGTCTTGCAGCACATCGTATGAAAAGATCTTGTCGCAGAATCCGGCGTGGTAAATATTGGCATCTGCCAGTTCTGCTTTCATCCTTTCAGTTTCCCGGGAGTTGCCGCTCATCCGTATTTTTCTGTCGAGCTCCAGTCTCCTACTGAATTCCTTCCCGTCGTCCCCGCCTGCAACCATAATATATCTGCTTCCGTAACTGACTGCGCTTGAATACATCAGGGTAGATGCTTCCCCTCCGGTGGAGATCTCTGTCCGTCTTTCCCAGGAATTCTCCTGTATGTCGTATCCCCAGATGGAGCCGGAAAGGTACAGCCCGTCTTTGTCTGTCCCCCTTCCTCCGATTAGAAACAGCATTGGCTTGTTTCCCTTCATCAGGAATATCAGCGGAGCCCCTTCCTGTATTTTCCTGTCCGGACAGCACGCCAGTTCGGTCCATGTGCCTGATGCATATGAGAATCTGTACAATGCATTGCCGTCCGTATCAGTCCCGTGAACATATATTTCCCCTTTATGCACAGATGCGGAGCACGGGACAAATCCGGGCGGGATACACGCTATCGAGTCTGCAATGATTTTAGTATTGTTTATCCGCAATGCGTACACTGCATCTGACCTTCTTGCAGAATTGTTCCCTCCGATACAGAATACGGTCTTTCCGTCAGATACCGCGCATCCGTTCCCCAATGGCACCGGCAGTTTGCCCTCGGCAACATTGCATTCATAGTTCCCGCCATTCCTATATAATATATAGATGTCGTCATAATAGACTTTCTCTCCGCCTTCCCAGGGCTTGGGACCGGGAAAATCCGAGCCTCCTGCTATGATGACAGTGTCTCCGATGCTTCCGATGAATGCTCCTGCTGTTCCGGTATGGTTTTCAGCAGGGACTTCGGCAATTTTTCTTATGTCGATATCATAAGAGTCTGTACAGGACGCAAGGAAAAATGCAAATGTGACAGTTGTCACTGGCAGTAACGGATTTCTGAAGTTCATGTTGCATAAATATATCTGTGCAAAGATACTCTCAATACCGTCAATTTGTGTAAGTTTGCAGAAAAATAAATTTGCTATGGGAAAATCGTTTCTTTTTGCTGTGTCATGCGCAGCGATAATGTGTTTGGCCGCAGGATGCTCGGCCCGTCAGACAGTCAGGATTGTGACTTACAATGTCGGAACATTTACAAAGTTCCAGGAAAACAGCATGTCCATGGTCGCCGATATGATGAAGGAATTGGATGCCGACATTATATCCATGAACGAGCTTGACAGCTGTACGCAGCGTACAGGCGTACATTACCAATTGAAGGAGTTCGCAGACAAGATGGGGCAGTGGCAGTATATTTTCGGTTCTGCAATGCCGTATGACGGAGGCGCATATGGAGACGGGCTGACAGCCGGCCTGTCATATCCTGTCATCGACAGCTGGTCAGTCAGACTTCCTCAGGGTGATGGCGCTGAGCCACGCGCTCTGGTTGTCATGGAGTTTGACGGTTTTGTCGTGGCGTCGACACATCTCGACCATGTGTCTGATTCAGCTCAGGTTATTCAGGTTCAGGCGATAACGGACAGATTGAAAGAAAAGTACGGAAACGGCAGAAAGCCTGTGTTCCTGTGTGGTGACATGAATGCCGTTCCCGGCAGCAGGACAATGGATGAATTTGCCAGGCACTGGACTGTCATATCCAAACAGGAGACCGCTACATTCCCTTCAGATACGCCGGCTGTCTGTATAGATTACATCCTTGCATTGGAAGGCAGCAGGTATGAAGTCGTGGAATCGGCTGTACCTCTTGAATTTGAGTCTGGTGATGTTTCTATGGCTTCAGATCATCTGCCGGTGTTTGCCGATGTAAGGATAAGAAAATGATTCCTGCCAAAATGTCAGTCGGAAACGGCTGGCATTTGTTTTGTCCTGCTGTATGGCGTCCTTGACGGGAATGCAGCAAGTCTGGCATGGCCGTCAAGGGTGAAAACGATTAATCTTTAAAATTATACGTAATTATGATCAAACCATTAGCAGACAGAGTGCTGGTAGAGCCTAAAGAGGCTGAGACCAAGACGGCTGCAGGACTTTACATTCCTGATACAGCAAAAGAGAAACCACAGCAGGGCGTCATCGTGGCGGTAGGTCCAGGCAAGAAAGACGAGCCTATGGAGGTAAAAGTAGGAGATGAGGTATTGTATGGAAAATATGCAGGGACTGAAGTTACTGTCGATGACAAGAAATATCTTATCATGAAACAGTCTGACATTTTTGCAATTCTTTAATTTATTATAAGGAGATATAAATATGGCAAAAGATATAAAATTCAATGTTGACGCACGTGCCCAGATGAAGGAGGGTGCTGACGCGCTTGCAAATGCAGTTAAGGTGACGCTAGGCCCTAAAGGTCGCAATGTGGTTATTGACAAGAAATTCGGTGCCCCTCAGGTAACCAAGGACGGAGTAACTGTCGCTAAGGAAGTCGAGCTTGAAGACAGGTTTGCCAACATGGGCGCACAGATGGTCAAGGAAGTGGCTTCCAAGACTAACGAGCAGGCCGGTGACGGTACTACTACTGCAACAGTCCTCGCTCAGGCTATTATCAATGTCGGTCTGAAGAATGTCACTGCAGGTGCAAACCCTATGGATCTGAAGCGTGGTATCGACAAGGCTGTCACCGCAGTTGTCGAGGAACTTAAAAAACACAGCCAGGCTGTAGGTGATGATTATTCGAAGATTGAGCAGGTCGGAACCATTTCTGCCAACAATGATAACTACATCGGAAAACTTATTGCCGATGCAATGTCAAAGGTAAAGAAAGACGGTGTCATTACTGTCGAAGAGGCCAAGGGAACCGAGACTGAGGTCAAAGTCGTTGAAGGAATGCAGTTTGACAGAGGTTACATATCTCCGTATTTCATGACCAATGGAGACAAGATGGAAGCTGTTCTGGATGAGCCTCAGATCCTTATTACGGACAAGAAGATTTCCACAATGAAGGATCTGCTTCCTATCCTTGAGCCTATCGCACGTGAAGGCAAGTCTCTTCTTATCATAGCAGAAGATGTCGACGGGGAAGCTCTTACCACACTTGTAGTGAACAAACTCCGTGGCACTTTGAAGATAGCTGCCGTCAAAGCTCCAGGTTTCGGCGACCGCCGCAAGGAGATGCTTCAGGACATCGCTACGCTGACAGGTGCTGTTGTCGTATCGGAAGAAAGAGGATTCACTCTGGAGAACACTACACCGGACATGCTTGGAAAAGCGGAGAAAGTCGTTATTTCCAAAGACAACACTACTATAGTGAACGGCAGCGGCAATAAAGAAGATATCGCGGAGCGTGCCCAGCTTATCCGGAAACAGATTGAAACGACTACATCCGATTATGACAGGGAGAAACTTCAGGAGCGTCTCGGAAAGCTCGCAGGCGGTGTCGCTGTTCTTTATGTGGGAGCAGCCACTGAAGTCGAGATGAAAGAGAAGAAAGACAGGGTTGAGGATGCCCTTAATGCAACCCGTGCCGCTGTCGAGGAAGGTTTTGTACCTGGTGGCGGAGTAGCATATATCCGTGCTGCAGAAGTGCTCAAAGGCATGAAAGGCGCAAACGAGGATGAGACTACCGGTATTCATATCGTGGCCCGTGCTCTTGAGGAGCCTCTCCGTCAGATTGCCGAAAATGCAGGTGTCGAAGGCAGTGTGATTATCCAGAAGATACGTGATGGCAAAGATGACTTCGGATATAATGCCCGTACAGATGAGTATGTCAATATGTATGAAGCAGGCGTTATCGATCCTACAAAAGTTTCTCGTGTGGCTCTTGAAAATGCCGCATCGGTTGCCGGAATGTTCCTTACTACCGAATGTGCCATAGCTGACCATCCTGAGAAGGAAGCGGCTCCGGCAATGCCGGCAGGCGGAATGGGCGGCATGATGTAAAGAACACTTCATAAGATTAAAAAATTAGATCCGGACCTGGAACGAGAAGCATATCTGTTCCGGTCCGGATTTTTTTTGTGATACGAGACAGGATTCCGGGAGTTTTCCGTTTTCCGGGTTTTGTGATCGTGGCGTTGGGGGGGGAAAAAGGAGAAGAAAATCCGGGATATGGAACGGTCTGAGGCACAGTGATTTTGCGGTGTCGGCAATAAAGACTGGCAAAAAAAAGTTCAAAAAAAAGTGCGAAAAAATTTGGAGGGAAAGAAAAAAGCAGTACCTTTGCAATCCCGTTCGGGAAATGAGGGGAATGAAACGAGGGAGACCGGTACAGGACGGGGCAGAAAAGATCATTGACAAGACTG
>CASFGK010000006.1 GCA_949294195.1 uncultured Bacteroidales bacterium | reverse complement strand
TGGACAGGCTGGTACACAAATCTCTGCGCTTTGAACTCCGGGGAGACAGCATGAGAAAGAAATATTGATATCTTTGCAACTCTAACTCAGGTGGCCGAGTATCACCGGAATCGGTGGCCGACTATCGCCCGGAATAAGCAAATAAGCACACTTTCGTTCCGGGCAGAAGCACATTGAGCATCCTCTGGGAGCGGTCAGAGGCGGAATTGCGCAAATCGACATTTATCCGAAGGCGCGGGTTGGCAGTCGCTTCGGCAAAAAGCTTTTCTATAAAGTCCTGTGTGAACTCCATATTTTCATTCAATCACTTTTACTTACATAAAAGTACTTTTTTCATTTTGATTACGACTTGGTTTTAAGCTAATAATTTGCTCTGCTGAGCTAACTTTTCTATTTTATTCCTGTTTTACTAATATTCTCATTATTAGCATTTGTGATTACTTTTAAGATTGTCATCAAAAATATTTTGACATCCAAACTAAAACTTATGTGCTGGGCATACCAAACATTCAGTTCAATGCGTTCTGGCCAAGGGACTTCCTTACGTCCATTTACTTGCGCCCAACCTGTTACACCTGGAAGCACATCAAACATATGTTTTTGGTGTTCTGAGTATTGGTCATAAGGCCAAGGATGATATGTCAAAGCAGGCCGAGGTCCAATCAGTGCCATTTCTCCTTTAAGAATATTCACTAACTGCGGTAATTCGTCAATTGATGTAGCACGTAGTATTCTTCCTATACGAGTAATACGATTGTCTCCTTTAAAAGAATAAACACCGGTACCTTGCTTTTCTGCACCAACACACATAGAACGAAATTTCCAGATTTTAAATGGTACCCCATCTTTACCCAGCCGTTCCTGCTTAAATATAACAGGACCTTTCGAGTCCAATTTAATCAGAATAGCTACAAATAATAATGGTACAAAGAGGCTTGCAAGTGCAACAAGAGCAATTGTAAAATCTATAGCTCTTTTGAAATATTTATACATAACAATATGATGTTTTGTAGAACATTGGTTGTCGGGTTAATGCTCTGTTATGAAATTTTTGAGATTATTATAGATGACATCGAACATACGGTAATTATTTCCGTCACTTACAAATGAATTGTGCGGACTGATGGCAACATTGTCCAATTCCCAGAGAGGAGAGTCTTGGGCTAATGGTTCAGTTTCAAAAACATCAAGTGCTGCAAACAAATCTTTCCGTTCTGCCAAAATCTCGCACATCGCAGTTTCGTCAATCAGTCCGCCTCGAGCTATATTTACAATCATTGCATTCCTTTTCATCGCAGACAGAATATCACGACTAATTATACCTCGGGTAGATGGTAACAATGGTGCTGTTGCAATTACGATATCAAATTCTCCAACATGTTCTTGAAGAGTCCCGGTTAAAACCATACAGTCGAAACCAGGAGTCTTATCAGTGTGAATGTCAAATCCTGTAGTCCTTGCACCTAATGCTTGAAATCGTTTTGCGACTTCCTGCCCTACATTGCCAGCGCCAATGACAGCTACATTAGTTCCTGCTATTTCCCGTAATCCTCTATGTTTTGCCCATTGACCAGCATCCTGTTCCTGTTTGAAAAACCAACCTTGTTTATAATGTTCCAGTACCCTGAATAACGCCCATTCAGCCATAGGGGCGCTATATACTCCTCTTGCGTTATATAACTTTATTTGCCGGGCATTTACTTTATCTACAGGTACGCGGTCAAATCCGGCGCTGGTCAGTTGGATAAATTTAAGGTTGCTGAAAACATCAATGTCGTGACTCAGAAACAGTCCATTGCATACTATAGCTTCTATTTCAGAGGCTGGCACTGGGATTTCCGAAGTCTCCTGCTGAATAAAATATATACTAAACCCTAAAGAACGCACTAGTTCTATCTGTTCATCAGAGTATGTGAAGCATCCTGTCAGTAATAAATTCATAATCAGATTAAAATGTGTGTCATTACCCAATAATATAGATTCTCCAGTTTCGCTCTCTTCTCAGTATGTTTTAAATTAGTGACAGCTATCCCGGTCTTATCAATCTTAGGATTCATTTTTGCGCGGATCATTTTATAGACAGTATCATTGATCCGATCCTCAACAGGAGCGCTTACAAGGAGTTCCAGCAATTTCCTGTTATTATATGGTATAGTAATATCGAAACTATATCTGTGTTCTCCTGTTATTACCAAGCCATTCCAGCTTGGTACCCTGAACTCCCAGAACAGCTGTTCTTGCCAATCGATAGGATTTTCTTTGTCTTGTTGGAAATATTCTGACAGCCACTTTTTGAATACTTTATCAGTAGCCCATACGAGAGGTCTGTTTAGCAAGAAAAACTTATACATGGCAGTACATTTCCGAGGAGTAGGGTTTCGACCGAAATTAGTCATGTTCGCAAATCTCTTGCTGTAATAAGCCCTGCCGATTTCAGATGCCCAAGATTTAACTTCTATATCAAAGTCTTCAGTGTCTTCAAAAAACTTTCGTTTGCGGATATCATTATTATTATTTTCGCAAAGATTACCATTATTCCACATTAGAATGTCCCGAGTTTCTTCTATATCGGAGAAAGCCTCATCATTGTCGGGGATATTATATATAATGAGTTTTTGTCCTAATGCTTTTACAATAGCATTTGCTGCATCAGCATCAACCTTTTCAGAATCATTAGAAACGTAGCTGAAATATAAGTATTTATCATATAAGCCATTGGCACATGCCATTGTGGTCTTGCTGTCACACCCTCCAGTACATGAAATAGCTGGTTTTTCCCATTTTTTTGCGATTAATTCCATGTTATGGTGTAAAATTACAGCTACATGGTCAGCGATTTCGTTATTCGTAACATTCAATCGTTTTGGGATATAAAATCTTTTAATGATTATATCTGCCCCCCCCAAATCAGCATAGAAGTTAGGAGTCAAACGTTTAATCTGTTTGTATGGTGTCAAGTCACCAGGAAGGGAGTTGCCAAGTAGTCTGAAAAATCTGTATCTGGATAAATTTTTTACATAAGGATCCCACGCAAGATTGCATATATCACCAATGAGATTGGTATGCGAAGAAACCCAAATTTTTCCATCAACTTTACCTACAAATGTACTTTGCATTCCAGAAGCATCCCCATAAACCATAATCCTACCATTTTTTATGATATGAATGGTGAAAACTCCGGTCAATTCATTCAATATTTCAGTAAAATCGCCATTGAATTCATCCATTTTCTTTAGAATAGTAATTTCATCTTTATCCATGGTATATGGATTGTATGCATGACCTACAAGAACCCATATACAATTTTTTCCAGTATACACAAAATAATGCTGCTTCTCTGACACAAGTAGAGTATAAGGCCCTAATTGCTCTTTCTGCCACTGACCGTAAAATGGGTAAATCTGATCATTGATATTGTAATCAGTCAAGACGTAACCTCTGCAGAATAATTTATTTCTCAAGTCCTTGTGTTTATCCAATAAATTTTGGATATCTTCTTTTTTCACATAGTGGTTCATATACAGGTATCAGTTTGCTCTTAGAAAATGTTCTATCGCGGTGACTGTAGCAGCATGGTTTTTCTCAAAATATTCTGCCGGTTGATGCATGCATTCTTGTTCCAGAGCCCGAATTTCGTTAATGCCTTTAACAAACACATTCCGGATTTCTTCTAAATCAGAGATTTTATCTGCATTGCAGAAACTCCTGCTCACAATAACCATCTGACTACCTAAACGATAATGCTCTTTTAAAATCATTCTACCCGGAATGATTCCTCCGTCCAATGACGCAAGTCCACCAAATCCGAAAGAAATGCCTTCATCTTTGATGATTTTTGCCCATTTGTCTACCGACCCGTCGGACAGAAGTTGGAACATGAATTTCATTTTCAATGCCAAATGCATGTCATTCAAACCGATATGTATCATGTCTATCCCTGGAACTTTGACTATTTGTCCAAGAATTTCAGCAGCATCAGGAGTCTCGACCAACAAGCATGTCTTTGCCCGGCCGCCAACATACCTGATAAATTCTTCCACTTCTTTAATCGTTTTAAAAAATGGCAGCATGATGATGTCGGCACCAGCATTGATGACAGCATCTATCTCATCTTTGCTTGACGGATAATCAGGAAGAGCATCATGGACAGGATTGACACGAACCAGCACTTTAGCCTTATTGACAACATTTTTAACGGCTGCTACATCATCAACTGTATGATGATTCTGTACAGTATCAAGTCCACCTTGCCGAGAGCCTTTCCCTATAAATTCCATATCAACAAAGATCCAGTCTACTCCCGCTCCTTCAGCTATCTTTGCAATATCCGGATTCTTTGTTATGTACATCAGTTTCATCATGTCTATTCCATTATTTCAAATTTATCAGATTCATTCTGTTTTCCATATATTTCTGGATGAAAATTTTGCGATCAAATCTAGTCTCAACCCATTTGCGCCCCTGCATTCCCACCCGTTTGGCCATTTCAGGGTCACGAAGGAACTGCAAAATATATTCTGTCAACTGTTTGATATCTTTAACTGGAACTGAATATCCCGTCACCCCCTCTTCCATAGCACTGGACGGGCCAGGATATTGTGTTACCACCACAGGTACACCCATGGCAGATGCTTCAACCACTCCCATTCCAAAACCTTCACGATAACTAGGTAAGACATACACATCCATTGCAGATATATATTTTTCAACATGTTCTACTCGGTCCGTTTTAATGATGTCATTACAGGTCTCAAAATATTCAAGCATATCTGGCTCCATGGTCTCTTTTTTTTCGATAGGACCGACAAATAACAGTTTTGCAGCAGGGAATTCTTTCTTGATGTTCTGGAATGCCTTAAATAACTCATGGCATCCTTTTTCCCGTCCCAATCTTCCAACGAATCCTACAACTGGAACATCTTGCGGAATTCCGTATTGCGTTTTGATTTCATCAGAGTATTCTTCTTTTTTGTCAATATTGTACGCATCCAGATCAATTCCTTTAGCGCTACCGTTCCATATGACACAACTCTTATTTTCATCATACAATCCGTTTTCACGGCAGAAATTCAGATTCCCGTAGCTGTCAGGCTGTATCTGCGTAGAGAATCTGCATATCATCCGTTCAATGGTCTCAAATACCCGTCTTTTTAAACCAGTCATGGTCACATAGACCATTCCCCATTGGCAATATAGTCGGACCGGCACTTTTGCCATCTTGGCAGCCAAGGCACCATACATGCTGGCATTTGGGGTAGAATATTGGACAAGATCGAATTTCTCTTTTTTAAAGAATCTGTATAGAGACCATATGCTTTTGATTGATCCCATCGCATCAATCCCTCGGGGAAAATTGATTTTATGGGTATGGATAAAAGGATAACTTTTTTTCAGTCCAAGTTCATATTCTTTATTCATATTGCAAACGATTGTGACATCAATTCCTCGTTTGTTGTAATCATTCAGGAAAGGAATTATCCAATTGTTGATAGATGACCATAAAGTTGTACATATACATATTCTTTTCTGCATAATACTTCTAATTATTTTACAGTTCGTTTGATTGCTTCATTAAAAGGCACGACCACATAATCCATATTATTTATCTTGGATAGAGACATATCATATTCAATGCCGCCATATGCCTTTTTGACGAGAGGTAAAAACCTGCATAGATAAACGCCAAGGCCAAGGAATCTGCTAGTCCTTGGTTTTTTGCCCAAGCCGTCAGCAATGGCAGTTATAATATCAACGGCAGAAACAGCCTTGTCATCTTGAGGCATAAAAATACCATGCATGTTCTTCTCTATCGCCAGTTTGATAAATTCGCACAAATTGTCAATATAAAGCATACTTTGTCTGATATCATCATATGCATATGGAATTACAGGCAGATGTTTCACTATTTTAACGAATCCCGGTATGTAGCCTCCTTTGCATCTTTTGCCGTATACATTAGGAGGGCGGACAACCACTACATCAAAATTTGCATCCTGCATGGCAAGAAGCCCGTCCTCTGCAGCTTTCTTACTTTTTCCATAAAGTCCGGAAGGAGATGTCCTGGTTTTTACAGTAATTACATTCTTTTCCAGTCTCTTATGTGAGCCATAAACTGCCATGGTACTTAGAAAGACGAATGTCTTATGTTTTGTGCCTGATTTTTTGAAGAGATTGGCTATTCTGACAGGCATATCAGTGTTGACTCTCTTGTACAAGTCTGCGTCATGGCATTCCGGTCTGTGAACTATTCCAGCTACTTGTATGGCAACATCAAAATCTGAATAATCAAACCTCTCCCAATCTTCTGTCAGAACATCCAGTTGGAAGACTTCATGCCCATTGGCAGACAGCCATTCATCAATATGATTCCCAATATAACTGCTTTTTCCTATGATACAAATTTTCATACTACCGGATATTTATCATGTCTTTGAAATCTTTAACCAGATTTCTTGTTATTTCCTCCTGAAGATGATATTTTTGCCCGATGTTGAAAGCCTTGTGCTGGTATTCAATCAACACTTGCATGTTAGAGATTATCGCTTTCAGTGTACTTTCAATCTTTGACAGGTCGTTTACGCAGATGGCACAGCCGTTCCTGCGGAGATAAGTTCCTCCAGCCTGCTTCTTGTCACATATCGCCATAACTGCACAGCCACTGTCCATGCAATCGATTATCTTGGTTGAGAACGACATCCTGACAGCATGCCTATTAACGATATCAAAAGATTCCACATGCAGAGCAATATCACTGTTGTGATATATGTCTTTCAGATCAGCCATAGAGACTGCTTTATGGACCCGCGCAGTAGTACCATCATCAATAGCCTGCTGCATATGTCCGGTCAAAGAATTATTGGTATAGATGTCCAGCACACATTTTATCCTGTCTGCATTGATCCTTCGCATTGCGTCTGCTAAAACTCTCAAAGTTTTCCATCTGTTAAGGTAAATGCCTCCTGCATATACGAACCTGATAGGAGTATTGACATGTTTTTTTAAATACTTGACATCAAACTCACCGCTTTTCCTGAGTATTTTCATGTTGGCGCCGAAGTCTTTTTCGCATTGTGTTTTCTGTTCGTCAGTCATAGTATAGACCAAGGAATAATGCTTAAAAGTCTTCCGTGTCCTGTTCCTCAAAAGAAAATGGTTTATCCAGAATATTATGGAGAACCTGAATTGTCTGTTGGTATAAAAGTCATCAGAAATATACGAGATAACAGGTATATTTAAGACATTATGCACCATGACAGTTAGTCTTTGCATATAATGGTTGCCATAACATGGGGCAAATATTATGTCGGGATTAAAGTCCTTTACAAAAGATACTATTTCATGAGTATTCCATTTCCCCATACTCCAGACCAGTTCTCGTAATATACGCTTTATGTTTCCGCCCAATTTACCTGCTGTAGCCTTAAAACTTTCTATTGTCGCCACCGTATCTGTCGGGACCCGATCATATATAATTTTGTGTCCGGCCTTAGTCTTGTGCAGAATGCTGCCGACCATCATCCTGTCGCTTATCTGATAGTATTTTTTGCATATTGCGTTATTCGGCTCTTGCTCGTTGCAATATATTTGGGCGAATTCTGAATCAGGAAACGATGAGAACATGTTGGTAAGTACATTACCCCCATTCTGCTCGTCACGCCATGCTTCCTTAGATATGACAAGTATTCTCATTATAAACGCTTAAACAGATAATACACTCTCAGCATGAGCCTGGTAACATCAAATCCAAATATTTTAATTCTAGAAACGGATTTTACATAAGGATACCAATTATATTCCATCAACCACCAGAAAGATTTGATCTTGTCTTCCAACGGTTTCCGCTCATTTTTAGAAAGACGCATAAAGTTCGTAATTAGCAGCACATATTGGTTCGCCAAAAAGTGAAGCAATGGGAGATAAGCATCCTTATGGGCATACCTGCTGATAACATCAAGAATACTGTTGATATTTTTTATCCCTATATTGGCAGTAATTGATGTCGAAACCTGTTGCCTGTACACATAGAATGCCTCTTCTATGACATCTATTCTTATGTCTTTAATCAACAGTTTACAGCACCACTCGATGTCTTCACTGTATTGTCCCTTTACAAATCGCATATGGTCACTCTCAATGATATTTCTCCGGATAATCTTGTCACATGCACATGCGACAAGATTATTTTTTTTCATATATTTTTTTAGGACTTGTACATGTGACAAAATAGGCATATCACATTTCGCTGGTATACGGATATCGCAAGTTCTATTATCTTCTGTGAAATATTTTTTCATGCCTATAATAATGGCATCAGCCCCAGTTAATTCAATGGCGGAATTGACTTTAGCTAGAGCCTCTGAATCATCCCACCAATCATCAGAGTCAAGGAAGGTCACATATTCGCCTTGCGCAATATCCAAGCCGGTATTCCTGGCATCACTAAGCCCCCCATTAGTTTTATGGATCACTTTAACTCTGTTATCTTTGGCAGCATATTCGTCACAAACGGCAGGGCACTTGTCAGGACTTCCGTCATCTACGAGTATTATTTCATAATCATGAAAAGTTTGCACCAAGACGCTGTCAACGCATTGATGCAAATATTGTTCTACTTTATATACAGGAATAATTATGCTGAATTTCATGCTTATAAAATATTCGAGAATGAAATATTATATAAAATTAACTTATCATCTCATTAAATAATGATAAATATTTGTTTATATTAGTTTCAATATTAAACATTGATACAGATCGATTCCTGCAATGTATGGTGTAAGTATCGACACCATTATTACAAACATCTTGAATTTTTTCTGCAAAAAGTTTGGCATCAAGGTCTTTAATCAAATAACCACATTTCCCGTCTTGACCTACTAACTCAGGAGTAGCAGTCCCTTTATAGGCGACGACAGGCGTGCCACAGGAAAGAGCTTCGGCTGTTGTCTTGCCAAATGTTTCTTGAATAGTTGGATTTACATACACATCTGCCATTGCATACATATCCGCTAATTGCATGACATTATTTGTAGATGGTAGATAAGTTATTGTAGAGGATTTATATTGTAGTGCATCACTATTGCCGACCAAAATAATATTGTATTTAGGAGGAAGTATCTCAGAAAGCCTATTGAATAAGTCTATTCCTTTGGCTTTAGACCATGTAGCAGATACTCCAAGCACAATAAATTCATCTTTGTTAAATCCATATTTTTCTTTGAGGTCTTTTTTATTTTGAGGACGGAATATAGTTAGATCTATCCAATTATAGATACATTGTATCCGAAAGGCATGTTTCAACACAGACTCCTTTGCATCATTAGTCACCCATTGAGATACTCCAATAATGGATAAGCGCCTTATTTGTGCAAATAGTTTCTGCCTATCTTGAAGAATTTTATGTGTTTGATCGAAGAACCAGCTTTTTATATCCCTATGAAAGGCAGGGCATGTGCCGCAAGTGGTTTTCCATTTATAACAATGAGGAGCTATATAATAGGTGCACCCTCCAGTTATAAACCAAGAATCATGCAGTACGAGAGTAGTAGGTGTGTCGTGTTTCGCAAGGTATTTAACGAGTAGAGGAAGATTTATATAGTTCCCATGCAGATTCCTTAAAATTACTACATCAGGGCTAATGCTATCCATCCATTTTAATAATTGCTTTGTCGCCCAGACAGATGAATATGCCTGTTTCCCTGTTATGCGATATTTTAATGCATGTATCTTATGGTCTATCTTATTCCCGATTTTGAAGCAGTTTGACTTTAAATCTGCTAAATCAGGCGCTGCTACATATGATTCAAATCCATGTGCGAGTAGAAACTCGTGCATTTCACGAGTTGTACGACCAGTACTTGATTTTGAATAAACTGCATTAATTTGTAGTATTTTCATTTTATGAATTCTTATGGTCCAACAAGCGTTTCATAGGGGACAGAGCCAAAGATTTTTCATTTTTGTTCATCGCATATCTGTATATAATCAGTATGTAGATGAATGTAAATAAGCAACCTTTGATAAGAAAACCAATCCATCCTGTAACAGGAATAAAATATGAGATAAAAAAACCACAAGCAAGACTTATCAATATCGGTAATGCTGTGCTGCAGAATGATTCTTTAAAAAATCTTGATATATTTATCCCTAAATTTTTATACAAAATAATATCCATACCTATCGTTCTGATTGTATATGCGATAAAGACAGATATACATATGCCTGTTGCACCAAATGGCTTGGCCATAAGTATTGCCCCAATTAAATTGCATGCAGCCATTATGACGAATACAACAGCTAATTTTTTTACTTGATTCTTTGCATAGATAGTTTCATTGCCTATAATTTGAGGCAGATGGAAAAAAGATGGCAATATGATGAGTACAGCGCAAATATAACTTTGTTTAAATCCTTCTCCTACCCATAAATCTATAAAATCTTTTCCGAGACATACAAACCCGCTGATGATTAGCCCCAAAACAAAAATTTGGATTCTACCAATGCGTGTCATTAAAGGCAATATATCCCCATCGTCGTTTACAATCCTTGAAACTTTAGGTAAAAACATGCCATTTAAGGCATTTGCAAATGTATATGTATATCCTTCAAGTGTAGTGGCAATACCAAGTATAGCTATAGCAGTAGATCCGGATAATGCGCCTAAAATAGTAGGGGCTATGTTGAATATCAGCCGTTGAGCTAATGAGATTACGGTCACCCATCCTGAATAGCTGGTTAATTCTTTTACTTCTTCTTTATTAAAATAATTCCAACTGATTCTTTGCGGGGTGTAATGTTTTATGCACCACAATTTAAAAAGAATTGTCAGTATCCCTGATATGATGTTGACAAGTACCAATGCATATAATCCATAACCAAATAAAAGGCAAACAGTCATCGCTCCCACGATAATCAATTTATGGAGGATATCACATATTTTCTGTTGAATAAAACATTCATGAGCTGTGAGTATGCCATTGACAGGGATAAAAGGGAATGAAATGACAGCATAAACAGCTGCCATAGAGTAAATAACTTTAAACTTTTCTATTTCGTCAGGAGTTAATTCTTTATAGATCTGCGGTATGAAAAAGAATACTAATAATAATATTATAAATAAGGCGATATCAATGAAAATATAAATTCTGTATACAAGTGCTATGCAATTATTCGCTTTATCTTGTCTTTCTTGGGCAAGATAGCGTGCGATAAACCTTGTGACAGCAGCACTGAGCCCAAAGTCAAATGCAAATAATGAGATTACCGAAAGCGCTAGTGTATACAAACCGAAATTTTCTCTGCCGATGGAATAAATCATCCATGGTGTGTATAGCAACCCTGAGATAATATTTATACCAATACCTATGTATGATAGTATGGCTCCAAACTTGATCTGTTGAGACGCTTTCATTTTACCTGAATCCAAAATATTTAACCTTGTCTTTACAGCAAAAAGCGTTTATGATTTTTTGAAGAATGAATACTATAGCACAAACTGTAAAAAAAGCAACAAATACTTTTATGTGTTCAAGCTTAAATTTAGTGAATAACGAATTGATTATTCCTGCGATTTGTATATGAATCAAATAGATAACGAAACTGATTTTTCCAATTTTAATGAGAAAAGCGCTATTGTAGAAGTATACAATGTTATATAATAAAATAAAGCTAGCAGCACTGAAAGGGATACAATATAAATTAAAATAAGTGTGGTTATCCTTCCATAAAGCAATAATTGATATCAATGCTATTATTGAACCCGCGATGTAATATTTTCCTGTGGGATTGAAGTCATATTTACGGGCTATTCTTCCAAATGAGTAATATACTATGAAGTTAAAAGGGTTTAAATATCTTGTAAAAATCTCATTATGCGGCAAATAATTCCAACTAAAAAAAATACTTAAAATTGATAATGCAACTAGAATCCAGTCATTTATAATTTTAGAACTGGCATGGCAAAATAACAAAACTGTTATAAAATAATAAATTGAGCCAGATCCAACGATCCATCTGATGTAATCGTTCAAAATAGTTATTGGTGGAGTATGCAGTTTATCTGTTATCACAAAGCTTATCACAAATGTAATCGACCCATATATTAGAGTAGGAACAACAATAAATTTTGCCTGTTGTATGAATGTCTTTGCCCCCCCCGCTGCAAGGTATCCGGATAGGTATAAAAAAATTGGAACACCAATAATGCCCATATACTGGTATACAGTATACATAATGCTATTAGAATCATGCCACGGCATATGAGCAAAGAAAACAGTAAATATTGCAACTGCTTTCAACGCCCAGATTGCGTTTGATTCAGTTTGTGTGAGAGCTTTGATGTTCAAGGACTTTTGTATCATATATTTATCGCATTCAAAATTTTATCCCAACTTCTACGAGCGGCAGATACTGAAAATATTTCATATATTGGTTCAAATAGGTGATGTTCGTCAGGGATTGTGTATTTGTCGATGATGGATGGAATAATATTATGCAGATCCTCAATAGTATCAATCTTGATAACATTGGCATTTATTTGATCAAGCTCATCATAAACTAACCATCTGCCTTGCACCATCAAAGATCCGGCATATATCTGTTCTTTCATAACATTTGAAAATGCGTCAGTATCTCTCAGATTCAGGTATATGTCTGTTGCAAGAGATAATTCTGCATTGCGTTCAAACGGGACATAATCTTCAAGAATTTCGTACGAGTAACCGCATGCCATAGCTTTCGCTTTGACTCTTGCAGTATATTTATTATCAATTCGATTATATTGCATCGGTATAATAAGATGTATCCGGTTGTGATATTTACTTGATAATTTAAAGAATTCATCTAATATCAAATCCTGATGTTGCGCAGGATTTGCATTATATCCGCAAACTATGCAAACTTTCCAGTTGGGAATATGGAAATTTTCTCTGCATTCTTGTCTTGATATTGTGGTTGCATATTCCTTAATAAATCCTAATGCCCCAGACGCAAATCGCCCGAAAAAAAGTTTGTCATTGTATTTTTGACCAAAACGTTCTTGAAATACTTTTTTGGTGTGTTCCACAGTACATGTTATGGCATCAGCATATTGTAAAATCGCTGTTTGTTGAATAATTTCTTTCTTAGGAGGATTTAATATGTCTGTTCCCCAGAAAGACAGAATCATTTTACTGAAATTGTGTCGGAATAATTTATACAGGATACAACTTGCGTAGGATGCATAATGGATATGACACACATCTATATGTCCTAATTTATATAAAAAAAGACATTTTCGCAAAAAACGAATTGCCGTTTGCCAAGGAGTGTGCCTGTCTACTGGAGACCCTGGAGAAAAAATTTTGATATTGTTTTCGGCATAGAATCTTTTATATTCATCCGGGATTTCCATGACGGAATGACGAAGAACATATATGTCGTATCCTCTGCCAAGCATCGAATTTTTGATGAAATTATATATGTGCATCGATGCTGCATCACTGATAATGAGGTATTTCATTATTTTCGTCTTTTCAAAATATTGCCTTTTAATATCATGCTTGCTAATCGTATAGCATGATGAGAATATGCTGCTATTCTATTGTTCCTGCCAGTAATAGTAAATAAGCGGTTTTTATATGTTATATCTTCAAATACATATTTGGGGTGGATTAGAGGGAATTGTATTTCTTTTGCGTCTTGATATGTAATAGTTTTTTGCGCATCAGATAAATTTGATATATCAATATTAGAATGTGTACTGTCTTCACCGACACCTATATTATGTATTTGATTTACAGTAGGTATAATTACAAACTGCGAATTTAAATGCCTAGAATATGTTTGAATGGTTTCCCAATGCGGATATCCATCTTTAACATGTGATAAACATGTTTTATAATATCTTTTATCATTATAGGTCCTGTGTAATTTGAAATAAGAATTCATGGTTTCATTGTCATTCATGAAGCTATATTTCTCATCCCATGTATCAGCGACTCTCTTCCATGTCGCAAAGCCAGGCCCAGAGGCTATTGTTGAAAAAATATAACTATATGGAGATTTGAAATCTGCAAAATTACAAACTCCACATATTTTGTTAATTCTAGTGTCGTTTTCGTATTTGTCTAATAGCTCTTTACAGAATGGAAAAAAACTTTGACTTGGGACACAATCATCTTCGAGGATTATGCATTTGTCCACTATCGAGAATGCCCATTTATGGGCGTAGAATGTAGATGGGTCACATCCCCAATTTTTCCCTTGGTAGTTCTTATATACTTCACATTCCCAGTCTATATTCTCGGCAATTTGTCTGCAACGCTCAATACCGTTGATATCATTCTGATGATCTTCTCGTGGTCCGTCTTGCCAAAGTAATAAATAACGAGGTCTGGCTTCTTTTACTGCGGCAAAAGTTTTTGCAAATACATTGTCTCTAGTAAAAAATATTAACAATACGGCCACATCATTTTTCCATTGTTTCATGATTCAAGAAAGCTTATTAAAGAATGAGCAATTATATATCAGTGGAATTGTCAAAAAGAAAACGAAGTTGATTTCTAATGAATTAGTTGGATTGAAAAAAGACAATAAAAGGTAATATAATATTATCGGGAAACAAGATTTCCCAAATAATGGAAGCCCTAAATTCGAGACAGATGCCTGGAAAGCTTTAAGTAATGTCATTAAATAAAAACCGACTCCAACAAAGCCAGTCGCCAATCCATAGCTTAAGATAGTTGAATGCGCATGGTTGTATAAATATTGATATTCTCCATCCACATTTCGTCCCCAAAATGGACTGTCACACATTAACTCTATACAATTATTTCTATATATGTCCCGTTGAGAATCTTTCCCTATTCCTGCCAAATTATTATATAACCTTATTAGGTTATCAGATACGGGGGAATCTCCATAGATGGCAATTACCTGCTGTAGTATAACAGGAACCATTATAAGGCAAAGTATAAATACAACAATGATTAAGTACTTGTAATGAGGTTTATTTGTCTGCTTGTACATTAATACTCCGATACATGCTATTGTTATGATAATAAGCGTTGTAAACTGGGCGTTAAAAACCATATATAAAAATAATAAACATAGAATAGAACTAATTATTCTTACATTCTTCAATCTTGTATTTAGAACGACTGTCAGGCAACAAAGTACAAGCAACCCAGAAGCATAAGATATCCCGAACCCCCCAACGCCCGTTAGTTTCATTTCTCTCAAATAGTCTTCATCTGTTAAACTGCTTGTCATCTCACGAGCAATTGTCGGGTTATCGTGCATTACTGATATTGTATTTAATATCACCATACATATCAATGATAGTATTGAAATGAGCAGTACTATATGTTCGACTTTCGAGCCACGAGCTTCTATAGTTTTATACATAAAAGCCGGAAATATCGTAATCCACAGTAGCAAAGCGGGATGTAATAATCCATATTTAAAATCCAAGGATTTGCTGACTATAAAAAATATCATAAGAAATGGAATACTCCAGATCAATATATTAAGTTGTTTTATGCCAATTTGCTTTATACCGAAAATAGTAAAGAAAATAAATGTAAGAATTGCTAATATTTGTATATTGACATAATATTGCAATTGAGGGAGTATATAGCAACTTGCTATTAGTAGAGAATATGCAATAAAAATAATATTACCAATTCTGCGCCCCATATTTATATCCAGAAATTATATTATTCACAGATATTACATAGAAAAAATATTCTTTTATATATCCGAATAGATTATCTACTAATTTCTTATAATTATCATATCTTAATGTTAAATAATTCCAATCAGAAGTTGAACTGCTGAAACTTTATAAGTTGTTTAAAAGAGATTCATAAAGCCTCCCACATATTATAATAATTTATTAAAAATTAAAATAATACTTACAAGCCTTAAAAAACATTAATTTAAAAATGAAAATATTAAATAAATGTTTTTATTAAAACTTCCTCCACACCATCTTGTTGACGATTCCGACGTAGCTCTGGATGATCTTGACGACTTTGGTGCTGACGTTTTCGTCTGTGTAGTCCGGGACAGGGATGCCGTGGAAGCCGTCCCGGCAGAGTTCTACGGCAGTGTCTACGGCCTGCAGCAGGCTCTTTTCGTCTATGCCGGCTATGATGAAGTCGCCTTTGTCTATGGCTTCCGGTCTTTCTGTCGAAGTGCGGATGCAGATGGCTGGGAACGGATGTCCCACACTGGTGAAGAACGAACTTTCCTCCGGGAGGGTACCGCTGTCGCTGACCACTGCAAAGGCGTTCATCTGCAGGCAGTTGTAGTCATGGAATCCGAGTGGTTCATGCTGTATGACGCGAGGGTCGAGCTGGAATCCGCTTGCTGCGAGACGGTTTCGGCTGCGAGGATGACATGAGTAAAGAACCGGCATGTCATATTTCCGGGCCATAGCGTTGATGGCGTTGAAAAGACTCAGGAAATTCTTCTCAGTGTCTATGTTCTCTTCTCTGTGGGCACTCAGAAGGATGTATTTTCCCTTCTCGAGTCCGAGGCGCTGATGGACATCCGAGGCTTCGATTTCCGAGAGGTTCTCATGAAGGACCTCGGCCATCGGAGAGCCTGTGACGTATGTGCGCTCTCGCGGCAGGCCGCACTCCGCAAGGTAGCGGCGTGCATGCTCGCTGTAGGCCATGTTTACATCAGAGATTATATCCACTATACGGCGGTTGGTCTCTTCAGGGAGGCATTCGTCCTTGCAGCGGTTGCCGGCTTCCATGTGGAATATGGGGATATGGAGTCTCTTGGCGCCTATGACGCTCAGGCAGCTGTTGGTGTCGCCGAGGACAAGGACTGCGTCCGGTTTAGTGGCGACAAACAGTTTGTAGCTGCAGTTGATGATATTGCCGCAGGTGGCGCCGAGGTCATCCCCTACTGCATCCATATAGACCTCGGGAGATTCGAGTTTGAGGTCCTTGAAAAAGACACCGTTCAGGTTGTAGTCATAGTTCTGCCCCGTATGTGCAAGTATCACATCGAAGTATCTGCGGCATTTGTTGATAACCGCCGCTAAACGTATGATTTCCGGACGGGTGCCGACTATGATGATAAGTTTGAGTCTGCCGTTATCCTTGAATCTGATATCCGAGTAATCGTATTTGGGCTGTCGTGTTTCCATGATTGAATTACTGTTTTTCTACAGGGTCAAAATAAGTGTCAGGACGCTCGGGATTGAAAATCTCGTTGCAGTACATCACTGTGACAAGGTCCCGGGTGTCTGAAAGGTTGATGATGTTGTGGGTATATCCCGGAAGCATGATTACACTCTGTATCCTGTCTCCGCTCACTTCGTATTCGATGACCTCGTCCGTCCCTTCCTTTCGCATCTGTATCAGACCGTGGCCGCTGACTACTATGAACTGCTCCCACTTGGTATGATGCCAGTGCTGGCCCTTGGTGATTCCCGGCTTGCTGATATTGATGCTGACCTGGCCGCAGTTGAGGGTATGTACCAGTTCGGTAAACGACCCTCTCTGGTCTGTGTTCATCTTCAGGTCAAACACAGCCTTTTCTTTCGGGAGATAGCTCAGATACGTGCTCAGAAGTCTCTTGGAGAAGCTGTCTGCAGGGATTTCCGGTATCATCAGAGTCTCCGGAAGCTGTCTGAAACTCTCCAGAAGTTCCACGATTTTCCCGAGAGTCACCTTATGGGTTACAGGACAGTAGCAGTATCTTCCTTCTTCGGAAGGAAGGACATCAAGACCGGTGAATTCGCAGCGGTGCTCTTCTCCCTTAAGGGCAAGTATCATCTCTTCCACGAGGTCGTCTATATAAAGGACTTCCAGTTCGACTGACGGGTCATTGACGGTAATGGGGAGGTCGTTTGCGATGTTGTTGCAGAATGTGGCTATGGCGCTGTTGTAGTTGGGCCTGCACCATTTGCCGTACAGATTCGGGAAACGGTAGACAAGCACTTTCACTCCGTTGTCAGCGCCGTACTGCAGGAAGAGGTCTTCGCCTGCTTTCTTGCTTCTCCCGTATTCGCTGTTCCCGAACCTTCCTGTAAGGGATGCCTGTGCGCTGCTGGAGAGCATTACGGGAGCCTTGTTCGAATGTTTTTTCAAGGTATCCAGCAGTGTACTTGCAAACCCGAAGTTTCCTTTCATGAACTCTTCCGGATCTTTCGGACGGTTGACCCCTGCCAGGTTGAAAACGAAATCGCAGTCCCGGCACCATGCGTCAAGCTGCCCGGGAGTGGAATCCAGATCATATTCATAGACTTCGTCGATACGGAGATCGCCATAGCAGCGGGCCTTGCCGTCCCTGATGTTGTTGAGCTGGGAGCACAGGTTCCTGCCTACGAACCCTTTGGCCCCTGTAACTAATATCTTCATCACCTGGCTATGTTTTCTATGCCTTTAAGCTCGTTCTGTATATACTCCAGAGCGGCAATCTTGGCCTTGGTCTCTTCGAGATCGAGTCTTCGGGTATTGTCAGAGTTGAACTCTGTCAGTGCGGACCTGTGCGAGTCTCCCTCGGTGAAATACTTGTCATAGTTGAGACTGCGGTTGTCTGCAGGTACCCGGTAGAAGTTCCCCATATCCTCAGCCTTGGCGCATTCTTCATTTGTAAGCAGTGTCTCGTACATCTTCTCTCCGTGGCGGATACCGATGACCTTGATGTCTTCTTTCTTTCCACCGAAAAGCTCGCAGACCGCTTCGGCCTGGGTCCTGATAGTGCAGGCAGGGGCCTTCTGGACGAGTATGTCACCGTTCTGTCCGTGCTCGAATGCAAATAGCACCAGGTCTACAGCCTCTTCCAGGCTCATGATGAAACGGGTCATATTAGGTTCGGTCACCGTAACAGGCAGTCCGCTGCGGATCTGCTCTATCCAGAGAGGGATGACGCTGCCGCGGGAGCACATCACGTTGCCGTATCGGGTGCAGCAGATTTTCGTGTTTCGGGAGTTGCGGCTCTTTGCCACTGCGACCTTCTCTTCTATAGCCTTGGTGATCCCCATTGCGTTGATAGGATATGCCGCCTTGTCGGTAGAGAGGCAGATGACACATTCCACATTGTTCTCTATAGCCGCTGTCAGGACATTGTCAGTACCTATAACATTGGTCTTTACGGCTTCCATAGGGAAGAATTCGCAGCTCGGGACCTGTTTCAGTGCGGCAGCGTGGAAGATATAGTCCGTCCCCGGCATCGCGCTGCGGCAGCTTTCGAGGCTGCGGACATCCCCGATATAGAATTTGATCTTATGCGCCACATCAGGATACTTGGCCTGATATTCATGACGCATGTCGTCCTGTTTTTTCTCGTCGCGTGAGAAGATCCTGATCTCAGCTATGTCTGTCCTGAGGAATCGGTTCAGGACAGCGTTCCCGAAGCTTCCGGTACCACCGGTAATCATCAGGGTCTTGCCTGCAAAAATGCTCATATCGGTATTGTTTGATTTGTTGTTTGCGGTATTCAGTCCAGCACCTCATACTTGGAGTGCCGGCTCTTGTATTCAGGGACGATTTCCTTCATGACCTTGACTATGGACATGTCATCGAAAGTCTTGGAAACAGCCATCAGACGCTCTTCGTTGGCCAGGGCCGTGGTGTAGTCATATTCTCGGACTTTGGCGACCATGATCAGAGGGTTGGATGTCGGGAGAGTGATTTCCTTGTCGTTCAGGACTTCCTCATACAGTTTTTCCCCGTCGCGGAGACCTGTGAACTTTATCTCCACATCTCTGGCCCCGGACAGCGCTATCATCCTTTTCGCCAGGTCATATATCCTCACGGGCAGCCCCATGTCGAACACGAATATTTCCCCGCCCCTGCCCATGGTGCCTGCTTCAAGGACGAGCCTGCAGGCCTCCGGGATGAGCATGAAGTACCGGACGATATCCGGATGGGTGACGGTGATAGGGCCTCCGCGCCTTATCTGCTCCTTGAAGATAGGGATGACGCTTCCGTTGGATCCCAGGACGTTGCCGAAGCGGGTGGTCACGAACTGGGTGACTCCCTGGACCTTGCCGTCTCTGACAGCCTGGTTCAGGCTCTGGCAGTATATCTCGCAGATACGCTTGCTGCAGCCCATGACATTGGTAGGGTTGACTGCCTTGTCAGTGGATATCATCACGAACTTCTCCGTACCGTACTTCACTGCCAGATCCGCAATCACCCTGGTGCCGTAGATGTTGTTCTGCACGGCTATGGCAGGGTCATCTTCCATCATGGGCACATGTTTGTAGGCTGCAGCGTGGAAAATGTATTCGGGCCGGTAGAAGGAAAAGATCTTTTCCATGTGGGGAGCGTTGGTGATGCTGGTCACTATGGTCTCGTTCTTCACGTCAGGGTGTTCCCTGTCCAGCATCCTCCTGATGTCATGCATGGGAGTCTCCGCCTGGTCTATCAGGATCATCTCCGCCGGGCTGAACTTCGCCACCTGGCGGACCATCTCCGAGCCTATAGAGCCTGCGGCTCCGGTGATGAGGATCCTCTTGCCGCTGAGCTGTCTGCCTATGGCAGCCATGTCTATCTCTATCTTGTCCCTCGGCAGGAGGTCTTCGATATCGACTTCATGAAGCTGCTGGTGAGTGACATCTGACTTGCCGTCCCATTCATCGCCTCCGTTCATCATCATTATCCGGATGCCTTCGGAGATGAAAGAGTCGACCATCGTACTGTTTTCCCTGAACAGAGCGGTCTTCAGAGGTGATACCAGGAGGACCTTAACTCCCAGTTTTCCCATTTTCACGGCGATATCCCTGCCGTTCTGGTAGACGGGCTTGCTCATGAGATATGCCCCTTTCATCCTCTCGTCATCGGAGATGAAAGCCAGAAGGGAGTATTTCTTGTCCTTTACGGAAAGGATGCTCTTGGCGAGGCTTATACCGCCTGCCTTGGTACCGTATATGGCCGCCGGCATGGCGTTGTCTATATGGAACGAGTCAAAGAGACGCTTGACTACCACACGCTCCATCCACAGCAGGAAAGTACAGATGAAAAATATGATCAGAGCCGTTTCCAGGTCAGGGAACAGGATACTGTGCTGCGCCGGCCAGATGGCATCAGCCGCCAGCCCCGTGACATAGGTCACGGACTCGCCGAACATGACTGCAGTAGCGACTCTCTGCAGGTCGATGAATGACGAGTATCTTACTATACCGGAATAAGTGTGGAGAAGTCTGAAGGCCAGAATGAACGGAACCAGGCTGACCAGTAGCCCGGATGTCATCTGCCAGAAACTGGCGGCAAATCCGTCACCCCCGAGTTCCAAATAGAAGCTAAGGTACCCCGAGAAACATACCAGAGCACAGTCCAAGACCAGTATGCACCAGTACGGCAGTGCCTTTTTCGAGAAATACCATCCCGAAAGTTTCAATAAGATGTCCATCTGTTAAAGTCCTTTATGGTTAATGGTTAAATTGATGATTAGAAAAAGGTCAGTCCCTTCTGAAAATGTCTCTTGTGTAGACCTTGTCTTTCACATCGTCCAGACAAGGGTCGTATCTGTTGGCTATGATGGCGTTGCTCATGGCCTTGAATTCTTCCAGTCCGTTCACTACCGGACTGCCGAAAAATGTCGTACCGTCTTCAAGTGCCGGCTCGTAGACTATCACCCTGGCTCCTTTGGCCTTGATGCGTTTCATCACGCCCTGGATGCTGCTCTGGCGGAAGTTGTCGCTGTTGCTCTTCATCGTCAGACGGTAGACCCCTACCGTGACACTGCGCTCGTGGGAGGCATCCCAGCTGCTGTTGGCTTCGTACGCTCCCGCCAGTGACAGGACCCTGTCCGCGATGAAGTCTTTCCTGGTACGGTTGCTTTCAACGATAGCCTGAATGAGGTTCTCCGGGACATCGGCATAGTTGGCCAGAAGCTGCTTGGTGTCTTTCGGAAGACAGTAGCCTCCGTAGCCGAATGAAGGGTTGTTGTAGTGGCTCCCGATTCTCGGGTCAAGGCATACGCCGTCGATGATGGATCTGGTATCCAGACCTTTCATTTCGGCATAGGTGTCAAGCTCGTTGAAATAGCTCACCCTCAGGGCCAGATATGTGTTTGCAAAAAGCTTTACGGCTTCCGCTTCAGTCATTCCCATATACAGGGTATCTATATTCTCCTTTTCTGCCCCTTCCTGCAGGAGTGAGACGAATGCATGGGCCTCCTGCTCCAGAAACTCCCTGTCGGATGCAAGCTCCGCAGGCGGGATACCGGCTATGATTCTGGAAGGGTAAAGGTTGTCATACAAGGCTTTGCTCTCCCGGAGGAATTCCGGGAAAAAGAGGAGTCTGAGGTCTTTCCCGTATCTTCTGTACAGGCTCTCGCAATACCCTACCGGTATCGTGCTCTTGATGACCATCACTGCCTTCCTGTTGACCGACAGTACCAGGTCTATCACTTCCTCTACATGCGAGGTGTCGAAAAAGTTCTTTTTAGGGTCATAGTTGGTCGGGGCGGCTATGATGACATATCCGGCATCCCTGTATGCCGAAGCTCCGTCCAGAGTAGCTGTAAGGTCGAGAGGTTTTTCCGCCAGGTATTTCTCGATATAGTCATCCTGGATGGGAGATTTCCCTGCATTGATCAGGTCTACCTTTTCAGGGACTACATCGACAGCGGTGACGTGGTTGTGCTGGGCCAGAAGCGTGGCCAGAGACAGGCCGACATATCCGGTGCCTGCGACAGCGATTTGTTTTTTCATTTTTTTATCCGTTTGTTTTTTCATCAGGTCTTTTGGCCGTGACCGGAACAGCAGGTCATTTCAGAAGCTCTAGAAGGGAACCCAGCTTAGGGTTAAGTTCTTTGGTATCATATTGTCTCCGCAGGGAGGCCATGCGGTGGCAGTCAGAGCCCCAGAATGTGTACATCCCTTTTTTCAGGAGCATTCCGGCTTTCTTCCGTGCCGTGTCTCCGTAGAATCCCAGAAGGGAAGGAAGGTTCAGCTGGAGCTTTACTCCCATGTCCGTCAGTCGGCTGTAGTCGTCTTCTTCCATATATCTGTACCGCTCCGGATGGGCGAGCAGAGGCCGGTATCCGGCCGACATGGTGTCCCGAAGGAGTTCTTCCATATTGATGGGAGGGTTCCATGTGGATGTCTCCACAAGGACCATGTCATCTTCCATGGTGAGCAGGTCTTTTTCTGCCAGATGCTTTTCATACAGAGTGTCCAGCATGTACTCGGAAGCCAGATGAAGCTCCATCTGTCCGCCATATGCCGCTTTCAGCTCGGAAAACCTGGCCTTGAGGGCGGCTGTAGTGTTGGGCATGTCCTCTGCCGTATGCGGAGTGAGCCATAGGGACCGGAGTCCGGCCGACTCCAGAAACGAAAGTATCCCCAGCGACTCTTCAGGTGTCTGGACTCCGTCATCCACACCCCAGAGGATATGGCTGTGCCTGTCCGCGGCTCCATGAAGGAGTCCTGCGGACAATACCGATGTCTTTCTGCTGAAAATGCCCATGTACTTATGCACCGGCTATTCCCTGCTGTCCTCAGTATCGGAATGGTTTCCATAGCCATAGCCGTACCCGTAACCGTAACCATATCCGTAATGTCCGTAGCGTCCGTACCCTCTGCTGTAGGCTTCCACTCCGTTCATTGCCAGGGCCATGTGGCGGAGCTTGCCGTTGGAGTACAGCTGCTCCAGCACCGGAAGGTCTCTTCTGTCGAACACTCCGGAGCGGACCACGAAGAGAGACATGTCAGCGTACTGCGACACGATGTATGTATCAGCCACTATCTCTACAGGAGGACAGTCGATGAATATGTAGTCATACTCTTTCTTCAGGGCGGATATCAGAGCCGGGAACTTCCTTGAAAGAAGCAGCTCCGACGGGTTAGGCGGCAGGGAGCCGACAGGAAGGAGGAAGAGGTTTTCATCCACAGACTTTATGCCTGCATGATAGTCGTCTGTCTTGCCTGACAGATAGGCTACTGAGCCTGTCCCGTTTATCTCCAGAGTCTTGCTCAGAGTGGCTTTCCTCAGGTCCAGGTCCAGAAGCAGTGTCCTGGAACCTTTGAGCGCCATTCCGGCTGCCATGTTCAGTGTCATGAAGGTCTTTCCGGCGTTAGGGTTGAGGGATGTGACTATGACTGTATGTGAAGCCGCACTGCGGTCTGTCATCATGTCCATGTTGGTCCTCAGGACACGGAAGGCTTCGTTGACGGCATCGCGGCTGCCGCTCCTTACGACTATGTGACAGTTGGAGTTGTCATATTTGTCGGTTTTCTTCAGGATATCGAGACCTTTCCTGCGACGGACTCCTATCAGAGGTATCTCGCCCAGGAACGGGATGTCGACGCCTGTCAGGTCAGTCCTTCTCTTGATGGTGGTATCCAGCATCCTCATGATGAAGACTGTGGTGAACGGTATGCCGCATCCCATGATGACAGCCAACAAAAATATCATTTTCTTCTTAGGAGTCACGGGAGACGGAGAGCCGTTAGGGGACATGATCAGGCGCGTGTTGCCGACATTGACCAGTCCGGCTATCTCGTTTTCTTCGCGTTTCTGGAGAAGGTAGATATAGAGGGATTCCTTTACTTTCTGCTGTCGCTCTATGGAGAGGAGCTCCATCTCCGTACCCGAGCTGGATGCGATCCTGCCCATGATCTGCTCTTCCTGCCCCTGAAGGCGGTCAGCCTGCAGCTCAAGGGCTGCCACGAGGTTGTCTATAGAGCGGATGATGGTGGTCTTCAATGCATTCAGAGAGGTGTTCATATCGAGGATGAGAGGGTTCTTCTCGCTGCTGCCGGCCAGGAGACGGTCGCGGGTGAGGACCATGTTGTTGTACTCGGAGATCTGGCCTTCGATGTCGGTGTTGGTAAGCCCGGAGTTGGCAGGGATGAGATCTTTGGAATGCGCGGGGTCCGTGATGTAGCTTCTGATGTACTGGGCGATGGAGAGCTGGTTGCTCACGTCGAACGCCTGTGCGGAGTAGCTGGTGGACTCCTGCAGGTATGCCTGCGAGGCCATCTGTATGTCTGTGAGCCTGTTCTCCTGCTTGAAGTTCTTCAGGCTGGTCTCTATGCCGCCGAGCTCCTGCTCGATGACGATGAGACGCTCGTTGATGAAGGCCGTGGTATTCCGGGCCGAACGGTTCTTGTCATGGATCCAGACCTCGTTGTAAACGTCTATCAGAGTACTGAGAATGTTCTCCGCCCTTGAAGGGAAGACATCCTCTATTGAGAGCACTATGACGGAAGTCTGCTTGCCGGATATCGAAGCGGAGAGTCTGGAGCAGTATGATTTGGCCCTGCTCATGCTGTTCACCCATGTGACTGTGAACGGCCTTTCCCACTGTGTGAAGTTGACCGTAGGACTAAGGATAAGTTTCCCTACAGGGGTGTTCAGGGTATCCAGAGGACGGCCTACCACATGGTCTGCCTTGATTTCTTCTGCACCCACCCTGAAGTCAGAGAGTACCAGGATGCTGTCCTTGTGCCTGTCGAGGCTGAAACTGAACGAAGACTGGGGTATCCCCTCCACGACTTTCAGCTCTACCGGAGTGTCGGAGTAGTGCTCCACCTGTCTGAACGGCTGCTTTTCCACATAGCTGGTCTGAAGTCCGAGCCTTTCCACCACCAGCTTCATCAGGTCCGGCGAGGAGAACGCTTCCACCTCGTTGTTCACGTTCTCGCCGGCATTTCCGCCTGCCATGCCGCCCGTGAATGCCGCGAGGTCACGCATGGCGGCATCCTGGCCGTTCTCGCTGATGATGACCTTGGCCGTGCGCTGGTATGATGAAGGGGTCCTGTACAGATAGATGCATGCAAACACGATACAAATGAAAACGGATACCGCGTACCACCACTTGTATCCCCATACCATATCGACTATATCCCTGAATGTCAGGCTCTGGTGCTGTTCCTCCTGCTGAGGGAAAATGTCCTGGATGTTTTCTGCCATAATAGTATTCTATAGTGTATTAGTATTTTCTGTCCTTCCTTTATGCTACCTGGCCAGTATGCTCACGAGAAGGGTGGCCACCGATACCAGCAGCGAGCCTGAGGATACCAGGATACTGGTGGTCCTGAGCCCCTTGTCGTCGACCGTGGACTGTCGGGCCTTGATCTCGCTCGGCTCCACGTAGATGACATCGTTCTGCTGGAGGTAGTATGCCGGAGACTTGAACATGTCGGCGCTGCAGAGGTTGACGTTGTAGAACGTCCGCTTTCCGTCCAGCTCACGGATGACAGTCACGTTTTCCCTCTTGCCGAAGATGGTCAGGTCTCCTGCGAGACTGAGTCCCTGGAGGATGGTGATCTTGTCTCCTTCGACATTGAATGTTCCCGGATGGTTCACTTCCCCGATTACGGATATCTTGAAGTTCATGAACTCCACTGTCACCACCGCGTCATTCAGCAGGCCTTCTTCCAGCAGCCTGTCCTTTATCCTGTTCGAGAGCTGCCACCTGGTCATTCCTGCGACCTGGAGCTTTCCCAGTACAGGGAAATCGATGTATCCGTCGTTGTCCACCACATATCCCATAAGTCTCTGCTGACTAGAACTAACTATTTCCGATCCTGCCTGATAGCTGACAATCGGGAGGTTGAACATCGGGACAAGCTCCGGGTTGCGGCTTGACACCACGATGGATATCATGTCTTTAGGCTGGATGACTATCCCGGCATGCATGTCTATCTTCTCCGGGTGGTCTGTCAGGTGGTTCTGGAAATAAGCTATGTTCCTGACCTGGGCGCATGATGCCGCCGACAGGACGAGGAGCAGGATAGCGAATGACTTTCTGATGGTTTTAAATACTCTCATATACGATATATCTTGATTTGTCAGGTTTGATTTGTATTTCTGTCATGGTTCTTTGCCGTGTTTTCCGGGCCGGCCGGGATGCCGGTCAGAGAGGCTCCACTTCCCCGGGACTGACATTGGCTGTCGCGACCGAGACGAGGCCGCTCAGGGTGACTACGAGTTTCTTGTCTCTGGACTTTCCTGTCCTGGCGATGACACCTTCCACTCCGTCGAGTACCCCGCCCCTGACCCGGACTTTCATCCCCTGCGGAAAGCTGCGGTTCCCCACGGGCATGTACTCGAGATCCTCCTGGCATGTACGCACCACTGCCATGAAATCCTCCATCTGCTTGTCCGGAACCACAATAGGGGCCATGCCGCCTTCTCCCCTGCCGTAGTCCATCATGTACTGCAGATACTGCACACGGGACTTGAACTCCCGGATGATATTCCTGGTCGTATGGACGAAAATGAGGTTGTGGACTGCAGGCACAAGGACTTTCTTCTTTCTACCCATCGTCATCTTGGTTTTCAACTGCATGGGTATATAGTTCTCGATTCCTGCCGCATCAAGAAGACGCTTTGCTACAAGTTCTCTTCTGTAAGTCGCTCTCATTGCAAACCACAGGAGACGGTCATCGTTTTTAAGGTCAGTGTACATTTCGTATCATCATAAGCCAATGCAATACCTGGTGTATTGGAATCGGCTTAACAGGCTAGATACCAACTACTTAGAATTGCTTATATACTACCCCTCAACCAAAAGACAATGCCATCTCTATGCAAGAGACGCATAATCATGACAAAGTTATTGAATTCCACAAAAATATCCTAATATTTATTATCACAATTTTGTTTCAATGTAGCTGACACCGGAGCCCATAACCCTGCCTCTGGCGTTTAAAACATTTTCTTTCAACATATTAACATAGTTATGCCGTCTCTTGCATAGAGACGGCATACTGTAAGCAACGGTATATTTAAAGCGGCTCTACCTGTCCATCGTAAGCTTGACGATGTAGTCGGTTTCGTCAGGGACTTTGGAAAGACTGACAGTGATGCCGCTGCCGGTCCGGGTGAATTTCAGGGTTTCTCCGGTATTGAGGCATTCTGCCGACCTGACTTTTGACTTGACGGGAAGGAAGATCGCATCATCCTGATAGTCGAGGATATGTATATACTGGATATTGTCTTTGGCGGTGGATACTCCCCACGGGTGAGGGGCGACTTCTCCGATGCGTGTCCCGTAGACGGTGTCGCCGTATTTCCGCATCCACTCCCCTATTTCCTTAAGGCGCTGCACAGCCACTTCGGGAAGTTCGCCGTTCGGCTGCGGGCCTATGTTCAGAAGAAGGTTGGCGTTCTTGCCTGCCGCGCGTACCAGAAGGTGGATCAGTTCCTTGGTACTCTTGTAGTTCTGGTCAGTAATCTTGTATCCCCACATGCCGTTCATGGTCTCGCATGTCTCGAGAGGAAGGTGGCTGCTCACTTCCTGTCCGGACAGGCCGGCCTTGTTCTCGCCCGGAAGGTCGCGCTCGAATATCTGGATGTTCTCGCCAGGATACGGGGTCTCGTGATGGTTGTTGGCCACAAGACATGAAGGCTGGAGACGGTGTATCATGGCATACTGCTCGTCCAGCTGCCAGTCGAAGTCCGGATCCATGTCGTGATCCCACTTGCCGTCAAACCAGATGGCTCCGATGGGACCGTAGTTTGTCAGGAGCTCTGTCAGCTGGTTGTTCATGAAGGTGAAGTACTGAGGCCAGTTTTCCTGGCTCCTGTCGCATCCGGTGTTCAGGCCTGTCCTGCCTTTCGGGTAGTCGGAGCGGCGCCAGTCGATGTGCGAGTAATAGAGATGAAGCCTGATGCCCTGCCTGCGGCACTCGTCTGCAAGCTCCTTGAGGATGTCCCTGCCGAAGGGTGTCGCGTCCACTATATTGAAGTCCGAATACTTGGTCCCGAACATGGAAAAGCCGTCATGGTGTCTGGAAGTAAGGCAGATGTATTTCGCTCCGGAAGCCTTGATGGCAGAGACCCACTCTGCGGCGTCGAACTTCGACGGATAGAAGCCGGAAGCCAGCTTTTCGTATTCCCGCCAGTCGATGCCGACATTGTTCATATACCATTCACCCTGGGCGGTCATACTGTAGACGCCCCAGTGGAGGAAGATACCGAACTTGCTGTCGCTGAATTCTTTCTGGGCCTGAATGATTTCTTCTGTGGGGGTATATCCCGGAATGCCGTTGTCCGCATGGGACGGGGCTGCGGCCAGGGAGGCGAATCCCAGAGCCAGAAGCGGATAGAAAATCTTTCGCATAAAGTAGACTGTGGTTTTGGTTATCGGGGTGAAAATATACATTTTTACATAACTTTGCAAGGTTTTCCATCCGGTTTCCCGATTTCGGACAGGAGCGGCAGGCGGAAGAGATTCCACCGGGCTGCGGACCGGATACTGATTCATCGGTTTACATTATGGCGAGTTATCTGCAGATTGAGAACATTTCCAAATCATACGGACCGAAAGTGCTTTTCGAGCACATCGGATTCAACATCAACGAAGGGGACAAGATAGCGCTTATCGCGCCGAACGGAACGGGCAAGACCTCCCTCATGAGGATCCTTGCCGGGAAGGACAAGTCCGACTCCGGCGGCAAGATCATGTTTCTGAAAGACATACGCATAGCGTTTCTGGAGCAGGAGTACGAGCATGACCCGCAGAAAAGCATCATGCAGCAGGTCATGGAGCACAGCGAGGAGTTTACCCGTGATCTGGATCAGGAGCACTACTGGGAATACGAGCGGAGGGTCATCAGGCTTCTGACGAGCTTCCGTCTGCCGGATCCGGAGCAGAAGCTGAAGGAGCTTTCAGGAGGCGAGCTCAAGCGTGTGGCCCTTGCCGAAATGCTGGCCACCGAGGCTGATTTCTTCATCATGGACGAGCCGACCAACCATCTGGACATCGACGCGATAGAGTTTCTGGAGAGCTATCTGTCCAGGGCACGATGCACCCTGCTGATGGTGACTCATGACAGGTATTTCCTGGACCATGTGTGCAACATCATCATGGAAATGGACCGGGGGGCGGTCTATACCTACAAGGGCAACTATGAAAACTATCTGGAAAAGAGGGACGAGCGCATCGCGAACTACAATGCCGAGACAGACAAGGTGCGCAACATACTGCGCCGCGAGCTGGAGTGGATGCGAAGCACCCCGCAGGCCCGCACCGGGAAGGCACGATACAGGATCAATGCTTTCCATGACCTGAAGGAAAGGGCTTCGCAGACCTATACGCAGAAGCAGATTTCCATGGCGGAAGTACAGGGAAGCTCACGTCTGGGGACCAAAATCATCAACTGCAAGGATGTATCCTTCTACTATGGTGACAAATGCTATCTGGACCGTTTCACATACAATTTCCAGCGATACGAGAAGGTGGGGATAGTCGGGCGCAACGGTGCCGGTAAAAGTACCTTCATAAATCTTGTTACCGGGGACTTCACTGACGATATGGTCTGCACGGATCCGGCTGTGTATGAAAGCCTTACACCGGAGCAGAGAGCAGGAAAAGGTCTGCTGACAGGCGTCATCGAGAGAGGAGAGTCGCTGAAGATAGGATACTACCGCCAGAGCGGAATCTCGTTCAATCCGGAAGATACTGTCCTGGAAACCGTGAACGACACCCGACTGCTGAACCGGTTCCTTTTCCCTCACGACATGCTCAACAACAAGGTCGGCACGCTCAGCGGAGGGGAAAAGCGCCGTCTCTATCTGCTGACCATCCTGATGAAACAGCCCAACCTGCTGGTGCTGGACGAGCCGACAAATGACCTGGACATCGTGACTCTCAACATTCTGGAGGAATATCTCAAGGAGTTCGGAGGGTCGCTGATCATCGTCTCGCACGACAGGCATTTCCTGGACAGGCTTGCGGACCATCTGTTCGTGTTCTGCGGAGACGGTGTCATCAAGGATTTCATCGGAAGCTACAGCGAGTACCGGGCTTTCATAAAGGAATACGAGGCACAGCAAAGGTCGGATGCCAGGGCCGGAGAAAAGGCGGCAAAGGAAGCCAGGGCACAGAAAACGGCGGCATCAGCGCAGCCGAAGCCTGCCAAAAAGAAGCTTACCTACAAGGAACAGAGGGAGCTGGAACAGCTCGAAAAGGACCTTGAGGCTCTGGGAGAGGAAAAGGCAAGGCTGGAAGCGGACCTGAACAGCGGCACTCTCCCCTATGAGCAGCTGCAGAAGGCTTCACTGCGCATCGGGGAAATCATTTCAGAGACAGATGCCAAGGAGACACGCTGGCTGGAGCTTTCCTGCCAGCTGTAGGGTCCGGATGCAGCCTCCTCGCCGGTCCCGGATGAGGATGGCGGCTATCTGTCATCCTTTCCTCATCCTTGCCCACGGGATGACTCCGGAAGGGGCCTGCTGCTGCCCGAGGAGTTCCTTCATCTTGTCCATGTACGGGGCTACGTGTGAATAATACTTGTAATAGCCGTCACACAGGGCGTTCAGTCCGGTTTCTCCGGACTCTGTCCTGTTGAATCTGTGTTTCGGGCATTCGCCATGACATGCAAACCAGTATTTGCAGCTGATGCACTTGTACGGAAGGGAATTCCTTTTCGCTATACCGAATTTCACCTGCTTTTCCGAGGTCATCATTTCGCGGAGGTCATTTTCGTAAATATTCCCGAGAAGGTACTCAGGATAAACGAAATGGTCGCAAGGGTACAGGTCGCCGTTGTGTTCTATGACCGAATTCCCCCCGCAGGTCTCTGCATAGGCGCATGTTCCGGGCATGGTACGGCACCATCCGGCAAGTGTGGCGTCGAAAAGGTTGACAAACCACTGTCCCACGTCGTTGCGCACCCAGTAGTCGAATATGTCGCACATGAATGTCCCGAATGCCATGGAACCGACTGACCACGGGGCTATCACCGCTCCTTCCTCAGATGGGTTGACAATGTACGGTCTGGCGTTCCTGTCCGGTTTGCCGCCTGGTGTCAACGGGTATTTTATATGCTCTACAACAGGCATGAACTGCATGTAGCGTGTCCCGAGCGATTTGAGGAAGCGGTATACTTCGAGGCCGCGGCCTTCGGAGGCCCGGTTGATGGTGGACATGGTGTTGTACTGTACTCCGGTCCTGTAGAGCATGTCGATGCCGCGCATTACCTTGTCGAAGGTAGGGGCGCCGCCCTTGTCCTTGCGGTATCTGTCGTGTATGTCCTGCGGACCGTCTATGGATATGCCTATAAGGAAGTCGTTGTCGCGGAAGAACGAGGCCCATTCCCGGGTTATGAGTGTTCCGTTTGTCTGCAGGGTGTTGTGGACGGTCTTGCCTGCCGCGTATTTCTTTTCCAGTTCGACGGCCTTGCGGTAAAAGTCCAGACCCATGACCAGAGGTTCTCCTCCATGCCAGTTGAATGTAACTTCAGGGACATCGTTGGCTGCAATGTATTCCCTTACGAGAGTCTCAAGCATGTCGAGGCTCATTCTGGGTTCGCGTCCCCCGTAAATCTCCGATTTGTCGAGATAGTAGCAGTAGTGGCAGTCAAGGTTGCACAGGGAACCTGCAGGCTTGATCATTATGTTGAACGCTGACGGGCCTGAAATCCGGCTGGCGTCATCCAGCGTTATGGTATCCTTGTAGTCGAGTCGTGGCATACTTTACGTTTCAGTTTCAGCGCGCCTTTTCTACGGCGCTTCTTTCGGGAATATATAAAAAGAGATAAGCTAGCTCTCCAGCTTATCTCCCTTTTCAGTGTAGAATTCATTCTGCAGGACAGTGAAGTCCGTGACTTCGACCATCTTTATCTTGCACTTGTATTTCTTCTTCCACTTACGTACGACGGAGTTGAAGCCCCTGGTCAGGTACGACCCGAGTATCGGGCTGACTTTGAGAGTAAAGGATGTAATCCCCTTCTCCGTCACATAGTAGTTCAGCTTGCGCTCAATTGCCTCGTCTATCACTACGCTCGATGAAATCTTGCCTGTGCCGTTGCACACCGGACACACCTCCGTAGTATTAATCTCTATAGCGGGACGCACTCTCTGCCGCGTTATCTGCATCAGGCCGAATTTCGTGAGAGGAAGCACGTTGTGCTTTGCCCTGTCGTTCTGCATAAGCTCCTGCATGTGATGGAAGAGCAGGTTCTTGTGCTCGTTGGACTCCATATCTATGAAATCCACTATCACGATTCCTCCCATATCCCTGAGTCTGAGCTGTCTGGCTATCTCCTCCGCCGCATAGCAGTTCACATCATAGGTGTTCTGCTCCTGCTCCTTGTTCTTTGAGCGGATGCCGCTGTTCACATCGATGACATGAAGAGCCTCAGTATGCTCGATTACCAGATATGCGCCCTGCTTTATCGGGACTACCTTTCCAAATGAACTCTTGATCTGCCTTGTGACCTCAAAATGGTCGAAGATAGGCGTGTTTTCCCTGTACAGCTTCACTATCTTCTCCTGATCCGGAGAAATGAGCGAAATATACTTGCGGGTCTCCTCGTAGACGGATTCGTCATTAACGTAAATATTTGAGAACGAATCATTCAGGAGATCCCTGAGGATGGTGGTAGTCTTGCTGTATTCAGTGAAAAGAAGCTGGACGGTCTTTGACTTCGCGACCTTGTCCCACGAGCTCTCCCACTTGTCTATCAGCGATCTGATCTCCGCATCAAGGACAGCGGCGTTCTTGCCCTCTGCCGCCGTGCGGATGATAGCTCCGTAATTCCTGGGCAATATGTTCCTTACAAGCGCTTCGAGTCTCCTTTTCTCTTCCTTGGAAGTGATTTTCTGGGAGACACTGACCTTTTCAGCAAAAGGAAGAAGCACTACATTACGTCCTGCCAATGAAATCTCTGCAGTCAGTCGTGACCCTTTGGTGGAAATGGGTTCCTTGACAATCTGCACTATCATCATCTGTCCCGGAGAGAGGACATTCTCGATCTTGCCCTCCTTCTCCAGTATCGGACCTATCTTGATATGGGAGTACATCCCTTTCTTGTCCGAGTTGGGATTGAGTCTTCTGACGAACTCATCGAACGCATTGAAATACAATCCAAGATCCAGATAGTGCACGAAAGCCTCTTTTTCGTCCCCGATATCCACAAAGGCAGCATTGAGGGCAGGAAGAAGCTTCTTCACCTTGCCGAGGTACACGTCCCCCACAGAAAAACTGTGCCCTTTGCTGGACTCCTTGTTCAGCTCGATGAGCTTATGGTTCTCCATAAGCGCTATCGAGACCTCCGTCGAATTTACATCAACTATAAGATCTTTTACAGATTCATCCATTGACATCTTGTCATTTAAAGCAAAAAAGAGGTTGCCCTAAAAAGTTTGGACAGCCTCTTCAATTCAGCAACTGCTAAAATGGCAGACCGAGAGACTACTTTCTCTTCTTATGTCTGTTCTTGCGCAAACGTTTTTTACGTTTGTGCGTCGCCATCTTATGTCTCTTTCTTTTCTTACCGCTTGGCATAATATTAAACTTTTAAAAACAATTATTTTTTAATCTCGTTCACAAAAACCTTTGCCGGTTTGAATGCCGGAATATCGTGAGCGGGGATAGTCATAGTCGTGCTCTTAGTAATGTTCCTTGCTGTCTTCTCAGCCCTGTGCTTGATGATAAAGCTACCAAACCCTCTGAGAAACACAGGATTGCCTTTTGCAAGCGATCCTTTCACAGAATCCATAAATGCCTCAATGACAGACTGTACTGCGATCTTCTCAATCCCTGTAGCTTTTGCAACTTCGTTTACGATTTCTGCCTTAGTCATAATTATTTATATTTAAATTCATTACTGTATCCCGAAACAGGAGTGCAAAAGTAGATTTATTTTTTTAATATTCAAAATCATATGTGAATTTATTTTCATTTTTCATCCTATATTTGCCGCTGACGTGCCGCAATACCGTTGCGCCCCGGTATTGGCACAGTCATTGACAATAGTGGCGCTCCGGAATCAGAGCTTCATAATACTGCCATTTTGGCAGAGATATGATTGTGCTTGTATATATTAAATAGGTATGAAAGATTTGAAAGAGATATTTGCATCATCGGGATCGGAAGTCAGCATTATACCTGTCATCCCCGGTGACAGTTTCATGAAAATAGATGAGAACGAACTCCCTGAGTCCCTTCCTATCCTGGCGCTGAGGAATGCCGTCCTTTTCCCGGGGGCAGTGTTCCCTATCACTATCGGCAGAGAGAAATCCGTCAGGCTGATAGAGGACGCGGAAAGGAACAACAACTTCATCGGAGCCGTTCCCCAGAACGACATAACGGTGGAAGACCCGAAGAAAGACGACCTGTACGGGTTCGGAACCGTAGCCAAGATAGTGAAGACTCTCGAGATGCCGGACGGGACTATCACTGCCATCCTGCAGGGATTCAAGAGGTTCGAAATCGAAACCATCGTCGAGTATGACCCTTACATGCTCGGGCAGGTACGCTATCTGGCAGATACCGCTCCTGATGCCGATGACAAGAATGTAAAGATGATAGCCGAGGCGCTGAAGGAAAAGGCGGTCACTATCCTCAAGTATTCTTCATTCGTGCCGAAGGAGGCCATGTCCGCTCTCAGGTCCATCGACAGCTTCGAGTTTCTGGTGAATTTCATTGCCACGACCATCGAGGTGGAGAATTTCATGGACAAGGTGCTGCTTCTGCAGTACGGAGACCTGAAAGTCCGGGCGATGAAGCTTCTGGCTGTGCTGGATACGCAGATAGAGCTTCTGAAAATCAAGCAGGACATCAACCAGAAGGTAAAGAGCGAGATAGACCAGCAGCAGAGGGAATACTACCTGAACAACCAGCTGCGCACCATCCAGGAAGAGCTCGGAATGGACGAAATGGAGGATTTCGAGAAGTTCAGGGCAAAGGCAGAGACAAAGATATGGCCTGACTCCGTCAGGGAAATCTTCGAGAAGGAGATGGCCAAGCTGGAAAGGTGCAACCCCAACTCTCCGGACTACAGCACCCAGTACAACTACATACAGTTCATGCTTGATCTTCCGTGGGGAGAAATGTCCCAGGACAATCTGGATCTGAAGCACGCACAGAAAGTGCTGGACAAGGACCATTACGGGCTGGAGACGGTAAAGGAAAGAATCATCGAGTATCTGGCAGTACTCAAGCTGAAGGGCAACATGAAATCACCTATCCTGTGCCTGTGGGGCCCTCCGGGAGTCGGAAAGACAAGTCTGGGCAAATCGATAGCCAAGGCGCTCGGCCGCAAATACGTGCGTATCGCTCTCGGAGGCCTGCATGACGAATCGGAAATCAGGGGACACAGGAAGACCTACATAGGTGCGCTTCCGGGAAGAATCCTCAACGGCATCAACCGGGCAGGCACTTCAAACCCTGTCATAGTGCTTGACGAAATAGACAAGGTAAGCAGCGACTTCAAGGGGGATCCTTCGTCAGCTCTTCTGGAAGCTCTTGACCCTGAGCAGAATACGACTTTTCACGACAACTATCTGGATATAGACTACGACCTGTCCAACGTGCTGTTCATCACCACGGCCAACACCACTTCCACCATCCAGCCGGCCCTGAAGGACAGGATGGAGATGATACAGGTGAGCGGATATCTGGCCGAAGAGAAGGCTGTCATCGCCAAGGATTACCTGATTCCGCGCCAGCTTGAAGAGCATGGCCTGGGAAAGAAGGAACTGAAATTCAGTCCTGCGGCAGTCTCGCAGATCATTGACAAATACACCCGGGAGTCCGGTGTCAGGGGTCTGGAGAAGCAGATAGCCAAAGTAGCGAGGGTGACTGCCAAGAAGATAGCGCTCGGAGAGGATTACCCTGCCGTCATAAAGCCGGAGCATCTGAAAGAATATCTCGGACTTCCGACCAACTTCCATGACATGCAGAAAGGAAACGAGGCTCCCGGCGTGGTCACAGGACTCGCATGGACCGAGATGGGAGGCGAGATCCTGTTCATCGAAAGTTCCGTAAGCGCAGGCAAAGGCGTGCTTACCATGACCGGCAACCTCGGTGACGTGATGAAAGAATCCGCCACCATAGCTTACCAGTATATAAAGGCACACCCGCAGCTGGCGGGAATGGACTCCGAGGAGTTTGCCCGGAAAGACATACATGTCCATGTTCCAGAGGGAGCCGTGCCTAAGGACGGTCCGTCCGCCGGTATCACGATGGTGAGTTCCATGGTTTCGGCCCTGAGAGGGCAACAGATAAAAAGCGGCATAGCGATGACAGGAGAGATGACCCTGAGGGGCCGCGTACTCCCTGTAGGCGGCATCAAGGAGAAGATACTGGCGGCCAAAAGGTCAGGCATCCATACCATCATCATCTCCGAGGACAACCGCAAAGATGTAGAGGATATCAAGGAAATTTACATAAAAGGACTTACCTTTGTCTATGTCAAAAACATAGAAGACGTAATCAACGCGATATTCTGACAATGGAAGTAAAAATAGAACAGAGCTGGAAAAACGCACTGGCCGACGAATTCGAGAAACCGTACTTCGCCTCGCTGGTGCGTTTTCTTCATGAAGAGAAGGCTGCGGGGAAAAGGATCTACCCTCCCGGAAGTCAGATTTTCAAGGCTTTCGAGCTGACTCCGGCGGACCGGGTGAAAGTGGTCATACTGGGCCAGGATCCGTATCACGGTGCCGGACAGGCTATGGGACTGTCGTTTTCAGTGCCGGCGGATGTTCCAGCCCCGCCTTCCCTGAAAAACATATTCAAGGAAATACATGACGATCTGGGCATTACGATGAGCGGATATCCTGACCTGGAGAAATGGGCAAGGCAGGGCGTGCTGCTGCTCAACGCTGTGCTCACCGTACGCGCCGGAGAGCCGGCTTCGCACGGCAACATAGGATGGACGGAATTCACCGATGCGGTGATAAAGTACATCTCGGACCACTGTACGGGGGAGGTTTTCCTTCTGTGGGGGAACTTCGCCAGAAGCAAAAAGGCTCTGATAGACACGACAAGACACTATGTACTGGAAGCGGCGCATCCTTCTCCGCTTGCCCGCGGGGCTTTCTTCGGATGCAGGCACTTCTCAAAAACGAATGAAATACTGGCCCGAGAGGGCAAAACACCTATTGACTGGCAGTTATGAAACGGACAGCATTGTTTCCAGGGTCGTTCGACCCTTTCACGGCAGGACATCTGAATATTCTGAAAAGGGCACTGACCATGTTCGATGAAGTGGTCGTGGCGGTCGGTATAAATATCGACAAAAGAGGGTTTTTCCCTACTGAAAAACGGCTTGAAATCATCCGCCAGGCGACGGCCGGGATGGAAGGGGTAAGCATCATCAAGTATGACAACCTGACTGTGGACACATGCCGGGAGCTGGGAATCCGCCACATAGTGCGCGGTGTCAGGAACATGATAGATTTCGAGGCAGAAAGGTCAATAGCGGACGCCAACAGGAGACTCGCTCCGGAGATCGAGACTATCATCATCCCTACCGCACAGGAGTTCGCACACATTTCCTCAACGGCTGTCAGGGATATCATCAAGCATCATGGGGATACTTCGCAGTTTGTCCCGGAAGATGTGGAACTGTAACGGGAAACGGCTCATTATGAAGAAATTGTCCGGATTGTTCCTCACGGCCGCAGCGGTGCTTTATGCAGGATGGCAGATGCTGTCTCCGGCTGTTCTGCATGCCGGGGAGAATCTGCCGTCCTTCCCGGAGGCCTCACACGGTATCGTGCCGGAGACGGCCGGATCTGCCGGACGGACGGTCCCCGAGATGGAGGAGCTTGATTCGTCCAGTCTGGCCGCAATTTCCTCAAAGGTAAAGGAATACCTTGATGCCATCGTCACCGGCCCTGTCAGTGTCCAGGAGAAGGAAACGGATTTCCTCATCACTGCATGCTCCGATTCTCTGGTCAGACAGGCTGTCGCTCTCGAGATATACAAGTATTACACGGACTCGAAAATCATGGGTACGGAAGCCGTGGCGGTGTATCTGTGCGACAAATGGTTCATCCCCGGCAAAATCAGGATGCGCAGCGATACGGAGCTGATGGGTGCGAGGATGTTCGCGGAGTTCAACCGCAGCTCCCTCATCGGGATGCAGGCACCGGAGCTGGTCCTGAAGGACACTCTCGGGAACAGCTGCGGACTTTTCGGGGCAGCCGCCGGTAACGGGACTGAGGGTCAAGACATTACAGACATCACCACAGGAAGGAGATACCGGATCCTGTATTTCTACTCGACAGACTGCGCCCGGTGCAGGATTGAGACCATACTGCTGCGCAACATCCTTGAAAACGACGATTTTCCGGTGGATTTCCATGCGGTCTATACAGGGAGGGACAAGGCCGAATGGATGAGGTATATAAAGCTCCAGATGAATATCAGCACGTCAAATACGCGTGTATATCATCTTTGGGACCCCGGCATGGACTCCGATTTCCAGATAAAGTACGGAATCCTGCAGACTCCGGGACTGTTTCTGATATCTCCTGAAGGGGAAATCCTGGGGAGGAGACTGGATGCCGTCTCTCTGGAGAAAATGCTCTCGGATGCGCTCGTTCCCGTGGAGATGGAGTACGGAAGCAAGGAGTCTTCCGATTTCTATGACAGGGTGTTCATGCCGTTCGGTGACAGTATCAGGTGCAGTGACATACAGGCTGTTGCAGAACATATAGGAAAATCCTCCGCTGCCAGCGGGGATACCCTGCTTTTCAAGCAGATGACCGGTGACCTGATGTACTATCTGACCAATCGGCGCGGAGCCGCATACAAATGCGCTCTGGACAGTCTGCTGCACAGGTATATTCTCGGCAACACGGCATGGAGGACACAGGACGATTCACTGAAAGTAACAAGTTTTGCACTCGTTCTTGATGACCTGCTTTCCAAGTCACCTGAAGGCAGTCCGATACCGGATCTGAAGGTAAGCGCCACTCTGAAGGAATGCAGGGCAAAAGGGCCGGTGAAGACAAAGGAAGGAAAGTTCAGGCTCCGCAAAGCGGGAGGAAAGACCAACTACATCATTTTCCATACTGAAGGATGCCCTGTATGCAAGGCCGAGCTTGAGGCTGCGGACTCCCTGCTTTCGGACGGAAGGAAGGACATACGCATACTTCTGGTGGACATGGACATGCTTTTTTCTTCATATCCGGACCAGGCGGAGGCTCTGTTTGAAGCTTTCGACCTGACGGCCATGCCTTTCATCATATCAACTGACCGAAAAGGGACAGTCACGGGACGCTACCTGAGTCTCGTAAAGTGACCGCCTTTCAGAAAGTGCGGCCGGCTTTGCGTCTGAGAACTATCCTGACTGTCAGAGCCAGCAGAAGAAGTCCGAATATGAAGGTACATGTCCTGCCGGTAATGTCTCCGTACCGGACAAACAGTGTGACAGAGTCGTTCATGTTCACATTCCCGCGTATTACGGCAGGCTCCCACCACGGGCTCTCGCTGTGTATCTCCCCTTTCTGGTCTATGATGGCGGAGATGCCGGTGTTGGCACAGCGGGCGATACTTCTTCTGGTCTCGATCGCCCTCAGGGAAGAGTACCTCAGATGCTGCCTGTATCCCGGAGTGTTCCCCCACCATGCATCATTCGTTATGACAGTCATGAAACGGGCGCCTTTCCGCACGTATCCGGTGAAATATTCTCCATAGACGGATTCGTAGCATACGGCACAGCCGAAAGGAATGTCCGAGCAGTGCAGCAGCGATATTTCATCCTGGCCGACACATCTTCCCATTACTCCGCCGAGCATGTCATCCACCTTGCAGAAGAAGGCAGGATAAGGGGTCTTCTCCACTCCTACTACAAGCTTGCTCTTGTGGAAAATTCCGGCATGTGCGTCTCCGTCAACGGTCATGGCGGAGTTGTGTGACTCCACCCAGCGTCCGTCCCTTATTTTCCGCGCTGTATGCGACGGTGCTTCTTCCTGGTCATAATATGTATATGAAGAGGCTCCGAACAGGAGTTCCGTTCCCGGATATTGTCTGAGGAAGGAAACGAAGCGCCGGAATGTCCTGCTTCTGGTAAAGTCATTGGTAATTATGTCATTGGTAAATGTCTCAGGAGCCAGGACAAGTAAAGGTCCTGTGTCCGGGACAACATGTCCGGTGCTGTCGGCGGATCCGGCTTCCGGGACAGGAGAGAACCGTCTGTCAGGAATGGATTTCTCTATCTGGTCCAGAAGGATGGCGGTCTGGCTGTCCTGAGGCATTGCCTGGAATTTCTGATACGGATCAATATTCGGCTGGACGATAAGCACTTCCATCGGATCCTGCTTTTCCTCGTATCCGTCATATATGACCTTTGAAAGGATGAAAGGTACAGCTAAAACCAGTACGCAGGAAGAAACAAGAGCCGCTTTGGCCTTGGAGTTGAACCTGAAGGCCCAGCTGCCGTCGGAAAGCGATACCATCAGAGCGAAGACCAGGAGGTTGCATGCCCATATCCAGAGAGAGCCGCCGAGCGTGCCGGTATATTCGTACCACTGGATGGACTTCAGGCTGCCGGCGAAGGCGTTTCCCAGCACAAGCCACGGCCATGATATCTCAGCGTCGAAGTATGCTCTCTCCCATGCTATCCACATCACTGCCAGGAAGATATACGGAAGCGCCCCTTTAAAGTATTTCTTGCTGAAACGGAATATCCCGAATATAAGGGACATCTGGAAAGCGTTGGCAAAAATCGCGAACAGTCCCCCGCCTGCAGTGGCGTTGCATACCCAGAATGTCGTGAATGCGTTCCAGAGGACAAAGGCGGAATAATGGTAAATCCACACTTTCCTGACACCCTGAAGGGAGGCTATCCTTTCCATGCACAGCAGAGGAATGAAGCCGAACAGTGCGGTAAAACCGCAATGAGGGATAAGGAAAGGCAGGGACATCAGGACTGCAAACAGCAGTACAAGGCCCCACAACAGGAGGCGGACGCCCCTTGAGACGGAATGATTCGTTTTCATATATAACGCCGGTTCGACGAATTGTACCATAATAATCAGGACAACAGTTTCGGTACTGTGTACAACAACGGGGACAAATATACGGATTTTGCGTATTTTTGCATCGCCAACTGACAACTTATGGTAACGGATATTCTCAAAGCCTTCCTCATCGGCATCTGCGCTTCGGCTCCGATCGGTCCGATCGCGATTCTGGTCATACAGAAATCGCTCAGCAAAGGACATAAAGCAGGCTTCATCACAGGTCTGGGAGCATGCCTTGTGGACACCGTGTTCTCAATCATAGCCATATTCGCCCTTGCCCTCGCCCAGAAAATAATCGAAGAAAACAGGGAGCTTATCCTTCTCGGCGGCGGGCTTATCGTGGCCGTTATGGGATGGAGGATGGCGGTATCTGACCCCTTCAGGAAAGTAAAATCCGAAGAGAGGGGCAGCAGCATATCTGTCAAGGATTTCCTTCAGGCCGTGGCCATGGGATTTTCAAACCCGGGAGCCATATTCGTGATATTTGCGCTTTTCGCATTCTTCGGCCTGGGAAATTCGTCTCCGCACGACTGGAAAGTGGCCCCGATCATCATCTCTGTAAGCGCCGGAGCCACAGTGTACTGGTTCTGCGTCACCGCCCTTCTGGACCATTTCAGAAAAAAATTCAGGCTTCAGACTATCCTGTGGATCAACAGGATAACGGGAGCCGTCATTATCATTATAGGACTTTCTCTCATTGGGGAAGGGCTCTTCAGGGTGATTTTTCGGGGATTGCCCCTTATATAGCGAAGAACTTACTGATTTTTGACTAAATTTGCACGTTTTAAATCTCAATCAGAATGGAAAAGCCGACAGTGTATTTTACCGATCTCCGCACTTCGCCCGGCAACAGTCTTCCGCGGAAGCTTGTGAAGCTGGTCAGAAGGGGCGGAATAGAGCAGATAGACTTCAAAGACAAGTTCACGGCCATCAAGCTGCATTTCGGGGAGCCCGGTAATGTCGCATATATCAGACACAACTATGTCGCTGCCATTGCAGACCTGCTGAAAGAGCTTGGTGCCAAGGTGTTCCTTACAGACAGCAATACACTCTACTCAGGCGGCCGCTCGAATGCGGTAGACCATCTCAAGGCAGCAATGGACAACGGTTTCAATCCCATTTCGGCGCATGCCGACGTGATCATAGCCGACGGGCTGAAAGGTACAGACTACAAGGAAATAGATCTGGACGGAGAGTACTGCAAGGCCCCTAAAATCGGAGCCGCGATAGCCGATGCCGACATCATCATATCCATGAACCATTTCAAAGGTCATGAGCAGACAGGATTCGGCGGCGCGCTCAAGAACCTCGGCATGGGATCGGCCAGCGTGGGAGGAAAGCTCGAGCTTCACTCCTCATCGCAGCCTGTCATCAATCTCGAGAACTGCACAGGCTGCCGGGTCTGCGAAAAATACTGCAGGCACGATGCAGTGAAAATCACTGACAGGAAAGCACATATCGATTATAGCAAGTGCGTGGGCTGCGGCCAGTGCGTGGCTGTCTGCCAGCATGAAGGCGCCGTAGTCAAGGACTGGGACTCTTCAGAAACGCTCAACTTCAAGATAGCGGAATATGCTCTTGCCGTAGTGAAGGACAAGCCTGCATTCCATATCAGCTTCATCATGAACGTATCCCCGAACTGCGACTGCTGGAACCACAACGACGCAGCCATCATCCCGGATCTGGGAATCGCCGCATCGTTCGACCCTGTCGCCCTGGACTGCGCCTGCGCGGATATGGTAAAGGCGGCTCCCGTGCTTCAGAACAACGTCATAACCGATATCGACAGCAAACACGGATGTGACCACTCCCACGCCCATCATGCAGGGGAGGACAAATTCCATATCGTCCATCCTGACACGAAATGGGAAGCCGGTGTAGAGCATGGGGAAAAGATAGGACTCGGAAGAAGAGAGTATACACTGGTAAGGGTATAAAACGAATTTGGAATGAATATAAAAGGATTTTTCAACAACTGGATAGTGAAGAACCTGCTGCTGGCAGTGACTGTGATTGCGGTCCTGGCAGTCGGTGCCGGGCTTCTTCTGAAGGTCATTACACGGCATAATGAGGAAATCTCCGTTCCGGATTTTTCGAACATGACTGTCAGCGAGGCAAGGACTGCCGCACACGCACATGATGTCCGGGTAGATGTGACCGACTCCGTCTACATAAAAAGGATGGCAAGAGGGACCGTATACAGGCAGGTGCCCGAGGCTGGGAGCCAGGTCAAGAAAGGAAGACGTATCTCTCTGACCATCAACTCAGTACTTCCGAAACGAATCACCATGCCGAACCTCGTAGGGTATTCTACCCGTCAGGCAACGGCAGAGCTGGCATCGCGGGGACTGAATCTGGGAAAACTCATGTATGTCGAGGATATCGCCACGAACAACGTCCTCAAGCAGCTCTACAACAACAGGGAAATCAAGCCGGGGACACAGGTGGAAAGCGAGTCGAGGATAGATCTGGTCGTGGGTCTCAGCGAACTGGACAACAAGACCTACATCCCGCTGCTGTACGGCACCAGATATCTTAACGCCGTTGATATAGTCCACCACAGCTCGCTCAATATCAAGGACGTACTGTTTGACGACACAGTCAGGTCATATAGCGACACACTGAATGCATTCGTATACCGGCAGGAACCGGACACATCGGCCGTGACGACATATCTCATGGGTACGGAAATGACTCTTTATTTCACCCTTGACAAAGCAAGAATCCCGAAGCCTGAAACAGGAACGGAAAGACAAACCGAACTGAAATCCAATGGACAATAACTATCTGGACGACTTTGACCCGGAAGATATCGGGGACGATATCGGATCCGGCGACGAGGGGCAGCAGGAGATGTTCGAGCATTTCCGCTTCGAATTGGACAAGGGACAGGCCCCCATGCGGGTGGACAAGTACCTTGCCACCCACATGGAAAACACTTCCAGACACCGTATCCAGCTGGCCATAAAGGAAGACTATATAAAGGTAAACGGAAAGACCGCCAAGGCCAACTGCATAGTAAGGCCGGGCGATGTCGTCACTTTCGTGATGCCATACCAGAGGCGCGGACTGGAAATACTTCCCGAGAACATCCCTCTGGACATAGTATATGAAGATGATGATCTCCTGGTATTGAACAAGCCGGCAGGCATGGTCGTCCATCCCGGACACGGACATTTTTCAGGCACGCTTGTGAATGCGCTTGCATATCATCTGGGAATAAGCCAGGGACCGGACGCACAGGATGAAAGGATGGGAGTCCTTGTGCACAGAATCGACAAGGACACTTCCGGACTTCTGGTCGTGGCAAAGAACGATGAAGCCCAGCTGGATCTGGCCAGACAGTTTTTCGTCCACTCCATTGACAGAAGATACATTGCCATCGTCTGGGGCAATCTGCCTGATGACGAAGGCACCATTACCGGCAACATCGGCAGGGACCCTTCGGACAGGATGAGATTCAAGGTATTCCCTGACGGAGACTTCGGGAAGCATGCCGTGACACACTACAGGGTACTGGAAAGGTTCGGATACGTAACTGTCGTCGAATGCCGTCTGGAAACAGGCAGGACGCATCAGATCAGAGTCCATTTCAGATGGATCGGACATCCGCTTTTCAATGATGAAAGGTATGACGGTGCGGAAATCCGCCAGGGTACCATATACGCCAGGTACCGGCAGTTCATCGAGAACTGCTTCAAGCTTCTCCCGCGGCAGGCCCTTCATGCAAAGACACTCGGATTCATCCACCCGAAAACGAAGGAGCACATGCAGTTCGACTCGCCTGTTCCTGATGACATGCAGGCACTTATAGACAAATGGAGGAAATATTCTGCAAACATGTCCCAGGCTGTCGAATAGACGCTGATTTTCAGAAGGCTTGAATTATTCCATGTCTTTTTCATCCGGATTTGGGCAAGTTTGACTATTTTTGTCCGGGTATCTAAAATGGTTCCGCTATGGACAAGCCGGTAAAGAAAAGGAAACGGAAATTCCTGAAAATAGTTGCATGGGTTCTAGGGATCTGGGCCCTGGTTCTGATTGTCATCCAGATAGCATTGTCTCCGGCAGTCCTTACCAGACTGGCCGGCAGTTTCGCCTCGGAGTACATAGACGGGAATGTCGCATTCGGCAAGGTATCGCTGTCGGTTCTGAAGAATTTTCCGAATATAAACGTTTCATTTGATACGGTTTCCGTAACCTATCCTTCCGGCCGGTTCGCTTCCGCCGAGTCCCGCCTCGGGATGAAAAACGTGGCCGGACGAGGAAACGGAGCGGATACTCTGATGTCGTTCGACAGGTTTTCGGCATCCCTGAATATCGCGGCGCTCGGAGCCGGACAGATAAGGATTCCTTTCCTCCAGCTTGAAAAGCCGCGCATATTCGCAAGAAGCTATGACAGCAAAACTGCCAACTGGAACATATTAAAGGCTTCCGGCAAAGAAGACGGAGATTCCGTATCTTCGGAAATGCCGAAAATAGTACTTGGCAGAATACAGTTCAGTGACAGTCCTCTGGTGGTCTACAGCAGCGCTCAGGACTCGGCAAGCATCATCGTAAACATGAGAAAGATGCAGTTCAACGGCAGGATTTCCTCCAGAAACGGCAGCCGGAAAAGAATAAACCTGCGGGTTGACAGCATGTTTGTGGCAAGCAGGTTCCCCGGAGACACTCTTGCCCTGGCTCTTGACAGGTTCAGGATAGGAGCATCCAGAGGACAGCTCAGGGCCAGTGCTGAAGCCACCACATATCTCGCCACCAAGTCTTACGGCAGGCTGAAGGTACCTGTCAGGTTGAGTTCCGGCATTTCATTCCCGAAAGACTCCGTCCCTGCAGTTTCCCTGAAAAGATTCAAAGCCGATATAGCCGGGATTCCGGTCAGCGCAGCGGCTGATCTCCGGTTCTCAGGACAGAAAGGAATATACGTGAAAGGGAGCGCCGCCATAGACAGATGCAGAGTCAGCGATGTCCTCAAATACATAAACGGAACGATTTGGAAAGATGCCGGGGAAATACAGACAGACGCAACGGTAAATCTGGCCCTGTCATGTGACGGATGGTACTCGGCAGACACCGGTTCTCTCCCGGAAATATCCGCTTCGATGAAAGTCCCGGACTCGTATATCGGGCACAAAAAGCTGGGAATCAAGCACAACCTGAGGTTTGACGCTTCGCTGGACAGTGACAGTTCCGGGTACTGTACCCTGACTCTGGGAGAGTTGTCCGTAAGCGGGAAAGCAATAGGAATTTCCGTTGCAGGCAAAGTCAGAGACCTTATAGGCAAGGATCCTGTCATAGGAATCGATGCGGATGCTTCCGTCAATCTTGATTCGCTGCGCAATTTCATCAGGAAAGGGAGCGGCATAGATGCCAGAGGAAAGCTTGATGCCGAAGTGAAAGGCACCATCAGAATGTCCCAGCTGGACCCGTACAGATTTGCGGATGCGGATGTTGCCGGCTTCATCAGAAGCGACAGGCTCGATCTTTCTGTCGAAGAAGACTCTCTGGATGTACACATCGACAGTCTTGATGTCGTGCTGGGAGCACTCGGCAACACAAGGGACTCCAGCATAGCGCAGGGAGAGAGAATGCTGGCCCTGGCAGCGAAGCTGGACAGTCTGAAACTGAATTACAGGGACAAGCTTTTCGCAAGGGGAAGCGGTCTTTCTCTGAAAGCACAGAACGCCGCTGCAATCCTGGATGCCGGAGACTCGTCAAGATTCTATCCTTTCGGAGGCAAGCTGCAGATCGGATTCCTCGCTGTAGCCGGAGCGGATACGACAGTTATTCTGGTTGCGGACTCCGACAACACGTTCAGGATTTCTCCCAAAAAGGGAAATCCGGATGTGCCCGTCCTTTCTCTGAAGAGCAGCAGCGGAGGGATATACCTGCGCGGTCCTGTTAACAGGATAGGCCTGCGCAAACTCGAGATGGATGCCACCGCGGCAATGAACTCCATCGAGCGCAGGCAGAGGGGAAAGGCATTCGCCGACTCTCTGGCAAAAAGGTATCCGGATGTACCCCGCGATTCTCTCTTCAACCATCTCAGAAGCCTGCGCGGCAGCAGAAAGATACAGCTTCCGGACTGGCTGTCAGAAGAAGACTTCATGAAAAAGGACCTGCAGTTCAAACTGGATTCATCCGTCGTGAAAACATTCATGACATGGGATGCCGAAGGTTCGATGAAACTGGCGGGAGCCAGTGTGATATCGCCGTATTTCCCGTTGCGCAACAGTGTCAGGAATCTGGAAGGAAGTTTCAACAACAATGAAATCGCCCTTAACAGTCTGGAGCTGCAAAGCGGACGCTCCAATATGTCTGTCAAAGGAAAAGTGAAAGGAATCAGGGGTCTGGTTGCAGGCAGGGGCATGCTTGCCCTGGATATGGATGTGGCCTCCGACAGCCTCAACCTGAACGAACTGCTCGGCGCTTACTCTGTCGGAAGCCGGTACGTTCCCGCAAAGCAGACTGTCCGCAGCAGTACGGACTCGCTGATGGAGCTCGGAAACGACCGGGAGTATCAGGACAGCATAGTAACGGATACTCTTTCAAATGTGACTGACATAGAGACTTCCCTGCTTGTAGTACCGGCAAACATCAATGCAGGGATTACGCTCGATGCTTCCGATGTGAGATTCTCCACTCTGCTCCTGACCAGCATGCAGAGCCAGCTTACCGTAAAGGAAAGATGCGTGCAGTTCATGAATACTTCAGCCAGATCCGACATAGGGAATATAGATTTCGAAGGCTTCTACTCTACAAGGACGAAAAAAGACCTCAGCACGGGATTCGATCTCAATCTGAGCAAGGTCACTGCAGAGAAAGTGATAGAAATGGTCCCTGCAGTAGACTCCCTTATGCCTATGCTCAAGTCATTCAAGGGGGAACTTGACTGCCAGATAGCGGCTACGGCAGACATAGATACCTGCATGAACATCATAGTCCCTTCGATAAAGGGTGTCATCCGCATCGGAGGGAAGTCTCTGGAGCTTCAGGAGAGCGATGCCTTCTACCAGATAGCCAAGAAGTTGAAATTCAAGGACAAGCAAAACGGCTATATAGAAAAAATGTCCGTAGAGGGAGTAATCAGCGACAACAGGCTCGAAGTATTCCCGTTCATACTGAAACTGGACCGCTACACTCTTGCCATGAGCGGTGTGCAGAATCTGGACATGTCATTCAGATACCATATTTCCGTTCTGGACTCCCCTATCCCGTTCAGAGTGGGCATAGACCTGTATGGGGACAATTTCGATGACTTCAGGTTCAAAATAGGAAAAGCGAAGTACAAAAGTACGGACATTCCGGTATTTTCAAGCGTCATCGACCAGACAAGGCTCAGTCTGAAAGCATCCATCGAGAAGATATTCTCCGTCGGAGTGGAAAAGGCCCTGCAGGAAAACGCAAGACTGGATGCGATAAGGAAATACAAGGAAAAGATAGACTACAGCGCGGCTGTAAACCAGCAGTTGGATTCCCTGTCTGCCGAAGAAAAGGCAGAACTCGGAGAATAGGCAGGATTACGGATACAGGAAAATGCTACTCCGCATACCGGAGCAGCATTTTCCTTACATAGTCGGATACTTTCTTCGCAGCATCGGTAGTATTCTCGAACATCTCGGCGATGTTCTTGTATTTCATGAGTTCGATAGGATTCTTCTCGTTATGGAAGACATAACCTATATATTCTTCATAAGCGTCATCGGCCGCATGTTCCAGCTCCGTAATCCGGTCGCAAAGGAGTGTGAGGTTGGAGAAGTTCGCCTTGACATTGTCCAGACATACCACCACTTCCTTCAGCGCATCGGCTTCAGATTCGATGTACTGGGCCAGTTCCACCAGCTGCTGGTCGATTCTTTCCGGCAGATAAAGGAGCACGGACTTGGCTGAATCGTTTATGTTGTCCAGGAATTCGTCTATGAACATGGCTATTGTCTGGAGATCTATCCTGTCAAGAGGGGTAAACATGCCCTCATAAAGCTGCTCGTAGAACTCTGTGAGCATGGCATCTCCCTGTGTCTCGCAGAGTTTCACCTCCTTTTCAAGTCTTTTCCACTCTTCGTGGCTGTCTGTTCCTGTCATCTTCACCAACGCCGAAGATGCCTGCTTGATATAAGCGACCTGCTGGGTATAGACAGGTAATATGTGAGTCTTGGATGCAAAAAGACTCCGCAGTTTCCTAATAGGGTCCATAGTACTGTGTATATGACGGTATCAAATTTACACAATTTATAAAAAACACATGACAAAAAAGAGAAATTGTATTCAAAAAAACATTATTCCTATAAGAAAAAGAAAATTTCCTGTCATTTCGCCACATAAAATATTTTTTCCGGAATCGCCGGAATAGCTTTGCGGCAAAAATTTCAGAATGGAAAAATCATATCCGAAGGCCGCACTGCTGATATCGGCCGCATTTTTACTCCAGGCGTGCAGCCATGATGACACATTATCGTGCGATCCCCCGGAAAAAACTGGCATATCAGTCGGGTTCCAAAGCTATGTCACAGAACCCGGAGCAAGATATACTGCCGACATATTCGTATTCAATGATGACAATCTCCAGAGACTCGACTCCTACCAGAGACTCATACTGGAGAACCGCTATGTGCCTGTCACGGCTTCCCAAAAAGGATCGAAAATCATTGCGGCCATACTCAATCCGCACTCGGACACCTATGACTGGCCGCTCATCAGTTCCTTCCGGTCCTTCATGGAAATGAAAACCGGTATGGACCAGGAATCGGGCTTTTCCCCGCTCATGAGCGGATACTGCAGGGCGGAAGCAGGAAAGGACGCAAAGTGCGAAATAAGACTCGAACCTTTGGGGTCGAGAATCGAACTCCGATCTGTAAGATGCGACTTTGCCGGTAAACCGTATGCCGGCTCCAGGCTCGACAACGTAAAAGCATATCTTGTAAATGTCAGTTCAGAAACCGGAGTGTTTCAGGAAAGCGGGTTTTCCCCGGAGTCGTTCTTCAACCAGGGCCTGCTGGCAGAGAATGATATGGAGTCTTTCAGGTACCCGGAAACGGTTTGCCGGGAAATCGAAGGAAGCATAGGAAATACGGCCGTCTCCCCGAAAATCTCCTTCTACTGCTATCCCAACGAATGCAAGGAAGAATCCAGATTTACAAGACTCGTCATAGAAGGGCGTCTGAACGGCCGGATATGCTACTATCCTATAAACATAAACCGGGACACATGGAATTCGGGAATAAGCCGGAACCGCTGTTATGTATATGATGTAACCATCCGGACTACAGGCACTTCAGACCCAAACACGGCAATTACTCCGATGGATGCGTACATCACCTGCAACATCGTTCCGTGGAATGAAAAGGAAAATACAGGAGTGATCTTCTGACAGAAAACGCAGTACACACAAAAATATCAGAATACAATGAATAGATCGGGAATACTATTTATCCTCCCGGCGGTCTTCCTGACAGCCGGATGCGAAAAAGAGCACGCTTCTGATGCGGAATGCAGGACAACTATCGAGATATACAGCGGCACCGGCCTCTGCAGCAGGTCAGCTGATCCCGATGAAAATCTGGTCCACGATGTGAACGTCTTCATCTTCGATGACAGAGGCATGCTGGAGCGGAACCTTTACATGAAGACTTCGCAAATGATAGGAAGCAACGGGAAGTACACCCTGGATGTCGACTTGCATGCCGGGGCCACATACTCGGTATATGTTCTGGCGAATGCCGGATACAGTATCAGTATGGATTCGGAGCAGGATATACAGGAATTCAGATATTATTTCGCCTATCCGGACGAATACAGGATCGGGATACCTATGAGCGGCAAAGCCCTGAGGCAGACTCTTGTCAGAGGAAATCATGTCGTGGTTCCTCTTGAACGGACAATGGCCAAGATATCCGTCTGTATAGACAGGAGCCGCCTGGACGAGGATGTCACGTTCGATGTGACAAGCATAAGGGTAGGCGGATGCCCGAAATCCGTGACGCCGTTCAGTGACAGTGCGGTAAAGTCCGGGAAAGATGTCTTTGTGGTCGGATTCATCAAAAGCGGCACCCAGGTAATTCCCCTGAATACGGATACCGGATGGGGTAAAAGCGGTGAGATTTCGCTGTACATGTTCGAAAACATGCAGGGAGACCTTCTCAACAACGCAGAGAATGACAGCGACAAGGTACTGGATCCGTCCGACCCCATGGCAAAGCTTTGCTCCTATATCGAGATACGGGGAGACTACATGTCGGACTCCCTGCATTCCATTCCCGGCAAGGGACTCATATACCGCTTCTATCTGGGTGAAAGCAACGTCAACTTCGATGTCAGGCGCAACACCCACTACCACATAACAGTAACACCCGAAAATGACGGACTGTCGGAAGACAGCTGGAGAGTGGACAAGAGCGGACTGACGTATTAATGTCCCAGATACTTGGCCGTCCAGGTATTGCCCTCTGAAACAAGCTGCTCGGGAGTACCCTCGAATACGACCTGTCCGCCTGCGTCCCCTGCATCCGGTCCCAGGTCAACCACCCAGTCGGCCGATCGGATCACATCCGGATTGTGCTCGACAACTACGATAGTATGCCCTTTTGCAAGCAGGGCGTCGAACGATTTGAGCAGTTTCTCCACGTCATAGAAGTGAAGGCCGGTGGTAGGTTCGTCGAAAATGAACATGATACGGTCCGATGCGGACTGGGCGTCATTCATGGACAGGAAGTATGCAAGCTTTATCCTCTGGCTTTCACCCCCGGAAAGCGTACTGCTGCTCTGGCCGAGCTTTATATAGGAGAGCCCGACATCTACCAGAGGCCGGAGTTTTTCGGCTATACGCACTGCCGCCTGGTCCTTCTGGCCGCCGAAGAAAGCGATCGCTTCCTCTACACTCATATTCAGGATATCGTCTATATTCTTTCCCTTGTATCTGACTTCGAGAATTTCAGGCTTGAAACGCTTGCCGCCGCACGCTTCGCAGACCATCTTGACATCGGCCATGAACTGCATGCCGATCTTCACGAAACCCTCACCCTGACATTCGGGACAGCGTCCTCCATCCATGTTGAATGAGAAAAAGGACGGAGTGAACCCGTTCAGTCTGGCAAACTGCTGCTCCGAAAGGAGCTTCCTGATGTCATCATATATCTTGAGGTACGTGACTGCGTTGGACCTTGAACTTTTCCCGATAGGATTCTGGTCCACATATTCCACCTGTGCTATCCTGTCCAGATTTCCGGAAAGTCCTCTGAATGTCCCCGGCGCAGAACCGGTATGGTTGATATGCCTGAAGAGAGCCGGATACAGAATATCCCCGACAAGGGAGGACTTGCCGCTTCCGCTCACTCCTGTCACTACGGTAAGCACTCCGAGAGGGAACCTGACGCTGATGTCTTTCAGATTGTGCTCCATAGCGCCTTCTACCGTGACGGAATAGGCCCACATTCGCTTCTCCCTGACATATCTGCTGCGTTTTCCGGAAAGGTACTGCAGTGTAAGGGATCTTTCAAGCGTCTCGGGGCTGGCCTTGCCGTCACCGGTTTTACCCTGGAAGACTATCTCGCCTCCGTTCACCCCGGCTTTCGGTCCGATGTCTATAAGCATGTCGGCTGCACGCATTATCTCTTCATCATGTTCCACGACGACAACGGTGTTGCCAATATCACGGAGCTTTTTCAGCACGGTTATCAACCTGTCCGTATCGCGCGGGTGCAGGCCTATACTTGGTTCGTCAAGAATGTACAGTGAGCCGACAAGCGAGCTTCCGAGCGCGGTGACCAGATTGATTCTCTGGCTTTCTCCTCCGGAAAGAGTATTCGAAGTACGGTTGAGAGTCAGATAGGAAAGTCCTACATCCTTTATATACTGCAGGCGGGACACTATCTCCGATACGGCCTTGGAGACTATGCTCTTCTCGTAGCCGGTAAGCTCCAGAGACCTGAAGAATTCCAGAAGCTGGTCCACATTCATTGCAAGCAGTTCCTGGATGTTCTTTCCGCCGACTTTCACATACAGGGCATCCTTACGGAGACGGCTGCCTCCGCATTCACGGCAGACAGTCTTTCCGGAATAACGGCTGAGCATGTATTTGTACTGTATCTTGTATTTGTTGGCATCGACCCATCGGAAAAATTCATTTATCCCTATAATGGAATCCTCTTCCGATGTGCCTTTCATGCCCTGCCATATGATGTCCTTCTGCTCCTGCGTCAGGTTGCAGTACGGCTCAAAGACAGGGATTCCGTACTTTTCCGCATTTTTGACAAGATGATCCTTGAACCATCCCATCTTCTCTCCTCTCCAGCATGCTATGGCACCGTCATATATGCTTCTGCTCTTGTCCGGAATCACCAGATCTTCGCTGATACCTATTATCTGTCCGAGACCTCCGCACACGGGACAGGCGCCCAGAGGGCTGTTGAAACTGAACATGTATTCGTCCGGTTCCTGGAATGTCAGGCCGTCTGCCTCGAACCGGTTCACAAAGTGGCCTGTTTCAACTTGCCTGTCAGTACCGGCTACGGACTCCTTCCTGACATACATGGAACCGGAACCCTTGTCAAAAGCTGTCTGTATGGAAGAATGAAGTCTGGTCTGCAGGTCTTCCCAGTCCGTCTGCGGCACATGTGTACCGTCGGCAAGTACAGGTATCCCGCCGGTGAAAGCGGGGATTTTCAGTCTGTCCACCAGCAGATACAGTTCCTCCGGATAATCCCCGGTCTGTGCCCGGCGCATTATCTCCTCTATCCTTACCGGTGCATCTGTGAAAAACCTTGAATACCCCTCTTCCTTCAACTGCAGCATGAGTTCTACCTTATCCGGCCTGTTTTTCCAGTCAAGATCGGACATAATATATACGGAGGACGCCTCTTCCGTCAGGATAAACTCCAGTACATCGTTGACACTGTGACACTTGACTTCTACTCCGGAAATCGGGGAATATGTCCTTCCGATCCTGGCGAAAATCAGCCTGAGATAATCGAATATCTCTGTGGTGGTCGCCACTGTCGAGCGAGGGTTGCGGGTATTCACTTTCTGCTCTATCGCTATTGCAGGAGGAATGCCCTCTATGGAATCGACATCCGGTTTGGACATGCGTCCGAGAAACTGCCTGGCGTACGAAGAAAGGCTCTCTGCAAACCGTCTCTGTCCTTCCGCGAAAAGAGTATCAAAAGCAAGCGATGATTTTCCTGATCCGGAAATACCTGTAATCACGATGAATTTACCACGCGGAATCTCAAGATCCACATTCTTGAGATTATTGACCCGAGCACCCTTAATGACAATATTACCTGTCTCTGACATATCCGAAATAATAGAATTCCAAAGGTAATAATTTAACCCGAATCACAAACGGCCTATCTTTGTAAAAGTAGACATTCTGACATCATAACAAGACATAATGTCATGGAACAGTGACAATTTTTCCTCCTTTTGACCATTTTTTATCATTTGCGGCAGCGGTACGGCAATTGATATATCCTATTGCGGTTCCGGAAGCCGGAGCGGATATCCAGACAGGACGGATGCATAGACTGACGGAACGGAAAACAACAATTAATGACAAAAAAAGGAGATTATATTATGTTACCTTCAAGAAGAAACAACCAGGCCTGGCTGCCTGATATTTTCAATGACTTTTTCGACACTAACTGGATGGACAGGATGAATGCTACGGCTCCTGCTATCAATGTACTGGAAAATGAAAACGGCTATGAACTCGAGCTTGCCGCTCCTGGAATGACAAAAGAGGATTTCAACGTTCATCTTGACGAGGACGGAAATCTCGTTATCGAGATGGAGAAGAAAACAGATGAAAAGAGCGAAAAGAAACACGGACACTATCTCCGCCGCGAGTTTTCATACTCAAAATTCCAGCAGACAATGGTTCTTCCGGATGATGCGGAAAGGGAGCAGATCAGCGCACATGTCGAGCATGGAGTACTGAATGTCAATATTCCAAAGGTTCAGAAGGCCAAGGTGGATGACAGCAAGAGAGTCATTGAAGTCAAATAAATTCGCTTTTTAAAAAAACCGGAGGGCCATTTCATATGACCCTCCGGTTTTTCATTTTGTCTTGCCTGAAGTCTGGGAAGACTGTTTGCCGGAAGAACCGGCATTCGCTTCCGAGTCGGCGACAGATGCTTTCTTGTCGAATTCCTCTGTCGTTATCATGCGGCAAGTACCGTTGAACGCTACGCCAAGCTCGACGACAATCTTGTTTATGTTCAGATTGGCATCCACTTTCGCCCCCTTTTTCAGAGAAAGCGTATCCTTAACATAAATGTCTCCCTTATACCTGCCCCAGATATCGGCATTTACGCAAATCATTTCCCCGGACACATCCGCAGTCTCTCCTATTATTATCCTGCCCTTGGAAAAAATCCTGCCTTCGAAATGCCCGTCTATTCTCAGGTCATTCGTCGAGGTCAGTTCACCTGTTATCTTCGTTCCGGCAGATATCCTGCTGACCGAATTGACAATTTCTTCAGTTTTTCCCATAATTGTTCTCCGTTTTCTTTTCCTTCTATGATGGAAATAGAATATTATGAATGATATAAGAAGAGCCCATATCATCTAATGACCTCCTCCGGAATACCGGTTACAGTCCTTTCCCGTGGCAGTTCTTGTATTTCTTGCCTGAACCGCACGGACACGGGTCATTCCTTCCCACTGTCTTCTCCACATGGACCGGCATCTTGGACTTAGGTTCACCTCCGTTGGTGACCAGATCGGTCCTGCTGGTCTGCATCTGGCTCATATCCGGTTTGCGGGCAGGAGCAGGAGACTGGACAGCGGTTGCATCCCTCAGAGGGATGTGGGCACGCAGCAGGAATGAAAGAATATCCTTGCTGAGAGCTTCCAGCATGGACTTGAACAGATTGAAACTCTCGAACTTGTATATAAGAAGAGGATCCTTCTGCTCGTAAGACGCATTCTGTACGGACTGCTTAAGGTCATCCATGTCACGCAGATGCTCTTTCCAGTGATCGTCTATCTGATAAAGGGTAATCGCTTTGGTAAGCGCCCTGGCAATCTCCTTCCCTTCAGTTTCATAAGCCTTTTTCAGATTTACTGACAGAGTGAGCATCTTGCGCCCGTCAGAAATAGGAATCGCGATATTCTGATAAATGGCACCCTGTTTCTCGTATACCTCCTTTATGATAGGATAGGCCCTTTGGGACATGGCATCCATTCTGCGTCTGTATGTATCCTGCATATTCTGGAAAAGTCTGTCTGAAATCTCTTCCGGCTTTGCACTGTTGTAGAACTGCTCCTCAAATCCCGGATCTATGGAAAGCGCAGCCATGACATACTCGGAGAATGACTCATAGTCATATCCTGAACAGTTCTCCACAATTATGGCGGACATGTCCTGCATCATATTGAGGACATCGATTTCCACTCTTTCTCCGGAGAGTGCGTTACGCCTCCTCGTATAGATGACTTCCCTCTGGGAGTTCATGACATCATCATACTCGAGAAGTCTCTTTCGGATACCGAAGTTGTTTTCTTCGACCTTCTTCTGGGCTTTTTCTATGGAGTTGGAAAGTGTCTTGTTTTCAAGGACATCCCCTTCTTCCATTCCAAGCTTGTCGACAATGCCTGCAATCCTTTCCGACCCGAACAGACGCATCAGCTTGTCTTCAAATGAAACATAGAAAGTTGAAGAACCCGGGTCGCCCTGACGTCCTGCCCGGCCACGGAGCTGGCGGTCTACACGCCGGCTGTCATGACGCTCGGTACCGATGATTGCAAGTCCGCCTGCCTTACGCACTTCGTCGGAAAGCTTGATATCGGTACCACGGCCGGCCATGTTGGTGGCAATCGTCACCGTGCTCTTCTGGCCTGCGTGAGCCACTACTTCCGCCTCGCGGGCATGCTGCTTGGCATTGAGGACCTGATGGGATATTCCCCTGAGTTTCAACATCCTGCTGAGAAGTTCGGATGTCTCCACATCCGTAGTACCCACAAGGACAGGCCGTCCGGCCTTGATAAGGTCCTCAATCCTGTTTATAACGGCCTCGTACTTGGCCTTTTTTGTCTTGTATATCCTGTCGTTCTCGTCAATTCTGGCAATAGGCTTGTTGGTAGGAATCACCACTACGTCAAGCTTGTATATGGACCAGAACTCTCCGGCTTCCGTTTCAGCGGTACCTGTCATGCCGGCAAGCTTGTGGTACATACGGAAATAGTTCTGTAGCGTGATGGTAGCGAATGTCTGTGTGGCTGCCTCCACCTTGACATTTTCCTTGGCTTCCACAGCCTGATGGAGGCCGTCGCTCCAACGGCGTCCCTCCATGATACGTCCGGTCTGCTCGTCGACAATCTTCACCTTGTTGTCCATGATGACATAGTCGACATCCTTCTCGAACATTGCATACGCCTTGAGAAGCTGGTTTACAGTATGTACTCGCTCTGACTTCAGGGCAAAGTCCGCCATGATCTGGTCCTTCTTCGCATGCTTTTCCTCCTGTGAAAGCTCTGATTTCTCGACCTCGGCAATCTCGCTTCCGACATCAGGAAGGATAAAGAACTTCGGATCTGAAAGCGTACCGCTGAGCAGGTCGTGACCGTTGTCGGTCATCTCGACCGAGTGCTGCTTCTCGTTGATTACGAAGAAAAGAGGATCGGTGACAACCGGCATCTCCCTTTCATTGTCCTGTATATAGTAGTTTTCCGTCCTCTGGAGCAGCTGCTTCATGCCGGGCTCGCTGAGGAACTTGATGAGAGGCTTGTACTTGGGAAGTCCCTTGTATGCCCTGAGAAGAAGTTTTCCGCCTTCCTTCTCATCACCGGAAACTATAAGTTTCCTTGCCTCGTTGAGAGTGTTGGTGACAAGAGCCCTCTGGTTGTTGTACAGCTTCTCCACATACGGCTTGAACTCCATGAACTGCTGGTCGTCTCCCTTTGGTACGGGACCTGAAATGATCAGAGGGGTACGGGCATCGTCAATAAGAACGGAATCGACCTCATCGACTATTGCATAATGGTGTTTGCGCTGTACGAGATCTTTCAGGGAAATGGCCATATTGTCCCTCAGGTAATCGAAGCCGAACTCGTTGTTGGTTCCGAAGGTGATGTCGCATGCGTATGCTTTCCTGCGGGCTTCGCTGTTAGGCTGATGCTTGTCTATACAGTCTACCGAAAGACCGTGGAACATGTAGAGAGGTCCCATCCACTCGGAGTCACGCTTGGAAAGGTAGTCATTGACTGTGACTACATGCACGCCCTTGCCTGCCAATGCGTTGAGGAATACCGGAAGCGTAGCCACAAGTGTCTTTCCCTCTCCGGTAGCCATCTCCGCTATTTTCCCCTGATGGAGCACTATACCGCCGATAAGCTGGACATCGTAGTGGACCATATCCCAGGTAATCTCGTTGCCGCCGGCCATCCAGTGGTTGTGCCATACGGCGTAATCCCCGTCGATTACGACGAAATCCCTGGTAGTGCTGAGGGCACGGTCGAAATCAGTGGCCTTCACTCTTATCGTCTCATTTTCCTTGAACCTGCGTGCGGTGGATTTCATCACCGCAAATGCCACAGGAAGAATCTCGTCCAGTACCTTTTCAATATCCTCGTCCACCTTCTTGACCAGTTTGTCGGACTCTGTTGCAAGAGCCTCCTTCTGATCCAGAGGGATGTCTTTTTCAAGCTCTTCCTTAATCTGCGCTATCCTCGCCTCGTCATCTGCAACACGCTCCCGGATAATGCGTTTCAGTTCAGCTGACTTTTCCCTCAACTGGTCGTCTGTCAGTCTGTCTATTTCAGGATAGGCTGCCAGTACCTTGTCAAGGACAGGCTGCAACTGCTTCAGGTCCCTTTCCGCCTTGGTCCCGAAGATTTTCTTGAAAACATCTGTAAATGACATATCTTTCAATTAATTGTTTCAACTTACAATACACGGCATGCCCGCTTTCGGGCATAAAACCGAAATCTTGCAAATTTAATCATATTCCATGATAAAACAAGTTTTGCAAAGCATATGTTTTACATGTTCCTCAAGAAAGATTGCAGGGACAGATGCTATTCCATCAGTTTCTTGTACTTGAACCTCTTAGGCGTAACATCTCCGAGACGGCGCTTCTTGTTTTCTTCGTATTCGGAATATGAGCCTTCAAAGAAATATACTTCGGAATCACCTTCGAACGCAAGAATGTGGGTAGCAATCCTGTCCAGGAACCAGCGGTCGTGGGAAATGACCACTGCACATCCCGCAAAATTCTCCAGTCCTTCTTCAAGAGCCCGTATAGTGTTGACATCTACGTCATTGGTTGGCTCATCAAGCAAAAGCACGTTTCCTTCATCCTTGAGTGTAAGAGCCAGATGAAGGCGGTTGCGCTCACCTCCCGACAGGATTCCGCACAGTTTCTCCTGGTCTGCTCCAGAGAAGTTGAAACGTGAAACGTAGGCTCTGGCATTGACATCCTTTTTGCCCAGTCTGATGAATTCGCTTCCACCTGAAACAGTTTCATAGACTGTCTTTTCCGGGTCTATACTCTTGTGCTGCTGGTCTACATAGGCAAGCTTGACTGTCTCTCCGACAGTGATTGTCCCGGTATCCGGCTTCTCCAGACCCATGATAAGGCGGAACAATGTGGTTTTTCCGGCTCCGTTCGGTCCGATGACTCCGACAATTCCGGCCGGCGGAAGCGTGAACGTCAGGTGTTCAAACAGGAGCTTGTCACCGTAGGCCTTGGATACGTCATTGAACTCTATGACCTTGCTTCCGAGCCTCGGTCCGTTAGGAATGAATATCTCGAGGTTCGCCTCCTTCTCCTTACCGTCTTCGCTGGCAAGCTTTTCATATGCGCCGAGACGTGCCTTTGATTTTGCGTGACGTGCCTTCGGCGCCATCCTCACCCACTCCAGCTCCCTCTCAAGAGTCTTTCTGCGCTTGCTTTCCTGTTTCTCTTCCATTGCCAGTCTTGTACTCTTCTGGTCCAGCCATGAAGAATAGTTCCCTTTCCATGGGATACCCTCTCCCCTGTCAAGTTCCAGGATCCATCCTGCAACATTGTCCAGGAAATAACGGTCATGGGTTACCGCTATGACTGTTCCCTTGTACTGCTGCAGATGTGCTTCAAGCCACTGGATACTCTCAGTATCAAGATGGTTGGTCGGCTCGTCCAGAAGAAGGACATCAGGCTGTCTGAGCAGAAGTCGGCACAGTGCCACCCTTCTCCGTTCTCCTCCGCTGAGTGTACCCACAGTCGCATCAGGAGGAGGACACTGCAGGGCATCCATTGCCCTTTCCAGCTTTGAGTCTATCTCCCATCCGCCGCAATGCTCTATCTTCTCTGTCAACTCGCCCTGACGCTCTATCAGGGCTGCCATTTCATCATCGGACATAGGCTCACAGAACTTCATGTTCACTTCTTCATACTCCCTCAGAAGATCCATGACTTCCTGTACTCCCTCCTGCACCACTTCCAGGACAGTCTTCTCCGGATCCATCTGCGGTTCCTGTTCCAGATAGCCCACGGAATAACCCGGAGCCCATACCACTTCTCCCTGATAACCTTTCTCCACTCCTGCTATGATTTTCATCAGAGTGGATTTTCCCGAGCCGTTCAGACCGATTATGCCTATCTTCGCACCGTAGAAGAAAGATAGATAGATGTCCTTGAGTATTACTTTATTATTATGGGGAAGAATCTTGCCTACCCCGTTCATTGAAAAGATTATTTTCTCGTCTGCCATAAAAACAAATTTTCCTGCAAATATAGTCTTATCCGCACAAACGGCAAAGCCGAAGTGGCTCTCACAGGCTGTTTTCAAATCTGGTCCGCCTGCACCATTCGCTTGGAGACTCGCCTGTAACCAGACGGAAAGCCATGTTGTATGAAACCATAGTATGGAATCCGCTCATTTCTGCAAGCTCGCTTACCCTCAAATCCTGGTTTTCCTTGAAAATCTGCATCGAATACCTCACCCTGTAGTGATTTACATACTGACAGAAATTCTTCCCCGTATTGTCATTGATGGCTCTGGATAGATAGGCCTTGTTGGTGTACAGCCGTCTGGCAACATCAGCGACAGTAATGTTCTCGTCCAGATACGGCTTTTCCGCTTCAAACAGTTCCTGAAGACGGAGATATATGCCATTCAGTCTGTTCTCTTTCTCAGCCGTCCTTGCAGAGGGTCCGGATGCATCGGAAGCGTTTTTCAGGACGCCGGCAGGCACCCCGGACGGTCTGCGGACAACTGACGTATACAAGTGCGCGTAAAACATGACAGAGAGACAGGACAGTACTACCGGCAGGAAATTGCCTTCCGAGATTCTGTGATATACACATCCAAGCAGGATGACAAAGAAGACGGCATGGTGCAGTTCCCTGACGTTTCTGTCTTTCACCTCCTGTTCTCTGCTTGAAAACAGGAATACAAGCATGATGCATGACAGGACTGCAGGTACATATTCCATAAACTGCCTGCCGCACGGGTTTTCATTTGCGCACGACAGCCTTGCTATCATTATCGCAACGGCCAAACCCACTGTAAGCAACGGATAAAACATCTGCCTTTTCGTGAAATCCTTTACGGAATGGCAGAAAATAAGCAACATAGAGGGAATTATCAGATCCAAAACCAGAAAGTCCGGCATGCCTGTACTTGAAAGCATGTCTGACAAGACCATCAACAAGGCACTGATTGCAGAGATTACAGGAAGCATACTGATGAAACTGTTCCATCCCTTCTTCTTTCTTTCACATGACACAGAACAACTGACCATAACGCTAAAAATTTGAGGGCGCAAAAATACAATAAAAAGCCCCTCAAACTATACGCTGAGGGGCTTGTAAAATTAACTTTTTTCTATTTTTTAATATATTTTCTCTTTTTGAATCCCGGGCCCGAATCAGTTTCGGGCAGGTGTTCCGTCCTTCTCCTTTTTCTTGAGTTTGAGTCCGGTCTTCATCTCGTCGAAGCCTTCTCCATACACTCCGCTTGCAGATGATACCGAAACGAAAGCCTTGGTGTCTATACCCTTTATCAGAGACACCACTTCATGCAACTGATGCTGCCTGACAACCACCAGAAGCACCTTGCTCTCCGTCTGGGAATACCATCCCACAGACTGGAATGCGGTGACACCCCTGTGCATGTTTTTGGATATGGCATCTGCAATTTCCTTGTATTTTGAAGAAAAAATCAGCACCTGTGCGGAAGACTTCTGTCCCAGAAGGACGAAATCCACCATGAAGGAGAATGTAACCATCACGACATATCCGTATATCATATCTTCAAGCGTCTTTCCAGGTATCAGCAGTACGGATGCGATAATGAATATGTCCGAAAAAAGATACACCTTTCCAGGTGATACAGGCCAGTACTTGTTGACAATCATGGCTGCGATGTCGGTTCCGCCCGTACTGCCGCCGCGCATAAGCACAAGCCCGATACCGAGAGCCTCCACTATACCGCCCACAATAGCTATCAGCAGTTTGTTGTCGAACGTTATGACCCAGCCGTCAAATTTCGGAAGCACATCGAACAGTACCGTGGAAAGTATGATGGCGTATATTGTCTTCACTCCGAACGCTTTTCCCAATGCAAGAAAACCGAGGACAAGCAGGATGACATTGAGTACCAGAAACGAGACAGACACCGGAATGCCCGTGGCAAAGTAGACAATAGTACACAATCCAGTACCTCCGCCGCTCGCAATACCGTTCGGAATAAGGAATGATGTCCATGACAGACAGTATATTACGATTCCGAAAGTCAGGACGGCATAGTCCCATACATGAGCAAATACTTTCTTGGCGTTCATAGGTCACTTTTTCTTTATTATTTCACTACAATATTGACAATTTTTCCCGGTACGACAATGACTTTCACAATATTTCCTTCTCCCACATACTTCGCGGTCTGCGACATCGCCCTCACTTCTTCCTCGACCTTTTCGCGCGTCATGCTCTTCGGCAATTCCACAGTAAATCTTGTCTTGCCGTTGAAGGATACCGCATAGGTACAGCTGTCTTCTACAACATATTTCTCGTCATAAGCAGGGAATGGCGCATACGATATGCTTTCCCTGTGGCCGAGAGCCTCCCACAGTTCTTCTGCGATATGCGGGGCGAACGGGGACAGGAGTACAAGCAGAGGCTCGAGAATCTCCCTCTTGCTGCACTTGTGGTCATAAAGCTCGTTTACCGCTATCATGAAAGCGCTGACTGCCGTATTGAACGAGAAATTCTCGATGTCGGTCCTGGCTTTCCCTATCAGTTTGTGCAGGGTCTTGAGTTCTTCACTGTCTGCCTTTTCGTCCGTGACAATAAGGCCGTCCTTCCCGTAGAATAGCCTCCACACCCTTTTGAGGAATCTGTGGACACCGTCGATACCCTTGGTATCCCACGGCTTGGACTGCTCAAGCGGACCAAGGAACATTTCATACAGACGCAGGGTATCCGCTCCGTATGTATCGCAGATCATGTCAGGATTGACGACGTTGAACATGGACTTGCTCATCTTTTCCGTCGCATAGCCGCAAATATACTCTCCGTTTTCGAGGATGAATTCGGCATCCGCAAAATCAGGCATCCACTTCCTGAATGCCTCTATGTCAAGTCTGTCGTTATGGACAATATTGACATCCACATGGATTTCAGTGGTCTCATAGCTGTCTTTCAGTCCGCAGGACACGAATCTGTTGGTGTTGATGATCCTGTATACGAAATTCGAACGGCCCTGAATCATTCCCTGGTTTATGAGCCGTTTGAACGGCTCTTTCTCGCAAACATATCCGAGGTCATACAGGAACTTGTTCCAGAATCTCGAATAAATCAGGTGTCCCGTAGCATGCTCCGTACCACCGATATAAAGGTCTACATTTCTCCAGTATCCGTCGGCCTCCTTGCTTACAAGGGCGGTGTCATTATGCGGATCCATGTATCTGAGATAATAGGCGCTGCTGCCTGCAAATCCGGGCATGGTGCTCTTTTCCAGCGGCCAGCCTTCATAGTTCCATCCGGCGGCTCTTGCAAGAGGCGGTTCTCCGCTCTCTGTCGGAAGATACTTGTCTACTTCAGGAAGCTGAAGAGGAAGCCTGTCGGACGGGAGCGGGACAGGGATTCCTTCCTTATAATATATAGGGAACGGCTCTCCCCAGTACCTCTGTCTGGAGAAAATAGCGTCACGAAGCCTGTAATTTATCTTCCTGTGTCCTATTCCATGCTTTTCAACATAGTCAATGGCAGCAGGGATGGCCTCCTTGACGGTCATTCCGTTCAGGAAACCTGAGTTGCACATTATCCCTTCCTTGGCATCGAAACTGGACCCGCTTACATCGCAGCCCTCAATCAAAGGTATGACAGGAAGATTGAAATGCCTTGCAAATGCATAGTCCCTGCCGTCATGTGCCGGGACTGCCATAATGGCTCCTGTTCCGTATCCGGACAGGACATATTCCGAAATCCAGACAGGCACTTTCCCTCCAGTCAGAGGGTTTACGGCATACGAGCCGGAAAACACTCCCGTGACTTTCCTGGTTTCAGCCAGTCTTTCCCTCTCGGTCTTTTTCTTGACCTCATTCAGATAGGCCTCCACCGCCTGCTTCTGCCCAGGAGAAGTGAGCTTCTCCACCCATTCGCTTTCCGGTGCAAGAACCATGAATGTCACTCCGAAAACAGTATCTGCACGGGTAGTGAAAATATGCATGTCGTATTCTATGTCACCGTTATATGCCTTGAATACCATTTCGGCACCCTGTGACCGTCCTATCCAGTTGCGCTGCATGTCTTTCAGTGAGTCAGTCCATGCAAGGTCTTCCAGATCATTCAGGAGACGTTCCGCATAGGCCGAGACCCGGAGCTGCCACTGGGTCATCTTTTTCTGCTCTACAGGATAGCCGCCGCGGACAGAATACCCTTCCTTTACTTCATCGTTGGCCAGCACCGTTCCCAGTTTGGGACACCAGTTCACGGAAGTTTCTCCCTGATAAGCTATACGGTAGTTCATCAGTATGTCCGATTTCTCTTTTTCAGTCATTGAGTTCCACTGCTGTGCGGAAAAAGACAGCTCCCTGGAGCATGCTGCGTCTATTCCTGCGGAACCTTTCTTCGAGAACGCTTCGACCAGTTCCCGGATCGGCTTTGCCTTCTGTTCGGCATTGTCATAATAGCTGTCGAACATTTTCAGGAAAGCCCACTGCGTCCATTTGTAATATTCAGGATCGCATGTCCTGACTTCGCGTGACCAGTCGTAGGAAAACCCTATACGGTCAAGCTGCTCCCTGTACCTTGCTATGTTCTTCTCAGTGGTTATGGCCGGATGCTGCCCGGTCTGGATTGCGTACTGCTCGGCCGGAAGCCCGAAGGCATCATATCCCATAGGGTGCAGGACGTTGAATCCGCATAGCCTTTTGTACCTGCTGTATATGTCACTGGCGATATATCCGAGAGGATGGCCCACATGCAGTCCGGCTCCTGACGGATACGGAAACATGTCCAGCACGTAATACTTCGGCTTTGAAGGATCCTCTACTGCCTTGAATGTCTGGTGCTCTGACCAGAACGACTGCCATTTCTTCTCAATTTTCCTGAAATCGTATTCCATTCTTCTAGTATATATTATTGTAATCTGATATTATCATTCACTACCAGGACTGTCTTCTGCCGTTTATTCCGAACCCTCCGCCTCTGGATTTCTTCTCAAGCCTGAATTCGACAGGGACCGTCATTGAACTGCTGACTTTCTGACCCTTTACTCTTGCAGGACGCCACTTCGGCGATGCGGATATTACCTTTACCGCTTCCGCATCAAGCAGAGGATCAACACTTTTCACAACCTCAACATCACGGACCTTCCCATCCTTGTCAATAACAAAATTTACCTGTACTGTCCCCTGTATGCCGTCCTTGACTGCCTGGGCAGGATACTTGAGATAAGCATATACCCATTTGGCAAGGAACTGGCGAGGGTCCGTACTGTTGAGAAAAGCAGGCTTGATATCGCAGTCATAGTATGGTACTATGTCTTCTTTCACTGCCGGCCTTGACTTCACAGGCTGTTCATCCTGACGGAAAGCGAGTTCCTTGTCGGTATTGGCGACATTAAGAGTGAAGTTGTAAATATACTCAAGCTCACGCTCCATCATACCGTAATCCACTATGTCATAAGTGTCTTTCGGAGTATTATGCTGGGAATATCTCCCGGATGTGAAATATACGGACGGGATTTCAGCCGCATAGAATGCCCTGTGGTCAGACGGATACGGTTCATAGGACACCACTTCCGGATGGACAGGCTGCAGCTCGGAAGACATCGAGTCCATAATCGAGTTCAGGTCTCTGTTGGACGCCGTATAGGCATAGAATCCGGTATCTCCTGTCCCGAGCATGTCCAGATTGATCATGACATCGATTGACCCGGCATCTGAGAACGACCTGTTGAGAAAGTACCATGCACCTGCATAGGTTTCCGAAGAAGCCCCGAATCCGACAAATATCACCGAACGTCTGAACAGAATAGAATTGGTGGATACCATCCTGGCAAGCTCCATCATCATCGCAAGGCCCGAGGCATTCCCGTTGGCACCATAATATATCTGCTTCTCAGCCGCACCGTTTACTGTCATATCGTTAGTTCCGAGATTGTCAAGCCTGGCACCCACTACGACATATCTGTCGCGCAGACGGGAGTCATATCCCTGGATGAACCCGACGACATTGCGAGAGGCGATTGTATCTCCAGAGGGCAGCGTTATGCCGAACTCGTCACCTTCCTCAGGGCACAGCATTTCCACGCCATAGTCCTTGAGTACCTTATACAGGTATCCGGCGGCATTCTTCTCTCCTTCCGAACCGGCCTTTCTGCCCATATTTTCCGGGGAGGATATGTCGCTTACATGCCTGCGCATGCATGCTGCCGTCTCACTGTCATACAAACCGGTGTAGCTCCTGTCAGTCCTGTACTGCGCTTCCGATGTCTGGCAGAAAAAAGTCAGCACAGCGGCAAAAAAAACAAACATTCTATTCATGCAACGAAATTATTCATTTACGAGAATCCATACGTCATCCGGACAGAACTTTTCGGTTTTCACTTCCTTCAGAGACCGGAAAACGTGATGAAGATCATTGGCCGGAGCAATGCCGACAGCATTGAACCCGTTCCTGAAGCTGATCAGTACAGGACTGTAACCGTCCTTTTCCACTGTCGTGAACAGAGATTCCGCATTGTTCCTGCTTTTAAACGCCCCGACAACAATATAGTATCTGAAATCCAGCTTTGTAGTGAACAACCCTCCTATTTCCGAAGGGTTGAGGATTGTCCCGTGAAGCTGCCTGATGGAGTCGAGTACGGCAATAGAATCCGCCAGTGCCTTTTCGACTCTTTTCAGAGAATCGATTCTTGCCTGATGCTCAGCTTCCTGGCGCATCAGCATCTCTATTTTCATCTGTTCAAGCTCCTTTCCGGTCGGACGTCCTGCAAGCCGGCGGAACATGTCACACCCGTTCAGGGTCAGGAGTGAAAAAGCAAGGAGAACCAATAATACCTTTTTCATTTACTTTTGTCTAGAGCCAACCGCAAATTTAACCAAATAATTAATCCAAGGCAAAATAAATCACTATATTTGACGACGATGCGGCAGAAATACTGTTCACGCCTCGGTAATGAAAATGAATAAATTCATTTTCATTACTCTCGGCTTCTAAGTATATTTGCATGATGAACTATATGAAACCGGCTTATTTATCCGCCATAATACTGTCTCTGACTGCCGTGCATCTCCAATGTCCGGGTCAGGAAATTGACGAGTCCGCGATAGTCATGGAAATGAGCGGAAAGATGAGGCCTGTCCTTCCAAGACCTGATACTGTGTCCATGGTTTTTCTCGGAGACATAATGCTCCATGCACGCCAGATCAGCAGCGCTGCAGAAAAATTTTCAGCAAAACCGGGAAACAAGGCGGTATCCGTTCATGAAGCATTCGATTTCAGCCAGTTCTTTTCAGAAATCAGGCGATATATTTCAGACAGCGACCTGGCGGTAGCCAATATGGAATTCACGTTAGGAGGAACGCCTTTCACCGGATATCCTGCATTCAGCGCTCCGGACAGTTATGCGGAATATCTTGCAGACTGCGGGATAGACATATTCCTGACCGCCAACAATCATATTATGGACAGGGGGAGCAAAGGTGCCGCCCGCACTCTGGAAAAGTATGCCGGTCTGGAAGGACAATACGGCATCCGGACCACAGGGACATACGCAACTCCCGAGCAGTATTGCAAAGGCAACCCTCTTGTCATGAACGTGTCCGGAATAAAGGCAGCGTTCATAAACTTCACCTACGGGACAAATCTGGCCGGGAAAGATGAGTATCCGAAAGTCAACATGTCGGAAAAGAGCAGGCTGAAACATCTCATACAGAAAGCAGAGGATGCCGGAGCGGACGTAATAATAGCCCTGCCGCACTGGGGTGAAGAATATTCGCTCCGCCATTCTGAGTCACAGTACGAGCTTGCGGAATGGCTGGCGTGCAACGGAACGGATATCATAATAGGCACCCATCCCCATGTTGTACAGGACAGTACGACGATAAAGACATGTGGCGGAAAAAAAGTACCTGTGTTTTTTTCTTTGGGAAACGCCATATCCAACATGAGTGCTCCCAATACCCAGGTCGGACTCATGGCCAGGATAGACATGGTAAAACTCATGAACGGGACTGTCAGGATATTGCCGGCAAGACTCACATATCTCTGGTGCTCCCTGCCGGGAAGGCTCAAGGACACCCACTGTACAATTCCGGTAAAAGAATATCTTTCCAGAGCCGGATCATGGAAAATGCCCTACGAATATGAAAAAATGGTCGGCACATATATCAGAATAAAGGCTGAAACCGGAATAGAAGACTAGAAAACCCCATATCAGGACATGACAGAAAACAAGAACGCAAAACAGACAATCACACTGGAAGCGATTGACCCTTTGGAAATTTTCGGGCCGGGCAACAGGAATCTGGAAGCCTTGTGCGCATATTTTCCAAAACTGAAAGTCGTTGCCAGAGGCAATGAAGTAATTCTTGAAGGAGAGCAGAACGATGTCGACATGTTCGCGACAAAACTCGATATGCTCACAGAACGAAGAAGACACAAGATGAATCTCACACCCTATGACGTGGAAGACATATTTGACGGAGAGTCTCCCAACGAAAGGTATAAGATGACAGGCGATTCCACCATAGTGTACGGAATCGACGGCAAACCGATCAGGGCAAGAAACAGGACCCAGCAGGAAATGGTGAAGGCCTATTTTGAAAACGACCTGATATTCGCGGTCGGACCTGCCGGTACCGGAAAGACCTATATCGCCATCGCCCTCGCTGTCCGGGCGTTGAAGAACAGGGAAATCAGAAGGATAATCCTTACCCGCCCTGCCGTTGAAGCAGGAGAACGGCTCGGATTTCTTCCCGGAGACCTGAAAGACAAACTGGATCCTTATCTCCAGCCACTGTATGACGCACTTGGAGACATGATACCCCCCAGACGGCTGCAGGAATTCATGACAGACGGGATCATCCAGATAGCACCTCTGGCATACATGAGGGGACGGACTCTTGACAAGGCCTGCGTGATTCTCGATGAAGCCCAGAATACAAATCTCGGACAGCTCAAGATGTTCCTCACCCGAATGGGCTGTGATGCAAAGTTCATCGTTACAGGAGACGCCAGCCAGATCGACCTTCCCCACAAGGAAGATTCAGGCCTGCTTAAGGGAATAAGACTGACAAGCGACATAAAAGGAGTTGCAAGCATTTTCTTCAGAAAGGAAGACATCGTGAGACATCCTCTGGTAAGCAAAATCGTACATGCCTTTGACAATGCGGTGGAAAACTCCTGATCCGTACAATCAAGCACAATAAATAAAGAGGCCCGGACGTCAAAGCCGGACCTCTTTATTGTTCGTATTATGTCTGAAAGACTATAGAGGATTGCCTGTAGAAACCACTTCGGCATATCTTTCATATTTTGCCTTGTAATCGGCATTCTCGGAACTGAAACGGTAGTAGATGTTTTTCAGATATTCGGCAACGTTGACCTTGATGCTGTTGTCCTTGGAAACCTCATAAGCCTTTTCGAACGGCTCTATGGCGTTTTTGAGAGCTGTCTCGAACTGAGCAACCAGAGCCATGTACTTTTCGTCATCCAGTTCTTCCTGAGCCTTGGTCTGAAGATCAAGAGCCTGGTTGTAATACATGATGCCGATTCCGATGAAACCGAATTCATAGTTAGGATCCACCTTGTTTGCCTCTTCGTAAGCAGCGATAGCGGCATCAGTGTCACCAAGCTGGTTGTGAATATTGCCTTCTACATAATAGAGAGAAGCGTTGTTCGGCTCATTCTTCTTGGCCTCATCCAGAAGTGCGAAAAGCCTGTCGGTATCGTCTCCGCTCTCGATATAGAAGTTGATCAGTCCGATCAGAATGCTCTGGCTCTGAGGGAAAGCCTTGAATCCGTCTTCAAGAGTATTCTTTGCCTTTTCAGCATCGCCCATCTTCGAATAGCAGTCAGAAAGCTTTGCATATACCTCTCCATCCTCAAAATATGAAGCATCTATACATTTCTGGAAATATTCGGCAGCAGTAGCATAGTCCTGAAGTGACCATGAAGTGAAACCGGCATTGTATGTAGCCGTAGTGTCAACTACGTTCAGCGGCTCTGTCAGTGAAGCTTCAGAAGCAGCGATGAAGTATTCGTTTGCAGCCTTGATATCACCGAGCATATACTTGGTCATACCGGCATCAAGATACTTGGATGCCACGTTCTGGATTCCGGCAGCAACATCTTTGTCCTTGCTGTGCTTTACATCCACCTCGTAGGCTTTCTTGTATGCTTCAAGCGCTTTTGCCAGAGCATCTTCATAGACAGGCTTCGTGACTTCGATAACGGCCAGAATTCCGCCGGCGTTGAAATAGTAGTTCCTCTCGGCATAGGTCTCCTTTGTATAAGGCTCACCCATCAGCTCGACTGTTTCTGTCGAAGCCGGCTTTTCACCGCCCATGATGAGCATGAGTTCCTGCTGGCCTGCACCGACCCATGCATTCCCGAACGGCGAATTGTAGGCATCAACGTAGGTATCGCCAAGCTTGAGCCAAGTAGCAGGCTTGACTGCCTTCTTAGGGTTCTGAGCCGCAGCTTCTGCTGACTCAACGGCTTTCTTGCAATCAGCAGCCGATTTTACCTGTGCACCGGCCACCTGTACGGAAAGGATAACTGCCAATGCGATTAGAATTTTTTTCATAATGAAATGCTATTGAAAGTTAATTGTTTTCTTCTTCATCGTTTTTGTTTACAGCTGAAACGGCCGCAATCGAATCCCCGTCCTTGATATTTATCAGGCGGACTCCCTGCGTTGCCCTTCCGGCCACTCTGATATCGGAGACAGCCATCCTTATGGTTAGTCCGGAGCGGTTGATAATCATGAGGTCGTTTTCATCCGTCACGCTCTTCAAGGCGATGAGATCTCCGGTCTTGTCCGTGATATTCAAGGTCTTGACCCCTTTACCTCCTCGGTTGGTAATACGGTACTCCTCAATACCTGATCTCTTTCCGTAGCCATGTTCGCTCACGGCAAGTATCGTATGCGCGGAAGCATCTTCCGCAGACGGATCATAGCACACCATGCCTATTACCTCATCGTCGCTTTCTATATTTATGCCTTTTACTCCGGAAGCCGTACGTCCAAGCGGTCTTGCATCGTTCTCGTCAAACCTCACACAACGTCCTTTCCTGCCTGCAAGAAGTATCTCGCAGTGCCCGTTGGTCATCGATGCTTCCAGAAGCTCGTCCCCGTCTCTTACCGTGATTGCGTTTACTCCGTTTGTGCGCGGCCTTGAATATGCCTCAAGAGATGTCTTCTTGATGACTCCCCTTCTGGTAGCCAGCACTATGTAGTTGGAATTTACATAGTCCGCATCCTTAAGGTCTTTCACATTTATATATGCCTTGACCTTGTCGTCGGACCCGATATTGATTATATTCTGAAGCGCCCTGCCCTTGGAAGCCCTTGAGCCTTCCGGTATTTCATAGACTTTCAGCCAGTAGCACTTTCCGTTCTGGGTGAAAAGAAGCATCGTACTGTGCATGTTCGCCACATAGATGTGCTCTATGAAGTCTTCGTCGCGCGTCGTACTTCCCTTTATTCCCACTCCGCCTCTGTTCTGGGTACGGTACTCGGCAAGGGCGGTACGTTTGATATATCCGAGATGGGAAATGGTAATCACTACATCGTCATCAGGATAGAAATCCTCCGGATTGAACTCTTCGGCGGACAGTGCGATTTCAGTACGGCGCTCGTCTCCGTACTTTGCCTTGAGCTCCATGGTTTCCTGCTTGATGACTTCCATCTGCTTGTCATAGCTTGCAAGGACTTCCTCACAGTAATGGATGAACTTCATCAGCTCATCGTATTCCGACTGCAGTTTTTCCCGCTCGAGTCCTGTAAGCTGGCGCAGACGCATCTCGACAATGGCAGTAGCCTGCGCATCAGAGAAAGCAAACCTTGAAATGAGCTCCGACTTCGCATCATCGACAGTCTTGGACCCGCGTATGATCCTTATGATTTCGTCTATGACATCCAGAGCCTTGAGAAGACCTTCGAGAATATGGGCCCTCTTCTGCGCCTTTTCCAGATCGAACTTCGTCCTGCGGACTATGACATCATGCCTGTGTCTGACGAAATATTTTATCAGATCCCTGAGGTTGAGCGTACGCGGCCTTCCTCCGACAAGAGCGACATTGTTCACAGAGAAACTTGACTGGAGCGGAGTGTATTTATATAGCATGTTGAGCACCACGTTCGCATTGGCTCCCATTTTCAGCTTGATGACTACTCTGACGCCCTTTCTGGTAGTCTCGTCGTTGACGTAGGCTATACCGTCTATTTTCTTGTTCTCCACAAGCTCGGCAATCTTCTCGATCATCTCCCTCTTGTTCACCATATAAGGGATTTCGGTAACCACAATGGTCTCTCTGCCGGACTCACTTACTTCGATTTCGGTCTTGGAGCGTATGACGATTCGTCCGCGGCCTGTTTCAAAAGCATCCCTGATGCCCTGTGTACCCTGGATAATGCCGCCGGTCGGAAAATCCGGACCCTTAATATGGAGCATCAGCTCCTCTACGGAAATCTCGGGATTGTCTATATATGCGCAGATGGCATCACAGCATTCGGAAAGGTTGTGCGGAGCCATATTGGTAGCCATTCCGACAGCAATTCCCGACGAGCCGTTAAGAAGAAGCAGCGGGGCCTTGGTCGGAAGGACAGTAGGTTCCTGAAGGGTATCGTCGAAATTGTTGGCCATATCGACAGTATCCTTGTCAAGGTCGGCCAGCACTTCATCTGACAGTTTGGTAAGTTTCGCCTCCGTATATCGCATGGCCGCAACAGGATCTCCGTCCATTGAGCCGAAATTTCCCTGACCGAAAACCAGCGGATACCTCATACTCCAGAACTGAGCCATCCTCACCATTGCATCGTACACGCTGGAATCTCCGTGAGGATGATATTTTCCAAGCACCTCTCCGACAATCCTCGCCGACTTTTTCGTCTGTCCGGTATAGCCGAGACCAAGCCCCTCCATGCCGTAGAGCACCCTCCTGTGAACAGGTTTCAGACCATCACGGACATCAGGCAACGCCCTCGAGACAATCACAGACATCGAATAGTCTATGTATGCACTTCGCATCTGCTTGTCTATGTTGACAGTCTCGATCCTGCCTGTCTTTACCTCATTGTTTTCTTCCATTCAATAATATGCTTATTTTTCAGTTCAATCCAAATGAAATACTGTATATGCAAGTTTGCAAAGTTACAAATTTTTCTTTGCCGAACAAGCCAAAATATATATTGTTTTTCGTATTTTTGCCCTGTAAAACGGACTTGGCATGGAAATCAGAATATCAGAAGAGCTTAATGCAATCATAAATTTTTCCAGGGAAGAAGCCATGCGCACAGGCAGCTACGGTATCTCTCCGGACCATCTGATGCTGGGTATAATCAGACATGGGGACAATACCGCTCTGGACATACTCGGAAGTCTGGACACGGATATCCGGGAAATGAAGCATTTCATTGACAGCAAAATTTTCACGAACGAGCATATACCTTATACCGAAGCAGAGCATGTCACCTTTTCGAGAGGCGCCCAGAATGTTCTGAGCATCACTGTTCTGGAGGCGACCCGGCTTAACGGAAGAGAAGCATCGTCACAGCACCTGCTGCTGGCACTCTGCAGAAATACCGGAAGCTATGCCCAGTCATACCTGAGGGATACAGGTGTCGATTACGGAAGAGTGATGGCCTATATCGGGAAGGCCGGACTTGCCGGAGGCGGTGAATCCGATGTCCGCCGGGAAAAACAGGAGGATACGGAAGACACTCCAGCCGGCAAAGAGCAGCGAAGCCCCATGGCCGTGGAAGAATTCGGCTATGACATTACCCAGGCAGCCATAGACGGGAAACTGGACCCTGTAGTCGGTAGAGACAGGGAAATCATGCGTGTCATCGAGATTCTCGGCAGGAGAAAGAAGAACAATCCGATGCTTGTGGGAGACCCCGGAGTCGGAAAGTCCGCGATTGTAGAGGGTATTGCCATCAGGATAGCTTCCGGAGAAATTCCTTCTGCCCTTTCAGGAAAACGGATCATATCGCTGGACATAGCCTCAGTAGTTGCCGGCACAAGATACAGAGGGGATTTTGAAAAAAGGCTGAAGTCGATCATAAACGAGATAAGCCGGAACCCCGACATCATCCTTTTCATAGATGAATTCCATACTATAGTAGGAGCAGGCGGGGCCGGGGGGAATCTCGATGCGGCCAACATGCTCAAGCCGGCTCTGGCAAGAGGCGAACTGCAGTGCATAGGCGCAACGACTTCAAGCGAATTCGCAAGGATAATCGAAAAGGACGGAGCTCTTGACAGACGTTTTCAGAAAATCATGGTCGAGCCGGCCGATATCAAAGAGACAATCGACATCCTGGAAAAGCTGAAGAACAACTACGAGCAGTACCATGCCGTGACCTACACTCCTGGCGCTATTGAAGCTTGTGCCAGACTGTCAGACAGATACATCACGGACAGATGTCTGCCGGACAAGGCTATCGACGCACTTGACGAGGCCGGTTCCATGGTAAGGCTGCAGTGTTCATCTTCACGCAAAGGCAAGAGACTGCCTGTCGTTTCAGAAGAGGATATCGCTACAGTGATTTCCAAGGTGACAGGAATTCCCGTCAATAAAGTGGCAGAGTCCGAAGCCGCCAGACTCATGAACATGAGCGCAAACCTGAAAAAGATGATTATCGGACAGGACGAAGCCATCGAAACAGTATCGAAAGCCATACGGCGCAACAGAGCCGGGGTCAAGGACCCTGACCGGCCGATAGGGTCATTCCTTTTTCTGGGGCCGACAGGTGTCGGCAAGACCCAGCTGGCAAAGTCAATCGCCGAATATCTGTTCGACTCGGAAGACAACATTGTCCGAATCGACATGAGCGAGTATATGGAAAAGTTCACTTCCTCAAGACTCGTAGGAGCCCCTCCGGGATATGTCGGATTCGAGGATGGAGGCCAGCTGAGCGAAAAGGTCAGGAGAAAACCTTATTGCGTGGTGCTCCTTGACGAGATAGAAAAGGCACACCCTGACATATTCAACCTTCTTCTCCAGATACTTGACGAAGGCAGGCTGACAGACAGCAACGGCAGAACAGTGAATTTCAGAAACACCATAGTGATAATGACGTCAAATGCCGGCAGCAGGGATCTCGAGGCATACGGCAACGGTCTGGGATTCAACACATCGTCAAGGAAGGTGGAAGAAAACAGGAAGAACGTCCTCATGAAAGCCATCAAAAAGACATTCCCGCCGGAGTTCATAAACAGAATCGATGAAATGGTATTCTTCAATGCCCTCCAGAAGACAGACATGGAGAAAATCATCGACATACAGATCAAGGGACTCAGGTCCAGGATTGCCGAAATCGGCTACAGGCTTAACGTAACGCCCGCGGCAAAGAAATTCGTGGCTGAAGCGGGATTTGATCCGGATTTCGGAGCGCGCCCTCTGAAGAGAGCGGTCCAGAAATATATAGAAAATCCTGTATCGGAGTTCATTATAGAGCTCCTTCAGCGTCCTGCATCAGACAGTTCCGTTCCTGACATACCGATTCTGACTGTGGGCCTGTCGGCAGACAGACAGGGCACGGAAGTCAAGATAAGACATGCCGCATTATGTCCTATGCAGCCTTGATATCTATGATTTCAAGATCCATGTCCTTTATGAGGTCAGACAATATGTCCATTGAAACTTCGGATGAAACAAGCGGGTAAATGGACTCGAGAGTGTAATCTGATGTATACATAACTGATTTTTTAAATTCCTGGATTAATTTCGAAGACAAAGGTACAAGCACATTGTACCAAAACACGATACAATCTGTTTTTTTATGACAAGACTTGTAATATTCGATCTGGACGGCACACTGCTGAATACCATTGAAGACCTTGGTACAGCCTGCAATCACGCACTTCAAATGTGCGGCTTCCCGCTGCGAAGGATGGAGGAATACAATAATCTCGTAGGGAAAGGCATATACAACCTTTTCAAAGGCGCTCTTCCGCCCGAGGCAAGAACCGAGGAAATGACAATGGAGATGAAAAAATACTTCATCCCTTTCTATGACAAGCACAAATGCGACAAAACCAGACCCTATGACGGCATATACGGAATGCTGGATTCACTTGCATCGGCAGGAATGAAATTCGCGGTAGCATCCAACAAATATCAGGACGGGACTGAAAAACTCATCCGCAGGTATTTCGGAGAATACCGTTTCGAAAAGATACTGGGCCAGCGAGACGGCATGCCCATCAAACCGGATCCGCAGATAGTCGGGGAAGCCATGGCAGCAGCCGGCATCACTGAAAGGACCGACGTGGTATACACAGGTGATTCAGATGTCGACATGCAGACAGGAATAAATGCCGGTGTAAGGACAATCGGTGTCACCTGGGGATTCAGGTCAAGGGAAGAACTGCTCGGCTACAGCCCGTGGGCTATAGCCGACTCTCCCCGGCAACTTGCCTCACTGATACTGAACGGATAGAAATCCGTCTTCCACTCTTGTGTTTGTATATAATTCACTATATTTGCTTTCGGCAGAAATATCGTTACGCCTTGGCGTGTCATTCATGCTGTATCGTCGTATACCCGATTGGAACAATCAATGTATGGAACAGGAACGTAGTGTAGACAAACTTGCAAGGTACATAATGTACACCGCCGTGGCAGTGGTGATCCTTGCAATCTGCTGGTTTTTCCGGGATGTTATCATATACATGCTGGCAGCCGGTCTGGTGTCACTCATCGGACGTCCGATAATGACATTCCTCAACAGAATCCGCATAAAAGGGAAAGGCCTGCCGTCATGGATATATGCCATACTCACTCTCATTATAATCATCGGACTCTTCCTGGCTGTTGTCGCGACCATCATTCCTATTATAGCAGGCATCGCCAAGGATATCTCGATGGTCAATGTAGAGCATTCCGCCGCATCCATTTCGATTCCTCTCAAAGAAATAAACGATTTCCTTATCACCAGATTCCCGTCCTTAGGCGAAGATTTCCGGATTGAGACAGCTATCCTCAACGAAATCAAGAATCTCAATGTTGTCAACGCTTCCCTCCTTTCCTCCATAATAAATTCCATTGCGTCTTTCGTATCCTCTTTCGGAGTAGGAATCTTCTCCGTAATGTTCATCGCCTTCTTTTTCCTGAAAGATGAAAAACTCTTTGCAAATATAATAGGAGCACTGGTGCCGGACAAGCATGAAGCCAACGCAAGGGAAGCATACAGGGACATAGAACACCTGCTGTCGCGATATTTCATAGGGCTCATCATTGAAATATTCGGAATAGCCATAATAGATTTTTTCGGCCTGCTTCTGATAGTCCGTCTGGGATTCAACGCTTCAATAGGCATAGCTTTCATCTGTGGCGTACTGAACATAATCCCGTATGTAGGACCTTTTATCGGAGGAGTAATAGGGGCTGTCCTCGCCGTCATCATGAAATACTGCTGTGCCATGCCGGTCGGTCTTGATGTCAACTTCTGGATTTTCATAGTCATCATAGTAGCGATATTCTGGTTTGCACAGATTATCGACGGACTCATTTTCCAGCCGGTAATATATTCAAACAGCATCAAGGCCAATGCACTTGAAATATTCATCGTCCTGCTTATGGCGGGCTATATCGGAGGAATACTCGGAATGCTCGTTGCAATCCCATCATACACGGTGCTCCGTGTAATAGCAGCAAGATTTTTCCAGAACGTCAAATTCATAAGGAAATTAACAGGAAACAACCAGTCATGAAAAGATATATACTCACAGCCGCACTCGTCCTTCTGACAGCATGGGCTGCAAACGCGACAGGAAACGAAACGCCGGCAATCGAGCCCGACGCAACTTATCTGTATGTCAGAAGAGATACATGCGACCTGTTCATGGACGTGTACAATCCGGCAAAAGGAAAAGAGACTTTTCCGAACGGAAAAGAAAAGCCGACGGTGATTTTTGCCTTCGGGGGAAGTTTCATGACCGGCAGCAGGGATGCAAGCCACTACAAGCCCTGGTTCAGAGCCATGGCCGATAACGGGTACAGGATAATATCCATCGACTACAGACTGGGAATGAAAGGATATGACAAGATCGGTATCTTTCAGGTAAACGCTCTGGATAATGCAATCCACATGGCAGTCGAAGACATGATAAGCGCGACCGTATTCCTCATAGACAATGCGGAATCAATGGGCATTGACACTTCCGGAATAGTCATCAGCGGTTCTTCTGCCGGAGCCATAACAGCGCTCCAGACAGACTATGAAGCATGCAACGGAACACATTGGTCTGATCCGCTTCCTGAAGGATTCAGATATGCGGGTGTCATCTCTTTCGCCGGAGCCATACTGTCCAGAGCAGGAAAGCTGAAATACGCACAGGAACCGGCTCCTACCCTCATGTTCCATGGGACAAAAGACAGCGTAGTACCATATTCGCAGATAAAAATCTTCAGACTCGGAATGTTCGGATCATCAAAAATAGCCGAACGTTTCAAGAAGTTCGGCTACATATACAACATCTATCGGGAAAAGGACCATGACCATGAAATAGCCGGAGCCATGTATGAAACACTGGACGAACAGTTCCTTTTCCTTGAAGCAAATGTCTCGGAGGGCTCCCGAAGCTGTATAGACGCTACTGTCGAAGACCCGGCAATAGCATTTCCTGAAAATTAGGATAGTCTTACCGGACAAGCCTTTCCAGACACATCTCCACAAGAGAGCGTACTATAGGCTTGTAATCAGTATTGCTGTCTTTGAAGTGACGGTTGGCGATTATTGCACAGACCGTTCCGGCATTATGTCCAAGATGCGCCGCAATGCCGGCTATGGCAGACCCCTCCATTTCGAAATTCGTAATCCTTTCGTCTCCGAAACGGAACGATTCGAACCTGGAGACCATATCTGGCATAGCAAGAGGCATTCTGAGGACTCTTCCCTGCGGGCCATAGAACCCTGGAGCCGAAATTGTCATTCCACTTACCGTACAGTCCGCGAATCTTCTGCACATATCCTCACCTGCACGTACAAAGTAAGGGTCTGGCAAATGCCTGTCCCAGCCGACATGCTTCTTAAATGCTTCCTCTATTTCAGGAACTGCAATACGGTCCCTGTCTGCATACCAGTTAAGCAGTCCGTCACATCCGACTGAAATCCGCGAAAAGACAAAAGAACCGATAGGAATATCCGGCTGAATGGCACCGGAAGTACCTATACGAAGAATATTCAGAGACTTTTTCTCCGGCTTGGCCTCCCTGGTGGAAAAATCTATGTTGGCCAAAGCGTCAAGTTCATTCATGACGATATCGATATTGTCCGTGCCGATACCTGTGGAAAGAACAGTCACCCGCACTCCCCTGTATTTTCCGGTAACGGACACGAACTCTCTGGATGCATGTCTGAATTCCTTGTCTTCCAGATATTCCGCCACCATGTCAACCCGTCCCGGATCACCGACCAGAATCACATTGTCAGCCAACTCCTCAGGCCTGAGATGAATGTGGAAAACCGACCCGTCGTCGTTTATTATAAGTTCAGATTCAGCAATTCGCATAATTCCGGTATTTAAGAATGAATCCCAAATATAGTTTTTTCTGACAATTTTTCCTATTTTTGCTGACCTAATTTCTAATCTTCAAGTTATGTGGCAGAGAGTCCAGACTTTATACCTCGCTATTGCGACAATACTTATCATCATCATGCTCGGCAGCAATGTCGGAACGGTCATTGGCAGCGAAGGCACTGAAAAAGTGATGTACTACGAAAAGACATCTTATCTTATTTTCCTGATAATGACATTGATGGCAAATGCCATAGCATTATTTTCATTCAAGGCAAGAATGCTGCAGATGAGAGTGGCCATGCTTTCGGCGATTCTGCTGATATTTTTCCAGATATGGCTTGGAGTCGGTTTCGCCAGATTCCAGCTGGGTATAGGGATGGAGGAAACCGGCGCCAAGATGATATTCTCGTTCACAGCCATTTTCCCTGTTATTGCATCTATACTCAACATGCTGGCAGCAAGGAATATAGCTCTGGATGAAGCCATGGTACAGTCAGCCTACAGGCTCAGAAAGGCAAAGAAAAGAAAATAGGTCATACACCTGTCCTGCTCCCGCGGGAAAAGAAACCGATTATGCTGTCGGCGTATGTCTTGCTGACAGGAATAGGATCTATCTGCTCCTTGTCCAGATCTATGAAATAGCCTTCCTTTTCCTTTCTAAGGACCTGCGCTCTGGCCATATTGACAATGTACTTTCTGTGACACCGCAGTAAAGGACTTCCTTTGAAGCTGTCCTCTACAGTCTTGAGCCTGCACCTTATCATATACATTTTCAGGTTGCCTTTCCTGTCAGAATACCAGAGGTTGATATAATTGTCGTCAGATTCTATATAATAAAGGTCTGACGAACTGACCGAAAACTTCAGGGCACCGTTATTGTCAAAAAAAGTCAGCTGGCTTTCAGGCTTCCCGCCCGAACCGCTGTGGTCCTCTGCCTTGCTCTGGCAGCGCATCAGCCTTATCGTCCTGTTCTTCTCCACAATGGCAATGAACATGCCTGAAATGATATATGGTATGACCAGCGCTATCATTCCGTAAAGCAATGCTCTGATGAATACATGCATGCTGCTCTCGGAAGAATGCATGACATCCACTGTGACAAATGTGTACAGTATGCATATCAGAAAGACTTCCCCCAAACACCACAACACATATTCAAGGTATGTCATGTCAAACATGTCCTGGGTCTTGAACATCACCACACGGCTGGCAACGAGCACCAGTAAAGCAAGGAACATGAAACCTGCCGTAAACAGGAAATTCACTGATCTCCCCAGACCGAACCAGGCAGTGTCTGAAAAAGGGATGTAGAGATTGAGGAATACGAGTGCGAACAAGATAGAAAAAGTCACAGTACCAAGAAGCTGGTACTTTCCCAAGAGATATTTAGGGATTTTCTTATTCATCGACTGTCCTAATTGGGGCAAAAGTACAAATTTCTGCCACAAATATCAAATTTTCGCCACTTTTTCCCATATACCGCACACTTGTACGCCACTTCAAACAAATTATTACCACAAATATTTTATGGTAAGGAAGCTAAAGCGTAACTTTGTTTGTTGGTTTGAAGAAATTACAGCTTTAATTAACATAAAATCAAAAGCATTATGAAGATTGTAGGAACAGGAAGTGAGATTCCTAAGAAAATTGTCACAAACGACATGCTTTCAGAGTTTCTTGACACAAGCGATGCCTGGATTTACCCGAGGACCGGGATAAAGCACAGGCATGTGATTTCTGACGAGAAACTTGAGGACCTTGCAATAAGTGCAGCGAAAAAGGCACTTGACAATGCGGGGATGACAGCAGCAGATATAGATTACATAATCTGTTCAAATGTCGTAAATGAATATATTACCCCAGGGCTCGGTTGCATCATACAAGGAGGTATAGGAGCCACCTGCCCTGCAATCGACATAAACTGTGCCTGCGCAGGCTTCATTTACGCTCTTGACATTGCAGAATCACACTACAAGGCTGGGAAAGTCAACAACGTACTCATCGTATGTGCCGAAGAGCCGACCAGAATGACCAGCTGGAAAGACCGTAATGTCTGCGTTCTTTTCGGAGACGGGGCAGGAGCCGCCGTACTTTCAGCAGGAGACAATATCAAAGCGACAAAACTTTCTACGGCAAGCGCGACAGAAAAGCTCTACCAGATCAGGACTCTTGAACCGACTCCTTATATTACAAAAGAAGAACAGAGCATTTCTCTCCAGATGAGAGGTCAGGATGTATTCAAATTTGCCGTAAAGGCGTCTTCAGGAGACATAAAATATCTGCTGGACAAGCTCGGAATGACTCCGGACTCCATTGACCATTACCTTCTCCACCAGGCTAATATCCGAATAATCAATACCATCCGTGAATTTTTGGATCAGCCTGCAAGCAAATTCCCTACGAATGTTGAAACTCACGGCAATTCCTCTTCGGCAAGCTGCCCTATCCTTTTGGACGAGTGCAACAGGAACGGTATCCTTAAAAGAGGAGATATGCTGGCTCTCAGTGCTTTCGGAGCAGGTTTCATGTCGGGCGCCGTTGTGATGGAATGGTAAAAAAAATATATTTGCAATATTGTACACAAAACTTAAATCCCAATAACATGATCAAAAGTAGAATTTGCGAAATACTCGGTATCAGATACCCGGTCTTTCAAGGTGGTATGGCATGGGTGGCAGACGCTTCTCTTGCAGCTGCCGTATCTAATGCCGGCGGACTCGGACTCATATCTTCCATTAATGCCGGAACAGAGGCTGTCAGAAACGAAATACGTAAATGTAAAGAACTTACAGACAAGCCTTTCGGTGTCAACATCATGCTTCAGGCACCAAATGCCGGTGAAATCGCCAAAATGGTCATAGAAGAAGGAGTGAAGATACTTACGACAGGAGCCGGCTCGCCTGCCCAGTATATGGAAGACTGGAAAGCTGCAGGCATTAAAGTAATTCCTGTCATTGCTTCTGTAGCCCTCGCTCTCAAGATGCAGGCCATCGGAGCGACTGCAGTTGTGGCTGAAGGAGCAGAATCGGGCGGACACGTAGGTGAGCTTCATACCATGCCGCTTGTTCCTCAGGTAGTCGATGCACTTGATATTCCGGTAATTGCTGCCGGCGGAATATGTGACGGAAGAGGCGTTGCCGCAGCCCTGATGCTCGGAGCCGACGGAGTACAGGTAGGGACCAGATTCCTCTGTGCAGAGGAATGTACTGTTAACCAGGCTTACAAAGACAAGATTCTCAAAGCATCCGACGTATCGACCATCGTTACCGGAAAGACTCTCGGGCATCCTGTCCGTTCCCTCAAGACACCATTTTCAAAGACATTCGCAAAAATGGAGTCAGACCCTGAAGTAAAACCTGAAGAAATCCTCGCTTTCGGCACCGGAGCCCTGCGCAAGGCTGTCAAAGAAGGAGATACAAATGGAAGCTACATGGCTGGAGAGTGCGCCGGAATGGTCAAGGCAATCGAACCGGCAAAAGATATTATTGAAGACCTTGTAGGCGGAGCCGAAAAACTCATCCGCGAGGCACAGACAAGATTCTTAGCTTAATTTAAAACAGACGGAAATGAACAAAAGAGTAGTAGTAACCGGAATGGGCGTGATTTCGCCTGTCGGAAACAATGTCGGGGAATTCTGGAACAGTCTCGTAAACGGAGTCTGCGGAATAGGCTTCATCACTGAGTTTCCTACAGATGACCTGCCGGCAAAAGTGGCAGGTGAAGTAAAGAATTTCAACCCTGCCGATTATGGCGTTGAACCGGCTTTCGCAAGAAAGCAGGACAAGTTCTCAGTTTTCGCCGTAGCTGCGGCAAACGAAGCTATCAGACAGAGCGGACTCAGTACAGCTGAAGAAGGAGGCAACATAGACGCCTCGAGATTCGGCGTATACGTAGGATCCGGTATCGGCGGATTCAGTACGCAGTACAAGGAGAGCGAAAAAATGATAAAGGACGGTCCGAAATGGATCTCCCCTCTCTTCATCCCTACCATGATAGCAAATATGGCTGCCGGAAATATCGCCATCAGACACAATCTGTGCGGACCTTGTGTTCCTGTCGTAACGGCATGCGCAACTTCCACCCATACTATCGGAGAAGCGTACAGGGCCATTAAACACGGATATGCAGACGCAATAATAGCAGGTGGCTCCGAAGCTGCCACCATTCCTCTCGGAATTGCAGGGTTCGCGAATGCGAAAGCGCTCTCCAGAGCAGAAGATCCGAATTATGCCTCTCTTCCTTTCAACGTCAACAGAGGCGGTTTCGTAATGGGAGAAGGAGCAGCCATGCTTGTCCTTGAGGAATATGAACATGCAAAATCACGCGGCGCGGAAATCATAGCTGAAATATGCGGATACGGCAACACATGCGATGCATACCACATGACTGCACCAAGAACTGACTGCAAGACACAGGCTGCAGCCATCAAAATGGCTTTGGACGAAGCAGGATATACAAAAGATGATGTCCTGCACATAAACGCACACGGTACAGGCACCCACCTGAACGATATGCTTGAGACCAAGACCATAAAAATGGTACTCGGCGATGACGCCTACAAGGCGCACGTCTGCTCTACAAAATCAATGACAGGCCATATGCTTGGAGCTACAGGCGCAGTAGAAGCGATTGCCTCTATACTTGCGCTCGTAAACGGGATTGTTCCTCCGACTATCAATCTCGATGCGCCTGATCCTGAATGCGACCTCAACTATACTCCGAACAAAGCGGAAAAAGCTGACCTTACCATTGCCATATCCGACTCTCTCGGCTTCGGAGGACACAATGGTTGCATCGCTTTCAGAAAAGTAACAGAATAACTGCTTTGATGCTAAAACCTGAATTGACATGAATAGAGAAGAATTAAAGGAATATCTGCCGCACCGCGAGCCTATGCTGCTCGTGGACGAGATAGAGATAGATGCAGAAGGCGTAGCCCATGCCAAATACAAAATCAGGGATGACGAGTTCTTCTGCAGAGGGCATTTCCCTGGAAACCCTATAGTTCCAGGAGTAATCCAGTGTGAAATCATGGCCCAGAGCTGCGCTCTTCTGGTAAAAGACGAGCTGAAAGGCAAGACAACTCTTTACAGCGGAATCGACAATGTCCGGTTCAAGAACATTGTCAGACCCGGAGATGTCTGCGAAATCACAGCCAAGCTCACCGGACGCCGCGGAATGATTTTCTTCACGGAAGCCAATCTCAAAGTGAACGGAAAACTCTGCTGCAAAGGAAATCTTTCCTTCGCTCTTGTGGACAACAAACCTGCAGAATAACTCCTCATGATGATTTAATCTAAAAGGGGCTGGCTCCGAGAGTTAGCTCCTTTTCATTTAAAGATGCCAATCCTGGTGCACTCTTTAAACGAAAATAACAAGTTACATTTTTCACGAAAAAGTTCAAGAAAAATTTGGAGAGTCAGGAAATTTGCGTATCTTTGCATCCGCATTCAGGGAAACGATTCAGAAATCCTGAATACAATTGACAAGACTGGTGCGGTAGTTCAGCTGGTTAGAATACAGGCCTGTCACGCCTGGGGTCGCGGGTTCGAGTCCCGTCCGCACCGCAATAAACATTGAAAATCAATGCTTTACAAATTAAGCACCCGATTTTACACCCCAAAATGTAAAGTCGGGTGTTTTCTTAGGTTATGATGCAAAAAGTGCCATTCGGAAGACAAACAAATGCCCCACCCGGATAATCAGAAAATATTAGTGCTTATTGATGAATTAGAATTGGCTCTTCATCCGATGGCAGTACTTCGCCTTATAGATTTCTTAAAACAACTTGTGCAAGGACATTCTAATTTAATTATCTATTTGTCAAGTCATTCTCCAGAAGTAATTAGGACTATGCATCCTTCTGATCTTTATAAGGTTAATAACATTGGTGGTAAATTATCTATAGAATCAAATTGTTACCCAAGTTATCTTATCCGTGATTTATATAGCAATGTCTCTCCTGATTTTCTTCTCCTTGTAGAAGATGAATTATCACAATTGTTTGTAAATAAAATACGCATCACGATATTCGGTAATGTTGCCAAAAATAGTTGGCAATTATACCCGATATTCTCTTAGAGCAAGTAAACTTATTCATTGTGTACCAGTAGGAGGATGGCAAAATGTTTTGGAGTTGCATAAAGAACTATACACCAAAAAGGTATTAGGTGTCAACACTTCCATTATTTCTATACTGGACGGAGATATAGAGAGCGAATTAAATAAAGAACAAAAGAAACTACCTCATATATTTTTACCAATTCCTAGTTTAGAAAAATTTTTATATAGTGTTGTTAAAGAAAATAGTAATCCTTCATTTAAGCGTATTATAAATGATAAATATTTTATCGTTCATTCGTTAGATGAGATAGTCTCTCAATATAATATGGGAATATTAAATGGCTCAAAGGATAATAATAAGAATTTTTATAAGAAAATTCGAACGGAATTAGAAAATATAGGAACTAATGAACAGGTTTTTATAACAGGGTTATGTGAAGATATTCTTGATAATATAGACACTCATAGCTTTGGTGAAAGTTTGCGGAAACAATTAAGTTGAAAATTTAGTGAAAACTTTTACTTAAAAATTATAATTCATTTAGTATTTTTGTGCTGCAAAAATAGTTACGAACAAATGCGACAGATAAAACACATACAGGATGATAAATCCAGGTCGATACTCGTCAGAAAACTTATAGACGGGAATAAGTTCTGGTCATACGACCGAGAGTCTGTCCTACGCAATATCTCAGATGAAGATATAATAGAGAACACCCTCATATATCTCGATATAGACGATATAAACATTCTGTTTAGAATTTACCCGATAAAGGAAATCAAAAAAGTCTGGGCCATGACAATGGCTTTGCAGGACAATCGCTACAAAGATTTGAACAGGTTCATAGCCGGCTGTTATTTCGGTGTAAAGAATCCGGATTCTTATGTGAGGAGAGTCAAGTTACATGAGTTGAACAATAGGTGTCGATGACCGGTATAACAGATAATATAGAAAAAATTTTACCTGTCCTTTCAGAAGCAGAGTGTCTGAAAGGGTGGACTTTGGTCGGGGGCACTGCTCTTGCAATACAGATAGGCCATCGGGAAAGTGAGGATCTTGATTTCATGAAATGGAATTTCAAAGGCGACTGTTCCGTTGACTGGCCTGTGATAAGAAAGGAACTTACTGCAATCTTCGGCAGCGAGCCAGAAATGGATTTGCTGGGACATGATCAGGTTCAGTTTTTCGTAAATGGTGTTAAACTATCTTTTTTTATTGCTGACTGCCGGAATCCATTAAAAGACACAGTTCCGTTCACGGGCAACATTACCCTTGCAGATATAGATTCCATTGCCATAATGAAAATGGAACTTGCTTTGACACGTGGGAAGTACCGAGATTATTATGACCTTTACTGCATATTCAAAGACAGGCAGGACATTGTTCCGATGGCAACCGAAACGAGCAGATACACTGGCCATACAATTAAAAGTAAATACATCCTTTCTACTTTGACCAATAAGGAAAGATTTGCCAAGGAGATGAGATTTCAGCAGTTAAATCCCAAATATGATGTTGATGCAGTGCAGATTGAGCAATTTTTCAGGACTGAGATCGCATCAGAGTTGGAAAGTTCAATGAAAAAGAAATGATACAACTTTTAGCTGCACTTTGAGCGGACATGATGAATTTTTGTTGCATTTGCATTGTCCAAATGTTTTTGTCGCAAGTTGCCGCCAACAGTTCTAGGTATGTAGGCTGTTTTCCCATATCATTCAAAGCAACGGCGTCATATATAAAGGTAGGTACACAACGCCATCTTCTACCTTCACATCCTTGTCGTGAAGCACATAAGGTGTGGATAACCGGGAGCCATACTTGGCGATGCACTTTCTCAATGAATTCAGTGTGTAACGTTGCCCGGACTTCACCTCTATGGGGGAAATATTATGCCTGCTGGTCGTTACAGGTTTGGCTATCAGGAAATCAATCTCCATGCGGTCATCTGCCGATGTCCGTGAACTGTTGCTGAAAAAGTAAAGTTTATGCCCTGCAGCACGAAGCATTTGCGCCACGATATTCTCCACCAACATTCCCTCGTTCACTTCCAGCTTGTCAAACATCAGCTTCCGATAAAGGTCTGCGCTTACTATCCCCCGCTCATCGAAGGCATGGCTGATGAGCAGTCCGGTATCGCCCATATAGCATTTCAGCGTGGTGCGTTCTTCATTCAGTTTCAGCCCGATACTCGGCTCAGTTGAGTTATAGCAGCAATTAATGATTTTGGCGTCACTCAGCCAAAAGAAAGCCTGCGAATAGTCACGCATACGGGCTTCGCTCTGCAAGGCGGACAAGACAAACTTCTTTTCATGCTTCTGCAACTGATCCGGTATTTCCTCAAAAATAGCGGCAACTTTGGTTTCCTGATTATCAGCGTATTTGTGAATGTCATTGCGATAAAGGGCCAATATGTCACGCTTCACCTCATCTACCTTTTCAAAATCCCGCGTTTCCACATATTGGGCAACAGCCTGCGGCATCCCCCCAACAATCAGGTATTGCCGGAAATAATCCATTGCCCGGCGGTGGAAAGCCTCCATAGGAAGATGTTTGTCAAACCGCATTCGTATGTAAGGCATCAGCATCTCGTCTCCCATAGCCCACAGGAATTCCTCAAAATCCATCGGAAACATTTCGATGGCATGTTCTTCGGAAGGCAGCATGATGTTCTTGACATTCTTCTTGATGGAAATGAGCGAGCCTGTCTCAATGTAATCATAGCGACGGTCTGCCACCAAATGCTTGATGGATGCACGGGCACGGGGGCAAAACTGTACTTCATCGAATATAATCAGGGAACGGGCTTCTTCGTCCTTCGTCTGACGTGGTGTTAGCTTCCGCCTGAAGTAAAGCTCCAGATTCATGAAAAGCATGTCGAGATCGTCCAGATAAAGGTTGAAAAACTCCATCACTTGCGGATTTACCTTGCTGAAGTCTACCAGAATGTAAGACGTATATTCCTTGCGCGCAAACTCTTCCACGATATAGCTTTTCCCTATACGTCTGGCTCCTTCTATCAAAAGAGCCGTATCGCCCTTATGGGTCTTCTTCCATTCCAGCAGTTTATCATATATCTTTCGTTTCATAATTCACACATTCGTCTTTATTGTTGCATCAATATTTCACATATTCAAGATTATTACACTTGCAAAAATACACATTTTCTTGAATTAAAAGTTTACAAAAGAAGAAGTAAAATATTCTGAAATCATCCGAAAAATTTCCCTACTTTTGTACTTGGTTAAATATATCAAGATGGATTATGACGGTACAATAGGAAGAAGAGGGCTGCCGATGCTTATAGACGGTGCTGCCTGTTACGCCACCTCGAAAGAAAGTGACGGTTCTTTATTTGTGCATCATAACTCAT
>CASFGK010000005.1 GCA_949294195.1 uncultured Bacteroidales bacterium | reverse complement strand
GAGGGATGTCATACAGACACTGTCAGAATTATCTCAAATGGTATCTTTATTTTAGAAATAAGGATAATAAAAATAAAGGAAAATAGCCGGCTATTTTCCTTTATTTAACTTATGTCACCAACTATTTTTGGCAACATTACCTCAAACAAAAAAACCGACCCAACATTGCTTTTGGGTCGGTTTTTTTCCATATATGTTGTCAGGATTATAGTTCTGACATTGCCTTCTGGTACTCGTCCATAGGAGCGACCAGGATTTCCTGGAACTCTTTCTGGCCTGTACCTGCAGGGATTGCGTGTCCGCAGATTACATTTTCCTTAAGACCTTCGAGTGTATCGATACGGCCTCTGATGGCTGCCTCGCTGAGCACCTTGGTTGTCTCCTGGAATGATGCTGCAGAGATGAAGCTGTTGGTCTTCAGCGCTGCCCTTGTGATACCCTGAAGTACCTGGCTTGCAGTAGCAGGACGTGCTTCGCGCAGAGTCATCATCTTGAGCCCCTGTCTTTCGAGGGATGAGTTCTCACTCTTCATCTCGCGGGCAGAAATGATCTGACCTTCAGTGTATTTCTGGGAATCTCCCGGATCCGTTACATAGAACTTGCCGTAGATTGCATCATTCGTATCCATGAATACCCACTTGTCGATAAGCTCTTCAGGCAGGAATTCCGTGTCTCCCGGATCGTTGACCTGTACTTTCCTCATCATCTGGCGTACGATGATTTCGAAGTGCTTGTCATTGATCTTCACACCCTGAAGCCTGTAGACTTCCTGGATTTCGTTCACGATGTATTCCTGTACCTTGATAGGGCCGAGGATGTTTAGGATATCGGTAGGGGAGACTGCACCGTCTGAAAGCCTCATGCCTGCTTTCACATAGTCGTTCTCCTGTACAAGAATCTGCTTGGTAAGAGGAACGAGGTAGCGTTTCTCCTGACCGGACTTGTTCTTGATGATGATTTCCCTGTTTCCTCTCTTGATCTTGCCCATGAGCACCTCACCGTTGATCTCTGATACGATGGCAGGATTTGAAGGATTGCGGGCCTCGAAAAGCTCTGTGACACGAGGAAGACCTCCGGTGATATCGCTTGACTTACCGATTGCACGCGGAATCTTGATGATGATGTCACCGACTTTCACATCGTCGCCGTCACTGACCATGACGTGCGCGCCGACAGGGAGGTTGTATTGTTTCTTGCTTACGCCGTCCTCATCAAGGATGTTGATAGTCGGGTTCTTGGTCCTGTCGCGGGATTCGATGATGACCTTGTCCCTGTTGAGGGAGTATTCGTCAGCAGCCTCTTCACGGAATGTCACACCGTCTATCATGCTGTCGAAGTGTACCTTGCCGGCAGTCTCGATGATAGTGATGGCGTTGTAGGCATCCCACTCGCAGATCATGTCTCCCTTCTGCACTTTCTCTCCGTCCTTCTTATAGAGGATAGAGCCGTAAGGCACGTCATACTGGGAGAATGTTATACCTGTGTTCTCGTCCACAATACGCACTTCTGTAGTACGGCTGACGACAACATCCTGTACGGAACCGTCATCAAGTATTCTCTGGATGGTTCTGAGCTCTTCGAACTCGAGTTTTCCGTTGTACTTGGACTCGATGGAGCTTTCTGCAGCTGTACTTGATGCCGTACCTCCTACGTGGAATGTACGGAGTGTCAGCTGGGTACCAGGCTCTCCGATAGACTGTGCCGCGATAACGCCGACCACTTCTCCTTTTTCGACCATCCTTCCGGATGCAAGGTTGCGTCCGTAGCATTTGGCACAGACTCCTTTGCGGGACTCGCAAGTGAGAACCGAACGGATTTCAACCTGCTCGATAGGGAGTGATTCGATAAGTGCTGCCTTGTCTTCGGTAATCTCTTCTCCTGCAGGGAGAATGAGTTCTCCGGTAAGAGGATTGAATATGTCGTGTACTGATGTACGTCCCAGGATTCTCTCTCCGAGTGACTCGACGATCTCGTCTTTGCTCTTGATAGCGGTTGCTATAAGTCCCCTGAGTGTGCCGCAGTCTTCTTCGTTGATAATCACATCGTGCGATACGTCCACCAGACGGCGTGTCAGATAACCGGCATCGGCTGTCTTGAGGGCGGTATCGGCAAGACCTTTACGCGCTCCGTGGGTGGAAATGAAGTACTCGAGCACTGACATACCCTCTTTCAGGTTGGATATGATAGGGTTCTCGATGATTTCCGCTCCCTGTGCACCGGACTTCTGAGGCTTTGCCATCAGTCCTCGCATACCGCACAACTGCTTGATCTGCTGTGTGGAACCGCGGGCTCCTGAGTCCAGCATCATGTATACAGGGTTGAATCCCTGCTGGTCGGTGGAAATCTGTTTCTCCACGATGCTTGTAATCTGGTTGTCGATGGAAGTCCACAGGTCGATGACCTTGTTGTAACGCTCGTTGTTGGTGATGAATCCCATCGAGAAGTTGTTCTTGATGGACTCGACGGTCTTGTATCCGTTCTCGATGAGGGACTCTTTCTCTGCCGGGATGATGACATCTCCGAGGTTGAATGAAAGCCCTCCTCTGAATGCCATCGTATATCCGAGGTTCTTGATGTCATCCAGGAACTGGGCCGTACGTGCGACTCCGGTATTCTTGATAACGACGGAGATGATTTTCCTCAGGGACTTCTTTCCGAGAATCTCGTTTACATAAGGTACTTCCTGCGGAACGAACTGGTTCACGATGATACGTCCGGGAGTGGTCTCCACCATGTGAGTGCCTTCCTCCGGGTGCATCTTGTCCTTGTTAAGGCGCACCTGTACCTTGGCGTGAATATCAATGGCCTTTTCATTCAGTGCGATGATCACTTCCTCAGGCCCATAGAACTTCATCCCTTCTCCCTTGACTCCGGGTCTTGCCTTGGTGATGTAGTACAGTCCGAGCACCATGTCCTGTGAAGGGACGGTGATAGGAGTACCGTTTGCCGGGTTGAGGATGTTGTGAGATCCGAGCATGAGCAGCTGTGCTTCCATAATGGCTGCATTCCCGAGCGGGAGATGCACTGCCATCTGGTCTCCGTCGAAGTCCGCGTTGAATGCCGTACATGCGAGCGGATGAAGCTGGATTGCCTTGCCTTCGATCATCTTTGGCTGGAATGCCTGGATACCCAGCCTGTGAAGAGTAGGTGCACGGTTCAGAAGCACCGGATGTCCTTTCATCACATTCTCGAGGATATCCCAGATTACAGGGTCTTTCCTGTCTACGATTTTCTTTGCGGATTTCACTGTCTTTACAATCCCCCTTTCAATCAGTTTTCTGATAATAAATGGTTTGTAAAGCTCAGCCGCCATGAATTTAGGCAGACCGCATTCGTGCATCTTAAGCTCCGGTCCGACAACGATTACCGAACGTGCAGAATAGTCCACACGTTTTCCCAGGAGGTTCTGACGGAACCTTCCCTGTTTTCCTTTAAGGCTGTCTGACAGAGATTTGAGAGTTCTGTTGGCTTCACTCTTTACTGCATTTGACTTCTTGGAGTTGTCGAAAAGCGAGTCCACTGCCTCCTGAAGCATTCGCTTCTCGTTTCTCAGGATGACTTCAGGAGCCTTTATCTCGATGAGTCTTTTCAGTCGGTTGTTCCTGATGATGACTCTTCTGTAAAGATCGTTGAGGTCGGATGTCGCGAAACGTCCTCCGTCAAGCGGAACGAGCGGACGGAGGTCAGGCGGAATGACAGGAATGACCTTGAGAATCATCCACTCGGGCCTGTTGATACCCTTTGACTCCTGGAACCACTTTACGATGCTGAGTCTCTTGAGCGCTTCCGCCCTTCTCTGCTGGGAAGTCTCGGTGTTCATCTTTGTACGGAGCTCCTTGGCAAGTGCGTCTATATCGATTTCCTTGAGGAGTTCATAGATGGCCTCAGCTCCCATTCCTGCCCTGAATTTTTCAGGATCATCGTTAGGAAGAGCCTGGTTCTCAGGCATTGAATCTATAAGGTCAAGATATTCTTCCTCCGAGAGGAGTTCCATCTTGGCTATATTGGTCGTTCCGGGATTGATCACTATGTATTTTTCATAGTAGATTACAGCCTCGAGCTTCTTGGCTGCAAGGCCCAGAAGAGCGGCAATCTTGTTCGGAGCTGACTTGAAGTACCAGATATGGGCTACAGGTACGGTGAGCTCTATGTGTCCCATCCTTTCCCTGCGGACCTTCTTTTCTGTCACTTCCACACCGCAACGGTCACAGACAATGCCCCTGTAACGGATTCTCTTGTATTTTCCGCAGTGGCACTCGTAGTCCTTTGTCGGTCCGAAGATCTTTTCGCAGAAAAGTCCGTCTCTCTCAGGCTTGTAAGTCCTGTAGTTGACCGTCTCCGGCTTGAGGACTTCTCCTGATGACCTCTCCTTGATGTCTTCAGGAGAAGCGAGCGAGATGCTTATTCTTTCGAAATTGCTTTTTACCTTGTTTTCTTTATTAAAAATAGGCATATCCCAATATTTCTGATTGTCTGTATAAAACTAGTCTAATGTTACCTTCAGTCCGAGACCTCTGAGCTCATGCAGCAGCACGTTGAGCGACTCCGGAATACCAGGAGTAGGCATCAGGTCACCTTTGACGATTGCCTCGTATGTCTTCGACCTTCCGTTGACATCGTCTGACTTGACAGTAAGGATTTCCTGAAGTACGTTGGATGCTCCGAATGCCTCGAGGGCCCACACCTCCATTTCTCCGAACCTCTGTCCTCCGAACTGAGCCTTTCCTCCGAGAGGCTGCTGTGTAATCAGGGAGTATGGTCCGATGGATCTTGCATGCATCTTGTCGTCGACCATGTGGCCCAACTTGATCATGTATATGACACCGACTGTAGCAGGCTGGTCGAACCAGTCTCCTGTACCTCCGTCCCTCAGATATGTCTTTCCGAATCTAGGAAGGCCCGCCTTGTCCGTGTACTGGCAGATGCTGTCGATGCTAGCACCGTCAAAAATAGGGGTGCTGAATTTGAGCCCGAGCTCTTCTCCAGCCCAGCCGAGGACAGTTTCATAAATCTGCCCGAGGTTCATACGGGAAGGCACTCCAAGAGGGTTGAGAACTATATCCACCGGTGTTCCGTCTTCGAGGAACGGCATGTCTTCGTCCCTTACGACTTTTGCCACGATACCTTTGTTGCCGTGACGGCCGGCCATCTTGTCTCCTACCCTGATCTTCCTTTTCTTGGCCACATATACTTTTGCGAGCTGCATCACTCCGTTCGGAAGCTCGTCTCCGACTTTGATCTTGTCGACGGCCCTGCGGTTTTTCGCCACGGCCTCCTTGTATGCGATGCAGTAGTTGTTGATCAGTTCCCTCACGAGGGTATTCGTGTTCTTGTCAGCAGTCCACTTGCTGGAGTTTATGTTCTCGTAGTCGATATCCTTTATGTCAGAAAATGCGATAGTCTTGTCCTTAGGGATAATTTCCACTCCGTACAGGTCGCTGATGCCGGCGCTCTTCTTGCCTTCTACCAGTGCTGCAAGTTTGTCAAGGAACTTGGTGCGCAGAGCCTCTGCCTTGGTGTTGAACTCTTCTTCCACCTTGTCGATTTTGGCTTTCTGGTCTGCCTTTGCTCCCTTCCTGTTGCTTTCCTTTGCCACTTTAGAATAGAGGGCTGTGCCGATTACCGTACCGCTGAGTGACGGAGTGGCCTTGAGGGATGCGTCCTTGACATCTCCGGCCTTGTCTCCGAAAATTGCCCTGAGCAGTTTCTCTTCAGGAGACGGGTCGCTTTCACCTTTAGGCGTAATCTTACCGATCATTATGTCTCCCGGCTCGATATGCGCCCCTATTCTGATGATACCGTTCTCGTCGAGATTCCTCGTAGCGTCTTCGCTGACATTCGGAATATCTGAAGTAAGCTCTTCCATACCGCGCTTGGTATCGCGCACTTCCGTAATATACTCATCTACATGTATTGAAGTGAGGATATCCCAGCGGATCATCCTTTCGGAAAGCACGATGGCATCCTCGTAGTTGTATCCTTTCCAAGGCATGAACGCCACTTTCAGATTCCTTCCCAGAGCAAGTTCGCCGTTCTGTGTCGCATATCCCTCGGTCATTATCTGGCCTTTCTCAACTATATCCCCTTTGCGGACTATAGGTTTGAGCAGGATGGTCGTGCTCTGGTTTGTCCTCCTGTATATCGGAAGTTTGTATACGGTTACATCAGGAGAGAAACTTACGAACTTCTCGTCATCCGTACGGTCGTATTTCACGTGGATTTCATTTGCATCCACATAAACCACTTCTCCTTTTCTCTCTGCTGTGATCTGTGTCCTCGAATCAAGGCAGACTCTTTCTTCCAGCCCCGTACCTACGATAGGGGATTCAGGATTGAGGAGAGGAACTGCCTGACGCATCATGTTGGCTCCCATCAGTGCCCTGTGCGCATCATCATGCTCCAGGAACGGAATCAGGGATGCTGCTACGGATGCTATCTGGTTCGGAGCGACGTCCATCAGATTCACCTCATCCTTTGTAACGACAGGGAAGTCCGCACCGAGACGGCACTGTATCCTGTCTTCAAGGATATCCCCGTCATCATTCATCCGGATGTTTGCAAGCGAGATCATCTGGTTCTCTTCCTGCTCGGCACTCATGTATACCCATCCGTCCGAACTCAGATCCACTTTGCCTCCGTTTACCTTACGGTACGGAGTCTCAATGAATCCGAGATCGTTGATCCTTGCATACACGCAAAGGGATGATATAAGACCGATGTTCGGTCCCTCAGGCGTCTCAATAGGGCAGAGACGGCCGTAATGCGTGTAGTGTACGTCCCTGACCTCAAATCCTGCACGGTCACGCGAAAGTCCGCCAGGACCGAGAGCCGAGAGACGGCGCTTGTGTGTCATTTCGGACAGCGGGTTGGTCTGATCCATGAACTGGGACAACTGGCTTGTACCGAAGAACGAATTGATAACGGAAGACAGGGTCTTCGCATTGATGAGATCTATAGGGGAGAACTGCTCGCTGTCCCTGACGTTCATCCTTTCGCGGATGGTCCTTGCCATTCTGGAAAGTCCGACGCTGAACTGGTTTGCAAGCTGCTCGCCTACAGTCCTGATACGTCTGTTGCTCAAATGGTCGATGTCGTCGACAGTCGCCTTTGAATTTATGAGGAGTATCAGGTACTTTATGATTTCGATGATATCCGTGTTGGTAAGTACACGTACGTCATCAGGTGTATTCAGATTCAGTTTCTGGTTGAGACGGTATCTTCCGACATCGCCCAGATCATATCTCTTTTCCGAGAAGAACAGCTTGTCAATGACGTCTCTCGCCGTAGCTTCATCAGGCGGTTCTGAATTACGGAGCTGTTTGTAGATGTAGTTGATAGCCTCTGTCTCCGTGTTTGTAGGGTCTTTCTGCAGAGTGTTGTATATGATTGCGTATTCATTTACATTTGCTTCTTCTTTCTGCAGAAGGATGGTCTTGACATCTGTCTCGGCGAGTTTCTGGATAGTCTCATCACAGAGAATCTCACCCCTTTCCACGATAGGCATGGTTCTTTCGACAGGGATAACCTCTCCGGTGTCTTCGTCTACGAAATCTTCAATCCATGTCTTGAGCACCTTGGCCGCAAGTTTCCTTCCCTCGTTAGCTTTGAGGACCTCTGGAGTGGCTTCTATTTCGTCTGCCAGTCCGAATATGTCGATAATGTCCTTGTCGCCGTTGAATCCAATGGCTCTTAGCAGGGTTGTTACAGGCAATTTTTTCTTACGGTCGATATATGCATACATGACATTGTTGATGTCAGTAGCGAATTCTATCCATGATCCCTTGAACGGGATGATTCTGGCAGAATACAGCTTGGTTCCGTTGGCGTGAACACTCTGTCCGAAGAATACGCCGGGAGACCTGTGAAGCTGGGAGACGATGATTCTTTCTGAACCGTTGATTACGAAAGTTCCGCCGGGAGTCATGTATGGGATGTTTCCCAGATACACGTCCTGTACTCTCGTATCGAAATCCTCATGTTCAGGATCGCTGCAGGAAAGTCGTAGTTTCGCTTTCAGAGGCACGTTGTAAGTCAATCCCCTTTCCAGGCATTCGTCAATTGAATACTGTGGTGGATCGATAAAATAATCGATGAATTCAAGTTTATAATTGTTTCTTGTATCTTCGATCGGGAATATCTCCTGGAACACCTGATACAGGCCTTCATTTCGCCTGTTCTCCGGTGTTGTATCCAGCTGGAAGAAATCCTGGAAGGACTTCAGCTGAACCTCAAGCAGGTCTGGATACTCAAGGAGAATTTTCGATGATGCGAAAGATATTCGCTGTGTTTTTGGTTTTAGAGACATCTTATCAGCCTTTGTATAGAGAAAAACTTAAATACGACAAAAAGGTTTAGGGTCTTGTAAGGCCCTAAACCTGACTTAGTTTCCCATCTGGGGGAAGGTGAAGCTATTTAACTTCAACTTCTGCTCCAGCCTCTTCGAGGGTAGCTTTGATCTGCTCAGCCTCTGCTTTAGATACTTTCTCTTTGACTACAGCGTCAGGAGCCTTGTCTACAAGGTCTTTAGCCTCTTTCAGTCCGAGACCTGTAATTTCCTTCACAGCTTTTACAACGCCAAGTTTAGCCTGGCCTGCTGATTTGAGGATTACATTGAACTCAGTCTGCTCTGCTGCTGCAGCCTCACCTGCTCCAGCTGCAGGACCTGCTACTGCTACTGCAGCTGCTGCAGGCTCAATACCATACTCGTCTTTGAGGATCTGTGCGAGTTCCTGAACGTCTTTTACAGAAAGGTTAACCAACTCTTCTGCAAGTGCTTTAATATCTGCCATAATTTAATTTATTTAGTTTGTTATTTTTAATTATTCTCTTTCTGAAAGTGTCTTGACGATGCCAGCCAGTTTGCCACCAGCAGACTGGAGAGCAGAAACGACATTGCGTGCAGGTGACTGGAGCAGTCCGATGATATCACCGATGAGCTCTTCACGAGACTTGATGTTGCAGAGTTCGCCAAGCTTGTCAGCACCTACAAATGAGCACTCTTGAACGTATGCTGCTTTGAGGGCAGGTTTTTCCGCTCCATCGTCAGCATATTTCTTGATGAGTTTTGCCGGCGCGTTAGGAGTCTCCGTATACATGATGGCTGTAGGGCCTTCAAGTGCAGGGAAAATGAGTTTTACTTCTTCGTTTTCCATGCCGAGGAGTGCTTTGTGGAAAAGAGTGTTCTTGACTACTACGAGTTTGATGTTCTTTTCAAAGCACTCGCGACGGAGTTTTGTAGTCTCTTCAGCATTCAGCCCGGAGATATCTGTAATATAGAAATTAGGAGTCTCCTGGATCTGTGCTGCAATTGATTCAATTATCTGGGCTTTTTCTTCTTTTCTCATAATATTGAATTTTTAGTCAGCACTGCTGAATGATTTGATATCAAGACTAACACCGGGACTCATTGTTGTGCAGATAGAAGCACTTATCAAATATGTTCCCTTGAGTGTCTGCGGCTTGAGTTTCATGATAGCTGAAATCAGCTCCTGAGCGTTCTCGCAGATCTGCTGTGCAGTGAATGAAGCTTTTCCGATAGCCGCATGCACGATTCCGGTCTTGTCGACCTTGAAATCGATTTTTCCGGCTTTCACTTCCTTGACAGCCTTGCCGATTCCCATTGTCACCGTACCGGTCTTAGGGTTTGGCATAAGGCCTCTTGGACCGAGAATTCTACCGATGGCTCCGACTTTTGCCATTACGGAAGGTGTACAGATGATGACATCAACGTCAGTCCAGCCACCTTTGATCTTGTCAATATATTCATCAAGACCGACATAGTCAGCTCCGGCCTCTTTTGCTTCAGTTTCCTTGTCAGGCGTACAAAGTACGAGCACTCTGGTCTGCTTACCTGTTCCGTGAGGAAGAGTGACTACGCCACGGACCATCTGGTTTGCCTTACGTGGATCCACACCCAGATTTACAGCAAGTTCAACAGATGCATCGAATTTAGTGAAGGTAACATCCTTTACGATTTCACATGCCTCAGAAAGCTTGTACTGCTTGGCCGGATCATATTTGGCCATTACCGTCTTTTGGTTTTTTGTCAGTTTACTCATTTCGCGTGTGATTTTTAGATGTCAGCAGGAAATTCTCCTTCAACCTTTATACCCATGCTTCTAGCAGTGCCGGCTACCATAGTCATTGCAGACTTGAGTGTAAATGCGTTCATATCCGGCATTTTTGATTCTGCTATTTTCTTCACCTGATCCCAAGTGATAGTTGCGACCTTCTTCCTGTTCGGCTCTGCAGAACCGCTTGAAATCTTGGCAGCTTCTTTAAGCTGGACTGCTACAGGAGGCTGCTTTACTTCAAATGAAAATGATTTGTCGCTGTAGACAGTGATGACTACAGGAAGTACCTTACCGGCGCTGTCCTGAGTCCGGGCATTGAACTGCTTGCAGAAATCCATTATGTTCAGACCCTTTGAACCGAGAGCCGGTCCTACTGGAGGTGATGGATTTGCTGCGCCACCTTTAATCTGGAGTTTGATAAACCCAGTGACTTCTTTTGCCATAATTCTTGATTATTCTTTAGTTACTTGTGTAAAGTTGAGCTCGAGCAGAGTCTTTCTTCCGAAAATCATGACCATAACCTTGAGCTTGCTACGGTCTTCCACTATTTCTTCTACTGTTCCGTCGAACCCGCTGAACGGACCGTCTGTAATCTTGACTGCTTCTCCTACAGTGTAGTCAACTACAGTCTCTCCTTCGCTTGTTGCGATTTCATCCTGCTCGCCGAGGATTCTCTTGACTTCGGAATCCCTCAGTGGAATAGGAATCTTTTCTTCCTGGGCTTTACCTGAGCCCCTGCTTATATCCCGCTTCTCAGTGAGGAAGCCAGACATATGAGGAATCTCATTCCTGATTATATACTGGAGTTCACCGGTAAGCTCGGCTTCTATAAGGACATATCCCGGATAGAAGAGGCGCTCTGAACTGACTCTTTTTCCGTCACGTATCTTATACACCTTTTCTGTCGGGACAAGAACCTGTGAAACCAGATCCTGAAGGCCGCATCTCTCAATCTCTTTCTCGAGATACTCTTTGGCTTTCTTTTCCTTTCCGCCTGCTGCTCTCAGCACATACCATTTCTTTTCGCCCATGATGCAAAGGTATTAATTACAGTGTGTAAATTGCTGTCATCAGGTTCTGGAAAGCAAAGTCCATAACGAAGATCACTACGGCAAAAATCACAGAAGCAACCATCACCACGACAGCTGAACTCTGCAATTTGCTCCAAGTCGGCCATGTAACCTTCTTGGTCATCTCCGAATATGACTCTTTAAGATAGTTGATAAACTTTCTCATCTTTACCTTTAATGGACACCCGTAGTTGGAAGCTTGCTTGGATGTCTGTTAAACAATTACCAAATCGTAACCTTTGATATTTTGCAGGGGAAGCAGGATTCGAACCCACATCGACGGTTTTGGAGACCGCTGAACTACCCTTGTTCTATTCCCCTATAAAAGCGGGCGTCTTTTGGCAGGCACCCGCTTGTCTATTTTGATTCAGGATTATTCAAGAATCTTAGTTACCTGTCCTGCACCTACTGTACGACCTCCCTCACGGATTGCGAAACGAAGACCTTCGTTAAGCGCTACCGGATAGATGAGTTCAACAGAGATAGTGACATTATCGCCAGGCATTACCATCTCTACACCCTCTGGAAGAGTAATCTCTCCTGTGATGTCAAGAGTACGGATGAAGAACTGAGGACGATAGTGGTTGTGGAATGGAGTATGACGACCACCTTCATCTTTCTTCAGTACATAGATCTCAGCCTGGAATTTCTGGTGAGGGTGAATTGTACCTGGTTTAGCAAGTACCTGTCCTCTCTTGATTTCCTTCTTGTCGATACCACGGAGAAGAAGACCTACGTTATCTCCAGCCTCTCCCTCGTCAAGGATCTTGCGGAACATCTCGACTCCTGTTACGACAGTCTTCTTAGGAGCTTCTCCAAGACCTACGATTTCCACCTCGTCTCCAGTGTGGATGACACCTGTCTCGATACGGCCAGTTGCAACTGTACCACGACCTGTGATTGAGAAGATATCCTCGATAGGCATGAGGAATGGTTTCTCGTTGTCACGTGGAGGGATAGGAATATATGAGTCAACTGCATCCATAAGCTCCATGATCTTTGCCTCGTACTGAGGATCACCGTTAAGTGCACCAAGAGCTGATCCGCGGATTACAGGAGCGTTTTCTCCGTCAAAGTTATAGAATGAAAGAAGGTCACGAACTTCCATCTCAACGAGGTCAAGCATCTCAGGATCGTCTACAAGGTCCACCTTGTTAAGGAATACAACGATTCTAGGGACGTTTACCTGACGTGCGAGAAGGATGTGCTCACGAGTCTGAGGCATAGGACCGTCTGTTGCTGCAACTACGAGGATTGCACCATCCATCTGAGCTGCACCTGTTACCATGTTCTTCACATAGTCGGCGTGGCCCGGACAGTCAACGTGTGCATAGTGACGTGTTGCTGTCTGATACTCTACGTGCGCAGTGTTGATTGTGATACCACGCTCTTTCTCCTCAGGAGCGTTATCGATTGAGTCGAATGAACGGAGCTCAGAAAGACCCTCCTTTGCAAGTACAGTTGTAATAGCTGCAGTCAAAGTAGTCTTACCGTGGTCAACGTGGCCGATTGTACCGATGTTAACGTGCGGTTTGTCTCTTTTAAAGGTTTCTTTAGCCATAATTTTATTTGTTTATGTGTATTATATGCTACTATATACAAAAAAAGCAGAGCCGGTGATGAGATTTGAACTCATGACCTCTTCCTTACCAAGGAAGCGCTCTACCCCTGAGCTACACTGGCGTAGTTTGAGCGGAAGACGAGGTTCGAACCCGCGACCCTTAGCTTGGAAGGCTAATGCTCTACCAACTGAGCTACTTCCGCTTTTTTCGTTTCTTTTGAAAGATTGCCGAGTCAGATTAACCGGCTGCTTCCAATCTTGTGGGAGAAGATGGATTCGAACCACCGAAGGTATAAACCAGCAGATTTACAGTCTGCCCCATTTGGCCACTCTGGTATTCTCCCGATACTTATTCTTCAAAAATTCTAAAGAACTTGAGCCGATGGAGGGAATCGAACCCACGACCCCGAGATTACAAATCACGTGCTCTAGCCAACTGAGCTACATCGGCGAGTTTTTGATGACTCATTTCCCAAAAGGGACTGCAAAGATAGAGATTAATTCTGACTTTCCAAAACTTTTTGATTTTTTTTGCAAGAAATCTTCATTTCTTCATAAATCTTATTGAAAATGCCTTCTTTATCGATGCCGCATTCCTGTCTTTCTTCCTGTTGGGTGCCCTGTTCGATGAACCGGTCCGGAATGCCGAGACATGTTATTCTCGGACGGCTTTCTTTTCCTGCGAAATATTCCGATACGGCGCCGTACAGGCCTCCGGCTGTGACTCCGTCTTCGATCGTGATGATCGTCCTGCATTTGCCGGCTTCTGCCAGCGCATTTTCATCTATAGGTTTTATGAATCGGATATTGTATACGGCAGGGGATATCCCTGTTTCGTTTCTGTATCTGACAGCGGCTTCATATGCACGGTTTGCCAGAGGTCCTGCGGCAATCACTGCCACGTCTGTCCCGTCAAGCATTTTTTCAGCCTTGCCGACAGGAAGTTCTGCAAATTCGCATGTCCTCCATGAAACCCCTTCTCCGTATCCTCTAGGATATCTTATGATAAACGGGCCTTCATCCTTTCCTGCAGCTGTATACATAAGTTGCTTGAGTTCTATTTCGTTGCGTGGCGCGGCAATGATTGTACCGGGTATACTCCTGTATGCAGCCATGTCGAACACACCCTGATGCGTCGCTCCGTCTTCTCCTACAAGTCCGCTTCTGTCAAGACACATCACTACGCCCAGTTTCTGCAGCGCAACATCATGAATTATCTGGTCATAGGCTCTCTGGGAAAAGGAAGAGTAGATGTTGCAGAACGGTTTCATCCCGCCGGCGGCAAGTCCTGCCGAAAAAGTAACGGCATGCTCTTCGGCTATACCTACGTCAAAGAACCTTTCCGGCATTTCCCTTGCCAGCAGGTCCATTCCGCATCCTGTTGCCATTGCCGGAGTTATGCCGACTACTCTCCTGTCGGCCCTGGCAAGTTCCAGAAGCACCTCCCCGAAAACATCCTGGTAGCGGCTTTCATGATGGTCTGCAGGTTTTATCCGTTTTCCTGTTACCGGATCGAACATGCCCGGAGAGTGCCAAATGGTCTGTTCTTCTTCCGCCGGTGCGAATCCCTTGCCTTTGGTGGTGATTGTGTGAAGAATCCTCGGGCCTTTTATGTCTTTCAGTCTTGACAGTGTTTCCGTCACTTGGGCGATATCATTTCCGTCAATCGGGCCGAAGTACCTGAACCCCAATGCTTCGAATAACGCTCCTCCTGATGCGCTGACAATCGATGATTTTGTGCTTACAATGAACTTCTGCACCATTTTCCTGAATTTGCCTTCGCCGATCCTGTCCCAAACATGTTTCTTGAGCCTGTTGTAGGTCGGGTCCGTGGTAAGTCTCAGAAGGTGTTCGTGGATTGCTCCTATGTTCTTGTCGATTGAAATGTTGTTGTCATTGATTATGACCAGAAGGTCGGTCTTGCTGATACCTGCGTTGTTCAGCCCTTCAAAAGCAAGTCCTCCCGATAAGGCTCCGTCACCTATGACGGCTACCACCTTGTCTTCTGTTCCTGTCATTTTCGCCGCTTCCGCCAGACCGAGAGCGGAAGATATGGATGTGGAGGAATGTCCGGTACCGAATGCGTCGAAGATACTTTCACTGCGTTTCGTGAACCCACTGATGCCTCCTCGTTTCCTGTTCTGACGGAAACTGTCTTTCCTCCCTGTCAGGATCTTGTGCGCGTAAGCCTGATGTCCTACATCAAATACCAGTTTGTCTTTAGGGGTGTTATAGATATAGTGCAGACCTACTATAAGCTCGACTGCCCCCAGACTCGACCCTATGTGCCCCGGGTTGGTTGCGCAGCACCCGATCATATAGTTCCGGATTTCGGAACACAGGACCTTGAGCTCCTCTATGGAGAAGCCTTTGATGTCTTCGGGTGAATTTACTTTATCAAGCAGTCTGTACATTTTATTTTCTGTTAGGCAAGTCTATTTCCAGTTCGGGCCGCCTGCGTGAGGCGGCAATCAGTGTCATTGCTATTGCGACGGCAGCTATGCCCAGTCCGATGAATATGAATTCGGCATGTACTGCCGCTGCGATTTCCTGGGTCTTGTTCCCTGCTTCCGTAACCATTTCCTTGAAAATCTTTCCGACAAAGACAGGGACAAGCAGCATTCCCATGTTCTGTACCCAGTATATCAGGGAAAATGCCGTTCCAAGATTCTTGTCAGGAATTATTTTCGGAACGGTAGGCCACATGGCTGACGGGACAAGAGAATAGCCGATACCGAGCAGGGAAATTGCGAGGTATCCGTAAAATGCCGTACCCTGAGGCGCAAATGCCATTATGAGATGCGAAACGAGAACCAGTACTGCGCCTGTCAGCATCCATGTCGTCGCTTTACCGGTTTTGTCAACCAGTGCTCCGAACAGCGGTGTGAAAATGACGGTAAAGAAAGGTATCATCGTTATCATCCATTTCGCCGAGTCTACGTCCATGTCGAACCGCGGGATGACGATGGCGGTTCCGAATTTCTTGAAAGATATTATGCAGCAGTAGAAAAACACGCATAGAAAAGCTATCATCAGAAATCTCGGATTGCCGAGCACCTTAAGGATGTCGCCGATCCTGAACTTGTCTTCTTCTTTTACTTTTCCCCGGGCATTCACTATTCCCGCATCCTTGTCGAATCTTGCGTCCATTGCCACGAATACGGCCCACAGTACGCCGCCTGCAAGAAGCATGGCCAGTCCTGCAATCGCAGGTCTGGCTGTTTCTGCAAGAGTATATATTTCACCTGCCGGTTTCTCTGCGACCAGTATCGGAGAGAGGATGAAGGCAGTAGCTGTTCCCAGTCTTGCTATAGAGAGCTGGAGCCCCATGGCCAGTGCAACATTCCTGCCCTTGAACCACTTCGCTATGGACCTTGTAACTGCGACACCGGCGATTTCACTGCCGAGCCCGAACAGCATGCATCCGACATAGGCAAGCATCAGTGTCACATCCGGAGCCATTCCCGAAAGAAGAGCCGCCAGCACGATTGCAGCTCCTGTCATCATAAGTCCGACAAATACGGAGCCGATTACGCGTACTCCGAATACATCCAGAAGGATTCCGCAGATGACCAGCCCTCCGCATACGCATAAAAAGGAATAGCCTCCTGCGTAAAACCCGTAGCCGGCACTGTCCCACCCGAGCTGCAGCGTTTCCGGATTCTGGAAGATATGAGACAGCGTGGAAAACATGTCATCGAAGAAATACGATGCGAACATCGGTACCACGAGACATGCCAGTGCGATCCAGCAGACTGTCTGATTTTTGCTTATTCCTTCAGGTCGTTTGTTCTCAGCCATTTCCTTTTCATGCTTCTGGGTCGGGACTTTCAGTCCTTGATGTTTGGCTTTTCAAGGCCGAAACCTTTCTTCCTGTCTTCTACCTTGAGAAGGAGACTGAAGATGAATGCCAGTACTCCGAATGAGGAGAAGATGATCATAGGTACCAGATATCCTCCGGTGGCGTTGAGTACGACTCCGATAAGCAGCGGAACCAGACACAGTCCGATGTTCTGTACCCAGAATATAAGACAGTATGCACTGCCGAGAATCTTTTCATCAATGATTTTCGGAACACTTGGCCACAATGCTGCCGGTACGAGGGAGAAACTTACTCCAAGCACTACTATAAGCAGTACTGCAAACCATTTATATGGGAATACAGGGAGAAGGAATGCGAAACTCAGGTGGCATACAATCATTATGACAGCGCCTATCATCAGCATTGAGGCACCCTTGCCTTTGTAATCGAGGAAGATCCCGAGAGCAGGTGTGAGGCACATTGCCAGAATAGGGAAGCAGCTGAACAGTCTGGAAGCAGTATTGGCATCTACGTTCAGAGTAACTTCAAGAAAATTCGGAGCATATCTCTGGAACGGAAAGATTGCAGAGTAATAAAGCACGCAAAGCAGGGCTACAAGCCAGAACATCTTGCTGGAAAATATTTTCCCTAGATCCCTGACATGAAATTCGTCTTCAGGACTTTTCTCTTCTGTCGCCTCTCCTGCTGCAATAAGCTGCCTGTCAAGTCTTGTATCCATGACAGAGAAGACAGTATAGTTGATCAGTCCTACCAGAAGCAGACATGTGCAGAATGCAAGCGGGGCAACTACAGAGCCTCCGAAGTGCTCCGATATTGCCGGTGAAAGCCACATTACTGCGAATACGCCCAGTCTGGCTATAGCCATTTCAAGGCCCATTGCAAGTGCCATTTCCTTTCCTTTGAACCATTTGGCGATTGCCTTGGATACTGTGGTCCCTGCCATTTCGCATCCGCATCCGAAAATCATGAATCCGAGAGCCGCCATCTTGGCGCTGCCTGGCATTGCGGTCCACCAGCTCCCGAGCCAGCTGCACATTTCTGTGGTCTGGAACCAGTCGCTGATGCCGATATATTTGATTCCGGCGCCGAATACCATGAGGGAGGCGGAAAGTATGCCGGTGTATCTGATACCCATCTTGTCGAGTATGATTCCGGCAATGATCAGGAAACCGCATACATTCAGTATGTATTCGGAAGCCGCATATGTTCCGAATACGCTGCTGTCCCATCCTCTTTCGCTTTCAATCAGGGACTTGAGCGGAGACATCACGTCTACGAACATGTATGCGAAGAACATCATCAGTGCGATGAGTATGAGTGCTGCCCATCTTGCGGCAGGATAGTCGTTCAGGAATCTTCTTATGGTTGCTGTCATTTTTTCTGCAGGTTTAAGTCGTATTGATGAATTTATCTCATGATGGTGGCATCCCTGTCAGGTCCGAGGGAAATGATTCTGATCGGCACTCCGAGATAGTTTTCCATGAAACCGATATAGTTTCTGAACTCTTCCGGAAGCTCGCTTTCCTTCCTGCACCATGTCAGGTCTGTGTTCCACCCTTTGAATTCCGTATATACCGGCTCTATGTGTGCATATGTGTCGAACGGCACCTGGTCTGTCTCCTGACCGTCCACTTTATATGAAGTGCAGACCTTGATGGTTTCGAAAGAATCCAGACAGTCTGATTTCATCATGATGAGATCGGTGACCCCGCTCAGCATCACTGCATATTTGAGCGCTACCAGATCAAGCCATCCTGTACGGCGCGGGCGGCCTGTGACTGCACCGAACTCATGACCGATTTCCCGGAGTCTGTCTCCGGTCCCGTCAAATAGTTCAGTAGGGAACGGACCGCTGCCGACCCTTGTACAGTACGCTTTGAAAATGCCGTATACGTGTCCGATTTTTGACGGAGCCACTCCCAGTCCGATACATGCTCCCGCACAGGCTGTCGATGAAGAGGTTACGAACGGATATGAACCGTAGTCGATATCGAGCATTGAACCCTGTGCACCTTCTGCAAGAATTGATTTGGTCTTGAGTTCCTGGTTTACGAAATATTCGCAGTCGACAAGCCTGAACTGCTTGAGATATCCGACCGCTTCCATGAATGCTGCTTCTTCTGCATCGGGATTGCATTTGAAATCCATCTGCTGCAGCTGTCTTACATGTTTGTTTTTCAGGCTGGCGTATCTTTCTAAGAAATTGCCGGCAAGGATGTCGCCTACACGCAGTCCGTTTCTGCTTACTTTGTCTGTATAGGTCGGACCTATGCCTTTGAGTGTCGATCCGATCTTGCCTTTACCCATGGCGGCTTCATTTGCCGCATCCAGAAGTCTGTGTGTCGGAAGGATAAGATGCGCCTTTTTCGCTATTACGATCCTGTCCCGCACAGGTACTCCTGTCTTTTCTATGTTTTCGCATTCCTGCTTGAATGTGATAGGGTCCAGGACAACTCCGTTTCCGACGATATTTATAGCGTCCTTTCTGAAAATACCTGAAGGTATTGATCTGAGCACGAAGCTTTTGCCTTCAAAATGAAGTGAATGTCCCGCGTTCGGTCCGCCCTGAAAGCGTGCAACTGCAGGATACCTGCCTGCAAGTACATCCACAATTTTACCTTTGCCTTCATCTCCCCACTGAAGGCCCAATACTACGTCTAATGCCATGATGACTGGAATATTATATAGTTAGTTTTTCCTAGAATGGAAGGTCGTCTTCCGGAAGGTCGCCTGCCGCATCCGGCGCCTGTGGCTGTACCGGCTGCTGGTAATTCGGACGGGACGGAGCCTGGCTTCCTCCATAAGACTGCTGGTTCTGATAGCCTCCCTGTGCCTGGGAACCGTATCCTGCCTGTGAGGCCGGATTGTCTGACTTTCTGCCCAGCAACTGGAGGTTGTCCACCATGATTTCGGTAGTGTATCTCTTGTTCCCTGTCTGGTCATCCCATGATCTGGTGCGCAAGCGTCCTTCTATGTATAATTGTGTGCCTTTCTTTACGAATTTTTCAACTACGTCCGCAGAGTTTCTCCATGCAACGATATTGTGCCATTCCGTGTTCTCTCTCATTTCCCCGTTACGGTCCCTGTATCTTTCGGTAGTGGCCAGTGTGAATGTCGCCACTTTGGCGTTCCCGGAATTTTCCAGATAGCGTACTTCAGGATCCCTCCCCACGTTGCCTATCAGCATTACTTTATTCAGTGACATAAATCTTGATTTTTTTTAACGGCGCAAGTTACTCATTAATTCAATACCAATGAAAAAAATTGCCCGAAATTTTCGGGCAACGGGTCGCTCCCCGGCATAGAAGGGAGAGCCGCAATTGACTTGGCATGCTATTCAAACACCTCTGTCATAGGACGTCCTATCCATACCTGCGGCTGGTCAAGTGCCAGTATCCGGGCTATGGTAGATGCTACGTCATACTGCATCATGCTTTCAGACATCTCGCCTCCCTTGCGTATGTTCTTGCCGGCGATGATGAACGGTGTCTCCATTTCTTCCATGGTGATTCCGCCGTGACCTTTCCCTGTCCCGCCATGATCTGAAGTGATTATGAAGACGGTGTTGTCTGCTATTCCTGCCTCCTTGGCGGCATTTACGATTCTGCCGATGTAGCTGTCAAGCACTTCCAGTTTTGCGTAGTATTCCGGGGTATTGTGTCCTGCCGTATGTCCTGTATGGTCCGGCTCGTCAAAACATACGGCCATAAGCACGGGTTTCTTTTCCTTTATGTATTTTTCTGCCATATTGCACAGTTCTCCCGGGTATTTCATATAGTCCGGAGACTGGGCATGATGGCTGAGGGACAGTGTGTCCACCAGATATTTTATGCCGCTCCAGTCGTACAGCACACCGATTTCCGCTTCCGGGTAGGAATCTCTGGCTATTTGGAATACGGTAGGGAAGATATTGTTCTTGAGGATGACCCTGGAAGGAAGCTCCGGATGCTGTGCACCCCAGGTCGTGTATCCGTGGAGTTCCGGTCCGGCTCCCATGAACATGGATGCCCAGTTTGGGGCGCTTGATGATGGAAGTACGGTACGTTTGCAGAGTGTCCAGCACCCTTTCTCCATCAGGGATTTCACATTGGGCATATCGGCTTCAGGCAGACTGTATGCGCCCCATCCGTCGAGTCCTATATAGATGACATGACCTGCGAGCGGGCTTTCGGCCTCGCCTTTCCTGATTTCATTGCAGCCGGTCAATGCAAACGCTGCAATAGAGATGATAATGATCGCTTTTTTTAACATGGTATCAGCTGGCTTTAAAAAAGTTTCCAATACAAGTTCACCGAGAGACAACCGCCTGTTCCATAGCCTGGAAATCAGGAATTTCTCCTGTGAACAGTTCATACCCTCCTGCTGCCTGATGGAGCAGCCAACGCAGCCCGCTTATGTACCTGACATCCCGGTATACGCTGCTTAGCTGTGCAATGGTACTCTGGTTGAAAGCGGGAGTCTTGTAGTTGGCTTCCAGTATCACTTTCGGTCTGTTGGCGGCTATGTGTTCCGATGTCTCCATAGTATGGCCGTCTCCCAGAGAACCGATACTTTCAATACTGTCCGGAAGAGTGTATATTATCACATCGCATTGCCGGAACATCTGCGTGAATTCGGCAAGCGGTTTTACCTGAAATCCGTATTGAGGCAGGTTGGCGGCGATTTGTTCCGCTCTGTTCAATGTGCGGTTCATCAGAAAAACGTGCATGCCGAGGTCTGCGGAAGCTACGGCAGCGGCTTTCCCTGCACCTCCGCATCCGACAACAAGCGCCGATATCCGGCGTCCTCCCTGTCCATGGACGGTTTCTGCCGCTTCGTCCTCGTTTTCTCCATACTTCCACCCTGTCATGGCTTCAAGCAGACTTCGTCTGATGCCCGTATAGTCGGAATTGTATGCGTGTATTCCGTCCTGAGTCTTGACGAGCAGGTTGGCCGCTCCGATTTTCCTGCAGACAGGGTCAATATGGCCAGCCATCCGTAATGCGTTTTCTTTATAAGGAGCTGTGACGTTTATTCCGGCATAACTGTCTGCAAATATCTGATATGATGTCTCGAAATCAGGATTTTCAATCAGATCGTAGACATATTTGCCGTGATACCCTGCGCTGAACAGCACGGGACTGAGCGACCCTTTTATCGGGTAACCTATGAGACCGAATCTTTTCATGATGCAGATAAAGGTTATCTGGAGTTTCTCTGTCTGACGGCTTCATAGAGAAGGATGGCCGCCGATACTGAAACGTTGAGGGAGTCGAGCCGGCCGAGCATAGGGATTCTTATGTGCGCATCCGCCGCTTTCCTCCAGACATCTGACAGCCCGGTGGATTCGGTGCCCATGACAATGGCTGTGCCGCGTCGCATATCCGTGTCGTAATACCGTTCGGAATCCTGAAGCTGTGCCGTAAGTATTTGTATATCATGTAGTTTAAGCCATCTGATGGCGTCTTCTGAAGAGGCTGTCACCACCTGTCGTGAAAAGACAGCGCCTATACTTGCCCTGATGAGATTTGGGTTGTAGATATCCGTCAGCGGGTCACAGATGATTACCGCGTCTGCTCCGGCTGCGTCTGCACTGCGCAGGACAGCGCCCAGATTTCCAGGCTTTTCCACGCTTTCCAGAACTGCTATCAGAGGGTTCTCTCCCAGTTCAAGACTATCCAGTGGCCTGTCTCGGTATTCCACTTCCGCCAGAATCCCTTCAGTACTTCCCCTGTATGCCGCCTTTTCATACAGGGTGGCCGGGATTTCTATGATATTCAAGTCATTGCCTTTATCCGGCGATGATGTCACAATCCTGCGGACAATGTCCTCGATTTCATCCTGCGGACATATTTCCCTGCATGTGAACAGTGTCCTTATCCTGAATCCAGCATCGGCGCAATGCCCGAGTTCCCGGCGTCCTTCCACTACAAAAAGACGCTTCTCCCTCCTCAGTCTTGACTTTTCCTGAAGAGCGAGAAGTTCTTTTATTTTGGGGTTCTGTGCCGATGTTACCGTTTCGGTCCTCATCAGATCTCCTATTCTACAGCCTTGGGCCTCATCTGAGGGAAGAACAGGACATCCTGGATGGTAGGGGAGTTGGTCATGAACATGGTCAGACGGTCGATTCCCATACCCATTCCGGATGTCGGAGGCATTCCGTATTCGAGAGCGCGGACAAAGTCCATATCAATATACATGGCTTCGTCATCTCCGTGCTCCCTCTGTTTGAGCTGGTCCTGGAACCTTTCGAGCTGGTCGATAGGGTCATTCAGCTCGCTGTATGCGTTGGCAAGTTCCTTCCCGCAGACGAACAGTTCGAACCTTTCCGTAAGGTCCGGGTTGCTGCGGTGCCTTTTGGTCAGAGGGGACATCGATACAGGATAGTCGGTGATGAAGGTAGGCTGTACGAGGTGCTTTTCGCAGTATTCGCCGAAAATGGCATCTATCAGCTTGCCTTCGCCCATTTCTTTCGATATAGGGACATTCAGTCTGTTGCAGGTTTCGCGGAGCTGGGTCTCGTCCATTCCTGCCACATCTACTCCGGCATACTCCTTAATCGCCTCCAGAATCGGAAGCCTGCGGTAAGGAGGCCTGAAATCCACTTTACGGTCACCGATTGTCACCTCTGTAGTCCCGTGCAGGGTAAGCGCTATCTTCTCAAGCATCTTTTCCACAAAGTCCATCATCCAGATGTAATCCTTGTAGGCGACATAGATTTCCATGCACGTGAATTCCGGGTTATGGGTCTTGTCCATTCCTTCGTTGCGGAAATCCTTCGCGAACTCGTACACGCCGGAATATCCTCCGACAATCAGTCTTTTCAGATAAAGCTCGTTGGCAATACGCAGATACAGAGGAATATCCAGAGCGTTGTGATGGGTCACGAAAGGACGTGCGGTAGCGCCTCCGGGGATTGACTGCAGGATAGGAGTTTCCACCTCGAGACAGCCGGCGGCGTTGAAGTATTCCCTCATCGTCGCGATTATCCTGCTCCTCATCACGAAAGTCTGTCTTACCTGCGGATTCACTATGAGATCCACGTATCTCTGTCTGTATTTGAGCTCAGGGTCTGTGAATGCATCGTAGACTTCCCCGTCCTTTTCCTTTACGATAGGAAGCACTCGCAGCGACTTGCTCAGCAGAGTAAGTTCCTTGGCGTGGACGGAAAGCTGACCGGTCTGGGTTATGAAGGCAAATCCCTTTATCCCTATGATGTCACCTATGTCAAGAAGTTTCTTGAATACGGTGTTGTACATGGTCTTGTCTTCGCCCGGACAGATCTCGTCACGTTTTATGTACACCTGGATTCTTCCTGTCTCGTCCTGCAGCTCGATAAATGATGCCGCTCCCATTATCCTGCGGGACATTATCCTTCCGGCGATAGCCACATCGCTCATGTTGCCTTTTTCCGGGTCGTACCCGTCTTTGATTTCACGGGCAGTGGTATTTACCGGATAAAGTGCTGCAGGATAAGGGTCTATACCCAGTTCCCTGAGTTTTCCGAGCGCATCGCGCCTGTTCCTTTCCTGTTCGTTCAAGTCCATGTTTTCCATAATAACGTATATTTTTTTCTGAATTTGTCATCCTTTCCCCCGGTACAGGGTTCTTACAAACTTGCAAAAGTACAACAATAAATTTTATTTTTAACTCTGGTCCGGTTGAATTTCTTTGGCGGCAGGTACACTGTCAATAATAATTAAAATAAGTCCAGTCGCTTACAGCCAGCTTTTTGCCGTTTTCATCGAAAATGACCGCCTGCGCTTTCAGTTCATGAGTCCCTTCGGCCATATGGAGCTCGTCAAGTGGAATGAAAATACGGAAGTCGGTATACGTGGAGTCGTCATAAGACGGCGAGTACCTGGCCGGAGCGACAACATTTCCGCCGGGCGTATAATAGTTGTTGTTGAAATCCTTTAAGGGATTTCCGGATTTAAAATAGAAGTAGGCTGAAATTTCACCGCTCTTGCCTTTCATCCCGCTTACGTTAAAGGAGACGACCACATTCATCCCCTTTCTGCCGTCCTGATAGACGTTGTGCTCTGTCGTTATCGATAAAAAAGCGGCCTTGGCCGGCGTGGATGTGACGGCACTGTCAATATCGCTGTAGCTTCCCTCTGTCCTGTCTGTCACTGTATCCGTATAATGAAACAAATCCATGCCGGTCTTCTCGGCAAGAGTATTGAACATGCTGCTGATTGTAGCTGCCGTAGGGAATTTCTCAAATCCGACTGAAAAGTTTCCCATCTGCAGACTCCTGATGTTATATGTCCGCAACTGCTGCGAAAGATAGCTCACTTTCTGATAATCGCCCATACCTGACGCTGGTTTCATGTTACTGCTCCAATGGATGAAGTAGAGATTCAGAAAACCACCTCCAACATCGGCCGAGCCGCGGATATTGTCGATCCTTGCATCGGAAAATGAGGCGTCAAAATAAAATGTTTCCCCGTTGTCCAATGTCAGTGAAGCGGTTAAATCCATTTCCCCGTTTTCATAGGTATCACACTGATTGGAAAGAGACGCCAGCGCTTTATCCAGACCAGCAACTTTAATTTGCATGGCAGGGGAGTATCCAACTGTGTTGGAAGCGATATTTAAATTAGATAATACCAGATAGTTGGAGGGATCATCACGTAAATTTACGGGTCCATCGAGTTCGCACCAGTACTCCTTGAAATGACCTCCATTTTCAAGGTCGAAATCATAAATCTGAAAACTGTAGTCATATACCTCGCCATCCGGAATCAGGATGTCGGACGATGAAGTTTCTGACATCCGGCCGGCCATATCCCTTGCGGACACGGCAGTCATGAAAAAAACGGCAGTATGGCAGCTGCAATCAATCCGGCAACGTTTTTCATGGCTGGTAATTTTTCGGGTTTCATAGGGAAAATCATTAAAAGGCAAAATGGATCTGAGAATCCCTCATGCACAAAATAGACAAGTTACCGGGAAATTGCAAGTCCGGCAGCCGGAAGATGTCCTGTTACGGTTTCATTTTCAAAAATAAATAGTACCTTTGTATGATATGCCTAAAGAAAAGAAGTGGATAATAAAGGAAATTGATGACCACGAGACAGTGAGCCGTCTTTCTTCAGAGCTGGGAGTCGATCCGGTGCTTGCACTGCTCCTGGTCCAGAGGGGTGTATCCACTTTCCGGGAAGCCAGGGAATTCTTCAGGCCGGACCTTGGCAACCTGCACGACCCGTTCCTCATGAAGGACATGGACAAGGCTGTGGAGAGGCTGCATCAGGCAGTTGAAGGAGGGGAAAGGATTCTTGTCTATGGAGATTACGATGTGGACGGCACTACCGCCGTCTCTCTGGTATATTCTTTCCTGCGCCGGCTGACCTCCAATGTCGATTTCTATATTCCGGACAGATACGACGAAGGCTATGGAGTGTCCTTTAAGGGCATCGACTGGGCTGCCTCAAACGGTTTTTCCCTTATAATAACTCTTGACTGCGGCATAAAGGCCAACGAAAAGGCGGACTATGCTGCCGGAAGGGGGGTGGATATGATTATCTGCGACCACCATCTTCCGGAAAACGAGCTTCCTGCAGCTGTGGCGGTACTGGATCCGAAGAGGGAGGACTGCAGCTATCCTTTCGATGACCTTTCGGGCTGCGGAGTAGGGTTCAAGCTGGTCCAGGCATATTCGGCCAGTTACGGAATTCCGTTCGAGACTCTGGTCCCGCTGCTTGACCTGCTGGTGGTGAGTATAGCATCCGATCTGGTCTCCGTAGTCGGGGAAAACAGGATACTGGCCCATTTCGGACTCAAGAGAATAAACGAGAACCCGCGTCTGGGTCTCCTTGCCATGATGAGGCTGTCCGGACTTGAACCGGCGCACGTCACTATAGATGACATAGTATTCAAGATAGGTCCTAGAATCAATGCTGCCGGAAGAATGGAATCCGGCAGGGTGGCGGTTGAGCTGCTGACGGCAATGGATGAGGATGATGCAGCCAGAATAGCCGGTGAAATCAACGAATACAACAACGAGCGCAAGGACATCGACAGGCGCATTACCCAGGAGGCGCTTGAAATGGTGCGCAACGGGAACTGTCTTTCTTTCGGCAACGCGACCATTGTCTATAATCCGGACTGGCACAAGGGTGTGGTCGGAATCGTCGCATCCAGACTCGTCGAGGCGTTTTACAAGCCTACCATAGTATTTACGAAGTCGAACGGCTTCGTTACAGGGTCTGCCCGCAGCGTCCAGGGCTTTGACCTTTATGACGCCATAGAGAGCTGTGCCGACCTGCTGGACAATTTCGGGGGACATCTCTATGCTGCAGGACTCACGCTCAGGGAGGAGAGGCTTCCAGAGTTCTGCTCCAGGATAGAGGAATTCATCGGAAAGAAGATTACTTCCGAAATGCTTACTCCTGTGATAAATGTTGATTCAAAACTTGATTTTGAACAGATTACGCCCAAGTTTTTCCGTATTCTGAAGCAGTTCCAGCCTTTCGGTCCCGGCAACAACGCTCCGGTGTTCATGACAGAGAATGTATATGACAACGGAAACGGACGTAGGGTAGGTGCGGAAGCAGGCCATCTGAAGCTGGAACTGATCCAGGAATCCCAGCCGTACCATCACATTTCCGCCATAGCATTCAATAAAGCCGAACATTTCGAACATATAAAGGCCGGGAATCCGGTGGATATATGCTACACGATAGTCGAAAATTACTATAGAGGCATAGCCAATATCCAGCTCCGCATCAAAGATCTCCATGATCGGGAGGACATTATCTGAGTCCTGTCGCGGAAATTTAACAGGGAAGATAAAGGAAATTGCTGAAATTTCACTATTTTTGCACCTTATGGCAAAAGGTTTTGCAGAGACAGATTCGCTGTGCCGTGAACTTGTGGCCCAGGCCCGTAAAAAGATATTCAAGCCGGTTTATCTTCTTATGGGGGATGAGCCTTTTTATCCGGATATGGTATGCGATGCTGTCATACAGTATGCTTTGGAAGACAGCGAGCGGGATTTCAACCAGTCCATATATTACGGTGCGGATGTCAGTGCCGATACGGTCATCACTACAGCCCGCCGTTATCCGATGTTTGCCGAGCGTCAGCTGGTGGTGGTGAGAGAAGCCCAGATGATGAAGTCTTTGGAAGACCTGTCGGTATACTGTGCCAGGCCGCTTGATTCTACAGTGCTTGTAATCTGTATGCACGGAGCCTCCGCAGACAAGAGAAAATCCCTTTACAAGTCGGTTCTGAAAACAGGAGCGGTAGTCGAGTCCGCCGCCGTACGGGATTATGAAATCGCAAGATGGATATCGGCGTACTATGCCGGCAGGGGCCTGTGCATTTCTCCGGACGCGGCAGCGCTGCTTGGAGAATATGCGGGGACAGATCTCTCGAAAATAGCTGTAGAGACTGACAAACTCATGAAAAACCTGCCGGAAGGGGCTGACCGGGTGGAGATTTCCGATATCGAGAAGAATGTGGGCATAAGCCGTCAGTACAGTATTTTCGAACTTACGAAAGAGCTTTCCTACAGAAACTCCGCCAAGGCTTTGCGTATAGCCGCCTATATCGGGGCTTCTCCGAAATTTGCCATGCCGATGGCAGTAAGTGCACTGTTTACACATTTTTACAGGATTCTGAAATACGGGGCGTTGCTGGCGAACAATCCGCATCCGACCAACGACCTGAAAGCCGGGGTCCTGAATGTCAATCCGTATTTTTTCAGCGAGTATGACAGGGCTGTGGCCAACTATCCGCTCAAGAAATGCATGTCAGTGATTGCGACATTGAAGGAATTCGATTACAAGGGAAAAGGCGGAGATGCCGGTGAGGCTGCTCCGGATCAGCTGCTGACCGAGCTTGTCGCCAGAATCCTGAACTGACTGCGCGGGATGAATGTAAATCAAAATTCAAATATATAAAATGGACCTTATTCAATGTAAAGACGTGAGCAAGAGTTTCGGCGAGAAAGTCGCCCTTGACCACGTGTCCCTGGATATTCCCAAGGGTATGATCTTCGGACTTCTCGGACCTAACGGAGCCGGAAAGACTACCTTGATCCGCATTATCAACAGGATTACAATACCAAGCGGGGGAACCATTCTTTTTGACGGTCACCCCATAACGCAGTCCGATGTCGAGAAAATCGGCTATCTTCCCGAAGAGAGAGGACTGTACCGGAAAATGAAAGTCGGTGACCAGGCCATGTACCTTGCTCAGCTGAAAGGAATGGGAGCCCGTGAAGCGGCAGAAGCGCTCAAGGAGTGGTTCGTCAAGTTCGGGATCCAGAGCTGGTGGAGCAAGAAAGTTGAAGAACTTTCAAAAGGAATGGCACAGAAAGTCCAGTTCATCACCACTGTGGTCCACAGACCGTCGCTTCTGATACTGGACGAGCCGTTTTCAGGATTCGATCCCGTGAACGCCCAGCTTATCAGAGACGAGATCCTTAAACTCAAGGACTCAGGTTCCACAATAGTCCTTTCCACACACAATATGGAATCTGTCGAGGAACTGTGTGACAATATCGCCCTTATCAACAAGTCCCGTCTGGTGATTTCCGGGGGAGTGAACGACATACGCCACAGGTATGGAAACAACAATGTGGAGCTCGTCTATACTGCATCCGGTGCAATCGGATCCGTACCGGGTATGTACAGCGTCCTTTCTGATACTGATGACGCCGGACGTCATACGGCCGTACTGTCTGTGGCGAAAGGGTGCGACACGAATACGGTGCTGGGCCATATCATTTCGCAGTCCGTTACTGTCAATTCGTTCAGGGAGCTTGTCCCGAGAATGAACGATATTTTCATAAAACTTGTAACTGAGGAGGAATAAGCCATGAATCTGCATATAATCAATGTCATCATAGGCCGGGAATACATGACCCGGGTGAAAAAGAAATCATTTCTGCTCACTACTTTTCTAGGACCTGTCTTTTTCGCTGCGATGTGCATTCTGCCCAGCGTGATAATGTTCATGACTACAGACAAGGGCAAGGAAGTCGCAGTTGTGGACCAGTCCGGTATAGTAATGCCGTACATGGTCAGCAATGAGACTACCGCATATACGGACTATACCGGAATGCCGGTAGATTCGGCAAAGGCAAGGTGCAGCAGTCTCGGGCTTGATGCACTGGTAGTGATATCCCCGCTGGATACCGTGAACAGGACCGTGTCGGTGGAGACATACTCGGAAAAGCCGATGAGTGTGGATATGAAGGACGCGATCAGAGGCAGGGTCAATGAGGCTGTAGAAGAATACCGGCTTGAATCCTACAGGATAGACGGTCTGAAACAGATAATAGAGGATGTCAAGGCCGACGTGGCGGTATCTACGTTCACATTGGATGATTCCGGAGAGGAAAAAATCACATCTTCTGAAGTGTACATGATGATTTCCCTGGTGCTTTCCATTATCATTTACATGTTCATAGCGATGTTTTCGGCTATGGTCATGCAGAGTGTGATAGAGGAGAAATCAAGCCGTGTAGTAGAGGTGCTCGTGTCTTCCGTGAAAGCCACCGAACTCATGTTCGGCAAGATTATCGGAGTGGCGTGCGTGGCGCTTACACAGTTTTTCCTGTGGGTGGTTCTGACAGGAATATTGGTTGTAGCTTTCGGTGCGTTTGTCGGTTTCGATTCCATAGCGGAATCCGCCAATGTCCAGACAGAGCAGATGGCCCAGATGACAGAGGGCATGGGTGTGGACGCGGATGCTCTGGATGCTGCAGGAATGAATATGCAGGTGTCTTTGCCTGAAGAAGGATCAAGCGAAATGACAGCCGTGCTGGAGACACTGAAGGATGTCAATTATCCGTTGATTCTCATATCATTCGTAGTGTACTTCGTTCTTGGATACCTGCTTTATGCCTCATTGTTCGCGGCAATCGGTTCTGCCGTAGAGAACGAGGCGGATACGCAGCAACTCCAGCTTCCTGTGACTATCCCTCTTCTTCTGGCTTTCTTCATAGCGTTCTATGCATTCAAGTCGCCTGACAGTCAGGTCGTGTTCTGGGGTTCCATTATTCCGTTCACTTCTCCGATAGTCATGCTGGCAAGAATTCCTTTCGGAGTACCGGCATGGGAACTTGCGCTTTCTATTGTATTGCTGGTGCTTACTTTCATGCTGATCGCTTATCTTTCAGCCAAGATATATAAAATCGGTATCCTGATGTTCGGAAAGAAGACATCATTCAAGGATCTTTATAAATGGCTTAAACAGAAGTGATTATGAAGAACAATAAAGGCTTGGCCCTATTGCTGGCCGTCGCTCTTCTGGTGCCGTGTGCGGCAAATGCCGGCAACCGGCAGAAACCCGGAAAGGAGAAAATGACATTCACCTGGTCACGTGCCAGGATGGACGGATCCCGTACCGGTGTCACATGTCCGGGCAAGGATGATGTTGAAAAGGCTCTGGGCCGGATAGACGGGTCTGTATATTATGCTCCGGACGGAAATGTTTTCAAAGGAGGATCGGTCGCAAAAGTGGCCGATGTCCTTATCGGTGTCCAGCCTGCAATGTCTGAAGTGAAAGAGGTAGTCGGATTCTCTCCTAAGGCCATGGTATCCGAGTATCCTGAAAGCGCTCTGTCCAACTGGTTCATAGACAATCTGATGAAAGCCGTTGAGGAAAAGTCCGGGAAAAAGGTCGATATAGGTATCGCCAACTTCGGAGGTATCAGGGTGGACATGCCGAAAGGGGATATCCTTAAAGACGATATCCTTTCAATGTTCCCGTTCAGGAACAGCATAGTCTATGTCGCCCTCAAGGGCAGTGATGTCAGGGCCATACTGGAGGATATGGCTGCAGGACGTTTCCAGGTGCTTGGCGGAGTGAGAGCGGTTGCCCGGGACGGAAAACTGGTCTCTGCCGAAATAGGGGGAGAACCGATTGATGACGAGGCTGTCTACGGCCTGGCTACCATTTCTTTCCTTTTGGACGGAGGTGATGACCTCAGCTTGTCCAGAAATGCCCTGGAGGTGATCGCATATCCGGAAATCATCTATGATGTGATGATAGACGTGGTACGGAGTGAGACAGCGGCAGGCCGTCCGATCGAATACCGCAAGGACGGGAGAATACGGATCCTTTAATTTTTGCATACCGGAAATGAAAAGAATATCATTTATTATCATACTCTTTGCCCTGGCAGTTCTCAGGGCTCCCGCTCAGGAGCTAACTATTCTCCATACCAATGATACGCACAGTCATATAGACCCTCTGCGCAGCGGACCGGAAACCGGACTCGGCGGTGTGGTGGAACGGGCCGCGTATATTGACAGTGTCAGGTCGGCTGACGGAAAACGCAATGTACTTCTGGTTGATGCAGGGGATTTCAGTCAGGGATCGTCATACTTTACTATTCTTAAAGGTGACGTGGAAGTGGACCTGATGAATGCGATGCGCTATGACGTGACGGCTTTGGGAAACCATGAATTCGACAACGGGATTGAAGAGCTTGTCCGACGACTGAAGAATCTGGACTGCCCTGCCGTATGCGCGAATTACGAGTTCGGCGGCAGCGAGCTAGGGCAGTTGGTGAAACCCTATGTGATAATACGCCGGGGAGGATTGAAGATAGGGGTAATCGGACTTCTGACGGATGTTTCCCGAGTGGTGGAGAAGCATATTGCAGACAAGATAAGGTATCTTGATCCGGTAGAGGTGACAGACAAATATGCAGATTACCTGAAAAATGAAAAAAAATGTGATCTTGTAATGTGTCTGAGTCATCTGGGGTATGACGGACGCCATGATTCGGATGTCAGCCTTGCTTCTGCGACCAGAAATGTAGACCTTATAGTCGGCGGCCATTCACATACGTTCCTTGAAGACAAGGTGACGGTAAGCAACCTTGACGGAGAGCCGGTAACGATAGTGACTGACGGATGCTGGGGACTGTATGTCGGTAATCTTAAGGTTTCAGTGAAGTAGCGTTTTCCCTTATCTGCAGTTTGCTGTTCCAGTCTGAGACCGGAGGCGGAGAATTAAAGGATGTTGAGGCTCTGCTCCTTGATTTTTTCCAGTTCGTCTTTCATTTTGACGACAATCTGCTGTATTTCAGTATTATTGGCCTTTGAACCGGTAGTATTGATTTCACGGCCCATTTCCTGGGCAATGAATCCCAGCTTTTTTCCAGGCTGTGTGTCGGAGTCAATCGTGTCCATGAAATAGCGGCAGTGCTGGCGCAGTCTCACTTTCTCTTCGTTGATATCAAGTTTTTCTATATAGTATATCATTTCCTGTTCCAGACGGCTCTGGTCCGGCTCCAGCTTCAGCTCCTCAAACCGGCTCAGTATTTTCTCCCGGATAGTGTCAATGCGTTCCTTTTCATGGAGTTCCACCTGATCTACATAGGCGAGAATGCTTGCGACTTTGGCAGTTACGTCTCTGTAGAGGGATTCCCCTTCACGGGCGCGGAATTCATTTACCCTGGACAGGGCTTCGCGTAAGCATGCTTCGACTGCAGGCCAGTTTTCTTCGTTGATGATATCTGCTTTTTTCATGTCAAGCACATCCGGCATCCGGAGGATAGAAGGAAGCAAGTATGACGAGTCCGTTACGGAACTGTTCGGAAACTCGCGGTTTATTTCCCTTGAGATTCCGTCAAGCTGCCTGAAGTATTCCATCACGAGTTCCTGGTTTATTTTCTTTGCGCTGTCTGCTGCATTGGCTTCGAAGTTGACGAATACATCTATACTGCCCCGTTTTAGCTGATCTGCCACTATCTGTCTGACATGCAACTCCTTATCTTTAGGGAGGAGAGTCGTCTTGAGACTTATGTCCGCATTTTTCCCGTTAAGGGACCGGATTTCCACGCTTAATTTTCCGGACTCAAGGACTGTCTCTGCTTTTCCGTATCCTGTCATTGACTTGATCATAATTACAGTAAGATTAGATTTTAAACTTTGCAACGGTCACAAAAGTACAATTTTCTTTTCTGATAATCCACTAAGTGGATGAGTTTTCCTATATTTGCTTTCGGCAGAAATACCGTTGCGCCTCGGAAAAGAAAGAATGTATCGATTATGAGAAATATTATACCTATTGCGTTTGCCACTGCTTCTCTGATATTGTCAGGGTGCAGTCAGCAGAAAAATACCGCTTCTCTGAAAGAAGGTTCCGGTGTGGATTATTCAATATCCTTTTTCAGAAATGTCATAGAAGTTTCATCTGAAGGGGAGAATGTTTTCGTTTCCCCGTACAGTGCCGGAGTGGCGCTTTCCATGCTCGCTGAAGGAGCACGCGGGGAGACGCTTGAAGAGCTTCGGTCCGCTCTCAACGGGGTGGAGTTTTCCGCTATGGAACTCGTCCCTGATTCTCTTGTAGACGTAAGGTCTGCAAATGCAGCATGGATCAGAAACGGATTTGACCTTAAGCATCAGTATCTCGAGACTTTGTCCGGAGTTTACCGGGCACAGGTGACGAATCTGGATTTCGCAGCTGCGGCAAGCGTTGATACAATCAATTCATGGTGTTCGGAACATACTGAAGGCAAGATAACAAGGATAGTGGACCAGATCAGTCCGGATATGATGATGTTTCTGATGAATGCCTTGTATTTCAAGGCACCGTGGCAGAAACCGTTTGACAAAAATGCCACTTCCGATGCTACATTCCATGGCTTTTCAAAAGACAGCAAGGTGCCTTTCATGTACAGGAAAGACAGATTCATGTATGCTGAATATTCCGGCAACCAGCTTGTCCGTCTTCCTTATGAGGGCGGCAGATACAGCATGCTGGTATTTCTCCCTGCTGAAGACGTTTCTCCGGATGCGGTATTGCCGTATCTCAATGAAGAGTCTTACAAGAAAGCACTTGACACCATGTCCGGGCGTGAAGTCGTGCTTCGCATGCCGAAATTCAGGATAGAGAAGACAACGATGCTTAACAGTGCTTTTTCCCTTATGGGAGCCAAGCGGGTCTTCACCCCTTCTGCCGAGCTTGGCGGGATTTCGGACGGCAGGATTTCCGTAGATGAGGTAAAGCAGAAATGTTTCGTGGAAGTCAATGAGGAAGGCGCTGAAGCGGCGGCAGTTACGAGCATAGGAGTCCGTACGACTTCAGTGCGTGTCACTCCTCCTCCTGTAATGATGACGGTAGACAGGCCGTTTCTGTTTGCAATTGCCGATATTGAGAATGGCAACATACTTTTTATCGGAAGGGTGATGAACTTGCAGTAAAACTTTTTCAGGTGACTGATATGAAGAGAAATGTTTTTTCCGCAGTTGCGGCGCTTCTGACTTGCATCACGGCCGCCTTGTTTCCAGACGGACTTGTCGCAAAGACCCATAAACAGGCAGTCGCTGTGCGTCCGGGAATCGAAGTCCTTGAAAGCATGGGATTCAGTTGTCTGAAAGGCAAGAAGGTGGGTCTCGTGACCAATCCGAGCGGTGTGGACCGGAACATGCGTTCAACCGTGGACATCCTTTTCAATGCGCCTGGTGTTGAACTTGTGGCGCTTTACGGTCCCGAACACGGAGTCCGGGGGAATGTTTATGCCGGAGGGAAAGTTTCCGACACCGTGGATCCTGCAACCGGACTTCCTGTCTATTCACTGTACGGGGCCACCAGAAAGCCTACTCAGGCAATGCTGGAAGGAATAGATGTCATGGTGTATGATATTCAGGATGTAGGTGTGCGGTCATATACATTTATCAGTACCCTCGGGCTGGTGATGGAGGCTTGTTCGGAGATGGGTATAGAGGTGGTTGTTCTTGACAGACCGAATCCCCTGGGAGGCAACAAGGTAGAAGGACCTTATGTCAAACCGGGCTTTTTTTCGTTTGTAAGCCAGTATGAAATACCGTACATATATGGACTGACTGTAGGCGAGCTCGCCCTTATGATCAACAGCAGGGGACTTAACCGAGGACAGCTCGGTGACCGGAAGCCGTCAAGATGCAGGCTGACAGTCATCCCCATGGAAGGATGGAGACGTGACATGCTCTACAAGGATACCGGACTTTCATGGGTGCTTCCTTCTCCGAATATACCTTCGGATGAGGCTGCTCTGTGTTATCCTGCGGCAGGTCTTTGCGGTGAACTGTACGGTTTCATGAATATAGGTATAGGGTACACGCTTCCTTTCCAGGTGTTCGGTGCAGAGTGGATTGATGCAGAGAAACTTAAGGAAACACTTGACAGTTACCGTCTGCCTGGAGTGGCTTTCAGGACTATATATTTTACTCCTTTTTCCGGCAGTTCGAAAGGAAAGCTCGTGAAAGGCGTGCAGTATTTTTTTACAGATTACGAGGCGGCTTCTGTTACGGAGGTGCAGTTCCATGTGATGCAGGCAGTGGCTCATCTGTATCCGGACCGAGGGGCCTTTGAAGTGGCAAATGGAGTCGGGTTGTTTGACAAGGTCTGTGGAAGTGACTATGTAAGAAAGACTTTCGGAAAACGATACCGCGTGTCTGATATACTGGAATATTGGAGAAAGGATGCGGAATCCTTCCGTCAGATTTCAAAGAAATACTATCTGTACAAATAAGGCATTGACTAAACAGACAAGAAGGAGAGCGGTCGCTCTCCTTCTTGTCTGTTTAGTCAATGTATCAGTCCTTTGGCTCTCTGTCGGGATGATTTCCAATCATTATTGTGGAGCTGGGCGGACTCGAACCGCCGTCCAAACACCGCACCAGGCAGCTTTCTACACGCTTAGTCTCTCTTTGGCTGTCGGCTGCAGGCTGCCGGGAGACAGGCTATCTGCAGCTTATCCTTTGAATCTTGGCAGAGTTTAAAGGAGTCCCTCTGTGCATCCGGTTTGGATGATACCTCATATTCCAGACATAACCGGCCTAAAGCCTGGAGAGATACTCGTCGCAGCCGCAGCCTTGGCGGCCGTCGATTAAGCTAAACTACTTGGTAGATTAGGCAGCGAGTGCGTAATTGTTGTTGCCAACTAAATTTTCGGAAGCTGAGATTTACGGGCAAACTTCCGACGCCCGACGTGCTTACCGTCCGATATCATGTGCTGTCAAAACCAAAACAGCCCCATTGTCCACGGTGGCTTTTCAAAAGCCGTTTATATTATTTTACTCCAATTCCGGGAAAATGTTTCACCGATTCAGGGAAAATTCATATCATGATGAAGAAAAGTACATTCAATGTAGTCCGGTGTGTGTTGTGTCATACGGCATTGAGTCTGGCTATGACCGCATTGGCAACGGTCCGAAGTACCAAATCCCCCATGAATACATGTTTGATGCGCACAACTGTCAGGGTGCCTGAATAGGCAGGTTTATTTGATTATCTTTTCTTTCCGGAACCACCCGATTGCCTCATCGACAGCTTCGGACACAGGGCGGCATGAGAATCCGAGTTCTTTGGCTGCCCTGTCACTGCCGTAATAATTTCCGATGCAGAGCATTTCCATGTTGGCAGCATTGAATTCGTTCGGGATATTGAATTTGTTTTCAATCAATGAACCAAGTCTTCCTATGGCCTTAAGCATGCATTCCGGAATTTTGAACATAAGGCATTTATTGTCTGTACGATCTGACATCAGTCTGAAAAAGTCTTTATAGGACATGTTTTCCCCGCCGATGACATAGGCCGTTCCAGGGACTCCTTTTGTCAGAGCCGAGACCGCGCATCTGGCGACATCCTGGACCGCCACGAAATTCTTCCCTCCCGGCGGATAGAACATGAGCCTCTTTCTGTATCCCATCAGTATTATCCTTCCCGAGCTTGGCTTCGAGTCATAGGGGCCGAGCATGAAGGTGGGACATAATGTTATGGTCTCTACGTATTTACTGTATTCTTTCAAGCACTCCTGTGCCGCAAGCTTGCTCAATACATATCCGGATTCCGAAAACGGCGTAACGGATTCCCCGGATTCGTCTCCGGGATGTTCAAGGCTTCCGTAAGCGAATATGTTGGCGGTGGATATATTGACTGTTCGTCTGATACCGAGCTCCTTTGCGGCTTCAAGGATATTCCTGGTGCCTCCCAGATTGAATCATAGTATGTCTTCATGCCGGCCTTTTGCGAAGTGCAGGCGGCGCAGTGGATTATGGCATCGCATCCGGCCGCGGCCCTCATGACATCGGCTTGGGATGTTATGTCGCCTTCCACCAGCTCCAGCGAGCCGGACAATGCTCCTCTGAAAGAGTCTTTGCGGCGTAGCAGACCGGTTGCATTATAGCCGGCAGCGACAAGAGCATGGATGACGTTTGTTCCGAGCAGCCCGTTTGCTCCGGTGACAAGTATGTCTTTCATATTCTGCATTTCGTTATTGTTGAAGTTCACGGGTGACAATCCTTGAAACCAGCGGGAGCCTTATTCGAGCCGGGACGATATCTGTCAGTATCTTGTTGAACTTGTTCATAAGTCCGGGAATGATGACTGCATCCCCTCTGAACATGCCTTCGATTCCCTTGCGGGCCACTTCCTCAGGGGAAAGCAATCCTATCCTGCCGAACCTGCCCTGCCTTTCGATCCTGCCCGTTACATCAGGATTGGTCTTCATAGGTCCCGGATGGATGACACTCAGTGAAATGCCGGTATTCCTCAGTTCCTCCCGCAGCCCCCGGGTAAAGTCATATATGAACCGTTTGCTGGCCGGATAGACTGTCTTGTAGCCGATAGGGGTGAATGCCGCCATGCTGGACACATTCAGGATAAATGCACGGTCCGCTTTCATCAGGCTGGGAAGAAGTCTGTGTGTAAGCAGAGCCACGGCTGTGACATTAAGACTGATAATACGTTCGATATAGCCGTCCGGACATTCTGTAAAGCGGGCTGAACCTCCTGCTCCGGCATTGTTGACAAGAGCGAAAATCCTGTAGTTGCCGCATATTATGTCGCAGACCCTGCCGGCAGATTCCCTGTCTGTCAGATCCGCCTCTATGGAAATGCTTTCTGTTCCCAGTCTGCGTGCTTCTTCTGCCACTTTTGCCGCTGAACCCCTGTTCAGGTCCACTAATATAGTGTTGAGTCCCCGTCCGGCAAGCTCAAGTGCGAAACACCTACCCAGACCAGAGCCGGCTCCGGTTACTACAGCGAATCTTTCTGTCTTTGCAAGTTCCATTCTGTCAATAATTTAAATTGTATTAATAAAATCCCGGCACCAAAATTAAAAAATCGGGGGGGGTAATTCCAAATAAAAGCCGTATGATTTCCTTTGCAAAGTTATGTTCACGGCAGACGGGAATCCAAATTTCGGAGTGGAAATCGTCTCTCAAAAGACGGAGAAATAATATTACATAAATTATTATGGATTAATATATTAAAAATAAAGTGCGATGTCGCAGAACATCGCACTTTGTGCTTAAATACTTGATTGTCAGATAATTGTTTTTAGTTGGATTATAGCAAAACTGTCATATCGCTGAAATTCAATTACTTTGGTAATTGGCTTATGAAAATTTCTTTGTTCAGGGATTCGGATTTTTCTATTCTGGCCTTCAGTCGGGACTTCCGTTTGTAGATTTCGTTGATGTCATCCACTTTCATGAAAACGCACATGGCGGTAGGGGAGAATCCGGCATACCAGTAGCACATCACCTTGAAGTCGTCCTCCTTGAAGCGCGGAAACTCCGCACGGAGCTTCTTCATCACGCCTCCCTTGAATGCGTCCACGATCTCCTCAAGGGTGGAGAATCCGGTTCAAACTGACCCCCAGTGTCCGAAAATAAAGTGCTCCCCGGATTCCCGGGGGTCACTTTCATCGGATTCTCCATGGCCACTGGCGAAATACGGAATTTCGCTGTATTTTGCGGTCCCGGCCAGAAACAAAAAATCCCGAAGTCACTGGACTTCAGGATTTTGCTTTGATTTGCCCTTTCGGGTGGTGGGAGCAGAGGGAGTCGAACCCCCGACCCTCTGCTTGTAAGGCAGACGCTCTGAACCAACTGAGCTATGCTCCCATTTTTCGTTTCTTTTCAGGAGATTTCATCGTTATGCTTCATGTCATCAGTCAGTCATTTACAAGAGTAAATTCCTTTCTTCTTCACTCGCATGCCTTGACCTCTCCGGAAACAGTTTTCAAAAGAACTTTTAGTAGCGGGTCGCAGGATTGAACTGCGGACCTCATGATTATGAATCATGCGCTCTAACCAGCTGAGCTAACCCGCCATCATTGGCTTTAGTCCTTGTAGACTTACCGTCCGAAGTGACGGTGCTGTCTGGATTTTGTTGAGATAGAAGGACTCGAACCCTCACTGACAGAGCCAGAATCTGTAGTGCTACCATTACACCATATCTCAATATGTTTCCCTCTACTTTTTGTTTTGGGACTGCAAAGGTACAAAGGTTTTTTGAAATTGCAATATTTTGGTGAGATTTTTTGAAGTTTTTATGTTCTTCACGGAAATCCGTGAGTATATGTTCCTGTACAGTGTTCTGCCTGTCATTTCAGCAGCAGTACCGTAGCGTATACTTCGCATCCTTCTCCGCGTCCCACAAAGCCGAGCTTTTCGGTAGTAGTGGCTTTTACCGATATGCGGTCCGGACTTGTCCCCATTACAGCGGCGAGTGTCTGCCTCATCTGCATGATATAAGGTGCGAGTTTCGGCCTTTGCATTGCTATTGTGATGTCGGCGTTCCCTATGTGGTATCCATGCTCCTTTATCAAATTCATTGTCCTGTGCAGCAGTATTTTACTGTCGATTCCCTTGAATTCGTCCGATGTGTCGGGAAAATGTTTCCCGATATCTCCCAGAGCGAGAGCTCCCAGAAGGGCGTCACATAGCGCGTGGATAGCTACGTCTCCGTCTGAATGTGCGACGCAGCCTACCGGACTTTCTATTTCGACTCCTCCCAGAAAAAGCGGCAGTCCTGGCGCAAGTGCGTGGACATCATAGCCGTTGCCTGTCCTGATATCTGTCATGTCTGAAAAATTGATGCTGCAAATATAGCGAAATAAGACAAAAAATCAGTACATTTGTATTTTGCCATTAAACGGATTGTTATGGGATTTAATTTCAGTTTCTTTGGAACGCCGGAGCATCGGGTGTTCAACTACAGGCCCCGGTATTATGACCCTGAGAAGGAAGCCTTGAAAGAGAAGTTCGGAAAAGTGGACGGACGTCTGGAGAAAGAAAAGTATGTTCCGGGTTCCTATCTGAAAGGCAGCTTCCGGAACGGGAACTACCAGCGCATGCGCGGGGCCAACAAGGCCCAGAAAATCATCGGGGCGATCGGGCTGCTGATTTTCTTCATAGCACTGGTGTATATAGCGAAATTCTATTCATTGCTTTGGTAGTTGTCTTGTGAGGGCTTGCGCAGGGAATGGATATAAGGATACTACCGGGAAACATAGCCAATATGATAGCCGCAGGGGAGGTTGTACAGAGACCGGCCTCTGTGGTAAAGGAACTTATGGAGAATGCCGTAGATGCCGGAGCGGACCATGTGTCGGTAGTCATACGGGATTCCGGCAAGACGCTTATACAGGTGATTGACAACGGTTGCGGAATGTCGCCTGATGATGCCGTGGTGTGCTTCGAAAGACATGCCACATCCAAGATAGCGACCAAAGAGGACCTGTCGGCCATAACTACCTTCGGATTCCGGGGGGAGGCTCTGGCTTCGATAGCTGCAGTAGCGGAGGTCACGCTCAGGACACGCCGTCCCGGCGATGAACTCGGATGCGAAGTGGTGTTTGCAGATTCAAGACATGTTTCCACCAGTGAAATCTCTACTCCGGCAGGAGCCGGTTTCTCAGTAAGGAATCTTTTCTACAATGTACCGGCACGCCGTAAATTCCTTAAGTCGGACAATGTGGAATTCAAGCATATCGTTTCGGAATTCACGCATGTTGCCCTGACCCGTCATGACAAGGAATTCGATCTGGTGCACAACGACCGCGAAATCTATGTGCTAAAGCCTGCCAAGTCGCTGAAGTTCAGGATTCAGGATATGTTCGGGAAGAATGTCGCGCAGAATCTCGTGGATATCCGGACGGAGACATCGGTCGTGAAGGTCAGCGGCTATGTGGCCAGGCCGGACGCATCCACAAAGACCCAGAGCAACCAGTATTTTTTCATTAACGGACGCTACTTCAGGAGTCCTTATTTCCACAAGGCTGTGATGAAGGCATACGAGAAACTTGTGCCGGAAGGCTGTAGCCCGTCGTATTTCATATATCTGGAAACTTCTCCTGAAACAGTGGACGTGAATATCAGTCCGACCAAGACCGAGGTGAAGTTTGAGGAGGACAGCGTCATCTTCCAGATCCTGTATGCGTGTATCAAGGAAGCGCTGGGAAAAAATTCTTTCGGTTCCGGCATAGACTTCGATGTGGAGGGAACTCCCGACATTCCTGTTTTCGGAAAACATTTTGCTGACCTGTATCCGTCAGGAGAGCTTTCAATAGGTACCGATCCTGCGTACAATCCCTTTGATAATGACGGCTTCCCGTCTGAAGAACAGCATTTTACAAATGTAATAGGAGGATTTTCCCCTGATGAAGCAGGGTATATGCCTGATTTTAAGGACGCTGCTCCGTCCGGTCAGGAAAGCGGTTTCCGCTATCCCGGCCCGTCAGAGTATGTCGACAAGAGGGATGACTATGGCAAATTGTTTGAGGACAAGACTTTGCCTTCAAGGAGTGTACTGATAGTACAGGGAAAGTACATAATGACGCAGGTAAGGTCAGGGCTGCTTGTGATAAATATAAGAAGGGCTACTGAACGCATCCTGTTCGAGAAATTCCTCCAGGTTTATTCCAGAAACGCTCATGTCACCCAGACGGCCCTTTTCCCTGTATCTGTACAGGTGGGAGTCGGGAATGTCCTTATATTTCAGGAACATTCGGAAATTCTCTCTTCGCTTGGATTTGACATCAGGCCGTTCGGGAATGATACTGTCGTTGTCAACGGTGTACCGGAAGGCTATTCTGCCGAGCCGGGAAAGATGCAGGCCATGGTTACGGACCTTATATCCGTACTGTCTGATGACAGCAGTCTCCTTCCTGAAACCATGGCATCCACTATGGCGGAGCGTTTTGCGAAAATAGGTGCCGCAGGGCAGGATGCTCTGACTTCACCTGTTGAGGCACAGAGACTTATAGACGCTTTGTTTGCTTGTTCCAATGCCGAATATACCAGTTCAGGCCACAGGATCATGACTATACTGCCAGTAGAGGAACTGGACAGGAGATTCTGATTTTCATATTACTAATTTCAAACAGAAAAATGAGTTACTACAGTTATAACAGAGGCGGTTTTCTTTCTTCGATACCTCCGGTTACCAAGAACATCATAATCATAAATGTACTTGTGTGGATCATGGCCGAGCTGAGGCCTGATTTCATGTACGAGACCTTCTCTCTCTTTTATCCGACGTCGCCGTTTTTCAAACCGTGGCAGATTGTCACGCATATGTTCATGCACGGCGGATTCTGGCACATATTCTTCAATATGTATACTCTGTTCATATTCGGATGCGTGCTTGAGAGGATGTGGGGGCCGAAGAAGTTCCTGCTGTTCTATTTCGTTACAGGAATAGGTGCAGCATTGCTGCATACAGGTGTACAGGCTGTCGAAATGCAGGTATATATGTCTGACGCGGCAGAAGGCTCCGTATCTGCCGTACAGGCCATCCATGCACTGAAGATGACACCTACAGTGGGTGCTTCAGGTGCGATATATGGAGTGCTGCTCGGTTATGCCATGCTGTTCCCTGATTCGGTACTTACGCTTATTTTCCCTCCGGTATCATTGAAAGCCAAATGGTTTGTAATGATTTTCGCAGCTATAGAGCTGGTTACCGGAGTGTTCGGCATGGGAGGCGGTATTGCGCATTTTGCCCACCTTGGCGGAATGCTGTTCGGATGGCTTCTCATCATGTACTGGAAAAAGAAACGTACCCTTTATACATACAGATAATGTCAAGGACCAGATTTGCCGGTATAACATCAAGGATTCTGATGCTGATTGCAGCGGGAGTCCAGGTGACGACATACCTGTCGGTACTGGTGAATCCGTCAAAGGTGTGGATCATGACCGTGTTCGGCCTGCTTTTCATACCGGTGTCCCTTCTCAACATATTCCTGCTTGTATGGGGTATGAAACGCATGTCGAAAGCTGCGTTCATCCCGTTGCTGGCACTTCTCCCGTCAGTGTTTTTTTTCGGCAAATACATCCGGTTTGCAGGCAGTGGCCCGGATTTTCCTGACGGGGCGGAAAACAGGGATGACATGATACGTGTCATGTCGTACAATGTAGGACGCTTCGCTTCATCTGCAGATATAAGGGACCGGGACGAATGCGCTGATTCCGTTGCCGTTTTCCTTAGAAGCTGTGACGCGGATATCATCTGCCTTCAGGAAGTGTATTCCCGGAATATGGAGGCCCTGAAGTCCTATCTGTCACATAAGTTCAACGGCTATAAGGCTGAATACTACATGAATATCGGCAGCAGAGGATGTTTCGGAAACGTGACCCTGAGCCGTTTCAGGACAGAGGGCAAGGGAGTCGTTTCGTTTGACAGGAGTGCCAATATGGCGCTCTATACGGATTACAGGACCGCGGGAGGAACTGTCCGTGTATATAACTGTCATCTTGAGAGTTATGCTCTTTCACTTCCGAAAATAATCAAGTCTGCAGGCAACAGGGACCGGAATTTTTTCAAGGACACCGAGAAGAAATTCAAAATGTCCATAAGCCGCAGGCCTCAGCAGGTAGACCGTATCCTTAAGGATATTGCCTCGTCTCCTGTCGAGGCTTTCGTGTGCGGGGACTTTAATGACAATCCCATGTCATATACTTATTTCAAGCTGTCCAGAGGAAGGTCCGACAGTTTTGTCGAGGCTGGCTCCGGATTCGGTGCCACATACTCGTTTCTGTGGCCTATGCTCAGGATTGACTACATACTTTATCCGGAAAGATTCACTGCGGTGAAGCACAGGACAGTGAAAGTCGGATATTCGGACCATTATCCGGTGATGACTGATATTTTGTTGTGAAAACAGTAATGGATATGCGTATTATAAAGATAACAGAATTCGTTTTGTATGCGGCGGTCATGCTGGCCGTTGCCGCATGCGGGTATAAGGACCGCTCCAGGGAAGTGTCTGGGGACGGTATTGAAGCGGTATCCGCATATGACAGTACGGAAATCTCTTCCGGGCTCAGATTCAACCCCGGAGACTATACAGTGCGTGAGGGCAAAGTCGGCAGGGGCGAATTTTTTGCCGACCTGCTGATGAAACTCGGTATGGACGCCCGGAGCGCGTACAGTCTTTCTGTATCATGCGACAGCACATTCGATGTCCGCAAGCTCAGGGTCGGGAATGGCTATACGGCCTATTACTCTGCTGATACTCTGGAATTTCTGGTTTATGAAAGAGACAGACTTAGTCAGGTCGTGTTCGACTGCTCGGAGCCGTATGGCGTTTATGAAATACAGAAGCCTGTCGAAGTGGAGAGGAAATATGCCGATGTGACCATTGAGCATTCCCTGTGGGAAGATATGATGGAAGAAGGCGTTTCCCCGCTGGTCATTCTGAGCCTTTCTGACATATATGCATGGACAGTGGACTTTTTCGGTCTGCAGAAAGGCGACAGGTTCCGTGTATTCTATGACCAGAAAGTGTGTGAAGGTTCTGTGGTGTCCGTTGATACCGTAAGGTATGCCGTCTTTACGCATTCGGGAACGGATTTCGAGATGGTGATGTTTGACCAGGGAGACGGAGGGAACATCTATTGGAACGAAAAAGGGGAAAGTATGAGGAAGGCTTTTCTTAAGGCTCCTCTTTCATATTCAAGAATCAGTTCCGGATTTTCCTATGCCCGCAGACATCCTATTACGAGGCGTGTCCAGCCGCATACCGGAGTGGATTATGCCGCACCGAAAGGGACTCCTGTGATGACTATCGGTGACGGGGTCGTTACAAGTATGAAATATGAGGGTGCCGGCGGCAATGTGGTGAGGATCAAGCACAATTCAGTATATAAGACAGCATATCTGCATTTGTCCAAATTTGCATCCGGCATCAAGCCGGGCAGCCGTGTCCGCCAGGGAGATGTAATCGGCTATGTAGGATCGACAGGCCGCAGTACGGGCCCTCACCTTGACTTCAGAGTATGGAAAAACGGGTCTCCTGTCAACCCTCTCAAGATGGATTCTCCTCCTGCCGAGCCTGTGAAAGAAGAATTCAGGGAAGCCTTTGAAAAAACGGTCCTGACATGCAGGAGCATGTCTGATACATTGAAAGCAAAGGAATTGTCACATAAAATATTAGAGTATCTTTAACTTATGGAAAAAATCTCCGTTTTTGTTCTTCAGGGCAGGATTCTGCGTTATGCCGCAGTCCTGCTGTTTGCCATGTTCCTGTCTTGCGACAAGTCCTCGCTCACAGAAGATCCGGACACTCCCGGCGGTGAGCCCGGAATACCGGATGTCCCTGTGCTCGGGAATGTCCCGCACTGGATGGAACTGCCTGCGGTGGCCGATACCGGTCAGACCAGATTCGTTACGCATGACATGGTAGTGGGTGAAGTGCCTGCAAGGAATTATTCCCTGTTCTGGGATGATACGCACCTTCTCGCTCACTGGGTGGCTTATCACTTGAGCAGCTGGTCGATAGGGGATGAGGATTCCGGCCGCACGGAAGCATGGCAGTATGATCCGGAGATTCCTCGGGAATGCCAGCCAAGGCTTGAAAGAGGATTCCCGAGCAGCGGGTCTCCAGGCTATGACAGAGGACATCAGATCCCTTCTGCTGACAGGCAGAATGTAGAATCCAACCGCCAGACATATTATTTTTCCAACATGACACCCCAGTTGAACGGTTTCAATCAGGGAATATGGGCTGACCTTGAAATCAAGGTCCGGGACATTGCCTACAGCACGGATACCCTTTATGTCGTGACGGGATGCATTGTCAAAGGGAGTGAAGAAAAGGCATTCGACAATGATAAAAAGGAGATAACTGTGCCGACAGCATATTTCAAGGCATTGATGAAATACAGTAAATCGGAACCGGGAACCGGTGTAAGGGGGTATTCGGCCGCAGGTTATTACCTCAAGCACAAGGATTACAGTCAGGAAAGCGTGGATGAGTCCATGCTTATGTCAATAGACGAGCTGGAAAAGAAGACAGGGATTGACTTTTTTGTCAACCTTGTGGATGAGTTGGGGGAAGAAGATGCCTCCAGGGTGGAGTCTACCGTCTTTTCCGCGAATTTGTGGCTGTAATCCGCAGGTTTGAAATTAATGCTGAACATTCGTACAATGAAAAGGTCAATCATCACGCTTTTCCTGTTGCTGGCAGCTGCAGTGACTCTCCGCATAGCAGCGGGAGGCCCGTCGAAGGATTATGTCATCGGTTTCTACAACCTTGAAAATCTGTTTGATACTTATGACGATCCTGCAAAGGACGATGAGGATTTTCTTCCGGAAGGGAGGAACAAATGGACAGAACCCAAATACCGGCAGAAACTTCATAACACTGCCGCTGTGATTAAGGCTATGGCAAAGAAAAACGGCTCGTTTCATACTGTACTGGGCGTGAGCGAGGTGGAAAACCGCAAGGTGCTCGAGGATCTGGTCTGTCAGCCGGAGCTCGGGCGTGCCGGCTACAGAATAGTCCATTATGACAGTCCTGACAACAGGGGAATCGACGTGGCTCTGCTTTACAGACCGGACCAGTTCGTATATGAAGAAAGCGAATCCATTCCGTTTACTTTTGACAGCGAAATTGAATTTGAAATGGACGAGGAGAACAGGGCAGGATTCAGGACAAGGGACATCCTTATGGTGCACGGTACGATAGAAGGAGAGGATTTCGCTTTTTACGTCGCCCATCTTCCTTCCAGGAGAGGAGGAAAAGGCGGTGATCTGAGAAACCGCGGTGCGGAAATAATCCATGATCATGCCACGGAGATGATGGAAAAGTATCCCGGAATAAAGATCATCGTGATGGGGGACATGAATGACAATCCGACCGATCCCAGCATGTCCGAATTCCTCCATGGCAGGGAACACGTTTCTGAAGTCGGCCCGTCCGATTTTTTCTCGCCGTTCTTTTCCATGCTCGGAAAAGGTTACGGCACTCTGGCTTACAGGGGAGAGTGGAGTATTTACGATCTGATTCTTGTCAATGAAACGCTTCTTGATGCTCCGGAAGGAGGCCTTGAAATAAAGGAGGCCGACAGTAAAGGGAATTACGGTGTCGTATTCAGGAAGCCTTTCATGGTAAACAAATCCGGAAAATACAAAGGCTATCCGTACCGTTCCTTTGCAGGCGGAGAGTTTATAGGCGGATACAGTGACCATTTCCCTACTTATATCATAGTCGGGAAATGATGCAAGTAGGACTTTCCTATACGGAAATGGATTTAAAAGCTATGATCAGGAATATAATTTTTGATTTCGGAGGAGTCCTGCTGGACTGGAACCCGAGATATCTGTACAGAAAATATTTTGGAAATGACCGGGAAATGGAATATTTCCTGACAGAAGTCTGTACTCTGGAAAGGAACTCGGAACTGGATTGCGGGGAACCGTTTGCCGAATGGGTGAAAAAATACCAGTCGGAGTATCCCCGGTACGCCGAAGCTATAGAAATATATCATACACGCTGGCCGGAAATGCTTGGGGGGCAGATTCCCGAGGGGGTGGCCCTGCTTCGTGACATGAAGTCGGCCGGATATGGCATTTACGGCCTTACCAACTGGTCGGCGGAGACAATAGGTTATGCATATGAGGCTTTCGGGGACCTGATGCCGCTTTTTGACGGGATTGTCGTTTCCGGAGAGGAAAAGACGCTGAAACCGGGGCCGGAGATTTACCGCATTCTTCTGGACCGTTACGGTCTCAAGGCTGAAGAATGTGTCTTTCTGGATGACAGCCGGAAAAATGTGGACGGAGCCATAGCCGTGGGAATCAACGGTATACTGTATGACGACATCGCACGCGTCCGCATCGGGCTGTCCGGATTGCTGAAGTGAGCGCTGAGTCTCCATTGCCGGAGACCGGACAGGGATTGCTGAAAACTATGGCAGGATCCTGTCACAAAAATATGAGCCATCCGTCTATATATGCAGAATGGAAGGAAAGACACTGGAAAATACCTTGGGCAGCATCAGGCCGCGTCTGCTCTTTTACGCCACGAGACTGCTGCATGACGCATCCCAGGCGGAAGATATAGTGCAGGATGCCGTACTTTCATTCCTCGGATCGCTTGACAGGGGTACGGAAATCCGGAACAGGGAGTCATTCCTGATGAGAACGGTGCGGAACGCATGTGTGGACAGGATAAGATACGGTTCCGTGCGGGTGACGGTTCCGGTTGAGGAGCTGAAATCTTTCGGTCCGGCCGTGCAGGGAGAAAAAGAGGCAGAGCTTTCCGACCAGGTCGCACTGGTGGCCAGGACGGTGGAGAAGATGCCGGAGAATTACCGCTCCATTTTCATCCTCAGGGACATGATGGGATATGAACTGTCTGAAATAGCCCAGATGATGGATATGAAGGAGCCGGCTGTCAGGAAGGTCCTTTCCAGGGCCAGGATGCAGATCAGGGAAACCCTTATGGAACCATAGCAAGGACATGGAAACGAAAGATACACATATCAGATGCCTTATAGACAGGTACTTTGAAGGGCAGACTTCCCTGGACGAGGAAAAGGAGCTTTCGGAGTATTTCCGCGGCAGAGAAGTGCGGGAAGAATTCCGCAGGCTAGCCCCTCTGTTCGCCTTCAGGGACGCCTGTTCATACCGCCAGACCATGCCTGAAAAGAAGCCGGTGATACGCCGGAAGGCGGTGAAGGCTCTTGTCGCCGCCGCGGCTGCAGCAGCTGTTGTCTGCGCCGTCGTTATTCCGGGGTCTTTCAGTAAAGTCCATGAAGCAGAGACGGGTACCATCAGTCCGGCATGCATGGCGGAAAACCTGCAGCGGGTCATGGAACTGGGTGGAAATGGCATTTCGTCGCTTTCTGCAAAGCCGGCCGGCAATGCTGCCATTGTTACGGCTACCATGGTTGACGGAACGGTAAAGACATATATCATGACGTGTGATGACGGTGAAGGATCCGCATCGTTTATCGCATTGAACGAATAGTTAACGGTTAAAAACAGAAAAAGACATGAAAACTCTGATAATTTCAGCATTATGCGCCCTGGCGCTGTGTTCCGTACCGTATGGTGCGGAGGCAAGACCTGCACAGTCCGATACTCTTGACAGGTATGTGATAGACGGTGAAAATGTCACTGACTTCGACGGAAGCCAGCTGGTAGGGAAAACAATACAGTCGTATGATGTTTCTGTCTCCAAATCCGGCGGGACCGTCTATCGGACCCACTCTATAATGACCGTACCTTCTCTATCCTGTCTTCAGGGGAAACTTTCCGGTATAAGCCTGAATCTGGATGCTCTTAAAAAATTGGAAGATATTGATTTTGAAGAAATCAAGAAGATGGGGAGTGAAGAACTGGAGAAGCTGAAAGAACAGATGGACGGCTTGAAGGATGAGTTGGAAATATACAAGAACATCTCGGCAGATGTAATGCACCGTCCATTGATAATTGTAGACGGCACGGAGACCGGATCAATTCCGGATTCTCAGGATATGTCTTCGGTCATAGTTATCAAACCAGGTTCAAAAGCTGCCATGCAGTATGGAGACAAGGCCAGGAACGGCGTTCTGGAGATCAACACCAAGAAGAACGCTTCGCTTGAAGCTGCCAATCCTGTGGTCATACTGGACGGCAAGGAAGTCTCCTCTGATGTCATGAAGACTCTCGACCCAGAGAAAATACAGTCCATCACCGTGTTCAAGAATGCGGAATATGTCAAGAAATACACCGATGACCCGAACCGAGGGGTGATAGTGATCAAAACGAAAGGCAAATAGCCGGCAGTCGGAGCCGGGAAATCACCAGAAGTGTTCCGGGAATAACAGGAATATCGTATAATATCCGATGTATATCCGGAAATTGCATTTTCCGGATATTTTTTATCTTTGCACCCGCAGTTTGCCATCCTGCGCTGTGCGCAAGGTGGGCAGACAAGGTTTGTAAATCCGTCGGACTGACGTTAAATATTTAGAGATGAATAAGGTAACCGTAACAGCCATAGGGGCATACCACCCTTATGACAAGATCACTAATGAATTCTTTGAAAGCCGGCTTGACACTTCTGATCAGTGGATACGCGAAAGGACCGGCATCGAAAGCAGATATTTCACAGGGAAGGACGAATATACCGGAGACATGTGCGTCAAGGCTGCGATGGACATGAGGGAGAATTACGGCGTGGATTTTTCCGATGTGGACATGATTCTGGTGGCTACCATGACTGCTGACCATGTTGTCCCGAATGTTGCATGCAGGATACAGGCCGATCTGGGAATAAAATCCACAGGCGCGATAGATCTCACCTGCGCCTGTTCAGGTTTCTGTTATGCCATGGCCTTGGCAAAAGGACTTATAGCCAGCGGGATGCATAAGAAAATCCTGGTTTTCGGAGCGGAAACCATGTCCAAGATCCTTGATTTCACCGACAGGAATACCTGTATCCTGTTCGGCGATGCTGCCGCCTGTGTCCTTGTAGAGGCTACGGAAGGGGAAAATACCGTATTTGAGACGATATGCGGGGCAGACGGAAGCATGGGCAAGGAACTGTATATGAGTACCAGAAGCGACCGTGCCAACGGTGAGAAAATACTGGCTGACGGGTTTGTCCACCAGAACGGGCGTGCAGTCTACAAATGGGCGGTCACTACTCTTGCACAGGGACTGGAGGACCTAGCCGCGAAGAACGGTCTTGCGCTGGATCAGGTGGACAGGTTCGTCCCTCACAGCGCCAACTACAGGATGCTGGAGGCTGTATTCTCCCGTCTTGGCATCTCTATGGACAAATGTGTCGAGAGTGTCTGCAGGTACGGGAATACTTCAGCGGCATCTGTCCCTCTTGCATGGTATTACGGGGTCAGAGAGGGCCGCATCAGAAAGGGAGACACAATGCTTATGCTCGGTTTCGGTGCAGGCCTTACCTATGCCGGTATATGCGTGAAGAACACTTTATAGCATTTCGGACGGATTCGGTATGGCTTTATTCCGGCCGGCAAGTGTGTTACAGAATTATTAAATCGGGTTAACGAACTGTTAAATCGGAACCCGGGCCTTGTAAGTTCCTCCTCTTGAATATACCTTTGCATCCGGGCGGAAATTGGCCTGCCCGGACCGAATGATGAACAAGAGAACCGCTTTACTATCCTTTCTCTGTATCCTGCTGCTGCAGGATATCTCTCATGCCCAGCGCATAAAAGGAAGCGATACGCTTCTTCCATTGACACAGGAGCTTGCGGAACAGTACCTGAAAGAGCACCCTGATGCTGAGGTCATCGTAACAGGAGGAGGCTCCGGAGTCGGGATTGCCGCCCTTCCTGAAAACACAACTGACATCGCCATGGCTTCCCGCCGGATCAAGTTCGGTGAAAAGATGAAGTTCGCGCAGACAGGACTTGATGCCAGAGAGGTCATTGTAGCATACGATGCCCTGGCAGTTGTAGTCAATCCGGCTAATCCTGTAGCCCGTCTTACCCGCGAACAGCTTGAAGCAATCTTCAGAGGCAAGATTACCAACTGGAAAGAAGTAGGAGGCGAAGACCGCAGGATCGTGGTGTATTCCCGCGAAACCTCGTCAGGAACCTATGAATTCTTCAAGGAGAGCGTACTGGACAACAAGAACTATATGAGCAGTATTCTTTCCATGCCGGCCACGGGTGCCATTATCCAGTCGGTGCGGCAGACAAAAGGTGCGATAGGCTATATCGGCCTGGCTTATCTGAACCGGTATGTAAAGCCTTTGGCCGTATCTTATGACGGAGGCGGACATTTTGTCTCGCCGTCAGTCGGGACGGCGGCTGACGGCTCCTATCCTATAGTCCGCCCTCTGTACTATTATTATGATGCGGAAAAGGAAGCTCAGGTGAGTCCGTTCATTTCATACGTGCTTTCTCCGGAAGGACAGGAATCTGTTCTGGAACAGGGATTCGTTCCTGTAGCTGCGGAAGAGTCCGGCCGCTCCGGTTCAAACCGGGACTCCGAAAAATAAACCATAATGAAAAGATTTTTGGAAAAAGCAGTCAGGTGGATTCTTACTGCCAGCGGATTTGTCACCAGTGCGGTGATTCTTCTGATTATTGGGTTCCTCTTTACTGAAGGAGCCGGACTTTTCGGCGAGCCTGTGGTTGAAGAGGGATATGTGCTGGTTCTCAACAAGGAGAACACAGTTTCATCCATGACAGCCGGTCAGATCAAGGCCGTTTTCGACGAGGATATCACCAACTGGAAGGAACTGGGAGGGAAAGACCTTGCTATAGAGACTTTCCGTCTGGAAGATTCGGATGAATATTTTACTGAAAAAGAGCTTGGTCCCCAATATGAGTATGCCGGAGCAGCTATTGCCGGACTGGTCGGATCCCGTCCCGGAATGGTGGCTTTCGTCCCGGAATCATTGATTCCGGAGAGTGCTGACCTGCGTTTCATAGAAGACAAGAGCATATCGGCAGGCGAGGTGTTCCTCGGCAGGGAATGGTTTCCGACAGCGACTCCCGCTCCGCTTTTCGGTATTCTTCCTCTTCTGGCCGGAACGGTATGGGTCAGTCTGTTCGCGATACTTTTTGCCCTTCCGTTCGGAATCAGCATCGCAGTATATATGTCAGAGGTGGCACCGCCCAAGGTGCGAGGCTTTCTCAAGCCTGTAATTGAGCTGCTTAACGGTATCCCGTCAGTCGTCTACGGATTTTTCGGACTTATCGTCATTGTACCGGTTCTGCAGCAGGTTTTCGGGCTTCCGGTGGGAGAAAGCGGGCTTGCGGGAAGTCTTGTACTGGCTGTCATGGCACTTCCTACCATCGTGACTGTAGCTGAAGATGCCATGCGCAGCTGCCCTCGCACATTGAGAGAGGCAAGCCTGGCTCTGGGCGCTACCAAATGGCAGACAATCTACAAGGTTGTGATTCCGTCTTCGATGTCCGGCATAGCTTCCGGAGTCGTTCTGGGAATAGGCCGCGCTGTCGGAGAGACTATGGCCGTGCTGATGGTTACCGGAAATGCCGCTGTAATCCCGACTTCTATACTGGAACCGTTGAGGACCATTCCTGCCACTATTGCTGCCGAACTCGGAGAAGCTCCTGCCGGAGGGGCGCATTACCAGTCTCTGTTCCTTCTGGGTGTGATTCTCTTCTTTATCACTTTCTTCATAAACATGTGTGTGGAATATATTTCATCGCGTAATCGCGCAAAAAACAGTTAGGCCATGAGTACACCGGTTTATCCTGACGGATTCAGCGCGAAAAAGCGCATGTCCCAGAAAGTCGCTTTTACCGTTTTCAGGGTTCTGAGCCTTATGATAGTGCTTGTCCTGTTTGCCATTCTGGGATTTATAATATATAAGGGAGCAGGTGTGCTGAACTGGGATTTCCTGACGGAAGCTCCTTCTGACGGAATGACATCAGGCGGTATTTTCCCGGCTATTGCGGGAACACTCCTTCTCATGACAGGAAGCGCACTTGTCGCTTTCCCGGTCGGGATCATGAGCGGCATTTATATGAACGAATATGCTTCGAGAGGGTGGGTCGTGAAATTCATCCGTCTCATGACCAACAATCTGAGCGGTGTGCCGTCCATAGTATTCGGACTTTTCGGTATGGCTCTCTTTGTAAAGTATCTCGGATTCGGGGACAGTATCCTTGCCGGCTCGCTTACGCTCGGACTGCTTTCCCTACCTCTGGTGATACGTACTACGGAAGAGGCGCTTAAGGACATTCCTGACGGGATAAGGGAAGGCAGTCTGGCTCTTGGCGCCACCAAGCTCCAGACTATCTGGAAGGTGGTCCTTCCCATGGCCATGCCGCGTATCATCACGGGACTTATCCTTTCTCTGGGACGTGTCTCAGGAGAGACTGCACCTATCCTGTTCACATGTGCGGCATATTTCTTCCCGCAGCTTCCCGCCTCGGTTTTCGACCAGTGTATGGCTCTGCCGTACCATCTGTATGTGATATCCACCAGCGGTACCGATATCGAAGCGCAGCAGCCGATAGCGTACGGCACGGCGCTGGTCTTGATTATTATAGTGTTGATAATCAATCTGCTGGCTGGTGTGCTTCGCCAGTACTTCGAGAACAGACTGAAGATGAAATAATATTATATGGAAAAGATAGAAGCAAAAGACGTGAATTTCTACTACGGAAGTTTCCATGCCCTGAAAGGGATTTCGATGGACATTCCGCAGAACAAAGTCGTGGCTTTCATCGGACCGTCCGGTTGCGGAAAATCCACGTTCCTCCGCCTGTTCAACCGTATGAATGATCTTGTCCCCGGCTCCAGGCTTGAAGGCGAAATCCTGATAGACGGCAAGAATATCTATGCTCCGGACGTGCAGGTGGATGAACTGCGCAAGGAAGTGGGAATGGTTTTCCAGCGTCCTAACCCGTTCCCGAAAAGCATTTTCGAGAATGTGGCTTATGGCTTGAGAGTCAACGGTATCAGAGACAAGTCATTCATAGAGCACCGAGTGGAAGAAGCCTTGAAAGGCGCGGCTCTGTGGGATGAGGTGAAAGAGAAGCTCGGCGCTTCCGCCTATGCGCTTTCCGGAGGCCAGCAGCAGCGTCTGTGTATAGCCAGGGCTATGGCGGTATCTCCGTCTGTCCTGCTGATGGACGAGCCTGCATCCGCACTGGATCCGATTTCAACGGCAAAGGTAGAAGAACTTATCTGTGAGCTGAGGAATGAAGTGACCATTGTCATCGTGACCCACAACATGCAGCAGGCTTCGCGTGTCAGCGACAAGACCGCCTTCTTCTACATGGGGGAGATGGTCGAGTACGATGATACGAAAGTCATTTTCACCAATCCTCACAAGGAAGCCACGCAGAACTATATTACCGGAAGATTCGGTTAACCGGAAAATTGAAAAATCAGAATATCATGGTAAAATTTGTCGAAACCGAGCTGATGCAGCTCAGACGCGAGGTAGACCAGATGTGGACTCTGGTCTGCAATCAGATGGAACAGTCCCGGGAAGCTGTCCTCAATCTGGACCGCGATACAGCCCGGCAGATCATTGTCCGCGAACGCAGGGTGGACGCATTCGAGCTGAAGATAGACAGCGATATAGAGGATTTCATCGCTCTTTTTACTCCGGTGGCGGTAGACCTGCGTTTTGTGCTGGCCATGCTCAAGATAAACGGCGATCTGGAAAGAATCGGAGACTATGCTGACGGTATAGCCAGATTTGTCAGGGATACAGATGTTGAAAAGCTTGACCGGGATCTGATGGACAGGCTCCGGATAGGGGACATGTTCGCGATAGTGCTCAACATGCTTTCAGATCTTCAGCAGGCTCTCCGGGAAGAGGATCCTGTAAAGGCCACTTCGGTTCTTGCCCAGGATGACCGGCTTGATTGTATAAACAAGGCTTCTGCCGGCATTCTTGCCGACTATGCACGCCTGCATCCGGAAGCTATTCCGTTCTGTCTGGGATTCGGAGGTGTGTTCCGCAAACTGGAGCGCACCGGAGACCACCTTACCAATATAGCGGAAGAGATAGTCTTCTATATAGATGCCAAGGTGCTCAAGCATACGGCTTCGCAAGAGACCGCCAAGTAACAGATGGCTCAGGACCTGCTGATCTGCAGTCCTTTGTCCGAGAGGCTCATATCCACGAACCTGGAACTGCTGTTGAGAGGATCGGATGTGAGCTCCTTTTTTATGCGTACCGCTGCTTCGGGGTCCTTGGCCACGATATAGAGATAGCCTCCGCCTCCTGCACCTGGGAGCTTGTATCCTGCGGCATAGTCTTTTATGCGGGATATGAGGGCTTCTACGGCAGCCGGGTCCGTACCTGGGTCGAGTGCCTTGTTCTGATCCCAGCTTTTCCCTACCAGCCGTCCGTATTCTTTGAAGTTGCCTGTCAGTATCGTTTCATACATGTCATGAGCATGTACGTTCATTTCGGCAAGCAGATGCAGGTGCTCTCCGCTGTTGAGGAACATCTTCCGTACTATCTCAGCAAGAATTCCTTTGGCTGTGCGTGTTATTCCTGTATAATACAGGAGATGGCACGCCCGGTTTTCGGGCTGGGTGAAAAGGTATTCCGGAAGCCATTTTATGGAAGGGATCTGATGGAGTCCTTCTGCCGTTTGCAGGAGTTTCACCCCGTGCATCACTCCGCCGTACTGGTCCTGCCATCCTCCTCCTGTCGTAAGCAGCTGCTCCAGAATCAGTGTCCGGTTTCCTATCCCGCTCTTGTCCCATGCCAGTCCGCAGAAATCTGAAAGTGCCCCTAGAACGGTCGCTGCAAGAATAGAGCTCGTGCCGAGTCCTGATCCTGCCGGAATGGCGGCCAGAAGAGTCACTTCGATACCGGAACCGAACGACTTCAGCTGCTCTTCAAGCGAGCCGTACTTCTGCACCGCAAATTCAGGAATGAATCCGGCAAGTGCCAGTGCCGCTTTCGGTATGGAGAAGGGCGAGCTTACTTTCCTGTAATTGCGCAGCTCATCCCATGTGCTTATGATTTCCATAGCACCCAGATCGATTGACCTCAAAGTAACACGGTATTCGCTTGAAGGTTTTACATATACTTGCAGAGGCGGCTGCCCGTTCAGTTCGATGGCCAGGTTCACTACGGACCCTCCCGCGTACATACAGTATGGCGGAGTATCTGTCCACCCTCCGGCAAGGTCTATGCGTACAGGACTCCTTCCCCATACGATCTGGTCTTTGTAGATATCCAGACGGGGATTCTGCTTTTCCTGCAGTACGGTATTTATCAGACCTTCCCTCAGAAGCGAGAATGCCTGCTGCTCATATGCGCAGGATTCCGGGTCGTTTCTCAGTTTCAGTACCTGCGACCGGAACATGCTGTCCTGGATCCGCTTCATCAGGGGAGCATCCTTTGGAAGCTCTGCCGGAAGCGGTATGTTTCCTTCGACGAACTCGGAGGCTGCGTCGGCAAGATCCAGCTGATAGAAAACACTCTTGCTGTAGTTGGCTGCAAGCATCGGCCAGTTTTCTTTCCTGAACTGTTTCCTCTGGCGGAAAAGCCGGCGCAGGTCAGCCCTGTCTGAGAGCTGGTTCGCGGACAATTTTTCTGCCTGTTCCCAGATTTTACGCCCTTCTTCCACAGAAGGTTCCGATATCATCCATCTCAATACTGTTCCCAGCTGACGGACATCTGGGCAGACAGGGAAGAGTCCGGCGTTCTGTATGTCAGGGCAGTCCGGCAGGACAATGTTCCGCTCGGCAGCCCATTCGGTGACCGGTTTTCCCATGAAAAGCGTCTTGCTGTCAGACGTGCTTCCTTTGAAAGGATCGCTGAATCCGTACGGACGTGCCGCCCAACTTCCGGATCCTATAGGAACGGTATCTATGCATATTCCTGGCGGAATATCCATAATCCAGTCGTTTTCAGGTACTCCGGTGATGATGTGATGGTCCGAAAGCGTCCATCTGTCTCCTATGAAGCTGTTTTCTATCCAGAGGTCCGAGTTCCGTGATGTCAGCGGTCTGCTGATGACTGCATTCTGGACGAACATTGCAGGGTGCGGCTTTATGTTCCTCTGAATTATGATTCTCTGGTCATGGACGAGATTCTGTACTGCCAGTGTCGAGGAAATCAGTTCTCGGCTTGTGCCGTAGTGGTAGAATTCCCCTCCCGGAAGAGGCAGTACCGCCACTGTCAGCGAATTCAGCCCCTTGTCTTTGATGCGTGGGGCTTTTCCCAGTGAAAGCCCGAATTCCGAATACAGGTCGTATTCTTTCATCTGGCTTCCGTCAGCAGAATAAGACCGTTCTGCAAGCAGCTTCGCCGCTCTGTCGCTCAGCAGCCATATCCCCGAGTCTATCATGAAATAATGTGATCCGGTCAGCTGTCCGAGGTCATAAAGAGACGGCTTCTGTAGCATGAAATCCAGCTCTCCCGGCCTGTCCCTTCCGGTCACGAAGACCCCATGCCGTGTGGCCAGGTCCGGGTCCTCCCACAGACCGTAGCAGACGACATCCGCTTCGGGTATGTCCTGAAGCGGCCCGCTGCAGCGGATATAAACGTCCCCGCTTGCTATCAATGTGTGAAGAGATGCCGGAGCCTTTTTCATAATCCTTTCATATAGAGGAAGCTGTAGAGACAGAAGGTCTTGCGAGAGCCTCTGTCCCCGTTCCCATCTGAATACCGGTATAGGGGTAAGGATCTTTCCTGAAGGAGCATACGCCGGCACTCTCCGGCCTTGCCCTCCGGCATGCAACAGTATTCTTTTTTCTTTTCCTATCCAATCTGCGAAACTTTGCCTGCCATCCGGATCTTCCTGCCTGCGGCATGACTCGAGAAGCCATGTGGTGCCTCCTCCTGAACCGAGACGGTTGCCTTCAGGGTCGCAGCAGCAGAACCACTCTGCCGGGTCATATTGGGTTATATCATGGAAACAGCCGACAAGATTCGGCGGAAGGGAAAGTAATTTTCTCATTGCGGGATTCAAAGTTTTCAACTTGTAAAGATACTAATTTCTGAAAATTATCTAACTTTATCAGTTACGGAAAAAATAATCCATACGATATGAAAAAACGTCTGATTCTATTGCTGCTGGCCGCCGGTGCGGCGGCAGTGGCCGGCGCTGAAGAGGCACGTCTGCTGAGGTTTCCCGCGACGAACGGTACTGATGTGGTATTTTCCTATGCCGGAGACCTGTACAGGGCTCCATTGTCCGGAGGTGAGGCACAAAGGCTCACTTCCCATGTGGGGTACGAGATATTTCCGCGTTATTCGCCTGACGGCAAATATATTGCGTTTACCGGAGAGTATGACGGCAACCGTGAAGTATATCTGATTCCGGCAGAAGGAGGGGAGCCGAGGAGGCTGACTTATACCGCGACCAACTCCAGGGATGATGTCGGAGACCGCATGGGACCGAACAACGTGGTGATGACCTGGTCTCCTGACGGAAAAGTGGTTTACAGGAACAGGATAAGCAGCGGATTTGACGGCCGTCTGTGGAAAGTCTCTCCTGAAGGAGGCATGCCTGAGGCTCTTCCATTGCCTGAAGGGGGGTTCTGCAGCTGGTCTCCTGACGGCAGGCTGCTTGCCTACAACCGTGTGTTCCGAGAGTTCCGTACATGGAAGTACTACCGGGGAGGGATGGCTGATGATATATGGATATACGACCAGACAAGGAAAAAGGTCGTGAACATAACCTCGAATGTGGCGCAGGACATAGTCCCGATGTGGGTGGGTGACGAGATTTTCTTTATGTCGGACAGGGACAAGACCATGAATATTTTCGTCTACGATACAGTATCGGAGACTACGGAGAAGGTGACGGACTATACCGACTATGATGTCAAATTCCCGAGTACGGACGGGAAAACCATCGTATATGAGCACGCCGGATATCTTTATCGTCTGGATCCCGTTACCAGAAAGTCAGAGCGGATCCGCATAACTTTCGGAGCAGAAAACGTGTATGCCAGAAATGAATTGAAAAACGTGTCCGGGAATGTCACTTCAGCAGGCTTTTCCTCTGACGGGAAACGGCTGGCCGTGACGGCACGCGGCGAAGTGTTCGATGTGCCGGTGCACAAAGGAGTTACCCGTAATATAACCAGAACGCCCGGAGCGAACGAACGTGGAGCTGTCTGGAGTCCGGACGGCAGGTATATAGCCTATATATCCGACAGGACAGGGGAGACGGAGATATATCTTCATCCGGTTTCCGGGGGCGCTCCTGAGCAGTTGACTGAAGGCAATGACACTTATATCCGCAGCCTTGTCTGGAGTCCTGACAGCAGGACGGTCCTGTATACCGACCGGAAGAACCGTGTCGTGACTGTCGACGTGGCGACGAAAGCGAAAAAGACAGTCCTGCAAAACCCTGAACGCGAGTTTTACGGGGTGGCGTTCTCTCCGGACAGCCGTTGGATCACATATACGAAGCCTGCTTCCAACGGTATGTCGGTAGTCTATGTTTGCAATCTGGAGGACGGCAGGGAATATCCTGTCACTGAAAAATGGTACAATTCTTCTTCGCCTGTCTTCAGTACGGACGGCAGGTATCTGGTCTTCGGGTCAGACAGGGATTTCAATCCTGTTTACGGCAGCCTTGAGTGGAATCACGTCTATACACGCATGGGCGGTATTTACCTGGCTATGCTGCGGAACGATGTCCCGTCCCCGTTCCTTCCAGAGGATGAGAAAGTGACAGTAAAAGACGGGCCGGAGAAGGCGACGGAAGAGGATACGTCCGGAAAAGGTACTGTGGAAATCGACACTGAAGGGATTTTCGCACGGATAGTGAAACTGCCTCTTCAGACAGGAAATTACCGCAACCTTTTCAGTGACGGCAGATGCGTATGGTATTACGGCAACGGGGCTACACATGCATACAATCTTGAAACCGGTGATGACAATCTTGTCGCCCAAGGTGCCTATATGGTAACGGCTCCTGAAACGGAAAATGTGCTTTTCAGGCAGGGAAACACGATATATGTTTCCAGCCTCACTTCCGGGAAAGCGGCTCTGGACAATCCTGTAGACCTGTCCGATATGGTCGCGCCGATAGACTATGCTCAGGAGTGGGCCCAGATTTTCGATGAGGCATGGAGGGCATTCAGGGACGGATTTTATGTGTCCAATATGCATGGGGTCGACTGGAGTGCCGTCAAGGAAAAATATTCGGTTTTCCTTCCTTATGTGAAAACCAGGCTCGACCTCAATTATGTAATAGGCGAAATGATCGGTGAACTTGCATGCGGGCATGCCTATGTAAATCCCGGCGAGTATCCGCGTCCTGAACGCATTCAGACGGGACTCCTCGGTGCTGAAATCAGCAGGGGCAGAAACGGTTTCTACAGGATAGACAGGATCCTGCCCGGAGCACCGTACAGCCGGAGTCTGCGCTCGCCTCTTGCCGAGCCTGGGATGGATATCGGCGAAGGGGACTATATTGTGGCTGTAGATGGCATAATGACAGATACGGTGGATAACATATACAAGCTTCTTGTCGGCAAGGCTGGGGTTCTGACGGAGATTTCCGTCAACAGCCGTCCGTCAGCAGACGGTGCTCACGATGTCGTGGTGGAGCCGATAGCAGACGAGTATCCGCTGTACCATTACAACTGGGTACAGAACAATATCCGAAGAGTCGAAGAGGCTACCGGAGGAAGGGTAGGATATATCTATATTCCGGACATGGGACCGGAAGGACTCAATGAATTTGCCAGGTATTTCTATCCTCAGCTGGACAAGGAAGCCCTTATCATCGATGACCGCGCCAACGGAGGCGGAAACGTTTCTCCGATGATTATCGAGCGTCTGCTCAGAAAGCCGTACCGTATGACCATGTCCAGGACATCTACAAGGACGGAGACTGTCCCTGACGCTGTCCATTATGGACCTAAAGTATTGCTGATCAACAAGTATTCGGCTTCTGACGGAGATCTTTTCCCTTGGAGTTTCAAGGCAAACGGCATAGGCACTGTCATCGGGACCAGGACATGGGGAGGAATTGTCGGCATAAGCGGATCTCTTCCGTATATGGACGGCACGGACATAAGGGTTCCGTTCTTCACAAACTATGACGCCGGGACAGGCCGGTGGATTGTCGAGAATCATGGGGTGGATCCTGATATCCTGATAGACAACGATCCTGTAGCCGAGCAGGCGGGAGTGGACCAGCAACTTGAGAAGGCGATTCAGGTTGTTATGGAACAGCTGGAAGACCGTAAGCCGCTGCCGCCGGTTCCGGCCCCGAGGACACTGAAAGATCTGGGAGTGTCAGAATGACAAGACATTCCTGATTATCCACCATAGGACTATCACTGCAAGGACTGTCAGAATGACGGGCTTTGCAGTGATTTTCTCATATAGTCCGGGATGCTTCCCCCGCATGAGCCATGCCGCCGACAGAAGTCCCAGAAACGGTATTGCGACAATTGCCAGAGCGTTGTATCTGAATGCACTTCCGATATGCAGGTGAAGAAGCTCGTGTATGGCACGCTGTGACCCGCATCCCGGACATTTGAGCCCTGTCGTCATGTAGAACAGGCATTTCGGATAATATACGGATGTTTCGGGATCAATGCTGAATAACAGTATTGCTGCAATAATGACTGTTATTGCGGCAACTGTAATGACTGCAGTCCTGACGTGTCCTCCTTTCAGAGCATGCATGTCGTGTAGAAGATATCGTTATCCCACCATGTAGCCCAGGAGATTCCGACCAGAATCAGGATGACGTAGATTACCCACCACAAGAGGCTTATGACTATTCCTGCAACCGACCAGTTCCTGGCTTTTCTGGAGTTTTCCCATGCCTGTCCGATGTCTCCTGATGCCATATATGAATCCGTTTTTGATGCATAGACTATGCTGACTATACCGAAAGGCATGCAGCACAGTATGGTTACTATGATCGCAAGGGCAAGATATGTCGGAGGTCTGTCCTGTCTGTAATGTGATGGGTGTGTGCAAGCGGGACTGTTCTCTGTGAGACTGCATCCGCAGTTGGTGCAGAACTTCGACCCATCGGGAAGTTCCGTACCGCAATTTCTGCAAAACATGGCTGGCATCCGGCTGGAAAACTAGAAAAGAGGAAACTTCCTGTCGTTGTCTACATATTTTTCATTGAAAACGTCCTCATTCATTACCAGCATGAGGATACCCTGGATGAGGGTCACTATTGACCATGCACCGCAGGTGCACAGCGACAGTATGATGGTGATTATACCGGCTGTGGTTTTCCCCAAGTAGAAATAGTGGATTCCCAAATAGCCGAGAAATATCGCCAGAAGTCCTGCCGCGAGTTTGTCTTTCCTGCCGGAGGCCGCGCTTGGTGACGGTGTCGGGCTTCCGCATTTCGGGCAGTATTTCACATTTACGGGAATCTTCTCCCCGCAGTTCGGACAATAAATGTCTTTCACGACCGGCGCACCGCAGTTCGGGCACACGGAAGCGGCATCTGATACCTGATGCCCGCATTCCTTGCAAGTGATTAGAGCCATATGGAAATATGTTTGTCAGGTTGAGTAAATTGTTCTGTAAATGTAGTGAAATAACGTTAATTTAAGAACAGTTTTCCGTGATTTGATGAAAAAATCCGACCGGGTATGCCGTGGCTGTTTCTTGAAAATTGCTAATTTCGCATCCGAAAATCTATCCGGTATGACAGGAAAACGCACAGTTGACATGCAGTCGTGGACAAGACGCGAGCATTACAGGTATTTCGGGGAATTGGACGACCCGTATTTCGGCATCACTGCAAAGGCTGATTTCACATCATGCTACATGCAGTCCAAGCAGGACGGGGCTTCCTTTTTCCTGTATTCGTTGCATAAGATACTGAGGGCGGCCAACGCCATAGACGAGTTCCGGTACAGGGTGGAGGACGGGAATATTGTCCTGTACGACCTTATCGGTGCCAGTCCGACTATCGGCCGGGAAGACGGGAGTTTCGGTTTCGGGGTTTTCGAGTACCGTGAAGACAGGAAACGGTTCGTCGAGGAAGCTTCAAAGGAGATAGCCCGCGTGAAAAACGCTTCCGGGCTGTGTCTCGGAGAAGGGGAGTCCAGGAATGACCTGATCTATTATTCATCCATTCCCTGGATAGACTTCACCGACCTCAAGCATGCGGGAAAGATGTCCGGAGGGCAGTCGATCCCGAGAATCTCTACCGGCAGGCTGGTCCCTCAGGAAGACAGGCTCATAATGTCCGTATCTGTAGAGTTGAATCACGGTCTTGCCGACGGATACCATGTCGCTCAGTTTTTCCGGCTGCTGAATATGCTTTAGTTTATATGGATTCAAGTTTAAAGGACAATGTCAGGGTCATCGCTTTCGATGCGGATGACACTCTTTGGGCGAACCAGCCATATTTCGACAATGCCGAGGACAGGCTGTGCTCCATCCTTGCGGAATACGGTGAGTCCCGATATATTAAATCTGAACTTTTCAAGACAGAGATGCAGAATATGGCAGAGCTCGGATACGGAGTCATGGCATTCACTCTGTCAATGATCGAGACTGCCCTGAGACTGGGCGCAAGTCATCTTTCCGCGTCTGCCGTCTCGGAAATCTACAGTCTCGGGCGATCGTTGCTCCGTATTCCGGCCACTCCGCTGCCCGGCGTGAAAGAGACTCTGGAGAAAATCCGACGTTCCCGTTCATACAGGACAATAGTCATTACCAAAGGCAACATGCTGGACCAAGAGCGCAAACTTGAGCGTTCCGGGTTGAAACCGTTTTTCGACCATGTGGAAATCGTATCTGACAAGAATGAGAAGACCTATTCCGACCTGCTGGCATTTCTGGGCATCGGTGCTTCTGAACTTCTGATGGTCGGCAATTCATTCAAGTCCGACATCTCCCCTGTCCTTAATATCGGCGGCTATGGCGTCTACGTCCCCTTCCATACCACCTGGCAGCACGAACAGACCGACGAATACGACCACCCGAACCTGTTCAGGGCAGACAGTTTCCGTGAACTGGAGAATATTGTCCTGTGATCGGGACGATGAAGATCGTCCGCTCGCTCCCGAAACTCAAACTAGAAGAATAAAACGGCCCAAACACTAGAAAGTCTATGGAACAAAACTCTAAAGTCCGTAAATGGATGCAAAACTCCAAACGGAGAATCGAACAGATATCACAATATGCACCACTAATGCTTTTCCTTTCAATAGTTGCTTTAGTCCTCACCATTGTGGGGATTATTTCGAGCAATCATCAAGGAAGCGAGCAACTGGAGCGGATCAATCATGCCATTGAAAATATATCAACGGTATATTTATCCAATTTTCCAGATCATTTGGATCACATCAACAAATATTTAGCTGAAGAGCCATCTAGCATTTCAGTATGTATCGATGTTTTTCCATATGCCATTTTCAGCAACCCTGCATTATTTGAGAAATACATTGGAAATTTAATGATGCTTGCAAAAAAAGGGAGGACGCAAATCAACTATGTCGTCTATTCCCCTCAAATTGCCCAATCGGCCAGAGATTCGTTTCTTTTTTCCGATTACAAAACTGTTAGTCCCCCAAAAAACATCAGAGATAGTTTATTCCATAATTTACTTTCCCAATCGCAACAACTGCAGTCTCAATATTCTAACCTGAAAAAATATATCTTTTCTCATGAAGATCAAGATATCAACCAGATCTTCTCCAATGTCAATAATGTTAAGGAGAAGTATCTGATAACATCATATGATCATATCTCATGGGACGATTATTGTAATATGCTAACAGAAATTTCAGAGATTATCGATACATCGCTGGGCTCTTTTCACCCAGAACTTGTTAAGATCAACTATTCTAACAAACCATCATCCGTCTTTTATTGGCTGTTTGATAATAGCAAAGCGATCTATGTATTCAGCGATAATATCACAGAAACTGCTTATAGGACAATCGAACCAACCTTAATTCACCGGTTCATATCTGATATGAATCGTAAACTAAATTGAAAAAAGAGTTCTCCCAACTGCTGTTTTATTTCGGTCTGGTTATCATTTGCTGTTTAAATAGGGACTGTCGTTTAATTCCGTCAATATGAGTCAACCGGGAGATTGTCCCTATATTTTCCCGTTTGAACTTATCTTTTTTATATCATCGGTTTCGTATCGGAGCCGATTTTTTCATTTTCGGACACTGGGGTCAGTTTGAACCGGATTTCCCGGCAGAATTTGAGAGGCAAGAAATCCTTGATATGTTAGAGTAATATTGTTGTTTTATGCAAATGCATCCAATGATTGAATGCTGTGGATGTGTTTTCTTATGATGTTCCCATCCCGATGCAAAAAATGTATGAAGCACTTGAAAAGGCAGAGCGGCAGGGAAAACAAATCCAGATAGTCCCCGATAATGAGTTTTTAGATGGTGGGGAAAGGTCGGGTCAATGTGATGGTTGGAGTTATCATATAGAATTGATTTGATGTCCAACGGTTGAATTGTTACCCTATGTTACACCCATAGAAAGAATAAAGCCTGTTAATCAAGCGATTAGCAGGCTTTTATCGTACCCGGAGTCGGGGTCGAAAATGTTGGATTGTCTGAAATTTCTTTAAATGGTAAAATGGTGAATTTTGCTGCAAAATACACTGAATTACACTAATTTATAAAATCAGGCTATTTTATTTTTATTAAATTTGTTTTAAGTAAATTCGGGATGGTTGGGAACAATTTGGGAACAAATGTTATCTTTGTATCCGGATATAAAACAAGGACAAATGAAGGTTACCGCATTTATCAGGAAGACGGCAAGCAAGAACAATACGGATACACTTGCCACTATCTATTTCCGTGTGAGGGATGGGAAGAAGGATATAAAGGCCGCAAGCGAACTGACCATCAACCCTAATCATTGGAGCAGTGAAAAGCAAGGCTATAAGGACAGGGTCGCACTGGTCAGCGATGAAAAGAAGAAGAAACTTAATAGTGGCGTGCAGGACATACTGTCCTTGATAGACCGTGAATATACACCTGATGTGGACAGTGAGTGGCTGGCTGTCCTGATTGACAAGTACCATCATCCTCAGAGGTACAAGAAGCAGGAGGAACAGGATGCCGTGCGCAAGCCTACTCTGCTGGAACTTTTTGATGAGTTTCTGGAGAAGCACAAGTTGTCGGAAGTCCGGAAGAAGAATTATCGTGTGGTCCGGCGAGGACTGGAGCGGTATCAGGTCTTTGTGAGGATGACCCGTCGGGGGCAGAAGGACTTTGTGCTGGATGTGGATGAGGTCACTCCGGATACTCTTCGGGATATATGGGATTTC
>CASFGK010000004.1 GCA_949294195.1 uncultured Bacteroidales bacterium | reverse complement strand
GGTAACGTAATTTCGGTTCAAGTTGGCATTTTCACGGTTTCAGTTGGCACCCGTCCAAATCGCCAAAACCCCATAAATCATTAACTTTCAATCATATTTCCGTGATTTGCTCAGTATCTCACTTTTTTGTATTATCTTTGCACCCGGAAAAAACAGAAACACTTATGGAAGAAGCAAATAAAGAGGTATCTGGAACAAGAAGCCTCAATTTTCTGGAAGAAATCATCGAGTCTGACCTCGCGTCAGGAAAATGTGACAGCATAATGACCAGGTTTCCGCCGGAGCCGAACGGTTATCTTCATATAGGACATGCGAAAAGTATCTGCCTGAATTTCGGGCTTGCGAAGAAATACGGAGGAAAGACAAACCTCCGCTTCGATGACACCAACCCTGTCAAGGAGGATACCGAGTATGTGGATTCCATCAAGGACGACATCAGGTGGCTGGGTTTCGAGTGGGAGAATGAAAGGTATGCGTCAGACTATTTCGACCAGCTTTACGAGTGGGCGGAAGAGCTTATCAGAAAAGGTCTGGCGTATGTGGATGACCAGACTCAGGAGGAGATACGCGCAGGCCGCGGTACGGTGCAGACTCCGGGCATCGAGAGTCCTTACAGAAACCGTTCCGTAGAGGAGAACCTGAAGCTCTTCCGTGAGATGAGGGACGGGAAATATGCGGACGGGGAGAAGGTACTCAGGGCGAAGATAGACATGGCGCATCCGAACATGCTGTTCCGTGACCCTCTGATGTACAGGATTATCCATGCGCATCACCACCGTACTGGCGACAAATGGTGCATCTATCCGATGTACGATTTCGCCCACGGGCAGTGCGATAGCATAGAGCATATCACACATTCCATCTGTACTCTCGAGTTCGATGTCCACAGGCCTCTGTATGACTGGTTCATCGAGAAGCTCGGGATATTCCCTTCACACCAGTACGAGTTTGCAAGGCTGAACCTTACCTATACCGTGATGAGCAAGCGCAAGCTGCTGGAACTTGTGAAGAACCATTTTGTGAGCGGCTGGGATGACCCCCGCATGCCTACCATCTGCGGAATCAGAAGGCGTGGCTACACACCTGAAAGCATCCGTATGTTTGCGGAGAAAGTCGGCGTGGCCAAGAGGGAGCAGCTTATCGATCTCCAGCTCCTCGAGTGGTGCGCCCGACAGGACCTCAATGAAAGGTCGAACCGCTATATGGTAGTGCAGGATCCGGTGAAGCTCACGGTCACCAACTGGGAGCCGGGCAAGGTCGAGTGGTTTGATGCCCCTCTTAATCCTGCGGATCCTGAGGGTCCTTCACGCAAGGTTCCTTTCACCGGGGAAGTCTATATAGAGAGGGCCGATTTCATGGAAGAGCCCCCTAAGAAGTATTTCCGTCTGAAGCCTGACGGAGAAGTAAGGCTCAAGTACACCTATATCGTCAAGTGCCAGGAAGTGGTGAAGGATGCAGAAGGGAATATCACTGAAATCAGGTGTACATACGATCCGACATCCAGGCCGGGGGCAGGCGAGTGGCGCTCGGTAAAGGGGACTATCCATTGGGTTTCCATTATGCATGCAAGGGAGCTTGAACTCAGGATATACGACAAGCTGTTCACCGAGCCTCAGATGGGTTCTATCCCTGAAGGCAAGGACTACAAGGAGTATCTCAATCCGGAGTCGCTTACATACGGCAAGGGTTACGCCGAGCCGGCTCTTCTGGAAGACAACTCCGGTATCGCGGTCCAGTTCGAGCGTGTCGGATACTTCTTCAAGGATCCGGATTCGACTCCTGACCATCCTGTCTTCAACAAGACCGTATCCCTTAAGGATTCATTCAAGTTCTGACACTGCTGCAGATTTTTTTCGGAATGCCGGTACGAATTTTCAGAAAAGACAGCCGCAGGCGGATGTCGATGAGAGTCAAGCTCTCGCTCGGGCTGGGAGCCATTGCTGCCATCCTCCTTCTTTCCAGTGTGATTTCTGTGCTGGAATACAGGAGGATGAGCAACTATGTGTCAGACCTCATCGCCGCTGACATAAACAGCATCAACAAGGCCCAGCAGCTTTCTGCCGCGTGTGAGGAGTATAACCTCAGGATTCTGGCCACGATAGGGGTGGAGGATACGCTTTATGTGCTGCCTTCTTTCGACAGCGTGGCATTCATGACCGAGTACAATGCGCTGAGGTCATCGTTCAGTTCCGGTCCTACCGTTGCCGCGGCGGATTCAGTGATAAGTTCCTATTCCGCCTATATGAGGACCTCACTCAGTCTGGAGAAGGTCATCAAGTCGGATTTCATTGACTCCCGCCAGTGGTTCTTTGAGCGGCTCCAGCCTGACTTCCGTAAATTCAGGGAAGCAACGGAGACTCTTAATGACCTTATTTACAAGGATCTGAAAGAAAACTCCGAGACTTTTCAGGCAGGATTCTACCGCAGTATCATGCCCGGAATCGTCTCTGTCGGAGTCGGGCTTCTTCTGGTGGTGCTTCTGATGTTCTTCATCATGTCCTACTATGTCAACCCTATCTGCAGGATGGAGGACGGTATTGACAACTATTTGAAATTCAACAAGAGATATACTTGTTCTATAGACGGGGACGATGAGCTGGTGGCGATCAACAAGGGAGTTTCCGAGATTGTCGAGGAGAATATGGAGCTGAAAAAACGCCTCGCCAAACTGAGAGAGGAGCGTGAGAAGTTCATAGAATCGTCCGAGAACCGGAAATAGAGGATGAATGTAAAGGTTATATCCACAAATGTCGGCAGGGCGCTTCTGGTGAGTGCTCTGTTCATGTTCATATCGATGCTGATTTCGATATGCGACGGCATGGACTCTGCTTTCGCCCCTCTGTCCATCAGTTTCATCATCACATTCATAGCGGGAGCCTTCCCTTTTATTTTCGTCCGGAAGTCCGAGGCCATTTCCCTTCAGGACGGGTTCATGATTATCGTATTGTCATGGATATTGTCTTTCCTGTTCGGCATGCTTCCGTATGTGATGTGGGGAGGGGAGTTTTCCCTTGTGAATGCACTGTTCGAGAGCGTTTCGGGCTATACTACCACCGGGTCGACTATTCTGACGGATATAGAGGCTCTGCCCAGAAGCCTGCTTTTCTGGCGCTCGTCCACCCATTTCATCGGGGGACTCGGAGTGGTTGTCTTTCTGCTGCTCATCATGCCGAATGCCAGTCCTTTCCGGTTGAGACTCACCAACATAGAGCTTTCTTCCCTTTCCAGGGAAGGTTACAGGACTCGTTCTTTCAGGACGGTGTACATTACAGCATTGGTTTATGTCGGGCTGGTCATAGCGGAGACTTTGCTGCTGACACTGGCCGGCATGCCTTTCTTCGATGCCGTCAACCATTCATTCAGCACCGTGGCTACAGGCGGATTCAGTGTCAGGAACATGTCCATAGCCTATTATGATTCCGTACTGATAGATGTGATAATCATGGTCTTCATGGTGGTGTCCAGCCTTCATTTCGGCCTTCTGTTCGCAGCTTTCGCTTCGCGCTCTGTGAAGCCTCTGAACAACCCCGTAGTGAAGTTCTTCCTCCTGTCTATCCTTGTGATGACGGTCATAGTGACCATTTCTTTGCGGTTCCAGGGCGGATACGGTTCATGGGGCGAGGCTGTCCTGCATGCCTCGTTCCAGGTATGCAGTTACGTGACCACCACCGGTTTCGGAACGGCGGATACCGCCGGGTGGCCTTTGTTGTCCCTTCTGGTCCTGGCTTATGCCCTGTTCCAGTGCGGCTGCTCGGGTTCCACCGCGGGAGGAGTAAAGGCCGACAGGATGTATATTGCGATGAAGGCCGTCTCCTGCCAGATCCGGAAACGGCTTTTCCCTTCTTCGTCCGTGATCCAGATAAGGATAGGCAAGCATCTTATCAGTGACAGTGCTGCAATGCCTGTCATACTTTTCATCGTCCTGTATGCTTCGCTGGTGGTGATATCGATATTCCTGCTTACGCTTTGCGGGGTCGAGCCGCTTGAGGCTTTTTCCGGTGCGCTCTCCTCCATGTGTAACGCCGGAGCGGCGATGGGAGACCTTAGTTCTCTGGGAAATTATTCGGCGCAGCCGGCTGTAGCCAAGCTGATCTACTCTTTTGACATGTTCCTGGGCCGTGTCGAGATATATCCTGTTTTCGTCATTGTTTACCTTATGTTCAGGAGAGGCAAGTGATGGGTTACGGGGATTTTCTTTTCGGGAAGTTCGTTTCCGGACTCGGCTTCGCCCCGACTTCATGCCAGGAGAATCTTCTGAAAAGGATTTCGGAATTCCTGACAGGCGATGACGGGGATATTCTGGTGGTCAACGGCTATGCCGGCACCGGAAAGACTACGGCGCTCGCCTCTGTCATCAGGACAATGAAGGAATACCGGCATCCCTGCATCCTTCTCGCCCCGACCGGACGGGCGGCAAAGGTCCTGTCCGGCTACGCCGGAGCTCCTGCATATACTATACACAAGCATATCTACAGGCAGAAGTCGGTGGGCGGTGACGGCTTCGGGCAGTTTTCCCTTGCCCCCAACAAGGCAAAGGAGACCCTGTTCATAGTAGATGAGGTATCCCTGATAGGGATAGAGGCGGTGCAGAGCCAGTCCTCGCAGCTTTTCGGCTCGGGAAATCTGCTGGAAGATCTGGTGTCGTTTGTCCGTAACGGTGCGGACTGTAAACTGATACTGGTCGGGGATTCCGCACAGTTGCCTCCTGTGGGGCTTGACTGCAGTCCTGCTCTTTCCAGAGAGTACATGTCCATGCTGGGTGGCGTGGACTTCGCGGAGCTTACCACGGTCGTGCGTCAGCAGAGAGAGTCCGGCATACTGTACAATGCCACCTTGGTCCGGCACCTGCTCGCTTCCCTTGAGGAAAGTTACGGGGAGGACTGCAGCGAGCTGAAGATGAGGGTGGAAGGGTTCGATGACGTAGAGAGGATCACCGGCGGCGAACTCATAGAGAAGATTACCGACGCATACTCCGAATACGGCGAGGATGAGGTCATAATCCTCTGCCGCTCGAACAAAAGGGCGATAAGGTACAACGCAGGCATCCGTTCCACCGTCCAGTTCAAGGAAGAACGTCTTGTCCGTGATGACAAGCTGATGATAGTGAAGAACTGCTACCAGTTTCTGGACGGTATACAGGGGATGGACTATATCGCCAACGGAGACATCGTCAAACTGCTTGGCATCTCAAAGTACGAGGACCGTTACGGCCTGCATTTCGCCCGGGCCAGACTGTCTTTCCCTGATTACGGGGATCAGGAGATTACGGCAGAGGTTATACTTGATACCCTTGATGCCGAGAGTGCTGCCTTGACATACGAGCAGCAGAACCGGCTGTATCAGGGTGTGGATGCCGACTATTCGCACATCACTTCCAGGAAGAAAAGGTATGAAGCGGTCCGCGAGGACAGATATTTCAACGCTCTCCAGCTCAAATATGCCAACGCCATCACCTGCCACAAATCCCAGGGAGGGCAGTGGAAATGTGTCTTTATCGACAACCCGTTCTGGCAGGAGGATCTTCTTCCCGATGACCTGAAGTGGCTTTACACTGCCATAACCCGAGGTGTGGACAAAGTGTATTTCGTCAACTTCCGGGACGACTTTTTCGAGTAGCCTGCCGCCGCCCGCCTTTCACGGCGCCGGATATCCGGTTGCGTGTCTTCTCATAACGGGCAAAAACGAAAAACGGCCGCCCGGCACAGTCCGGACAGCCGTATGGCTTGTTTTATTCTCCGCCTGCTTCAGTCCAGCCCGGATTCTGCGTCAGTGCATCATTCAGGGCAAGATTGTCAAGAGGAAGAGGGTACAGGTAGTAGTGGTCGTCAGGCCATCCTACAGGCTTTAAATCAATGCAACGGCGTCAAATTGATAAAAAAAATCTATCTTTGGAACTTTGTCAGGCAATATGTTTCAAATACAGACAGATATGACAGAAAAGAAAGTCGTCGCATTCGGAGAGATAATGCTGCGCGGACTCGGTGTCGGGACTTCCGATATCGTTTACTGCGGAGACAGGATGGGTATCCGATATCTGCTATGCCAATGCCGTGAAATATTTCAATATCCGATAACATTATCGTTTTATGAACAAGTCAATCATATCTCTGGCCATCGCGGCCGTTTCAATTTTTTTCCTGCAGGAAGCATTTGCTGCAGGTAATCCTGGAAAGTTCAACAAGGTGCCGTCATCCTGGAAATGGATTTCGGACAAAGAGGTGGTTTTCACTTATGACGGCTCTTATACGGATTCTCTGGCATTTTCTGTAAATGCCAGAAACGGCAGGGTCAAGGAAGGTGTCAGTGCTCCGGAAAAGTATGCTGATTTCCCTCTGCATCCGGAGGGGGCTGTGAACCTTACGTATTCACCTGATTCTTCAAAGCTTGCTTTTACGCGTGACAACGATTTGTATGTCATTGACATAGCTACGGGGAAGGAAGCCCGCCTGACATCTGACGGGACGGACCTGATCCTGAACGGATATTCATCCTGGGTATATTACGAGGAGATTCTCGGCCGTCCTACCAGATACAAGGCATTCTGGTGGTCTCCGGACAGCAGGAAAATAGGATTTTACCGTTTTGACAACACACGTGTACCGCTTTTCCCGATCTATTCTCCTTTCGGCCAGGACGGAAAGCTGAACAATACCCGCTATCCCAAGGCAGGGGAGAGGAATCCTGAGGTACGGATAGGAATGGTGGATGTTTCCGGCGTCTTCAGTCCGGAAAACGGAGGTGTCATAATTGCCGGGCCGGACGGGGTGGTTGAGGACACGCCGGAGGCTCCGGAGATCGTATGGGCGGATTTCGATCCTTCGGAGGACCAGTATTTCGGAATACCGTTCTGGGGTGCCGACAGCAGGGAGTTCTATATCGCCCGTATGCCGCGTATCCAGAATACTCTCGATTTGTATGCCGTAAATGCTTCCGACGGATCGAAGAGACTGGTCTATCACGAGGAATACAAGACATGGATCGACTGGATAAATGCCGTGTCGTTTACGGAAAAGGGCCTTTACATGGCCCGTAGGTTCGAGACAGGATGGGAACAGATATATTTTCTTTCCTATGACGGCAGGACATTCCGCCGTCTGACAGACGGGCGGAACTGGGGGATAAATATCCTCCGTGTGGATGAGGAGAAAGGCGAGCTGTTCTTTACCGCACGCAGGGATTCCAGGGTAAGGGAGACCCTTTACAGACTTGACCTCGGAAAAGGTTTCCCTTCTTTTGTCGATACCGGTGTCTGCCCTGTCGAGACTCTTACCGATCCGGTGTATAATGTTTCCGGAGTCAGATTCTCTCCTGGCGGAAAATTCTTTGCAGCTTCGTACTCGAATTATGCTACTCCGACCAGAGTGGCTGTTTTCGATACGTACCGCAAGGAGTCTGTAATGACAGATCCGTCCGCGGAAGGACTTCCTGTCTTCTCTGCCGGAGAAAATGCTCCGGAGATATGTCCTGCCGCACCCGTGGAGATACGGGTGTGCCGGCAGAATGTGGTGGCGGACATGGCATATGAAGGTTATTCTCCTGAGGACTATGCGCTTGCGCAGCTGATATGGCTCACGGCAGATGACGGGCAAAGGATGCCTGCTGCCATAGTTTATCCCAAGGGTTTTGACCCGTCCCTGAAATATCCTGTACACATGGACATTTACGGGGGGCCGGACACTCCTCTGGTGCGCGACAGGTGGAGCACTCCTTCCGGAAACAGCCAGTGGTGGTCTGACCACGGTATCATACAGATTACGGCTGACGGAAGGGCTGCAGGGCATTGCGGCCGTGCCGGTACTGACTTGATTTACAAGAACCTGACAGACGTGCCTGTAGCTGATTTCATAGCCTGGGCCAAATACCTCCAGTCGCTTCCGTACGTACAGGCGGACAAGATAGGAGTCGAAGGTTTCTCTTTCGGTGGTACAATGACTTCCATGCTTCTTTTCCGTGCTCCGGAACAGTTCCACTACGGTATAGCAGGAGGCGGTGTGTATGACTGGAAACTGTATGATTCGCATTATACAGAACGCTATATGGAGACTCCTCAGACCAATCCCGAAGGCTACAAGGCTGCCTGCGCCCTGGAGTATGTTTCCGGATATCCGGTTTCCATCATGGCCGGAAAGCATGGGGACCGGCATGTCGTTCCGGAAAGAGGACAGTATCAGGAACAGGGAAATCTGCCGGAAACCGAGCCTGTCATGCTGAGACTCACCCACGGCACCGGTGACGACAACGTCCATTTCCAGAATACCCTCCAGCTCATCGACGCCCTGCAGAAAGAAGGGAAGAGTTTCGATTTCATGATCTACCCTGACGGCATGCACGGCTACAGCGGCTATCAGGGTGCCCACTTCCTTGCCGAGAACCGTGCCTTCTGGCTTAAGTATCTGAAAGGGGAGTAGAGTGAGGGGGAACCCTCTTCCGCATATTTTTACCGTTCAGATTTTCTGGCGCGTATTCTGTCTTACCATTGTACCAACCTTCCTGATGATATGGCGATAAGCTGTTGGATATCAAGTGTTTATTGGTTTGCCTTTCTGGACGGTCCCGTCATTAGGCAGGGGACCGTCCAGATGCTGATAAATACAAATATCTGACTATTAGGTAAATACAAGGTACGTGTCTCGGAAGGTTGTCCAGCTGTTCAATCGTTGATTGCGAGATTGAGTGTGGGTGAGCATAGTAAGTTTTGCGTATGCGTAATGATTATATGAAAACCGTATGGCCAAAATCCACCAGCTCCGCCGCATGGCGGTCATAATAGCTAAACTGAGTGACGGCAGACGGATGAAACCGGCTGACCTGCTGGACTATGTCAGGCGTTCCATGTCGGTCGTCGATGACAGGGACGAGGATGTTTCTCTCAGGACACTGCAGCGTGATATAACTACCATTGACGAACTGTTCCATATCACTGTAAAGTGTGATGCTTCCGGGTATTATCATGTTGCGGAGCGGGACGGTATTTCTGATGAGTATGAATCCCTGCTTTTCAATTTCGAACTGCTCAGCAGTATAGATTCCGACAGTCTTCTTCAGAAGTATGTCCTTTCAGAGCATCACCGTCCGGCTTTCCGTGTCGATATTTCAGAAGTGCTCAATGCGATAAGGAACGGACATCCTGTCGAGTTTGACTATACGCTGTTCCGGCACGGAAATAAAATGATCCGCAAGTCGGTCGAGCCTTACTTCCTGAAAGAGTCGCAGCAGAGGTGGTATCTGGTCGGATATGATTCTGACGGCAAGCTGAAGACTTTCGGCATGGACAGGATTTCCTCGCTGTCTGTATTGTCTGACAGGACCTTTCGGAGAAAAGACGACATAGATATCCCCGCCCTTTTCAGGGAATGTTACGGGATATGGAATGACCCGGATATGCCGGTGGAGGAGGTTGTCCTGAAATATGATGCCGTCGACGGTGCTTTTCTCAAGACCATGCCTCTGCACCATACCCAGGAGATAGTGTCCGATACTGAGGAAGGAATCATTGTCAGGGTCAGGCTCCGTATAACCAACGATTTCGTGATGGCCCTGCTCTCCCGCAGCCGTTCACTTGAAGTCATCAGCCCCGGGCATCTGCGTGATCGTATCCGCGATGTATATGCCGCCGCCCTGGAAAGGAACCGGTAACGGTTCTTCTGGCTTGAGCCCTGCCTGAGGCTGCACACCCGCAGTAGGGTTATCTGTGTATCTTATTGAAAACCACTATGTTTCATAAGGAGGGCTACTACAGGTGTCACACTTTTACGCACACCTTCAGTGGCGGATGTGCCCTGCAGGTGCCTGCAATGCGGTTTTGTTACTGCAGGTGTGCCGGGATATGTTACACCTGCAGTTGGATGCTTCGTGTAACATACTGGTTGTCAATGTATTTCTCGCTTATGTCTTTTCCAGGTGTGTAAAGCATCTGCTGCTTTTCCCTATTGACGACATGTTTTGTCGTCGGGGGAGGTTAACTTTGCATCCGGAATATAAAAAGGAGGTAATTATGTATGATGATATGTTTGATACTGATAGAATTGACAAGGAGGTCCGGAGGAAGGTCCTGACAGTCGTGTTTTGGGTATTGTGCGGCATAATTGCCTTTTATGTATCGGCAACGGTTGAATATGAAAGGAAACAGAAGGAACTTGAAAGCAGGAAACCGGAGTCTGCCTACAGACTCAAGGGGCTGGATAGAAGCAGGGACCCTATGGATGTTTCTGAGATAACCCCTGAGCTGGAAGTGATCTACAATGACGACCCGAGACTCAGGAAGTATCCCATTACTACTGCTCCTGAGTCAGGATACCATGAGTCCGACATTGATTTTTCAGATCCGGACGTTGTCGACCAGATCATGCAGACGGCGGATTTCTATGACCTTTACGAACGGTATGCCGATTAAAGGGAGGTGACGCTATGTTTTCTGATATAACATTTTTGTCCGCATGTTAAGGCGGAATCTGAGTGAAATAAGGTCGGTGCGGGACAACCAATCGTCCTAGTGCTGTGGCAATAAACCTATTGAATGTCAAATGCTTATGAGTTTGCCTTTCTGGACGGTCCACTGCTGAATGATGGGACCGTCCAGATTTGTACTGTGCTGAATTGTTGATACTGAATGTTTTGGCGGCATGCCTGTTGGGAAGGTTGACTGTCCCGGCCTATGGAAATTTTATTGTTCCCGATCGTTTTACGGAGATGAATATCAGTAAAACTGTCACAAATCTCCGTAGAATCGTTACTCCTTTGAGCACAAAGTACCGCTACCTTTGCCGGTGGATTAAAAACATAAGATTATGACACTCGAAGAATTCAGGGATTTTGTAAGGACGGGAAAGCCGCTCGATACGGAAGATATACACATCTTTATGGACGAAATGAGTGATGCCGCACGCCGCGTCACCTTCCGGTTGAATGCCGCTTGCCACACCCAGGCAGAAGTGCGCAAGTTCCTTTCGGAACTGTTCGGCTATGAGGTACCTTCATCGCTGCGTGTCTTCCCGCCGTTCTATACGGATTTCGGCAAGAATATCACTGTAGGCGAGAACGTTTTCATCAATGCCTGCTGCCATTTTCAGGATCATGGCGGTGTTGTCCTTGGCGACGGATGCCAGATAGGGCACAATGTCGTATTTGCCACACTGAACCACGGCTTGTCTCCTGAAGACCGCAGGCATACTTACCCGGCTCCGATAGTGTTGGGCAGGAATGTGTGGGTCGGCTCGAACTCGACTATCCTGCAAGGAGTGACCATCGGTGACAATGCGGTCGTAGGAGCCGGAGCTGTCGTGACCAAAAATGTCCCGGCCAATGTAGTAGTGGGCGGTGTCCCTGCAAAAATCATCAAGAAAATATAAAGCGGATGGGCATTCGCTGATTCTCCGTATTCTTCTGGTATATTTCCCCTCCACATTCATTTTCGGTAAAATTGGTACAAACGCAGAGGATATGTCTATCATACCAAGCCTTATGCTGCTGTAATTTTGCAATGTAGAAAGAATCAATAAATTAAAGGATATGAAAAAGTTATTTTTAATTTCATTGATACTGTCGGTGACACTTATGGCGGAGACAGCTTGCAGTGGGAGCAGTGGCATAGGCACTTCCGAGAGGGATGCGGAAACGCTTCTCCCAGATGCCGCATCCTTAAACATCAATATCATTGTGGGCGAACAGACCATTACCGCTACTTTGGAGGACAACGGCGCAGCCCGCGATTTCCTTTCCCGCTTGCCGCTGGAGGTTACATTGGAGGACTACAACAACGGCACGGAAAAGATATTCTATCCCGACCCGGAACTCAATCTTGACGATACGCCACGCGGTTGTTCGCCCATAGCCGGGGACATCACTATTTACGAGCCGTGGGGCAACATCGCCATCTTCTGCCGTGACTGGTCGGAGAGCAATTCACTCATCAAAATCGGGCATATCGACGGTGATGGCATCAGCCTGTTGCAAGGGACGGAGAGTATGAACGTAAAATTTGAAAGACAATGAATATGACACGGAATTTATTAGCCGCATTGCTCTTGTTCGGACTGTTGTCATGCGGCAGCGCAGAAGTGAAAACTCATAAATCAAATATTATGGAAACAGAAAAACAAAATATAGGAAGTGTGCCCGCTCTCTACCCGAAACCGATGACCGTCATCGGTGCGGAAGTGAACGGGAAAGTGAACTGGCTTGTCGTAGGGCATACGGGCATCATCGGCCACGACCGGATACTCGTCAGCATGAGCAAAAGCCATTATACCAATCAAGGGATAAAGGAATCCAAGAAACTGTCCGTCAATCTTGTGAGCCGGGAGATGCTGCCCAAGGCCGATTATGCAGGCAGTGTGAGCGGTGCTTCGGTGGACAAGTCAGCGGTGTTTGAATACCATTGGGGCGAAAATGGTACTCCTGTGATCGATGTCTCGCCATTGACGATGGAGTGCGATGTGGTGGACATCTATGAGACGGAGGGCTTTGACAACTTCGTCTGTTCCGTTGCCAATACCTATGCCGCTCCCGATGTGCTTGACGATAAAGGCAAACTTGACTATACGCGCTTGAAGCCTGTCCTGTTCGAGTTCCCGACCTACTCCTACCTTGCCACAGGAGAAATAATCGGCAAATGCCTTAATCTGGACAAACAGCCGGGCATGTGCGCCAAGGAACCGATGACTGCCGGCGGCATCGTGCGCCTGTCGAAAATCGATGTCTGGCCGCAGTTCGTCGATGAATATATAAGTTATGTGACCGAGGTGGGCGAAGTCTCCCTGCGTACCGAACCGGGTGTGCTGACCATGTATGCCGTCGGCGAAAAGGAGAATCCCTGCAGGATAACCATCCTTGAAACATACGCCAGCAAGGAGGCTTACGACAAGCACATCGCTTCCGCACATTTTCAGAAATACAAGCAAGGGACGCAGCACATGGTCAAGTCGTTGGAACTGATAGACCAGACACCGCTCAACCCTGCTAACCGAATCAACAACTTTATGGAGTAACGCAATTAATAACAATCAAATAAGAACACGTGGGAGTTTCCAATCATAACCTGTCACAAATCAAGTGGGCGGAGGAAATCCTCTCAGCGGAAGGCGTACATGTGTCAGCCGTGCAGAATCATTACAGCCTGCTCTACCGCTCGTCGGAGAAAGCCGGCATCCTGGACTACTGCAAGGAGAACGGCATCGACTTCTGGGCATATATGGTGCTGGAGCAGGGAGCGTTGAGCGGAAAATACGACACGCAGCATCCGCTTCCGGCAGGCAGCCAGCGCGGCGAGACCTACAATCCGATGCTTCCGCAGATAGAACAGTTGGTAAGCGTGATACGCACCATCGGCGAGAAGTACGTCGTATCGCCTGCACAGGTAGCATTGGCTTGGGCTATCGCCAAAGGTACTACGCCGATAATCGGAGTGACAAAAGTGTCGCAAGTGCAGGATGCGGTGAAAGCGATGCGTATTTCCCTTACCGTAGCGGAAATCAATCAAATGGAGACAACAGCGGAAGAAACGGGAGTTGATACACGCGGGTCTTGGGAGAAGCCTATGATTTAAGTATGATATAAAATGTTCGACACATGAAAAAGATACTGTATTTATTATTAGTGGCAACAATGACTAATATTCAAGTAATTATGGCACAGGAAAAAATTACAGAGACAACTGCAACAGATGGCAGGGAGGCATTTCAGAAGGAAATGGTATTCCCAATCGGCGAACCGAACACCGCATATGCCAAGTACTTCATCGGCAACAGCTATCTGGCTCCCATATCCAAGGCGCAGATACCGTTCAGCAATGTCACTTTCGAGCCGGGATGCCGCAACAACTGGCACATTCACCGTGCGACTAAAGGAGGCGGGCAGATGCTGGTCTGTGTAGCCGGTAAGGGCTGGTATCAGGAGGAAGGCACGCCGGCCGTACAGATGCTTCCTGGCGATGTCATCCACATCCCTGCCAACGTGAAGCATTGGCATGGAGCGGCGGCGGACAGCTGGTTTGCGCATCTCGCCTTTGAAGTTCCGGGAGAAAACACGTCCAACGAATGGCTGGAGCCAGTGACCGACGAAGAATATAACCGGTTGGGCAAGAGTTTATAATCTTTTATCAGAGAACCGGATGAAAAAAGTAATAGGTATAATCGCCCTTGTGCTGGCAGGAAGCCTGTCCGCAACGGCACAAACGATGGAAAATATGGACAGAATCGAAGTATGCAAGCAGAATTACAGCACCCTGTTCGGCGGTGAAGCCCTGACCGGACAGGGTACAGACCCGGAAATGATGGACATCCTTCAGAAGTTCATCTTCGGCGAGGTGTTCCAGACGGGCGATCTTACATTGAAACAGCGGGAAATGATTACCTGCATCACCCTCGCCTCGATGCAGACCCTGCCGCAACTGAAAGCCCATGCCGGAGCAGCTCTCAATGTGGGTGTTACCCCGGAGGAACTGCGCGAGGTGATGTATCTCACTGCGCCGTTCATCGGCTTCCCCAAGATGCTGAACGCTGTGGCCACGGTGAACGAAGTGTTCAAGGAGCGTGGCATCAGCCTGCCTTTGGAAAAGCAAGGCACGGTGACGGAGGAAACACGCCACGAGACTGGCAAAGCCATTCAGGACAAGCAATATCCCGGCGGCGTGTCATCCGTCATGTCAGGTATGCCCGGAGATATGGGCAAGAATGTAGAACAGTTCCTGACCGACTATTTCTTCGGCGAGATATACAGCCGTGGCGCACTTGACTTGCAGACACGTGAGCTGCTCGGCTACTGCGTGTTGACCACCTTGGAAGCCGAGAGCCAGCTCCACTCGCACTATCACGGCAATATCAACGCCGGTAACTCGCCCGAAACATTGACCGCCGCCGTCATCCAGTGCCTGCCCTACATCGGCTTCCCTGCCGCTATCAAGGCGTTGCGCATCATCAAGGAGGAATATGCCAAGTGACATTATAAGGTAACTGGTTTATGAACAGGATTATTTTGACATTGACAGCGGTAATGACACTGAGCTTTGCCGCCTGCGCCCAAAACAAAGGAGAAAAAAGTATGCAAGCCGAAAACAAACTATTGGTCGTGTATTTCTCTGCCACAGGCACGACCGCCAAAACAGCCCGGACGATTGCGGACGTTACAGGCGGTACTTTGTACGAAATTGTCCCGCAACAGGCCTACACTTCCAAAGATTTGGATTGGAACGACAGGCAGTCGCGCAGTTCGGTGGAGATGAACAATCCGCAGGCACGTCCGGCATTAAAAGATACGAAACTGGATGTCACTACCTGCGATGTCATTTTCATCGGCTATCCCATCTGGTGGGATCAGGCTCCGCGAATCATCAACACATTCATTGAGAGCCACGACCTGAAAGGCAAAACACTCGTCCCGTTTGCCACATCCGGAGGAAGCGGAATAAGTAATAGCGTGAAAGAGTTGAGGAAAGCATATCCCGAATTGGAATGGCAGGACGGCAAACTGCTGAACGGAGCAAACCGGAATACCATTCAGAACTGGATCAGTGATGTGATGCTTTTAATTGAGCCATAGAGACGAGATGGCGACACATCAGCTGGCGTCCCAACCTTCCTGATGCTGTGACAAAAAACTGTTGATTGTCAAATGTTTGTGAATTTACTTTTTAGGACGGTCCCATGTTGCGTGACGGGACCGTCCTAATGCTGTTAAACGCAAGTGTATGACTGTTAGACAGATGCAAAGTGTGCTGTCAGGAAGGTTGTTCCATGTCAATTATAAAAGACTGTTGCCCGGCATCAGACTAATATACTGCCTTATCTGGCGGAATCTGCCGTTATCAGTCCGAATTCCGCACCGGTAGCGTAATTGCCTTCAAGAACCCTGAGAGCTGTAACCCTGATATACCTGCAGCTGACGGTTTCCTCCAGAAGGAATGAGCGGTATACAGGCGCCTGGCGGATATTGGGGATGAAATCCTCATATACTGTTCTCCATACCTTGCCGTCGGCACTTGTTTCGAGCCGGATGCGGTCGATTACACCTTCGCTGCTGCCGTCCTGGCGGGGTGTGTACGAGAATCCCTTTACATGGATTTCACTTCCGGTGTCGATAATGACTGACTGCGGTGAAAACTTTCCATCAGGACCGGCATTCCCCGCAGTACTCCAGAAAGTCTGCTCGCTGTCATCGATAAGGTTTTCTGCGGAAGAGCCTGTACCATAGTCTGTACCGAGTATTTTCCAGCCCCGTTTGCAGGCATCGAATGTCCTGGCGGCAGTCTCGCCTCTGGTCCCGTCCGACAGGAAAGCCGCCGCCCGTACTACTCCTTCCCGGCTGAAGTCGAATTCTCCTGTGTACAGCAGGGATGTCCGGTCCGGAACAGAGCCGTCGAGAGTATATCTGATTTCAGCGGCAGGACGCTCAATCTGCAAGGAGACCATACCGTCTTTTGACCTGACAATGACTGGCGCTACCGGAGCCTCAGGCTCTTTGTAGAATCCTATCTCGCTGACGGCCAATGCAACCGGAGCATAGAATCTCATACGTACCCTGTCTGCCTCCACGTAGTTTTTCAGGCGGATGAGACGGCATGCCCCTATGCTTGTCGCACCGGCTGTCTCATGCCATACGCCGTTGTCTTCTATGTCTATCCGGACAGAATCGATTCTTTGTCCGAGCTTTATGTTTTCACGGATCTTGATAATGTTGAATACTTCTTTTGCCGGGAAGCTGATTACTAGTTCTGCAGAAGTGACATCATCGTCCGTAGCCCAGTATGAATAGCGGTCTCCGTCTGTCAGCATGTCCGTACCGTAACGGATGCTGTCTCTACCACGGATATCAGATGCCTGGATTCTGCTATTCAAGGCGAGGTCACGGCTGAACGTCTCTTCAAGATAACGTCCGAATTCTTCCAGAGCAAGTCTGTCGGCTTCGTCCTGCCGGCCTTCCGGATTGATGGGAAGATTAAGGTCCCAGTCCTGGCCCCGGCCCACACTGTTGATGTAGATATCGAAAAGCTTCTGCGGGGTCTTGACTGAAAAACTGTCTGCAGCATGCCATGTAAAGCGGCGTCTGAGAGAGAAATCCGCTTCTGCCGGTATCCAGTACATCCCGTTGCGGTTGCCTTCATTGATTCTTTTGCGGTGTTCCGGGCTGCCGGTGGGAATAGGACGTCCGTTCCAGTTGTCTTCGGGATAAAACAGAGTGGACCAGCAGGTTTCTCCGGCATATCCCTTTTCGTTCCCGACCCATCTCACATCAGGACCCGGGTCTCCGAAAATGACTGCATCCGGCTGGAGTTCCCGGCAAAGTGCATAGATGTTTTCCCAGTCGTAGTACTCCAGAAAACCGCCTCTGTATTCGTTTGCCCCTCCATAATATCCGTCTCCTCCTTCGCCCGGAGCACCGTCGAACCAGATGATGAAAAGTTCACCGTAGTTTGTCAGCAGTTCGCGAAGCTGGGCCTTGAACATGTCCAGATATTCCTGTGTCCCGAACTTGGCCGTATTCCGGTCCCATGGAGAAAGGTAGATCCCGAATTTGAGCCCATGCTTTCTGCAGGCGGCTTCCCATTCTCCGACCCAGTCTCCCTTGCCGTCTCTCCACGGGGATTTCGAGATGTTGTACTCCGTAGTCGCAGTAGGCCACATGCAGAATCCTCCGTGATGTTTGGCATTGATGAGAAATCCTTTGGACCCTGCTTTTTTTGCCCGAAGGACGATTTCTTCAGCATCGAATTTATATGGATTTACGATTTCCGGAGATTCATTTCCCCAGCCCCAGTCCTTGTCCAGATAGTTTATCTGATTGAATTCTATCATATTATACATTTCCATCTCGTGCCATAGCAGCTGCCTTTCGGACGGAAGGGCTCCGTATGGTTCAGGTGGAGGGACCGTCTGTGCGATGCTTGCCGGGCAAAAATGAAGCGTGCATGCGGCAAAAGCCGCTGCAGTCAGTGCATGGAGTCTGTACTTAATGGTCATTCGTGTCATATGTTTTAATTTTTAGTCGGATATCCCAGTGTGTATATAGGAACGGAGTGCCTCTATGACGGGCGCCGGTACTCCATGGGAGTGTGGCCTGTGAGTTTCTTGAAAAGGCGGCTGAAATGCTGGGAGTACTGGAAGCCGAGCTCGTAGGCTATCTGGCTGACAGTCTTGTCGCTGCCAAGCATCTTGTCTTTTGCCAGGTCTATGATCTTGTTCTGGATGTATTCCTGGGCCGTCCTTCCGGACTCTTTCTTTATCAGGTCTCCGAAATAGTTGGGGGAGAGACATGCCTTGTCAGCGAAATACCTGACCGTAGGCAGTCCTTCCGATTCGGCTTTTCCGCTTTCAAAATATTCGTCCAGCATCTCGTCGAAGCGTATCAGGACATTCCGGTTCACATCGCTTCGGGTGATGAACTGCCTGTCGTAGAATCTCATACAGTAGTCGAGGAGAAGCTCGATGTTCATGGAAATCAGACGTTTGCTATGCTTGTCGACAGGACGGCTTATTTCCATTTCAATTTTTTTGAGACAGTCCTTGAAAAGATGTTTTTCGTCTTCGGAAAGATGGAGCGCTTCAGTGGAGTTGTATGAAAAGAAGGAATACCTTCTGATTTCTTTTCCCAGGGCGGTCCCTCTGATCAGATCCGGATGGAAAAGCAGTCCGAGTACATCCAGCTTCGTTACACTTGGGTCCTGATGGACGGTAACCACCTGGCCTGGGGCGAAACTTGTGATGGTACCTTCCTGATAGTCATACGGTTGCCTTCCGTATCTTATGTCTCCGCATTTGACTTGTTTCAGGAACAGGGCGTAGACTCCGTAGTTGATGGTGCAGTCCTGGGGAATGCTCTGCCTGGCTTTGTTCAGATCCACTACCGAGACAAGCGGGTGGAGCGTCTTCAGTCCGTAGAGTTTGTTGTACTGGTCGATAGTGTCGACTTTGATGATTCTGTTTTCCATTTTTCCGGTTGTTTGACTGCAAATATACTGGTTTTGTATCAAATGTCTGCTCCTGCGGCACCCAAAGCCGTAAAGGCATTACAAATTTCCGGAATCCGTATACACCTGTCTTTTTTCTTTCCGGTAGAATGACGCGACAGGCAGCAGGGCTATCAGATATCCGATGACGGCTACACACCCTGCCGTCGCAAGGATGTCTTTCCAGGAAAGGATGACAGGGTAGGCCTGCACAACGAAATTTCCCGGCATTTTTATCAGGCCGAAGTGCTGCTGTATCAGAGAAAAGGAAATCCCCAGCACCAGTCCTGCGGCAAGGCCGAGCAGGGAAATCATCCAGCCTTCGAGGATGAAGACATTCCTGAGCAGGCGGTCTTGTGCACCCATGCTCCGGAGAGTCCGGATATCCCCGCGCTTTTCTATAATCAGCATGGATAGTGACCCGAAAATATTGAATGCTATGATTATGATGATGAAAATCAATATCATGTATATGGACAGTTTCTCGTATTTCATCATCTTGTACAGTGATTCGTTCTGCTGGAACCTGTCACTTACTCGGAATCCTTCTCCCAGTCTCGCGGATATTTCCTGCTGCAACCTTCTGACCTCGCTCTGCGGGCATCCCTCCACAAGCCTGATTTCTACCCCTGATGCGACATCTCCTTCATATTCAAGAAGTTCCTGCATCGCTTCTATCGGCAGGATCATGTATCTGCTGTCAATGTCGTTGTTGATAGAAAAAATGCCTGAAGGATAAACATTTATGGACTCAAGAGAAGCTGCAGGGTTGCTGAGTGATATACTCCGTGTCCTGGATGGGTAGTATATTTCTATCGGGGAGACAAATCTCGGATTTATTCCCATTGTTGAAGCAAGACCTGCCCCGACACATGCCATGAGTACATCACCGCGGTGCAGGGAGAACCTGCCTTCTGTCATGTGGTTGCGCAGAGGGGATTCTTCTTCGTAAATCATGTCGACACCCTTGGCTACCGCCAGTCCCTGACGCCCGTCATAGTTGATGAAAACATTCTCTTCCAGGACGCAGCACATGTTACTCACCGACTTCTGCCCGTATATCCAGTCGTAAGCGTCTCCCCGGGGAACGAATGTCTTTCCTTCTGCCGGAGTTATAAGAATATCGGGCTCGACATTGCTGAGCATGCTTTTGACCAGCGAGTCGAACCCGTTATATATGGACAGGACAATAATCAGAGCCGCCGTTCCGATAGCCATGCCGATAGCGCTTATCGCCGAAATGATGTTTATCACATTGTGCGATTTCCTGGCGAAAAGATATCTGCGGGCTATGAAAAACGGAAGGTTCATTATTTCTTCAGAAGCTCTTCGATATGTGCGACGTAGTCGAGGGAGCTGTCCAGAAAGAACGTCAGTTCAGGGACGATCCTCAGCTGCTTGGCTACCTTGTTCCCGAGTTCGCCGCGCAGATTTCTGGTATTCTCCTTCAGTATTTCCATCACTTTTCCGGCTTTTTCTGAAGGGAAGATGCTGACATACACTTTGGCTACAGACAGGTCCGGACTGATTCTCACTCCGCTGACGGTAATCATTGCGCCGTCGAAGACCGCCATACCCTTGCTGCGGATTATCTCCGCCATGTCTTTCTGCAGCTCCTTCGCTACCTTCAGCTGTCTTGTAGATTCGGTATGTTCCATAATAATACTCCGTGTTTTTGTTATCCAGAAACCATTTTATTGTCTTCCGTCATCAGGATGCAGACAAGTCATCAAATTACCTTTATGATAAAATAATTCTTCTTCCCTTTCTGCGCGAGGATGTACTTTCCGTTGAGGACAGCCTCATTGCCTATCATGGCGTTGATGTCGGAGACTTTTTCCTTGTTGATGCTCACTCCGTTGGCCTGGGCCATCTTGCGGCATTCGCCTTTTGAAGGGAACACCTGTGTCTCGACAGCCAGCAGGTCGAGGATGTTGGCCGGAAGCCTGTCTGCATGGATATCGAAAGTAGGCACTCCGTCGAATACCTGCAGGAAAGTCTTCTCGTCAAGAGAATGGAGAGTCTCGGATGTGGCGTTGCCGAACAGGACTTCGGAAGCGGCGACAGCATTGTTGTATTCCTGCTCTCCGTGAACCATGACAGTCACCTCCTTTGCCAGCAGTCTCTGCAGGTTTCTCAGGTGCGGAGCTTCGGCATGCCTTGCAATGGCCTGTTCGATTTCCTCGCGGCTGAGCATGGTGAAAATCTTGATGTAACGTGCTGCATCTTCGTCAGATACGTTTAGCCAGAACTGGTAGAACTGGTATGGGCTTGTCCTTTCAGGATCGAGCCAGATGTTTCCTTTCTCTGTCTTTCCGAACTTCCCCCCGTCGGACTTGGTTATCAGAGGGCAGGTGAGTGCGAAGGCTTCTTTCCCGAGTTTCCTGCGGATGAGTTCCGCACCTGTGGTGATGTTTCCCCACTGGTCGCTTCCTCCCATCTGGAGTGTACAGCCTTTGTGCTCGTAGAGCCACAGATAGTCGTAGCCCTGGAGAAGCTGGTATGTAAACTCTGTGAAGGACATTCCCTCGCGCGATTCCGAAGAAAGTCTCTTCTTCACGGAATCCTTTGCCATCATGTAGTTGACAGTGATGTGCTTTCCTATGTCACGGGCGAAATTGATGAAAGAGTAGTCTTTCATCCAGTCGTAGTTGTTTACCAGCTCGGCCCTGTTGGGTGCATCGGATTCAAAGTCAAGGAATCTTGAAAGCTGCTTCTTGATGCACGCTACATTGTGGGCGAGGGTCTCTTCGTCGAGAAGGTTTCTTTCCTGCGACTTCATCGAAGGGTCGCCGATCATGCCGGTCGCTCCTCCGACAAGTGCGAATGGTTTGTGCCCACAGTTCTGGAAGTGCTTGAGAATCATTACACTCACCAGATGTCCTATATGCAGTGAATCAGCCGTAGGGTCGATTCCGACATAAGCGGCTGTAGGTCCTTCCATAAGTTTTTCCTCAGTACCGGGCATGATGTCCTGAATCATGCCTCTCCATTTGAGTTCTTCAACAAAATTCTTCATCGGATGATTTTTTTATTCCAACCTGCAAAGGTAAACAAAAATATCATATATGAATCCATCCCGAAATTGAAGAAATATTCTTAAATTTGCACGTTTGAATGGAAATCAGGGAAACAATTTAATCTTATAAGAATATGAGAAAGAAAATCGTTGCCGGAAACTGGAAAATGAATACTACGGTTCCAGAAGGCGTTGAACTCGCAAAAGCAGTAGTTGCAAAGGTATCAGAGGTGCCTGCAGACGTCAAGCTCGTCATCGCTCCTCCTTTCACTCACCTGTACCCTGTTGCAGAAGTGGTAAAGGGTTCAGCAGTCGGACTTTCAGCCCAGAACTGCGCAGACAAGGAGAAAGGTGCCTATACTGGCGAGGTGTCAGTGAAGATGCTTTCATCAGTAGGATGCGGGTACACTATCCTCGGACACTCCGAGAGAAGACAGTACTACGGAGAGACCGATGCCAAGCTCGTCGAGAAAGTGAAGCTCGCTATCGCAGAAGGGCTTTCACCTATTTTCTGTGTGGGTGAGAACCTCGAAGAGAGAGAGGCAGGGCGTCATTTCGATGTGGTATCCGGTCAGGTAAAGAATGTGCTCTATACCCTTTCTGCCGAGGAAATGGCCAAGGTAGTCGTAGCATACGAGCCTGTATGGGCTATCGGAACCGGCAAGACAGCAACTGCAGAGCAGGCTCAGGAAATCCATGCATGCATCCGTAAGGTGCTCGCAGAGAAATTCGGCGCACTTGCAGAGGAAATCACCATCCTTTACGGAGGAAGCTGCAAGCCTTCAAATGCAAAGGAACTGTTCGCGTGTCCTGACATCGACGGCGGACTTATCGGAGGCGCGGCTCTTAAGGCCGATGATTTCATCGCCATCGCACAGTCGTACTAGGATTTTTGCGGGAAATCTGAAAAAGACGGCAGAAAGTCCTTCTGCCGTCTTTTTTGGAAGTGGAACTCAATAACGAAAACAGTTGCAATATGATTCAAGTACGTACTCTATGTGTTGCCGCGGCTGTAGGCGTGGCAACCTTTACCTCATGCTCGAGCAATGAAAAAGTGGACCTTCAGCAGAAAGTCGATGAATATGCTGTAGTGAAGCTCAATTCCCCTCTTATGGAGACCCTATCTGACAAGGACAAGCAGGTGCTTAACCTTTTCAGGGCAGCGGCAGTCGTGACGGACGGGCTTTTCTGGCAGCAGACTTTCGGAGACAAGGCTCTGATGGAAAACCTTGAAGACCAGGCGGCCAGAGATTATGCGATGATAAATTACGGACCATGGGACCGTCTCGCGGACAACTCTCCTTTCGTAGACGGATATGGCGCCAAGCCGGCAGGGGCGAACTACTATCCGCAGGACATCACTCCCGAAGAATTCGCCGCGTTTGATGACCCGGCAAAGAACAGCCAGTACACAGTGCTCCGCAGGGATGAAAACGGAAACCTCAAGTGTGTCTGGTACAGGGACGAATACAGGGAGTCTCTTGACAGGATCTGCAAATATCTTGAAGAGGCCGCGATGATTACCGAGAACGAAGGTCTCAGGAACTATCTTCTGAAAAGAGTCGAGGCTTTCCGTACCGACGAGTACTACGAGAGCGACCTGGCATGGATGGATATGAAAGACAGCAAACTGGACATAGTAATCGGCCCTATAGAGAACTATGATGACCAGCTGAACGAGCTCAAGACTTCATACGAATGCTTCATTCTCCTGAAGGACGAGGAGCGCAGCGCCGAGCTTGCCAAGTATGTGTCGATGCTTCCGGACCTTCAGAAAATCCTTCCATGTCCGGAGGAATACAAGACTTTTGTTCCGGGGACATCTTCCGACCTCAACGTGTATGATGCGGTTTACTATGCGGGAGACTGCAATGCCGGCAGCAAGACCATTGCCATCAACCTTCCGAATGACGACCGCGTACAAGCCGTCAAGGGGACGCGCCGTCTTCAGCTGCACAACAGCATAACAGCGAAGTTCGGCAAGATACTTCTTCCGATAGGGCGTATCCTCATAGAGCCTGAGCAGCAGAAACATCTGCGTTCCGAGGCATTTTTCTGGAATGTAACTTTCCATGAAGTGGCACACGGGCTCGGGGTCAAGGAGACCGTTAACGGAAAGGGGTCTGTAGATGAGGCTCTCAAGGATGAAAAGACTACATGGGAAGAGGCTAAGGCAGATATCCTCGGACTTTTCATGGTCTGCAACCTTATTGACAGGAAAGAGATACCTCTCATATCCAAAGAAGACGCCATCACTACTTTCATTGCCGGTCTGGTGCGTTCTGTACGTTTCGGTACCGCATCATCACATGGCAAGGCCAACATGATGTGCTACAATTATATGAAGGACAACGGCGCTTTCACCAGAAACAGCGACGGTCTCTATCATATCGACTATGCCAAAGCTCAGGAAGTCATTAACTCATGGGCAGGTCTGATCCTTAAGACCCAGGCTACCGGAGATTATGAATTCGCCAGGTCATATACGGAAAAGAATGCCGTGATACATGAGCCTCTGGCTGCTGACATAGCAAATGTTAACGGACATAATATTCCTCGCGACATCAGGTTCGATTTCGTCTGGTAAATAAGGTAAAACATGATAAGGGGAACTTCAGACGGCCTGAAGTTCCCCTTATCCGTTGTCCGGTTTGTCCGGATTACATTTCTATGCGGATGTTGTCTATCCAGAGTATGTTTCCCACACCTCCGTAAAAGGCTTTCCCGCAGCTGGATATGAATTTTATGATCATGAAGTTGGGCTGTTCGTCACCGGATGCCCATCCTTCTTCTGTGACAGTTACGTTCCTGCCTTTGCTGTTGAGCGTATGGAAAGCCCTTTCGGGGTCGTTGTTGAGGTCCATGTAGTCCTTGAAGAACGGCTCGCCGGTAATGTCACCGTAATGGACATCGATACGGTGTCCGTTGACCCATTCCGGAATATTTTCAGTGATTCTTTCAATCCCGGTGCCGACACGCAGCGCATGGACATCGCCGTTTTCGTCTTCCCATCTTTTCTGCAGAATGATGGATATTTCCGGATAGTCCGGATATCCTAGGTTCTTGAGTTTGGAAAACCCTGTGCCTCGGACCGCTTCATGTCCTACGTCCGCCTTGTAGTCGAACACCATTGCGGACGGCCGGCCTTCGAACGGGATTCCGTAGAAGACTTTGGCCATCGGATTCTTTGTGTCCTTTATAGGCTCAGGCAGCTCGCCAAGCAAGAATGCGCCCTGGCAGACCACATCCATGTTTATGATTCCTATGGCCTTGACTGTCTCGACGTGGGTTTCTATACGTGCGCAGTAACCTTCGCCCCGCTTTTCCGGAAAGACCGTGTTGTTGGTCTTTGTGATGCCTGCCACGACAGCCATCACGTTGTTTGTCCTCCACAGGTAGCCTTCCGGTGCGGTGTAAGGCTCTTTGGTCCTGACCGTATCCTGATTTCCGAAGAACTCATAGAGGTGTTTGGTCTTTCCTCCGATAATGCCTGATTCTTTTATTTCGCGTACTGACCAGGAATCGAGATTTCCAAATTTATTGAGAAGTTCAACTGTCTGGTTTTGAGCTGATAAACTTAAGCAGGACAGAATCCCTGCGATGATGGTTATTGAATCCTTAATTGTCCGTCTCATAAAAAATCATTATATATGCAGAATATTTCCGAGGCGTAAATATACGCAGAAGCCGAGATCAATGCAAATCAAACTTGTTTGAATTTCATAGCCGCGGCGTGAGCAGTATATGTGGCCGAAAGTCAAATATACTATAATTATGGACACGGACAGGACTTTTATTCATACACCGGAGACTGCAGGGAAACCGCTGCGAGGCGCCTTGTTCGTTGCCCTCCTTTCATTGTTCATTACGCTGTCCGTATCATATGACCTTTTCTCTTCTCCTGTCAGGCGTGCCAGAATCTTCCTTACCCAGCCTGACGGCACTTCATTTACGGCATTCCTCAGCGGAGACGAGCATGTGAAAGTGCTTGTCACGCCTGTCGGCACGCCTGTCGTACAGCAGGAGGACGGCTTCTATTGCCATGCATTCTACGACAGTGACGGCGGACTGCACAGTACGGGACAGCGGGCAGATGCTGCAGCCCCGTCTGTCGCAAGAGCAGGTGCAGTCCCTTATGAAACCCTGCTCGGGAAAGCCATGAGGGCCGGACATATGTCTTCATACCGGAGCGGGGGATCCCGCAGGATAACTTCCGGGACAGTGAATGTCATCGTCATACTTGCTGCTTTCAAGGACTTGCCTTTCACATATGCCAGAGAGGATTTTCTGGCAATGCTCAACGACCCCGGATACAGTGTGAACGGGTCTGCCGGCAGTGTCCGTGACTATTTTCTGGACCAGTTCGGGGGCAGGTGCGATTTCAGGTTCGATGTCAGTGAAATAGTCACCCTTCCGAATGCTTTCAGTTATTACGGACGCAACGACAACCTTGATGCGGCAGGCAGTGATGTTAGGGTCGGGAGAATGATATATGATGCATGTATGGCTGCGGACAGAACCGTCGATTTTTCCAGATATGACAACGACGGGGACGGCGAACTGGAAAGCGTAATGGTGATTTTTGCCGGCGGGGATGAAGCTTCAGGGGCAGGCTCGGACCATATATGGTCCCAATCAGGGTTCCTCAATGACGAAAGGAACCTCTCGCTGACTTGCGACGGAGTGAAGGTGAACTGCTATGCGTGTACGTCCGAGCTGCTTACGGACGGTTCCGCGGGTGACCTTATAACAAACATAGGCACTTTCTGCCATGAATACCTCCATACTCTCGGCCTTCCGGATTTCTACGACAAGAACGGCCTGTCAGAGGCGTTCTGGGGGAAAACCTCGATAATGGACAGGGGAAACTTGAATAACGAAGGAAGGACTCCTCCAAACCTTAATGCTTTGGAACGCCGTATTCTGGGACTCTCCCGGACCGATACGCTCAAGCCGGGACAGTACATGCTGCATCCTGTAAATCTGGATGGAGAATGTCTGTATTCCGGGACCGGTACGGAGGGGGAGTATTTCTTGTTCGAGTGCAGGGAGGCATCCGGATGGGATTCATATATAGGAGGTTCGGGTATGCTGGTCTATCATGTCGACAGTTCCGCCAATCCGGTAGCCGGCGTCCGGGCGTGTGACCGGTGGCTTATGTCCGGTCCGTATGCCAACACTGTGAATTCCCATTCCGGCCACCAATGTGCGGACCTTCAGGAAGCGGATCCTACTGTGGTATTCCAGGGTGCCGGCACTCCTGAAGAGTATTTGAGGAGGATATTCTACCCGTACGGTGAAAACGATGCTTTCACTCCGGCATCGTCTCCTGCTTTCGAATCATGGTCAGGAGAGGCTTCAGAGATGTCTGTAGCTGATATAAGATATGAAGACGGATCAGTGAGGTTTCAAGTGTATGATAACGAATATTCCGGGATTCCTGCCGCGACGGGAATTTATGTCGATGTATTTCAGGATGCTGCCATCATTACATGGTCTGCAGGGACGGAATCTCCTGCAAGCGTCGTGCTTTCGGATGACGGCGACCGGAAAACCTTTCTTGAAGTAGAACCTTATGAGTACGGCAAATATTCCGTTACATTCGAGCATCTCAGGCCGTCCTGGACCTATTCGGTCGCAATAGGATATTCGATAGGGGGCATAACCGGACGCGTACAGTTCAGGCAGATCAGTACGCATCCGGCAACACGCTACCAGCCGTATATTTATCTTCATGGAGTCCCCCGGAACAACGACGGAAGCTTTCCTCGCGGGACCAGACTCCCTCTGAGACTGTACAACGCAACTGATGCTGAGGAGATTGAGTGGACCATGGACGGCAGCAGGATATCTGTCGGTGCAGACGGATACTACGTTCCGGAGCATTCCGGAATGTTGCAGGCCACGGCTTTCTTCCCGGACGGAACGGAATACAGGGTGTCCAAACGTATAGAAATAAAAGGAGGGGAGCAGTGATATGACAGGAAGGACTTCACTTTTATTATCTTCGGTTCTGTCAGTGCTTCTGATGTCGGGCTGTATACATGACGGTCCTGCCCTTGAGCAGGAGTTCCGTGAAAGCGGACAGATATGCTTCTCTGTCCGGGGCAAGGTCGAACACAGGTTTGACCCTCTGTCATGGCAGTCTGTCTTCAGTCCTTCACCTTGCCGGTTTGTCGTATGCAGCGACAATATGTCGGATTATTATATGCTCCGTTGCGACAGTGTCCCGCATGAGGAAGGCAGTACGGTCACCTGCGATGTCGAGTGGACTACATACTCGGATGTGAAGAAAAAGCGCAAGCTCGAATTCAAGGTGGTAAGGGCGGATTCTTCTGCCGGTGTCCTTTGGCTGTGGAATTCTTCGTCCATGATCGGCGCTGCCGTATTTCCTGTACGGGAACTCTGATGCCGTACTTCCGGAATGAAAAAAATATATCCGGTCCCGAAAGATGGACCGGATATATTTTTCCTTGTGCAGAAGGAACATCCTTCCTGATGGAAAGCCTGCTGCTAGAATCTGTCTTCAGATGAGACAGTCAGTTTCTTGCGGCCATGACGGCGGCGCGCAGCCAGGACACGGCGTCCGTTCGGTGTAGACATGCGCTCGCGGAAACCGTGTTTGTTACGGCGCTTGCGCTGTGATGGTTGGAATGTTCTTTTCATTATTTTTTGCTTTTTATATTTTCAAAAACTTTTGGGAGTGCAAAGGTAGTGTTTTTCACTTTAATTGCAAATTATTTTCATGAAAATAAAGTCATGCCCGTATGAATATGACAAGTTTGCCGTCAAAATACGGGTCTTTAAGCCAGTCACCTATAGGCCAGAGACTGACTGCATCGTTTCTGAGCCGGAAAAGTCCTGCCGCTCTGGTGACTTCTTCCACTACATCCCCTCCCTTGAGATACAGGATCCCTTTACTGTATTTGCCTTTTACCCACGGCAGGAAATTCTCAAGTGAAGTGACTGCTCTTGAAACCACATAGTCATATCTGCCGCGGAGCGACTCCGCGCGTGCGTTTACAGTCTCTACGTTGCCAAGCTCCAGCGCTTTGGCTACTTCTGACGTGACGGTGATCTTTTTCCCTATGGAATCGCACAGCGTGAAGCGGGCTGACGGAAACATGATAGCCAGAGGAATGCCCGGGAAGCCTCCTCCGGTGCCTACATCGAGGATTCTGCATGTATCCTGCACTCCTTCACGGGCATCTGCCGCCATGACTTCATACTGCTCCGGGAAACTGGCCCTGATATATTCCGCAATGGCAAGAGAGTGAAGTACATGATGCAGATACAGCATATCTATATCTTTTCTGGAAATGACATTTATTTTTGAGTTCCAGTCCCTGTAAAGTGGCTCCAGTTTCCTGAATTTCTCCATTTTATCCTGGCTGATGCCGGGAAATTTCTCTTTCAGTACCGTTTCGAATTCTGTAAAGTCCATAGTCCTGTTTTTCTTTTGTCTTGTCGCGTCAAAATATTGATGTCCGGGTCATCTCAGTTCGTCGGAAATGTCCATCATCTTGAGCAGCTGGGCTTTGGCCCTCCTGATCTTGGTCTTGACAGTATTGATGGGAATGTCCAGGGCTTCCGCTATTTCCTTGTATCCGAAGTTGTCTATAAGGTTCATTTTGGCTACGGTCCTGTAGTCGTCCTTGAGCTTTTCGATGTTTTCAAGCCACTTGTCGTATTCCTGCTGCTTGATGATGTCTTCTTCGGGATTGTGGAAAACTGCCGGAATCTCGTTGACTTCGGAGAGCTGCTCGCTTATGGAGGTTGTCGGAAGATTGTTCTTTTCCCTGTCTTTGCGGCTCATGTGGTCGAACGCCGTGTTCCTTGCAATCCTGTACAGCCATGTGGAGAATTTGTATTCGGGGTTGTAGGAGTCTATCTGGCTGAACGCTTTCTGGAAACTCTCCAGCGTGATGTCTTCGACGTCTTCTTTCTGGGCGATATATCTGGCGATATGGTTCTTTACGCCGGCGTGGTATCTGGTGTAAAGAACGATGAATGCTCCCTGATCCTGCTGCAGGGCCATTCCTATGAGTTCCGTGTCGGAAAGATTAGTGAGCTTCGAGCCAGTTTTTTCCATAATTGCATTCAACAGTGAGCGGTATTGACAGACGGACTACATTTTCCATTTCATTCACTACGATTTTCTTCAGCACATCCTTTTCTTCTTCCAGAGCGTCGAACACAAGTTCGTCATGTATCTGCAGCACCATCCTGCTCCCGAGTCCGGCTTCGGTTATCCTGCGGTCAACGCCTATCATCGCTTTCTTGATGATGTCTGCCGATGTTCCCTGGATGGGTGCGTTTATGGCGTTCCTTTCTGCCAGTGAGCGGACCGTGGCATTTCCGGATGTTATGTCCGGAAGGTATCTGCGCCTTCCGAAAAGCGTCTTTACATATCCGAGTTCCCTTGCGGAAGCGATTGTTTCCTTTATATATGTGGATATGGAAGGGAAGTTGGCAAAATAGTCATCGATTATCTTTTTGGCCTGCAGTCTCGGGATTCCCAGCCTTTGCGCCAGTCCGAAAGATGATATCCCGTACATTATCCCGAAGTTGGCTGTCTTGGCTATCCGTCTCTGGTCCGGAGTGACGTCATGTATGTCAATGCCGAAAATCCTGGAGGCGGTCATTGCATGGACATCCTGGTTGTGCAGGAAAGCATCTGTAAGGTGCCTGTCCTGGCTCAGATGAGCCATTATCCTGAGCTCTATCTGCGAGTAGTCGGCGGACATTATGATTCCGTCAGGCCTGCTCGGGACGAAGGCTTTTCTGATTTCCTTTCCGCGCTCCGTCCGGACAGGGATGTTCTGCAGGTTCGGCTTCGAGGAACTCAGCCTGCCTGTAGCCGTGAGGGCCTGGTTGAAAGTCGTGTGTATTTTTCCTGTTTTCTGCGACACGAAATTGTGGAAAGGCTCGATGTACGTGGACAAGAGCTTTCTGACAGCACGGTATTCCAGTATTTCCTTTATTATAGGATGTTTGTCCGACAGAGCTGCAAGTGTTTCTTCGTCCGTGGGGTAGCTATACCTGACCCCGCTTTTGGCCTTCATTTTCGGATCCAGAGCGAGTTTCTCAAACAAAAGTTTTCCTATCTGTTTGGGAGATAGTATGTTGAGGTCGGGTTCCCCGGCCATTTCACGGATTTTCTGCTGGATCTCTTCCAGTTCCCTGTTCAGCTGGGCCGCATAGTTCCTGAGCTGGGTGAGGTCGACTTTTACTCCGGCAAGTTCCATCTTTGAAAGTACATAGATGAGAGGCTCTTCTATCTGGTCATAGAGCCGGGACAATCCGGATTTTGCCATATCGTTGCGCACCTTTTCCCCCAGCATCGCCAGTACGGCAGCTTCTTTCTGCTGGGATTCACCGTTTCCTGCACTGTCCTGGCTGTCGAACAGGCTCCGCTCCTGCTGCCTGTCTCCGGTTTCCTGCGAAAGGTCGATGTCCAGATAGCTTCCGGCCAGAATATCCGCCTTGTGACTCTTCTCAGGGTTTATAACATAGTGCATAAGTTCTATGTCCAGAAGCTTTCCTTCAAGGGAGTATCCGGCGGCGGCCAGCAGATTGCACTGGCGCTTGAGGTCATATCCGTATTTTTCTATTTCTGCGGCTGAGAGTATACCGGACAATTCTGCGGCAGTACCGCTGCAGGTACAGATTGAATTTCCTTCGGGTATTCCGACAGTGACGCTTCTTACTCCGGAGAATATGCTGTCCCCGTAGCTTTCCGTCACGACAGAGCACTTCTTTGCTTTCAAGGCCTTTCCGACAGCCTTTCCGGCAGGCACAGGTATGAAACGTATGGCATTACCTTCCTGCTTTTTCCCGGAAATCCCCAGATGGCTTATGTATTTCCGGAGGGATCCGAATTCGTATTTGTCGAAAAGTTCCGCTATGGCCAGGTCGTAGTTCATGTCTACAGCCATTTGCTGCTCCGTAATGTCCACAGGTACATCGGTCCTGATGGTGACAAGCTCCTTGCTGAGCCCGATATGTCCTTCCGCAGCCTTGAAAGCCTCTTTCTGTTTTGGAGGCAGTTCGTCCAGGTGGGCATAAATGTTCTCTATACTGCCGTATCTGGCGATGAGCCTGCCTGCCCCTTTTTCGCCTACTCCCTTGACTCCGGGTACGTTGTCGGATGTATCCCCGCAGATGGTCAGCATGTCGATGACCTGCGACGGGCGTCCGATTCCGTATTTGCCGCATACGGCGTCTCTGTCTATGATTTCAGCATCCGAACCTGCCTTGCCGGGCTTGAACTGAAGGATGCTGTCGGTAATCAGCTGTCCGTAATCCTTGTCGGGAGTTACCATATATACCTTGAAGCCTTTCTTTTCCGCTTTCCCGGCTACTGTCCCTATGACATCGTCAGCCTCATATCCCGCTACCATGAGCACAGGAATATGCATGGCATTGCAAAGTTCTGTAAGAGGCTCCAGCGCATCTATGACCAGCCGGGGAGTCTCCTCCCTCGTACCTTTGTATTCCGGGAACAGTTTGTGCCGGAACGTCCCTCCCGGAGGGTCGAACGCTACGGCCAGATGGGTCGGCTTTTCCTTCTCGATGAGTTCCAGAATGTATTTTGTGAATCCGAAAAGGATAGACATGTCCGCACCTTTGGAGTTTATCATCGGGCGTTTCAGAAATGCATAGTACATTTTGAAAATAAGGGCATGCCCATCTATCAGAAAGAGTTTCTTGTCCATTCGCAGAAAGTGAGTTTCAAACTTTCAAAGATACGTTTTTTTAAGTTCAAATGAAAAAGAAAGTGCAGTATGCTTCCTGAAGAATGGAGAAATTCCACTTAAGTATAAAGCATCTCTATGATATTTTCAGTCGTCTATGTCCATCAGGTTGAAATTGCGGTCGAATGTCAATTCTATGCCATAAGTGAGCTTGACCTCATATTCCCGTCTGTCTCTGGAAATCTCCCTGTATCCGGCCCCGGCATAAGCGCTGTCGACATAATTCCTTATGGGCACTGGTATCAGATCAGGGTCCAGCGTGGAATACCTGCACTCGATACTGGTCCAGTTCCCGCGCCGGTCAAACTCGATCTTGGCGCCTCCGACCAGCACCACTTCATAGTGGACCTCCAGAAAATCCCTTTCCTGTCTTGCATAGGCAAGCTTTTCTCCGGGAAAGGCGGTCAATATGAAATTCCTGGCATTGTCCGGAAGCCTTTCAAAAGACACGGCCCTTTCATTGTCCGCAGAAGCCACACACGCGAATGTCAGTATGGAAGCAAGTATTGTCATGAATCTTTTCATTTTGTATCTGGATTTTAAGTTTACGGCACAAATTTACCTGCAATTTCTGAAATTAAAATGAAACGGGGGACAAACGGTCAGAATCTGACGGTAAATTCGTGCCGTCCGTCATAGACATATTCCACAGAAAAGGAGTATCTGTCACAGACGGACTTTACCAGAGCAAGTCCGAGTCCTGTCGAGCCTTCCTTCCTGTCCTGCCCGTGATAGAACCGCTCGAATATCCGGTCTTTGTCCAGAGGTGTGTCACCGGCATTGGATACTGACAGTTTCCCGCTGCTGACAGAAATACGGACCTGAGAGTCTGCAGGACTGTGTACGTAGGCGTTCTTCAGAAGATTGGAAACAAGAACAGAGGAAAGCTGCTCGTTCATCATGACAGGCACAGGTCCTTGCGCACAGTCAAGAACGGTACTGATTCCCTTGTATCCGTAAATTTCGTCGAATGCTCCGGCCGATTCCTTCACGAGAGTGACAATGTCAACTTCTGTCACATCCATATACTGTCCGTTATCTATTCTTGTCATCAGAAGCAGAGTCCTGTTCAGGCGGACCATTCTCTGTAGAGTCCTGTTTATGCCGGCCAGTTCTTCAGCCTGCCGCGGTGACAGAGTATCGGAGTCCAACAGCATCTCTATACGCCCGGTGCAGATGGCAAGAGGCGTCTGCAGTTCATGAGAGGCATTGCCTATGAACTGATTCTGGAGCTCATACTGCTTTTCAAACCTTTCGGAAGCGTTCCTGGTAGCCTGGGACAGCCGCCTGAACTCTTCTATTGAAGTGTCGCACGGCACAGGGTCATGGGGTTTGCCCGGGGTATAGGAATCGATCCATTTCAGAATGGCTTTGAAAGGCCGGAAGTTATATTCCACGACAGCTACGGTTATGCCTATACATGCTGCAAGAAGTATGAAATACAGGAAAACCATCCATTTCAATATCGCATCAATCAGATCCTGCCGCTCGAATGACGGTACGGCCACCGTCAGCTCATAGTAGGAATCATCCTCATCCATGAATATGTGGTGACGGATCCTGGCAGGCTCGTTCTCTTTCTTGCTGGCTATGTAGATTTCGGCATTCTCATACGAAATTCTCGGAACCGAAGCCGCGTACTCGGGAGAGACTTTGCGGATATAGTAAGTGTTGTTGGAACCGTTGTCAATAGCCGGGATTTCGGCGCCGGAGAGCCATTTCATGATGATATCCGCCGAGTAGGTCTCCAGCATGTCGTCCGTCTCGTCCGTAATCTCGGACTCCATCGCACGGAAAAAGAATATGCCCCACACCGTCATGAAGACGAGCATGAGAGCGGAAAGGGAAAGTATTATCCTGTAAATGAACTTCATATTCTACAGTTCTTTGACCGTCAGCCTGTAACCGAACCCGTATACCGCACGGATCTCTATATCGGCACCGGCTTCGGCAAGTTTGCGGCGCAGGTTCTTCATCTGTGCGTAGACAAACTGGAAATTGTCCGCCTGGTCGATATGGTCTCCCCATACAGCCTCTGCGAGGACAGACTTGTCCACAAGATGGTCTGGCCGCTGCATGAAATAATTGAGGATGTCAAACTCCTTCTTGAGAAGAGGTACGTCCCTGCCTGCGACCTGAAGGCGGCGGGTCTCCGGTTCAAGCACCACGTTTCCAAGACGGAAAGCAAAATCACCGTCAGCCATGCTGCGCCGGGCCACACTGCGGATCCTGGCCACCAGTTCGGCCACATGGAACGGCTTGGCCAGATAGTCGTCGGCACCGAGTTCAAGTCCCCGTACCTTGTCGTCTATCGAATCCTTGGCGGAAATGATGATGACATTGACTTTCCGGTTCATCTCCTTTATATGTGACAATATATCCAGCCCGCTTCCTCCCGGAAGCATTATATCCAGAAGCACGCAGTCATAGGCATACACGTCCAGCTTTCCGACAGCAGAGTCGAAATCAGTTGCATTTTCCACTATGAAACCTTCTTTTCTGAGGGTCCGGGTCATCAGATCCTGCAGACCGGCCTCATCTTCGACAACCAAAATTTTCATAACACCGTAAGTCTTATGTCCGGCATAATGCCTGACAGGCAACTGCAAAATTATGACAAGATTCTGAAATCAAACTGAATGCAAATAAATAAAAATATTGGGACAATCTCCAATTTCAAATTCGCTTTTCTGCCGAAAATGTCGGATATTCCAGCGATATAGCCTACCTTTGTCAGGAGAACGGTAAATTTGAAATTACAGTGAACCCTACGGCAATAATTCTGACGGTAGCAGTGGTGTCCATTGCGGCCGCCATTGCCTTTTTATTGAAGGCTTTGAACGACAGGAACGGTCTGAAACTGAGAATTGCGGAGCTGGAAAAAGAGAATGCCGTGCTCCGGAACAGTCTGGATGCTTCACGCAGGGCCGCTGATGCGTCCGAGGAGATGCACAGGAGGACAGCGGATGAGATAAGGCGTATGAACGAGCAGTATCTTGCGGCGGCTGATGCCAGGCACAGGAAGGACATGGAGGCAATGAAAGAGCAGTTCAGGACTGCCGCTGCGGAAATATCGTCTGCCAACAGCAGGGAGTTCCGTGAGCAGAGTGCAGTGCGCATAGCCGAAATACTGGCTCCGGTCAAGGAGAGGTTTTCCGAGCTTGACAGGACTATGAAAGCTTCTCATGAGAGTTCCGTAAAATACAATTCGGAGCTTTCGGCTTCTATCAGACTTGTCATGGAACAGTCCCGTCAGGTCGGTGAAGAAGCAAGAAACCTGGCGGATGCGCTGTCCGGCAGATCGAAAGTGCAGGGGGATTTCGGGGAGATGCTGCTTAAGGATATTCTGAAGAATGCCGGGCTCAGGGAAGGGGAGCATTTTGTAAGTCAGGGCGTGATCACTGACGAGAACGGACATGAGATCAGGAGCGAGAACGGAGCGGCGATGATTCCGGATATACTTATAAACTACCCTGATGATACTGTTGTTGTGGTGGATTCCAAGGTCAGTCTTACAGCTTTCAGCAAGTATATGGTGAGTACTTCCGCAGCGGACAGGGAAAAATATGCAAAGGAGCATGTGGAAAGCGTGAGGAGCCATGTGGACGGGCTCAAGTCCAAGGATTACGCTTCATATATTCCTGAAGGCAAACGCAAGGTGGACTATAACATCATGTTCATCCCTGTCGAAGGAGCTTTCCGGCTGATGCTGGAGGAGGCTCCTCTGCTATGGCAGACGGCCAAGGACAACAATGTGCTTATTGTCAGTCAGATGACTCTGGTGATAGTGCTGAATATGATTCAGATGAGCTGGAAGCAGGCCCGGCAGGAGAAAGATATCGAGCAGGTGTACAGGACGGCATCAGAGCTGATGGGGCAGCTTCAGGGCTGGATGTCCGCTTTCGTCGCTGTCGGAGACAACCTTGACAGGACGGTCAGAGCGTATTCGGAGTCCAAATCCAAACTGGTGGATTCGCAGCAGTCTGTCGTAAGGAAAATCGCCAAGCTGGAGTCTCTCGGACTTTCTCCGAAACGTTCGAAGGGCAAAGTCCGGATTTCCGGGCGCAAGAGCGGACCGGAATCCGTCATCCCCAAAGAACTCGAGACCCCTCGCCTGACGGAATGAAGTGCACGGATGTTTCCGTATCTTCCATACGCATGACTGCATGTGAAATGATTATCCGGTAAAACGGGTAATACTTCCGGTAATCCATTTAGTATAAAAACGGGTGGAAGGATATATATTTGCGCAGTGAATTTAAAATTTTGTATATGCAACTGATAAAGGATACTGAATTTGGCGGCGAGCGTCCTCTGTTTGCCGTTCATGACGTTCATCTGGACCACGTGACCATCCGTGAAGGCGAGTCCGCCATCAAGAAATGCAGCAATATAGTAGCAACCGACTGCCGTTTTGAGGGGAACTATCCGTTCTGGCATGTCCACGGATTTACTATAAGCAGCTGTTACTTTGCTGTAGGCGGCCGTTCCGCCCTATGGTATTCGGACCATCTCAAAATGTCGGATACGGTAATAGATGCTCCCAAGATGTTCCGTGAAATGAACGATATTGACATCAAGAATGTCGTAATGAATGATGCCGATGAGGTTTTCTGGAAATGCACCGGTATAAAAATCCGCAACCTCACGCTTCACGGAGGCACATATCCTTTCATGTTCAGCAGCGACATATATGTGGACGGGCTGGAGAGTGACAGCAAATACGTGTTCCAGTATGTGAAAAATGCGGAAATACACAATGCGAAGATTACCACCAAGGATGCTTTCTGGGAAGTGGAGAACGTGACAATCTATGATTCCGAGCTTAATGGCGAATATCTGGGATGGCATTCACGCAACCTCAGACTTGTGAACTGCCGTATTTCGGGTGAGCAGCCCCTGTGCCATGCCCATGATCTGGTCCTTGAGAACTGTACGTTCGACCCTTCCTGCGACAGGGCTTTTGAATACTCTACTCTGATAGCGGATATCAAAGGGGCGGTCACAAACATCAAAAACCCTGTTTCAGGACATATAGTCGCGGATGAAATCGGATCCGTCACTATTGACGGTAACATAGAAGCTCCGGCGGACTGCATTATAGAGCGGAGACACAGGTAATATAATGGATATAACAGAAATGCCGACGACAGATCATTCCATCTGCCGTCGGCATTTCTTCCTGATTCAGCTATCTGCTATTTCTGCTCTGCTACCACATCGGATATCTGTCCCTTGAATCCCATGTGTCCGTCTCCGATCTGCTGGAGAGGGAATACGAGGGTTTCATGGTAGAACATGCGGTCTTTCCTGTTGTAGGTCCTGTTGTAGACTTCGCGTATGCGGCCTTCGAGTCTTTCGGCCAGCTCTCCGTTGACGTACAGAGAAGTCCCGTCAGCATCACCTTCTACGCGTATCTTTGTCCATTCCCCTGCAGGAAGCCTGTAGTTGTGGAAAACGAATTCGTATCCGTCGCGTCTGAAAGCGAACTTTCCGGTATTTTCCCAGTTGGTGATGAACTCTGCATTAGGTCCCTGGAACAGGACTGCATCGACAGCCGGCTTCGCGTCAGGGCAGATGCTGAACTCTACGCTGTAAGGATAGCCTATTTCTGCCACTGGGGTGCAGACAGCACTGCTGCCGTCAAGAGAGACAGGAGTACCGGCTTGTGTCACTTCCACCTTGCCTTCCACTTTGGCGAGCATGTTGATGCCAGGGGCTTCCGGAGTTGTCTTGCACAGGGCTTCGAACTGTCCGTAAGGAACACTCTCTGCATTGTTCCCTTTCCATAGCTTGTCGGACATCAGCTGAAGTGCAGGGAATGTCCTGTAGTGTACATCCTGCTGGCTTATTCCGTTTCCGACATGGTCATTCCATACGGCGAACATCGATCCCATGAAGCCGGGAGTATCCGCATCTGCAGTTTCCCCTTTGTGCATCATGCCTGCAGACCATTTCTCATACAGCATGCGGTAGTCCAGAAAATCATAGTAGTAGTTGGCTCCAGGCACTATATAGAGAAATGCATCACAGAAGTTGAACACTTTCGCGCCCTGATTCAGAGCCGACTGGATGTTCATCCAGTCATAGTTCCATGCGTTCACATAGCATCCGTCGAGATCGACTTCCGTCTTTCCCTGCATCACGTCAAGGCTTCCCCAGATTACGGGAGTCTTCCCGAACTTCTTTATGTAGTTGATATAGTAATTGGTGAAATGTCTGAACTGCTCGGCTTCCTTCCGGTTGTATTCGTCTGTTCCGATGTGTACGTAAGGTCCTACGAAAACCGGGTCGTCGCCTCCGATATATTCGGCAAACAGGGTGTCAAGGAAATCATAAACCTCTTTCTTGTAAAGGTCCAGATGGTCCATTCCGTAAGCCTTGTTGTCAGCTGCAAGCTCCGGGTTGTAGTGGGTGAACGCCAGGGAGTGTGCCGGAACGTCTATTTCAGGGATTACGGTGATGCCGTATCTGGCAGCATCCTTCTGGAACTGTCTGAATTCGTCTTTGGTATATGAACCGTCCTTTGCTGTCAGTCCGGGAAAACTGTCGCTTTCAAGACGGAACGCGGCGTATGTCTTGTTCCAGTCATTGTCGAAGAACTGTACGAAGCCGTTGTCGTTGAGGTGTACCTGGAGGACATTCATCTTGTAGAATGACATGATTTTTACGTACTGCTTCAGGTATTCCAGAGTGAAGAATTTCCTGCCGGTATCGATCATGAAGCCGCGGTTTTCATACAGTGGATAGTCTAGGGCTTCTCCTTTCTGCAGTCCTTCCGGCTGGTTATGCAGCATCTGCAGCAGTGTGCGTGTCCCCCAGAATGCTCCTTTTGCTGCCGGAGCCGATATGCTTACGTTCGATGCGACTTTAAGACGGTAGCTTTCTTCTCCGTACTCCGAATCGCTGTCATTGATAGTCAAATGGATATCTCCTGCCTTGGCCTTGCCTGTCACGGTCACGTATTCCATGCCGAACATGGTCTTGAGGTCTTCTGCCAGAACTGAAGCGGCATCCTGAAGAGCTTCGGCTGAAGCCGGATCCAGTACGATGCGTCCTGTTTCAGACAGCACGAGCCTGCCTTTTTTGCCTTCCCACTCCTGAAGGGCCGGAATTACCTGCGGTACAGCCTGTGCCATGGCGCTGAAGCCGAAAGCAAGCAGGCATGTCAGTATCGCTAATTTCTTTTTCATATGTGAATTATTGGTTTAAGTGTGTAAAATCAAAATCTTGTTATCCTGAAAAACGCTATGCTTCGTCAGGGTTTATGACATCGCAGTTGCCCCTTTCAGAGCATAGCGGGATGTTCTTTCTTACTATGTCTATGAATATGACAATGATGAACAGGCTGGCTGCCATAAGTCCGATATACTGCCATTTTTCAAGTATATCGAGCAGGGATGCGTCTGTCCCCAGTTCCTTCATCACTTGTGTCTGGCTCATAAGGACTGAGGCTCCGTTGTTCACGGCATGCATGAGCATTGTGAGTTTGAGGGAGCCTGTCATATAGTAGACATAGGCAAACAGCATTCCGAGAACGAAGGCCGGAACCGCCTGCCACGGATTCATGTGTATCAATGCGAAGAATAAGGATGAAATCACCATTGCCCACGCCGGATGCACTTTCTGCAGAAGCCCCCTGAGCACCATACCACGGCACAGCCATTCCTCGAATACAGGGGCGAATATCACGGTCGAGACGACAGTTACCAATAACGGACTGTCCTGCATCATCTGCTCGAATACGGCTTCAAGATGCTCCGGCATTGGAGGCAGTGCTGCCACGACCGGGTCCGTTATTATGCTTCCCGCCAGGGTCACGACTGCCGCCATCAGTGCGGCGCCCCATCCCTTGAGCCTGCCGAAGTGGCTGCTGTCAAGCGTATATCCGGGACCGAAGAACTGGTTTCTCCTGCTCTGATAGGAAGCATACCATATCGGAGGCAGGAACATGACAGGATATGACAGCAGCATACCGTAGTCCCGGGCTGTCTGAAGATCGGTAAGAATTATAAGCAGGGCAGTTGCCAGATTCCCCAGACAAGCTCCTGCAAGCAGCATGACAAGCAGCATCAGAGTCCCGCCTATCCCGGGGACATAGAATGAAAAGCCTGAAAGCAGGTCGTAGGATTTAGTCCTTGATCGACGGAAGAAATTCGACATGATTCTATGGATTGCCGTTATTTGTTATACAGCGGTGTAGGATAGACTCCGTTGTCTGCAAATTCCTGGAACTTTGCCACTACTCCTGGCCTGTCTTCCTTGAAAGTGACTCCGAACCAGTGGGACGGAGTGGAGAGAAGCTCGGTCTTGGCGCTGTTGTCCCTTATCATGCAGTCGATTGCGTAAGGTATGTAGAATTCGGCTTTCAGCTCGTTGATGTTCCTGGCGATGAACTCTTCGAAAACTTTTGCGCTTTTTTCGAAATAATCCGGAGTGAAGCCCCACATGTTCATGGAAGCCAGTGCCTTTCCGTCGAGCTCCACTTTTTCTCCCTTGCTGTTGTCGCCGTAAACTTTTCCGTCAGCGGCTTTGGCGATGTTGTGGTGCTCCTCCACATGGGTGAGGATGTTCTCTGCGTCCGCCTTGCATATTCCCCTTGATACTCCACCGGACTCTGAAAGTGTATGGTCCAGTTCAAATCCTACCATGCAGTAGCGTCCTGTAGTGTTTTCGTGGGCCCTGAGCCAGTCGGCTATGATCCTGAAAGACTCTTTTCCGTAGTAGTCGTCTCCGTTTATGACAGCGAAAGGTTCCTTGATGACATCCTTTGCCATGAGGACCGCATGTGCCGTACCCCAAGGTTTCTGTCTTTCAGGGTTGAGCGTATAGCCTGCCGGAATCTTGTCGAGTTCCTGGATTACGAACTCGAACTGCAACGGGGTCCCGTCAGTACATTTCACATGGCTGTATTTTTCCTTTACAAGCTGCTCGAACTGGTCTCTGAAAGAATTCCTGACCACATATACGACTTTGCCGAATCCTGACCGGACCGCATCGTATATCGAATAGTCGATGATTGTTTCTCCGTTCGGTCCGAGACCGTCCATCTGTTTAAGCCCGCCGTAGCGGCTGCCCATTCCGGCAGCAAGTACAAGTAGTGTTGGTTTCATGTTCTTGTGTTTTATGATGTTATCAGTTTCTTTGCCAATTCATCCGGTATAAGTCCGAAAATCTCTCAAAAATAACTATTTTTGCGGAGAAAACTTCATGAAAAGCAATAAAAGTGGGCAGACAGTGGAAAATATTCAGAGGCCCTCACCGCGGATTCTTCATATATGCCGCGGTGCTGACAGCCGTGTTCGCCTTATGGATTACATTCAAGCCGGGAACGAATGTGATACGCTGGGTGCAGTCCGCTATGGAAATCCGCCGTCAGGAAAAGCAGATGAGGATGTACAGGGAAGAAATCGACCGGATGGAGCACCGTATAGAGATGCTCACATCCGATCGCGATACCTTGGAAGAATTCGCCAGAGAGGAGTTCTACTTCGCTGAACCTGGCGACGATGTCTATATTACCGGGCCTTAGACGCCGCTTCCGGCTGGCGGAAGCCTCCTCCTCCCAGAGCCCTGTACAGGTCTGCCTGAAGTTTCATCCTTTCTATTTCAAGATTTACGTACGACTCGCAGCATTCGAAGTAGTCCCTGTCGGCAGACAGTACTTCCAGATATCCTATGAACTGCATCCTGAACAGTTCGTTGGCGCTGGCCGTAGCCTTCTTCCCTGTGCTCATTTCTTCTCTTTTTACCGAGATGCGCTTCAGGATGTTTTCATTGCTCTCTATAAGTCCCGTAACCTCGGAATATGCTTTGATGACAGTCTCCTTGTAGTCATTCACGACAATGTTCCTTCGGACTGCAGCGTTTGAATATTCGTTCCTGATCTGTCCTGCATTGAAGACAGGTGCGGTAAGTCCGGCCGCGATTCCATAAGCCAGAGAAGCCGGGGCAAGGAAGAATTTCCCTATGTCAAATGCATTGAATCCGCCGCTGCCTCCTATTGTCAGTCCGGGATAAAACGCTCTCCGTGCGGCCTTCAGGTCGCATTCCGCTGCAACAAGTTCCATCTCGGCTTCCCTGATATCCGGTCTTCTGGTAAGCAGCAGATCGGGAAACCCGGTGTCGCTGAGGTACTGCATTCTCCGGAGTTCGTAGAAATTTCTCCGTTCCACATGGCCGGGAAACTTTCCCATGAGCATGCACAGGGAGCGTTCCGCAGAAGCGATGCCGTTCTCTGTTTCCAGAAGTTCCCCTTTGAGTTCCAGCAGCCTGGAGTTGAACTGGTCTACCGCAAGCTGGGTCATTTCCCCGGCATCCTTCAGATCTTCGGTGAGTTTGCAGGAATTGCTTATAAAGTCTATGGCATCTGTCGTGATCTGACGCTTCATGTCCAGATTCACCAGATCAAAGTATGTCCTTGCTATTTCAGAAACAAGGAGCGACTGGGCGAACGAGGCAGCCTCTCTTGAGGCTATCCACCGACTCAGTGCAGCCCTTTTCTTCTGCGTCACCTTACCCCACAGATCCACTTCCCAGCTGAACGATACCCCGAGTCCGAAATCAGGGTACGGATCAGGGATATGCTTTGACCGGTCCAGGTCAGGAGTGTTGGTAGTCGCGTTTCCTACTCCGTCCATGGTATATTCCCCGAATCTTTCAAGTCCTGCTGAAAGTCCTGCGGAAACTGAAGGCCAGTATCCCAGCCTTGCCGTACGGAGACCGTTCTCCGCCAGTTTTATCCTTTCGATGCAGTTCAGGAAGGAGTGGTTCCCTTCCAGCGCTGTCCTTATGTGTCTTTGCAGTACGGTGTCAGGGAAGAATTTCTCCCAGGAAATGTCGGCTATTGTAACCGTATCCGCCGAAACCGCTTCCGGATAGCTGTCCGGAAGTTCCAGCGTACTGTCGGTCAGCTCCACGGCAGGCGCGCATGCTGCTGCCGTACATACTGCGGCAAGTATTGCCATTCTATTGGTCATCTTCATCTTCTTCCTCCTTGTTGTTGGTGAATCTGCTTCCGATTTTCTCAAATATCACATACAGTCCCGGTATCAGGAACAGGCCGATAAGCGTCCCTATAAGCATTCCTCCGGCAGCAGCCGTGCCGATAGACCTGTTTCCGAGTGCTCCGGCGCCGTGGGCGAAAACAAGCGGGATAAGACCGCAGATGAATGCAAACGAGGTCATGAGGATAGGTCTCAGACGGCTCACCGCCCCTTTAAGCGCGGCCTCCGCTACCGGCATGCCTTCACTCCTGCGGAACTGCGATGCCATCTCTACAATCAGGATGGCGTTCTTTCCGAGCAGCCCTATCAGCATCACCAGAGCGACCTGCGCGTAGATGTTGTTCTCTATTCCCAGCATCTGCAGGAACAGGTAGGATCCGAACACTCCCGCCGGAAGCGAAAGGATTACGGGGAACGGAAGGAGTACGCTTTCATACTGGGCCGACAGGAGGATGAATACGAACAGCAGGCATATTCCGTATATCATCATGGTCTGGCCTCCGCTCTCCTTTTCCTCCCTGGTCACTCCCGACCATTCGATATCATATCCTCTCGGAAGGTAATCCTTCGCTATTTCCTCTACCGCTTCGATGACTTCCCCCGAGCTGACACCGGCGGCCGCTTCTCCGGTAATCAGTGCAGAGGTGAACATGTTGTACCTGGTAATCTGGCTTGGACCGTAGACCCTTTCCATGGTCAGGAAATTGGAGTACGGGACCATCTGTCCCTGAGCGTTCTTGGCGAAGAACCTGAATACATCGTCCGGATTCATCCTGTATTCCGGAGAGGCCTGGATCATTACCTTGTACATCTGCCCGAACCTTACGAAGTTCGATGAATAGAAGCTTCCGATGTAGCTTTGGAGAGTCTCCATCGCCTCATCTATGTCTATTCCGAGTTTTGCCGCCTTCTGCAGGTCCACTTTCAGCATGTATTGCGGGAAGTTCGGGTTGAATCCAGTACTTACGCCTTCGATTCTCGGGTCTTCCTCAAGCTTTCCGATGAAACCTTTTATGATGTTGTCCAAGTCCTGGAATGTTCCGGATGTCTTGTCCTGGAGTCTGAGTTCGAATCCGCTGGCGTTTCCGAATCCCGGTACAGTCGGAGGCAGGAAGAACTGTATGTCGGCATCCTTGATATGGGATACCCTTTCTTCGTAGTCTTTTATCAGCTCGTGGACAGTCTTGTCCCTCCTGTCCCACGGGATGAGATTGATCATGCCCATTCCGAAACTTGCTCCCTCTGTCTCGGTCATAAGGCTGTAGCCTGCCAGAGTGGAGATGTTCTCCACTTCCTCCAGAGGGAGTAGCTCTGCCTGTATCTTGTTGAGTGTGGCTTCACTCCGTTCCAGTGTAGCTCCGGGAGGGGAGTCTACATTGACGTAGATCATACCCTGGTCTTCATTCGGTATGAATCCTGTCGGAAGGAACATGGAGATGACCGCTACACCGGCGACAGACAGCAGGAATGTCAGGACGGTGTATCTCTTTTTTCTGAGGAAACGCCCCAGACTTCTGGAATATGCGCCTTCAAGTGCATCGTATTTCCTGTTGAACCATCCGAAGAATCCTGACAGAAGTCCTTTCCTGCTTCCTTCTCCTTTCTTCTCTTTCTTTATGAGCACGGCGCACAGGGCAGGGGAGAGGGTGAGCGCATTTACTCCCGATATAATGATGGCGACGGCCAGAGTCAGAGAAAACTGCCGGTAGAATATTCCCACACTGCCCTGCATGAAGGCTACCGGTACGAATACAGCCGACATGACGAGAGTAATGGAGACAATGGCCCCTCCGATTTCTTTCATTGCCGCCACAGATGCCTTGAATGGCGACAGACCCTGGTCATGCATTTTCACATGTACGGCCTCTACTACCACTATCGCATTGTCCACCACAATACCTATGGCAAGTACCAGTGCGAAGAGGGTCAGCATGTTGATCGAGAACCCGAGGGCCTGCATGAAGAAAAACGTTCCCACAAGAGATACCGGTACCGCAATAGCCGGAATAAGCGTGGAACGGAAGTCCTGGAGAAAAATGAAAACTACCAGGAAAACGAGCAGGAATGCTTCTACGAGTGTCCTCAGGACTGATGATATGGAAGCGTCCAGGAAGCGTGACACATCATAGGAGATATTGTAGTCCATTCCCGGGACAAAGCTGCTTTCCTTGATTTCCGCCATCTTGGCCTTGATGTCGTTGATGACCTCGCGTGCGTTTGACCCCGGCCTTTGCTTGATCATGATGGATGCGGAAGGCTTGCCGTCCGTCATCGATACCATTTTGTAGTCTTCCGAGTCGAACTCGATGTCCGCCACGTCGGCAAGCCGCAGGAGAGAGCCGTCAGGAAGGGCTTTCAGTACTATTTCCCCGTATTCTTCCGGCGTGCTGAATTTGCCTGTATACTGGAGCACATACTGCAGCTGCTGCGGCAGTTTGTCGGAACTGACTCCGGTCTTTCCCGGGGCGGCTTCCACATTCTGCTTCCGGATGGCTTCCGTCACGTCCTGCGGGGACATCCCGTATGCAGCCAGTCTGTCAGGATTGAGCCACACGCGCATGGCGTAGTCGCGTCGCCCCATTATCTCCACGAATCCCACTCCGTTGATACGCTTGAGTTCACGCAGGATGTTGATATCCGCAAAGTTATAGACGAACTTTTCCGTATGCGTGCTGTCTGTACTGAAAATGTTCAGATACATGAGCATGCTGTTCACTTCCTTTTCCGTGACGACTCCTGCCCGGATGACTTCTTCAGGCAGCTCGTCCAAAATGGTGGAAACTCTGTTCTGGACATTCACTGCCGCTACGTCAGGATCCGTACCGACCTGGAAATAAATGGTAGTGAGGGACATTCCGTCATTGGTGCAGACTGTGGTCATGTATGTCATTCCCGGAACGCCGTTGATGGCTCTTTCCAGAGGAGTGGCGACTGTCTTGGACATTACGTCGGCACTGGCTCCGGTGTACCGTGCCGTCACAGTGACGGACGGCGGGACGATGTCAGGAAACTGTGTGATAGGCAGAGAGTTCAGCGCTATCAGTCCCAGACATGTAATGAGTACCGATATGGCGGCCGAAAGTATCGGCCTTTTGATGAACATCTTGAACATGGCATGTTATTTTTCTGTGTCCGGGTTTGCCTGCGTGCTGTCCGGCATTTCCCGGACGTGGCCTTCACTTTCATTCGGGTTGCTGTTTTCCCCGGCATCGACAGGCTTTATCTTCATTCCGTCCTTCAGCCTCTGTATGCCTGAAAAGGCGATTTCCGTACCCGGCATGAAGTTTTCGGCGACATAGTATCCGTTGAATCTGGCAAGCGGCTCGAAACTGCGTATCTTGGCTATATCTTCTTCATTTATGGTGTATACATAAGTGAATTCCTGGATTTCGAAAGTGGCCTGCTGCGGAATGAGATACACATCATCCATCTTGGTCATCATGTTTATCTTGCCGGAAACTCCGTGCTTGAGCAGTCCTTCCGGATTCGGGAACCTGGCGCGGAATGCTATGGAGCCTGTCTGTCTTTCGAAATCGCCTTCTACGGTTTCCACTATCCCGGCATGTTCGTACAGGGTTCCGTCGGCAAGTACAAGCTGTACCGTATCCGCCCTGCTGTCTTCCTCTCCCCGGATAATGGCCCTGCGGAATTTCAGGTATTCGGTTTCGTTCATCTTGAAGTATGCGAACACTTCGGCCACATTGCTTATGTTGGTAAGAAGCGTCTCGGTGCCGACGAGACTACCCACTTTATACGGTATCCTGTCTACGTATCCGTCTATCGGTGCGGTTATGGTCGTGTAGCTATAGTCAAGCTGTGCCCTTTGCATCTTGACTTTCGCCTGTTCCACTTCGAGTTCGGCTACGGCCAGCTCGGCCTGAGCCTGTTTCAGCCGCACTTCCGCAAGGATTTCCTTTTCTACGAGTTTGCTAATGCGGTCTACGTCATAGGCTGTCATCTGGTATTCCGCTTCAGCTTGCTTCAGGGCAGCCTCCGCCTCTCTTACAGCTTCATAATATTCTATGGCATCCAGTTTGAAAAGTACGTCTCCCTTTCTGACTTCCTGTCCTTCATCGACATGGATTTCCTTGATAAAGCCTCCTACTTTGGATTTTACTTCCACAAACTGGATTGCCTGGATGTCAGCCACGAATGACCTGGGGACTTCAATGGATTCCGGATAAAGTCTTTTTACAGGTATGTTCCTGTCTTCCGAAGATACGGTTGTCCCTCCTTCCCGGCAGCCGGATGCAGCGGCCGCGACAAGGCAGGACAAAACAGATGCCTTGAGCATCAATCTGATAGATTTCATTATTGTATTGTTGATTAGGTTATTTTTCTATTAAGGTTCAGTTCACGGAAAACGGTGACAGGAAAACCCTGACTGATGGTTTCCCTGTCACCGTGTATTATGGTTCCTTATTTCAGATAAGGAAAGAACAGAACATCGGCAATGTCTTTCTGCCCCCTGACGTGTCTGCAGTCATGGGGGATTTCCCCATGACCGTATTCACTGTACGGCTGTATGCCGGTACAGACATGTCGTCCGTATTTTTCTTCAGGTTGATGTATGAAAAAAATATCCTGAGTCTTGTCTGCCGTGTCCTTAATGTGTTGTCGACTGTGCCTGGTGATGTCTCGTACTGGCTGACCGTAACCGTATCGGAAGCGGATACAGAACCGTACACGGCCGGCTGGAGGCTGACAGTGACAAATAGTATGAACAACAGTTTCAGGAAGAATTTCATGTGCCGGAGCGTAGTGTTTGCTGTTACTTAAAAGCCTGTATACGTCATAGGCGATATCGACCTCAGTTCTTCCTTGACGCTTTCACTGATATCCAGAGTCTCGATAAAGTCGGAAATGGTCTTGTGGTTTATCGCCTCTCCCGTTCTGGTCAGGGCCTTGAGCGTTTCATAAGGATTCGGGTAGTTTTCCCTGCGCAGAATGGTCTGGATCGCTTCTGCGACTACCGCCCAGTTCCTTTCCAGATCCGCATTGATTGCGGGTTCGTTGAGAATCAGCTTGCCGAGTCCCTTCTTCAGCGAATTCAGGGCAATCATTGTATGAGCCAGCGGAACACCGATGTTCCTGAGTACGGTGGAGTCGGTAAGATCCCTCTGGAGCCTTGAAACAGGCAGTTTCATTGACAGATGGGTGAATATGGCGTCGGCCATTCCGAGGTTGCCCTCTGCATTCTCGAAATCTATCGGGTTGACCTTGTGCGGCATGGCTGATGATCCCACTTCGTTCCTGTTGACTTTCTGATGGAAATATTCCATTGAGATGTATGTCCATATGTCCCTGCTGAGATCTATGAGGACGGTATTTATCCGGCGGATGTTGTCGAAGATTGCCGCCAGATTGTCATAATGTTCAATCTGTGTGGTCGGAAATGACCTCTTCAGCCCGAGGGATGATACGAACCTGTCTCCGAATGCGATCCAGTCGATATGCGGATAAGCCGCTTTGTGGGCATTCATGTTCCCTGTGGCTCCGCCGAACTTTGCAGGATAGCTCAGCAGGGAAAGCTGCCTGAGCTGCTCTTCCACTCTGACCTGGAATACCTTGAACTCTTTGCCCAGACGGGTAGGGGATGCCGGCTGGCCGTGCGTCTTGGCCAGCATGGGGATGTCTTTCCACTCTCCGGCCATTGTACGTATTATGCCGAGCACTTCGTTCAAAAGGGGAAGATACGCATTTTCTATCGCTTCCTTGAGCGAAAGGGGTACCGAAGTGTTGTTTATATCCTGGGAGGTAAGCCCGAAATGGACGAATTCACCCCATTTTTCAATGCCGTATTCCTTGAACCTTTCCTTTATGAAATATTCTACGGCCTTTACGTCATGGTTTGTGACCTTTTCAATTTCCTTTACCCTGGCGGCGTCATCCGGGGTAAGGCTGCGGTAGATGTCCCTCAGTGCTTCGAACTTGCTGCGGTCGAAATCCGAAAGCTGCGGCAGAGGAATCTCGCAAAGCGCGATGAAGTACTCTATTTCGACTCTGACCCTGTACCTTATCAGTGCATATTCGCTGAAATATTCCCTTAGGGATTCTGTCTGTCGTGCATATCTTCCATCGACCGGAGATACTGCCAGTAAAGCGTGATTGTCCATTTCGTTCCGTCTATAAAATCAAACATGCGAAGATAGTAAAACTCGCCCACATACGGATATATTTCCGAGAAATAATTCAAGCTGCCGGAAATGGAACGGACCTCAGCCCGGGCATTCGCTACAACTGTCTGTAAATACGTACCGTACGTACGGCTTCCGCGACATCATGTACCCTCAGGATATCGGCCCCCCGCTCCAGTGCGGCAAGATGAAGGACCTGCGTCTGGGGGAGAGATTCTTCCGGGGTGATTCCCAATAGTTTGTATATCATGCTTTTGCGTGAAATCCCTACCAGTATCCGATGGCCTGTTGCAGTGAACTTTCCGAGGTCTGAGAGTAGCCGGTAGTTCTGTCCGATGTCCTTTGCAAACCCGAACCCCGGATCAAGTATCCAGTCTTTGATGCCTGCTCTTGCGGCCTTTATCCCGAACTTGCGGAAATAGTCCAGCACCTCTTCAGCAACATCAGTATACCGGCAGAGATTCTGCATCGTGGCCGGATTGCCCCTCTTGTGCATGGCGATGTATTCCAGTCCCAGTCTGCCGACAGTGGGGAGCATGTCAGGATCATCTTCTCCTGCGGATATGTCGTTGACCATGAAAGGTCCGATGAGGTCATACGCTTTTCTGACCACGGAACTCCAGTATGTGTCTACGGAGATTTTCGCATTCGGGAAATTTTTCCTGACTGCGTCCAGTGCCGGAGCCAGCCTTTTCCATTCTTCGTCTGCTCCTACAGCTGCAGAACCTGGTCTTGTGGAGCATGCTCCCAAGTCTATTATATCCGCACCCTCTTCCATCATCCCCGCTGCCTTTTCAATGACCTTGCCCGTTTCCGGCAGTCCGTCTTTCCCGAGGCAGCGGCTGTCTGCAAAATAGGAATCGTCAGTGATGTTGACGATTCCCATTATCTCTATTCTGCGGTTTTTGTCTGTCATTTCCTGCTTCTGTCTTTTCCTTAGAACCGGTATCCGACGCTCAGGTGCCAGGCTGTGTCCATATATCTGTAGTATGCGCTGTAATTGTTCCACCGGTTGCGCATGCCGGGGTAATCGATATATATATCCTCGTTGAAATCTATCTCCTCGGATTCGGCTCCTGTCAGACCTGCCGCGATGGTCACACGGTTGAGTTCGACTCCGACCGATATGTTGAAATACAGGCCTCTTGTCCTGATTGACTGATACAGATGCCGGTTTTCGTAGGCTCCGGTAGCACCTACGGCATCATACAACGGAATGGCATATCCTATTTTCCCGTCTATGTAGGGGCTGCAGTTCCTGCTGTTTATGAAATAATGCCTGGCCGTGGCGAAAACAGGGACACACATGGAAGTCATTCTTGGAGACCCGCTGTAATATCTGTCCGTATAGGCGATTTTAAGATTCACCCCTGTGCCGCCGCCGACAAATGTCCGTGGCGTGAAATAGTATCCGTGGGAAGTGGTGATGTCGAACCAGCCGTAATACATGCCGCTGAATCCCCCTCCGAGAGCCTCGACAAATGCTCCGTAACCGGACTTTCTGGAAGACGGGATATAGTTTTTCGGCATTTCCGCACCGCGGACATAGCCTCTCAGCATGCGGTATTCCCACTTTGACAGAGTTTCCTGGCTGCAGTCAGCTATGTCGCTGCAGTCTATCTGTTTGGACAGAGTGCCGTCAGCTGTCCTGAAATAGACCGAAGAATCGCTTCTTGCCACGATTTCACCTTTGAGAGTCTTTCCATTTTCCAGTCTGATGACATCCACCTTTATCTGTGCGGAAGCTGCGGTCACGGCTGAGACGGCAAGAATGGCTGTAAATATCAGTTTCTTCATTGTAAAATAATTCCTCCTTTTCGGCATGGCTGCCGTTTCCCCGGGGTCCGGTGTTTCCTACTCCGTAAATTCGATTATCTGTCCTGATGCAATGAAGTCATGCTCCCACCAGAAGAGGTAGAACCTGGTCTTTACCGTAGTCGTGACGTTTGTCACGGCCTGCGCTCCGGTAAGGTGTGCATTCCTGTACATGTCCGCTATCGCGTTTTCCCTGACAGCTCTTCTGGATACACCTCCTATCCCGAATACGTATGTGGCGTGGGCGGAACCTTCGACATTCCCCACCACCCGGAAATTTTCCCGGGAAAGGTGCAGCGTGGTCTGCGCCACGTTATAGTTCGATATCATGTGCGACGTCCCTCCGCATGAAGAGAGTGTCAGTACTGCTGCCGCAGCAAAAACGATAGTGCCTTTATGCTTCATAATCAGATGCTGATGATACAGCCGGGAGGCGTATTCCGTCCCGCAGCTGCATGGGTTTGACATATTCGGGGAGCAAAGATAGCAAAATCACACGCATCCGGATGGGATTCTGAAAAGAAATTGCATCCGGCACTGAATGGAACAGGATATTGCCGACAGTACGGGATGATGAAGCCGGATTATACACTATTTTGAATATCTTTGCGCCTTGAATCTTTAATTATCATATTATCGCAATGAAGAGAATATTTTCGTTCACGCTTTCGGCATTCCTCATGCTGGGCTCTCTGACAGTTTATGCTGCTCCCGGCGAAGCTCCTGCAGGCCGGAACGGCACACCTCTATGGATGAGATACCCGAAAATCTCACCGGACGGCAGCAAGATCGCATTTTCCTATCAGGGTGACATTTATTATGTCCCTGTTGGCGGGGGTAAAGCTGTAAGGCTCACATCTGCTGATGCTTATGAGTCGCAGCCGATATGGTCGAACGACTCTCGGACCATAGCGTTCGTGTCGGACCGTTTCGGAAGCCAGGACATTTTTACTGTCGGGGTTGAGGGAGGCAAGGCTCTGAGAATCACTACCCATTCAGGGACAGAGACTCCTCTGGCATTTTCTCCTGACGACAGGTACATTTATTTTTCTGCCGCCATCCAGGATCCGGCGTCGAGTGTGATGTGGTCTTCATCCTGGGTTACCGAACTTTATAAGGTAAGGGCTGAAGGAGGACGTCCGGAGCAGATCACAGCCACTCCTGTCTGCTCGGTAAGTTTCGGACCTGACGGGGAGTCTTTCCTTTACTATGACCGTACCGGCAGCGAGAACATCTGGCGCAAGCATCATACTTCTTCCGTTGCCCGCAATATATTCTACTATGATGCCGCAGAGGAAACACACACGCAGATTACTACCAATCCCGGAGAGGACCGCGACCCGATTTTTTCGGGTGACGGGCAGATGGTGTTCCTGAGCGAGCGGGACGGCGGGTCTTTCAATGTCTATACCGCGCCTGTAGATGATGCCGGCAATGCCGTAGCGCTTACGCATTTCAAGGATCATCCGGTCCGTTTCCTCAGCAGGGCGGAAGACGGCACTCTTTGCTTCGGTTATCAGGGAGAGATTTATACCATGGCATCCGGGAAACAGCCGGAGAAAGTGAATATCAGTATTTCCAATGACAATATCAACCATCCGTCTGAAATCAGGCTCGGCGCAGTAGACGAGATGGCGGTATCGGAAGACGGTGACGAGATAATCCTCCTGAGCCGTGGAGAGGTGTTCGCCACTACGGGCGAATACGGTACTACCAGACAGGTCACCCGCACTGCCGCAGCGGAAGAGGGGGTGACGGTATCTCCGGACGGCAAGACCATCGTATATGCTTCCGAGAGGACCGGCCGGTGGAATCTTTACAAGGCGACCAAGGCAAGGGAAGAAGAACTGCACTTCGCATATGCCACACTGATAGACGAAGAACCTCTTTTCAAGGATGAGAGTGCGGAACGTATGTACCCGTCATTCTCTCCGGACGGCAAGGAAATAGCGTTTATAGAGAACAGAAGCGTACTGAAAGTACTTGATCTCGAATCCGGGAAGGTCCGTCAGATAACCGACGGCACACAGCATTACGGCGAGTTCGAGTACGACTGGTCGCCTGACGGCAAATGGTTTGCCCTTACCTTGATTACCAACCGCCGTGACCCGTACAGTGACATAGGTATAGTGTCCGCTTCCGGAGACGGGAAAATCCATAACATAACCAACAGCGGGTATATAGATGTCTCCCCGAAATGGGTGATGGACGGGAATGCTGTCATTTTCGTTTCAAACCGTCTGGGAATGCGCTCGCATGCTTCCTGGGGCAGCCAGGACGACGTATTCATCGCATTCATGAACAGGAAGGCTTATGATGAGTTCAATATGAGTGAAGAGGAACATGCTCTGTATAAGGAGCAGAAGGAAGCTGCAGAAAAGAAGGAGGAAGAGGCGAAGAAAGCGGAGAGCGGGAATGCAAAACCGGAAAAAGGCAAAAAGGACAAGTCTTCTGACGGAGAAAAGGACGGGGACAAGGATATAGTTGTCGAATTTGACGGTCTGGAGGACCGTATCATCCGCCTCACTCCCATGTCTTCGAATCTCATGGCCGCGGCCATGACGGAAGACGGTGAGACTCTTTATTTCCTGAGTTCTTTTGAGAAAGGATTCGATTTGTGGGAACTGAAGACCCGTACAGGTGAAATCACCCAGCTTAAGAAAGGAGTTTCCGCCGGCCGGATGCTGCTGGACAAGGATGGAAAGAAACTCTATATCCTCGGGCGCCGTCCTCAGGTCATGACACTCGGAAACAAGCAGATCAAACCTGTGGATTTCAATATGAGCATGGAACTTGACCGCGCTGCCGAACGGGCTTATATGTTCGACCATGTGTTCAAGCAGGAGAAGCGCAAGTTCTATAGTGCGGATTACCACGGGGTGGATCTGGACAAGCTGCAGAAAGACTACGAACCTTTCCTTGCCCATATCAACAACAATTATGACTTTTCGGAACTTCTGTCCGAGATTCTCGGGGAACTCAATGTGTCTCATACCGGTTCCGGTTACAGAGCCGGAGGCGCTGAAAAACCGACCCCTGCGCTGGGTCTTCTTTTTGACCTGGAATATGACGGTGACGGGCTCAGGGTGGATGAAGTCCTGGATCGGGGACCGTTCTCCGTATCCGGCTCCAAAGTCGCTCCTGGCGTAATACTGGAGAAAATAGACGGTGAACTGATACTGGCCGGTGAAGACTGGTTCCCTCTGATAAACGGCAAGCAGGGTGTCCTGACTCTGTTTTCTTTCTATAATCCTGAGACAGGGGAGCGCTGGGAAGTCGCTGCCAAACCGGTTTCTTCCGGAGTTCAGAATGAACTTCTTTACCAGAGATGGGTAAAGAGCCGTGCGGCTGCAGTAGACAGCCTTTCCGGAGGACGCCTCGGGTATGTGCATATCCGCTCGATGGGAGATGAAAGCTACCGTGACGTCTATGCCGATATTCTTGGCAAGTACAACCTCCGTGACGGCATAGTCATCGATACCCGTCACAACGGCGGCGGACGTCTGCACGAAGACATAGAGATTCTGTTCAGCGGTGAGAAATACCTCGAACAAGTCATTCAGGGGATAGTGGTCTGCGATATGCCGTCCCGCCGGTATAACAAGCATTCCATCATGCTTGTCAGTGAGGACAATTATTCCAATGCCCACGGAACTCCTTGGGTCTACCAGCACCAGGGTCTGGGCTCAATAGTAGGTATGCCTGTGCCGGGCACAATGACTTCCGTGAACTGGGAGACCCTGCAGGATCCGTCAATGTATTTCGGCATTCCTGTCATAGGCTACCGTACTCGTGACGGGCATTATCTGGAAAATTCACAGCTCCAGCCGGATTTCATCGTAAGGAACAAGCCGGAGGATGCCGTAAACGGACGGGATGAGCAGCTGGAAGTCGCTGTCCGCGAACTGCTCAAGCAGATTGATGCCGATCCTGATGTTTGGTAGTAAATTTCAAATATGCAGGTACTCTTTCAGAGTCCTGACATATTCATCCAGAGCCGTGCGCCCTTTCTCGGTAATCGAGCATGTGGTGCGCGGCTTTTTTCCGACTATTTCTTTCCTTACGCTGATGTAGCCGGCCTCTGAAAGTTTCTCGATCTGTACGCTGAGATTCCCTGCAGTAGCCTCTGTCTTTTCCTTAAGCCACACGAAATCAGCCTCTTCTACACTGAGTAGAAGAGACATTATAGCCAGCCGGAGCTGGGAGTGGAGCAACGGGTCCAGTTCTTTCATGACTTCCTGGCTTTGTAGTTGAGGATATGTCCCGGGATTACAAGTGAGAACAGGAATGAAAGGCCGCCTGCCAGATTCCATATCGGAAGGTATTCGTCCCCGGAAACCATGCTTATAAGCAGCAGTACCGGCATTGTAAAGCTGATGCATGTCATTCCGGTTATGCTTCCTTCGTTGATGGTAAGGCTTGTGATCAGGGTGCCGGTACATACGAATATGAGTGCGAGCGGCAGCATCAGCATGAGGTTTATGACCCCGGAGGCCAGTCCTGAAAAGACTATCACTACGAGAGACAGGATCATCAGTTCTAGTACGACAGTCCAGGTATTAGAAATCATTTTGTCAATATAACTTACAATTTCCGGCTTTTCCTTGCGGTCTTTTGCCCAGAGGATTACTGCTGGCAGGAACATCATCAGCCACAGCAGATTCCATTTCCAGCTACCTCCGAATTGAGGAATCAGGAAAGTTGCCACTGAAATGGCTAAAGCCGTATATCCGTAACAAAGGAACGGATTCCCGCTTCCGGCGGCGATTCCTTTTTTTGTTTCACTGATCATTTGGGCAATCAGTTCCAGACTTTCTTTACTTGTAAAATTTTTCGCTTCCATGGCATTTGTTTTTTGAATTTGCGGCGTTGTTGCCATTTGAACAGGATATGCGCAACTTTCCCGTTCTTTTTGCAAATATAAACTACTTTATTTTATAAACCAAATTATTCCGGATAATTTTTTCGGAAATACCGGGTTACCTGAGCAGGGGCATCCTCCGTAATATTATTATCGTTATCCGCAATAGTTCCTATGTTTATGCCGGGGGTATGTCTGCCGTAATCAGTTCGTGTTCCTGCCGTTGTCCCGGAAAGGTTCCGGCTTCGCCTCCATCCACCCTTCGGACGAGTTCGACAGCTGCCTCTCCCGTCCTGTCGGGAGCCGCTCACGAGGCCGCGGCCGGCCACGCCTTTCCGTGGCCAATGGCCTCTGAACTGTCCCGAACGATTACGGCAGACAATCACAGCCCAGACTCAGTATGAGGATATTTTTTCATACCGCATCTTTGACACACCTGCAGTTGTGATTTTTCACGAATGTGCTGAAATATAATGTATTGCGGAAATACAATTTTTCCAGGTGTAACACATTTAAGCACACCTTCAGTGTCTGATATGCCCTGCAGATGCCTGGAATGGGGTTTCGTTACTGCAGGTGTGCCGGGAAATGTTACACCTGCAGCAGGCGCATTGGGGAAAGTCATTGACAGTGAAGCGGTTTCTGGAATCATCCATTTCCAGGTGTGCCGAGTTCGTGCATACCTTCAGTGCTGGATAAGCCTACAGGCAACTGTTATTGGTGGCTATAGGCGCATCAGGATCGGTAAAGTCGTCTTATTGCGTTACCTTATACAAAGGATTCTTCTCGCAATAGAGTCGGGAGTGCCGTACCTGATGACAAGTTCCAGCATGATTTCTTGTTTCTGGTTTGCTTCTAATGTTTGCAAGTCAGCGGTTCCAAACTTGTGGAATGAAATATCAAAGGCTCTTTTCATGGCAGTGACATCGCAGCAAAGTTGTTCCTCTTCCATGTCCAGATGTATAATGTTCCTGTTCATACTGTCTTTGTCTCTTTTCTGGATGAAATAGTTGAAACTTCTTTCTGTCCGGAACAGCTTTTCTGCAATGGTCTTGTCTACAAAAGAATCAAATGTCACCATCCCGTCGGAAGTGAAGTGCCATGATTCAGGCACTTCATCCTTTGTCCGGAGAATCTCTTTTTTCTGCCATTGCTTCAATCCGGATATTTCTGCAGGATGTCCTTTGAAATCAATGTATTTGCCGACCTGGTCGAAGGTCTGGTCATGAAAATGTGTATTGATGGAACTCCACGGATAATAATAGGGGTTGTTTGTTTCTGAATGCCCTGCCGGATTTTTATATACGTAGCAGATAGCTTCTTTCATATAGTCCACGTCTGAACACTTGAGTAAAGCATGAGGCCATCTGCGGAAAATTTTACTGTCTCCATATCTGGAGGAGAACCACATGCTGTATGCCTTTTTGAATCTGACTATCGCTTTTTCTGCATTTGTTTCATTCCCTTCCGCAATATAGTGCACGTGGTTTGACATCAGGCATACGGCAGCCAGCTTGCAAAGTCCGTTGAATGCCAAGGCGGTTCTATTTACCCCTTGAATAAAATCTGTTTTGTCTTTGAACAGGACCCTATCTGGAAATCCTTTCGTGCAGATATGATACAGAGACATAATTTATCTTGTTTTATTGTTTTGAATGCCTCAAAGCTATATTTCATTATCCGTTTACACAAAGCATTGTTACACCTGCAGTTGTGATTTTTCACGAATGTGCTGAAATATAATGTATTGCGGAAATACAATTTTTCCAGGTGTAACACATTTAAGCACACCTTCAGTGCCTGATACGCCCTGCAGATGCCTGGAATGGGGTTTCGTTACTGCAGGTGTGCCGGGAAATGTTACACCTGCAGCAGGCGCATTGGGGAAAGTTATTGACAGTGAAGCGGTTTCTGGAATCATCCATTTCCAGGTGTGCCGGGCGGGTGTCATTAATTCACAAAAAGCGGAAGATGTCCGGGCTGAGAGGACGTGCGGATGCTTTTCGAAGATGGAATGCGGGCAAAACCGGTCGGATGGATTTGGTTCGGAACGGGTGAAGAGTTTTCAGCAAACGGGAAATTATGTAAATTTGTGCGCGGTTCGGGGAAAAGACAGAAGAAGACAGGAAGCAGCGGACTCGATGCCGTGCTGGAAGAAAAGATGTATAATCAATTGTCTGTAAAATGCTTATAGTTTTGGAAGGCCTTGACGGGGCAGGGAAGTCCACCCAGGTCAAAAAGTTGAGAAAATATCTGGAGACTATCTGCAAATCCTTGGAATACATTCATTTTCCAAGATATGACGCTCCGGTGTACGGTGATTTGATCAGCAGGTTCCTGAGAGGTGATTTCGGCTCCAACGAGACAGTGCATCCTCAGCTGGTAGCGCTTCTGTATGCAGAAGACCGTCATGGTGCAGCCCCTCGGATGCGTAAGGTTCTGGAGCAGGGCGGGTCGATACTTCTGGACAGATATGTGTATTCGAATATAGCCTACCAGTGTGCGAAAGTATCCGGTCATCAGGAAAAAGAGAGGCTCAGACAGTGGATCTTCGATACCGAGTACGGAGACTTTGGCCTGCCTGTGCCTGATCTCAACCTTTTCCTTGATGTCCCGATTTCCTTTGTCGAGAAGAAGCTGTCGGCTGACCGCCAGGGAGATGACCGCAGCTATCTTGCAGGCGGACATGATATACACGAGGCTGACATGTCATTTCAGAAACGTGTCCGGCAGGTCTATTTGGACCAGTGCGCCAGTGATCCGAAGTTTATCCGCATTGATTGTTCGGATTCTGATGGGATGATGCTTCCTCCTGATGATATATTCGCGAAGGTGAAAGCGGAGGTGGATCAAACTGTCGCTGTTCTGACTCAGGCTGATTCCTCCGGACGGAAGGACCTTTCCCGAAAAAAATGAAAGAAAGTCGGGACAGGGAAATGACAGGATATGGAGCAGGTGTACCTGCGACGGGCCCCCGGCGAGGGGGCGGTGGGGGAGGCGCCCCTTCACAAGGGGCTCCGCGCAGCGGTGGGGATTTGAAAGTTTCATATTTTTGTCAGATTCTGCCGTATAGACGGAAGGACCTTTCCCGAAAAAATGAAAGAAAGAAGTTGAAACAAATATAACAGACAAAAATATGAAACCTCTGCCATTAAGAATCCGCCGCTTCTGCGCCTTCCTGACCGGAATCGTCTTTTTTCTGTCAGGAATATTCAAGCTGCTGGACCCGACAGGAGCCGGCCTGGTAATGGCTGACTACTATAAATTCTTCCATCTGGGTTTCCTGGAATTTTCATCCAAACCGGTCGCCCTGCTGCTGGCCCTGTTAGAGACTGCAACAGGGGCTGCCCTCATTACAGGACTCTGGCGCAAGACAACGGCGATAGTCGCATCCGTTTTCCTGGCATTCTTCACCCTGCTTGCATTGATACTTGTTATATCCAATCCTGTCATGGACTGCGGGTGTTTCGGAGAAGTAATCCATCTGACGCACATGCAGACATTCATCAAGAACCTGATACTGTGCGCGCTTGCTCTGGCAGCTTTCCTGCCGTACAGGGATTTCGGCAGCAACAGGAGACGGAAATACGTGGCTTTCACCATGGTTATGACAGGTGTAGCCTGCTTTACCGTTTACAATCTGCTCTACATTCCGATGGTAGACTATACCGACTTCAAGCCGGCCTCAAGACTTCTTGCCGCAGAAAGGGAACATGAAGCAGCCGGAGAGGATATGTACGAATATGTCCTGATATATGAAAAAGACGGCAGGAAAAGGGAGTTTTCACTGGACAACATTCCGGATTCTACATGGACATTCGTGGAATCCAAAGCTGTGCTGAAATCAGGGTACAGACAGGAAGTGTTCCCGGAACTCACATTTACCGATGCCGATGGCGAATATATGAGCGAACTGGCCGTTGGAAGGCAGGTAATGGTTGTATCCGTATTTGATGTCGGGAAGGCGGATAAGGGCAAGTGGGAAAAGATTGCGCACTTCATGGCAAACGCGCAGATGCACGGATTTTCCCCTCTGCTTGTCACGGCATCCTATCCGGAAGAATTCCAGAAAATCATGGAAAATTCAGGTCTGGAAGCGCAGGAATGGAAATATCTGTATGGCAGTGCATACTATGCCGACTACAAGTCTCTTGTCTCGATGAACCGGTCAAATGGAGGCGTGACCTATTTCGACCACGGCTATCTGGTCCGCAAATGGTCATACAGGAACATTCCCGATACCGGGAGGCTTGCCGGGCTCGAATCCGGTGACATTACGGAGACATTGCTCAGCTTCAGCACTTACGGCAACCTTTCCTTCAAGGGATTTCTTCTCTATTGCTTTGCCGTGATGCTCCTTCTCTGATCAGTCTTCCGGATCGTCATCGAAGCCGAATTCGGACGCGAACATGTCCGATACATCATCAGGCACATCGTCGAAACTGAGGGAGTCCCACAGAGATTCCATCTGGCGTCTGTCCTTTTTTGTCGGCCGGCCTGTACCCCTGTCTCTTTTGAGGAAGAAAGTCTCTACAGGAGCCTTGAGCTTTGCAAGTTCCTCCTCAGGGGTGATGTTTTCCGCATATTGGGGAACAAGTTTGGCTCCCTGCCGTTTTTCTACAGGTGCTATTACCTTGTAGGTATAGGTGACTGCACCTTTACGGGCAGTTATGATATCCCCGGGCTTAATCGCCTTGGAAGGCTTGACATCAGCTCCGTTGACCCGGATTTTTCCTCCTTTGCATGCATCCGTGGCATCGGTCCGTGTCTTGAAGACTCTTACCGCCCACAGGTATTTGTCGATTCTGGTTTCGTCTGACATTGAAAATCAATTTTGTGGAACAGCCATGGTTTATGGCTGTTTCCTATTCGTCTTCCTCTCCTTCGATGTCTTCCACTCCGCCGTAGTCCTCCCCTTCAAGGTACGGCTCTGTTTCAGGGTTGATATAGCTGTCGGTTTCCTCCTGCTTTTCGAGCCGAACTTCCAGAAGCATGGTGTCCCGCTCTTCCGGCACGATGAAAAAATCCGGCATGTCGGCAGGAACAAGTACTGTCTCTCCTTTTTTCAGACCGTAACTGTCCATGCATTTGCTCCCGTCATCCTTTACGCCGGGAACCTGTATGCCGGCTTTCCCTTCCACGCAAATATAAATGAGGAAGGAGCCTGACTGTCCGTTGGAAATTTTCAGCGGTTCCCTCACCTGTATTCCGGAAACGGAGAACTGCGGAACGGAAACCATCTCTGCCGTAGCCTCTCCGGAGCCTGCTTTTCCGGCTTCCTGCCTGTGGTAGTCTGAAATGTCATAAGGGCCCATATCTATGATATCGAATGCCTCTTCCAGATGCAGGGCCCCGTCTTCTGTCTTTCCTTTTCCCTTGTCCCAGTCGAACAGATTGAAGGTCAAGTCGGAAGATTCCTGGATCTCGGCTATCAGGAGACCGCCCCCGGCGGCGTGGACTGTCCCCGGCCGTATCAGTATGAAGTCTCCCTTTGCCGGTCTGATGACATTGAGCTTCTCTCCGATAGTCCCGTCCTGACATTTGTCATAAAGTTCCTGTGCAGTGATCCCGTCCCTGAATCCCATGTAGACTCTGGCATCGGGAGCAGCATCCATTACATACCACATCTTGCATTTGCCCAAAGAATCATATCTCTGGGCCGCCACTTCATCGTCAGGATGGACCTGCAGCGGAGTACGTCCCTTGATGTCGAGAAACTTAACAAGTACGGGAAATTGCCTTCCGTAAAACTGATAGACGTTTTCTCCGGAAATTCTCTCGATGTATGTTTCCATTATTTCCTCAAAAGTATTTCCGGCCAGCCATCCTTCGGCCACGACAGAATCAATGAATCCCATATCGGAGATTTCCCAGCTTTCACCGATCCGGTCTTCTGAAGTGAGTCTGACTTCATTTCCTTCGCTGTCGCATTCCACGAACTCCTTGCCCAGCCTCTCTGTCAGGGCATTCCCACCCCAGGGCTCCTTCACGGCCACTGGGATGAACTTTAACGGATAGAGATTTTTCCTGCTTTCCATTGTCGTTTTTTTATCCGGTGCAAACTTACATATAAATCCGGATTTCCTCCGCAACATCAGTATGAATCTTGTACGAAAATCAAAACAGATTCTATATCTTTGGAAAATTTTACCAACGGAAATATGGAAACGATACTTCTGAAAAATATACAGATAGCAGGAAAAGGAAAAGACGAGTATGACATTCTCGTCAGAGACGGCCTGATAGCGGGAATCACCCGGTCCGGGGCTTCCGGATGCGGGACTGAAGATGGTATGGTGCACGAAACATTGTCCTGTCATGGCAAAGTGGCTGTGCCTGGATTTGTCAACATGCATACCCATGCAGCCATGACCCTCATGCGCGGAACAGGTGAGGATGTCGCTTTCCATCAGTGGATCAAGGAAATCTGGGACGCAGAGTCGGGAATAGACCCGGAGTTCGTATACTGGGGCACAAAGGTCGCATGCATAGAGATGGCCCGTACGGGGACAACTTCATTCAATGACCACTACTGGTTCCCGGACTCGGGATACAGTGCGGCTGAAGAATCAGGTGTCAGGTCTGTGAATTCATATGTCCTGTGCGACAGGAATGACAGGAAAGTAGCGGAGAAGGAGAAAACCAGGTGCATTGAAGCCTACGGCAGGTCCGGGAAATGGCGGAAAGGGGCGTTCGCAGTCGGCGTGCATTCGGTATATTCTGTATCGGAAGATCTCATGCTGTGGGCAGCGGAATTTGCCCGCAGTAACGGACTCAAGCTCCATATCCATCTCAGTGAGACACTCAAGGAAGTGGAAGACTGCAAGAAGGCGCACGGCCTTTCTCCTGTCCAGTATGCGGACAGGCTCGGTCTGCTGGGGCCGGACACTGTAGCGGCGCATACCCTTTGGCTTGACGGAAATGATATAGAGACCCTGGGCCTCAGAGGCGTTTCGTGTGTCCACAACATAAACTCAAACCTCAAGCTTTCTTCAGGCTATCGATTCCTCTATAAGGAACTTAAAACCGCCGGAGCCAATATCTGTATGGGAACGGACGGCTGCGCCTCATCCAACAACCTGGACATTCTCGAGGCGATGAAAACATCCGCCATGGTACAGAAAGCCTGGAGGGAAGATCCGTCTGCGATGCCTCTGGACGAACTGCTCGACATGGCCACAGCCGCCGGAGCCAAGGCACTCGGCCTGAATACAGGAAAGATAGAGGAGGGCAAGGCTGCCGATATTCTTATAGTCGATACCGACAATACGTTCTTCCTTTCCCCGGCGCCGTTCCTTGCCAATTTCATCTATTCTGCCCATAGTGACTGTATAGAATCGGTGATCTGCGGCGGAAAGTTCATCATGCGGCAGCACCGGATTCCGGGAGAGAAGGAAACTCTGCAGGAGGCGCGTAAGGTCCTGCTGCGGATGTTATCCGGGAGACGCTGAAAAAACATTCGGGAAACTGACATGCTATCAATAACACTAATAAATCACAAATCATGAATACCGACCCAAGAGTAGAGAAAATCAGTGCTGCCGCCGAATATGTAGCACGTAAGTCCTCTGGCAGGAAACCTCAGGTAGGCATAGTCCTCGGCAGCGGGCTTGGCAAGCTTGCAGACCGTATCACGGATCCTGTAACCATTCCTTACAAGGAGATACCGGGTTTCCCTGTTTCTACGGCAGTAGGCCATAAGGGAAATTTCATAATAGGGAATCTCGGCGGGAAAACAGTTGTCGCCATGCAGGGGCGTTTCCATTATTATGAAGGATATCCGATGGATCTTGTCACACTCCCGATAAGGGTGATGAAAGTGCTTGGCATAGAATATCTTTTCGTCTCGAATGCTGCCGGGGGAGTCAACTTTGATTTCAGGGTGGGGGACCTGATGATTATCAGAGACCATATCAACTTGTTGCCCAATCCTTTGGTCGGGAAGAACATGGACGAATTCGGCCCTCGCTTCCCTGACATGACCCGGCCGTACGATCCGCAGCTCATAAAGAAAGCCGAGATAATCGGAGCCGGAAACGGAATCGAGCTGAAATCCGGTGTCTATCTTGCCGGGACAGGACCTTCGTATGAAACCCCTTCCGAATACAAATATTTCAGAATGATAGGGGCCGATGCCGTAGGAATGTCCACTATTCCCGAGGTGATAGTGGCGCGTCACATGTCTGTTCCGGTGTTCGGAATGTCTGTAATCACAAACGAGGCACATGACGACTATGCGGATGATTACAAGAACGACGGAGATGATGTCTTAGCCGCTGCCGATGCAGCCGCTGACAGGATGACAGTCCTCTTTACCAAGCTGATCGAGTCGTTGTAGAGCAGACTTTTCTGCCCGCTTGAGCCGGAGAAAAGCCAGGTGAGGCTATCCTTTTTTCGGTCTGGTCGCTTCCACTTCTTCCATACTGCGGAGGGAAGGGAGGCTGATGCCGAACTTTACTGAAAGTATCCGTATAAGAATCACGGCAACGGCTGCAGTGATCTGGGTGAATATGTGCGAGCATCCCAGCCAGAAGCAGACATAGTATGCAATGCCGCCTCCTACACAAGCCAGGGCATAGATGTCTTTCCTGAAAATCAGTGGGACTTCATTTATGAAGATGTCCCGGAACATGCCTCCGGCAGCTCCTGTTATGGCCCCCATAATGATATTCACCCAGACAGGATAGTCTGCAGCGATGCTTTTTTCCACTCCGACAACAGTGAACAGGCCTATGCCTATGGCATCGAAGATGAAGAAAGTATTGTCAAGCCGCACTACCTGCCGGCGGAATATGACTACGAATATCAGAGCCAGTGCCGTAATTACCACATAAGAAGGCTGTTCCATCCAAAAAGGGGTTACATCCAGCATGACGTCCCTGAGCGTACCCCCTCCGACTGCAGTCACAAATCCTACCACGTAGGCCCCGAACCAGTCGAAGTTCTTGGCTGCAGCCAGTCTTATTCCGCTTATGGCGAATGCGAATGTTCCCAGATAGTCTATAATGGTGATGAAATCCATTTCCGTCCGGTTTTTCGGGCGGCAAAGATAGTGAAATGTGGCGTAATGTCTGTTATCGGAATAATATTTTGAAAATTTTCCGTGCAAGGTGCAACATTCCGTCCTTCCTTTGCATCTATGTGTCAGGTTTAGGTTTTAGTACACGTTTAGGAGTCGGTTTACGTAGCAGTTCCGGCTCCTTTTCCTTTGTATCGGCAACCCAAAATAATAAAAAAGCGGCAGGACTTCATTCCGACCGCTTTTTAGCCTTTAAGCTTGAGAAAGTGATTTACTTGGAACTCTCGACAGAGACTTTCCTGAAATCTTTCATCATTTTCATGATGTTCAAAGCTGCTTTACGAGCGCGGGCTCCGGCTGCTTTGTTTCCTTTCTCCACCTGAGCCTCAGCATTCTTCTCGAAAACTTCATACTCAGCTTTGATCTGATCTACAAGCTCTTTCATCTTAGTTAAAATTTTAAAAGTCCGTTAAACATTAAGCATCAAAAACATGCGCAAGTTAATCATTTAAATCCAAATACCAAAACAAATTTCAGTCCGGGAATTCATTATCCGCCTCATTTCAAGCATATTGATAATTTTTGAAAAAACTTTGTCAGAATTAGATAATTTATACCTATCTTTGCAGCCCCATAAAAAGCGCAGTGCTTTTTGGTGCAATGGGGTTCGTTTCCAACGAACTGAGTAACACATTTTTAAATCAAAAAACATGAAACACATCGAATTGAAAGGCTCTGTACGTCAGGTAGGCAACAAAGCCGTTGTAAAGAGCATCCGCAAGGCAGGTCTCGTACCATGCAACATCTATGGACTTGGAATGGAGAACGTCCTTTTCACAGTCGACTCAAAGTCCCTTAAAGCCCTTACCCATACTCCGAATTCATACATCGTTGATCTTGAACTTGACAACGGTCAGAAATACTACGCGGTCCTCCATGAGGTGCAGTGGCATCCTGTTACCGATGAAGCCCTTCATGTGGATTTCCTTGCAGTATCTGAAGACAAGCCGGTGGCTATCGATGTTCCTGTCAAGATTACAGGACACTCCGAAGGTGTCAAGATGGGAGGCAAGCTTCTTGTTTCAAGCCGCAAGCTCCGCATCAGCGCACATCTTCACGAGCTTCCTGACGAGCTTGAGGTAGACGTTACTTCACTCATGATCGGCAAGCAGATCGTGGCAGGTGACCTTCACTATGAGGGTGTGACCATCGTATCACCGAAAGCTACCATCATCTGCTCTGTAAGGCCTACCCGTGCTACTGCACAGGCTGCCGCACAGGCTAACGCATAAGCCGGACAAGAGAACTGACGCATTATGTCGAACGTTTTTTTGGTAGTTGGGCTTGGCAACATCGGGGCCGAGTACGCGAATACCAGACATAATATGGGATTTATGGTGTTGGATGCCTGGGCTCAGGCATCCAATGCTGTTTTTGAGACCGCCAGATATGGAAGCAAGGCCGAGATAAGCTTCAAGGGGCGGAAGTTCATACTTATAAAGCCTTCTACCTATATGAATCTGAGCGGCAAGGCAGTCCGTTACTGGTTGAACGAGTCCAAGGTCCCTCTTGAGAACCTTATCGTCATTTCGGATGACCTGAATCTTCCGTTCGGAACCTTGCGTCTGAGAAAAGGGGGAAGCGCCGGAGGACACAACGGTCTGACCAATATCAGCGAGATGCTCGGCACGCAGGATTATGCGCGTATCCGTATGGGAATAGGGAATGATTTCAGTCGTGGAGGCCAGATAGATTTTGTCCTCGGTGAGCTGAGTCCCGAGGATAAGGCTCAGATGCCACAGATATGTGACAGGGTCATTGAAGGTATCAAGGCATTTGCCGTTGTCGGTCCCGACAGGGCAATGAATACACTGAATACCAAGCCAAAGCCTGCCGCAGATAACGCATCCGGCCGGGAATAGCCGGGATTTTTGCCATTTCCGGCGACAGACTGTGTGGCAGGTTGTGCTGACAGGATAATAAAGACAGGGAAAAACCGGTCCCTGTCTTTATTGTATCATGTTTGTAGCCTGGTTCCAGGAAAGGGTCCGGTAGAAGTCGTCGTAAGTGAGTCTGTTGGGACAGTAGGAACTGAGTCCGCAGAACTTGTCGATTTTGAGATTGACCATGCGTCCGGTAGTCGCCGCATATATGATGCACTCATCAAGAGCTGAACCGAACTGTTCTTTTTCTGCCTGGTCGAGTGTCAGCTGGTTCATTATATCTTCAAGATCATAGAAATACTGATGTATTTTATGTCTTCCAAAGCACTGTACGTCGTCCGGGTTGATGCTGTCCAGCTCGTCCCTGTGTTTCCCGTATATTTCCTTGCATGTCTGTGCGAGCCTGTCCATCCGGCTGCACTCTACAAGTGAGACCGTGGCTGAATGATACTCTCCCGTAAGTTTGTCATAATGCTCATAATATGCCCTGCACACGCCTTCCAGATCCGAGTCCGACTTCAGAAGATACTCTGTTACTGTCGTGTAGTCGAATCCGTCTGCGAGGACTTCCGCCTGGGAGAACGCCACTCTGTCACATACGTCTTTCAGCTCATAGGCTACTTCCACTCCGCCCATGAAGCATGCATCGAACAGTATGTAGTCAAGATGCATCGGTATGGCATCGGCAAAATCATCAAGATCCATCTCATACTGTACTTTCGTTCCTGTCTCAGGGCTGAATTCATTTCCTATTGAAAGCGGCGAGACAGTCTTGCCTGAAGGGTTTTCCGTATTGCCGGCAGCCGGCAGCCAGCCGGTCGCATGGGAAGAGAATATCATTCCGAACGTGTTGTAAACGAATGTCGACTTAATATGGGAAAGGACCCTGTTGATGGTCGATACGGATGCCGCAATGGTGCCTGGTTCCAGTGTCAGTAGTGTTTCCTTGACGGTTTCCCCGCTTCTGTTCCTGTAGACTCTGTATAATACAGGCGTGTAAGGGGTCAAATAATTTTTTTCTGCAAGGTTCTGGAATACAAGAAGGACATTGCCGCTGCTCTTTTCCGGAATATAATCTGAGGAGCACAATTGGCTGATGTCTGCGGAAATCTCGGCACTCAGGTCATTGAACCCTGCCCCATAGTACAGGAGTATGCGGTCCTTGACTTCGGGCTCCGGTTCCACTTTGCAGCAGGCGGCTGCGGCTGCCATCGCACAGATGATTGCCGCGATTTCCAATATCTTTACAGCAGGTATTTTCATATAAACAAGTGCCAATCATACAAAAATAGCATTAAAACTCCGGATTACAATAGAAATTCCTTGAAAAATCGTATCTTTACACGTTTGTACTGATTATAAAACGACTTGGACACCATTATGAACAGGATTGTGAAAATGACAGCTATTACAGCATTGGCCGCAGCTGCAGTATCATGCGGAAACCGTACAGGAGAGCAGCAGGGCGGGGATTTCAAGTATCTGATTGACGAATTCGCTGACCTGAAGGTCATGCGTTACCGTATTCCGGGCTGGGACGACCTGACTCTTCAGCAGAAAGAGTATGTATATCATCTCGGAGAAGCCGCCAAATACGGCCGGGACATTCTGTGGGACCAGCACTGCAAGTACAATCTTCAGGTAAGGAAAGTCCTCGAACGTATACTTGAAAACTATTCCGGAGACAGAGATTGCGCGGATTTTCAAGAATTTACAGTATATGCGAAGAGAGTTTTCTTCAGCAACGGCATACATCACCATTATGCCGAAGACAAGTTTTTCCCCGGCTGCCCGGAGGAATACTTCCGGTCTCTGATGGAGGCTTCAGGCTGCGACATGGACTCCGCGGACGGGTTGCTGGCTGTGATTTACGATCCTTCAATCTTCCCTCAGAGAAAGTCCAATGACCCGGACGGGGATATCGTGAAGCTTTCTGCCGTGAATTTCTACGAGAATGTCACAAGGGCGGAAGTGGAGAAGTTCTATCATGATATGACGGATCCTTCCGACGAGACCCCGGTTTCGTACGGACTCAACAGCAAGGTGGTCAAAGGCCGGGACGGAGTCGTGCGCGAGGAGGTCTACAAGATAGGAGGACTTTACTCCAAGGCTCTGGAGAAGATAGTATCCGAGCTTGAGAAGGCGGCTGCCGTTGCCGAAAATGATCTTCAGAAGCAGTATATAGCCACACTGATAGAATATTACAGGACAGGAGACCTGAATCTGTGGGACAAGTACAATATCGAATGGGTTCAGGACACCCTCGGGACTGTGGACTTCGTGAACGGTTTCGTGGAGGACTACAGCGATCCGCTCGGACGCAAGGCAAGCTGGGAAGGACTCGTCAATATCAAGGACCATGCGGCTTCCGAAAGGACTGAAATCCTTAGCGAAAATGCCCAGTGGTTCGAGGACAATTCTCCTGTTGACGCGAGATTCAAGAAGAAGTCGGTAAAAGGTATTTCCGCCAAGGTGATCAATGCCACCACGTTAGGAGGAGACTGCTATCCTTCCACCCCTATCGGGATCAACCTTCCCAATGCGGATTGGATCAGAAAGGAACATGGCTCGAAGTCAGTCACCATTGCCAATATTACGCATGCTTATGACCTTGCCGCACAGGAGTCTCCCAAGAATACTCTGAACGAGTTCGCGTGGGATGAGAATGAAATAGCCATGGCCAAAAAGTATCTTTCCGTTACAGACGAGATCCATACGGACCTTCACGAGTGCCTCGGACACGGTTCGGGACAGATACTTCCGGGAGTATCCCCGAATGCCCTGAAAGAATACAGTTCGACTCTGGAGGAAACGAGAGCAGACCTTTTCGGCCTGTATTACATAGCTGACCCAAAACTCGTGGAGCTTGGTATCCTTCCTGATAATGAAGCATATAAAGCCCAGTATTCCAACTATATAAGAAATGGGGCGATGGTGCAGTTCAGCCGTGTCGAACTTGGAAGGAAAAATACGGAAGCCCACATGCAGAACAGGAAGCTTATCGCTGACTGGTGCTATGAGCAGGGAAAGGCCGGCAATGTCATTGAAAAGAAAGTCCGTGACGGAAAGACATATTTTGTCGTAAACGATTATGAAGCGTTACGCGGCCTGTTCGGAAAACTCCTCGCGGAGGTCCAGAGAATCAAGTCTGAAGGGGATTATGAAGCAGGGAAGAAACTGGTGGAGACTTATGCCGTCAATATCGATCCTGAACTGCACAGGGAAGTGAAGGCCAGATATGACGCTTTGAACCTGAAACCTTACGGAGGATTCGTGAATCCTGAAATCGTACCTGTGGAAAAAGACGGCAGGATAGTCGACTACAAGGTCGAGTATACGGATGACTATCTCGGCCAGATGCTTATGTACGGACAGAAATATTCCACTTTGTAGCTGTCTGCCGGAATATTCTCTGCCCGGTATCCGGGATGACGACCGGAAGGGTTTCTTTACGGACTATCATTTGCTGCAATGAAAGGAAGTGCCGGAATATTGCTGGATGACTATTCCCGATATCTGAAAATCGAGAGGGCGATGTCTCCGAACACGGCTGATGCCTATTGTTCGGATGTCGCCCTTTTCCTTGATTCGGCCGGGATTCCTCCGGAGCAGATAGTGGCGGATGATATAATCGCGTATCTGTCAAAACGTTCAGACTATTCAAAACGGTCTCAGGCCAGACTTCTGAGCGCATTGAGGTCATTTTTCAATTATCTTGTGCTTGAAAGGGTTGTCCTTGAAAATCCGTGCGATACTGTGGAATCCCCCAAGACAGGACGGTATCTGCCCGAGGTGCTTTCAGTCGGGGAAGTGGAGAGAATCATGGATTCGGTGCGGACGGACGATGCTGCCGGAGTCAGGGACAGGGCCATACTGGAAGTCCTTTACGGATGCGGGTTGCGTGTCTCGGAATTGGTCGGGCTGAAGATTTCCGATGTGTTCGCGAAAGAGAAGTTTGTCCGTGTAAAGGGAAAGGGAGACAAGCAGAGACTTGTCCCTATAGGCGGCATTGCGCTCGAATATGTCCTCAAATATTTGCAAATGAGACCGGAGCCTTATGACAGGGACTCCGAAGACGTATTGTTCCTGAACAGGTTCGGCAGGAAGCTCAGCCGGGTCTCTGTATTCAATATGGTAAAAAAACAGGCTGTCCTGGCCGGTATCCGCAAGGAAATATCCCCGCATACTTTCCGCCATTCATTTGCTACACATCTGCTTGAAAACGGTGCTGACCTGCGTGCCGTCCAGGAAATGCTCGGACATGAAAGCATCCTGACAACAGAGATTTATACGCATATAGACAAAAGTGTCTGGCAGAATACTGTTCTGGCCCATCATCCGAGGAAGTGAAGTGCTCATGGAAAGGTGCCGCCGGTGCTTCGGCGGAGCCGGATGCGATTTCCAGTGTGCTATTTTTTCGTCGCTTCATTGAAGCAATGCCTGCAAAGCGGTTCGTAAGTGTCTTTTTCTCCGAGCACCACCAGCTTGTCACTGGAAGAAAGCCTGTGGGAATGGTTGGCGATGCTGCCGCATTTTACGCAGATGGCATGGACTTTCTGCACATCTTCCGCTACGGCCATCAGGGCCGGCATAGGACCGAACGGCTTGCCGGCAAAATCCATGTCAAGGCCTGCGATTATGACCCTTATCCCTCTGTCGGCCAGTGTCTGTGCAACCTCCACTATCGTATCGTCAAAAAACTGGGCTTCATCTATGCCTACAACATCTACATCACCGGAAAGCAGCAGCATGCTTGTCGGAGAATCGATAGGCGTGGACGGAATGCTGTGGGAGTCGTGCGATACCACTTCGTCTTCAGAATACCTGACGTCTATCGCAGGCTTGTAGATTTCCACTTTCATGTTCGCGAACTGGGCACGTCTGAGTCTCCTGATCAGTTCTTCTGTCTTTCCTGAGAACATGGAGCCGCAGATGACTTCTATCCAACCTTTTTTTGCGTTTTCTAAAAACATTTCCTTACTTTTGTGCTTTGCGGGAACAAAGATAGCCAAAAATAAGCGAAGGCATGGAGCAAAAAGGCAAAATTTTGGAATGAGCGGAAAACTCTATATTGTCCCTACTCCTGTAGGGAATCTCGAAGACATGACATTCAGGGCTGTGTCGGTCCTGAAAGGTGCGGATCTTATCCTGGCGGAAGATACCAGGACCAGTTCTGTGCTTCTGAAACATTATGACATACACGGCAGGCTTGAGTCCCACCATAAGTTCAACGAACACAAAACCGCTTCCATGATCAAGGACCGCATTCTTGCCGGTCTCAATGTGGCACTTGTGAGCGATGCCGGTACACCGGGGATATCGGATCCTGGTTTTCTCCTTGTCCGCACCTGTGTGCAGGAGGGGATAGATGTGGAGACACTGCCTGGGGCTACAGCATTCGTTCCGGCTCTGGTAAGTTCGGGATTTCCGTGCGACAGATTCTGCTTCGAAGGTTTCTTACCTGTCAGGAAAGGCCGCCAGACAAGGCTTGCCGAGCTAGCCCGGGAAACCAGGACAATGGTTTTCTACGAATCTCCGTACCGCCTGGTGAAGACACTGGAGCAGTTTTCCGTGTTTTTCGGACCGGACAGAGGCTGTTCTGTCGCCCGTGAGATATCCAAGATTCATGAGGAGCACAGGCGTGGGACACTTTCAGAAGTAGCAGCTTGGTATGCCGATCATGAGCCGAAAGGAGAAATCGTCATTGTCGTGGCAGGAGCAGAGCCGCAGAAGATGTCCGGGAAAAGGTATCGCGTGGAAGAAGATACGGATTCCGTGCGGGACGGAGAATGATTTCAGACCTGTTTCCCGAGACAGAAACAAGGTGTGGCCGAAGTCCGGGCCACAAGAGAGCAGGAGTGAGCAAGAGCGAAAGTGAACAAGATGAGGAGAGAGAAAAACGGAGAAAAGACGGAGAGGAACGTATATTCCGCGTCCGTAACCACAGGTGCAGTGGCATTGGTATTTCTTATTATCGGCTTTCAGGCAGCCATGTTTGTCCATAAGGCTGCAGTAACAGCGATTGTCAGCAAACGGGACCGCCCGGATACTGTCTATGTCGTAGACCGGGCACTTGCAGAGCAGGTGCTCGGATCCGGAGTGTCTGCTCCCGTAGCAGGAGAAAAAAACGGTTACGGAGGTGACGTCCGCAAAGGGAATACTGACGGAACCTCAGGCCATGTCGTGGTGAAAAGACAGTCGGATCACAGCCCTGCTGCAAGAGCGGTCTATAGAGCCGTAGCTGCAAGGAAAACCGAGAATTTCAGGTTTGATCCCAATACAGCTACTCAGGAAGAACTGGAGCGGCTCGGCTTTTCTGAAAAGCAGGCTCGCTCCATAGTCAACTACCGCCTCAAGGGAGGCCGTTTCCGCAGAAAAAGCGACTTCGCAAAGTCTTATGTAGTAGCTGATTCCGTATATCGCAGGCTGGAGCCGTACATCGATATCCCGCTAACGGACCTGAATCTGGCCGATTCTGCAGCCTTCGATGCCTTGCCCGGCATAGGGGGATATTTTGCATCCAAGATGGTAGAATACCGACGGCGGCTCGGAGGAAGCTATTCATACAAAGAGCAGCTTATGGATATATGGAAATTCGACAGGGAGAAGTTCGATGCCCTGTCGGATCTGATTACAATCGATTCGGCATCAGTATATCCATATCCTCTGTGGACTCTTCCTGAGGATTCTCTTCGGCTTCATCCGTATATTGGTCCGTATGCTGCGCATGGAATCATCCTGTTCCGTGAAAACAACCCTTCTTCCTCCTGGACTGTAGAGGCATTGGCCGCTGCCGGTGTGCTTCGTCCTGAAGATGCAGGGAGACTTTCCCGATGCCGCATTGCCGGGCCATAGGGCATTTCGGAAGAAGAATCAGTATTCCTTTTCGTTGGCGAGGTTCCAGGCACTGATGAATGAAGCCTTGGTGATGTCCACGACTTTGTCCCAGTTGATTTTGTCGGCATGGTCGCCCGGCATGTGGTAGTCAGGATGTCCGGCCGTATGATACCAGATGACAGGTATGTCCCGCAGGGCGAATGAAGCGTTGTCACTGCCTCCTACCGGCCTGTCCCAGGCCCGGTAGTCGGGAGCAAGGTCCAGACCGTATTTTTCAACGCTTTCTTTCAGCCAGTCTCCGAATACCGGATGGGATGCTGTATAGAAATACATCAGGTATCCTGGGTTGGATTCATCGGTATTGCGTCCGATCATATCATAGTTCAGATATCCTTTGACCTTGTCAAGGTACGGAAATGTAAGTGCAAAATACTCGGAGCCGAGAAGCCCTTTTTCCTCGCCGTCCCAGAACGCGAAAATCACTGTCCGTTCCGGCTGCACTCCCGTAGCCAGAAAAGCCTTGACAAGCTGCAGTACGGCTGATACTCCGGAAGCGTTGTCATCCGCACCGTTGTAGATGCAGTCTCCGTCCAGCATCGGGTCAAAACCGAGATGGTCATAATGTGCTCCTACAATTATATATTCGTCAGGATTGCGTCCGTCGATTCTGCACAGGATATTGTTCATGGACAGTTTACGGTGCACTCCTTGTGCCAGTACGGCAATAGAGTCCGGATGTACCTGGAATTCACCTTTTTTCTGCCGTTCCTTTCTGTATGCCTCAAATGGCTGGCAGTATGAATCGAAAAGCGGTTTTACACCAAGTGTCTTCAGATTTGAAACAATGTATTCCCCTGCGATTTTACCCCATTGTGTCCCGGCTTCTCTGCCTCGCAGGGCATCGCTTGCCAGAAAGCCGATGTATGCTTCCGCATTTTCACGGCTGATAGCCGCAAGCCCTTTTTCCTGTGGATTCCCGGCCCAGATGGAAGTACCTAGTGCCAATGAAATAAGAATAAGTCCTGTCTTTTTCATATTTGTTGTTTTTTGTTTTGTTGTTGTCTTTCTGTCCGGCATACGCAGAGGCGGTCGCTGCCGCTGGCTGTGCCGCCTATTTGAGAAACATCCTGACCAGCTTTTCCTTCACTTTTGTGTATGGTTGGTAGCGCATCGGCAGGTCAAGCCATAACGGTTTGTCGACTATGCTTTTGAGGTGCGAGAAAGTCTCGAATCCGTATTTCCCGTGATACCGTCCCATACCGCTTTCACCGACTCCTCCGAACGGCATTTCCTCAGTTGCAAGATGTATGACGGTGTCATTTATGCAGCCTCCTCCGAAATGCAGCCCGCCAAGCAGAGTTTCCTTGAAATCATTGTCTGCCGTGAAAATGTATGCCGCCAAAGGTCTCGGCCTTTCATCAATGTATCCTATAATGTCTTCGATATCCCTGTAGGTAAGGACAGGCAGTACCGGTCCGAATATTTCATCCTGCATCACTTCCAGTGAGTCCAGCCTGCTGTCGGTCACGTTTCCCAGACGGGCGATGGTCGGCTCTATCCGGAGATTTTCAGGCTCGCTCTTTCCTCCTAGGATTATCCTGCAGCTGTTTCCTCCGGACGAGGCGCTTACAGGCGCTGAAGATTCTGTCTCATGCTTGTGCGACTCAAGCTCCGGACCGTGTCCCGCAAGTTCCGAAATCACCCTGCAGAGCCTGTCGAAATGTTTTCCGTTGACGATTTTTCCGTAGTCTCGGTTGTCAAGAGGATGTTCTCCGAACATCCTTGCAGTCTCTTCCTTGCATGCTTCCAGAAAATCATCCGCCACATCCTCGTGCACAAGGACATAATCGGGAGCTACACATGTCTGCCCGCAGTTAAGGAATTTCCCGAATACTATCCTTCTTGCAGCTGTTCGCAAGCCGGTATCCCGGAAGTATCCGCTTCTGCCGCTCTTACGGTCTTTGTCATTCCCGCTTCTTGTTACCAGACTTCTGTCTACTATTACGGGGCTTTTCCCTCCAAGCTCCAGAGTGACAGGTGTCAGATGCACCGAAGCCTTGCTCATCACCAGACGGCCTACGGACTTGCTTCCGGTAAAGAAGATATAGTCGAATTTCTGCTCCAGCAGGTCTGAATTTACATCCCTGCCTCCTTCAACTGTAGCGACATGTTCTTCCGGAAATGCCTCACGGACAATGGCTGACACTACGGCGGAAGTTTCCGGAGAATACGCGCTCGGCTTCAGGATCACCGTATTGCCTGCAGCCACTGCACTTATTACAGGAGCGAGACTGAGAAGCAGAGGATAGTTCCATGGGCTCATTACCAGCACGTTGCCGTAAGGTTCCGGAATGATGTAGCTTCTTGCGGGAAACTGGGCGAGGGGAGTGCGGACTTTTCTGCGTCCTGAGTAGCTGCGGATATGCCTGACCGCATGATCAAGCTCTGAAAGGACCATTCCTGTCTCGCACATATAGGATTCTGTGCGGCTTTTGCCGAGATCAGTCTGGAGGGCGTCGCAAATTCGCCCACTGTTTTTCAGGATAGCTTCCCGCAGTTTTTTAAGGGCATTCTTTCTATATGACACAGAGAGCGTCCTCCCGCTGCGGAAAAACGCTCTCTGTTTATTTAATATATTCTCTACCATGGTTTTTATGCAGATTCTTCGCTCAGGCCTGACGGCCTGCGTTCAGGATGACAACGATCAGTCCTGTACGTTCTGAAGAGCTTCGCGGATCTTCGCCTCGATTTCGTCACACAGCTCCACATTGTCAGTAAGCAGCTGTTTTACAGCCTCCCGGCCCTGGGCAAGCTTGGAATCGTTGTAACTGAACCATGACCCGCTCTTCCTGATGATGTCGAACTCGACACCCAGATCAATGACTTCTCCCACATGGGAAATGCCTTCTCCGAATACGATGTCGAACTCGGCTTTCTTGAAAGGAGGGGCCATCTTGTTCTTCACGATCTTGACTCTGGTCCTGTTTCCGAGAGCTTCTTCTCCGTCCTTTATCTGACTGGTGCGGCGCACATCCACACGGACCGATGCATAGAATTTCAAGGCATTTCCTCCGGTTGTCGTTTCCGGATTTCCGAACATCACGCCGATCTTGTCTCTCAGCTGGTTGATGAAGATGCAGCATGTATTCGTCTTGCTGATATTGGCAGTAAGTTTCCTTAGAGCCTGGCTCATAAGCCTTGCCTGAAGTCCCATCTTCGCATCACCCATTTCGCCTTCTATTTCGGCTTTTGGCGTCAGGGCTGCGACAGAGTCTATGACGATTATGTCGATTGCCCCGGATCGGATGAGGTTGTCTGCGATTTCAAGGGCCTGCTCTCCGTTGTCCGGCTGTGATATGAGCAGCGTATCCAGATTCACTCCCAGATTCTTTGCATAAGTCCTGTCAAAAGCGTGCTCGGCATCTATGATGGCTGCTATGCCTCCCTGTTTCTGGGCCTGTGCTATGGCATGGATTGCCAGTGTGGTCTTACCGCTGGATTCCGGTCCGAAAATCTCAATGACCCTTCCTCTCGGATAACCTCCGATTCCCAGTGCATGGTCCAAAGCTATGGAGCCGCTCGGAATGACGGAAACCTCCCATTGTGGCTGATCTCCCAACTTCATGATCGTCCCTTTCCCGTAATCTTTCTCAATCTTGTCGATCGTAGCCTGCAATGCCTTGAACTTCGCGGCATTGACCTCGGCCGTTCCTTCCTGTTCTACTTCTTTAGCCATAAATGAAATGAATTTTGGTTGGTTTAATGGGAAACTGTCTGACAGTTTCAGTCCGCTTCCCGACATCGTACAAAGATAGTGAAAAAAGTGAGATAATGAGCAAACCGTCCTATGCTTCGCTATAAAGAAAGCATGGATATGACAAGACTGCCGGTATCCATGCTTTCATATATGAAGGTACATTTATTCGCTCACAATCCGGACTGTGCCTTTCTTCAGCCCTTTTGCTGTAGCTTCAAGGACTATTTCACCGGCTTCTTCGGTAGAGGAAACTATGGCGGTCATCATTCCGGAAAACACTTTCATTGCAGGTTCCTGGAAGGACTCGAGCGAGGTAGGGTCACCGTTGGCCCCTGCACGATAGTATCCGGCGCCTTTCACCTTGAAACTGATCCGGTTGTCAGCCAGCGGGCAGAGATTTCCTTTTTTGTCCACCACTTTTACAGTCACGAATGAAAGGTCCTTGCCATCCGCCTTGATGATACTGCGGTCTGCGGAAAGTTCGATGGCATAAGGTTTCCCGGCCGTATGCATTTCCTTTTCGGCTACGGCATTGCCGTTTTCATCATAAGCAACCACCTTTACGGTTCCCGGTTCATAGACGGTGTCCATCCACATGAGACGGTAGCGGCTCTGTCTCTTGAATGTGGCCTGTGAAAGCGAGTCTGCGCTGTTGTGTACGGTTACGGTGAGATCTTTTGTCCGTTTGCCCTGGCTCTTGCCGTTGATGAATACTTCTGCTGTAGGGTAGTTTGTGTAGACGAAAATCGGAGTCACTTCACCTTCGCGTCCTTCCCAGTTCCAGTGCGGCAGGATATGAAGGGTTTCGGCGTCCTTGTTCCAGTGGCTCCTGTACAGATAGTAGCGGTCCTTCGGAATACCGGCAAGGTCCACTATGCCGAACAGGGACGAGTGGCTCGGCCAGTCCGAATAGTACGGAGTAGGCTCTCCGAGGTAGTCGAATCCGGTCCAAACGAATTCTCCGATACAGTACGGCAGGTCTTCATGCTGGATGAAGTCATCCTCAGGCAGGTTTGACCATCCGCAGTGCTCTACATCGTAGGAAGAAGCCTGATGGTCAGGATATTTGTACATCGAGCGCCTTGTTACCGGGAACTTGTACACGCCTCTTGAACTGAGCGTGGAGGCTGTTTCGCTGCCGAGTATCAGGGCCTGAGGGAGTTTGCTGTAGTTTTCGATATATTTGTGAGGGCGGTAGTTGAATCCCGGAACATCGAGAACAGCGGCCATATTGTTGTTGACCACTGCATCGGGAGCATCCATGCCGTTGGTCACCGGTCTGGTAGGATCTTCCCTGTGGCAGATGTCCAGCAGCATCTGGGTGAGTTTCGGTCCTCTGTTGCCGTTCCACTGGTCGGGAACTTCGTTGCCGATGCACCACATGACGACACTCGGATTGTTGCGGTAATGGTGTATGAGATTTACAAGGTCTTTTTCTGCCCATCCGTCAAAGAACTGGTGGTATCCGTTCTGGACTTTGGCTGAAGCCCATTCGTCGAAGGATTCGGCCATCACCATCATACCCATTTCGTCACATGCCCTGATGAGTTCCGGTGCTGGCATATTGTGAGATGTCCTGATAGCGTTGCAACCCATATCTTTGAGGATGCGTATCTGACGGCGTATGCCGGCTTCGTTGGCGATGCCTCCGAGAGGGCCGAGGTCATGGTGGTTGCATACTCCCTGGAACTGTACGCGTTCTCCATTGAGGAAGAAGCCTTTGCCGTGGATTATTTCAGCAGTGCGGATGCCGAAAACCGTAGAATATTCGTCTTTCAGGGTAGTTCCCTCATAAATCTTCGATACTGAAGTGTACAGGTAAGGTGTTTCCGGTGTCCAGAGATGAGGATTCTCCACTGTGAAGCTCTGACGGAAAAGGTCTCCGTCGTATGCGGTACCCTGCCGGGTGTCAGATGCTATCACATTGCCTTCCTGATCCTTGATTTCAGTGACTATGGAGTAATCGGAGAATGATTTCCCCTCAGGAAACGCCAGTGATGTCTTCTGGCTGACCTTGGCGAAATTGCTTCCGAGTTCGTCGGTAATGACCTGGGTCCCCCACACAGGCACGTGTGCGTCTTCCGTAACTATCAGATGTACGTTTCTGTAAAGTCCTGCTCCGGGATACCAGCGTGAACTTTCGGTCTGGTTTTCAAGCCTTACGGCCAATATGTTCTTCCCTTCGACGAGATATGGGGTGGCATCGAAATAAAAGGAGTTGTATCCGTATGGCCAGAAGCATGCTTCCTGACCGTTCACATATACCTGTGCGTGGCTCATGGCTCCGTCGAAAAGCAGGGTGCATCTGCCGCCGTCGGCAAGCTGCGGTTTTTCGAACTCGAGCCTGTACCATCCGGTCCCGACAAACGGCAGACCTCCTGTACGTCCGGCATGTTCCATAGGGTCGCTCTGTCCGTCCTGGACGATAGCGGTATGCTGCTTGTCATTGTTCACGCTGAACGGTCCGTAGATAGCCCAGTCGTGAGGTACAGTGACATTTTGCCACTGGGAATCGTCGCACTGGACAGAAGAGAATGATTTATCGTCTTCCCGTGTGAATTTCCATCCCTTTTCCAGCAAGGTTTCCGTACGCGGCTGCGCACACAGGCACAACGGCAGCGCCACTGCCAGTAATACCGGTAGTAATTTGGTGAATTTCATGTGATTGTATTGTTTATGATTTGGTTATTGATTTCAGTTGCATGTATGTATGACACAATGGTAAAAGTCTTGGGGACAGTATATGTAGTGCATTGACAGCAAATGTACGAATTTTCCGGATTTGACAACTGGACCGGACTGCCGGAACGTCTTGTTTTATCCATATGCTTTATTTCAGATTGTCGTATTTGTATCGATAGCTATTTTTATCACCCCGTCAAGACGGTTTTCGAAGACACGGTAGGCCTCGTCGATTCTGCTCAGCGGGTATCTGTGCGTTATGAGCGGAGTAGTGTCGATAAGTCTTTTTTCTATAAGACCCAATATTTCCGCGCAGTCGCACCCGTCTACACCTCCTGTCTTGAATGTCAGGTTCTTTCCGTACATGTCAGGAAGTGGTAGGATTTGCGGAGCGTCATACATGGCGACTACGGTGACGATGGCGTTCGGCCTGGCGCATTCCCAGGCCATCCTGAATGTTTCCGGTGTCCCGGCAACCTCGATTACTCTGTCGGCCCCTCCGTGGTTACTGTGTGCGGCCACGAATTCCCTGCAGTCTTCCGGGGATGTAACATGTATTTCAGGATAATGCTCCCTGACAAAGCGCCGTCTTTCTTCGGACTTTTCGCAGACTATGATGCGCCCGGGCTTCTTGAGCATGGTACATAGCAGCGTGCATATGCCTGTAAGACCGGCGCCGATGATAAGGACGGTGTCTTCCGGTGTGATTTCCGATATCCGTGCAGCCCAGAATCCGGTGGCAAGGATATCTCCAGTGAAAAGCGCCTGTTCGTCGCTGACGGAATCCGGTATCCGGTTCAGTCCCTGGTCTGCGTATGGTATTCTGACGTATTCTGTCTGGCCTCCGTCGATGCGGCATCCCAGCGCCCATCCGCCGTCCGGGTCGGTACAGTTGTTGACGAAACCGTGCCTGCAGAAAAAGCAATGTCCGCAGAACGTCTCTACGTTGACGGTGACCCTGTCTCCCGGTTTTACTGTGGTGACCTTATCTCCTGTCTTTTCGACAATCCCGACCATTTCGTGCCCGACCGTTATGCCTGGCACCGCTCTGGGTACGCTCCCATGTCTGATATGCAGGTCACTGGTGCATATGCTCGCCAGAGTGACCTTGATTATGGCGTCTGTGGGGTTCTGCAGTTCCGGTACAGGTTTCTCTGTCAGTTTGAACTGCCCTTTTTCTATGTATGTGTATGCTAACATGTTACAGTTGTTGTACGATGTCTGTTCTTTGCCGTTCAAATTTAGCCTCTGTCAGGAGTTTTTCCAAAAAATTCTGGATATGTCAGGTAAATTTCTGTATTTACCGTAATTACTGTCCGGAACAGTTTCTAAATTTGGGAAAATTTGTGCGTCATGGAAAAAACTACACGTCGTGATTTTCTTAAGCGGGCCGGGATGGTCTCTGCGGCTGCCATGCTCTCTCCGTCTGCGCTTGTACCGGCATCGGCCGGAAAACGCCCTGATGCAGCCGGGTATATGGCTGACGGCATAGGTCTGTCCGGTATGCCAGGTCTGTCTTCCGGCGCCGGCAGGACTGAAGGAAAGAAACTGCTCCTCGAATGGGAGGATTTTACAGGGGTGCTCAAGCACACATTCACGATATCTGGTTCGTCCCGTAGCAGTACGCCGATAGTGCTGACCAGGATTTCATGGAACGGTTTTACCGGGTACGGCGAGGCTTCCATGCCTCCTTATCTCGGAGAATCTGCGGCTTCTGTCGATGCTTTTTTAAAAAAGGTCAGGTCTGAAGTGCTGCCGAGGTTTGACGACCCTTTCCGTATACAGGAAATCATTGAGGAAACCGATGCTCTGGCCGCGAACAATACTGCGGCGAAAGCTTCCGTCGATATCGCCCTGCACGACCTTACCGGCAGGATAATGGGGCAGCCGTGGTGGAGAATCTGGGGATTCTCACCGGAAAAGGCCCCGTGCACTTCTTTCACGATAGGATATGATGCGGATGATTCTGTAGTCAGGACAAAGACTCGTGAGGCTTCGTGGGCCAGAGTGCTGAAAGTCAAGCTGGGAATGGGGGACGAACAGGACAGGCGCATGGTCAGTCTAATCCGTGAGGTCAATCCTTCCGTTCCCCTGTATGTGGATGCCAACCAGGGCTGGACAGACCGCTACAGGGCTCTGGATATGATATCATGGCTGTCCGGATACGGAGTGGAACTGGTGGAGCAGCCGATGCCGAAACATGACCTGGACAGCCATGCGTGGCTTACCGAGAGGAGTCCGCTTCCGGTCATCGCGGACGAGTCATGTCAGAGGCTGACTGACATTCCACGTCTGAGGGGAGCATTCAGCGGGATCAACATAAAACTGATGAAATGTACCGGCATGAGGGAGGCAAGGGAAATGATGACACTTGCCAAGGCTATGGGAATGAGGCTGATGATAGGCTGTATGACGGAAACTTCCGTGGCCATTTCCGCCGCCGCACAGCTTTCTCCTGAGATAGAATGGGCCGATCTGGACGGCAATGTTCTCCTAGCCAACGACTGCTTTTCCGGCATGCGGCTCCGAGACGGGCGCATAACCCTCGATTACAGACCCGGCATCGGCGTAGAACCGAAGTAGCTGACAGGACATCCGATGGTCCATATTTACAAGGCTGTATTTTCTTGATAATCAAATATTTGGGTTTGGTTGCATTGGGACGGTCCCGTCATGTACGAGGGGACCTGCCATATTGCCGAAACGTAAAGTTATTGATACACAGTCCTATACTGCAAATATGATTGTGCAGGTCGGCCCGGCAATGTGTGCACCTGCCTATTCGTTCTTCAGCGCCGTTACCGGATCCGTATTCATCAGCCTGACCGCCTGCCAGCTGATGGAAGCCAGCGCGACCACTGACAGCGCCACAGCTGCAGCCAGATAGATCCACAGCGAGTTCCCTATGCGATAAGAATATCCTTCAAGCCAATGTCCGGCAACGATGTAGCTGCAAGGAACACCGATTGCTGCAGCCAGAAGTACGGCAGCCAGAAATCCACGCGCCGTATCCTTAAACACCTGGGAACGTCCGCATCCCATGACTTTCCGTATCGCCGTCTGCTTTGCATGCTGGCGGGCATAGTAGGTGCTCATGGCTATCATCGCCATCACTGACAGTAGCAGGATCAGCCCCGTAAAGACACTTATCAGTTTGAGATTCTGGTCCTCGGAATAATACATCCTGCGGTTTATCTCGTTGTAGGTCTGCACATGGATATCTTCCTCTGAAAATCCGCGCGAAGCATAGAATTCCTGTATCTGCTTCTTTGCCTCGTTTTCATCCCCGCTTACTTTTACAGCCAGCTGCCTGAGCACCCTGAAATCCTCCTCCGATTTCATATCCGTTATCCAGCAGCACAGCAGGAATTCTCCCGAAGGACTGCCGGCCCTTCCTTTGGTAAAGTCCTGTATGATGCCGCAGACTGGAATCATACCGTTGTCCAGCTCCAGAGCCGTACAGTCATAGTCAAGCCCGAGCGACCTCATCGCGCTTTCTGTCAGCCACATGGCCGGACTTACCGGGTCTGAATTCTGCCTGAGCACTTTCAGTCCGATGGCTTCGAATGCTTCCTGCGAGCCGTAGTATATGTCGAAATGCAGTTCCTCGCCGTTCCTTTTCACGCCCCAGCCTGCATGCGAAGCCCCCAACGGCTCGAACTGCAGCCATCCGACTTTTTCCACACATGACAGCTGACGCAATTCATCTATATGATAATCAGTCGATTTTCCGGCTCCTGCCACTTGTATGACACCGTCCCGTTCATAACCCATCGGTTTGCTGACCATGTGCTTGATTTGCAGGAACATAACGGCTGCCAGGGCAAGGGTTGCAACAGCCACGCTGTTCTGTATGACGATGAAGATTTTTCCGAGAGTCATCCTGCTCGTCTTTGCAAATTCCCCTTTTACGACCGAAACAGGTTCGAATCCGGACACTATTGCCGCCGGCACTGCCCCGGAACATACAGTCAGGAGCAGTATCAGGACAGCACAGAAAATGATTTCAGCCGCATTGACTTGCGAAAAAGGCTGCACATCTTTTCCGATAAGGCCGCTTATGGCCGGGGAGAATATATCGGCAAATACGAGTGCCAATGCGAATGCTGCCAATGTAAGCATCAGCGCCTCACCCAGATATCTGACCACTATCCCGCTTTTCCGGGAGCCGAGAAGCCTCCGTGTGGCCATCTCCCTGGCCCTGAATCCTGTCTGGGCTACAGTGAGGGAAATGTAATTCAGCAGAGCGAATACCAGAAGCAGCGCACCTGCCGCTATGAACAGTCTGATGTAATCTTTCGAAATCACTCCTTCGAACGGAGCGGACTCGTCGATTATTCCGAAATGGATGTCCTTGAAAGGGGAGAGCCGGTACTCCTTGTACATATCATAAAGGTACAGCATGTCATTTTCCTTGACTGTCTTTGCTATCCTTTCATTCAGCCCGGCGATATCCGTTCCAGGTGCCACTTTATAAAAATAAGTGGCGACACCGTTGCCGTTTCCTACACCTCCAGGGTACATTTTCCCGAAAAGGTCGAACCTGTACATGATGTCCTGCGCAGGGAAGACAGTATTCGTGAAATCCTTATATACTGCACCTATGGTCACAGGCTCTTCCTGTCCGGTCAGGGACAATGTGAATGTCTGTCCGCACGGGTCCTTCCCTTCAAAATATTTTCTGGCAAAACTCTCGGACACCGCCACTGAATTCATTGACAGGAAAGCGGTTTCCGGAGTCCCTGCCAGAAGAGGGAAAGTGAACATGCGGAAGAAATTTTCATCGACGACCAATGCATTCTGTCTGAATTCTTCGTTCCCGACTCTGATGTAGGATGAAATTCCTCCGAATACACCCGTATTGGCCATGCGGCATATATCCTTCACTTCAGGAAACTTCCCTTCCACCTGCTCCTTTATCGTTGCACTCTGGAAGAAAAGCCTTTCCGAATGGGCAACATAGATATTCTCGGTGTCTTCAAGTCCTTTATCGTATGATAATTCATTGATGATGAACGCTCCGATGAAAATCACGAACGCCATTGCCACAGCCATGCCCAGCACCTCTATTGCCGTGTACAGTTTGTTTCTCCAGAGAAATCTCAAAAAACTTTTCATTACTATTGTTTTTTTAGAAACTGTTTTGAATTGGTATTAGGATTCCGAACTCTGTGAGAGGGGTAAATAATTAATTATAGGTATTTTAATGTTTTCAATATGGTCCGCAGTCCCTGCTTTTTTGGGTGGACCGCGTATTCATTCTCGGAGAGACGGAAATCCTTTCATCTCGCGTCAAGCAGGGGCAGATTTTCCGGAACCGTTTTCCCTCGCTGTAAGCAGGCATGAGGCTTCTGACCGACTTTCCCTTATTTCACCTTGCGTCAAGCAGGGGCAGGTTTTCCGGAACCGTTTCCCCTTTTTTCCGGTTCCGGAAAAACCTGCTCCTGCGTCTATTCGTCATGCAGCGAATCCACCGGATTGGCCCCGGCTGCCCTCCAGGACTGGAGTGTCACGGTAAGGACTGTTACGGCAAGCACTGCAGCCAAGGCCGCCAAGAAAATCCATACCGATACCGGAGCCTGATATGCAAACCCTCTTACCCATGCACGCATAATCAGTAATGCAATGGGCACCGATATTACGAAACATATCCCTGTCATCAGGATATAGTGCCTGTTCAGCATCTTGAGTATTTCCTGAATCGTGGCTCCGTGCACTTTCCGCAGAGCGATTTCCTTGCGGCGGAACTGGGTCTCGAAACTTACCATTCCCAGAATCCCTACCAGTGAGATTATCAGCGACAGTACGGCCGTAATGGAAATCAGGCTGTTCAGTTTCTCTTCTTTCTGATACAGGTTGCCTATGCTTTCGTCAAGGAATCTAAGGTTGATATCGTCTCCGTTGATTGCAGGGTTGAATTCCTCGCAAGCATTCCTTATATACTGGAATGTCCCTGCTATGTCAGTTCCGTCTATCCGCGCATAGACCACCGACAGCGGCCACCATGGCTTCGAACCGAAGACATAAAGGGCTATAGGATCGACACCGTATTGCAAAGGCTTGAAATTGAAGTCTTTGACTATGCCGACTATTTCAGCCGGATCCGCTGCGTGTCCCTGGAGTCTGTCTCCGAGCTTCAGGAAAGGGAACTTGAGCATGGTTTGCTCGTTCATGATGAATGTCCCGTCCGGGTTGAGGTTATCGGACGGCATGAAATTACGCCCTTCCTTGACGGTCATCCCGAAAAAGTCTATGAAATCCGTAGCTACAGGAAGGACATCCAGTTGGACCCGATGTCCTTCGAACTCACGTCCCCAGCCCATTTTTCCGATGGAGACCAGCCAGTTGCCGGCAAAAGTCACATCCTTTATATGCGGATTCTGCATGAGTTTCTGCTCGAAACTGTCAGCCATCCGGCCTATCTGCGGACCGCAGGCGAACTCGATTATCAGATCCCGCCTGAATCCCATGTCCTTGTTTTTCATGAAAGAAGTCTGCACCTGGATATACAGGGCCATAGCTATCAGAACGAACGATGCCACGAACTGGAATCCTACCAGAAAGTTCCTGAGCATCCGGCCTTTATACGACAGGGAGAAAGTCCCTTTAAGCACCAGGGCCGGCTGGAAAGACGTGCTGTATATTGCAGGGAAAATCCCTGCTGCAAACGAGGTGCATACGGCTACGGCAGCTCCGAGCAGGATGACAGTAATGTTGTCAGCCACTTTCATGGAACCTGAAATGTAATACGTGAACGAAGTGCCGGATATCAGGTGCAGTGCCAGCACGCTAAGTCCGAAGGCTGTGAGAGTCACGGCAACGGCTTCCGCAAGTTGCTTTCCGACCAGTACGCCCCTGCTTGAGCCGAGGACTTTCCTGGTATTTATGTCCTTTATGACAAGGGGGACAGAGGCTGTCGCGAGATTGATAAAGTTTATGATTGCTATAGCGATTATTATCAATCCTATTGCAAGTAATGAAGCTGTCGTGGCCCTGTTCCCCTTGCCCATAGGGTCACCGCTGACATCTTTCGCGAAATATGCTTCATGAAGGCTGGTAATGCGTACTCCGTGCTCAAGCATTCTGCTTTCATCGGTTTCCGGGTCGATTTCAAGTATTTCCAACATTTTATCCTTTATCTCTCCGGCGACCTTTCCGGCATCAGAGCGGTCATGCAGTTTCATATAGCACATGTATGACCATTCGCTCCAGTTGCCCAGCCCGTCATTGCCGATCTGTATCAGAGCTCCGTTCGCTACGCTGCTGTTTTCAGGAAAATCCCTGTAGACCGCGGCGATATTGTATTCCTGCCTGATGTTTTTTTCCGTGAGTGATTTCCCGACAGGACTTTCATCCGGATAAAGTCTCCGTGCGACGGATTCGGCTATTATGATATTCCCGGGTCTGGCGAAATCCGCAGGGTTGCCGTCAATGAACTCAAACGGAAAGACCCTCAGCATGTTCGTGTCCAGCACGCTTGATTCAAGACTGTATTCCTGTTCTTTGTCATCAGTTTTATACCACTCGGAGGCGGAATTTTTCCCGTATTGGTATGCTCCCGTTTCTTCGATTTCAGGGATGCTTCCCTTTAGCGATTCGATGAACGGGCGGCAGATAGTCGTGCTGTATGAACCGGTGTTCGACGGGTCATTCACGAATTCCAGCCTGAATATCCTTTCATGATCAGGATAGTTCCTGTCGTATCTCCAGTCGTACAGCACCTGGATCATGATGACCATGAACACCGTGAACGCTACTGTCATCCCGATGATGTCCAGTATGGTGCTTATCCATCTGTTTTTTCTGAAAAGCCGTTTCATTTTATATGTTATTATGACAATTTGATTTTTACTCGTCAGTCATCCCTCCTGAGGGTCGTGACAGGGTTGGTCCCGACAGCCTTGAGACTCTGGTACAGCACTGCAAGGAATGCTACCAGACATGCCAGCAGGCCTGAGGCAAGTATGAGCAGCCATGGTACCCATGTGGCCGTCTGGTATGAGAACTGTTTGATCCATTCGGATGTAAGAAGCCAGCTGACAGGGACTGAAATGGCAAATGCGATGACCGACAGTATGATATAGGATGACATTATCTGTTTCATAATCAGGCTCTTGTCTGCTCCGAAAACTTTCTGTACGGCGATATTGCGGCTTCTGGCCCTGATGTAGTAGGTACTCATGGCGAACAGCCCTAGCGAAGACACGAAGATGGCTATGACAGTGAAGATGATGATAATCACCTGCAGTTGGATGTACTGGGTGAAGGTCGCCTTTATCTGATCCTCGATGTAGGAGGCATTGAAAACACCGTCCGGACGGATGCGGCTGTAGACCTCTTCTATGCCGTCATAGGCCTGTCTGTGGTCACCGGTAATCTTGATAATGATATTCCAGGGTGTCCGGTTGGCCGGATACACATCGTACCTGTAGATCTGGGCCGCCGACTGGTCGTAGAGCAGGGGTCTGATCTTGAAGTCGTAGTAGACACCTGCTATTGTTTCTGTCCAGTAACCCGTCTTTTCGCTGCCAAAGCGGGCTTCAACAGCGGTCTCGGGCAGGCCGGCCTCCTTGAATGCGTATTCGTTCCAGTACCAGGCCGACTTGTCCGCCAGATGATTGTCCGACTTCACCTTCAGACCCAGGATGTCGAAATATTCCGCATCTCCGCGTATCAACTGAAAGCCGAGCATACCTCCCTGATAATATTTCGTGTAGTTGTTGGTGCCGAACAGCGGAGTACCCTCTCCGAAGCCTGCTGCCTCTACGAACGGAAGGGCTTCCACGGAGTTCCGGAACTCTCTTATCTGTGCTCCGGAGGTGAATGCCTCGCTGGATATGTCAAGGATGTCTTCGGTATTGTATCCAAGCGGAGCACGAATCATCGCCCTTATCTGGAAGTACATCATCAGGGATACTGCGATCATGGCCACGGCCACCATTTGCTGAATGACTATCAGCACCTTGCCGAACCACGACCGGATCTGCAACTTGAAAGAGCCGCGTACAATGTCGATAGGTTTCGCTCTGGAAATAGTCAGTGCGGGGATAATGCCCGAGAGGAAGCCTGTGAGAGCTGTCCCTATGACAATCAGAATGGCAATGGGCAGGGTAATCTCAGCCAGAACGGAAAATTCATAACCGAGCAGCCGTGAGGCGTAAGGCGCCAGAGCTTCAGCAATCAGCACCGCCAGCACCGTAGACACGGCGGCAAATGCGGTGGCCTCGGCTATCATCCTGAATATTACCCCTGTCTTGCTTTCGCCGAGCAGCCGGCGGGTGGCAATCTCCTTGGCACGGTGTCCCGACTGGGCTACAGTCAGGTTGATGTAGTTGAGTACCGCGAACAGCAGCAGGATGATGCAGGCGGCAAGCAGGATCTTCACCAACTGACTGTCACCCTGGTTGATGTTGCCTACGAGGGACTGGGACTCGTCAAAGAAAAATACGTCCCGCAGGGGGATGAAGAAGACCTTGTTCACCATATTTTCCGAATAGGACCACCATACCTCACCCAAGTAGTCCCTGATTTCAGGGATCTTGGCCTGTATATCGGAGTTCGGCCATGTCATGATGAAGGTGTCGAACATACCGGTATTGCTCATATTTTCATCGTTGGCGCTGTTCAGCTCAGTCATGATATCGGCCCGGCACATGACATCGCAATACCTGATGACCGAGTGGTCGATATCCTCCATCACTGCCGCCACTGTGAATGTATATCTTTCATCCAGTCCCGTGTATGTCAATGTCTGGCCTACAGGGTCTCTGTCAGGGAAATGCGCATCGGCAAAACTCCGGCTGATGACGGCGCTGCGGTCCGAGGCCTTCCACGCCTCAACGGAGCCGCTGACCAGAGGAAAGGAAAACATGTCAAAGAAAGAACTGTCGGCATAGGATGTCTGAGCCGGTACTGCCGCAGAACTGCCGCTGAGTGTGAGTTCCCCTAGTCCTGATATGCCGGAAGCGGAAAGATATGAGGTAGCCATCTCCACCTCGGGGAAATGGTCTAGCAGATGCTTCTGGAGATAGTACGCGCTGCCGATAAAATTCTCATTGGCATAGAGGTAGATGCGGTCGGCATTCTTCTGGAAGGAGTCTGTAGTCAGTTGTCTGCTCACATACACTGCCAGCAGCAGCACGAATGACAGTGATGCCGTCAGACTGAAAAAATTTATAAAGGCATACAGCTTGTTCTTCCTGATAAAATTCAAAAACGATTTCATTTCAATCTTCCTCTCTTTGTAATATTTGTCTGGTCCATTTTATCTCTGCCGGCTTTTTCTGAAAAGCCGTTTCATTTCAGATTAATTAAAGTCAGTCCGGCGAATTTGTCTTTCCCTGACATCACTTTTTCGGACCCCAGCGTACATTGATTTCGGATTAATTAGTGTTCAATATTTTATGTTTTGCGAGCTGTGGTTTTCAGGAACCGTTTTCCCGGTTTCTTCATCCGCGTCATGCAGACATGAGGTTTACGGCCGACTTTTTCTTAATTTTCGGAGGCCGTAAACCTTATGCCTGCTACCTGCTACAATTCGTTGGCGACATCGCTGACTATCCGTCCGTCGAACAGGTCGATAGTCCTCTGTGCTACGGAAGCGTCCCTCTGCGAGTGGGTCACCATCACGATGGTCGTGCCTTCCCTGTTGAGCTCGGAAAGAAGGTCCATCACCTCCTTGCCGTTCTTGGAGTCCAGGTTACCGGTCGGCTCGTCGGCCAGGATCAGCTTCGGCCCTGCGACCACTGCACGCGCTATGGCCACCCTCTGCTGCTGGCCACCGGAAAGCTGCTGAGGGAAATGCTGTGCCCTGTGGCTGATATTCATTCGCTTGAGTATTTCGGTCACTTTCTGTTTCCTCTCTGAAGCGCTGATGTTCAGGTAGCGGAGAGGAAGCTCTACATTCTCATAGACATTCAGCTCGTCAATAAGGTTGAAGCTCTGGAACACGAAACCGATGTTTCCCTTGCGGAACTTGGTGCGGTCCTTCTCCTTGAGTTTAGCCACCTCGTGGCCGAGAAGCTCGTAGCTGCCGCTTGTCGGATTGTCCAGCAGTCCGAGGATGTTCAGCAGCGTTGATTTCCCGCATCCGGAAGGTCCCATGATGGCGACGAACTCGCCGTCCTTGATTTCGAATGAAACATTGTTGAGAGCGGTCGTCTCGATTTCTTCCGTACGGAATACTTTGCAAAGGTCAGTAACTTTAATCATGACTTTAAATATTAAAGGTTTATAATTATTATGCCGATGTTTTTCATTCTCCGCGCAGATACCTTGTCGGGTTTTCCCTGGCTGCGGCAAGGGCCCTGGCAGCTGCGAATGAAAGTATGATGAACAGAAGGACTGCGCCTGTGGCGGCAAAGCCCGGAATCCCTGTACCGGTGCGTTCCGGAAAGTTCTGCAGCCATACTCCGGTGGCTATGTAAGCCAGCACCAGTCCTCCCAGGACCGCGGGGACACTTACCGTGCCTATGTCTTTCAGTACTGTCCGCTCTATATCGGAGACAGTCGCTCCGTTGACTTTGCGGACAGCCGTCTCTTTCCGCTTCCTTCTCATCTCGTCCGATATGTATCCGAGCAGTCCGGTCAATGTAATGACAAGCATGAATGCAGCCGCAAGCGAGACCGAATTCCGGAACCTTTCCGTATCCCGGTATGAAGCATGGATATCCGCCCTGTAAGTCGAGAGTACAATGTCATTTCCGGGGGAAAGTTTCCTCAACAGGTTTTCGGTATCACTCAGGATTTCCGGAGACATATCCTTGAGTCTCAATGTTATGAAGACGTTTGTAAACGCTTCTGGCAGTGGCAGCAGGCAGACCGGATCCTGGTCCGTAAGGACGGACTGCACTATAAAATCATCGAATACTCCGCAGATGGTCATCCCGTTATCCGGAAGACTTTTCCCTATGGGACTGTCTTCCCATCCGAGCATCCTGACGAATGATCTGTTTACAAGAGCCGGAGCGGGGTCGGATATCTCTTCCGGTATGTCAGAACCTTCTATAATCCTTATGCCCGAGGTACTTATGAAATCCGTGTCCGCAAAAGTATATCTGCATGTTGAGACGGATTCACCCGTATCGGGATTGATCAGCTGCATGCCGTTGAATTTCCTGACCGGAATATTTTCGGAAAACGTGACTTTCTCTATCCAAGGGTTACGCAGCAGTTCGTCCTTGAGCATCTGTCTGTCTGAATGGCTTATGCTGTCCAGACGACAGTATGCAAGCCTGTCCGGATCGTAGCCCATATTCTTGCCCGATATGAACCTGTATTGCGACACCGCCATAAACATGAAGCCGGCTATGAATGCCGAGCATAATATCTGGGAAAACATCAGCAGACGCTTCCATGCCGCGTGCTCGCAAGCATTCTTGCGGAATACATTCATGGCAGGGACCGATGAGAATATTCTGGCAGGGACGAGCCCGGCTATGGCTATAACAGCCAGACAGGCGGCTGCATATCCGGTTATCTGCCATGTCGAGAACATTGCCCTGAACGGCATCCCGGTCAGGTATTCTATCATGTCTTTCCATGTATAAAGGACCAATATGCCCAGAATGACGGCTGCCGCCATGAGTATGGCAGTCTCCCACAGAATCGAGCGGAATATGCTGCCGGAGGAGGCTCCCATGCATTTTGACACGGCTGTATTCCGGGTCCTTGAGTCAAGCGAGGAGACGGACATCAGGACGTAGTTCAGTGATACGGCCGCCAGCAGCAGTATAACGAATATTCCCATAATGATGACGGACTGGTGCGTTTCACTTTCGGAAGTGTGCAGCCCGATCACCGGTTTTATGTAGCTGCTGAAAGAATACCCCATGTCGGAATGGAGTTTCATGTTCATGTGCCTGTGCATCATTTCCGGCAGAGCCTTGTTTACCGCATCGGGATCGGCTTCCGGACTCAGCCTGATATATCCTGTGAAACCGTCCCTGCTGTCCCAGCAATAATCCCAGGGGATTTCACCCTCCGGAGACAGCACCAGATTGAAATCCAGATGACTGTTTTCCGGTATGTCCCTGAATACTCCGGCAACGGTTTTCGCTTTCTGCATGGTTTTGTCTGTAAATACCGTCCGGCCGCAGTAAGGACCTGTATCACCGAAAATGGCTTTTGCCAGACTTTCCGAAAGGAATGCATTGTCTTGTATCCCGAAGCTGCTTTCATCTCCTTCCAGTATTTCAAGCCCGATCGTGCTGAACAACGAGGTATCCGCATATATGGCTTCCGTTTCATATCGTCCCGAACTGTGGAACACTACGCGCCCGCCTGCTTTCCAGATACTTGTCCCTGTTTCTACTCCAGGAATCTCGATGGCGGCCGTGGGGGCTACGGGCTGGACCGTATTGCCGTAGTCTGAAGTTTCAGCCTGGTCTGTACCGGTCTGTGTCGTGAACAGACTCTGGATACGGTAGAGGCTGCCGGCATCCGGTATCCAGCGGTCATAGCTCAGGTCGAATGCTATCCTTGCTATGAGCACTATGCCGACAATGATGCCGGAGGCCAGTGAGATGACTTTCATCAGGCTGTCCCACTTCCTTCGTACAATGTGTTTGAGTGCGTATGTCAGTCCGTACATTATATTCCGGTTTTACTATTCTGTTTTCAGAGCGTCCGCAGGGTCGGTCCTGGCGGCGCGGCTGACCTGCCACAGCACGGAAGCTGCCGTCATTAGCAGCGACAGGGCCGTTGTCACTATGAAAATCCATGCTCCGAGGTCTATCCTGTAGGCGAATTCCTCCAGATACCGTCTGCACAGGATGACGGCTGCCGGTACTGCGACTATGTCCGCGATGACGGTCATTATCATGTATATCCTGATGTTTCTGCCTGTCTCGCTGCCGACAGTGCCTCCGAAGACCTTATGCAGGGCGATGCTTTTGCGGTTGCTGTCTGCATAGAAGATGCTTATCGCCACAAGTCCTGACAGGGACAGGATGATGGCCATGACCATGAAGATTTCTATCAGCCTCATGTTCCGCTTCGCCGCATCAAGGGAGTTTTCCAGAATATCCTCCATGTAGCCGCACTGCCATGAACGCATTGCGACTCCGAAAGCTTCTTCGCAGCATTCATTGTGTGCTCCGGTAATCATGGCTTCGGCCTCATCGTGGTCTCCGGTGGTCTTTATCACATAGTCGAAGTACCACAGGTCTTCCGGTCTGACAATGAAGATGATTCCGTTTTCCATCTTTTCAGAAGCCCCGGCATCCTGTATGATGAAATCCCCGACTACTCCACTGGCGGAATTGTCCGTTCCCCGGAGGCTGTAGCGTTTCTTAATGCTGCTTATGTCCGTATTTTCTGCGGATACGCCTGCCGTCCGTGCCGTGCTTTCGCTCAACCAGACTGCTCCGGGGATGTTCTGGCCGTATTGTTCAAGAATGTCGAATCCGAGCATGTTGAATGCCGTGGTGTCGCATCTCATCGGATGGTACGGGACATCATTACCGTCTTTGTCGGATGCTGTGAATGTAGTTCCCATTGCTCCCGGAAGATAATCGCATATTCCGACGGATTCCACACAGGGCAGCGACCGCAGTTTCTCTGCGAACCTGAATCCGTCCTGTTCCATGAAATCGGTGCAGAGGTAGTAGACGTCACTGAAATCGCATCCTGCAGGTCTTCCTGTCATGTGTCTCATCTGGGCTTCCATAGTTATAGCCAGGGCTATCAGCACAACGGAAAGCATGTTCTGCACTACGATGAATACCTTTGAAAACACCATCTTGCTCTTGAACCTGAGAGTGCCTTTGACCACATCGACAGGGGAGTACCGTGATGCTATCAGGGCAGGGATGATGCCGGCAATGACCGAGACAACGGCGACAAGGCCTATATACGACAGGAATGCTGCGGGAGTGAATATGTCTTTCACACTCATGCCCATAGTGGATGATTCCGCCGACGGGTCTGTTATCAGCCAGTCTATGGCAGGAACAAGAGCGGCAGCCAGGACCACAGCCAGGGCAAAGCAAAGTACGGTAAATGCGGAAGATTCTCCGATATACTTCAGTATGATATCTTTCCTTTCAGAGCCCAGAAGCCTGCGGGTAGCCATTTCTCTGGCACGTTTTCCGGCAAGGGCGGTGTTGAGGTTGATGTAGTTGAACAATGCTGAAATCAGAAGGGCGATTCCGGCCAGAGCAAGATTCCTGATGGCCTTGGCGTTTCCGGCATTGAGGTAAAAGTTACCCGGATGGAAATAAAGGTCATCCAGGCAGACAATGCTGAAATGAATGCCGAAGTCGCTGACGTTTCCTGACTTGTGGCTGTATTCCGATCTGATTTTGCTTTCTATTGCACTGATGTCGCTGCCCGGAGCTGTCCGGAAGAAAGTCAGAATCGGGCCGAATACACTCCATTGATATTCTCTGTACTGGCTGTTGAATCTTTCCGATTCGATATTTGTGATGACGTCCGTATATTTCAGAAGTCCGTCCCCGAAGTCTTTGGCGATGCCGGCTATCGTGTACGGTTCGTCATTTACTATCAGGGCCTTGCCTATGACATCCTTGCCTTCTTCTGCTATCTTTCCGGCAAACGATTCGGATATTATCACATTTGTCCGGCTGTTGAACGCTTCCGGACCGCCGGCAATGAATTTCACGTCAAACATGCCGAAGAATTCCTTGTCTGCGTTCATCAGAAACGTGTTGTATTTCCGGTCACCGAACATCGAGATTTCCCCGTCCCATGATGCCGTGAATCTGGTGACCGCCTCCGCTTCCGGAATCGAGTTTCTGATCATGTCAGCCATTCCGTAGCACATGAGTGTCTGGTTGTCCTTGCATACGGCATATATGTTTTCACCGTCAGGAACGGACCTGGCAATCTTCATTTGCGTTGCCGCATAGCTGAAGATGATGATGCTCAACGCCAGCGCTACAGTCAGTCCGACCAGATTGATCGTGCTGTACAGTCTGTTTCTCCACAGATATCTAAGGTAACTTTTCATATCTTTCCGTTTGTTTTATCTGTCATTCCGACCTCAACGACTTCACTGGGTTTTCCCCTGCTATGCGCAGTACATTGTAAGAAGCCACGGCGATGCTGAGGACCAGCACCGTAAGTGCTCCTCCGACGAACATGTACCATTCCATCGGAGTCTTTATCGCGAACTGCTCCAGCCAGCCTGCCCCGGTGAAGAACGCTGCCACGGCACCGGCAGCAACGGACGGAAGCGCTATTTTGACTACATCCGTGTTCATCAGCCGGGCGATATCGCGCATTACGGCTCCATTTATCTTTCTTACTGCTATTTCCTTGCGTCTGCGGTTCACCTCATCGGAAGTGTAGCCGACCAGACCGATGAAGACTATCAGCAGAGTGACTATGCCTCCGACTGTCACCGCATTCCTGAAATTAAGGGTCCCGGCATAGAGTCCCTTCATGTCATTCCGGTATGACCAGACATACATTTCCTTGTCCGGGGCGATGCCGGAGATTACCTGTTCCGCCCTGGCGATGGCTTCAGGAGAAATCCTGTGAAACTTTATCAGGGCGAAACCTTTGGTCGGGGTCTGCCTGTATGCGATTACGGACGGTCTGAGGTCCGGATTCAGGGCCGAGCCTATACTGAAATCCTCATACACTCCGCAGATGGTCATAGGCCTGTCGTATGAAGTAATGTAGACGTCTTTCCCGACTATGTCGGAGTCCCATCCTGCTGTCGTTTCCATGAATCCGACAAATCTCCTGCTGACCATTATCTCCTGATCCTGTCCGGCGTTCCGGTTGAAAACGCGGCCCTGGATGACAGGTATTTCCATCAGGTCGAAATATCCGTCTCCGACATAATACAGGTCGGCGCAGTTGAACAGTTCCCGGGAGTCTCCAGGAAGCATTACATTGTCCCCGCTGGAGCCGTTCATCGGAAGGGCATCGGCAAAAGTAACCGCTTCCACTTCAGGAAGTTTCGCGAGTTCCTGCAGAATCAGACTGCGCTGGGCGCTGTCTCCTATCGGTTCAAGGCTGGTATAAGCCAGATTCTCGTATTCGTATCCTGTGTCGGCGCTGGTCACGAGTCTGTATTGTCCTGAAATGACAAGCAGCAGGATTGAAAGGAAAGCCGCGGCTGCAAACTGGATGGAAAGCAGCGCCAGTTTCCAGTGCCGTTTGGATTCCCGGTAGCTGCGCAGTGCGGAAGATACGGGAATTCCGGCGAATATGTTTCCTGGGATGACTCCGGAGACAACGGCCAGGACTATGCACACAGCCATGAGTATGAATATCCTTCCTCCTGAAAGCAGACCGGCAAGCGAGGTACCGGTAAGTTTCTCTACAGTGCCGCTGAATGCCGCCAGCAGGACCATCCCTGCCGCGAATGCCAGGAATGTATGGACTCCGGCTTCGGTGACAAGCATTCCCCTGATGTCCTTCTTGTCCGCGCCGTAGCATTTGCACACGGCCATTTCCTTCGATCTTCCGATGATGGAAGATACTGTAAGCAGGATGTAGTTCATGGCTGCCGTGAACAGCAGCGCGAATGCTATCAGGCTGAGCATCAGTGTCATGTTCCTGGTCTGGGTGTTGGATTTGTGCCATGAATCGAGCCTTCGGAATGTAATGCCGATATCCAGTCCGCTCTTTTCCAGTGTCTCGGCCAGATGCTCCTCTATGAATTTGTCTGTCTGTATCTGAACGTCCGCTATATCTGCTCCGTCCCTGATTTTTATCAGACTGGTGTACCTGTCATTTCCAAGCAGGTTCATCGAACCGTCCCATGTGTAGTATGAAATCGAAGGCATGGATACCAGCATTTCCAGATGGCTGAAAATGGAATTTTCGGGGATATCCCTGAATACTCCGCCTATGGTCAGCACTGCATCCTCCCTTCCGTCCAGTACTATCGTTTTTCCTATGACATCACCCCCTATATTTCCGGCGACGGACTCGGATATCATGACCTGCAACGGACTGGACAGTACTTCTTTAGGGTCTCCCTGAAGTACGTCCAGAGACAGTATGTCGAAGAAGCAGGAGTCTGCGGCGGCGTACGTTGCCTTCAGTTTTTCCCTTGATTCTGTCAATGTGAACGTCGAGCCTTCTCCCAGAGCAGTGAATCTGGTGGAGGTTTCTATATCCGGAGACAGCATCCTCAGATAGACGGGTACGCCGCCTGGTGTCTGAGGGAATATTTCTGTCCTGGTGTTGTCGGTCTGGTCAGGGAATGTCTCCATGACCAGGTATATCCTGCCGCTGTCGTTATAGAACCCGTCATAGCTCTGCTCGAAAGCCACTTTGGCTATCAGGACGAGGCCGAGTGCCAGTCCTATGGCCAGCGATGTGATTTTCATTATGTTGTGCTGCCCTTTCCGCGGCAGGCTCCTGAAGGCAGAAATGATGTTTTTCATAGTCGTTTATTTGAGAATCAGTATATCATTGTCCCTGAAGGTTTCATAGTTGGAGATTATGACTTTCTCTCCCGGCTGCAGGCCTTCTTCCACTTCGTAGTACTGAGGGTTTTGGCGACCGATTCTGATTTCACGTTTGGCCGCCCTGCTGCCGTCAGGCGAGAGGACATAGATCCATTTACCTCCGGTGTACTGGTAGAAAGTCCCGCGCGGTATCAGCACCGCTTCCTCAGGAAGCCCGAGCTGCAGGTTCATGTAGTAGGTCTGTCCGGTGCGGATGTTGTCCGGCTGCTCGCCCGAAAATTTGAAGTCAGCCTTGAATTTGCCTTCGCGCACTTCCGGGTACACTTTCCGGATGACTGCGTGGAAGGATTCGTTCTGCCTCTCGAATACGGCTTCCAGCCCTGCTGTGACCCTGTCGATATAGTGTTCGTCTATCTGTGCCTCGATCTTGTAGCTTGACAGGTCGTTTATCTGTCCTATTTTGGTGCCTGAAGCTATGGACTGTCCGAGGACGGCATCCAGAAGACCGAGCTCCCCGTCGATAGGGGCCTTGATGGTCAGGTTGTCCTTGCGCTTGCGGATCATCTGCATGTTTATCTTCATGTTGTCCAGACTTTCCTGCATCTGTTCTATCTGCACTGTCCTGTAGAGGCTGTCCTGGATTTCCTTGTTCTTTACCAGCTCCAGTTTGTCCAGACTCAGGAGATAGTCCTCTTCAGCCTTCAGCCATTCTTCACGGGCTATCAGTTTCTCGTCATAGAGGGCTTTCTGCTGCTCGTAGGCACGTTTGTTCCTGCGCACTTCCATCTGCAGCTGGAGTTTTTCCTGCCTGACACTGAGCTTTTCCTGTTCCATGGATATCATTGTGTTGCGCAGAAGGTTCTCTTTTTCGGCAAGTTCCGCTTCCGAGTTCAGAATCTGAAGATCCAGGTTCTCGTTGCTGAGCCTCAGTATCTCGTCTCCTTTCTCCACCTGACTGCCTTCTTCCCGGATGATTTCTTCCACGACACCGCCTTCGAGCGGGCTGATCTGAATAGTAGTCATAGGCTGTACCTGGCCGCTGATGCGGATATAGTCATTGAACTCGCCTTTAGTGACATCTCCGAAAGTAATGGTCTGTCCGTCAACTCGGAGAGTTGAAGAATTGTCCCTGAACACCAGCCAGAGGACCAGTACCAGAAAGAGGACTCCGCCCCAATACGGAAGCGCTTTCCTTGTAAATGCCACCTTCCATCCGGTCGTCTTCTCTATTTTCCTGTCCATTGTCTCGTTTTCCATATCCTTTTCTTTATTTTATTTCTTGTAATTTATCCGTTCTGACATACCATGTCAGGTAGTTGTCTCTTGCCTTTGTCAGGGAATCCTTCTAATTGAGTTGATCCATATATGATACGCCATTGTAGTATGAAACCACATGTTTCTTTATGTAGAACTGCAGCAGTGCGTTGAGCCTTTCGGCCTTTGCCTTCAGATAACTTTCGGATGCGCTCTTGTATTCTATAGGGGAAATCAGTCCCAACTCGAATTTCCTTGTATTCAGATTGAAAGCCTCTTCCTGCACTTCTGCCCGCCTTTCCGCCTGGAAATACGCGGATTCGGCTCCGTCCCTGTCCTTTATTGCTCTGAGTACTTCCGCCTCTACTTCTCGGATTTTCTGCTCATATTCTGCTGCGGCGCGTCTGTAGGCGTTTTTCTTGCGTGCTACATTGGAGTGCCGGTTCAGTCTTCCGAAAATCGGAATCGAGAGCGAGAGCTGTATGTATTCACCGCCGTTATTTGTGAACTGTGACCAGAACGGAGTGGTAACATATCCTTCCTGCCCGGGGTATGTATAATAGCTTGTAGACCATCCTCCGTACAGGGAAATGGAAGGCGCAATCTGCCACCGTGCGGTGCGGAGCTCAAGTCTGGCGTTTTCCATATTCCCTCTGGCAATGAAAATGTCCGGCAGGGTATTGATGGCATTGCCGATGATGGTTTCCTGTTCCAGAGGGTCACTTGGAATAAGCTGCTCGTATCCTTCGTCTGCACTTGAAGTGTCAATGTCAAGCGGTTCCGTTATAGGCCAGAACATCACATCCTTGAGGGTGATGTATGCATCTTCAAGACTGTTCCGTGCATTGATCAGTTCGTATTCCTTGTCAGCGAGGTCTGCCTTTATCTGGACTACGTCGGCATATCCTTTCTGGCCCAGTTCTTCCTGACGCCGGGTCTGATAGAGAGTTGTCCTGGCGGTTTCCACCTGGTCTTCAAGTATTTCTGAAAGCTTGGTATAGTATACCACATTGTAATATGCCTGCATGGTAGCCAGGCAGACTTCATCTTCGATCTGCTGTTCCTGGCTGATACCCATAGCCTTTGCTGTCTTTGTTATACGGAGATTGTTTACTGCTTCGAATCCGTTGAACAGGTCGATGCCTGCAGATACGGAATATGAATTGTTGAATGAAGTGGTGGAGATGTAGGTGTTGCTTTCAGGGTCGATGGTACGTCCGAAGTTGGAATAGACGTGAGCCTGTCCGCTTATTGCCGGTGCGAACGCTGCCAGAATGGCATCCCTCCTCGCTACCTGGTTGTCATCATTCGTAGCCTGCTGAATCCTGATTTTCGTAGAGTTGGAAGTAGCGTATTCCATGCAGTCTCGCAATGTCATCACTTCCGGCCGCTGCTGCGTCTCTTCCGACACTGCGGCGGAGTAAACGCCGTCTGTTGCAGCATCGTTTCTGTACTGTCCTGAAGACTTTGCCGGGAAAGCCGTCATCCCGGCTGAAACGGCAGCGGCAAGCAGTAGATTCCTGAATGTTTCTGTTTTCATTCTGTCGGTATTTCTTTTTTACGTGCCGTAATGTAACATTATTCATACCTTTATTGTTAATATATTGAATATTAACAAGATACTATTTTATAAAAATCAGCGGAGTGTAAAATTTCCTTACACTCCGCTGTAAACACTGTAAAATTCCTTTACAGTCACCGGCTTTTGTATTCCAGCCCGGAGACGGTAAGACCCATATTGAACGTGGACCTTACTATTTCACCGAGGACAGTGTTGCGGCAGTAGCCGGATTTGAAGTACAGAGGGAAGCTCAGGTTGTTCTCGTTTATTTTTTTCATATATGCCTTCCCAGTAAGATCTCCGGCCTCATTCCATTCTGCTTTTGACCTGTCGGAACAGTCTACAAAAGCCAGACTGACAAAATATTCTCCGGGCTCCAGAATCATTGTGACGGACGGTGCCGCGCTGTATGATACAGGGTTTTCGGATGTCCTGATGTCTATGTAGAGGGGGACTGTCATGATATTTCTGAAAACGCCATCGGTAATCTTATATACATTCAGGCTTACCTTGCATTCCTCGATGGAGTTTGATGCGACCTTGAAATTGAATTCCTTTATCAGGAACCTGTGCCTGACTTTTACGGTCGAGCCTATTTCATGGCCGGTCCTGTCCGGAGTGTATACCCCGTATGCCGCCGGGAATCTCGCCCCTTTGTTGACCAGTGTCTTTTCCTTGGCGCCGGAACCCAGTACTACGGCTTCCTGCAATTCTGCCGGGCGCAGTGTAACCGTGAGGCTGTCTTTCCCGTTGTACTCCGAAGCCGGGACCAGTCCGGTAAGATATGAGACATGGTGGAACTCCAGCGTATCTGCGGTGCCGTCAGGAATTTCCAGCCAGAACCTTCCGTCTGCCGAGGAAATGGCCGCAATCCCGCTGCCCGGTATCCCGACAGCGACGTATTCGACGGCCTCCCCGTCCAGGTTTACGATATTTCCTTTAAGGATATGTGTCTGCCGTTCCGCTGCCATAGCAGGAACAGAGATGACGGCCGTTACCAGAAAAATGATTGGAAAGTTATTGTATATCATTGAGTAAAATGGATTTGTCCTGTTCGTTCGGATTGATTTCCGGTATTTCGGTTTTCTGATGTTCATTCTGAGGGTAATTTGAATGGTCGGAATAATCTACTGTATTAGTTCAATAGTACCGCAAATATACGCATTATTTGAAACAATTTCCAATGAATGATTTACATTTGTGCCATAATTCTAGTTATGGTGAGACAGGAGATTGTCAGTTTTATTGATGCGGAGATAGTTCCGCAGTACGGTTCTTTTGACCCGGCACATCGCTGCGACCATGTCAGGACTGTCATGTCGCAGGCAATGGACCTTTACGGCAGAGCACCGGAAGATATTAAGGAGAAAGTGGATCCGGAAGTCCTGCTGATGTCGGCGGCATGCCATGATCTGGGACTTGTGAACGGCAGGGAGAACCACCATCTGGACTCAGGGAAAATCATCCGTTCCGACGGGAGGCTGCGGAAGTGGTTTGATGACAGGCAGATAGAAACTATAGCACAGGCAGCGGAAGACCACAGGGCTTCAGGAAAGTCTGAACCCCGTTCCGTATACGGGAAGATGGTCGCTGAAGCTGACAGAGTCATTGATGCGGAAACCATCATCCGCCGTACTCTCCAGTACGGACAGAGCCATTATCCGGAAATGGATCCGGAAGAACAGATATCCCGCGCGGAAGAACATCTGAAAACGAAATACGGATACGGCGGCTACCTGAAACTCTGGATTCCATGGAGTGACAACGCCGCCCGTCTGGGCTCTCTCCGTGCCTTGATTGCGGACCCTGTCCGTCTCCGTTCCGAAGTGCGACGGATTTTCTTTACGATAATGTAGCCCGGGTCTTACTGTTGTACCGTAAATGAAATTTTCCCACCCTGAGTATGGGGTGGGAAAATTTCATTTACGGCACCAGTGTATCTGTTTTTATTAAAGTATTACAGAGTTCTCTTGATCTCGACGATGTTGTAAGCCTCCACGACATCTCCTACCTTGATATCATTATATCCGGCGATGTTGAGTCCGCAGTCCATCCCTGCGACAACTTCTTTCACATCATCCTTGAATCTCTTGAGAGACCCGAGCTCACCGGTGTACACTACGATACCGTCACGAATGACACGCACCTTGGCATTCCTTGTAAGCTTGCCCTCCTTGACCAGACATCCTGCGATAGTCCCGACTTTGGAAATCTTGAATGTCTCGGCAACCTCTGCGGTAGCGGTAACTTCCTCCTTTTCCTCAGGAGCAAGCATACCCTCGATACCGCTCTTGACTTCATTGATGGCATCGTAGATGACAGAGTATAGCCTGATTTCAATTTCCTCTTTTTCCGCGAGCTTACGCGCATTGGCCGAAGGACGTACCTGGAAGCCTATGATGATGGCATCCGAGGCGGCGGCAAGAAGTACGTCCGATTCCGAAATAGCACCGACGGCCTTGTGGATAACATTCACACGGACCTCTTCGGTAGAGAGCTTGAGCAGAGAGTCGGAGAGGGCTTCTATAGAACCGTCTACATCTCCTTTGACGATGATATTCAGTTCCTTGAAGTTTCCGATAGCGATTCTTCGTCCGATTTCCTCCAGAGACAGGTGTTTCTGTGTCTTGATGCCCTGGATTCTGATGAGCTGCTCCCTCTTGTTGGCTATGTCCTTGGCTTCCTTCTCATCTGCCATGATATTGAAAGTCTCTCCGGCAGTCGGCGCACCGTTAAGGCCGAGGACTGAAACAGGAGTTGAAGGACCGGCCTCATCGACCTTCTGTCCGCGCTCGTTGAACATTGCTTTCACCCTTCCGGTATAGCACCCGCTGAGCATCACGTCGCCTACACGCATTGTCCCGTTCTGTACAAGAACTGTCGCAAGATATCCACGGCCCTTGTCCAGAGAGGATTCGATGACTGCACCTGTGGCCCTTCTCTTCGGGTTGGCTTTCAGGTCAAGCAGTTCGGCTTCCAGCAGGACCTTGTCCAGAAGCTTGTCCACATTAATGCCTTTCTTTGCAGATATCTCCTGACACTGGTATTTCCCGCCCCATTCCTCCACGAGGAGATTCATGTTGGCGAGCTGTTCCCGGATCTTGTCCGGATTAGCGCCGGGCTTGTCTATCTTGTTGATGGCAAATACCATAGGTACTCCAGCGGCTTGTGCGTGATTGATAGCCTCGACAGTCTGCGGCATTATGGCGTCATCTGCGGCGATAATGATAATGGCCAGGTCGGTCATCTTGGCTCCTCGGGCACGCATTGCCGTAAATGCTTCATGGCCCGGAGTATCAAGGAATGTAATCCTTTTCCCGTCAGGCAGCACCACATTGTATGCTCCTATATGCTGCGTGATACCTCCTGCTTCGCCTGCAATCACATTTGATTTGCGTATGTAGTCCAGCAGGGAGGTTTTTCCGTGGTCGACATGCCCCATTACGGTAATTACCGGAGGTCTTGGAACGAGTTCTCCTTCATCGTCATTTTCCTGCTCTATGGCTTCTGTAAGCTCTGCGGTGACGAACTCGACTTCATATCCGAACTCTTCTGCGACCAGTACGATGGTTTCCGCATCGAGACGCTGGTTGATGGAAACCATCAGACCGAGGCTCATACATGCTCCGATAACCTTGGTGACAGGCAGGTTCATCAGGTTTGCAAGGTCATTGACTGTAACAAACTCGGTGACTTTGAGGATTGTCTTCTCAAGCTCCTGCTGCTCCATCTCTTCCTGGAGCTTTTGTGAGGCAAGCTCCCTTTTCTCCCTTCTGTGCTTTGCCCCGAAGTTGTTCTTGGACTTGCTTTCGTTCATCCTGGCGTAGGTCTCCTTGATCTGCTTCTGGATTTCCTTCTGCATTTCCTCTTCTTCCGCCTCGCTCATGGCAGGTTTGAAGCGGTCGCGCTTCTTTCCCTTTCCTCCGGATGAAGCATTGTGATCCTGACGGTTGTCTTTCTTTGCCCCGTCATTCTTGTTCTTCTTCTTGTCTTTCTTGAAGTCTTCCGTTTCGTTGCCTACTTTGGTCACGTCCACTTTCTGGCTTCCGCCCTTGGCGATCCTTTCCCTTTTCTTGTTCTTCTTTTTCTTGTCGAACTGGGACAAGTCGATTTTGTCCACTACTTTAGGGCCCTGAAGCTTCTCTACTTCGATTTTGATTTCGCGAGGTTCGTGTACTGCGGCCGGTTCCTGTACTGCAGTTTCTTCCATAGGTTCTTCTTTAGTAATTGTTTCCTGTTCCATGGCAGGCTCTTCTTTCTGTTCGGCAACCTGCGGTTTCTCCTCATTGCGGACATTTTCCGTCCTGTCCTGATGCTGCGGCTTTTTCCTGTCGAACTGGGACAAGTCGATTTTGTCTATTATTTTCAGACCTTCGACTGCAGGTGTTCCGGTTTCTTCCCGGACTTTGGCAGAATCGGATTCTGTTTCCGTTACCGTTTCCGTATGTGCTGTCGGCTGAGGTTCCGGAGCCGGCTGTATCTGCTGAGGTTCCGGTTTCGCGGCAGCAGGCGAGGCAGATGTCTCCTGAACAGGGGCTGTATGTGCAAAACTGTTGCTTTTGATGATTATTTCCTTCACAGGCTCTTCCTCATCTTCAGCTGCTGTTTTCTTTTTCGCCCCGAGTTCGATGATTTCCTTGAGCTTGATGGCTACTTTTTCCGAGTCCTGCTTGAGCTTCTGCTCATCACCGAATTTGGCCTCGATGGCCGGAAGGTATGAGTCGGAAATCTTTGCATTCGGGTTCATGTCCACGTCGGCCCCTTTCTCCTTGAGGAAATCCACGAGTGTCTGGAGACCGATGTTGAATTCTTTGGTAAGTTTGCTTAATCTTATTTCTGCCATATATTATCTTCTGTTTTAAGTTAATGAATGAGGAAACGGAACGGAGACTCCAGGGTGTCAGTCTTCAAATTCTGCCCGGAGTATCTTCATCACCTCATCCACTGTCTCGTCTTCAAGGTCTGCCCTCTTGGCGATATCAGCAGGTGAAAGTGCAAGGACGCTCTTTGCGGTGTCGCAGCCGATTGACTCGAGCTTGTCGATAATCCACTGGTCGATTTCGTTGCTGAACTCGCTCAGGAGAACGTCTTCCTCTTCGCTTTCCCCATCCTGCTTGGGAAGCTCTCTCCATACTTCTATTTCCTTCCCTACAAGCATGCTTGCGAGCTTGATGTTGCATCCTCCCTTTCCGATGCCCTTTTTCACTTCGTCCGGAAGCATGTAGACTTTTATCTTCTCGTCGTCGGAGCCTGTCACGATGGAGGATATCTTTGCCGGGCTGAGAGCCCTCTGGATGAGCAGCTGGGTGTTTGAAGTCCACTGGAGGACATCTATGTTCTCATTGCGCAGTTCACGCACGATGCCGATTATTCTTGCTCCTTTTACTCCGATACAGGCTCCTATCGGGTCTATCCTCTCATCGTATGACTCGACTGCCACTTTTGCGCGCTCTCCAGGTATCCGCACTACCTTCTTGATAGTGATCAGACCGTCATATATTTCAGGGACCTCCTGCTCGAAGAGTTTTTCAAGGAATTCGTTCGAAGTCCTCGAAAGGACGATATACGGAGTGGTGTTGTTCTTCATTTCCACGCTCTTGATAATGGCGCGGACAGTATCGTTCTTCTTGAAATGCTCTCCGGGAATCTGCTCTGATTTCGGCAGCCTGAGCTCATTCCCGTCTTCGTCAAGAATCAGCACCTCTTTTGACCATGTCTGGTATACTTCTCCGGTGAATATCTCTCCGATCTTGCCTGTGTATTTGTTGTACAGGTTCGCTTTCTCGATGTCCATGATGCGGCCCTGCAGGTTCTGCCTGATATTCAGGATTCCCCTGCGTCCGAAGTCCTTCATTTCCACTTTTGTCGCGTAGGTCTCTCCGATTTCGTAGTCTTCTCCGTCTTTGTTGACTTCGGAAAGAGCGATCTGTGTGTTCGGATCTTCCACCTCCTCTACCACTTCACGGTTCCAGTAGATTTCGCAGTCACCCTTGTCGATGTTGATGATGATGTCGAAATTGTCAGCTGATCCGTAAGTCTTGGCAAGCTGTGTCCTGAATACGTCTTCGAGGACACCCATCATTGTCGGTCTGTCGATATTTTTCAGATTCTTGAATTCTGAAAAAGCGTCCCTGAGTTCTGTTTTTTCCATTTTATGCTTTTATGTTTTTGTTCTCTTATTTGAAGTCGATGTAGTATTTTACATAGTTGATGTCTGCCAGCGGAATGGTGTCGCTGTGCTTTACGGCGGCCTTTTTCTTGCTGCCTTCCACCTTTTCCATTGCGGTATAGTCCAGAGTCACCGAGCCGTTTTCAGCCGCGGCAAGTGACGCGATGATCTTCTTGCCTCCTTTCAGGGCGGCCTCGACCTTCTTCCCGACAGCCTTTTCATACTGCTTCCATACTTTGAACGGCTGGTCGAGCCCTGCGGATGAGACTGTCAGAGAGTAATCCTCAGCGTCCCTGCTGAACTTTTCCTCGAAAATCCTGCTGAGCTGCACGCAGTCTTCAAGGTCCACAGTCCCGCTTTCCGACTCTACGGTAAGCTCTATGTCGTTGTCTTTGCCGATATTTATGCTGACAATGAAGCACCCGCGTGCAACGATGGCGCTTTCCATTGCATCTTGTATCTCTGAAACGTTCATAACAGCTGGGTTATATACACAAAATAAGGGGACTGACCGTCCCCTGAACCTAACTCACGGTGCAAAGGTATATAAAAATGATGAAAGTTTTCATAATAAGGCGAAAGTTTTTCATAATTAGAGATAAAAATACTTACATTTGCACGTTTGAATGAAAAAGTATGACTGTAATTTTTGAATGATCCTATGGAATTCAAGGCAAAAGAGATAGCGGAGATACTGAATGGAACTGTGGAGGGTGATCCTGAGGCAAAGGTCTCTGCTTTCGCAAGGATTGAGAACGGCAAGCCGGGAAGCATATGTTTTTTCGCAAACCCAAAATACGAGCATTATGTCTATCAGTGCAAGGCTGATATCATTATAGTAAACAATTCATTTGTTCCGCAGCAGCCGGTCAGCGCCACGATGATAAGAGTGGAAAATGCCTATGCATCCGTAGCGGAACTTCTTGATTACGTTACAGCCAGGAAAAGGTCGTACAAGAGGTACAGAGGTCGTCATGTGCGCCGTTTCCTTTCATCCAGAATCGGAAAGAAGGTCTATATCGGGGACTGCAGCTATATCGGACGGAACGCCTCCATAGGGGACTATACGAAAATATACGAGCAGGTATATATAGGTGACGGTACGAAAGTGGGGAAACACTGTGTCATATATCCCGGCGTGAAGATATATCCGGGGATGGAGATCGGTGACAATGTCATCATACATTCCAACGCCGTAATCGGGTCGGACGGATTCGGGTTCGCGCCTCTTGATGACGGCACCTACAAGAAAATCGAGCATACCGGAAACGTGGTCATAGGCGATGATGTCGAGATCGGGGCAAATACCACAATAGACAAGTCTCAGATGGGGTCTACAATAATAGGCAAAGGAGTGAAAATCGACAATCTCTGCCAGATTGCGCACAATGTGGAAATAGGGGAGAATACCGTGATGGCGGCCCAGACAGGAATCGCCGGTTCGACAAAGATCGGAAAGCACTGCGTGATGGGCGGACAGGTCGGAATCGCCGGCCATATTACAATCGCCGACAACACATCGTTCGGCGCCCAGTCCGGGGTTCTCGGCAGTGTCAGGAAAGAAGGACAGGCCTTTCTCGGCACCCCGGCCATACCTTACAGGGACTACCTGAAAAGCTATGCTATCTTCAAAAAGCAAGGTAAAGAGTAGATATTGATAGGATAAGAGATTTTTTTGCTTATCTTTGCGGACTTTATAAGAATCAGATGAAAATGCAGCAGAAACAACAGACAGTCGGGAAAAGCTACAGTTTTGAGGGGAAAGGCCTGCATACCGGCAAGATTTCGAAGATTACCGTCAATCCCGCGCCTGTCGACTATGGTATCCGGTTCAGACGTACTGACTTGGGAGAAGACGCTATAATTGAGGCCGTTGCCGGGAATGTGTCAAGTACGGCACGGAGCACGACGATTTCGAAAGGGGACGTGTCCGTGATGACCATCGAACATCTGATGTCTGCTCTTACAGGGATGGGGATAGACAACGCCCTTGTGGATATTGACAATATTGAGGTCCCGATCCTTGACGGAAGCGCCAAACCTTATGTGGACGCCATATGGCAGGAAGGCAGAGGGGTAATAGAGCAGGACGCCCCGCGCAGATATCTTGAAATCAGAGAGACCGTCGAGATCAGAAATGAGGAGACCGGAGCATTTGTCAGAATAGAACCGTATGGGGGTTCTTCCTATGACCTTACAATCGATTTCAATTCAAAAGTTCTGGGAGTGCAGTCTGCACATTGGGACACTTCCGTTGCTTATACGGAAGAAATAGGGGTCTGCAGGACATTCGTTTTTTTCCATGAGATAGAATATCTGTTCAAGAACAATCTGATAAAAGGCGGAGATGTGGACAACGCCATTGTGATAGTCGAGCATCCGGTTTCCAGGGAGCAGATAGACCATATGTCCAAACTCTTCAATGTCCCCGCGCTCGGTGTCGGCGCTGACGGCTACCTGAACAATGTAAATCTGAGATTCCGGAATGAGTGTGCCCGTCACAAGCTTCTTGACCTTATCGGAGACCTCAGGCTTGCCGGAGGATTCATGAAAGCAAAGATAACGGCGTATAAAGCCGGACATACAATCAATACAAAGGCAGCCGTTGCTGTCAGTCAATCATTGAAATAATATTATCATCATGAATAAGATACATCCATTGGCATCGGTACATCCGAATGCAAAGATCGGAGACAATGTGGAAATCGGCCCTTATGCATTCGTGGACGAGTTCGTGGAAATAGGCGACGGATGCCACATACTGCCGCATGCGACTATTTTCAATTATGTCAAAATCGGCAAGAACTGCAGTATTTTCCCGGGAGCTGTAGTAGGAGCGATTCCTCAGGATCTCAAGTTTGACGGAGAAGTCACTTATGTTGAAATAGGTGATAATGTGAATATCCGTGAATGTGCTACTATCAATCGCGGGACAAAAGCCAGCGGCAAGGGAGTCACCAAGGTCGGAAGCAACACTCTTGTCATGTCATACGTGCATGTCGCACATGACTGCTGCATCGGGGAGCACTGTATTCTTGTCAGCTATACCGGTATCGCAGGCGAGACAAATGTGGATGACTGGGCAATCCTCGGAGGCGGTACTTTGTCTCACCAGTTCTCGAAAATCGGAAAGCACGCAATGGTCGGCGGCGGGTCAAAGGTCAACAAGGATGTCCCTCCTTATATACTTTGTGGAAGAGATCCTCTTTCGTATGCCGGAATCAATATCGTCGGACTTCGCAGGAGAGGTTTTTCTTCTGACCAGATCCGCAATATCAAGGATATGTACGACATAATCTACAACGCCGGCTTCAATGTGAGCGATGCCTGCGCCAAAATCGAGTCAGGCTTCCCTCAGAGTGAAGAACGCGATACCATTCTCGATTTCATCAGGAATTCCAAGAGAGGTATTGTCAAGGGCATGTCATCCAATGCAAAAGGAGAGCTGGAGTAGTGTCTGTGCTTCTTAGTACGGCGTATTTCCCGCCAGTGCAATATTTCGCTTCCATAGCGAAGGAATTTACCCTGTCTGCGGACAGGGTAATTCCGTCTATAGTCTATCTTGAGGCGTGCGAGAACTATCAGAAGCAGTCTTACAGAAACAGATGCATCATCTATTCCCAGTCCGGACCGGAAGCCTTGTCTTTCCCTGTCGTACATGAAAACGGCACACATAAGATTCCTGTCAGGGAAATCATGATAGACTACAGGAAGGATTGGGTCACCCGGCACAAGAGGGCCATTTCTTCTGCATATGGAACCTCCGCTTTCTTCGAATATTACAGGGACGAACTTTTCTCCATTATGGACAAGCGTCCGGAACGACTGTTCGACCTTAATTTTTCCATAATATGCTTTTTCCTGGAAAAGACGGGAATTTCAGCCGACTTGAGACTGACTGACAGTTTCGTGCCTTCTGAAGACGTGCAGGAGATTTACGGCACGGACCTTCGGGAGTCCATACATCCGAAAAGACAGGATGGCATCATGGCGGATCTGGGACTGGAAAAGCCGTATTTCCAGGTGTTTACCGGGAGATACGGCTTTATCGGAAATCTTTCGATTATGGACCTTCTCTTTAATGAAGGTCCCAATTCAATAAGTTTCCTTAAAAGCGGAAACCGATAGTGAGCATTACGTCATACATCCATTTCCTGTTGAGTATTTCAGGAGAGGGGAAATAGCCTTCTCCCATTATGTAGTCTGTATAAGGGTAGATGTATTCGTCGGCATATTTTGTCGCCCTGACTGCCAGGTCAGCGAAGAACGAGCCGTTCGAACTGTAACCCAAACCGACAGAGTAACTGCTTCTGTCGGCCTTGACGGCTTTCTTCATGTTGTTTTCATAATATCTTTCAGGAGACGTGGTAAGGGTGTAGCCTGCACGGATGGCAAGAACAGGAAACGGCTTTATTTCCAGCCCGGCCCTGAACATGTGTGATGCTCCCATATATTCCATGATGTCGGCATTTACTCCGTCGTCATAGTAGCTGTTGTCACTTTGTTCTGTCTCCTTGTATCTCATTCCGCTGTAGTCGCACATTTCATAGTCGGCGCTGATAAGCCCGAAACTGCCGAAAGTATATGCGAGTCCTACATTGAACCTGAACGGAGACACAAGTCTGTATTTATACTGTCCTTCCGGACTCTGGGAGCTTGCATTGAATTCACTGTCAGTATAATATGAGGCGGCCGAGTATGACCACCACTGCTTGATGACTGTCGATGTCGGTGTCTGGACGGCACCGCCGATCCTCAGTCCATGGAAAGGTATTGCTATGAATCCGAATTTTCCGTAGACTCCTACACCGCTGATATCGTATCTGTAGTTGAAATCCATGTCGGAAAAGTACGTTACGTCGTCAGGACCTCCGTCCGGATTCTGGAAACTCAGCATGAAGTCTTCCGGATTCTGTGCGGCCTCGGAAATCCAGTCCATATATGAATAGTTTACCGATGTTATCCCGAGGTTGGCTCCGAAATAGAACCTGTCGGAGAAATTCATCCCGAAGTTTATGAGATAGTCGTATTTGGAGCCGCTCTGGGTCCTTCCGTAGTTCTGGTTGAGCGGTCCGGCCTGCTGGATAATGTAATTGCCGTCCTGATCGATATAATAGCTTTCACTGGTACCGATATATTCGCTGTCAGAAGGGCCGTAAAGGCTTATGAGTCCTGCTTCCCATCCTGCGATGGACGCCCAGGGCGCATAGGAGTTGTTGTAGGGGTCGTTCATCGTCAGTTCGGAGATGTCCCAGCCGCTGGTATTGTATGCCAAAGCTCCCATGAAGGAAGTGCTGGCGTTGGTTCCGCGGGCAATGACGTTGTCATTGAAATATGAACTGCCGTTGGCTATGAACCCCACGCTGACATTCTTGAGCCCTGAAAGCCGGTGTGTGTCGAAGTTGAGTGACAGTCCGATATTGGGCAGGGTGAATCTGGCGGACGAGTTCCTCATCATACGCTCGAAGCCGTTTCCCTCCCCGTTCCATTTTGTACCCTGGGCCTTGTTGACGGAAATGTTCAGCGAAGGGGTGATTGTTACCTGTGAATAGCTGGCTACGGCAGATCCGGCAGGGTTTATCGATATGCCGCCGAGGTCTCCTCCAAGGGCGGTGAATGCATTGCCCATGGCCACTGACCGTGCAGTGCCGTAGTAGTTGTTTTGGCTGAAATTGAGCGCATCCTGCATCGTTTCCTGCGCGGAGACTCCTGTGACTGCCAATAATGTTCCTAATGCTATGATTATCGTTTTCTTCATATTGCCTTCTTGAAATGTCGGTATTTGTAACTGTACCGGTGCCCCGGATGCTATCTGCGTCTTACTGAAGAAGAACCGCCGCCGGTACTTCTGCTGCCGCCGGAGTACCCGGAGCTTCTGCTGCCTGAGAACGAGCTGCTTCGGCTTACGGAACTGCTGCTTCTGTTATAGGATGACTGTCTGCCGAATGCAGAAGTGTTCCTTCCGAATGAAGAGGAACTGCTGTTCCTGTTGTAGGTGGTTCCGGAAGAGCCTCTTACGTATGAAGAACTGCGGCCGTATGATGCAGTCCTGTCGTTGTATGAGGAAGCGGAACTGCGGTTGTAGGAATTTGCCGGACGTCTCCAGTTAGACTGTCCTGCCGTTGCGGAAGCCGCCTTGGTGCCGGCTGATGTTCCCCTGTAGGACTGTACGGATCTTCTGCTGCCGCTGACATATGAAGAAGACTGGCCGGCGGAAGTCCCTGCAGCCGGTTTGGAGACAAGTCTGTCGGTGGATACGATTCCGGTCCTGTTTCCGGCTACCCGTCTTGCCGTTGAAGATGACGAATAGGAAGACCCTCCGGTCCCGCTTGTCCTGATTCCTGAAGCGGTTCTTCTGGATGTCGAGGATGTGGTGCTGAATCCCCTCCTGTTCACTGGTGTCCGTGTGTTCCCGTCTGTCCGTATGCTGGAAGTATACTGGTTCCTCGGTCGTGCGGATGATATTGTGCCGTGCATGCCGGTGGCACCGCTGTGTCCGAAGAATACGTCACGTCCATGTCCGCCGTGCACGTGCCCGGGACCATGCCATCCGAGTCCCGGACCCCAGCTTCCGTACCACCCGCAGTAATGCGGATACCACGGCCTGCAGGCAGGGCCCCAGAACCATGGGTCGTAATACCACGGGTCGAATATGAAGCCGAAGCCCCATCCCCTGTACCACGGGTCATAAGCCCAGCCTCCCCAGTACCACGGGTCGTAGTACCCCCAGTATCTTCCGTAATACCACGGATCCCAAAACATGCTTCTGAATGTTACAGGTCTGTAATATGTCCAAGGGTAGATGCTGTAATAGGTCTGGTCGAACGGGTCGTCTGTTATGGTGACGGATGTGCCTGTGCCTGAGAAATTGATGACGGCAGATTTGTCTTCAGGAATGTAAAGAGTGTCTGTCCTGTGTCCGTCTGTTATTTCTGTATTGAGGAAAATTTCAGATTCGCGTGTCCTCTGTACCAGCTCGTCTGTCTCTGCCTTTGCGGCAATCAGTTTCTGGCTGTCCTCAGTAGCCGGCCTGCTGTAGATGCCGTCTGTGAATCTCTGGCCGGATGAAGACGTGTATGACATGGTGCCGCATGAAGCGAGTGCAAATGCAGCCCCTGCTATTAAAATGCCGATTTTCTTTTTCATACCCAATCTCCTTCGTGATTTATAAATTTATTCGTACCTTCGTGGCGCGAATTTCTGTATCAATGCAATACTGACGCCAAGATGCGTTATCTGTTGGTTTTGATGCATAAATCTGCGCAATGTTAAAAATAAATCTGAATAAAACAAAATACCGAGATGGCAAAAGAAGTGACAAAGAGGTCGGAAAACTATTCGCAGTGGTATGACGACCTCGTGGTGAAAGCAGACCTCGCAGAACGTTCTGCCGTTAGGGGATGCATGGTTATCAAACCTTACGGATACGCAATTTGGGAAAAGATGCAGCACATCCTTGACAGCAAATTCAAGGAAACAGGCCATGTCAACGCATATTTCCCGCTCTTCATACCGAAATCTTTCCTGAGCCGTGAGGCTGAGCATGTAGAAGGCTTTGCAAAAGAGTGTGCAGTCGTTACCCACCACAGGCTCATGACCAATCCTGACGGCCCCGGCGTAGTGGTGGACCCGTCTGCAAAACTGGAGGAGGAGCTCGTCGTAAGGCCGACTTCCGAGACAATTATATGGAACACATACAAGAACTGGATAAAGTCATGGAGGGATCTTCCCATTCTGTGCAACCAGTGGGCAAATGTAGTCAGATGGGAAATGCGTACAAGACTTTTCCTCCGTACGGCAGAGTTCCTGTGGCAGGAAGGGCATACTGCGCATGCGACCCGAGAAGAGGCTGAAGCAGAGGCTATGAAGATGGTGAACGTTTATGCTGATTTCGCAAGGAATACCATGGCGCTTCCTGTCGTTGTCGGACACAAGAGTCCGAACGAGAGATTTGCCGGCGCCCTCGATACGCTGACAATCGAGGCAATGATGCAGGACGGAAAGGCTCTTCAGGCAGGTACATCGCATTTCCTCGGGCAGAATTTCGCAAAGGCTTTCGACGTCCTTTACCAGACGAAGGAAGGGACACAGGAATACGTGTGGGCTACTTCGTGGGGTGTCTCGACGCGTCTTATGGGAGCGCTTATCATGGCGCACGGTGACGACAACGGTCTTGTGCTTCCTCCTGCACTTGCCCCTATCCAGGTAGTTATGGTCCCTATATACAAGAGCGACGCGGAACGGACTGCCATTCTTGACAAGATGGGACATCTGAAGAAGGAGCTTGAGTCTCATGGGCATTCGGTCAGGATTGACGACAGGGATACGCTCCGTCCTGGGTTCAAGTTCGCCGAGTGGGAGCTCAAGGGCGTGCCTGTAAGGATTGCAATCGGACCGCGCGACCTCGAGAACGGCCAGGTCGAGCTTGCCCGCAGGGACACTTTGGAAAAATCTTCTGTCCCTCAGGAAGGACTCGGGAAGAGAATAGAAGACCTGCTTGACGAAATTCAGAAGAACATATATGACAAGGCTCTGAAATTCAGGGACAGCAATATCGTCAAAGTGGATACCTGGGATGAGTTCAGGGAGAAGATAGAAGACGGCGGCTTCCTGCTTTGCCACTGGGACGGCACAACGGAGACCGAGGAGAGAATCAAGGAAGAGACCAAGGCGACAATCCGCTGTATTCCTATCGACACTGCCGTTTGCGAAGAAGAAGGCAAGTGCGTATATTCCGGCAGGCCTTCGCACAGGAGAGTCTTGTTTGCAAGATCATATTGATGTACAACTAAAATAATTTCCTATGAGAATCCGTATTTTGTGGACGATCGCGGTTTTGCTGTGTCTGATGCCGGCTTCCCTGCATGCCCAGGACAGTCTTCTGACCGATACCCAGAAAGCTGCTGCAGAAGCTGCAGTGGCATTGAATTCAGTTCCGAAACCTGAAACTGTAAAAAAGGTAAACTACTGGAAAAATTCGCTGCAGACAAAACTCGATTTCGGACAGACTTCACTTACGAACTGGGCTGCCGGAGGATACAATACCGTATCTTTGAAGACATTCATTGATGCAAATGCGAATTACAGCAAGGACAAGATGTTCTGGAACAACCGCCTCCAGCTGGATTACGGGTTCCTGTATTCCGCAGACAAGCCCATACTGCAGAAGACAGATGACCGTATCTATCTTGAAAGCAAGTGGGGATATCAGGCTAAGGATGAACTTTACTATTCGGCCAACTTCAGTTTCAGGTCCCAGTTTTCCAATACCTTTGAATATCCTACCCCGGCATCCAAAGCCGACGGCTCTCCTCTCGGGGAAGGCGAGGAATACGGTGCGGCGGACTGGCGTGCGGCAAGGATACACAAGTCTGGCCTCATTTCACCGGCCTACACCAACCTTGCGCTCGGTCTTGATTACAAGCCTCTCAACTGGTTGACAGTCAACTTTGCACCTTTGACCGGAGGTTTTGTCATAGTAGACAATCCGCAGTTGAGGGCATCGTACGGCCAGCCTTTGAAAAAAGAATATGAGAATGTGGCTGACCTCCCGAAACTAGAAGACGGGACGACAGTCGACGGGAATGTATACAAGGCGGCAAAGTTCGAGTTCGGTGCACAGCTGAAAGTGGACTTCAAGGTGAATGTCAACGACAATTTCCTGTTTTCTTCACAGGTGGTGCTGTTCTCCGACTATCTGGACAAGCCTCAGAATCTGCGTGTCAACTGGGATACAAGGATAGACTGGAAACTTACCAAGTTCTTCTCGTTCACGATTCTTACGAATCTTATATATGATGACAATGTGCTGATAGTGACACCTGAAGAAAAAGCTGCCGGTTTGCCTGGCAAGCAAAGGATACAGTTCAAGGAGTCACTTTCATTCGGATTTGTCTATACATTTGCGACAAAGTCTTAAAGACACAGATATGCAACGGGCTTTTGATACCGTACTTTCCGGGCTGCTTGGGGAACTGTTCTCCGGGCGGCCCGAAGTGCATTCCGGCAGGCCTGGGGTATTGCTGGCTGTCAGCGGAGGCATAGACTCCATGTGTATGGCGGAGCTTTTCAGGAATTCTTCTGTTGAAACGGATTTTGCCGTAGCCCATTGCAATTTCTCCCTGAGAGGAGAAGAAAGCGATTCGGATGAAGCTCTGGTGACATCATGGGCAGGAAAGACAGGTGTTGTCCTCCATAAGAAACGTTTTGATACACAGAGATATGCTCTGGAAAATTCATTGAGCGTAGAGATGGCGGCAAGGGAGTTGCGCTACCGGTGGTTTGCCGGTCTGTGCGAAGAATACCATTATACGGCAGTGGCTGTGGCACATAATGCAAACGACAATGTCGAGACGCTTTTCCTCAATCTTCTCAGAGGAACCGGTATCAGAGGCCTTTCCGGGATGAAGCCTGTCTCCCCTCTCCAGTACCTGAAACATCCGTCAGACTCGCGTGTCATGATTGTACGTCCGCTTCTGGACTTTACCAGAAAGCAGATAGAAGGATACGTATTTGCCCATAAGGTAGAGTATCATCAGGACAGAACCAATTCGGAGACAGAGTACAAGAGGAACAAGATACGGAATCTTGTATTTCCTGTCCTGGAGCAGATCAACCCCTCGTTTGTGAGGACTGTCAACAGGGAAATGTCATATTTCGCCCAAGTGGAGACGATTGCTGACGGGTATTGCCGTGAACGCTGCGAAAAGATCGTTTCCGCCTGGGGAGACAGGGGGGCAAGAGTGAATGTGGCGGAACTGATGAATGAATCAGGGTGGGAGTATATCCTTTACAGGATTCTGGACAGATACGGCTTCGGGCCTGCCGTGGTTTCATCTCTTTCCGATTTGCTGAAAAGCGGACGGACAGTATCCGGTAAGGTTTTCCATTCGGAGACTTTCGTTCTTGTGACGACAGGCACTGAATTGATAGTCACTGATAAAGAGCCAGAAGAGACGACACGGCTGCGTCTCAGAAGGAGAGGAACGCTTCCGGATTCCGTATGCGGTTTTCCGGACTGTCATCCGGAAGTCCTGGTCGTAAGAGGACCTGGAAGATATGTCTTTAACGGCAGGTCATTTGATGTCAGGGAGGTGTCAAAAGATGAGCTTGGATCACTGAAAGCCCCGTCGGGCATCCTTTATTTCGACAGCGGGGTGTTCGGTTTTCCTTTCATGTGCCGCAAATGGGAAAAAGGGGACTGGATGGTTCCGCTTGGGATGAAAGGAAAGAAGAAGGTAAGTGATTTGTTTACGGATTTGAAATACAGCCTTCTGGACAAGGCCCGGGCAGTGGTTCTGGAAAACTGCCCGGGAAAAGCGGAGCCTGCAGGCAGGGACAGTTCGGGAAAACGTATTGCCGGAGTCCTTGGTGTAAGGTCCGATGAGGCGACAAAGGTCACGGACGGGACTTCTGCAGTAATTATCGTAGAGACGGATGACGGCAAGCACCTGTCTGATGAAAACGGATTTTAAAATCAATACGCTGAAACTATATGACTGAGATTCTGAAAAAATTGCTTTTGCCGGCTGTAGTTTTCATGTTTCTCTGCTCCTGTTCTTCCCATTTCATTTCGGACAGGAAGTACAGAGCTGAGGTCGCCGGTGATTTTGCCTCCAGGGCAGAACTTCTTGACAGGGCCGGAGTGGACCTTTCTTCCATGGACATTACAGAGGATGAGAAAGAAGCCCTGATGTTTCTTTATGCCTATATGCCGCTGGGCGACATGCTGAACATGTCTCCGGAATATTGGCTTGAGACTTATCGCCTGACAAAGGAGGCTGTCGGCACAATGCCGTGGGGACGGACTGTGCCTGAGAGGGAAATCAGGCATTTCATACTTCCTGTAAGGGTGAACAATGAAAGTCTGGATACTGCCCGTTCCGTGTTCTTCAAGGAATTGGTACCGAGACTGAAGGGCCTTTCCATGTATGATGCCGTGCTTGAAGTCAACCACTGGTGCCATGAAAAAGCGACATACCAGCCGACGGATTCCAGAACGTGTTCTCCCCTGACAATAGTGAGGACTGCCTATGGAAGGTGCGGAGAGGAATCCACTTTTCTTGTAACGGCACTCCGCTCTGTGGGAATACCCGCAAGACAGGTATATACTCCGCGGTGGGCTCATACTGACAGCAATCATGCCTGGGTTGAAGCATGGGTGGACGGGGAATGGCATTTCCTCGGAGCCTGCGAACCGGAGCCGGTACTTGATCTCGGGTGGTTCAACGCTCCGGCAAGCCGTGGAATGCTTATGCATACAAAAGTTTTCGGAAGGTATTGCGGTCCGGAAGAAGTCCTGAACGAGACGCCTTGCTATACTGAAATCAATGTTGTCGGGAACTATGCTCCGGACCCTGCCGGAGTGGATGTGTCCGTAGTTGATGCCGGCGGAAAGCCTGTCCCGGGAGCCACTGTAGGATATCATGTATATAATTATGCCGAATTTTATCCGATTACTGTCAGGAAGGCAGATGAAAACGGAAAATCATATCTTACGGCCGGAAGCGGAGATCTTGTGCTGATTGCATCGGACGGGGAGTCTTTCGGTATCAGAAAAGTATCTGTCGGAAAGGAAAAGTCCGTGACGGTAGTTCTTGAAAACCGTCCGGGCATTAAGGCCGGGCATATGGTCCTGGATATAGTACCTCCTGAGGAAAAGCCTGTTATTCCTGAAGTTACAGATGAACAGAGAGCTGCCAATACACGAAGGATGGTTCAGGAGGACTCTTTGAGGACTCTGTATGCCTCATCGTTCTATACGTCCGACAAAGCAGCGGTACTGGCTGCGGATCTGGGCCTGTCATATCCGGAAGTTTCTCCTGTAATGATTAATTCTCGCGGCAACTTCCAGGAAATCGAAAACTTCCTTTACGCATCTGTCGCCGCCGGAAGGGGAGATGACGCCATTGCCATGCTTGAAGCATTGAATGTCAAGGATCTGCAGGATACCGGTGCGGATGTGCTGATGGATCATCTTCTGGGGTCTTCCGAAGGTTCTGATCCTTATGAAATACTTACTCCGAGGGTGGCGATGGAACTTATTACCGGGTACAGGCTGTATTTCCAGAAACATGTGCCGGAAGATCTTGCCGGAGAGTTCCGGGCTGACCCGTCGGAACTGGTTTCATGGTGCAGGGAGAATCTGTTGCTGGCGGATCAGATATCACTTGCCGGAGTGCAGGTCTCACCTGTAAGAGTATGGGAGACAAAAGTTGCAGACAGGGATTCAAGAGACATATTTTTCGTGGCCCTTTGCCGCTCTCTAGGTATCCCGGCCTGGATTGACCGTGTTACCGGTGTGGTAAAATACCGGTTCTCAGGCAGTGTCTATGATGTGGATTTCGATGCTGACAGTCAGAGCATATCTCCAAAGGGTACTCTCAGGCTTTCTTACAGCCCTATTCCGCTGCTGGATGACCCGAAATATTACAGCAACTTTTCTATTTCAAAGTGGGAAGACGGAGCTTTCCGTAGCCTTGAATATCCGGAGAACGCTTCCTGGAAGACTTTGTTCAGTAAAGGGACGGAAATGGACTGCGGATATTATATGCTTGTGAGCGGAGTGAGGATGGCTGACGGCAGTGTGCTTTCCGATGTCGAATTCTTTACCGTTGAAGAAGGAAAGACTTCGGTTGTGCCTCTCAAGCTGAGAGACAATGCTTCAGGGGTCAGGGTTATAGGGTCTTTCAATTCCGAGGCTCTGTATGACAAGGCTTCTGATCCTGGAAAGTCTTTCCGCATAGAGTCCCGCAGGTCAGTCCTTTCCACTACCGGCCGAGGGTACTTTGCTGTTATTCTGGCGGACAGGGGGCTGGAGCCTACCAACCATGCGCTCAAGGACATATCTGCCGTGGCATCTGAATTCGAAGCATGGGGGAGACCGGTGCTTATAATTTTTGCATCCGAAGACGACTGCAGACATTTTGACTTGTCATATTTTGATCTTCCGTCTACAGTCAGCTACGGAATAGATACTGACGGTTCGCTCCGCAGGATGATAGCGGAGGGAATGGAGCTGGATGACGGAGGCAGACTTCCGCTGGTGCTCGTGGCTGATACTTTCAACAGGGTGGTTTTCTTCTCCCAGGGATATACTATCGGACTTGGGGAAAGCCTTGTCAGGAATGTAAAATCATTGTAGCTATGGAAAGGAGTGATTTCAAGATAGAGATATGTGCGAATTCTGTCTCGAGCTGTAAGGCTGCGCAGGAAGGCGGGGCTGACAGGGTTGAACTGTGTGCCGGTATTCCGGAAGGAGGGACGACTCCTTCTGCCGGGATGATCCGGTCGGCGCGTATGTCTGTAAATATAGAACTTAATGTCATAATACGTCCCCGGGGAGGAGATTTCCTGTATTCGGCCTGTGAGGTGGAGGAAATGCTGTATGATATAGAGACAGCCAGAAAACTCGGCGCGGACGGACTTGTTTTCGGGGCCCTGGCTCCTGACGGTGATGTTGATATGGAAGTAATGGAACGGCTCATGACTGCAGCGGAGGGCCTTCCTGTCACCTTTCACCGTGCATTTGACCATACGGCGGATCCGCTGGCGGCAATGGAAAAGATAATCGGCCTGGGATGTGTCCGTATCCTGACATCCGGCCAGAAGCCTGATGCCATGCAAGGTGCAGATATGCTTGCAACTCTTGTGAAGGCTGCGGCAGGCCGTATCATCATCATGCCGGGGTGTGGCGTCAATGCGTCGAATATCAAGCATATAGCATCTGTTTCCGGAGCCGGTGAATTTCATTTTTCAGCAAGGACAAGAAAGGAAAGCCGGATGCTTTACCGCAACCTTTCCGCTACTATGGGAAATGGAAGCGATGACTATTCCGTATCCGTGACGTCTGCGGATATAGTAAGGAATACTGTAGCCGCTCTGCTGTAGCATCCAATCGGAAAGCCTGTCCCGATGAGGAACCCTCGCTCCCAGCACAGGGGAGACCCCGCGTCAGCGGTAGGAGTTCCGAATGGGACAGGCTTTCCGGTCTGCAGTCTGGCGGTACGCCTATTTTATTTCTATCTCATATGGTATTCTGGCATATACTTGTCCTGTTCTGGTTCCGTTCCAATCCATGAAAGCCTCTTCAATTCCCTCAAACGGAGTCCCTGCCAAAATGCGTGCTTCGCTGCCGCCGAATGCCTGCATGAGTTTCTCTATTGTAGTCAACGGCTTAGGATATTCAACCACCTGCCAGTTGGCCAGATCCTGTCCGTAATCTCCGTCTGCAGAAGCTGCTGCATAGACAATGGCATCCTTTATAGTGCCTATACGGTCTACAAGTCCGAGCTCAAGAGCATCAGTTCCTGCCCATACCCTTCCCTGGGCGATGGAATCCACGTATGACTTGTCCAGATTCCTTCCTTCTGCCACGATATTTGTGAACTTGTCGTAAATGCGCTCGACTGAAGCCTGCATGTATGCTACTTCGGCACGGTCAAGCGGCCGTAATCCGGAATACATGTCACTGTGCTTGTTGGTCGAAACGGTAGTAATGTTGACATGGGCTATGTCTTTGACGGTCTTGCTGAAATCCGGAATCATACTGAATACTCCGATCGAGCCGGTAAGAGTGCCTGCATTGGAGAATATATAGTCACAACTGTTGGAAATCCAGTAACCGCCGGATGCGGCATATGCACCGTAGGATGCGATTACAGGCTTGTCCTGACGCAGGAGGTCGATTTCATTCTTGATTTTTTCTGATGCGAAAACGCTTCCTCCCGGTGAACTTACCCTGAATACGACCGCCTTGACCGTAGAGTCCTTGCGAACATCGGCTATGATGGATGCATACCTGTCTCCAGCCACCTGTTCGGGATCGCTTCCGTCCACTATGTCACCGTTTGCATAGATAACAGCTATCTTGTTTTCAGCCTTGAAATTCGGAAGGACTTTCAGTTTTGCATAGTCTGTCAGGGAAATCATGGGAACGTCTTTTGTTTCCCCTGCATCGTAAAAACTGCTGAGCTTTTCCTTGAGTTCTTCTCTTGTAAGAAGTTCGTCGACCAGTCCGTTGTCGAGAAAATCCTCGGCGAAATTGAGCTTGAGACCGTCTATCATGGAATTGAAATCATCCTGGCTGATTTCTCTTGCCCGGGCGATAGTGGAAGTCCAGTTGTTCCAGATTGCATCGAGCATTTCCCGGTTCTGCTGCAGATTCTCAGGGCTTGGCTCGTTCTTTATGAAAGTCTCTCCTGCGGATTTGTATTTGCCGTGGCGTATGAGCTGTACGTTGACTCCGAGCTTGTCGAGTATGTCTTTCAGGAAGAACATCTGTGAAGACAAGCCTGAAATCATGTTCATCGTCCCTTCATGGACGCTCATGTAGATCTTGTCGGAAGCGGATGCAAGATAATATCCGGGAGTCGTAGGTGTTTCCATATAGGAGATGACAGCCTTGCCGCTTCTGCGGAAATTGTCAATGGCAGTACGTAATTCCTCAAGCTCGGCAATACCGCCGGAAGCCATGTCCGGACGAAGGTACATGTATTTTATGGCAGGGTCTGCAGCTGCGGCATCAATAGCCTGGATTGCATCCCAGATGCCTATCGGCGTTACATTGCTTCCCTGAAGCTGGCTCAGTGGATCGGCCTCCGTTGTCTGCTCGCTCACGGCAAGCTTTGAAAAGTCGAGAGACAGGACAGCGGTCCTCGGCATGACAGGCTGACTGCTGCCGAGTGCTGCAAGAGATCCTATGAAAGCCAGGGAGAAAAAGAAAATCACTACGCTTACCAGGATGAACCCAAGCATCGCAGCCAGTGTCATTTTGATGAATTCTTTCATATTAAGTTGTTTTATAATGATTACAGCTGTAGCCGCGGAACGCGGCAATCATCCAAAGTTACGAAAAAAAACCATATCTCGGTAAAATTTATTACTTTTGCACTCTTTGCTGAAATGTAATATGAAGATTATAAAATATATACGATATTTCATAGCCATTGTTGGATGCTTTGTCGGAATAGTCTGGAACGCATCAGGGCAGGAGGCTGTTGCGGATACCGAAGGCCGGCGTGGAGAAAGGAAGGACAGTCTTGATGCTGCAGTACCGGGGCCGGGTGGGAATTTCCTGAAAAAGGGGGCGCCGGTAAGGACCGAGGTCATTTCATCGGCCGGTCTCCATAAAATGGCGTGTCGCACTCTGGCCGAAAGTTTCGGGAATTCGGCGGGCGTGACTGTCGGATATTCCGATGCCGTGACCGGTGCCTGCCAGATCCGTCTGCTGGGACTGTCGGGGGTCTATACACAGATGCTGGACGAGAACCGCCCGGTTATGAGGGGACTGGCTTCCCCTTTCGGGCTTTCGTATTTCCCGGGACAATGGCTGGAGAGCATACAGATAGCGAAAGGAGCTACCTCCGTGATAAACGGTGTCGAGTCGATGACCGGCCGGATAAATTTGGACCACCGGAAGCCAGACGATGAAAAACCGCTGTTTCTCAATGCGTCTGTCATGAGCGATTCAAAGGTGGATTTCAATGCGGCATCATCACTCCGGATAGGGAACGGGTGGAGTACGGCCATACTTGGGCATGTGTCCGGCAACTTCAAGAGTTCCGACTACAACCGTGACGGGTATATGGACGACCCGGAAATGCTGCAGTTCAGTCTTGCCAACAGGTGGCTGTATATGGCGGACAGCGGAGTGCAGGTAGGTTTCGGATTCAAGGCTCTGCAGGATTCGCGAAGAGGAGGTCAGGAAGGCTACGACCATGAAAAATACAGCCTGTCCAACACTCTTCCGTGGGGGACAGATATCTTTAACCGTTCGCTCAACGGATATCTGAAAGTCGGCATCCCGCTTGCGGAGGACAATTCCCGGAATATTGATGTAGTGGCTGATTATACATTGTATGACATGGATTCATGGTTCGGCTCCACGAAATATCTGGGCCGTCAGCATTCGGGATTCATTAACGTGATGTACCGGTATGACATAAACGGGTCGCATAAATTTACCGCAGGGCTCGGATCTGCGTATGACATGCTGGATGAGGACTTCGCCCGTACCGTACTTTATCCTGACCCGGCTTTTGCTTCCGTAAGCAAAAAAGGGCGGACCTCTCTTTTCAATGCAGGAGTTTTCGGGGAATATACATATCATGCCGGGGACAAGTTCACGGCGATAGCCGGCGTAAGGGCTGAATGGTACAGCATGGACGGATTCAAGTTCTCTCCGCGTGCGGCAGTAAAGTATTCTCTTGGCGAACAGATCACCATAAGGCTCAACGGAGGAAGAGGCCTGAGATATTCGATGCCTTTGGCAGACAACATCGGAGTCCTCTCTACCGGCAAGGCCTTCAAAGGCATGTTCAATGACCATATTCTGGAAGATTCATGGACTTATGGCGGAGATGTGACATATTATCTGTCTTTCGGAGCGTCTGACAACACCTATATCAGTTTCGACTATTTCCATACAGGATTCGGCCAGCAGATGGTCGTGGATTATGAACATGAGGCCAATGTGATAGATTTCTATGCCCTGGACGGAAGAAGGTCATTCACTGATAACTTCCAGATAGATTTCAATGTAGAGCCTGTCGAGCGCTTTACAGTCGCGTGCACTTTCAGATATACAGACGCCAGGATTGAACTGAAAGACAGGGGACTGGTCGAGAAACCGATGACGGGCAGGTACAAGGGGGTGCTGAATCTCCAGTATGCGACCGGTCCCGGCAAATGGATATTCGACTTTACCGCTTCTCTCAACGGACCTTCAAGAGTGTACGGTTTTATGGAGAGGCTTGCAGACTCTGACGGGAATCTCCTGTACAAGGACGGGCATACACCGGTATATCCGATGCTTTACGCCCGGATAACCAGAAGACTCAAAGGTCTGGACATCTATATAGGAGGGGAGAATCTTACCAATTTCCGTCAGAAAGACGTGATAATAGGTGCTGCCAGAGACCGGAACGGTATCGTGGTCCCGCGCCAGCCTTCGTTCGATGCCAGCGCAGTATGGGGGCCTGTCATGGGGATAAAGTTCTATGCCGGAGTGAGTTTCACCCTCTGGAAGAAACATTGATGCGGCATTTTTCTGTCAAGGCGAAGAATCCGCCTGGCTGATTTTAACGTTGATAAAATTTGGTTTTATGTTTGAGATAGTTTCAAAAGAAATGCTTACTCCGGCGATATGCCGGATGAAAGTGCATGCACCGCGACTTGCATCTTCAGCGCAGCCGGGACAGTTCCTGATAGTGCGTCCGGATGAGCATGGAGAGAGAATACCATTGACTATCAGTGATTTTGATAGAGTCAACGGTACTGTGACCATAGTTACCCAGAAAATAGGCGCTTCTACATCGGAAATATGCGCCTTTGAAGCGGGGGAGTCTTTCAGTGATGTCGTAGGCCCTTTGGGAGTGCCGTCTGAATTTACTGAAAAAAGCGACGGGGAACTTGCAGGGCAGAGATATGTCTTCATAGCCGGCGGCGTCGGGACAGCCCCTGTCTATCCGCAGGTCAAATACCTGCATTCCAAGGGTGTGCCTGTGGATGTGATTATAGGAGCCAAGAATGCAGGGCTTCTCATATACAAGGAAGAGATGGCGTCCGTATGCGATCATCTTTATATTTGTACTGATGACGGTTCGGAAGGATTCAAGGGGATGGTGACCGGACTGCTTGAGAAACTGGTCCTGGAAGATGGCAACAGGTACACTCAGGCGGTCGCCATAGGACCTATGATAATGATGAAGTTCGCTACGCTCACGGCAAAGAAGCTGGGGCTTCCGATGATTGTGAGTCTTAATACTCTGATGGTCGACGGCACGGGAATGTGCGGGGCATGCAGGGTGACAGTGGGGGGCAGGACCCGTTTCGCCTGTGTCGAAGGTCCCGAGTTTGACGGATATGAAGTGGATTTTGATGAGGCCATGCGCCGTCAGGGAATGTACCGGACGCAGGAGCATGAGGCCGAAGAACGTTATGGACATGAATGTAAAATAGGGAGGGGGAAATAATGGCAAACAGGATACCTAGAGTCCCTGTCCGGGAACAAGACCCAAAGGTCAGGGCGACAAATTTTGATGAGGTATGTTACGGATATGACGAGAGAGAGGCTGTGCTTGAAGCAAGCCGCTGCCTGCACTGCAAGAATCCGCGTTGTGTTTCTGCCTGTCCGGTAAACATAAGTATTCCGGAATTCATATCGCATGTGGCTTCCGGAGACTTCTCCGGTGCGGCTTCGGTCATCGCCCGCGACTCGTCTCTTCCTGCTGTCTGCGGCAGGGTGTGCCCGCAGGAGACACAGTGTGAAGGCAGTTGTATCCTCGGAGTAAAAGGCGAACCTGTGGCTATCGGCAAGCTGGAGAGATTCGTGGCGGACTGGAGTATGGAAAACGGAGGAGGGAAAGCAAAGAAGGCTCCGTCAAACGGATATAAGGTCGCAGTGGTCGGCAGCGGTCCGTCCGGACTTGCATGTGCCAGCGATCTTGCCAAAATGGGATATGACGTCACTGTTTTCGAGGCTCTGCACAAGGCAGGAGGTGTGCTGGAATACGGGATTCCCGAATTCAGGCTTCCGAAAGAAAAGGTAGTCGCAGCCGAAATCGGAGCAGTCAAGGACCTTGGTGTCAGGATCGAGACCGATGTCGTTGTAGGAAGGACGGTGACTGTGGATGCTTTGCTTGACAGAGAAGGTTTTTCTGCAGTATTCATCGGATCCGGAGCGGGGCTGCCGCGTTTTATGGGCATTCCGGGAGAAAATCTGAACGGCGTATTCTCGGCCAACGAATTCCTTACCAGGAACAACCTCATGAAAGCGTACCGGGACGATTATATGACCCCTGTCTATACCGGGCGCAAGGTGGTTGTGGTCGGCGGAGGCAATGTCGCCATGGATGCTGCCCGCACGGCTCTCCGTCTGGGTGCTGAAACCACTATAGTCTACCGCAGGACGGAAAAGGAGCTTCCTGCACGTCGCGAGGAAGTGCATCATGCAATGGAAGAAGGAATTACATTCTCAATGCTTACCAACCCTGTCGAAATTCTCGGAGATGAGAAAGGATGGGTGCGCGGGATAAGATGCATAAAGATGGAACTTGGAGAACCGGATGAAAGCGGAAGGCGTTCTCCTGTACCTGTTCCCGGGTCTGAATACGACATAGAGGCCGATTCCGTGATCATGGCGCTCGGAACTTCTCCGAATCCTTTGATAGCCAGAACGACAAAAGGGCTGGAAACAAACCGGAGGGGATGTATAACCGCAGATTCGGAAGGCTTGACTTCCCGTCCCGGAGTATTTGCCGGAGGTGATGCGGTTACGGGAGCCGCTACCGTCATACTTGCAATGGGAGCCGGAAGAAAAGCCGCTGCTGCCATTGACAGATATATCAGAGGAACAGTTGCAGATACGGTTGTCGGGAAATAGCCGATCATCACGCGTCTGGATGTTGTTTTCATCCAAGCCCTCTCATTTGGAAATCCCGGAAAATTTTTCATGACGGGTGCAACATATCGGTTCAACAATGCATCTATAGAGTGTTGTTTGATTAATAATTGTACCGTTATGAGAGAATTTTTACTGGAACTTGCCAAAAGAGTCGGAGCACTGCTGCTCGTTGCCGGTGTTCTCTCTTCTTTTATCTGGCTATCTTAGAACTTTAAAGTGAGAATACTGAAATAATTTAAGGCATGTCCGTAAAGACATGCCTTTTATTTTTTATCCATATCATCAGGATCGAATTCAATGTCTTTGATGCAATCCAGGCGGATATGCATTCCGTCATGCATTGCAAGAATCCTGGCATCAGGCTCGACTTTCTTTATCCGGCCGGAAACTGTCCGGTATGTTCCTCCCTGTTTTGTCTCGTCAGGTTCAAAGAACGTAACGGTTACGGTCGTGGCTGCGCTGTCGTTCCGTTGCAGATAAGCCATTTTACGGTCAAGGGAGTCCATTTCCTCCGGTGTCAACAGGATTTCTTCATCTGTCATGCGCGCTGTCTCTCTGATGGCAGCTTCATGTCCGGTAAGAGCGGAAAAAGGTGCGAACTGTGCCGCCCTGTTGTACATGGACATCCGGGGATGCACTCTGGAGACGTGGTGCGGAAGTCCTATTATATCGTCATACGGGCCATTCATGCCTTGTGTCCTCCTATTTGTTTGTTCCTTTCCCTTGCAGTTGCCCCTTCTTCGAAGTTCAATCCTTTGAGAATCGCGTTTTTTCCGAACTGCTTCTTTATCTCCAGCACCGCACTCTGCACCCGCCGTTCCTTTTCCAGGCGGGCCTTTTCGGCTTCGTTTGCCTTTTCCAGCCTGTCAATGTCGGAAAAAAGGTCATACTGCACCGGCTCCGTACACATGCTTGCCTTTTCCTCATCCACGACATGGCTGGTAGTAAGGTTCAGTCTGCGAATCAGCAGATCCGGATTTACAATCCTGTCATACAGCCCCATGACCGCTTCCGATATAATGCTTGCCGACGATGTCGGCCGGCAGAGATTTACAGACCCATGGGCATGTTTCGGTACCTTACGCCCATAGTGGTCGGTCGAAATCTCTCCCTTGTATCCGGACCTGACTTCAGGATCCGAAAGGCTCTCTACGTCATAGCCGACAGTCAGGACGACCTGATCTGTCACCATCTTCCTGTCCAACAGGTCAAGGGCAGCGTTTTCCGCCATTTCCCTGACAACGACTCTGGCTTTTCCCGCAGTATAGGGTTCCTGCAGGACCTGTCCGCTGCTGAATGAATTCGCAGACGGCCTGTATGCCTTTATCATGTCGATGGTGCACGGTTCCCATCCCCAGGCGTGGTCTATCAGCAACTCTGCATTGACTCCGAACAGTCTGTAGAGAAGCTCTTCATTCACTACTGACTGGCGTGCGATATCTCCCATCGTGTATATGCCGTACTGCTCCAGCTTTCCGGCTATCCCGCTTCCGACCCTCCAGAAATCCTTCAGCGGACGGTGCTGCCACAGCCTTCTCCGGTACGACATTTCGTCAAGCTCCGCTATCCGGACCCCATCTTCGTCAGCAGGGCTGTGCTTTGCCTCAATATCCATTGCTATCTTGCTCAGATACAGGTTAGTTCCGATACCTGCAGTTGCAGTAATGCCTGTCTGCCGCAGTACGTCCCGAATAATAGTCATCGCAAGCTCATGGGCAGTCATCCTGTATGTCCCGAGATAGGAGGTCACGTCCATGAAAACTTCGTCTATCGAGTACACGTGAATGTCTTCCGGAGCGACGTATTTGAGATATATCCGGTAAATACGGGTACTGTATTCAATGTAGAATGCCATTCGCGGCGGAGCTGCTATATAATCCGCTTCCAGCTCAGGATGTGCCCTTAGTTCTGTATCCGATATGGATTTCCCTGAAAACCTGCGCCAGTGGATCTGTCTTCTGCGATCCCTGTTTACCTCCCTTATTTTCTGCACGACCTCGAACAGACGTGCCCTGCCGGGAATTCCGTATGCCTTCATCGAAGGGCTTACTGCCAGGCAGATCGTTTTCTCGGTTCTGGCCGCATCGGCTACGACAAGGTTCGTTGAAAGAGGGTCAAGTCCTCTCTCTACGCATTCCACAGATGCATAAAATGATTTCAGGTCTATGGCAATGTATGTCCGGCTGCCGGTCTCCATTGATAAGTCGGAAAAAATAAAGCGCCCAAAAACAAACAAGGTCGGAACAGATGCAAAAAAGGACAACCCTGATGAGTTGTCCTTTCTGGTAGCGGGAGGAGGACTCGAACCTCCGGCCTCCGGGTTATGAGCCCGACGAGCTACCAACTGCTCTATCCCGCGATATTGGACTGCAAAGGTACGAACATTTTTTAATAATGCAAATTTATTTTAATTTTTTTAATCCGGTCTGTTCATGCTTTTTTCTTGCTGTCTGAAGAAACTATCATGAATATTATGGCCGCCATTGTGAGTATGATGCCAGCCACAATATTGGCAGTAATGCTTTCTCCGAAAGCCAGAGCCCCTACAAGAATAGCCGTTACTGGCTCGAAAACACCCAGCACGGAGGCCTTTGTAGCTCCTATGATTCTTGTTGCCATTGCAAGCGTCGCTGTGGAAACGATAGTAGGCAGTACGGCCAGTCCCACAAGGTTGATCCACGGGGTGAAGCTGTCCAGGCCTGTGAGAATCGGAGTCTGCGACAGCAAAGCATGCAGGGAAAAAATCACGACTCCTGTCAGCAGCGAATAGAAAGTCAGCATTGAATTGGATATCCGGTGTACGGAACGGCTTCTGTTGACTATGACAATGAACATGGCATAGGCGAGGGCTGATGCAAACGAAAGCGCCAGACCGCTCCACTGCAGAGCATGTGTCCCGTCGGTCCTGCACAGGAAAAGTACTCCGATGAACGTAGCGATAATGGAGACCCATACCTGCCATGTCGGGTATACCTTCAGGAACATCATTATCAGCGCCACAAGTACCGGATACAGAAAGACAATCGTTGTAGCTACCCCTGACGGAATATAATGGTATGCTTCGAAAAGTGTCAGACTGCTGAGTGAGAACAGCAGGCCCAGAAGAAGCAGCCTTCTTGCCTGATGCCATGTTACCCTGAAACTCTCTTTTTTCAGAAGCAGCCATCCGCCAAGAATCAGGACAGCCAGAAGATATCTGAAAAACAGTATGGCGTCTACAGATACACCGTTTTTCATAAGCGGAATTGCAAACAGCGGATTCAGCCCGTATGTCACACCTGTGACTATACCTGCAACATAGCCCGAAAAAGAACCGGAGGGGATCTGCCCTCCGGATTTGTATCTTGTCTTCATTGCTTGTGATCTGTACGGAATTTATTCGGAAACGAATTCGAGAATTCCTTTTGTATCCTCTTTCCTGAAATTCCTCTGTTCTCCGGAAGAAAGGTTCTTTATGTTGACGGTACCGGCCGCCATCTCATCTCCGCCGGTTATGGAAATGAACGGGATGGCTTTCCTGTCGGCATAATCGAACTGTTTCTTGAGCTTCAAGGATTCCGGATATATTTCACATGCGACTCCGGCTTCACGCAAGGACTTTACTACAGGAAGAAGGTACTTCAGCTCGGTATCCCCCATATTTGCAAACAGCACTCTGGTTGAAGAAGTCACTTCTTCAGGGAACTTGTCCAGACCTTTGAGGACATCGTAGATCCTGTCCGCCCCGAAGGAAATGCCGACTCCGGACATGCCCGGCAGTCCGAAAATGCCTGTAAGGTTGTCATATCGGCCTCCTCCGCAGATGCTTCCTATCTGGAAGTCCTTGGCTTTTACTTCGAATATCGCTCCTGTATAGTAATTCAGCCCTCTGGCAAGCGAGAGATCTATTTCCACTTCCTGAGATACCCCTGCCGCATCTATAAGTCCGAACAGCTCTTCAAGCTCGTCAAGTCCGCCAAGCCCGGCTGATGATACAATGCCGGAAGCCGACTTCCCGTCCATAAGTCCGCGCATGGCGGCTATCTTTTCCTTGTGAGACCCTTTCAAGGTCAGAACAGGCTCAATGACGGCGATTGCCTCATCTGTCAGACCCTTTTCCCTCATTTCTGCTTCAACGGCCTCCAGCCCTATCTTGTCTATCTTGTCTATGGCTACTGTGATATCGACGACCTTGTCTGGAAATCCGCTTATCTCGGCAAGCCCTGTCAGGACTTTTCTGTTGTTGATCTTTATAAGGACATCCACTCCGAAAAGGCGGAATACCCGGTCCGTTATCTGAACAAGTTCCAACTCGTTTACCAGCGACTTTGAACCTATTACATCGACATCACACTGATAGAACTCCCTGTATCGGCCTTTCTGCGGTCTGTCGGCGCGCCATACAGGCTGGATCTGGTATCTTTTGAACGGGAATGAAATGTCATTCTGATGCTGTACTACAAAACGTGCGAACGGTACTGTAAGGTCATAGCGGAGCCCTTTTTCACACACTTTCAGGGAAAGGGCCTTGCTGTTGTACTGCCTGTCTCCTTCATTAAGGCGGTATTCTTCAAAGTCAATTCCTGAGAATGCGTCTCCCGAGTTCAGTATCCTGAACAGGAGCTTGTCTCCCTCATCCCCGTATTTTCCCAGCAGGGTACTGAGATTCTCCATCGACGGAGTCTCTATGGGAGCATAGCCGTATGTCCTGAATACGGACTTTATCGTATCGAATATATAATTGCGGGCAGCCATTTCGGAGGGCCCGAAGTCCCGTGTCCCCTTGGGGATAGAAGGTTTCTGTGCCATTTCTGTCTTGCTTTATCGAGTGGCTTGCGGGCATGCCGGCAAAGCCGGTGCAAATATAAAATTTTTTTTGCAAAAAATCGGCAGTTTTTGAGATATGAATAAAGGCTAATCCAGTATTAGTCACTGAATTAGCCTTTGCTTTTGTGCTCCCTCAGGGGCTCGAACCCTGGACCCCAACATTAAGAGTGTCGTGCTCTACCAACTGAGCTAAGGAAGCGTCATGAAAGTCGTTTTGCCAGCTTTCACTTTGTGATCCGTTTGGGATTCGAACCCAAGACCCCAACATTAAAAGTGTTGTGCTCTACCAGCTGAGCTAACGAATCTTACCATCTTGCCAATCTGGAAATCCAAGGTGTTTTCCGAATTGGGATTGCAAAGGTATGCTTTTGCAATTGAATTTCCAAATTTTTTATTGAAAATCTCGAATATTATTTTTCAAATTTTCTTTTGATCTTGTTTACAAGGATGTCAGAGTCTTTATAGTGGACTTCCAACTCGTTAATTATGATGGACTCGGATGATCTGACCCATTCTCTGAAATCCGGATCCGGCCTGAATTTTTTTACAAAGTCCAGAAGAAGGTCCAGGTCAAACCTGTCTGCGGAAACTCCGGCTCCGCTTTTCATCGCATCAGTTGCATTGCATTCCTGTTCGATGTGGGACGGTACCATGAGAATCGGTTTCTGCAGGTACATCGCTTCGCAAACGGACTCAAATCCTGCCGTACTTGCATATGCCATACAGCCGGACATCTGTCTGAGGAATTCGGCGTCATCGAGGGTGTGGAAACTCAGGGTACTGTCTATTTCGGTGACAGGGGAGTCCGTATCCTTGTCCCAGAAGAATCTGAGCTTTATTTCAGGATGTTTCCGGTGCCAGGCCAGTACATCATCGGCAAACCCGGAGTTAAGCATGTATCCATGTATGTAGTCGCCATTTACAGGGACGGTTTCAAGTGCTTCCTTACGTAGAAGAGGTGGTACCACACGGAGCTTCTGCCGGGGCATGTCTTCCATTATCCTGAAAGACAGTGCGAGGTATTTGTTGGCTCCTATTGCTGTCACCCTTGTAAAGAACTTCAACGCCTTGTATCCTCCGAATACTTTCTGCGGCATGGTGAAATCCTTGTGTAGAAAGAGATACTGGTGGCCTATGCAAATCTGAGGGACGGGTACTCTGAAAAGCATGTATGTGAGTCCTGTAAGCAGTTCATAGAAGTTGACTACGACATCAGCTCCGCATGATGATATGGTCTTGCGGATGAAGTTCATGCTGCTTATGTATTTCGGGGATACGAAAAGATTGTATGCCACGCTCTTGAACATGTTGGGCTTCCTGTTTGCCGCAGACGGCAGGAAATTGATGCTCAGGAACTGCTGCACCGGTGCATGTACTCCTTTGATGAAGAAATCAGGGAGGTGTCTGGATCTGCTCTTGCCGACAAGCATGCCCACAACCTGATGCCCATGCTTCATGAGCATCTTTTCAAGAGTCATCGCCTGTGTCAGGTGCCCCCGTCCTTCTCCCTGGACTATGAACAGGTATTTCATGGCTGACAGCTTTATTGTTTGTGATTCTCAAGTAATTCGTTGCCGAATTCGTTACGGTAGCGCATTATCTTCCAGTTCCCGTCCATGTCCTCCAGCAGGGCGGAAAGCGATTCTACCCAGTCGCCGGAATTAAGGTACCTTATCCCGTCTATCATCCGGTCTTCAGGATAATGGATGTGTCCGCATATTACTCCGTCGCATTTCTTGCTTCTTGCCAGGTCGGCGAGCATCTTTTCAAAACCTGAAATGAAAGACACCGCCTGCTTGACCTTGTGCTTGATGGTCTGGGAAAGTGAATAGTAGGGCTTGCCGCATTTCAGACGGTAGCGGTTGTAGACGGCGTTGGCCCAAAGCAGCATGTTGTATCCTTTGTCTCCGAGGACGGACAGCCACCTCATGTTTGCGGTCACGCTGTCGAACACGTCGCCATGAGTGATGAAATACCGTTTGCCGCAACTTTCCAGCATATAGTCTTTGACAATACTGATATTCGCAAGCTTGAGCGGCGCTATATTGTCCAGAAAATCATCATGGTTCCCCCTGACATATACTACGTCGGTGTCGTTTTCTTCCATCATCCGCATAATGGCATTGAAGAACCGCGTATATGAGGCTTTCCACCGGCGGCTGTGCTTGTCAAGCTGCCATCCGTCGATTATGTCCCCGTTCAGGACCAGCAGGTCACATGTCAGGCTTTCCAGAAATGTACTGGCTTCATCCACTTTTGAATGCGGAGCTCCGATGTGCACATCTGAAACGACAACTGTCTTGTAATGGTTCCTTGTCATTTTTTTCCTATGCAGCTGTAGTAGAATCCAGCCTCGTTAAGTTCATTCTTGTCATATATGTTCCTTCCGTCAAAAACCGCAGGGCATTTCATTGCTTTCTTCACTGCCTGCCAGTCCGGCATGCGGAATTCTTTCCATTCCGTCAGCATGAGCAGGGCATCCGCCCCGCGTACGGCATCGTAAGCGTCTGCGGCGTATTCCACGGCATCTCCTATCCTGCGCCTGCATTCATCCATGGCAACAGGATCGTACACCCTGACAGCGGCTCCGGACTCCAGCAACAGACTGATGGTGACAAGTGAAGTGGCTTCCCTCATGTCATCGGTCTGCGGCTTGAAGGCAAGTCCCCACACAGCGATTTTCTTCCCTGCGAGGCTGCCTCCGTAGTATGAGTCGAGCTTGTTGAAAATAACGTGTTTCTGATTCTCGTTCACTTCTTCTACGGCTTTCAGCACTTTCATGTCATAGCCGGCTTTTTCCGCTGTCCTGATAAGGGCCTTGACATCTTTCGGGAAGCAGCTTCCGCCATATCCGCATCCGGGATAGAGGAATTTGCTGCCGATCCGGCTGTCTGCTCCTATGCCCAGGCGCACCATATTGACATCCGCACCGACAAGTTCGCACAAGTTGGCAATATCGTTCATGAAACTGATTCTGGTGGCCAGCATGGAGTTGGCGGCGTATTTTATCATCTCGGCAGACTTGATGTCGGTGAACATTACCCTGAAGTTGTTCAGCATCAGTGGCCTGTAAAGCCTGCTCATAAGCTCTTTCGCCCGGTCTGACTCTACTCCCACCACTACTCTGTCAGGACTGAGAAAATCCTTTACTGCGGCCCCTTCTTTCAGGAATTCAGGATTTGATGCCACATCGAACGGGATATCTGCCCCTCTTGTCAGCAACTCTTCACGTATTGCCGCCTTCACTTTTTCGGCTGTTCCCACCGGAACAGTGGATTTGGTGACCAGAAGTACGTATTTTGACATGTTGCGTCCTACTGTTCTGGCCACTTCCAGCACGTAGGACAGATCTGCGCTTCCGTCTTCGTCAGGCGGAGTGCCGACTGCGCTGAAGACCACCTCGACATCGTCCAGACATGATACAAGATCGGTAGTGAAATGCAGACGCCCCATCTGTACGTTTCTTCGTACAAGGTCTTCCAGTCCCGGTTCATATATGGGAATACGCCCCTCCTGCAGGGATGCTATCTTTTTACTGTCCACATCCACGCAGGTTACGTCTGCTCCCATTTCTGCAAAACAGGAGCCGCTTACCAGACCTACATATCCGGTCCCTACAACTGCTATATTCATAAACAATATCCGTTAGATCTTTTCCTTTCTCCTGTTCAGGCGGAGAATTCCTTTATTTTCTGCTCTTGGGAAAGACGGCACACAAGCATGCGTCCGTCTCTGACAGAGACCACACAGCTGTCAAGCCCTTCGATGACTACGGTACCGCATCCCTGTGCATGGACTATGCAGTTCCTGCATCCGAAGAGCCTGATGTCATTACCTGCCGTAGCGTTTCCGTCACTGTCAGTTTCCATATGTTCCCTGACTGCGCTCCAGCTGCCAAGATCGCTCCATCCCGGATCGTCTGAAATCACGTATATGTCATCCGATTTTTCCATTACGGCATAGTCAATGGAGATTTTCTCGCACTGCGGAAAAAGCTCTGCAAGGGCTTCAGGTTCGGAGTCAGTATAGAAATGGGGTGCAATCCTGTCCATTATTCCGGCTATCTGCGGAGCAAACTTCCGCATCTGGGATACTATAGTGTCTACGGTCCATACGAAAATGCCGGCATTCCAGTAGTGATTTCCCGCCTTGAGGTATGAAGCGGCTGTCTGGAGATCCGGCTTTTCCTTGAAAGCCATGACTTTTGTCACTTTCCCGGTTTCTCCATGTTCCGAGCAGATGTATCCGTATCCGGTTTCGGGGCGGTCAGGCGTAATGCCTACAGTGACAATCCTGCATCCTCCGGCAGAGAAGTCCAAAGCCGTTCTCATCGTTGCGGCAAATTGTTCCGTTTTGAGAACGAGCGCATCGGACGGCGTGACGATGATGTTGGCTGAAGGATGTCTTTGTGCGATTTTCCAGCAGGCATAGGCAATACATGGAGCGGTATTGCGGGCCTGAGGCTCTGCAAGTATATGGTCCGGGGCGATTCCCGGAATCTGTTCTGCGACGATACCTGTATAGCCGGCAGCGGTGACAATCCAGAAATTTCCGATGTCACAGACAGGAAGGAAGCGTTCCACGGTCATTTGCAGCAAGGACTTCCCCGTGCCGAGAACATCGATGAACTGTTTTGGCATTTCAGGTGTACTCAAAGGCCACAGGCGGCTCCCTATGCCGCCGGCCATAATCACTACATGAGTATCGCGATTGTCCATATGTTTCAAACATAAATTACACCAATTTTCAAAGATAATAAAAATAGGGAATGTGACAAAAAATAAGAAGCCGACCCAAAAGTAATTTTGAGGTCGGCTTCTTTTTGTTTTATTGTAGCTAATGGATTCTTCATGGACCTTTGACAGGACTCAGGTATTTTAGAAGTTCGGAAGCATTTTTTAAGGATAATTTTGCGAGTGTAGGGT
>CASFGK010000003.1 GCA_949294195.1 uncultured Bacteroidales bacterium | reverse complement strand
CCCGTCAAGCCATGGGAGCCGGGAGCGCCTGAAGTCCGTGACCGCGAGGAGCGGCCTAGGGCGAGACCGGTGACTGGGGCTAAGTCGTAACAAGGTAGCCGTACCGGAAGGTGTGGCTGGAACACCTCCTTTTTGGAGCTGAAATTGATTCCGCTCCTCATTGTAGTCTTTCATTATTATATATAGTCCTGTAGCTCAGTTGGTTAGAGCACTACACTGATAATGTAGGGGTCAGCAGTTCAAGTCTGCTCAGGACTACAGTTCATTAAACTGTTTAATGGGGGTATAGCTCAGTTGGCTAGAGCATCTGCTTTGCAAGCAGAGGGTCGTCGGTTCGACTCCGACTATCTCCACTACTAAAAATTAAGGAGTTACGGTATTTCCGCAACTCCTTTTTTTATATGGTCATCTGTCAGACTGAAAGGGTATGATAGCCCTGATACTCTTCTGGCTTCTCTGCTGCTTGTCAACGGAACTTTATGATTCCCGCGCAGGAAAGGAGCAGAAGAACTATCAGTGTAATGGAAGACGCTCTTGAAAGGCGTTCTCCAGCCGTATAGGATGGCGGATCGAAACGCATTGTTATTTCGTGTTCTCCGGCAGGGATGAAAGCTCCGCGGAGAATCCAGTCTGCTCTGAAAAGCTCTGCCGGTTTGCCGTCCACTTCCGCATGCCATCCTTCAGGATAGTAGATTTCGCTGAATATCACGGCCCGCTCAGATGCAGAACGGTATCTGTATCTCAACTCATTAGGGGCATAGCTTGTCATCCATACCGAGTCTGCGGGTGCTGTATCATAACGGGCCAGGCGGCCGAGTGAGTCCAGTTTTTCTCTTGCCCAGGCAAAATCATCTCCTATGACCGCTGTATCCTTCAGGTCGGTTTTCCCTATAAGGGCGATTTCATCGTCAGGAGTCGCGGCCGCTACTGCAGAGGATACAAACCAGCAGTTCCCCATGGCGTTGCGGTTTACGACAGGAGGATACTCCCCGCCGATGATGACATATTTCCCGTTCAGTGCAGATGTCACTGGCATTGCCGGAAGACTGTCTTCGACTTCCTGTATTGTAGCCGAAGAGTTGACAGTCCGTATGACACTGTTTATTTCCGGCGTAAGGTATTTCTCTATCAGATCCTGATATCTCTGCATCTTCGCAGGGCTGTAGCCTCCGATGCAGCGGTGATGGTAGCTCGGATGCGCGTCGTTGAAAGTATTGACGCTGATGTCCAGTACTCTGTAGTCAATGTCCGGATCCTGAAGTATCACTTCATCGACAGGCCTGAGTGCAAACTGCTCTGAAAAATCCCGTTTGCTTACGAAATCGTCCTTGTCCAGGTATCTCTTGTCTACAGGGAAGAAATCGATGGCGACAAGCAGCACTATACCCAGACTTGCCGCTGCGGAACGTTTCATCCATGGCCTGTATTGAGCCGATTTCCCATTTGAGGCAGGATTTTCCGGCAGTTTTGGCACAATCCTGTATATCAGGGCGAAAACGGCAACTATGAGAATCAGACTGCGCAAGGCATCCTTTCCCAGCATTTCCCGGCGGTCATCGGCCAGGGCCTGGACCAGCACGTCCGGCTGACCGGCGTCGGCGGTACTTGTAAATGTGCCGGCCAGTGAAGGGAATATCCAGAATACAAGGCAGAATCCGCCTGTCAATATTAAGGATACAAGCGAAGCCTTTGCCACTTCCTTCTTTCCGAAGCAGCCTCGCATTATCCTGTCGAGAACAAGGAATCCAAGCATTGGAACAGTCACTTGCAGAACTGTCAGAGCCATGGATACGGTCCTGAACTTATTGTACATGGGAGCATATTCGAACCAGAGTTTCGTAAACCACATGAAATGGCTTCCCCATGCAAGCATCACGGCAATGACGGTTGCAGCCAGAAGCCACCATTTTTCCTTCCTGTCATACAGGCAGAGTCCCAGAATGAACAGGAATACCGAAACGGCTCCGATATACATCGGTCCGGCCGTATACGGCTGCGGACCCCAGTAAAGAGGAAGGGCCTTCATCACTTCCTTCAGATTGGGCTGGCCTGCCTGCCTAAGAAGATTTTCTGTTTCAGAGTTCCTGATAGTCATCTTTCCGGCGGAAGCTCCTCCGTTGAAGTTCGGAATCAACAGGTTAGGGGTTTCTTCTATTCCGTAGGACCATGCAGTGGCATAATCCAGATCGAGTCCTTTATCGTTGTCATGTTCAGTAACGGGAGTCAGTTCCGAACCACCCCGCATGGTATATCCGGCATATTCATATGTGGGGACAAGCTTGTTCAGATTGGTCGCTATTCCCGTGCATCCTATAACCAGCAGCATGGCTGACACTGCGAAAAACCGTCCGACAAGCCGCTTTTGTCTCAGGCAGACATACACGAACTGGACAATGGCATAGATGAAAATGATGATGGCAAGGTAATATGTAATCTGAGGATGGTTGGCCTTTATCTGCATGCTCAGGGCCAGAGCAAAAAGTACCGAGCCGAGAAGTGAAGCCGGGAACCATGATTTCCAGGAGTCAGGAAGGCCGTTCTCCCTGTACTTTTCCATGGCGCTTCTGTACGTGAATATCAGAGAGGCAAGGACCCACGGCATGAAAGCTATAGCCTGCATCTTGGTATTGTGCCCCACCTGGATTATCTGGATGTTGTAGGAACAGAAGGTAATTGCTATGGCGCCTCCGACAGCCAGCAGCCAGTTCACTCCCATTGCCAGCATCAGGAGAAACGAACCGAGCAGAGATACAAAAAGATAGTTTGCCGGGCGCGCTCCTGACATCAGGGTTTCGTAGATAGGTTTTGTCCAGTCTCCTTTGAAGTCATCGTACATCGACACATTCGGCATGCCGCCGAACATCGAGTTTGTCCAGTAGGTCGGGTCGTCAGGGTGGGCGGCGTTGTGGCGGATGGTTTCTTCTGCCATTCCTCTCCAGCCTGAAAAATCCGACTGGTTCACTATTTTCCCGCTGAGCACTTCCGGTACGAAACCATACGCAAGTATAAGGAACAGCACAACGGCTCCTGCGAATATGAGTATCCTGTTCGTGAATTTCCTGTTCATCTGTCTATCTTCTTTTTTTTATGAGGGAATCCATCAGAGACGCCATTCTGCAAGTCAGCGTCTGACGGGAGTATTGTCCGATATTTTCCGTATCCGCTTTCAGGGAGTCTGTCTTGAAGCGCTCCCAGCACAAATCCAGATATTTTTTCATGGATGCTTCATCATCCCAGTTGAAAACCACTCCGGCCCTGGTGGAGTTGAGAATTCTGGCCATGGCTCCGTCTGTCTGCCCGATGCCGAGGACAGGCCTGCCGGAAGCCAGATATTCAAAGAGCTTTCCCGGAAGCGTCGCCCTGTATTCAGGTTCTTTCCTCAGCGGGAGAACGAGCAGGGAGGCGTTTTTCTGTTCACGGACGGCACGCTGGTGGTCTACATATCCTACATCCCGCAGATTGGCCGCAAGTCCTGCGCCTACTATGGACTCCGTTATTTCCCTGTCGTTTTTTCCGGCAAGCCTGATTCTGAGCATTCCGGCAAATTCGCTGTCGGCTGCGCATTTTCCGGCCAGGACTTTCCACAGCATTTCGGGATTGCCGTCCGAGGCGAAAAGGCCGGTATGCGTGATGTTGAAATATCCGTCAGGCTCGACGACCTGGTCGAAATCCTCTTCGTCATACCCGTTGGTAATCAGTTCTACATGTGTTGCAGTCATAGCCTGGAACTCCTCCTGGACGAGAGGTGATACCGCCACTACGGCATCGGCGTTGTCCAATACGGACTTTTCAAGAAACCTGTGCCGCTTCTCTGCCCAGGCGCTCAGTCCCAGATGCTTGAAATAGAACATTTTTGTCCACGGGTCACGGAAGTCCGCTATCCACGGAATCCCTGTAGCATGTGCGACCCTTTCGGCTATCAGGTGCATGGAATGGGGCGGTCCTGTACTGACCATTATGTCCACAGGGTGTTCTTCAAGATATTTTTTCAGGTATTTTACAGACGGCGCTATCCACAGGCATCTCGGGTCCGGTATGAAAAGATTTCCCCTGATCAGCATCGAAATCTTCTGTGTGAAGGTCTTTTTACGGCTGTTGATGGGATTCACTTCGCCTTCCGAAGCCGACTTGCCTTTCCCGAAGATTTTTCTGTACAGACCATATGGCTCCGTGATATGGGTCTTTATGATTTCCGCCTCATGTGGTATTTCGTCTTCCAGAGTGCGGTCGACAGTCGTGATTTCCGGATTTTCCGGAGTGTATATGACCGGCTGCCATCCCTCTGCAGGAAGGAACTTGGCGAATTTCACCCATCTCTGTACCCCTGAACCTCCTGAAGGGGGCCAGTAGTATGATATTATAAGCACACGTTTCATGTAATGGACTGTACGGGGTTTCCCGTCTTCATGTTGTCATCAGTATGATTGAGGACGTAAAGGTAAAGGTTTTTTCCGATTTATCATAAGAATGGGGCAATACGGCAGAAATGCCGAATTAAATTGTAAATTTGCACGGATGTGCGATTTTGAAAAAAGATGAAAGAAAAGATAGCCGAAACCCCGCTGATGAAGCAGTATTTTCAGGTCAAGGCCCAGCATCCGGAGGCCGTGCTGCTGTTCAGGGTAGGGGATTTTTACGAGACATTCGCGGATGATGCGCTCATCGCAAGCAAGGTTCTGGGTATTGTCCTGACCAAAAGGGCGAACGGGTCGGCACAGTCTGTCCCGCTTGCAGGCTTCCCGCATCATTCCATTGACATATATCTTCCCCGCCTGGTCCGGGCAGGCTACAAGGTCGCCGTATGCGACCAGCTTGAAGACCCGAAACTTACCAAGAAGATTGTAAAAAGAGGCGTGACCGAATTGGTTACGCCGGGAATAGCGTTCAGCGACCAGCTTCTTGAGCAGAAGGAACACAATTTCCTCGCCGGCCTTACTTTCGAGAAGGACAGGTGCGGAGTAGCTTTTCTGGATGTCTCCACAGGTACTTTCCAGCTGGCTGAAGGCTCTGTAGATTATATAGATACACTGCTTTCGTCATTTGCTCCCAAAGAACTCGTCGTCCCGAAAGGGTATGAAAAAGGCGTGAAAGAACGTTTCGGTGAGCATTATTACGTATCGACTCTGGATGAATGGGCTTTTGTCTACGACTATTCCGTGGAAAAGCTCAGGAAACAGCTCGGAGTCGATTCCCTGAAAGGATATGCCATAGACATTTACCCTCTCGGAGTCACTTCTGCAGGGGCGCTTCTGGTGTATCTGGAGCAGACACAGCATTCCGGACTGAAGAATATATGTTCGATTTCACGTATAGACGAGTCGGAATTCGTATGGATGGACCGTTTCACTTTCCGGAATCTGGAGATATTCTCTGCAGCAGGGGGCGGGGAAGGGGTGTCGCTCGTTTCCGTGATAGACAGATGCGCCTCTCCGATGGGTGCACGTCTGCTTCGCAGCTGGCTTATGATGCCGTCAATGGATATTCCGGAACTGAACGCGAGGTATGACGTGGTACAGCATTTTGTCGAAAACCGACAGGATCTGGCTGATATACAGGAGCATATAGGGAATATCGGAGATATGGAGAGAATAATATCCCGTGCAGCGGCAGGGAAAATCTCCCCGCGTGAGGTAATGCAGCTGAAACGCGGGCTTTCCCGGCTCGGTCCTGTAAAGCAGCTCTGTTCCGGAAAAGGATGCAGGCCTCTGGACGACATGATGGCATCCGTAAACAGCTGTTCCGGACTTCTTGAAACGCTGGAAAGGACAATGGCGCCGGACCCGGCGGCCGCTGTCGGGAAAGGTGATGTGATAGCCTCCGGATTCAACGCTGAACTGGACGAGCTCAGGAATCTGGCCCGAAACAGCAGGGAAGTCCTCCTCAATATCCAGCAGAGAGAGATGGAGAAAACTGGGATTACTTCTCTGAAAATAAGTTACAATTCCGTTTTCGGATATTATCTGGAAGTGCGCAATGCCCATAAGGACAAGGTGCCTTCCACATGGATACGCAAGCAGACTCTTGTCAATGCCGAACGTTATATAACACCCGAACTGAAAGAATACGAGGAGAAAATCCTCGGTGCCGAAGAAAAGATCTACATACTTGAAAGCCGGTTGTATGCGGATCTGGTAGCTGTCATCCAGCAGAATATATCGGTAATCCAGTCTGACTGCCGTATCATATCCAGACTGGATGTCCTTTCGGGATTTGCCGACCTGGCTGTTTCCAACAGGTATTGCCGTCCGGAAATGAACGACGGATACGCCTTGGATATCAAGGCGGGCAGACATCCTGTAATAGAGACACTTATGCCGCGCGGAGAAGAGTTTGTGGCGAACGACGTGTATCTTGACAACAAAACCAGACAGATCATTATCCTTACAGGTCCGAACATGGCCGGAAAATCGGCATTGCTGCGTCAGACTGCGCTGATAGTACTGCTTGCCCAGATAGGGTCGTTTGTCCCTGCGGCTTCTGCAAGAATAGGCTATTTCGACAAGCTGTTCACCCGGGTGGGTGCATCGGACAACATTTCCCGCGGAGAGTCGACCTTTATGGTGGAAATGCTGGAGACTTCGATGATTCTGCACAACCTTTCTTCCAGGTCGCTTGTCCTGCTGGACGAAATAGGCCGCGGTACTTCCACGTATGACGGCATGTCCATAGCCAGGGCGATAGTTGAGTATATTCACGAATACGGAGAAGGTGCGAAAACGCTGTTTGCGACCCATTATCATGAGCTCAATGATCTGGAAGGAATCTATCCGCGCGTGAAGAACTTTCATATTGCCGTAAAGGAAGTGGACAAGAAGGTGATTTTCCTGCGCAAACTGAAAGAAGGGGGTGTCGCCCACAGTTTCGGTCTTCACGTGGCCAGAATGGCGGGAATGCCGCATCAGGTCATCGAATCTGCCGAGAAGACGCTTCAGGCATTGGAAAAAGGAGAGGACGGGAAATCCTGTGTCCTGCCTTCAAAAAGGGTGAAACCGCACAATGTCAGGGAAGGACGTGTCGAGAGCGATGGTTCCCTGCAGTTGTCTTTCTTCCAGCTCGAAGATCCTCTTCTTATGTCGCTGCGGGACGAACTCAACTCCGCCGACCTTGACAACATGACCCCGATGCAGGCATTTGACCTGCTCCGGAACATGAAGTCCCAGATGAAAGGATGACAGGGTTTTACCGTCTGGATGCAGGAACCCGCAAAACAGAACATTTGAAACTAATAATTATAGGAAATCATGACTGGAAAAATTATTGCGGCAGTGGCCGCTTTGGGAATCTCTGCAGTAATGTCTGCGGCTCCGAAAGAGTTCTCATTGTCCTCGCCGGACGGGAAACTCGGTGTCCATGTGGAAGTCGGGGAAACTGTCTCCTATTCCGTTTCACATGAGGGAACTCCGGTTCTGGCCCCTTCGCAAGTATCCATGACGCTGGATGACGGGACGGTATATGGCGTGGAATCAAGCTTTCAAGGCAAAAAGACACGCAGTGTGGAAGAGCGGATATGCGCTGTCAATTACAAGAAGAAGACCGTCGAAGACCGTTTCAATGAACTGACTTTGAGATTCAAGGGGTTCAATATCATTTTCAGGGCTTATGATGACGGGATGGCATACCGTTTCGTGTCGCTTTCGGATGCCCCTTTCAGGGTGGTCTCGGAACAGGCGGATTTCAATTTCCCGGAAGACCGGACTGCTTATGTCCCTTATGTAAGGGATTTCGACAGGAACGATTTCTCCCGCCAGTTCTTCAATTCGTTTGAAAATACATACTCTCACATTGCCTTGTCCGATTGGGACAGGGACCGGCTTGCTTTCCTTCCTTTGGTAGTCGAGGCTCCGCAGGGGAAGAAAGTGTGCATAACGGAAGCTGATCTTCTGGATTACCCCGGCATGTATCTGTACAACGGTGATGGAGGAAACAGCCTCCACGGTGCTTTTGCTCCGTATCCTGACAAAGAGGAGCAGGGCGGTCACAACATGCTTCAGATGGTGGTCCGGTCAAGAAGGGATTATATTGCCGAATATGAGAGCGGTACGGCGTTCCCTTGGAGAGTGGTCATCGTGACGGCGGAAGACAGCCGGCTTGCGGACAACGATATGGTATACCGTCTTGCCACTCCTCCTGCAGCGGATATGGACTACAGTTGGGTGAAACCCGGAAAGGTGGCCTGGGACTGGTGGAATGACTGGAATCTGTACGGGGTCGGTTTCAGGGCAGGCATCAACAACGATACATACAAATACTATATTGATTTCGCCTCGGAGCACGGAATAGAATATGTTATTCTGGATGAAGGCTGGGCTGTGAATCTTCAGGCTGACCTGATGCAGGTGGTTCCGGAAATCGATCTCAAAATGCTTTCCGAATATGCCGGGTCGAAGAATGTCGGCCTGATATTGTGGGCTGGTTACTGGGCTTTTGACCGTGATATGGAAAACGTCTGCAGATATTTTTCCGATCTGGGAATCAAGGGATTCAAGGTGGACTTTATGGACAGGGACGATCAGAAGATGGTCGCTTTCCATCGCAGGGCGGCTGAAACGGCAGCGAAATACGGACTCATGATAGATTTCCACGGGACATACAAGCCGACAGGGCTGCACAGGACTTATCCTAATGTCATCAACTACGAAGGGGTCCATGGATTGGAACAGATGAAATGGTCAGGGCCGGATGTCGATCAGGTGACATACGACGTGACGATACCTTTCACCAGAATGGTTGCCGGGCCTATGGATTACACACAAGGGGCAATGCGCAATGCCACACGCGGCAACTACCGTCCGGTCAACTCCGAAGCCATGAGTCAGGGGACACGCTGCAGGCAGCTGGCCGAATATGTGGTCTTCGAGTCTCCGCTCAACATGCTCTGCGACTCTCCTTCCAACTATATCAGGGAGCCTGAATGTTCCGGGTTCATTGCGGAGATTCCTACAGTATGGGACGAGACAGTTGTCCTGGACGGGCGTATCGCCGAATATATTGCGACAGCCCGCCGCAGCGGAGATATCTGGTATCTGGGAGCCATGACTGACTGGAACGCCAGGGACCTTACCTTGGATCTTTCTTTCCTTGGCGAAGGGAATTATGAGATGACGGTATACCGCGACGGTATCAACGCGGACCGTGCGGCATGCGACTATATCAGGGAAACAGTCTCTGTCCCGGTATCCCGAAAAGTGACTTTCCATATGGCTCCAGGCGGTGGATATGCGGCAAAAATCGTAAGGAAATAACAAGATGCCGTGAAAAAGTCATAAAAAAATTTGCAACTAAAGAAAAAATACCTACCTTTGCAATCCCGTTACTGAAATAGCGGGATTGCTCTTTAAAAATTCATAACGTATATGCGGAAATAGCTCAGTTGGTAGAGCACAACCTTGCCAAGGTTGGGGTCGCGAGTTCGAGTCTCGTTTTCCGCTCCGGAGAGAGGTCACTAACAAGTGGTCTCTCTTTTTTTTTGTTAAAGGATCTCTTCCTGACTCGAACTCGCGATGCTCCCCGAGGGAGCTGTCGGCGGAGCCGACTGAGGGGACTACGTGAAAGGCAGACGCAGGCAAGCCTGCGTTCGAGTCTCGTTTTCCGCTCCGGAGAGAGGTCACTAACAAGTGGTCTCTCTTTTTTGACATCAACGGAAAATCCATGTTGATTTGGGGAAAGGGCGAGAAACAGGAAAGGTATCCTTTCAGAGATTTCCGAAGCAGGACATAACAGGCCGGGCAATGAAGAAAATCATGATGCATGAATTGCTGCGGAAATTGCCCGGGATTTCAGATTCTTTTCAGAAAGCGGGCATAATTTCGCTCCCGGAAAAATCCGAATAACATAAATAAAGGAAAATTATGATTACTGTTTTGAAAAAGAAAATCATGTTGTTTGTCGCATTCCTTGCCGGAGCAGCAGCCCTGACCGGATGCGATGATGAAAGGAAAATCAGGGAAAGCCAGCTTCCGGACGTTGCCAGAGACTTTATCTCCCGGTATTTCCAGGATGAAAAAATCCTTTATGCCGAAAAGGACAGAGATGACAGGGTCATCACATACAACGTCCGCCTTTCCGACGGATCGGAAATCGAGTTTGACGAATCCGGGATATGGCTGAGCGTTGACTGCAAGTTCTCTCCTGTTCCTGACGGTATAGTCCCTGCCGCTATTCTTTCCCATCTGGAAACTTATGTCCCGGGAGGAACGGAAATATTCAAGATAGAGAAGGAGTGGGGCGGGTATGAAGTGGAAATCAGCAACGGAAGGGATCTGGTTTATGACGGGGACGGAAATTTCGTCAGAGAGCAATGACATGAATCAGAAAATTTCATTCTTGAAAACGGGGACAGGCTTGACGTAAATAAAAAATCACTATATTTGTCCCCGTCTATGAAAAAGTCATCTTTCATATCCATGATGTCCAAGCGAATGCATCGTTAAGATGCATTCGGTATTCTATTGCCGGGAGGTGTGCGGGATGCCCACTCCGGTTTCTCAGGACAGAAAGACAAGATTCAAGTAAAGTTATGAAAAATGACAAGGAAGGAATTCTATTATGACCGTCCGTTCCAGTGTGAGGCTGGCGGAGTCATAGAACATCTCAAAGTAGTATATCATATTTCAGAAGGATATTTCAGGGAGGGAGTGACCGATGCCGAGGCTGTCAGGGCCATAAGCCATGATGCTGCCGCGGGAATAAGGAAGGTAGTATGGATTACACATGCACTTACTGCCAATTCAGACCCTTCGGAATGGTGGCCGGAGCTGGTAGGGCCAGACAAATTTTTCGATACCGGCAAATATATAGTGGTATGCGCCAATATGTTAGGTTCTGCTTACGGCTCTTCCGGCCCGGCGGTGTCCCGCCCTGGAAGCGTGTCGGCAGAACATCCTGACGGAGAGCCGTATTACTTCAGTTTTCCGAAAGTTACGGTCCGTGACATAGTAAATGCGGAAATACTTGTCCGCAAATATCTCGGAATAGAAAAAATCGACCTTATCGTGGGAAGCTCGATCGGCGGCTTCCAGGCTCTCGAGTGGGCGGTAATGGAGCCGGAAGTCATCAGAACGGCGGCATTCATAGCATGCGGTCCGCGTGTGACGCCTTGGCTTACGGCATATAACGAGGCGCAGCGTATGGCACTGGAAGCAGATCCCACTTTCCGGGAGTGCGGAAGCCTGAAGGGCGGAGAAGCCGGCCTGAAGGCGGCGCGGGCGATAGCGCTGATCTCATACCGGAGCTACGAAGGTTACAACACTACCCAGCAGGAGCCTGATACCGATACCGTATTTGCCGGCAGGGCGGCATCTTATGAAAGATATCAGGGGAAAAAACTTGCAGACAGGTTCGATGCTTACTCATACTGGTATCTTACATATTCGGTGGACAGCCACAATATAGGGCGCGGCAGAGGAGGGGTCACCGCGGCACTGGCCGGCATAAAGTCCAGGAGTATAGTCATCGGTATCGACAGCGACAGTCTTTTCCCGGTGGAAGAACAGAAGTTCATTGCCGGTAACATTCCGGGAGCTGAATATCATGAAATGACATCGAAATTCGGTCATGACGGCTTTCTGCTGGAATATGACCAGTTAAAGGAAATATTGAAATCCCATATTTAGAATACCATGCAAGTATTGAAATTCGGAGGCACATCAGTGGCTAATGCGGCCAACATGGCCAAGGTGACAGATATAGTATCGAAAGCGGTGGACAGAGACCGTACCATACTGGTCTGCTCTGCCATCAGCGGATTTACGGACGCTCTGATAAGGCTTGGAAACCTTGCCGCCAGACGCGATGATGACTACCGTACCATCATAGACGAGTATCAGAAGAAACACCATGCAATCATCAAGGAACTTCTTCCTCTGGAAAAGCATGAAGAGAGCATGGAGATGTGCGACAGTATTTTCGAGTCTCTCAGAAGCATTGCCCAGGGTGTCTACCTTCTCGGCGAGCTGAGCGAAGCCAGTCTGGACGCCATCCAGGGATGCGGAGAGCTCGTTTCCACACGTATAATAGCAACCAAGCTCGCATCTATCGGCATAGCTACCAAATGGATGGATTCCAGAACTGTAATCAGGACACACAAGCGTGAAGGGGTGAATGTGGTGGACACGGCAAAGACAAACGCCAACGTGGCGGCCATGCTTGAAAACAATCCGATAACATCCCTGTTCGTACTTCCTGGATTCATCGCTTCCGATGACCAGGGCCGTACTGTCACTCTTGGCCGGGGCGGGTCTGACTATACGGCTTCTCTGCTGGCTGTCGGATGCAATGCCCGTATCCTTGAAATATGGACGGATGTCCCTGGCATGATGACGGCAAACCCGAAAATCGTTCCGGCAGCCAGGACAATCAGCAACATTTCCTACCGGGCTGCACTGGAACTCTCCCATTTCGGGGCAAAAGTCATCTATCCTCCTACAATCCAGCCTGTCGTATCCGAAGGTATTCCGATTTACGTAAAAAATACATTCGATCCTGATGCCCCGGGAACGCTGATAGAAAAGAATCCTCCGCGGGGGAAGGAAAAACTTATAGGCATTTCGAATTCGGACAAAATAGCGCTTATTTCGCTTGAAGGTAGCGGCATGGTAGGGATTCCGGGCTTTTCAAGCCGCCTTTTCGATACACTCAGCCGCAGCGGCATCAACATTATTCTGATTACCCAGGCCTCATCCGTACATACGATGTGCATAGCTGTGTCCGAAAAGGATGCGGACAAGGCCAAGGCTGCAGCCGATGCCTGCTTCGCCTATGAAATTTCCTTGGGCAAACTCAATCCTCTGAAAGTCGAGAAAGGATTTTCGATCGTATGTCTGGTAGGGGACGACATAATCAACCAGTGCGGGACTACGGGACGTATGCTTGCCGCTCTTGGAAGACACAGTGTCTCCATCAGGGCCACGGCACAGGGCTCCTCCGAAAGGAATATTTCAGTCATAGTGCATTCCGGCGATTCGGACAAGGCCATACGGTATATCCATGATGAGTTTTTCGGGAAGACTTCAGTCCGGGACATAAACCTTTTCATAGCCGGATACGGTACCGTAGGAAAAGCACTCGTGGATATAATTGCCCGTAACGGAGACAGGATTACGGCCCGTACCGGCAAGCGCCTCCGCATTGCAGGGCTTTCAAACAGCCGCAAATTCGTGCTGAATACCGACGGACTTCCTCTGGATGACGTGACGGCTCTTCTGGACCGGGGGGAAAGCGCGGCGGATGAAGCCTACTTCGAGGCCCTTGCAAACATATCGATGGAAAATTCCGTGTTCGTGGACTGCACGGCAAGCTCCGATATAGCATATAAATACATGAACCTGTTCAGGCGGGGATATTCCGTGGTGGCCTGCAACAAGATAACGTTCTCGTCTCCTTATTCCCAATACCGGACTCTGAAACGTTCCGCTCTTGAGAACGGGGCGTCGCTCAAATACGAGACTACGGTCGGAGCGGCTCTTCCGATTCTGGAGTCTATATCCAGAAGCGTTAACAGCGGAGATGAAATCCATCGTATAGAAGCGGTCCTGTCAGGGACTCTGAACTTTATCTTCAGTACTTATGACGGAGGAAAGACAGCCACGTTCGCCGATATCGTCCGCAGGGCGCACGATGCCGGATACACCGAGCCGGATCCACGACTGGACCTGAGCGGACGCGACGTGCTCCGCAAGCTCCTGATCCTTTCCCGCGAGGCCGGAGTGGGGATTGACGAAAAAGATGTGGAGATATGTCCGATACTCGGGCCGGAGTTCTTTGAAGGGAAAGTGGACGCTTTCTACAGGAAACTTGAAGAGAACGAGTCTGTTTTTGCCGCGCAGTACGAGGCTGCGGCATCATGCGGCCTGCGGCAGAGATTCATTGCTTCACTGGTGAAAGACGGGTCTTCCGCGTTCGGCTACAAGGCAAGAATGGCTCTGGAGAATGTCGGGCCGGAGCATCCGCTTTACAATCTTTGCGGGACGGACAACGCTGCAATCATCAGGACGGATTTCTATCCGTCCCCTCTCGTAATACAGGGAGCCGGAGCCGGGGCATACCAGACCGCTTCCGGAGTCCTGAATGACATACTGGTCTGACAAAACATGAAATCGGATATGAAAGGAACAAGAAACTATAAGTTCGAGACCCTGCAGGTCAGGGCAGGACAGGAAATCGACCCGCAGTCAAAAGGTACTGCTGTCCCGATATATCAGAGTACGGCCTATGTATTCGACAATATACAGGACGGAGTGGACCTTTTCACTTTGAGCAAGCCGGGAAACATCTATACGCGTATTACAAATACTACTACGGAGGTATTCGAAAAGAGGATGGCTGCTCTGGAAAACGGCGTTGCGGCAACGGCAACGGCCTCCGGACAGTCTGCCGTGTTGTTGAGTATCATGAATATAGCCGGAAAAGGCGACAATGTGGTCACTTCTCCGTTTCTTTATGGCGGCACATTCACGATGTTTGCCATCACGCTTCGCGACATGGGTATAGACATGAGGTTTGCCAAGAGCGACAGGGTAGAAGACCTTGAAGCCCTGATAGATGAAAACACGAAGGCGGTATATGTCGAGAATCTGGCCAACCCTGCGTTCAGTATTCCTGATTTCGAGCCGATTGCCGACATGGCCCGGCGGCATGGGATATGCCTCCTTGCAGACAATACATTCGGAATGGGAGGATATCTTTTCCGCCCTTCGGACTGGGGTGTCAATGTCAGCATACATTCTGCGACCAAGTGGATCTGCGGACACGGTACGGCTCTGGGAGGCGTGGTGATTGATAACGGCAACTTTGACTGGACTCCGGAGAAATACCCGCTTCTTGCAGCTCCGTCTGAAAGCTATCACGGGGTGGTATATACCGAAGTTTTCGGCAGGGCGGCTTTTGCCGGACGTATCCGTGTGGACGGACTGCGGAATCTCGGGCCTGCTCCGTCTCCTTTCAACTCGTTCCTGATGCTTCAGGGACTCGAGACCCTTTCTCTCAGAAGCCAGAGGTGCTGTGACAATGCGCTTGCAGTAGCGCAGTTCCTGAAGAAGCATCCGGCTGTGGAAAGCGTGAATTATACCGGACTGGAAAGCAACCCTTATCACGGGCTTGGGAAGAAATACCTGAAGCATGGCTTCGGAGGAGTCCTGACCTTCCGGGTAAAAGGAGGATTCGACGGGGCCGCGGCTCTGGTAGACAGACTGGAGCTGATCCTGCACGTGGGAAGCGTGGGAGATGCCAAGTCACTGATAGTACATCCTGCATCGACGACCCATTCGCAGCTGAGTCCTGAAGAGCAGATTGCCGCAGGAGTCTATCCGAACCAGCTGCGGCTTTCTGTCGGCATCGAGAATGTCGATGATCTCATTTTTGATCTCGGAAACGCCCTTGGGAAATAGAGGAAAACAAGAAAAGAACAATCAGAAAATAAAAAACGAATTATGAAAGTAGCAGTAGTGGGTGCCACCGGTCTGGTCGGCACCAGAATGTTGGAAGTCCTCGCTGAGAGGAACTTCCCGGTAACGGAGCTTTATCCTGTTGCATCAGAAAAATCAGTGGGAAGGAAAATAACCTTCAAAGGGAAAGAATGGACCGTCATCAGCGCCGAAGACGCTATTGCGGCACGTCCTGACGTGGCTCTCTTTTCCGCGGGGGCAGGTGCCTCGAGAGAGCTTGCCCCGAAATTTGCAGAGGCGGGATGCCGCGTAGTGGACAACTCATCATGCTGGAGAATGGACCCTGCAAAAAAGCTTGTCGTTCCTGAAATAAACGGTGATGCAATCGAAAAGGACGACATGATCATTGCAAACCCGAACTGTTCCACTATCCAGATGCTCATGCCGCTTGCCCCTCTGCACAAGGCATACAGGATCAAGAGAATAGTAGTGTCTACCTACCAGTCCGTAACAGGTACCGGCTACAAGGCTCTGAATCAGATGGAGGCTGAACGTGCCGGAAAGAAATGGGGAGAATATCCTGCCGTATATCCTTATCCTATCGACGAGAACATCCTTCCCCATATAGACGTATTCCTTGATAACGGCTATACCAAAGAGGAAATGAAGATGGTCAACGAGACGCACAAGATATTGCGTGACGATACTATCGCAGTGTCCCCGACTACTGTGCGCGTACCTGTAAAGGGAGGACATTCGGAGTCTGTGAATCTTGAATTCGAGAGGGAGTTTGACCTTGCCGATGTGCGTAAGCTTATAGCGGAAATGCCCGGATGTGTCCTCCAGGACGATCCTGAGCACAACGTATATCCTATGCCGCTTTTCGCCTGGGGCAAGGATGAAGTCTTCGTCGGCAGGATCAGGCGCGACCCTTCAGTCAAATACGGACTGAACCTCTGGTGTGTCGCAGACAACCTCCGCAAGGGAGCGGCTACCAATGCAGTCCAGATTGCCGAGTATCTTGTCTCCAAAGGCTTCCTCCCGAACGCATGATGGAGATGCCGTAAATGAAAAGGAGCGTCACTGTGGCGCTCCTTTTCATTTACGGACGGTTTATATCGAGGTCTCGAATTCCTTAAGGAACCTGAGGTCGTTCTCGAAGTAGTTGCGGAGGTCTTTGACCTGCCATTTGAGCATTGCGATACGTTCTATACCCATTCCGAAAGCAAAGCCGCTGTATTTCCTGCTGTCGATGCCCGACGCTTCAAGGACATTTGGATCAACCATGCCGCATCCGAGGATTTCAAGCCAGCCTGTGCCCTTGCAGATGTTGCATCCCTTGCCGTGGCAGATATTGCAGCTGACATCTACTTCGGCGGACGGTTCTGTGAACGGGAAGTATGAAGGCCTCATCCTTATCTGCGCATCGGCCCCGAACATTTCCCGTACAAAAAGCAGGATGGCCTGCTTGAGGTCGGCGAAAGTCACATGCTCGTCGATATAAAGACCCTCTACCTGATGGAAGATGCAGTGAGCCCTAGCAGAGATGGCTTCATTTCTGAATACGCGGCCAGGACAGATGATACGGATAGGAAGAGGAAGAGTCTCCATGGCGCGTACCTGCACACTTGAAGTATGCGTGCGGAGCAATATCGGATCCTTGTGCCCGCTGGAAATGAAGAATGTGTCCTGCATGTCCCTGGCAGGGTGCTCGGGAGGAAAGTTGAGAGCTTCGAATACATGCCAGTCGTCCTCTATTTCCGGACCTTCGGCCACATCGTATCCGAACTTGCGGAAAATCCCGATGATTTCCTCCCGTACGATTGATACCGGATGACGGGACCCGAGGCTGAAAGGCTCTCCCGGCATGGTAAGGTCAAAGGACGAACCTGATGCCGCACTGCTTTCCTCAAGGGACTCCCTGAGAGCCGCGATTTTTTCTGCAGCGGCGTTTTTCAGCTGGTTGAGCTTCTGTCCGAACTCTCTCTTCATTTCGGGAGGGACAGTCCTGAATTCGTCAAAAAGCGCTGTAATTGAACCTTTCTTGCCGAGAAGACGGACTCTCGCATTTTCTATATCCTGCTGTGTCTTGCATGACAATGACTCGATTTCTGCCAGCAGGGCTTCTATTTTTTCTTTCATGATGTCTGTATGTGTGTTTGCCCGGTAGTTCCCGGTATATTACATTCTGTTCAGTTTCTCTTTCAGCTTCTGTTCTGCCTCGATGGCCTTCTGTTTCCTTTTTTCCCTGGCTTTCTGAAGCTTTGCGGCACCGTTCTTCATGTAGACGGACCACTGGCTTTCAGTGAATATGGTCCTGTATGTGCTGTCTATCCTTTCCATCCATCTGTCCTGGACTCCGATATACAGGGAAGAGTTGGACACTTTTGATGACTGGAGTTCCAGCAGCTCTGCCTGCATTGCGGGAAAGTCATGCTTGAGGGTCGAGTCCACGTAGAAAACCTGCCAGTCTTCGAGGTCAAGGAGCCTCTGGAGTCTGTTGGCTTCATTTTCGGCTACTTCCAGCATATCCGGCGGCTCCGGCTGCCCCTGTGCCTGCGCGTCTGCAGCACCTGCTGCAAGCATGAAAAGAGACAGGAACGCTGTTATGAATGAGATATCCTTTTTCATTTGATCCGGTAAATTTTATGGGCCTTACGGCACAATCCTGCAAATTTAAAAAGAAAATCCGCAATATCCAATTGTATCCGGATCCGCTGTATCAGCAAGCCGCATTGCCTGTCAGGTTGGCCTTTTATGTGAAAATTTATAACTTTGTCCGGTTTGCAGGACGTGTACGGCTGAGCCGGACGCACCGGTTGTGAAAATCATCAATATAATATCCATAAATGAAAGCAAAACTTTTGATTACCGCAGCGATGACAGCTGCCGCAGCGCTTCTGGCCACTCTGCCGGGAGAAGCATGCACAAACATCCTCGTGACTAAAGGGGCGAGTGCCGACGGCTCCTGCATGGTTTCTTATGCAGCGGATTCCCACCAGCTTTTCGGAGAACTGTATTACCATCCGGCTGCAGATTGGGAAAAAGGAGCCATGCTGAATATCTTCGAATGGGATACGCACAAGTATCTCGGCCAGATTCCACAGGTCCGCCATACCTACCAGACGGTAGGCAACATGAACGAGCACCAGCTGATAATCGGCGAGACAACTTATGGCGGAAGACCGGAGCTGTGGGATTCTACAGGAGTAATGGACTACGGTTCCCTTATATATGTAGCACTCCAGAGAGCCAGGACAGCCCGTGAGGCCATAGAAGTGATTGTGGATCTTGCAAACACATACGGCTATTATTCTTCAGGCGAATCATTCTCCATTGCCGACAAGGACGAGGTCTGGGTTATGGACCTGATAGGAAAGGGAATGAAGATGGAAAAAGGAAAGAATGTCCGCAAGGGTATAGTATGGGTGGCGCGCCGTGTTCCTGACGGATATATCTGTGCACATGCGAACCAGTCCCGGATAAGCACTTTCCCTCTTGACGATCCGGAGAACTGCATGTATTCCGAGGATGTGATTTCTTTCGCCAGAGAGATGGGTTACTATGAAGGCCCGGATGAGGAATTCAGCTTCTGTGATGCATACAATCCTTTGAACTTCAGCGGTATGAGAGGATGTGAGGCCCGCGCGTGGTCAGCATTCAATATCCTTTGCGACGGCAAGTTCACTTTCGTTGACGAAAACGGTGAGGAAGTGACGAAAGACGCATACGACTATATAGGGTATGCAATGGGACATGACGCATCCAAAAGGTTTCCTCTCTTTGTGAAGCCGTCCCGAAAGATAACCATGAAGAATGTGGCGGACGTGATGCGCGACCACTACGAGGGAACCCCTATGGATATGACTACGGATATAGGAGCCGGAGGAAACGCCCTTCCTTACAGATGGCGGCCGATGGATTTCGAATATGAAGGAAAGACTTATGTGAATGAAAGGGCCATTGCCACCCAGCAGACAGGCTTCTGGTTTGTCGGCCAGTCCCGCGGATGGCTGCCGGATATGGTAGGCGGACTCCTGTGGTTCGGAACTGACGATGCCGCTACATCATATCTTACACCTGTATATACAAGTACTCTTTCTGTTCCGGAGTGCTTCAGGGAGGGGAACGGCAGCATGCTGGAGTATTCACCGACTTCCGCATTCTGGATCTGCAACAGAGTCGCAAACGCATGCTACAGGATGTACAATGTGATGGCTCCGGCCGTACGTGATGCCATCGATGCTTTCGAAGTGTCTCAAATGGCTGCCGTTCCGGAGATCGACGCCATGGCAAAAGGCATGTATGACAGGGCGCTTTCAGAAGCGAAAGGAAAGCCTGCCAAGGCGGATTTCTCGGAGGTGAAGGAATATCTTACCGACTATACCGTAAATACGGCACAGGCAGTTTTCAATGACTGGGTAAATCTGGAGATATTCCTGCTCCTGAAATATATGGACGGAAATGTCAAGGGACAGAATCCTGACGGGTCGTTCATAACCAACGGATATTCGGACCGTATTCCGGGCTCGATTTCCAACCCGGGATATACTGAAAAATGGAAAGAAGCTGTAGCCCGCGACCACGGGGATGTACTGGAAGTGAAATAAACGTAAAGAAACCGGGGCTGTTTCAATTCCAAACTGATATTTAACGTTTATGTAACGGATTGTAATAATATTTTAGGATTTTCTAAATTTTTAAGAAACCATTAGCGGCTACTTTTGCGGCCGGTTAATGGTTTCTTATGTTTTTAAGAGGGATATTGTCTGCCGTTCTTGCTTTCTCTGTGATTCTTATGCAGGGAGCTCCGGTTTGTAATCCGGTATCGGAAACAGATATCAAAGGAAAAATAATTGATGCAGAGACAGGTGAAGAGATAATCGGAGCCGCAGTCATGATCAAGGAACAGCCGGACCGCTGGGCCATGTCCGGTCTGGACGGAAGTTTCACTGTAAGGATAGATTCGGAAGGGGCGAAAACGCTTCAGTGCTCTCTGATCGGATACAAGGATGTCGAGGTCGTGTATGCCGGCGGTACGGACGAGATAGTCATCAGTCTGGTGAAGGACAGTATCGTCCTTGACGGGGCTGTTGTCGCCGCTGAAAACCACGGCAAGACCGAAGCCGGCGCCAGAGGGATAGAGAAGGCGGCCATGAATGTGGTCAACGTCATGAGCGCCAAGGCTATGGAACTTTCTCCCGATGTGACGGTGGCCAACGTGATCAAAAGGATGTCAGGAGTGACAGTCGAGAGGAACAGCAGCGGAGAGGGCAGGTATGCCATCCTGCGCGGTATGGACAAGCGTTACAACTATACTCTGGTCAACGGAGTGAAAATACCGAGTCCGGACAACAAGAACAGGTTTGTCCCTCTTGATATTTTTCCGTCCGAGATGCTTGACCGTCTGGAGGTCACCAAGTCTCTTACTGCCGATATGGAAGGCGACGGGATCGGGGGAGCCGTAAACCTGGTCATGAAAGATGCTCCGGAGAAGATGGAGGTGAATGCCAATGTCGCATCCGGATACAGCGCGCTGTTCTTCGGCAGGGATTTCAAGTCATTCAACCACAGGGCCGGACACAGGATGTCCCCGTACGAGAGGCTCGGACGTCCGGAGGACTATGCAGTCACGATGGATGATTTTACCGTTGAAAACCTTCGGATGAAATCTGTCAGACCGCGTCCTGACCTTATTGGCGGTTTTTCTTTCGGTGACAGGTATTTCGGGGGCAGGCTCGGACTTATGGCCGCTGTCAGTTACCAGAACCTTTTCCGCGGAAAGAATACGGACCTGTACTATATGCCGGGCTCTTCGGGCGACGGTACGGAATACAGGACATATTCCGAGGAGCAGAACCGTCTGGGGGCGCATGCGAAACTCGATTACAGGTTCGACCGCCGGCACAAGCTCATGCTCTACGCAGGATATATGGATCTGCGCGAGAGCGAGGTGCGTGACGGACAGAACAGGAAGGACTGGATTGTCAAGATGCAGTGGAACCGCCAGTATATCGTTAATACTACACTCAAGGGAGAACATTCTTTTCTGGAAGGTGACAGGCTCAAGCTCGACTGGTCGGGCGTCTTTTCCAGGGCCTACAGCACATCCCCTGACAATGCGAAAATATACGTGAACATGCAGCAGCCTCACCTCTACAACACCGATTCTGCCGAAAAGAGGTGGGAACACAATTCCGACAGGGATTTCGCAGGATATGTGAACCTGTCTTACAGGTTTGATTTCCTGAACCAGTCCTCCCTTCTGCTGAAAGCCGGGGGAATGTACAGGAACAAGATAAGGGACAGTTTCTTCAACGAATATACATTCGATTCGGCGACAGGCAGGGAGGATCTGCAATATTACGGGGAAGACTGGACAAACTTCGACCAGCTTCTTTTCAAGCCGAGACCTTACGGAAATATCGGAGACCCGCTCAACTACGATGCATGGGAGAACATAGCGGCGGGGTATTTCATGGGCAAATATACGTGGAAAGGACTTGAGGTCATCGCCGGTGTCAGGGCTGAGCATACGGATCAGGGATATAAGCTTGATTTTCCGAGAAAGACCGATTCGGAAGGGAACCAGGACTATGTGGACATACTTCCGAGTGTCCATGTTAAATACGGGGTCCACAGGAACGCGAACCTTCGCTTTTCCTACGGACGTTCCATAAACCGTCCGGGATTTTTCGAGATTGTCCCGTATACCATTCTCAATGAGGACTATGACGAAAAGGGTAACCCTGACCTGAAGCATACGGTGGCGGACAATCTGGACCTGAGGTATGAATTTTTTCCGAAATCGTCCGAGCAGTTCATGGTGGGCCTTTTCTGGAAGAAGTTGAAGAATCCTATCGAATACGGACTCATCAACGAAGGCCAGGCCACGTTCATTACGCCTATGAATTTCGGAGATGCGACAAACGCCGGAGTCGAGGTAGATATCATGAAGTATTTCAACTGGTTCGGAATCAAGGCAAACTATACCTACACGCATTCAAGCATAACTACCAACAAGAGGGTGCGCGAGGGGACGGAAGTGAAGACTGTTGACCAGACCAGGCCTCTGTACGGCCAGGCTGCACATGTGGCAAACCTTTCTTTCCTTTTCAACTTCCCGAAATACGGACTGGAGGCCCAGTTCTCGGGCTCATACACGGGAAAGAGGCTCAGCGAGATATCCAACTGGTTCGACAACGATATCTGGGAGGCCGGTTATGTGCAGATGGACGCTTCCCTCGAGAAAAGTTTCAAGACAGGGCTGTCGGTATTCGCAAAAGCGTCCAATCTGCTGGATTCCCCGGTGCTGAGGTATATAAACCCCAACCGGATGACGGAATCCCTGAAGGATTATGCCAGATACAAGGGCGGTGTCATAGAGCGCAAGGAATGGCACGGACAGACTATTACAGTAGGACTCAGATATAAATTTTCAGAAAAATAAAGGAAATCAATTTTAAATTGTAATTTATGAAGTTTAAGTATCTTTTTATGGTTGCTCTTGCCGCATTCGCATTTGCAGCCTGCACGGAAACCACGCCGGAGACTCCGGAAGACCAGGAACAGGGACAGACTCCCGGTGATGAGCCGCAAGAACCGGATCAGCCATCCGAAGAAGGTGTTTCAGGAAATGTTTCAGGTGTATGGGAAGCCGGATCGACTGTAAACGTTACAGGACATATCACAGTTCCTGAAGGTGAGTCGCTTACAATCGAAGAAGGCGTGACTGTCATCTTTGATGAGGCCGGCGTGGGAGTCAACCATGTCGCTATCGAATTCACTGTCGACGGAAACCTTTATTGTCTCGGTACTGAAGAAGTTCCTGTGCGTCTTACTGTAGATGAGTCTCTGAGGACTCCGGAAAACACTTTCGCAGGATTCTGGGGCGGAATCGTTGCCGGAGCCACATGCGAAGAAATGCTTATCGACCATACCATTATCGAATATACAGGCGGTCAGGTAATAGAAGGTTCACCTGCAGCGGAGAACGGATATTACACTGCCGGTGACGATGCATACCCACAGATCACTACCAATAATGTAGACGGCAACTACGTGATTACCAACAGTGTTATCCGTAACGGATGGTCAGACGGCATCTATATGATGGGCGGTAATGCGATTATTGCGGACAATATCTTCAGCGCTACCGGTTATGACGGAGCGGAGGCTGTGAACATCAAGTCAGGATGCAAGGTGGACGTAGCCGGCAACATCATGTTCAGTCCTAACACCAACGGTCTCAAACTGTCCAGTTCAGACCAGAGCGAGGTAAGGCATCAGGCTCTTATACAGGCTTACAATAATACTATCATCAACTCCGGCTGGAGACGTGACGGAGAGAAAGGCGGTTGCATTTATGTAGAAGAGATGGCCAACGTGAGCGTGTTCAACAACCTTCTCGTGAACTGCAAGTTCAGGGCTATCACCCCTGCATACGACGAGCCGGGCAGCGAAGACTGCTATGACAACGAAAACTCGATGATAGACTATAACTTCTATGCTTCAGGCAATGTCGAAAGCCATCTTGTTTTCGATGGAGAATATGAGGATGACGGTGAAATCCTTTATTACTCCGGCGTGAAGTTCCCGTATGAAGGATATGCCTACTCACATGAAGAGTATGACCCTGCTGCTGACGTGAACAGCAAGATCGCCAGAACTGTGGAAGAGGCAGAGACGCTGAACCCTATGTTCGTGAATTATGACATCAATGCGGACCCTGCACTATATGCATGGAATGACAACTGGGATTTTCATGTACAGGGAGGTTCTCCTGTCCTTGAAGGAGCCTATACTCCTGAAGATGCTTCAAGACAGCCTTTCTATGCCGCTGCAGGTCTCACTGTGAACGGACAGACATATACTTCACCTGCCGTACAGCCTTGGTTCGGCGCTTTCGGTCAGGCGGAATAATCGGATTTTAAACTGGAAAATAATGAAAAAAAGCATAATCGCCCTCCTTTCCCTGGCGTTTGTCATGACCGGCTGCGCTTCCGGTCCTTCATCTGAAGGTACTGCAGACCATACGCAGGAATGGAAGACCCTTGAAAAGCCGCTGAACTTCTATCTTGCCAACGATCTCGGCCGAAACGGTTACTATGACCAGAAACACATAGCGGAGACTATGGGCAGGATGGCGGAAACAATTGACATAGAGTTCGTTGTGGCGGCCGGAGATGTCCACCATTTCGAAGGTGTACAGAGCATATCGGATCCTCTGTGGATGACAAACTATGAACTGATTTACTCTCACCCGGATCTGATGACAGACTGGTATCCTGTCTGTGGAAACCATGAGTACAGGAGCAATACTGATGCTGTCGTGCAGTACAGTGCTGTCAGCGCCCGCTGGGAGATGCCGGCCAAGTACTATACGTTCGTGAAGGAAGAAGACGGCGTGACCGTACGTGTGGTCATGCTGGATACGACACCTATGATTGACAAATACCGCGAAGAAACAGAAAAGTATGCGGACGCCTCGAAGTCTGACTATACTGAACAGCTGGCATGGCTGGACAAGGTGCTTTCGGAAGCGGAAGAGGACTGGATACTGGCAGTTGGGCATCATCCGATTTATGCGTATACGGACAAGAGTGAAAGCGAACGTACAGACCTTCAGCAGCGCCTTGACCCTGTCCTTCGCAAATACGGAAATGTGGACATGTACCTCTGCGGCCATATACATACTTTCCAGCATATCCGAAGGGAAGAATGCGACATCGATTATGTGGTGAACACGTCGGGTTCCCTCAGCAGGGACGATGTGCAGCCTGTAGACGGCACCGTATTCTGCAGCAACAAGTCGGGATATTCCCTCATTACTGTCGACAGTGCGGAACTCAACCTGCACATGCTTGACAAGGACGGCAATGTCCTTCATACTGTAAAGAGGACGAAGTAGCCTTATTCATTTGCCGCGGGAATATGATCCTGCAGTTCCGGACAACAGACCGGGCCGCTGTATCAGGGGACACTCGCCAGAGTGCCGGATTCCTGAAATACAGCGGCCCGGTTGTTCTTGTCTTGATGCAGATATTCCTAGTCGTCAAACCCGATTACATTGAACTGCATGTCGAACTCGATTTCAAGCCCGTTGTTCAGTTCTATTTCCCAGGAATAGGCATTACGCTCTATCTTTTTGATCCACTGGTTAGTGAAATTTCCTTTGGCGACATAGTCGGCAATCTGCTTAGGGACTACTGACGACGGTACCGCACTGTATTTGCGTTCGACGCTGGTCCATTCTCCCTGCGGATTGAAATCGACTTCCGTTCGGTCCGTGTAGGTCACTTCATATTCGGAGCCGATCATTTTAGGGTCTTCCACTACAAATGCCACATTCAGTCCGCTGAAATGCTGCGAGAGGAACTGCCTGGCATTGGCCGGAAGCTTGTCTACTGTAGAAGGCCTTTCCTGATTGCCTGCCGTTGCCGATACTATGCTTGCGAGAAGCACTGCCGTTGCGATAAAGAACTTTTTCATGTCAAAAACGGTTTTTAATTGTTATCTTGTCATTTTCTGATTGCAAATTTCATATCGGATTCTGAATCGAAACTGAAAAGGGACGGTCCTGCGGAAATTTTTCCGGAAAATTCATAAATTGTCGCAACATTCCGTTCCCTCTCCGAGTCTAACATGTGAATTTCCTCAGAGGAAAAGGGAAAAACCGGGTATTAATTCATTAATCTTACAATATCATGATTGATTGGACTGCGGTACTTATAGTGACCGGACTGTGTGTAGTGATGCCTATATGGATTGTGGCACTTGTCTACAGATCAAGAGACCACGAGATCAACCGGAAGACGGATGTCCTTCTCAAAGCCGTTGAGAACGGTCAGGAGATCGATCCTTCCGTATTTGCTGATACAAGAAGCAGCAGAACTCTGAAAATGAAACTCCTGAACAAGATGACATGGGGTACTGTACTGTCTGTAATAGGGGTGGGGATGCTGGCAGGCTCTCCTTTTATCGGTGACAGCACGGGTGCGATCATCACCGGAGCTATTTTTGCGGCGGTCGGTGCCGGACTTCTTCTGGCGTTCTTTGTCGGCCGGAAATGGATGATGCCGGAGATTGAGGCGGAAGAGGCGGCTGCAAGGATGAAAAGACAGAAAACAGAAGAGAAACAGTAGTCTGAAGTGGACAGGAATCAGTTCATACGGCAGCTTGGGTACGAGCAGGAATCTTTGCGCAGATTCCTGTGCGTGCTGTGTGGAGGGGATTCGTTCCGTGCCGATGACCTGGCCCAGGAGGCTATGCTGAAAGCCTATATGTCTTTTGAGAAGTTTGAGGGAAGGGCCAGATTTTCCACATGGCTTTTCCGCATAGCATACAACTGTTTCTATGACTACAAGGCACGTGTTTCCAGAACAGAAGGAGATGAACTGTCCCCGGTGCATGAAAGAAAGCCGGACGAAGGGGCTGATCCAGACTCCGGATACAAGTATCAGGACCTGTATATGGCCATCCGGGATCTTCCTGAAACGGAAAGGACGGTGATCCTGCTTTTTTATATGGAAGACAAGTCCGTCAAGGATATAGAAGCCATAACCGGTATGCCTTCCGGCACTGTCCGTTCACATCTCTCCAGAGGACGGCAGCACTTGAAGGCTTATATTGAAAATCTGTCCGTCTGACATGAATGAAAGATTCTGCAGACATGGACAACTATCTGTTTTAAAGCAATAGAAAAAATGAAAGACAAGGAAATACGCCAGTTTATCCATGACAACATGCCTCAGGTCCGTGGAAGCGAGGCCTTTATGTCCGAACTTGTCCGCCAGATCGATCTGCTTCCGACACCGGCATCGCTTGCCGGACGGACGGAAGAGGAGAAGCAGGCTGATATCATGGCGATCATGTCTGCAGTACGTTCCATCAGGAGACGGAACCGTCTGACGGCCATAGCCTTTGCCTTGGTGTCCATAGTCCTGCTCGCGGCCGTGACGGGAACCGTTTTCATGGTCCCGACGGTCCGGGATTTCGTAATTGCCAACTACATATATATAGCTGTCGCCTTTACGGCAGCCGTTCTGTCCTTTGCCTTTGCTCTTCCCCGGGCTTCCCGGCTCTAATCCGGTATCCTGTGCAGGGTGTGCGGATTCCGGGGTATTTATGACAGAAGGAGAGTGAGCCTGATAAAGTCATCGACGCCGAGACGTTCCGGACGGAGTCCGAAGACAGGGGCGGAAATGAATTCCGCCAGCTGTCCTTCCTGCCAGCCTTCGCGTTCCGCCTTGGCGGAAACCATAGGTTTGAGCGAATTGCGCAGAGTCTTGCGGCGCTGGTTGAATGCGTTCTTTACTATGGCCTTGAAAAGTTTTTCGTCACATCCAAGCGAGACGCGTGAATTCCTTTTCAGCCGGATTACGGCGGATTTGACTTTAGGCGGGGGATTGAAGGCGCCCTCTCCTACTGTGAACAGGTATTCGATGTCATACCATGCCTGCAGAAGAACGGAAAGGATTCCGTAAGTCTTGGTGCCTGGTTTCTCGGCAATGCGCTCGGCGACTTCTTTCTGTATCATGCACACTACCTGAGGGACGTTTTCCTTGCAGTCAAGTATCTTGAAGAAGATCTGCGAGGAAATGTTATACGGGAAGTTGCCGATTATCAGAAACCTTTCCTTGAAGAAACTCTCCAGATCCAGCTTCAGGAAGTCCGCCTGAAGGATGCGGCCTGCCGCCTTTGGGAAATTCACCAGCAGGTAGTCTACCGATTCTCTGTCGATTTCCACCATTTTCAGGTCAATGTCTTCCCTTTCAAGAAGGTACCGGGAAAGCACCCCCATTCCCGGACCTACTTCAAGTGTCTCGAAACGTCCTCCTCCGGAGGTTTCAGGATAACCGTCAGTCACGAGTGCGTCCACTATTCCGCGTGCGACGGAAAGGTCTGTAAGAAAATGTTGTCCAAGTGATTTTTTTGCTCTGACTTCCATTGGCTTGTCTTTTTCTCAGAGTGCAAAGATACTATTATTTTGAACTTCGTCTCCAGTTCAGAAGTCCTTGCCTTCGAAGATGGTTCCTGTCGAGATGGCCCCGCCGTGTTCCTTTCTTTCCCTGACATTGAAAGTATAGCTTACTGACAGGACTATGTTCGGATAGACAGGTCTGACGTTGGTCAGGGACAGCAAGCCTGTAGTTTCCCTCCGGTTTTCGTATTTGGCTGTATGGAATGCGTCATGGAAGACCAAAGAGGCGGAAAGCCTGTCCTTTATGATCTGCTGTCTGACTGCCAGGTCGAAATAGAAATATCCCTTTTCCGTACCTTGTGAAAGGACGGCCGGTCCGATGGCGTTGGCATCGAACTGTATTTTCGTGGTCCTGCCGGCTCTGAAATTGTTTATCACCCCGATGGTATAGCTGAATCCGGATGCGTCCCTGCTGCCTTCATAGGTACTCTTGAAGCTGTATCTGAATGCGCTTCCGGTAACAGCCAAGTCCCACCATCCGGCTGCTTTCAAGCGAGCTTCGCCTTCCAGTCCGAATGTCATGTCGTTTCCTGCATTTATAAGCGAGTCCAGTGTCACTCCCGGCTGGTACGGTCTGCGGATAAGGTCGGTCTTACCTTTGCATGCCCGGAAGAATCCGGTAAAGGTCAGGATGTTGCGGTTCTTGCCGAATATCTTGCGGTATCCCAGCTCGGCTGAATGGATGTACTCTGGCCTGATGTCAGGGTTTCCTATGAGACGGGTGTAATAGTCTTCATATGTGATGTATGGCTCGAGTTTCCAGATGCCGGGACGGTTTGTGCGGAACGCGTAGGACGCGGATACGGTATTGTCATCAGGAGCATGGTAGGAGATATGTGCGGAGGGGAAAAGTTCATAACGTTTCAGGTTGCGGCTGGCATCCTTTACCGTAATTTCCATGATGTCATGCGTGTAGTCCCCGCGGATTCCGACATTTGCATCCACAGGACCGAAACTGTCCGTAGCCATGGCGAAAAGCGAGTGTATCTGCCTGCGGTAGAAAAACGGGGCATACATGTCATCCTGCCACTGGAACTCTTCCATTTCCCTGTCCCAGTACTTTATACTGTAGTCTCCCACTTCGCTGTACGAAGTCATCTGGTAGCCCGCCTCGAATTTTCCTCCAGGCCGGTAGTTCAACAGATATTTCACATCCCAGTCATAGTCCCAGTGGTATTCGTCCTCATAGCCGCGTGTACCCTCATATCTTCCTCCCGTCTGCGTAAACAGGTTGCTTTCAGTATATTCCAGAGCATACCAGTCATATCTCAGCCGGCCCTGTGCGGAAATCTTGTCCCCTCGTCCGTTCAGGATGAAGGAGTATTCTGCCGTGATTTGGGCAAGCCTTTTTTCATTTGAATACCGGTCGTGGCTGTCGTATGTATCATCGTTTGTAACAGTGCCGGATTCCTTTCTGTTCTCGTAATATGTCATGTCTCCTCCACGGGCGTTGTCTGTCACTCCGGACTGGAATTCCACCAGGGCATGATGTCTGTCATTCATGAATTCCCAGCCGATTTTCCCGATATACGATGATACTGTACTGTGCCGGTACCCGTCGGCATCCGAAACGGTCTCGAACCGGTCTGCCACAGTGTGTTTCCGCTGGCTGAACTCGCTGCGTCCGCGTATCTGCGAGGCAGTGCCGCCGATGTACCATCTGTGGTTGTTCCGGTTGAGGTCCAGCTGTACGTCACCGCTCCATGATCCTATCGTACTTCCTGAAGCGGATACGGAGCCCCCGAGGCCTTCCGTATGGCGTTTTCTGGTGATGATATTGATGATGCCTGCATCTCCGTCTGTCCTGTAGACGGCTGAAGGGGATGTGATTATCTCTATGTCTTCGATATTGTCTGCAGGTATCTGCTCCAGAGCCTGCGTCCCTTCCAGCATACTGGGTTTCCCGTCAACATAGACCAGAAAGCCGGTGCTTCCGCGGAATGACACTTCTCCGTCTGCGTCAACACGTACGGACGGCATGGTCTTGAGGACGTCCACCGCGGAACCTCCGGCTGCAGACAGTGCCGAGGAGCCGCTTACAGTCTTTCTGTCGAGCCTGTAGACTACAGGTTTCTTTTCGGCGGTGAAAACCGTCCCTTCGAGGTTTACAGTTTCAGCTGTGTCAGTGGGGAAAACAGCTGTGTCTGCCGTATCTGCCGGATATGCAGGGCCAATTGCCGCCATGCTGCATGGATACCCTGCAAGTAGTACGGAAATCAATATAAACAGGATCTTATGGAAAGGCATTATTCAGATATGGGATAGTTTGTCAAGTCCGTATAAAACCGTATAAAAGCAGAAGGCCTTCCATAAGACCGGTATGGAGGTTTTATGAAAGACCTTCTGCTGTATCATTTCCGGTGTCCGGCCTAGAACAGTTCGTTGTTGTAGTCCGGAGCATCGAAGCCTGCGTCGGATGAGAAGTCGGCCGGCTGGTTCTCATGATGAGGCCTGCTCTCACGGCGTGGAGCCCTTCGGTCATCGCGGCGGTCATTCCTGCGCTCGTCGCTTCCTCTTCTGTCATCACGGCGCGGTCCGCGCTTGTCGTCGCTTCCGCGGCGGGGACCTTTGTCCTGGCCGTTGGATCTCGTCCTGCGTTCCGGCTCTACATAGCCTTCCGGCTTTTCAAGGAGGGCTTTGCGCGAAAGTCTCATCTTTCCGGTCTTAGGGTCGATTTCAAGAAGTTTTACATCCACTTCGTCTCCTACGTTGAGGATGTCTTCCACCTTGTCGGTCTTTCCCCAGTCGATTTCAGAGATGTGGAGCAGACCTTCCTTGCCCGGCAGGATCTCTACGAAAGCTCCGAACTCAAGTGTGGAAACCACTGTGCCGTGGTAGACCTTTCCTACCTCCGGAACGGCGCAGATACCGTTGATCCACTCGAGAGCCTTGTCCATAGACTCCTTGTTGTCTCCGAAAATGTCTACGATGCCCTCGCTGACTCCGTTTGCATTGTCCTCAGTGATGGTGACAGTCGTACCGGTCTCCCTCTGTATTTTCTGGATGACTTCTCCGCCTTTTCCGATGATGGCTCCGATGAATTCGCCTGGAACCCGGATCTGTACGATACGCGGAACGAACGGTTTGTAGTCGGCGCGCGGCTCGCTGATGCATTTCATCATTTCTCCCATGATGTGCATCCTGCCCTGACGGGCCTGCTCGAGGGCTTTGGCAAGCACTTCATAAGACAGTCCGTCCACTTTGATATCCATCTGTGTGGCTGTGATTCCGTCCTTGGTACCGGTCACCTTGAAGTCCATGTCTCCGAGGTGGTCTTCGTCTCCGAGGATGTCGGTCAGGATAGCATATCTGTCGTTTGGCCTTTCTGCGTCTGTGATAAGACCCATTGCCACACCGGCGACAGGCTTCTTGATTTTCACGCCTGCGTCCATGAGTGCAAGACACCCTGCACAAACGGTAGCCATTGATGATGAGCCGTTCGATTCAAGAATATCAGAGACTACGCGGACAGCGTAAGGGTTTTCCGGAGCAAGAGGCACCATAGGCTTGAGTGCTCTCCATGCAAGATTCCCGTGTCCGATTTCGCGTCGTCCCACACCTCTCTGGGCTTTTGCCTCTCCGGTTGCGAACGGAGGGAAGTTGTAGTGGAGCACGAACTGTTCCGAACCCTGTACAAGGACTTCATCCAGCTCTTTCATGTCAAGTTTGGTCCCGAGAGTCACTGTAGAAAGCGACTGTGTTTCGCCTCGTGTGAAGATTGCGGAACCGTGTGCGCACGGAAGATATCCGGCTTCGCACCATATAGGGCGGACTTCAGTGCTCTTGCGGCCGTCCAGACGGATGCCCTCATCGAGGATGAGATTCCTCATGGCATGCTTCTCTACAGCATGGTAGTATCTTTCCACCATCATTTTCTTCGCTTCGCGGTCCTCCTCAGGGAGAGTCTGGTAAAACTCTTCTTTCAGAGCATCGAAAGCATCGGATCTCTCGTGTTTCGGAAGTCCTGACTTGGCTATTGAATAACATCTGTCATAGCAGAACGTCTCTACTGCCTTGCGGAGGTCTTCATCGTTTTCCTCATGGCAATATGTCCTTTTTACTGTCTTTCCGGTCTCCTCCATGAGTTCCATCTGCACCTTGCAGTGCTTCTTGATTTCCTCATGGGCGAACTTGATGGCTTCTAGCATGTCCGCCTCGCTCACCTCATTCATTTCGCCTTCGACCATCATGATGTTGTCGTATGTGGCGGCAACCATGAGGTCGATGTCGGCCCTGTCCATTTCGCTGAAGTTCGGATTGATTCGGAACTGTCCGTCAATACGGGCTACACGCACTTCGGAGATCGGTCCTCCGAACGGAATGTCGCTTACTGCAAGCGCCGAAGAAGCGGCAAGTCCTGCAAGGGCATCAGGCTGGATGTCTTTTTCTGCGGAGATGAGATTGATGGTCACATATACTTCTGCGTGGAAATCCTCAGGGAACAATGGTCTGAGCGCCCTGTCCACGAGTCTGGCAGTAAGGATCTCTGCATCGGAGGCTTTGCCTTCGCGTTTCATGAATCCTCCCGGAAATCTTCCGGCTGATGCGAATTTCTCCTTGTAGTCCACCTGAAGCGGCATGAAATCCACATCTTCCTTGGCGTCTTTTGCGCAAGTGACACAAGCCAGAAGCATTGTGCCTCCCATTTTTACTACTACTGATCCGTCTGCCTGTTTGGCAAGTTTTCCTGTTTCGATTTCAATTATCCTTCCGTCGGATAATTCGATTTTCTTGTTAATGATATTCATGAATCTTCTTTCAACCTGCCTCCCCCTATGGGAGTTGATTAATATTTATTGTCTTCTTCCTTTATACTATTCCGAATATATGTTGTGTTCCGGTGCCTGTCGCAGGTTGAATGGTTTGTTAACAGGCACGTTGACCGTCCGAGGCAAACTGCGTTTCCGGCAGTTTATAAAAAAAGAGGCTGAATGCCGCATACGGACACCCTTGCCTCTTTTCTGACATGCCGGAAACCGGAAATGCATCCGGTTCCGCAGTATCTTTTATCGACGGAGACCGAGCTCCTTGACGATAGTTCTGTATCTCTCGATGTCTCTCTCTTTGAGGTAATCAAGGAGACGACGTCTCTGACCTACGAGCTTGAGAAGAGAACGGCGGGTTACATTGTCTTTCTTGTTCTGCTTCAGATGCTCAGTCAGGTGAGCGATACGGTAGGAAAATAGAGCAACTTGACTCTCTGGTGAGCCGGTGTCCTTATTAGACTTTCCGTACTTCGCGAAAATCTCTTGCTTCTTTTCAGCCTGTAAATATTCAGCCATTTTGCAAAAAGATTAAATAGTTAATAATGTCTGGTCTGCTGTCTTCCCGTCGCGGGCAGACAAGCGGGCGCAAAGTTAGACAGAAAATCCGATAAAACAAATTATCGGTTAACAAAATTGAAATGTTTTCTACTTATTATTAATACATTTGCACCTTATGAAAAGGAAGGTGTATAATGATCCGGATATCGGTGAGGTCGCTGTCGTGAAAAGTGTCCGTAGCAGGCGTGTCAGTATAAGGGTGCATCCGTCAAAAGGAGTGGTCGTATCAGTTCCGTATTTCATCCGGTATGACGAAGGGGTGAGTTTTTTCATCCGGAAAAGGGAATGGGTCCTTGAAACTCTCGGACAGCAGAGGCGGAAACTTGAGAACGCCGGAAAATCAGGGACATCCGTAGGCCTTCTTGGCGACGGTGCCGTCGTCAGGACGCTTCTGTCCGAGATCCGTTTCAGGAGGGAATTGCCTGCACCGGAAGTTCCGGGCGGGTTGTTCCATGCGGCAGAGAGATGTCCCGGTACAGAAGCAGGCAGGGAGCAGGCCAACCTGCGGAAGGCTGCTGTGAGGGTCTCTTCATCTGTCGTCGAGGATGTCAGGCAGACCGGAAGACTTTTCCTGAGCCTCGGGATGCCTGTCTCCAGGAAAGATGTGGCATACCCAGGGACAATGCCGGAAGAGGGTACGCGCGAACTTTCAGCGCTGCTTGTCCGGGTACTGGTGGAAATACTCCGCGGAGAGGCACGCAGCCTGCTGCCTCAGAAACTTTCCTTTCTTGCAGGCAGATACGGTTTTTCGTACGGCAGGGTAGTGATAAAGCACAATTCTTCCAACTGGGGAAGCTGTTCTTCAAGAGGAAATATAAACCTGAACCTCAATCTGGTCCGGCTTCCGGAGCCGGTATGCGACTATGTCCTGCTTCATGAGCTGTGCCATCTGCGTTTCCCGAACCATGGCGCCGAATTCCATACTCTTCTGGAAAAGCTCTGTAAGGACAATATGGAGCGTCTTTCGCTGCTGGCGGATTCCCTGCCTGAGGTCTCTGATGCCGGGGAAAGCAGCGGGATACATGCATCAAAAGCATATCTTCATGCCCTGCTTTCCGCCATGAGTCGCAGCAGGGCGAAATATCCTGTACATCATGTCCTGGAGCAGGAAGTGAAGAAATACCTCCTTATATAGGGTCCCGTCCGGGCAAGAGCAGGAGACATTGGCTCCCGAAAAGGGAAGGGGCCCGCTTGCGGGAAGGATCTCGGGAGCACTATACAGCCTTGCCTTTCCAGCGTCCGCTCTTCAGATAAAGGCCGCAGACCGCGAGCATTGCCACGGCATATATTATCTCTGTTGTCCATGCGACCCATACCGGCGGCTTCAGTCCGTTGATGATGAAAATGCAGAATGCGGTATAGATGACCAGAACCACGGCTTCCAGCCCGAACGCCGTCCGTGTGTTTCCAGTCCCTGAAATCGCATTGAAGCAGATAAGTGCCGGTGTGGTGAAAAGGTATGCGGAGCACAGCACCCACAGAGAAGATACCGAGCCGTCGATTATTCCGGGGATATCGGTATATATGCCGATTACAGTCTTGGGGAACAGGCAGAAAAATATGAGCAGAGGGATTATCGGGACATAGGCCAGTTTTATTACTCTTCTGACAAGCCTCATGGCGGTGTCCTGATGCCCTTCCCCGATGAGGTTGCTGACCAGAGAGCTGCATGTAGAAGAAAATGCCGACGCGAACACCCACACGAAGCCTGATATGCTGCGGACAACATTCGAAACGGCCAAAGCCCTTTCCCCGAGATGTTCCACGCACAGGAAGAAAATGAACCACACCGACACTGAAAGGAAGTTCTGTATCATGGTCCAGACGGATATCGAAAGGATACTTCCGAGCTTGCTCCAGCTGAAGTCTATCCTGCGGTCGAGCCCGTATTTTCTGCAGTCTGTCTTGCGGATGGTGTAGACGATGAAGAATATGAGCGATACCAGTTCGGCAAGAGTGGAGCCTATGGCGGCTCCGGCGATTCCGAGGGCAGGGAAGCCGAGATGTCCGAACACCAGTATCCAGTTGAAGACCACATTGGACAGTACCATGACGATGGAGTTCAGTGTCAAGGTCTTCGTCTGGGTCGTTCCGACATAGAAGGCCCGGAACATCACCGTGACGAAAGCGAATATGAATCCGACGAGCCTCCACCGGACATAATCCATGGCAGCATCGGCGATTTCCGGTGACGAGACCATCCGGTGCAGGGCCCACGGGGAAATCATCTCCGACAGCGCTATGATGACAACGGCAAGTCCCAGGAGGAAATACACCCCGTGGTAGAATATGTTTCCGGTTTCACTGTAGTTGCCCTCGCCGTTCCTTCTCGCGATGATGATCTGGGAGCCGATGCCGAATCCCATTCCTGCCACGAAAATGGCCATGCAGTAGACTCCGGCTATGGCCGACGCCCCGAGTTCGACTTCTCCGACCCTGCCCAGAAAGGCAGTGTCTGTCATTCCGATAAGCTGTTCCATGATCAGGCTTATCAGGATAGGGTAGGCTACTTTCCAGATGTGATGATAAGAATAGGGTAGGGTCTTTACCATATTAAGAAAAATCAGTATTTCGCGCCGCGAAGATACTGAAAAATTCTGTCATTGCTCTGGGGTTGGAATATGAGGCTGATTTCAGTCCCTCTCCTGTGACGGTGTCCGGAACGGCAAGGCGGATACCGCATCCTCTACTCCGAGGCAGTCCTCCACCCGGAAGTCACCGCTGCGGCTGCGTACAAGGGAGCACAGATGTGCCCCGCTGTCCAGCGCTTCACCGAGGTCTCTGGCGAATGCCCGGATGTAGGTCCCTTTGCTGCATTCTATGCGTATCTCCGCTGTAGGAAGATGCAGTCCGGAAGTGTCGGCCACATTTATTCTGAGGCTTTTCGCGGATTCGCTGCTGCTTTGCCGGTCGCCTCCTCCGGATACCGGAGTATTGTCTTCCTTTCCTTCCGGCCGGAAATCCAGAAGTTCTATGTCCGATATCCTGATCTTCGCCGCCTTGATGACGGCTTCTGCCGTGGCGTCAAAGACTTTCCGGGAATCCGCTACGGTACAGTTGATGTCCTGTCCGGCGTCCCCGCTCTCCGTATGGTCCGGCATATCGGATCCGTTTCCGCTTGCTTGCCGGTGCTGTTTCCTGTAGAGTTTCCTCGCCAGTTCGTACGCCCTCACTCCATCGACGGACTTGGCGGAGAAAAGCGGGGCTACCTGTTCCTGCTCTCCGAGGAATTCCTGCAGCTTTTCACTGATTCTCTCTTCCGTAATGTGCTCATGCGGATAACGCATGTCGATGTCCTTTTCCAGATCGTATGACGGGGTGGTCGCCCCGAAAGTCACTCCGGCAATGTATTCCTTGTCGTGGCTCTGAAGCGTCTCTGCCAGTTTGGTGGCATTCCCGATACACACCAGCAGCACGCCTGTGGCCAGAGGGTCGAGAGTCCCGGCATGTCCCACTTTCAGGTTCTTCTTGTGGAAATGTCTTACGGCTGCGGATTTTATTTTCCGTATCACGTCCGCCGAAGTCCATCTGTAAGGTTTGTCTACAGGTATGATAATGCCTCCCGGATAATCTTCGATATTGTCCGAGAGGCATATTTCTTTTGTCAGAATCAGAGGCTCCATCAGTTTATTTTACAGGAATCTTGTCGATTCTTTTCTGGTGTCTGCCGCCTTCGAAGTCGGTGTCGAGCCATGCTTCGGTGATTCTGCACACCATGTCGAATGAGATGAATCTTGCCGGCATCACCAGGACGTTCGCGTCGTTGTGCTGTCTGACGAGTTTTCCGATTTCCACATCCCATGCAAGACCGGCCCTGATGCCCTGATGCTTGTTGAGAGTCATCGCCATTCCGTTTCCGGTGCCGCACATTGCTATCCCTTTTTCCACTTCGCCTTTCTCTACAGCCTCTGCCAGAGGATGTGCCACATCCGGATAGTCCATGCTTTCAGTAGAGTGAGTACCGAAATCCTTTACCTGATAACCTTTTGATTCAAGCCAGCCTATGAGCTGCCGTTTGTACTCGTAGCCTGCGTGGTCGCTGCAAATTCCAAGTGTCATATTGATATGTTTTTAACGAAAATTCCGTTTGCCGCGCCAAAGGTACTGATTATTGCCGGAATATTAAAGCGGTTTCTTTCCTTCGGCCTTCCTGGCAAGGTTGACCATGATCATGATGCCGTTGAAGATCGAAAGGATGTCCTGATTCTGATATGCAAGTCTTACATCAGGGCTTTCCTGATATTCTCTATACGTGCGGCAAGTTCCTTCTTGCCGATAAGGGAAACGATGTCTGCGATACCCAGGCCGCTGGACGCTCCTACAAGCGCGAGTCTCAGGCAGTTCATCACCTTGCCCATAGGCCACTCCCGGCTGCGGATGAATTCCTCCATCGGGCCTTCGATCTGTTCATGTGTGAACTCGGGGCCGGCAGGTCCGTTGCCTCCGTCAAATCCCCCGATGAACTCCGCCACCTGGAACGCCAGAGTGTAGTTCTCCTCCTTCCAGAACTTAGCCACGTCTTTCTCGGCATAATTCTGCGGTGAAACGAAAAGATAAGATGCGATGTCCCAGAAGTCAGCTACGAAAGATGCCCTCTCCTTGATAAGCGACACGACTTTCCGTACATAGTCATGAGTGAATATCCGGTTCTTGAAATCCGCTCCCTGGACAGAGACTTCAGCTCCTGCTGTCAGGGCGCATTTCGGGCAGGCGACCACCTGTATGCCGTGCTCTTCGAGCACAGGTATGAAAAGTCCGGTGAGCTCTGCATCGCTTTTTGTGCGGAGGTATTCCTTGTTGTACCATTTCGCCTTTTCCGGGTTGAATCTTGCCCCCGACTTGATGACCCTCTCGAGAGAGAAAGCCTTGACCAGCTCGTCCATGGTGAAAAGCTCCCTGTCATCTCCCGGATTCCACCCGAGCATGGCCAGCATGTTCACGAATGCCTCGGGAAAATAGCCGTCCTCGCGGTATCCGCGTGAAACCTCGCCCTGGGCGTTGGTCCATTTGAGAGGGAATACAGGGAAGCCCAGACGGTCTCCGTCCCTCTTGCTCAGCTTGCCTTTTCCGTCCGGTTTCAGAAGCAGGGACAGGTGGGCGAACCTCGGCTGTGAATCCTGCCAGCCGAACGCTTCATACAGGAGATAGTGCAGCGGCAGGGAAGGAAGCCATTCCTCTCCCCGGATGACCTCGGTAATTTCCATCAGATGGTCGTCAACGATGTTCGCCAGATGGTATGTAGGCAGCTCGTCAGCCCTTTTCCAGAGCACCTTGTCATCGAGAGTGTCGGTATTTACCTCGATGTGTCCGCGGATAAGGTCGTCCATCTTCACCACTCTGTTCTCAGGCATCTTGAACCTGATGGTCCAGTCCGTATGCGTCTCCAGCAGCGGTTTCCACTCGCTTTCCGGCATTGAAACGGAGTTGCGCAGAGAATTGCGGGTGATATGGTTGTAGATGAATGTCTCCTTTGCAGCTTCTGCTTCGGCACGTTTGGCCGCAAGTTCTTCGGCAGTGTCGAACGCGTAGTATGCATAGCCTTTCTCTACCAGTTCCTCGGCATATTTGCGGTATATGCCGCGGCGCTGGGACTGCCTGTAAGGAGCATGGGGATGTCTCTCTGACGGAGTCTCCACCACATTCCCTTCTGCATCCACGCCCTCGTCAGGAATGATGCCGCACCAGTTGAGGGCTTCTATGATATATTTTTCCGCTCCGGGGACGAATCTCTGGGAGTCGGTATCTTCAATCCTTATGATGAAATCTCCTCCGTGCTGTTTTGCGTAGAGGTAATTGTAAAGAGCTGTACGCACCCCACCCATGTGGAGCGGCCCTGTAGGTGACGGGGCGAATCTTACTCTTGTCTTGCGGTCCATATATAATATGATTTTTATTATTAATGTACTTTGTTTATGTCTGAATTGTTTCGTTTGGTTACCCTTCTTATCGACGGAGTTTCTTCAAGTTCCCCCAGGTTCTGGCGAGGCTCTACTGCCAGAACAGGCTTGTTCGTTTCGTCGAAATGGAATTTCCTGACATTGTCGGAGTTGTTGTATCCGATTTTGGTAGGATTGTCGGCCTCGTCTTCGAGATCCAGTCCGGCAACGGCGGACGACTGGGATTTGTCGTATTTGAAGTCGCTGTCAATCATTATGATATTGCCAGGATTTATCATTGAAGGGATATCCTTCTTGAATCCGGTCGCTATGACTGTTATGCTCACCTTGTCTCCCCATTCGGGGTCCTCCTCCCATACAAGTCCGCTCTTGAAGTTGTTCGCATTGCCGGTATATTCGGCAATCATCTGGTTGATTTTCTTCAGGTCATTGACATACAGTCCTTTTTCGTTCTTTCCTCCGGTGATGTTCACCAGGACGTTCTTCGCGGTCTTGAGGTTGTAGTCATTCAGCAGCGGGGATTCCAGAGCGCCTTTCACGGCATCTTCAATCCTGTTTTCACCTGTACCTGTCCCGCATCCCATCAGGGCTATGCCTCCGTTTTTCATCATCGTCTTTACATCGGCGAAATCCACATTGATATATCCGGACTTGCTGATGATCTCGGTTATGCCTCTGACTGCGGTAGCCAGTACTTCATCTGCTTTCGGGAACGCTTCATGGGAGAGCATCGCCCCGAAGAAATCGTACAGCTTCTCATTATTGATGAGAAGCAGGCTGTCTACGTTCTTTTCCAGCTCGTTGATTCCGTCCATGGCTTTGGCATACTTGTCCGCGCCTTCGTTCTTGAACGGGATTGTCACCACACCGACGGTCAGGATTCCTCTTGTCTTGGCCATATTGGCTATGACCGGGGACGCACCTGTACCTGTACCGCCTCCCATACCTGCCGTGATGAAGATCATCTTGGTGTTGTTGTCCAGGATTCCGGCTATTTTCTCTTCGGACTCTATGGCGGCATTTCTTCCTTTGGTAGGGTCGCATCCGGCTCCGAGTCCTGCCCCCAACTGGATTTTTATGGGGACATCGCACCTTCCGAGTGCCTGGGCATCAGTGTTGCACACGATGAAGCAGCACCCCTGGACCTTCTGGCGGTACATGTAGTTGACGGCATTGCATCCTCCTCCGCCGACACCCATTACCTTTATTATTGAATTTTCATCTGTCCAGTCCGTCGGGACAATGATATCGTCAAGCATTTCATTCATGTCCTGTCCTCCTGTCAAATTCCTTCGTCGTTCATTTCCTTATTCATGTCGTACAGAGTGCCGGTGAACTTGTCCACCGCTTTCTGTATCTTGTCCTTCCATGTGACTTTCTTCCTTTCAGGCTTCTTTTCCTGAGTCTTTCCGGCCTTTTTGCGTGAGGTGTCTTCCTGTACGTTTGTCTCTTCCTCAGGGAACAGGGTACCGGTCTGGGGTGAGCCTCCTTCCTGCACTCCGCCATCAGCGCCGGTATCTTCGCCCGGAACGGACGGCTCGACAGTAACCGATGTCCCTGTCTGCGCAAATGCATCCTGGACAGTACAGTCCTCGCAGTCGTCATGAACGGCAGCCAGTATCATTCCGATCGAGGTGGCAGCTTCCGCTTCATGCACTCCTATGCAGCCTCCGCCTGAAAACAGCGGCCTGGGGTATCCTGTTCGGACTGAATAGCCGGAAAGGTCCGCGATGAAGTTTCCGCAGTTTGCCAGATTGGCGCCTCCTCCGGTGAGGACGATGCCGCTTTTCAGCCTGTCGGCAAATCCGCTTTTCTGGATTTCGTACATGATGGCCTCCATGATTTCCTGCACTCTGCAGGTTATCACCTCCGAAAGGTATTTTACGGGGAGGTCCTTGTATTTGGCTGTCGTTCCGATATTTATCCTCAGGATTTTCTCGTTCATGTTCTGCAGCCTTTCCGGCATGCAGATGCCGTGGGCGAGCTTTATGTTTTCTGAAAGCGTTTCGGAGAAGATCTTGCACTCGTTGTTGATATCCTTGGTGATGGCGTTTCCGCCGAACGGGATAGCCGCGTAGTGCCTCATTATGCAGCCGGAATATATGCTTACCGATGTCACTCCGGCCCCGAAATCGACAAGGGCGGCTCCGCTTTCCATTTCGGCTGGGGTGAGCACCGCTTTGGCCGTCGTGTCAGGAGTGAAATACTTGCCTGATATTGCTATTCCTATTTTGTTGAAGACCAGATCGATATTCTTCAGATATCTCTTTTCGCCTATGAATATCTTGAAGTTGCCTTCAATCAGGTCACTTGCCATTCCTATGATGTCCTGCTCTATCAGCTGGAAGTCTTCCGATGTGGAAAAGGACTGGGCGACAGCTCCGAACAGGACTTCCTTCTCGGGATCCTCCAGAGGATATTCCTGCTGCGCCTGGTCTTTGAGATAGTTTATGTCGTCCGCGGTGATGCATTCGTCAGGGTTGAGCTTGATGCTGCCCTGGTTGGTCTCCTGTCTGACACTGTATCTCGGCATTCCCACAACAGCCTGCGTAATCTTTATTCCCAGTTCTTTTTCAGCAGCTGCAACAGCCGGTTTCAGAGCTTCTGCCACATGGGAAGGGTTGAGTACATAGCTGTATCTTATCCCGCGGGACGGGATTTCCCTGTAGTAGATTATCTGGATGTCTTCGCCTTCGACCTTTGCTACGGTCAGCGCGAATTTGGAAGTTCCCAGATCGATTGCCACTATGTGTTTTTCTTCCATGGTGTGTTCCTATTTTCTGCAGATTATCTGCCCGTTGTACTTCACATTTACAGTAGAATAGTACCCTTCCCCTTTTGCCGGCACTATCCCGGTATAGTATTTTTCCATTCTGGAGAATTTGTCTTCAATATCATCAGGCTTCCCGAAAAGGAACCGTTCTTTTCCCTTCCTCGGGATAAGGACCAGGTCTCCGTTGTCCCGGACTGTGATCTGTACAATATTGTCGGCCCATACGCCGCTTTCTTCCATATACTCCACCAGACTTATGATATCCTTTATCCACTTCTTCTCCTTTTCGCTTTCCGCCGTTCCTTTATAGGAGTTTCCGGCATTTACCGGTATGGCCCCGTCAATGACCGGAACATATGCCGTATAGTTTCCCTGAAGAGGGAAGATGAATCCTTCCCGGTCTGCATAGAACCCTCCTCCGGCTTTCTGGAAACGCACTGCCGGCCTGCGCTGGGTGACGGAGATGTTCAGAGTCCCGTCTTTGGTCATGTATGCCTCGCTTTTCAGTACGGCGCTTCTGCTGTCTATGATATGCTCTATCCTGACAAGGTCGATGCTGTCCGCCGGGCTTCCCATGTATCCTCCAGCTTCTGCGTCAAGATATTTTCTGATGTCCTCTTTTGACACGAAACTGTTTTCCAGACTGTCCCTGATAGTGACAGCCAGGCTTCTGCAGGTAAGATTCTTCTTTTTTACGGCACTGGACCCCAATGCGGCCGCCAGACAGGCGGTCACAAGAGCCAGAAAGGCCAGAGCCAGTATGTTCCTTGCAAAAGGTTTCATATCCTTGTGTTTATGCGGACTTTCCGCTATGCTTGGGATGCGGAGTCCTGAAGTCTCTTTTCCAGAAGTCCGGTAATCGGACTTATGAACCTGTCTATATTTCCTGCCCCGAATGTGATGAGCACGTCCACGGGTTCGTTCTCAAGATATTCCATCAGCTGTTCCTTCTTCAGAAGGACTTTCTCGGGTGCGGTCACCTTGTCGAAGATTATCTCTGAAGTCACGCCAGGTATAGGTTCTTCCCTGGCCGGGTAGATATCCAGAAGTACAAGCTTGTCGACACTGCTGAGAGCATGTGCGAATTCGTCTGCGAAGTCCCTTGTCCGCGTGTACAGGTGAGGCTGGAATATGGCTGTAAGCCTGCGTCCAGGAAACATCTCGCGGATGGAGCTGACAGCGGTCGAAATCTCCTTCGGATGATGTGCATAATCATCGATATAGGCGCATGCCGGGGTGTTGACATGTATCTCGAACCTGCGCTTCACTCCCTGGAATGACGCAAGCGCTTCCTTTATCTTTTCGGGTTCGAGTCCGTAGGTCAGCGCTACAGCTGCTGCAGCCACTCCGTTTTCTACATTCACCCAGCCGGGGATGCCCATGCGGCAGCCTTTTATCGAGGCGGACGGACCGTTGAGAGTGAAAGTGAAGTATCCGCACTTGTCAGGAATCAGGTCCGAAGCGAAGAAATCGGCTTCAGGGTTGTCGAATGAGTATCTCATGATCCTTGCATGCGTGTCTTCAGCGGTGATGTCGAGTCCCAGTTTGGCTATGACAGTCCCGCTTACCTGCGATGCGAATTCCTTGAACGCGGCCTTTACATGCTCCAGATCCGAGTATATGTCCAGATGGTCTGCATCCATGGCTGTAATGACCGCCGTTTCGGGATGGAGCTGGAGAAATGACCTGTCGAACTCGTCGGCCTCGGCGACTATGACGTTGTTGCCGCTTGTGAGAAGGTTGGTGTCATAGTTTCTGGATATGCCTCCGAGAAAGGCCGAGCATCCTTCTCCGGAAGACTGGAAAATATGGGCAAGAAGAGTACTTGTCGTCGTCTTTCCGTGTGTTCCGGAAATTGCAAGGCATCTCTGGCCTTCGGAAATTTCACCCAGAATGCGGGAACGCTTCACCACCTTGTATCCGTGCTCCCTGACATATGCCAGTTCTCCCATGTCCTGCGGGATAGCCGGGGTATATACCACGAGGGTGCCCGCAATATCTTTCGGAACATATGCTGTGTCATCCTCATAGTGGATGTCTATGCCTTCGGATTCAAGCTCATGTGTCAGCTCGGACGGCGTACGGTCATAGCCGGAGACTCTGTAGCCTCTGGCTTTGTAGTATCTGGCTATCGCACTCATTCCGATGCCTCCGATACCTATGAAATATATTTCCTTGTATTTTCCCATAAGTCCCTATACCAGCTTATAGACTTCATCTGCAATCGCCTTTGCCGCATCCGGTCGTGCAAAGGTAACTATATTCTTTTCAAGTTCAGCGATTTTCCTTTTGTCATGCACCAGTGAACATGCTTCTTTCATGAGTATTTGAGGTGCATCCGCATCGGAGACAATCATAGCCGCGTCCTTTTTTACGAGAGCCATTGCATTGTGGGTCTGATGGTCCTCGGCTACATTTGGCGACGGTACGAAAATCACCGCCTTGCCCACAGCCGAAAGTTCCGATACCGAACTTGCTCCTGACCGGGAGACCACGACATCGGCAGCGGCATAGGCAAGATCCATCCTCTTGATGAAATCGAAATGCCTGATATGTTTCAGAGTCTCTCCTCCGAGCCCTTTCGCTGCGGCCTCTTCCATGAAAGCGTCTGTTGAAGGCTTGTAGTATTTCCCGCACTGCCAGAGTATTTCCAAATTCTCTCCACCGGGACATCCGGCTTCGATCCATTCGCGGACGGATCTGTTGAGAGTGCCGCTCCCAAGACTGCCTCCTACTATGAAAATATGCCTTTTCGCAGGATCCAGCGAATAGCACTCCATTGCATCGAGACGCATCTGCTCTGTCACCGGGCCGATTCCTTTCCTGATGGGGTTTCCGGTCTTTACCGTTTTTTCCGCAGGGAAGAATCTTTCCATTCCGTCGTATGCCACGCAGATCCTGTCGGCACGTTTGCCCAGAATCCTGTTGGTGAGTCCTGCAAAACCGTTCTGTTCCTGGATCAGGGTGGGTATGCCCCTGCGGCATGCACTCCAGAGGAGCGGCGCGCTTGCATAGCCGCCTACACCTATGGCGATGTCCGGCTTGAATTCCCTTATGATTCTTCCGGCCATCATCACGCTTTTAATGACCTTGAAGGGAAGGGCGAGATTTGACAGGGCCAGATTCCTCTGAAGCCCGGCCACAGGCAGGCCCACGATTTTGTACCCGGCCGCCGGTACCTTCTCCATTTCCATCCTGCCTTCTGCGCCGACGAAGAGTATTTCGTTGTCCGGATTTTCTTCCATCAGCTGTCCGGCTATCGCCACAGCCGGGAAAATATGGCCTCCGGTTCCGCCTCCGGATATTATCGCCCGTATCTTTTTCTTCATTGCACTGTAAAATTATATTTCCATTCCGGAAGATTTGTTCCCCGATTCGAAATCATCAAGTTCTGCAAGCGATTCCTCCACATTGTCCTCATGTATGCCAAGCCCTTCTACCAGCGGTTCCGATTCCTCCTCCTCTTTCCTGATCTTGGCCTTGGCCATCTTGCTTATGGACAGAAGTACGCCGAAAGCGAGGCTGAATGCGAAGAACGAGCTTTTCCCGTGGCTTATCATCGGGAGAGTCTGTCCTGTCAGCGGTCCCAGGTCGGCATTGATGAACATGTGCATGAGAGCCTGTCCGCTGATCAGTACCGCCAGGCCTGCCACTGCCGTCTTCGCGAATTCGTTGTCGCAGGCTCTCACTATCAGGGAAGCTCTGGCCAGCAGACTTACATACAGCATGATCACGATTATCCCGACAAAAAGTCCGTATTCCTCGATGATGAAGCTGTACATGTAGTCGCTGAACATAAGCGGGACGGTATATTTCTGCGTACTGTTTCCCGGTCCTTTGCCGAACAGCCCTCCTTCATGGATGGCTATTTTCGCACTGGCCGGCTGCTTGATTGCGTCGAGCGCTTCCTGAAACTCTATTGTGCCCGGCTTCAGATCCTTGATATCCTTGTGCTTTTCGTCCATCGAAAGCCTGCTGAGGGCAGTGCCGAACCTTTCGAACATCTTTCCTCCGGAGACAGCATACAGGCCTATGCACATGCCCACTACGGCCACGCACAGCAGTGCCGGAACCATGATGTCCTTGAGTTTTATGCCTCCGATCAATATTGTTATGAACATGATGCCTCCGATGAATACCGTACTGGAAAAACTTCCGAACAGTATCCCTACGCATATGATGAGGATGGGAGCGAATATGTAAATGAACCGTTTCCATCCCGGCTTTGCCAGAAATCCCAGGCTTTTGAATCTGGAGGACAGCCAGTTGGCGGCTTTGAACGAATCATTCTTGTATGCATGGATAGCCCAGGCAAGATACATGATCATGGCTACTTTGGTCACCTCGTATGCATGGACCTGTACAGGACCCAGCTGGATTGCCCTGACTGCCCCGTTGACCTTGACTCCGAGCGATGTGTGCAGCAGAAGAAGAATCAGGGCGGATATGATGAACCCGAACTGCGAGAAGAACCTGAATATCCAGATTCTGGGGATAAAATAGCAGATTGCGATAATGACAACACCGGCAAACACCGTGACCATCTGCTCCTTGAAAATGTCCAGCCTGCTCTGTACCGAATTCGCGAGCAGGGATGTCGATGAGAATATGGCTACAATGGAAATCAGGATGAGCATGGTGATAATGATGAGTATCACCTTGTCACCCTGTATGTCGTCGATGAAGTTCCAGAACCGGGATTTCTTCCCGTCCTCCTTTTCTCCTGTCATGTCGTCTGCATTTATAGTTTCCTTACGGCATCCTTGAACTGTCTGCCCCTGTCTTCATAGTTCCTGAACAAGTCGAAACTTGCGCAGCATGGAGACAGCAGCACCACATCGCCGGCGCTTGCAAGCCTGCTTGCGAGCTGTACGGCATCCTCTGCGGAAGTCACGTCGTGTATTTCAGGGACCGCATCATGGAATGATTCGTGGAATTTCCTGTTGTCCAGCCCCATGCATATCATGGCTTTCACCTTTTCTTTTGCAAGCGGAACGAGCGGGGCGTAGTCGTTGCCCTTGTCGGTTCCCCCTACAATCCAGACGACAGGTCTGGTCTGGCATTCAAGAGCATACCATGCGGCATCAACGTTGGTTGCCTTGGAATCGTTTATATAAAGTACTCCTTTGATACTCAAGACTTTTTCCAGCCGGTGTTCTACAGCGTGGAATGAAGAGAGGCTTTTGCGTATCACTTCGTTGTCGATGTCCATGACCTTGCCGGCAATAGCCGCTGCCATGGAATTGTAGACATTGTGCTTCCCTCCGAGGGCAAGCTCCTGCAGGAACATGTCGCATTCGCTGTCATTGTATCTGACTATCATCCTCTCGTCCCTGACGAAAGCGCCCTGCTCCACTTCGTGTTTCTGGGAAAACGGAAGTTTTTTTGCCTTGACGATTATCCGGTTCAGATGGTTTATGGTGATTTCGTCGTCGGAGCAGAAAATGAAGCAGTCGTCCTCGTTCATGTTTCTGGTGATGCGGAACTTTGCCTTCACATAATTCTCCATCTTGTGGTCATATCTGTCCAGATGGTCCGGGGTTATGTTGGTGATTATGGCTATGTCCGCCTTGAAATCATACATGTTGTCCAGCTGGAAACTGCTTATTTCCAGTACATATATATCGTGCTTCTCGGTTGCGACCTGATAAGCGTAGCTCTTGCCTATGTTCCCTCCCAGACCTGCGTTCAGCCCGGCTTCCTTGAGCAGGTAGTAGATGAGGGAGGTGGTGGTAGTCTTCCCGTTGCTGCCTGTTATGCAGATTTTCCTGGCCGTATCATATCTTCCGGCAAACTCTATTTCGGATATGATACGTATACCTTTCCCGATGATTTTCTGCACCATGGGAGCCGTTGCCGGGATACCCGGACTCTTTATCACTTCGTCCGCATTCAATATAAGCTCTTCCGTGTGCTGTCCCTGCTCGAAAGGTATATCCCATTTCCTGAGCATTTCTACATAGCTGTCCCCGATCTTTCCCATATCCGAGAGAAAGACATCAAAACCTTTGGTTTTGGCGAGGACTGCAGCGCCTGTCCCGCTTTCTCCCCCGCCGAGGACTACGATGCGTTTCTGTGTCTGTTCCATGACGATTACCTGATTTTTAAGAGAGCTATTGTAAGTACTGCCAGAATTATCCCTATAATCCAGAACCTTGTCACTATCTTGGCTTCCGGAAGAGCCTTTGCCGGTGCTGTTATGAGAGCAGGTATGCCCTCTTTCTGGAAATGGTGGTGCAGAGGGGTCATCTTGAATACTCTGCGTCCGGTTCCGTATTTATGTCTGGTATATTTGAAATAGAATCTCTGTATTATCACCGAAAGGCTTTCCACGAGGAAGACCCCGCACAGGATAGGAAGCAGCAGTTCTTTCCTTATCAGGATGGCACATACCCCTATTATCCCTCCGATTGCAAGGCTTCCCGTGTCGCCCATGAACACCTGTGCCGGGAAAGCGTTGTACCAGAGGAATCCGATGAGGGCCCCTACAAAGGCGGCCATGAACACCGCTATCTCTCCGGTGCCGGGGATGTACATTATGTTGAGGTAGTCGGCATTGATGACGTTGCCGGAAAGCCATGCGAATATTCCCAGCACCACGCCCACTATGGCTGAAGTGCCTGTTGCCAGTCCGTCCATCCCGTCTGTGAGATTGGTCCCGTTGGAGCAGGCTGTTATCACCAGGACGATCATCAGCACGTATATGCCCCATTTGCAGTACCAGCCCCATTTCCCTTTGAATGGAGAAAGCCACTTGTAGTCGAATTCATGATTCTTCACGAAAGGTATCGTGGTTTTCGTGCTTTTCACCACATCCTGGCCCTTTTTCAGAGGAGCCTTCTCTCCCTCGGGGTATTCGAGCCTGGCCGTATTGCTTTCCGGCCGGGGGGAAGTCTGGCTGCCTGACACCACTACTCCTGACGATTCCTCCCCGGCCTGCAGCTCTTCCCTTATGACTATATGTTCGTTGAAGCATACCGTAATGCCTATTACAAGCCCCATGACTATCTGGCCGATGAGTTTGCCCCGCTCGCTCATCCCTTCCTTGTTGTGCCTGAAAACTTTTATGAAGTCATCGGCGAATCCCAGCATTCCAAACCATAGTGTGCTTATTATCAGCAGTATGGTATAAATATTCGTGAGATCGCAGAACAGTATGGCAGCTATGAGGATAGCCAGGATAATGATGATTCCGCCCATGGTAGGCGTGCCTTTTTTCTGCATCTGGCCTTCAAGTCCCAGATCCCGTATCTCCTCTCCGATCTGTTTCTTCTGCAGCCACCTTATAATCCGCTTGCCTATAAAGACGGCGAAAAGGAGGGAAGTCACACTGGCGAATATGGCTCTGAAGGAGAGGTACTGCATCAGGCCCGCTCCCGGTATGTTGAAATCTTTCAGATAATCGAATAGATGGTATAGCATAGCTTTTACTTTTGCGTATCTTCCGGCTCCGGATGCCGGACATTACATGTTCCTGAAAATCTCCGCGACAATTTCCCTTTCGTCGAAATGACGTTTCTCCGTCCCGATAATCTGGTATGTCTCGTGCCCTTTCCCGGCAAGGAGGATTGTCGCTCCGGGGGCCGCCATCATGATGGCGGCACGGATGGCTTCCTCCCTGTTTTCTATGAACAGGGACTTGGCTCTTCCTTTTGTGTCCATTCCTGCCTTTATGTCATCCATGATATCGGATGTCCGTTCCGTCCGGCTGTTGTCCGATGTCACGATTATCCTGTCTGCAAGTTTCTGTGCGACTCTGGCCATTTCAGGTCTTTTGGTCTTGTCTCTGTCTCCCCCGCATCCGAAAAGGCATACAAGTTCCCGCTCCGGTGCGATGTCCCTGAGTGTGGTGAGGACGTTTTCCAGAGCGTCTGGTGTATGGGCGTAATCTATCACGACTGACAGGTCTTTCGGTCCGCGGATAGTTTCAAGCCTTCCTGGAGCCGACTCCAGCTTGCTTATGGATATCAGGGCTTCTTCAGGTCTTGCTCCGAGGGTGACGGCCGTACTGTATATTGCGAGGATATTGTATGCATTGTGCCTGCCGGTGAGTTTTGTCCAGCTTTCCGTGCCGTCGATTCTCAGAAGCATTCCGTCGAAACTTTCCTCTATGATGCGGCATGTGTGGTCGGCCAGAGTCCTGCATGAATATGTGATGACCTTGGCCCTGGTATTCTGGACCATGACCATTCCGTTCCTGTCGTCTGCATTGGTGATTGCGTATGCATCGGCCGGAAGCATGTCGAAAAACATCTTCTTGCAGCGGAGATATTCGGCGAATGTCTTGTGGTAGTCCAGATGGTCATGGGTAAGGTTCGAGAAAATTCCCGCCTTGAATTTCAGTCCGGAAACCCGTTCCTGCTGGACTCCTATGGAACTCACTTCCATGAAACAGTATTCGCACCCTTCGGCGACCATCTGTGCGAGAAGCGAATTGGCCGTTATAGGGTCGGATGTAGTGTTGACCGCTTCATATTCCTTGTCTCCCACATAGTTGGCTATGGTTGACAGCAGTCCGCAGTGATATCCCATGTCAGTGAACATCCTGTAAAGCAGGGTGACAGTGGTTGTCTTGCCGTTTGTGCCGGTTATGCCGACCAGAGTCAGAGACTCCGACGGCCTGCCGTAAAAGTTCGAGGCTATGATGGCAAGGGCGTGCCGTGACGAGGATACCTTTATGAATGCGGCTCCCGGATGACTTTCCGTAATCGTCCGGTCAATGTCCTCTTCATGGACAATGGCCAAGGCGCCTTTGTCAAGCGCACCGGATATGAAATCATGCCCGTCTCCCGCGAACCCTTTTACCGCAATGAACATCGAGCCCCGGCAGACTTTCCTGGAGTCGCTGCATACCGATGCTATTTCCAGGCCTGTGTTTCCTGTAACGGAAACGGCTCCGCATCCCTGTATTGTCTTTTCTATTGTCATTTCAATGTAAGTTTCACTGTTCCGCCTTTCTTCATCTCTGTTCCGGGAGCCGGCGACTGGCTCACCACATGCCCTGTCCCTGAATAGACACATCTGTAACCGCAGTTTTCCACGGAATACAGAGCGTCCTTCAGTCCGAGTCCCTTCAGGTCCGGGACCTCATCGAGTTTGTCCAGACCTGTTTCCAGCCCGTCCGCCTCCATTTTGCGGACATGTCCCGAAGACCTGATTTCTTCTCCCCACTGCGGGTCGAGGGCATATACGTTGTCTACTATTTTCCTTAATACAGGGGCCGCATACGCAGCTCCGTAGAAATTGGCCCTTGACAGTTTCGAGTACACAACTACTATGGCTGTGTACTGGGGATTGTCTGCCGGGAAAAAGCCGACAAAAGTGGCCTGGTGCTTCTTTCTTCCCTGATCATCCTGATATCCTATGATTTTCCTGCCGCCACTTTCTGTCTCGAATGCGACTCTCGCCGTTCCTGTCTTTCCCGCCACGGCGCACGGGGCATTCCTGAAAGCCAGCCTTCCGGTACCTTCTGTCACCACTTTCTTCAGACCTCTGGTAAGGGTGTCTGCCGTGGCCTTGGAACAGATCGAGCCGTTCAGCACCACGGGGCCCATCCTCTTCTCCACTTTGCCGTTGCGCTCCACCGCCTCTACCAGATACGGTTTCATCAGTTTCCCGTTATTGGCTATGCCGTTGTAGAACATGAGTATGTGCAGTGGGGTCTCGCTTATGCTGTATCCCACTGCCACGGATTCCAGGGTAGTCCCGCTCCAAAGCCGTGCGTCTTTTCCCGGAGACGGGATGTTCGGAGAAGCGAGTCCCGTTATGTCAAAGTCGAACTTTTCGTTGAGTTTGTATTCGTACAGTTTGTCTATGAAATGTTTCGGCCTGTCTCCGTAGTTTTCCTTTACAAGGTATCTGAAGACATTGTTCGAGGAAATCTTGAGCGCATCCGAAACGGATATCTCGTTCGAGCCCCACTGCTTCAGATACGGGTCATCGGGTATCCTTTCCCCTTTGTACGGCCACTTGCCCCCGAATGTAGGCACCTTGTCTTCCAGAGCTATTTTCCCTTCTTCGACAAGAGTCATCAGGGAGGCCAGCTTGAACACGGAACCGGGCTCTCCTGCCGTACCTATCGCATAGTTGTAGATTTCCCTCAGGTTCCCTTCCTCATCCCGCTTGAGGTTTGCCATCGCCCTGACGGCCCCCGTCTGTACATCCATTACTATGGCGCATCCTCCCTCGACCTCGTCCACATCCTGGATCCTTTCCCTGAGAGCCTTGTCGGCAATATCCTGTATGTCTATGTCTATGGTGGTCCTGAGGTCCAGCCCGTCCTCCACTTTCACTACAGTGCTGTCGTAGTCCACGATCCATCCGTGGTTGTCTGTCCTCCTGAGCCACTGCGATCCTTCGCTGCCGTGGAGCAGGTAGTTGAATTTGCCTTCCAGACCGATGAGGTTGTTTCCGGAGGTGACATCATTGTTCTTGACGTACCCTATCACACGTCTTGCAAGCGAGCCGTACGGATACTGGCGCGTGTCAATCTTCTCGACTATGATGCCTCCCTTGTACCCTCCTTCATTGAAAAGGGGCAACTCCTTGACTGTCTGCAGGGTGCCGTGGTCTATCTGATGGCCTATCTTCACATACATCCTTCCTTCCCGCCTTCCTCTGCTGATAAGACGGTAGTACTCTTCTGCCGTTCTGTCCTTGTATAGCGAAGACAGCCCTGCGGCCAGCTTCCGGGCCTTGCCGAGCCATTCCTTTTCCTTCTCCTCTCCCTTTTTCCCTTTGGATGCGAACTCGTCTTTCATGACAGTGCAGTCCATATATATCTGATACATGGGAGTCGATGAGGCGAGCAGCCTTCCGTCCCGGGCCAGAATCGCACCTCTTACGGGGTCCGTGAGCTCTTTGCGTACGGGCGATGTGAGATACTTTTCCAGTACGGGGTCAGGCCTGAAAAACCACTGTATGTACAAAAGGCGGAGAACAAGTACCACCGCAAGGCACAGCGCACCGAAATGCAGGACAGAAAGTATCACTCCTGTCCTGTCCCTTTTCCGTTTTTCTTCCATTTCCCTGTTCACTGCCATAATGCAATCTGTCAATACATGTCCTGCCGTCTATTCCAGTCTTCCGGCCGGCTTCTGCGGAACGGTGAGTCTTGAACCGCTTTTCTCAAGAAGATCCTCCACCGTGCTCAGTCTGTCAAGACTCACAAGCTCGCATGTCTTCTGGGCATGGTAGATCTTCAGGTCCTCCAGAGCTGTCTTGTTCCTTTCCTCGTCGAGCATTGTCTGTTCTATCTCCAGATTCAACCAGATGCTGAGAGTGCACAGCACGAAGAAATAAACGATGTACATGAAGAACCTGTCAAACCTCAGCCTCAGAAGGAACTCCCCTCTGAGGGTGGCTGTGAAGCTGTTTCTCAGGAACTCCCATATTTTCTGCCAGTCAGGTTTCATACTTTTTCCGCTATGCGTAGTTTGGCGCTGCGTGCGCGCGTGTTGGATGCTATTTCGCTTTCCTGGGGAAGCACCGGCTTGCGGTTCACGGCTTTCAGCGGAGCGGAGACGTTTCCGTACAGGTCTTTTTCCGCTTTGCCGTCCACGGTACCGCTCCGGATGAAGTTCTTCACCATCCTGTCCTCAAGGGAGTGGTATGTGATGACCACCAGCCTTCCTCCCTTTTTAAGGGACTGCGCCGCCCCTTCGAGGAACTTTTCAAGAGACTTCATCTCCTGGTTCACCTCTATCCTCAGGGCCTGGTATACTTTTGCCAGGAACTTGTGCTCTGCAAACTTCGGGAGCATCCCTTCTATAGCCTTGTCCAGCTGTGCCGTGGTGTCTATGGGAGACTGTTCTCTTGCGGCGCAGATCATCCTGGCCATCCTCCGGCTCCCGTCCACTTCCCCGTATACCCTGAATATCCTTTCCAGATATTCCTCGCTGCCGGTGTTGACGATATCTGCCGCAGTCGTGCGTGCTTCCTTGTTCATCCTCATGTCCAGCGGGGCGTCATACCTGAAGGAAAAACCCCGTCCGGCAGTGTCGAACTGGTGTGATGACACGCCCAGATCCGCCAGAACGCCGTCAATGCCGTCCCGGTAACCTTCATATAGAACAAAATTGTGGATGAAGCGGAAGTTGTTGTGTATGAGCGTAAGGCGGGGATCGTCGATTTTGTTTGCGATGGCGTCGGCATCCCGGTCGAACGCCAGGACCTTACCATCGGGCGAAAGTCTCGACAGGATTTCCGCCGTATGGCCGCCTCCTCCGAAAGTGGCATCGGCATAGACCCCGGACACGTTTCCGACAAGGGCGCTCACGCTCTCATCGAGCAATACTGGTATATGGTACTCTGACATACACGGTTCTCCTATTTTATGTCAGACAATATCTCTCCGGTAAGCGCCAGAAAATCTTCTCCGGATATGGACGAGCCCTCGTACTTCTCCTTTGCCCAGATTTCTATCTTGTGGTCATTCCCGCTGAATACCACTTCTTTCACTACTCCTATGGACTCCAGAAGTCTGGCCGGTACGGATATGCGCCCGAGCTTGGAATCCGGCTCTACAATGGCGCGTCCGCGCATGTATTCCCTCCAGAAAGCGGCATGGCTCCTGTTGAAGAAATTGAGTCTGGACTTGACTTCCTCCGACTGCCTTTCCCATTCCTGATAGGTGTACATTTCAAGACAGTCCTCGTAGATGTCCTTCTTGACGACCAGTCTCATGTCTCCGTCGGACTGCATCAGGGCCTTGAACGCCGAAGGGAAAATCACTCTTCCCTTGTCGTCCACTTTGCCGCTGTATTCTCCGATGAATTTGACCATTTGACTAAATCCGTTATCAGGCGCAAAAATAGGAATAATTTTCCATTTTCTTCCACTCTTTTCCAAATTTTTCCACAAAGTTGCAAGCCTCTGCAATTCACCTTGTTCAGGCTTGTCCGGAACGGCTTTCCGTTAAAAAAGCATATAAAATGTAGGACAGCAGACAAAAAGAATTAAATTTGTCAGGATATAAACAAAAGTTCTACAATCATGCATATCGCCATAGCTGGAAATATCGGCAGCGGCAAGACCACCCTTACCAAGATGCTTGCCGCATATTACAAGTGGACTCCGAGGTTCGAATCCGTTGATTACAACCCGTATCTTGCGGACTTTTATGAAGACATGGAGAGATGGTCGTTCAATCTTCAGATATACTTTCTTAACAAGCGTTTCAAGGATGTGGTGGATATAGCCAGATGCAAGGATGTCATCATCCAGGACCGGACCATCTATGAAGATGCCCGCATTTTCGCTCCGAATCTCCATGCGATGGGCCTTATGAGTACCCGCGACTTCGAAAATTATTCCGACCTTTTCGACCTCATGATGTCTCTTGTCAACCCTCCCGACCTTCTCATCTATCTCAGATCATCCATACCGAATCTCATCGCCCAGATACAGAAGAGGGGACGCGAATACGAGAAAAGCATCCGCATTGATTATATAACGGGTCTCAACGAGCGTTACGAAAACTGGATCTCTTCCTACGGGCACAAGCTTCTCATCATTGATGTCGACAGGATAAAGTTCGAGAACAGACCCGAGGATTTCCGGCAGATAACTGATAAGATAGATGCCGAACTGTTCGGACTTTTTTCCGACAGGCAGTGAAAGATGATGCCGGATCCGGCACCGGAAGAAATATTGCCGTCCAACCGTAAAATCACATAAACAGACAGAACAATGGAAACACCTAGACTGACAATCATCCAGTTTGTGGACAAGTATGTCGAAAAATATTCTTCAAATATATTCCTCTGGGAAAAAAGGGGAGGGGAATGGACCGGGACGACATTCCTTCAGACCAGGGCGGAAGGCCGGAGAATAGGAGCCGGCCTTATGGCGCTCGGCCTGCAGAAAGGGGAGAAAGTGTCGCTGCTTTCAGAAGGACGCAACCTGTGGATCACAGGTGAGCTGGGCATTCTTTATGCCGGAGCGGTGAATGTCCCGCTGTCTGTAAAGCTGGAGGAGAGCAATGACCTTGTATTCAGAATCAGGCATTCGGATTCCAAATATGTCATGGTGTCTGCCCAGCAGCTCCCGAAGATAAGGAAAATACTCCCGGAACTGCCCCTTGTAGAGAAAGTGATTGTCCTGGATGAACTTCCGGAATATCAGGACAAGGAGGTCCCGGTATCCGAAGTGGTCAGGATGGGAGACGCCTTTCTGGATGAGCACGGCGAAATGTTCCGTCAGAGATATGAGTCCGTAGGGCCTGATGACTATGCGACCATCAGCTACACTTCCGGCACGACCGCCGACCCGAAAGGCATCCTGCTGACGCACAGAAACTATACTGCCAATGTGGAGCAGGCCCAGTCTGTCATAGGAGTGACACCGCAGGACAGGATGCTTATCATTCTGCCTCTGGACCACTGCTTCGCTCATGTGGCCGGATTCTATACGATGATGTCCTACGGAGCTTCGATAGGTACCGTTCCGGCCGGGCGGACACCGATGGAGGCATTGAGGAACATCCCGATGAGCATTCAGGAGCTCAAGCCTACGGTAATGCTGAGCGTGCCGGCTCTTGCCAAGAATTTCAAGAAAAACATCGAGTCCGGAGTAAAGGCAAAAGGCCCTGAAGTGGAGAAACTCTATAATACCGCCCTTAAAATGGCGATAGAATACAACAGGGAAGGATACAACAAGGGAGGACTCTCCCAGATATGGAAAAAACCGCTGCTGGCTATGTTTGACAAACTGATTTTCAAGAACGTACGTCAGGCTATGGGCGGTCAGATGAAATTCTTCGTGGGCGGCGGCGCCCTGCTCGACATCGACCTCCAGAAATATTACTATGCCATAGGCATTCCTATGTATCAGGGTTACGGCCTGTCCGAGGCCACCCCTATCATTTCGGCAAATGCCCCTGCCAGACATATACTCGGGTCGTCCGGTTGCGTTGTCAGTCCGATGGAAATAAAAATCTGCGACGCTGACGGGAAAGAGCTTCCATACGGGGAGAAAGGCGAAATCGTCATCAAGGGAGAGAACGTCATGGCCGGATATTGGAAAAACCCCAAGGCGACAGCCGAGACCGTAGTGGACGGATGGCTCCATACCGGAGACATGGGGTATATGAGAGACAAGGATTTCCTTTATGTCGTAGGCCGGTTCAAATCGCTGCTTATCAGTGCTGACGGAGAGAAATACAGTCCGGAAGGCATAGAAGAGTCTCTGGTGGAAAATTCCAGATACATAGACCAGGTGGTACTTCACAACAGCCAGGATCCTTATACCATAGCTCTGCTTGTGCCGAATAAGGAGGCTCTCAGGGCTTATGTAAAGGAGACCGCTCCTGACATCCAGGCCGGCTCCGATGCGGCATATGATCTTATGCTCGGGAAAATCCAGGATGAAGTGAATTCGTACCGGAAGGGCGGAAAGAATTACGGCGCTTTCCCTGAAAGATGGCTGCCTGCGGCCGTCTGCGTACTTCCCGAGCCTTTCACGGAACAGAATCACATGGTTAACAGCACGATGAAGATAGTGCGCGGAAAGGTGGAGCAGGCGTATGGGGACCGCATGGCCTATGCATATACGCCTGAGGGGAAGAATATTGTGAACGGAAAGAATCGGGAGGCGCTCTCCAGGCTGATGAAATAGGGTGGGCCGTTTATGAAGAATCCTCATGAGAGCTCCGGAAAGCCGTTTGTCATAAGAAGGCTGGATACTGCCGGATATATACTCAACAGGCAGATACCTGCAACGGTATACGGGACTGACTGTTTCCTGTTCCTGAGGGAAGGGGAGGTGCTTGCCGATGCCGGAGAGAAGCCTTTCCTTATCGGAGCCGGCCATTTCCTGTATATTCCTGCCGGAATACCGTTCTCGATCAAGTATTACAACGGGAGCAGGGGCTATATGGGGGCTTTTTCCCGGTCTGTACTCAAAAGTCCCAATCTGGGGCTTTTGCGCTGTCATGTTCCGGTACTGGTATATATACCGGAGGAGGAACGGGGATTCGTTTCATCACTGGCCGAGAAACTTCTGCGGGAGCAGAACGAGGATTCGGAATCGGTATCAGGCATGCTGTCCGGTGTGCTGGACCTGCTGCTGGAACAGGTCGGCTGTCTGACCGGAAGCGATGTCGGAAGGCTGCAGAATTCCCTGTGTGTCAAGTTTCTGGATATGGTATTCGACAGAAAATCCAGAATATCCGGGGTCTCTGAATACGCCAGGAGACTGGGCATATCCGCAAACCACCTCAACCGCACTGTCAAGGGAGCGACCGGACGGAGCGCGGGGGAATGGGTGGACATTTCCCGGATCGCCCTGTCCAAGTTTCTTCTCCGTCAGAGCGATATGCCTGTCATAGACATAGCTCTGCGCTCCGGTTTTGAAGACCAGTCGTATTTTTCCCGCTTTTTCAAGAAACACACCGGACTCACACCGTCCGGATTCCGCTCCGGCGAAGAATGATGTCTGTTTTTCGGAAACAAACGTCTATGTATAAAAAATCCTAAATTTCAGATATTTTATCCTAAATATTTGAGGAGAGAAGCGGTAATTTTGCACCCTTGATCCGGAAGCTGTACTGACGGCTTCCCCAAAAAGGACAAATATGCTGCTTACTCTGATTCTTTCCATTCTGCTGCCGGTGTCGGCAGAGACCCAAGGTACATCTTGCATTCCGGATATTCCGGCCGGGAAAACCCGTTCCGGGCTTGCCGGGCCGGAGATCGGGCAAAATCCGGCCGAACTGTCCGATACTCTTTCCTCTTCCGTGCTCGTGACGTCCTTCAAGCAGATGCGTCCGCTGGAGAAGATTGCCTCTCCGGTCACTGTGATTTTTCTTAAAGATATGGAAAACAGAGGGTTGAAAAATCCTAAAAATTTTTCTTCCATCATTCCCAATCTGCATATTCCGGATTACGGTTCGGCAATGACCTCCACTATCTATCTCAGGGGATTCGGTTCCAGGATTGACAATCCTGTTATCGGACTTTATATTGATGATGTCCCGATATTGAACAAGAACAGTTACGATCTGGAACTATACGATATACGCAGGGCGGACTTCTTCAGCGGGCCGCAGGGAACTGTCTATGGAAGGAATTCAATGTGCGGTGTCCTGTCCCTTACCACGCTTTCTCCGATGGCATATCAGGGAGTCAGGGCCGGAGTCGAATACGGTTCGGCCAATACTCTTTCGGCCAGGGCGTCGTATTATCACAAGACCGTATCCGGAACCGGTATAGGCGCCGCTGTGGACTACAGACGTTCTGACGGATTCTATACCAATGAATATACCGGCAGGAAATGTGATCCGTATGAAGTTTTTTCCGCCAGATTCAGGGCAGGACGCGACTTTTCCACCGGATTCAGCATCGAAAATATAATATGGGCCTCGGCACTTTCCCAGGGCGGGTATCCATACCGTCATTACGACTCTCTGACAGGGTTGCTTTCACCTGTCGGATACAACGACAGAAGCGCTTATCGCCGCTTCAACATTACCGAAGCCCTGAAAATGAGATATACCGCGGAAGATTTTTCCATAAGCTCCGTCACCAGCTGGCAGTTTCTCGACGACAGGATGGATCTTGACCAGGATTTTACTCCTCTTTCAATGTTCACTATCACTCAGGCACAGACGGAACATGCCTTCACCCAAGAGCTTATCCTGAAACCGCGGGGACGCTGGCACAGCAGCTGTTGGACTTGGCAGACCGGAATATACGGATTTTACAAGCACAACTGCATGTCGGCTCCGGTCACGATGAAGCAGGACGGCATAGAGAGGTTGATTCTCGGCAACGAGTCCATACCTGCTCCCGTGAGACAGATGCTTGACTTTCAAGAAAGCGAGTTCCCGATAGAAAGTGACTTTACTATCCGCACATACGGGACCGCAATATATCACGAGTCGTATTTTACTGTCGGTAAATGGAATTTCACAGCAGGCCTGAGGCTTGATTACGAGGGAAATTCCATGCTGTACGACAGCCGCTCCACTGTCCATTACAGATTCATGCCGATGATACCCGACTACAGGGAAGTGAACACCAGGTTCAACGGGAAGGTCTCAAACGACTATCTGGAGATTCTTCCTAAAGCTTCCGTACTCTATGATTTCGGGGATTTCGGCGGAAAGGGAGCTTTAAAACTTTTCGCCACATTTTCAAAAGGATACAAGACCGGAGGGTTCAACACGCAGATATTCTCCGATATCCTGCAGAACATGCTGATCAGCGACCTGATGTCCGATGCCATGGGGGCTCTTATGCCGGGAGGTACGGGACAGGGAATGTCATCCGGACAGGAAGACGGGGTTAGAGCGGATGACACATCATATCTTCCCGAGACCAGTTACAACTATGAGCTTGGCGGCAATTTCGCTTTTGACCTTCCTGGAAACGGACACCGCATGGCAGGAGCCGCATCGGTATTTTATATAGACAGCAGAAACCAGCAGATAACAGTATTCCCGGAAGGAGAAGGGACAGGCAGGATGATGGCCAATGCGGGACATTCCCGAAGCATCGGAGTGGAGGTCCGGATGTCCTATAAGATAAAAGATTTCTCTTTGTCAGCGTCATACGGATATACTGACGCAAGGTTCATCACTTACGATGACGGCCAGTCTGACTATGGCGGAAACCGTATCCCTTATTCCCCTGCCAACACTTTCAATGTGAGGGCAGGATGGAGATTCGGGATCGATGCGGATATTCTCAGAAGCGTCACAGTATCTGCTGACTTGTCCGGAGCGGGGAGGATATGGTGGGATGAAGCCAACACTCTGTCCCAGCCTTTCTATGTCCTTCCTGGAGCGGATGTCCGGCTCGGATTCAAATGGTTTGACCTTTTTCTCAGAGGGGACAATCTTTCGGGAACGGACTATAATGTCTTTTATTTCAAATCTGTAGGAAATTCGTTTTTCCAGAGCGGCAAGCCGGCAAGGTTCACTGCAGGGATATCTTTTGAAATATGATCCGGCGGGTATTCCGGATTTTGCCTATCTTTGTACATATCAAGTATGTGCATAGATATGAAACGATGGATAATGTCAATGTTCACCGCGGCGGCTTCTCTTACGCTTGCGGCAGCAGGAGATGACGGAATAGAAAAGATGAGGTGCGAGCACCTCGATTCACCTTTGGGCATAGATGCTCAGACTCCGCGTCTTTCCTGGATGCTTCCGGACGGAGTGCTGAAGCAGACCGGCTATCAGGTCATTGTGGGGACGGATTCTGCCGATGTCGCTTCTTTTACAGGGAACAGATGGAATTCCGGTATTGTCGAGTCGGACGATGTCCTCGTAAGATATGCCGGCAAACCTTTGGAGCCGTTCACAAGGTACTGGTGGAAAGTGACTGCCTGGGATGAGGACCAGAACGCAATAGAATCAGACGTGGATTTTTTCGAGACCGGCATGATGGGTATCGGGAACTGGCAGGGCTGCTGGATCAGCGACAGTCACGACAGGGAGTACAAGCCTGCCCCTTATTTCAGAAAGGAATTCACACTGGACAGGAAAGTCAGGTCCGCACGGGCATATATAGCTGCAGCAGGGCTGTATGAACTGTATATCAACGGAGAAAAGGCAGGTGACCACAGACTGGACCCCATGTATACCAGGTTTGACAGAAGGAATCTTTATGTCACGTATGATGTTACGGACATGCTCGGGGAAGGGGGGAATGCCGTAGGGGTCCTTTTGGGGAACGGGTGGTACAACCATCAGTCCGGAGCGGTATGGGATTTTGACAAGGCGCCGTGGCGCAACCGTCCCGCATTCTGTCTGGATATAAGGATAGAATATGAGGACGGCTCGCATGAAGTGGTAAAGACGGATCTTGACTGGAAGACTTCAGACGGGCCGCTGAGATTCAACAGTATCTATACTTCCGAACATTATGATGCCCGTATGGAGCATGACGGATGGACCGAGCCGGGATTTGACGATTCTTCCTGGCAGGGAGTACGATATCGCAGCGCACCTTCTCAGAATATAACTGCACAGCAGACGGTTCCTGTACGGAATGTGACCGGATACAGGCCGGTGAGCGTACGCCGGCTTGACGAAAGAAGCGTCCTTTTCGACTTCGGGCAGAACATGGCCGGAGTCACAAGGCTGGAGCTTTCCGGAGAAGAGGGGACCGAAGTGAGGCTTATCCACAGTGAAAGGATTCATGAAGACGGCCATGCCGACCTGTCCAATATAGACGTTTATTTCCGTCCGAAGGACAGTGTGGACGTCTTCCAGACAGATGTGGTGATACTGAGCGGAAAAGGCACGGACGAATTCATGGCCAGGTTCAACTACAAGGGCTTCAGGTATGTCGAACTGGTCACGGACCGCCCTATGGAGGTGCCGGATACGGCCCTTGTCGCATATGCCATGCACAGTGATGTAGATATGGTCGGAGACATCCGTTCGTCATACGGACTTATAGAAGGACTCTGGAAGGCAGCGAACATGGCATATCTGTCAAACCTGATGGGATATCCGACAGACTGTCCCCAGAGAGAGAAGAACGGATGGACGGGAGACGGACATCTGGCTGTCGAGACGGCCCTGTACAACTATGACGGAATCACTGTATATGAGAAGTGGCTGGCGGACCACAGGGACGAGCAGCAGCCCAACGGAGTCCTCCCGGACATCATCCCGACCGGCGGATGGGGATACGGTACGGCCAACGGCCTGGACTGGACCAGCACCATTGCCATCATACCATGGAACCTGTATCTGTTCTATGGCGACACGAAGCCTCTCGAGGACTGTTACGACAACATCAGACGCTATGTAGACTACGTGGACAGGAACAGTCCGGAGCACCTGACTTCCTATGGAAGGGGAGACTGGGTGCCGGTAAAATCCGTTTCATCCGTAGAGCTGACATCGTCCGTGTATTTCTATGCCGATGCCATGATTCTTGCCGAAGCCGCGGCTTTGCTCGGCAGGGAACAGGACAGGAAGCGCTATAGCGGACTGGCAAAGGAAATAAAAGAGGCCATCAACAGGAAATATCTTGACCCCCGGACCGGCATCTATGCTTCCGGGACTCAGACGGAGCTGAGTGTGCCTCTGTTCTGGGGCGTGGTCCCTGAGGCAGTCCGGCCATTGACAGCTGCTGCCCTTGCCGCTGAAGTGGCGCGGACGGACTATCATATAGACTGCGGTGTGCTTGGCGCAAAAGCCCTGCTGGACGCATTGTCCGAAAACGGTTATGCCGATGCCGCCTATAAGGTCGCGACTCAGAACACATATCCTTCATGGGGCTGGTGGATAGTCAACGGGGCGACCACATTGCTGGAAAACTGGGATCTGGAAGCGACACGTGACATTTCCGACAACCACATGATGTTCGGGGAGATCGGGGCATGGCTTTTCAAAGGTTTGGGCGGAATCCGGCCAGACCCGTCCGCACCCGGATTCAGACATATAATCCTCAATCCTTCATTTGTCGACGGACTGGACCGTTTTGAGGCAAGCCATATGGCTCCGGACGGTATTGTGACATCGTCCTGGGAGAAGAAAGGTGACAGGGTGGAATACTCGGTGAAAATCCCTTCCAATACGACGGCCACCTTTACTGTCCGTGCCAGATGGGTGAGATGTCCTGAACTGAAACCGGAAAAGGCCGGTGAAGGCATCTGGAAAGTGGAAATCCCGGCCGGAAGGTGGGAAATGGCAATCGCATTATAAATACGTAGTATCATGAAAATAAAGAATCTGACAATCCTGTTGCTCTGCTCTGCGGTGTACAATGCGTGTTCTTCTGCGGAGGGACAGATGAAGGTGACTGACGGACAGGAAATCATCTTGCACGAAGAGACACATTATCCGTTTGAGGAAAGCATGCCGGAAAGGCCGTGCCGGGCAAGTACGTAAAGATAGACCGCATCTGGAAAGACGGTGACAGGGTGACTCTTGTCCCGATGGGCGCAGCCAGACTCAGGATATCAGCTTTCCCAAATGTAACGGAATAGTCATTGCCTATAATGGCAGTCCGAATTCCCTGCGTATTCTTTCCACGGAGTCAAGGATCTCCCATCCGAAGAACTGGACATACTCTTCGGTCTTCTTTCCCCCGCGGCGGATTTCCACGTAGTCACGGTATGGTTTGCGGCCTACATGTCCGTAAGCTGCCGTCGGTTCGTAAATAGGCTTCTTGAGCTGGAACTTTTCAATGATTTTCGCAGGCCTGAGGTCGAACATCCGGCCTATGGCATCTGCGATATCGGCATCATTGAACTGTTTGCCGTCCCTGCCGCATGCGGCTGTGCCGTAAGTGTTTACGAATATGCTCACAGGATGGGCCACTCCTATGGCATATGCCAGCTGCACAAGCATTTCCCTGGCTATGCCGGCGGCCACCATGTTTTTGGCGATATATCTTGCCGCATAAGCTGCCGAGCGGTCTACCTTTGAAGGGTCCTTGCCTGAGAAGGCGCCGCCTCCATGTGCTCCCTTGCCGCCGTATGTGTCGACGATGATCTTGCGTCCGGTAAGTCCGGTGTCCCCGTGCGGGCCTCCGATTACGAACTTGCCGGTAGGATTCACATGCAGGATGTAGTCATCCCTGAAAAGGGCGGCAGTCTCAGGAGGAAGCTCCTCTATGAGCATGGGAATCAGTATGTTCTGGATGTCCTTGCGGATTTTGTCCTGCATCGCGGCATCTACTCTGTCCTGGCCGTACTGCAGACACGCTTCGCTGTATGTCATGTGGCCCAGCTCTTCCGCCACGAATTCATCGTGCTGGGTCGAAATCACTATCGTATGCACCCTGACAGGAAGACCTGTTTCTCCATCGTATTCTATAGTGAACTGCGACTTCGAGTCCGGCCTGAGGTACGGCATGAGTTCGGGTGTCGTTTTCCTGATTCCGGCGAGTATCCGGAGGGCCTTGTGGGAAAGGGCAAGCGGCAGAGGCATGTACTCGTCTGTGTCCCGGCAGGCGTAGCCGAACATCATTCCCTGGTCTCCCGCCCCCTGCTCTTCCGGATCGGCGACATCCACTCCGCGGTTGATATCCTGGCTCTGCTCGTGCAGGGCGGAAAGCACTCCGCATGAGTTTCCGTCGAACATATATTCGGCCTTGTTGTATCCTATTCTGTTGATTACGCGTCTTGCTACAGTCTGTATATCCACATACGCATCGTCCGTGCGGACTTCTCCGCCTACTACCACCAGTCCTGTGCTGCAGAAAGTCTCGCATGCGACTTTCGCCTCAGGGTCCTGTCTCAGGAATTCGTCAAGAATGGCATCCGAAATCTGGTCGGCCACCTTGTCCGGATGGCCTTCCGATACTGATTCTGAAGTAAAAAGATAATTGTTCATTTATAAAACCTGTTTCAATTCGGGAAACTGTCCGTCAGTTCCCGGAAATAAAAAAAGCCTGCAGCGGAAAGCTGCGGCTTGCATAAACATAAATATTGAATATTTGTCGCACCGGCAAAATGCCGGGTACGTATATGTCAACATTTTAGCATTTTTTAGTGTGGTTGCAAGCAGCCAAATCTTTCCACATGTTTTCCGGTTGCAAAGGTATGTAAAAATCTTTTATGATATCACAGTGCCGGCAAAAATGTCATGAAAATTTTTCAGGCATTTTTTCAAGGCAGTTCCTGATAAATTCTTAAATTTGCCGTTCCTGTATTTTTCCGGATATGGATTTGAGGTTTCGGACAGTCATTTCCCTGTGTGCCCTGGTTTTTGCTGCGGGGTGCAACGGGGACGTATTCATAGACGAGTTCCTGCCTGAAGACATGAAAGTCGAGGTCAGCGGAGACAGTCCGAAGGCCGTCATCCGGTTTGACAGTACCAACTGGGACATCATCAGTGTAAGGAATTCCGCCGGAGGTGCCATGAGCGGGGAGATTGTCCTGCCGGACGGAAGCTCATGTGACGGCTTCCTTTATGGAAAGGGGCTTGTGGACTTGAAATACAGTGACGGTTTCCTGGATTTCGGGATCGGAAGACATGAAGAGAGGAGTCTGGAGATCGAGATGAACGAAAACATGTACGGCTTCCCGTATACGATAACGCTTGTTGTCGGCAACGATTACCAGACCCGCCGGATAGCCGCTACCCTGCAGCCGTCTCCGGACTATCAGATAGACAGCATCAGGTATGACTGGTCCGGACTTGAATATCATGACAATATGGGAGAGACTGTAGACACGGTCACCGTTTCCAACTGCGGGGATTCCGGGATGAAAGTGACAGTATACCCGTTCGGAAGAGCTTCCAGAAAGGTACACTTCCGGGTAAACGACGACCCTTATCAGGAAATTTTCAAGCTTTTCAGAAACGGGGCGCCCGAGGTCCGGATACCTGATATCACGGACAGCCTGCATTGTACGGGTACTTTCCTGTCATATTTCGTGTATGGGGAGCAGCTTTTTCCGGTCAGTGACGGACTGAAGGATGTCAGCAAGGAAATACTTGTCGGCCCGCATGAGAGCTGCCGTATGGAGACAGTGGTCTTCTACAGGGAGTATTCCGTGCCGTACACGATTTATCTTTCAAATCCCGGGTCTGGCCGTCTCCGTACAGCCACAGGCATTCTGGACAGCAAGGACCCGTATGATTTCTTCATCATCAAAGCAAGCGGGGAGGAATAGCGGAATGGAACGTGGAAAAGGGATATGGATGGTTTCCATCGCAGTATGTCTGGTCCTGGCTGTCATTTCTCCGTGCCTTTATGCTGCATCTCCGGTATCCGGACAGGAGAGCGTTCCGGCTGCGGCGGAAGACACTTTGTCCCGCAAAGTCCTTCACAGGGCGGGGGCCGAGTTCCATTACGGCTACGTTTTCCCTACGCACGCTTTTCTTAAGGGAGACAACATGTCAGGAACACCGGTCAGGAAGTCTGCGGCAGTCCATCTGAAATATTCGTTCCGGTTCGGTCCCGGCACTTCTTTCGGACGTGCCTATCCGCATACGTGGCAGGGTATAGGTCTGGCATACAATGACTTCTTCAACAGGTCCGAAGTCGGATGTCCCGTTTCCCTGTATGTTTTCCAGAACTCAAGGATAGCAGAAATCTTCCCTTCGGTCTCGCTGGGCTACGAGTGGAACTTCGGAGCGTCGTTCGGATGGCGCAAACATGACGAAATATCCAACCCGTACAACCTGGTGGTCGGCTCCGGCGCCAATGCCTACATCAGCCTTGGCCTGTTCATCGACTGGAACATACGGGGCGGCTGGAATCTTCTTGCCGGAGCGGACATCACCCATTATTCAAACGGCAACACCAGTTATCCCAACGGAGGGGTAAATCTTCTTGAGGGACGTATGGGCATGACATACTCGTTCGGACAGGAAGAGTCTCTCCGCCGGGCCGGGCCGGACAGAGAGACTCCCCGGTTTTCCAGGCATTTCAGCTATGACCTTGTCCTGTATGGAGCTCTTCGCACGAAGGGATTTTTCCTGCCTGGCGGCGATCCGTATATAGTGCCCGGAAAGTTCGGCGTAGCCGGACTGAATTTCAACCCGATGTACAACTTCAGCAGGTTTTTCCGGGCCGGTCTTTCCCTGGATCTCCAATACGATGAAAGTGCCAATATCAAGGACCACATAGCCAACGACAATTACTATGACTCCGAACTGAAGTTCCACCGTCCTCCGTTTGGCGAGCAGTTCGGGGCGGGAATTTCCGTCAGGGCGGAGCTTGTCATGCCGATATTTTCAATCAACATAGGCATCGGGCGGAACATCATCTGCCGCGGCGAAGACACGGATTCATTCTATCAGATGCTTATCCTCAAAGCCCACATTACACGCAGCCTTTTCCTGCATGCCGGGTACCAGCTGTACAGGTTCAAGGATCCGAACAACCTGATGCTCGGTATCGGGTATACTTTCAACGACAGGAGATAGGATCCGTCCGGAAAACGGCGCCGCAGCGGTTACCGGGCGGGAAGAGTGACCTTGAACAGGTCGCTTTCCCTGTGCTCGCTGTATATGATGTCTGTCATCCGCTTTACTATGTCCGGATGTTCTGCAGAGATATCATGGTCTTCATGGATGTCGGAAGCAAGGTTGTAGAGGTGAGGCACTCCTTTGATTACAACCAGTTTCCAGTCTCCCATCCGGACTGCTATCTGATCCGTTTCATGAAACTCCCAGTACAGATGCCCGTGGGTCTGCTGCCGTGAGCTGTCTCCCAGCAGGGCAGGGGCAAATGAAATGCCGTCGAAGCAGTCCCCTTCAAGGTCCCTGTTTATGTATTTTTTCGGGAATCTGCTGTCTCCTGCCAGTTCGCAGAAAGTCGGCATGATGTCGTAGAATGCAAGCTGGTGGTCATTTACGGTGCCTGCAGGAACATGTCCGGGCCACCATGCGATGAAAGGCACCCTGATACCGCCTTCATAGCACTGGCGCTTGAGTCCGCGCAGCTTTCCGTCCCGGCCGAAGAAAGCGGGGTCTGCCCCTCCTTCCTCATGCGGACCGTTGTCGCTGCTGAAAATCACGACGGTGTTCTCGTCCAGTCCCTTTTCCCTGAGTTTGGCGATGATTTCTCCTACATACGCATCCAGACGGGTAATCATTGCCGCAAACTCTGCATGTGTATGTACTGCAGGGTTGTACCTGCTGCCTTCGTTTCCTCCCCATGTCTTGTCGACAAAGAATTTCCCTTTGTAATACTGGAGTATGGAGTCTTTCGGCTGGGCCAGCTCGGCGTGAGGAAGCGTATATGTGAAAAATCCGAAAAACGGAGTCTCTCCGTCCTGGCTGTCAAGCCATGAAAGCGCCTCCCTGTGAATCAGGTCGGCCGAGTACTGCGTCCGTTTCCTGTAGTCGTCTCCGAACATTGGATAGCCGATGTTGTCCTCCAGTGTGACCCTGACGGTGCAGGTGTCTCCTTCCGACTTGCTGTATCTGTTGAGGAAATTCGGATAGTAAAGATGTGCCTGGAACTGGCAGATATAGCCGTAGAACTCGTCTATTCCCCTTTTGTCCGGAGTGGAACATGAGCCTTCATAGCCACCCGCCCATTTCCCGAACATGCCTGTGGTATATCCGTTTTCCTTCATTATTTCCGGCAGGATGATGTGCTGCGGGTCGTACGGTTCCTGTCCTACGACAGAATAGTCGTCATTGTCACCGTATTTCATGACCGGAGAACCGGCCCAGTATTCCTTGTTCCCCCTGACATGTCCGTGCCCGGAATGCTGTCCTGTCATGATAGTCGCTCTGGAGGGGGCGCTGACGGGACTTCCGGCGTAAGCCTGGGTGAACCTCATTCCTTCTTCCGCCATGCGGTCGAGATTCGGTGTCATGATGTATTTCTGGCCGTAGCAGGCCAGGTCTTCGTAGCCCATGTCGTCGCAGAGAATGAAAATGATGTTCGGCCTGCTGTCTTTGGAGGCTGCGTCCGCTCCCGCAACAGACAGTGCTGCGGCTCCCGAGCAGAGAATGATTTTCGGAGTCAGTTTCATGTTGTGTATGCAGTTATTCGGTTTCGGTGTTTTTCCAGATATATACTTTATCGGAACGGCGCAGCTTGCCGCCGCATGATTCCAGCAGGGATGCCTCGACAGGAACCGAGCAGTATGTGCCCTTGTCTGCGCGGGGGGCTTCTTTCAGGTCTACCCTGATTTCTGGTACTGTCATCTCTACTACGCCTGTGGAGGGCCCTATGATGAGGATTCTGTCTCCTTTCCCGAGACTTGCGGACTCGATGAGGATTTCCGCCACTCCGAGTTTCCCGAACCAGTTGGTGACCTTGCCGCTGTATACTTTTTTCCGGGTAGCCTTGCTGCCGTAGACTTCGCTCCACTGTCCGAGCCTTGCCCCCTGATAGTACCCGTCCCAGAATCCCCGGTTGAACACTTCTGACAGCTCCGACTTGAGCTCTGAAGCCAGTTCCGGACCGTAGGTGCCATCGCACACCGCATCGGCTGCGCGGCGGTAGCAGGATGCCACGCGTTTCACGTATTCGGCCGATCTTGCCCTTCCTTCAATCTTGAACACTGTCACGCCCGCATCGATGATCTTGTCCATGAACTCTATGGTACACAGGTCTTTCGGAGACATGATGTATTTGTTGTCCACTACCAGTCTGTTTCCGGTTTCAAGGTCGGTGACTTCATACCCCCGGCGGCATATCTGATAGCATGACCCTCTGTTGGCGGAAGCCCCGTACTCATGCAGGCTGAGATAGCATTTCCCTGAAATCGCCATGCACAGAGCTCCGTGGGCGAACATCTCTATCCTTACAGGTTTCCCGGACGGGCCCGTGATGCCTTCCCTGTCTATGATTTCCTTTATTTCCTTTACCTGACGGAGGTTCAGTTCGCGTGCCAGCACGATGACATCGGCGAACTGCGCATAGAAGCGCAGTGCCTCGGAGTTGGATATGCTCAGCTGTGTGGATATATGGACCTCTACCCCGATTTGTCTGGCATAGGAGATTGCCGCCATGTCGGAAGCGATTACGGCTGTCACTCCGGCCGCTCCGGCCGCATCGAGTGTCCGGCGCATGTCCTCAAGATCCTCGTTGTAAAGTACAATATTCAGTGTCAGATATGTCTCCACGCCGTGGCTGCGGCAGATATCGCAGATTTCCTGCAGGTCCGTCATCTTGAAGTTGTTGGCCGAGTGGGAACGCATGTTCAGCTTTTCCACTCCGAAGTAGACGGAATCCGCCCCTCCCTGAATCGCAGCCTGAAGGCATTCGAAATTGCCTGCAGGTGCCATTATATTGATATCCTTCTTTTTCATCCGGATCCTATTTTGTCCTGCCCAGAAGCTTCTCGGCATACCGGTGCAATATTTCATAGCGTGTGCGCGGCAGACCTATCATCCCGGCATAGTCCATTGCATGGGCATGCTGCTTGATGATTTCATACTTTGCGTCCTCGTCTACTCCCAGCTCTGTGTATATTCCTTTGACTTTTGCGATTTTGGCGCTGCGGTCGGCTTCGCTGGCGGTCTTCATGTCCATTGCCGAGAGCAGGGCGGCCCTGCTTGTGCCGTAGGACACGGCTCCGGCCTTTTCCATTTCCCCGCTCTTTTCCAGAGCACGGGTGAGCAGCCAGCTTTTCTTGTTGTTTATGATGTCACCGCCTATTTTCTTTCCGAACACACTGGAGTCTCCGAATGTATCCAGATAGTCGTCCGCAATCTGGAATGCCAGCCCAAGACTGTAGCCGAACTTGTACAGATAGTCACATGCCCTTTCGTCAGCTCCGGCTATCAGTGCGCCGAGTTTTGCCGAACAGGCCAGCAGGACAGCTGTCTTGAGACCTATCATTTTCATATAGTCGGCCATCGGAACCTCCTTGAGATCCTCGAAGTCCATGTCGTACTGCTGTCCCTCGCACACCTGTGCCGCAGTGACCGTAAACAGTTCCAGGACCTGCGGGAGGACCTTGACCGGGGCCTTGGCGATCCTGCGGTAGCTGTCTATGCACATCACGTCCCCGGACAGGATTGCCGTGTTGTCGTTCCATTTGCTGCATACGGTAGGCTGGCCGCGCCGCATGTCCGAGTTGTCCATTATGTCATCATGGATGAGAGTGAAGCTGTGGAACACTTCCAATGCTGCGGCCGGCTGCAGGATTTCCTCCGAAAAGCTGTCCTTGAACAGCGAGTACGCTGTCAGGCACAGACGCGGTCTGACACGCTTCCCTCCTATTCCTATCATGTATCTCAAAGGGTCATAAAGGCCGGCAGGCTCTGCCGTGAAATCCGGATCCCTGAAAAGGGAGCCGATAGTTTCTTCGATTTGCGCTTCGTTGATCATAGCTGTAACTTTTACAATCATTGGAACTGTGTCCGCAAATGTAAGTATTTATTTCATCAATATGGAAATATGGAGTCATTTTATTACTTTTGCCGCGGCTCTTGCCCTTTGTCATTCGAAATCCGATGAAAAAAACCGAAGCGATAGTAGTAAAGCATACCGGAAGCCATTACCTGCTGACAGTCCCTCCGGGATGGAACCTCTTTCCTGCAGTGCTCAGAGGCAGGATGAGACAGAAAGGGAGCTCTTCCACCAACCCTGTGGCAGTGGGGGACAGGGTCATGTTCGATCTCCCTGACGGCAAAGACACCGCTTCCGGTCTTCCGGATACCGAAAACCCTGCCGTCATCACGGAAATCCTTCCGAGAAAGAACTACATGATACGCCGTTCCGCCAACCTGTCCAGACAGTCACACATCATAGCTGCCAATGTGGACATGGCTTTCATCGTGGTGACGGTGGATTTCCCTGAGGTCAAGCTTCCTTTTCTGGACAGGATCCTGGTGACCTGCGAGGTCTACGGAATACCGGCCACCATAGTCCTGAACAAATGCGACCTGTACGGTCCCGGACACAGGGAGACGGTGGAGGCTTTCCACAGCATATATGAAGGTGCTGGATATCCGGTCATGGATGTTTCGGCCGCCACCGGCGCCGGAACGGAAGAGCTGCGCAAGGCATGCACGGACAGGGTATGCCTGTTTTCCGGTGTATCAGGCGTAGGCAAGTCATCCCTTATCAAGGCCCTGGATCCCTCTCTCGATCCCAGAACGGGGGAAATATCGCAGTCTCATCTGCAGGGCAGGCATACTACGACATTCTATGAGATGTACAGGCTCGCTTCAGGGGGGTACATCATTGACACTCCGGGTATCAGGGGCTTCGGACTGGTGGATCTCGGCAGGGAGGAAATAGCCCTGTATTTTCCAGAGATGCTCAGGGTCAGCGGGGACTGCCGGTTCACCCCATGTACGCATACACATGAGCCGGGATGTGCGGTGAAGGCGGCTGTCGAGGCCGGCACTATCAGCTTCGAAAGGTATTCTTCCTATCTGGGAATGCTGGAGGAGGAACAGAAGTACAGATGATTCAGGCACCGGGCCGAATCACCTGTGCCGGGACGCGCCGGTGCACTCCGGTTTTCCTCCGGAATCCTTGCCGGATACCCCGCCGCTGCCCTTACGGGGTCCTTTAACATTATGGTATGAGTGTTAACAGAAACATATTGTCGCTTGCTGTTCCGAGTATCCTGGCAAATGTCACCGTGCCTCTGGTGGGAATGGTCGATCTTGCCATTGCCGGGCATCTGGATGCCTCGGCGGATGGAGTAGCTTCCGGGGCGACCCTGATAGGAGGAGTGGCGATAGGTACCATGCTTTTCGATCTCCTGTACTGGAATTTCGGTTTCCTGAGAATAGGGACAGGCGGACTTACGGCCCAGGCATGCGGTCGGGGAGACATGGCGGAAAGCGCAAGGATTTTCGTCCGGTCGGTCGGGATAGCTCTGGCATGTGCGTTTGTCCTGATAGCGCTGCAGTGGCTCTTTCTGCAGGCGGCCTTTATGGTGGTGGACTGCACTCCTGAGGTGCGTACTCTTGCGGAACGCTACTTTTTTATCCGGATCTGGGCGGCACCTGCAACACTCTGTCTCATGGCATTCAAAGGCTGGTTCATAGGCATGCAGGACGGAGTGAGTCCGATGATTGCCGATTTGACGGTCAATGTGACGAATGCGGTTCTGAGTGTTGTCCTGGCTCTTGGAGCGGATGTGGGCGGCCTGCATTATCCGGGTATCGGATTCGCAGGCATTGCGGCCGGAACCGTTGCCGCACAGTATCTTGGCCTGCTGACAGCTGCCTCTCTGGTCTTTTTCAGATACAGTAAACGGGTTTTCGGCGGATTCTCCCTGCATGCGCTTGCAACTGTCTTCAAAGGGGGAGGGACCGGGAAGTTCTTCAGCATGAATTCTGATTTGTTCATCAGGTCACTGTGTTTTATCGGCATATACATCGGTTTCACCATGACAGCGGCGCATTACGGTGACCTCATCCTGGCCTGCGGCTCCATTCTTATGAAGATAATGATGCTGTTTTCATATTTTACGGACGGATTTGCATATGCCGGAGAAGCCTTGACAGGCAGGTATATAGGAGAAAGGAACATGGCCGGTTTCCGCAAGACGGTCAGATGTGTCTTCCTTTGGAGCATGGGTATTGCCGCACTGTTCATTGTGCTGTATGCCTCGGCCGGGACTCCGCTGCTGGGGATGATGACTTCGGACAATGATGTCGTGTGTCTCGGACAGAAATACCTTCTGTGGCTTCTGGTGATGCCTCTGGTCGGGTGCGCGGCTTTTACGTGGGACGGAATATATGTCGGTGCCACTGCATCGGGAAGCATGAGGAATGCCGCCATACTGGCCCTTGCCGGATTTGCAGCCACTTATTTCATATGTGCCGGCCTGATTCTTCCCGCGCCGGTACCGACCTTTTCTCCCGACAGCATTCCTTCTGCCGGAGGGCCTCACGGCAGGACCGTCCTGCATATCCTTATGGCAGCCTATTTCGTCCATCTTCTTGTCAGGACTCTTTATCTCTCATTCCGTTTCAGGTCCGTCATCCTGCCGAAGATCGGAGCGTAGCGAAGACGGCGAAAAAATAGCGGAGACCCTCCCCAAGGTCTCCGCCATATATAAAACGAACTTAACAAATAGACACGAATAAATTCTGATGTCCGCTACAAAGGTATTAATTTTCAAATACAATCCAAATTATTCCCGTAAAATTTTTATGAAAAACCGATTAGGGGTTATAATAAATCATGATTTGTACAGAATCGGTTTATTATTTCTTTATAGGCATGTTATTGCATCTTGACTAGATTGCGTATCTTTGCCCCTGTAAATTTTTCAGGACACACATCCGATGAGCCTATATTCATTCTACAGGATAAGCAAGCCGTCTCCGGAGCGCATAGAGGGAGACAGGATACAAAGCACTTACAAGACTTTGAGGAACAGGACGTTCTGGGGAGCGACCATTGCATACAGCCTTTATTACGTCTGCAGAATGAGTCTCAGTGTGGTCAAGCAGCCCCTGATAGACAGCGGAGCCCTGACAGCAGGCCAGTTGGGCATCATCGGATCTGCACTGCTTTTTGTCTATGCGGTAGGCAAGTTCATGAACGGCTTCATCGCGGACTACTGCAATATCAGACGCTTCATGGCTACCGGACTTCTTGTTTCGGCACTTGTCAACCTTCTTATGGGGGCAGCCGGACTGCTATACGGCACCGCAGGTCTTTCTACACTCGTGCTGTTTGCGGCCTTTGCCGTACTGTGGGGCATAAACGGCTGGATGCAGTCGATGGGTTCCCCGCCCGGCATCATCAATCTGTCCAGATGGTTCCCGCTGTCAAAGAGAGGGACATATTACAGCATATTCAGCGCAAGCCCTTATCTGGGCGAATTCCTGTCTTTTATCATTGTCGGAGTCGTGGTGTCAGCCTTCGGATGGGAATACGGATTCATTTTCGCTTCGGCAGGAGGTCTTGCAGGAGCGGCGATAATCCTTATATTTATGAGCGACACCCCTGAAAGCAAAGGGCTTCCGTCCGTTCAGGAACTTTCCGGAGAGTCACTCAGGAAAATGGACACGATGCCGACGGTCCAGGTACAGAAATATGTCCTCAGACATCCGGGAATATGGATTATCGCGGCTTCAAGCGCGTTTGTATATATCGCCAAATACGCCGTGGCAGGGTGGGGAGTGCTTTTCCTTCAGAAGGCCAAGGACTTTTCTCTGGAAAACGCTACCCAGATCATAGCCTTTTCGGCAGCATTCGGAGTAGTCGGCACAGTGCTGGCCGGCTGGCTTTCCGACAAGGTCTTCGGAGGGGACAGGGTCAAGCCGGCGATAATATCGGGAATTCTGAGTTTCATCTCTATGGATCTGTTCCTGTTCACGGAAGGAAGCTACATTCTCAATATATTTTACGTGTCTCTGTTCAGCCTTTCGATAGGCGTCCTGTACTGCATAGTGGCAGGGCTGATGGCTGTGGACATCGTTCCGCGCAAGGCTACCGGAGCAGCTCTTGGAATAGTGGGGATTTCAAGTTACGTCGCGGCCGGTATCCAGGATATTGCCAGCGGCTACCTGATACAGGGATACACCGAAGGGGCGGCTGACATAAGTACTGCTACGTATGATTTCGGACCGGTGTCCGTGTTCTGGCTTGCCGCCACGCTGGTAGCTTTCATTCTGCCCGTCATCGGATGGAAGAAAATGAAACCGGAAAACAATTTCTCTGAAACCCAATGATATTCGACCACAAACACTGACTGATATGACAATAAGATTTTCAATAGAGTACAGGACACGATGGGGTGAAAACCTTTTCCTGCACTATGGAAGCGGCAGTAAGGCCGCAATGCAATACACCGGGGACGGCCTGTGGAGCGTACAGATCGCCGGCGCCGATCCCGGGGAATTCGGAAAATACCACTATGAAGTGGAAGAATACGGCTGTTTCAGACGGAGAGAGTGGATGTACCATACTTTGGATGATGTCACGGCCGGGGCAGGGAAGTCTGCCCGCTCCGGAAAGGTTTCTGCATCAAAGGGAGGAAATGCCTCTGCGGAAGGGGATTGTCTGGAGGTGACGGACAGCTGGCAGATGATGCCACGCTGTGCGGGTACGGCGATCCCTGTGTTCTCGCTCCGCTCCGCTGACAGTTTCGGCATAGGTGAGTTCAATGATATCAGGAAACTTGTCGACTGGGCTGTCGCAACAGGCCAGAAGGTCATCCAGGTTCTCCCGGTGAATGACACCACCATGACAGGGACATGGACGGATTCGTATCCATACAGCGCCAATTCCATCTATGCCCTTCATCCACAGTTTGTCCATCTTCCTGATGCAGGCGTAGAGGCTGATGAGGAATACTTGCGTATCAAGGATGAACTGGAAAGGCTTGCCGAGGTGGACTACGAGAGAGTGAACTCTGAAAAAGACAGATTCATGCGCAAGGCATTTGCTGCCAGATGGAGAAGTGTCTGCGCATCGAAGGCATACAGACAGTTCCTGCAGGACAACAGCCACTGGCTGCTCCCGTATGCTGCATTCAGAATCCTGATGGGGCGGTACGGTACTGCGGATTTCAGCAGATGGGAGGAATATTCTTCCTATGACAGGAAGAAGGCCGAAGCGTTGCTGAAGAAGGAAAAACAGGAATGCAACTATTACTGTTTCGTGCAGTTCCACCTTCATCTCCAGCTCATTGAAGCCAGAGACTATGCGCACGCTCATGGAGTTTATCTCAAAGGGGATATTCCTATCGGTATCAGTCCTGTCAGTGCAGACGCATGGACATCTCCGGAACTCTTCCATATGGATTCACAGGCCGGTGCACCGCCTGATGCCTTTGCCGCAAAAGGGCAGAACTGGGGACTTCCGACTTACAACTGGGACAGGATGGCCCAAGACGGTTATGCATGGTGGAAAGCCCGCATGAGGAATATGGAGCAGTATTTTGACGCTTTCCGCATAGACCACATACTGGGTTTCTTCAGGATATGGGAGATTCCTCTGGGAGCCGGCAGCGGTCTGCTTGGGCATTTCAGCCCGGCACTGCCGTATACTACGGGTTACCTGAGAAATCTCGGATTCCAGCTTCCTGATTCAGGGAAGGCAGTACCTGATTCCGAAAATGTGCTGTTTGTGGCTGATCCTCATGCCGCCGGGCACTGGCATCCGAGGATTGCCGCTCAGGATACCGATGCCTACCGCGCTTTGGACCGGCACATGAAAGACGTGTTCAACGGTCTTTATGACGATTTCTTCTACCACAGGCACAACGCTTTCTGGAAGGAGTGCGCCATGAAAAAGCTGCCTGAACTGCTGTCTTCCACCCAGATGCAGGCTTGCGGAGAGGACCTCGGGATGATTCCGGACTGTGTCCCTGATGTGATGAGGGAACTTTGTATCCTGTCTCTTGAAATACAGCGCATGCCAAAGCACTCATGGGAGACTTTTGCGGATGTCCGGCATTATCCTTATATGTCCGTCTGTGCAGTATCCACACATGACATGAATCCTTTGAGAGCATGGTGGAAAGAAGACAGGAACCTGACGCAGAAGTTCTACAATGATGTTCTGGGTGAAAGCGGGACGGCCCCTCAGGAATGCGAGCCGTGGATTTGCAGGAAAATCGTGAAGATGCACATGGATTCGCCTTCTCTGCTCGCTGTGCTGTTGCTGCAGGACTGGCTCTCTGTCGATGGGAAGATCCGGAAGCCTGATCCGGATTCGGAACGTATCAATGACCCTGCCGATGCACCTCATTACTGGAGGTACCGGATGCACCTGACTCTGGAGCAGCTGGTCGCCTCCGATGATTTGAATAAGGAAATCCGAAGCATGACAGCCTCTTCAGGCCGATAGCACGGAAGAATGCAAAAGGGTGGTCCGGAATGCTTCGGGCCACCCTTTTTGATTGGAATTCGTGCCGGGACTTCTCCGGCAGTCTGGACAGTTCTCCTGTCCGTTAGAAGTAGTACTTGAATCCGATGCCGGCACCGGTGTTGAGGTTGAACCTGAAAGTGCCGGTGTTGTCGGTCGACTTGGTCGCACCCTTTGACGAAGTGTGGTTCAGGCTGTAGGAGAGGTTCCCGGCCCTGAAAGTGATGCCGAAGTGCTCCGCAGGCCTGAACTCGAAGGCAAGGGCAGAAAGGACGAAGCCAAACCTCGTTATCCCTCCCTTGACGCTGGTCTGTGGGTCGATCTCCCTCCTGCTTCCGCCGAACCCTACGCTCAGGTCAAACCCCGGAGTGTAGTAGAACTTCTCCCCGAGCGGCACATAGTACCTCACGCCGGGGGAGATG
>CASFGK010000002.1 GCA_949294195.1 uncultured Bacteroidales bacterium | reverse complement strand
GAATAAAAAACACTCATCGGCAGGCATGCCTGCCGATGAGGTAACGAATAAATTGATATATTTGCAAAACTAAGATGTCTGAGGGCTTAACCCAGACACACTGTTTGAAACACTACCTTTTTAGATACTGTTCCAAAAAGTGTGTCTGAGATAGAGGGATAAAAAAAAGTCTACAGATTTTTCAGATTTATAAAGTAATTTTCCCCATATCCGGCAAGACTGGCGGACTATTAGCGGTCGCACGAGGCGGCCGCTTTTTGTATGACTGTTCCATGACTTTATCGTCTTAATCCTGTTCTCGGTTTCTTGCCCAATAGGAGGGTGGCGGCACGTGCACAGCGGCGGGCCCATTGCAGGTCGTCATCGTCCTTGTCACGCCAGGGAAGATCGCTCTGCGAACCTCCGCCACCACCTCCGGTAGACACGGCGGGCGTATCAAGCATTCCGACAAAGATTGCTACAGCTACGTCGGTCAGCTCGCTGCTGTTGGCAACCTCCCGGTAGTCGAACTCTTCATTGAAATAGTCAAGTACCCGCTCCGGGATATAGAAACGCTGTTCCGTTCCGCTATGGGAAGAAAGCGTGTAGGTCACCGAGCCGGAACGATAGTGAGTATAGTCCATATCGACTGTCGGTCTTTTAACAGGTTCTGGCCGATAGCTCTGATAAGTATTGACCTGAGCGGCAAGTCTCTCCCGGTAGTGTAGCTTTTGCCAGGTTCGGGGAAGTTTTGAAATCATCAGGTTACGGGCCACTCCCAGTTCGGAGGCCTTGTATTTGGTATTCCCTTTGAGGATCGCATATCCACGGAGAATATCTTTCTTATCTTTCCGTTAATATACGGAATAGCCTCTCCGGGCAAGTGCTTTCTTGTATTCTTCCCATGACCACGATGGCATGGTTCTCAATACCTCCATGCACTCTCTGCTTACCTCCGGAATGTTGCGACTTCGGATTTCTTCCGCAGTCTTCCAGCCACGTTTCACTGCAACTCGCTCGGCTGCACGTTGTGCCCGAAGATGAATGTTATGGTCATTATTGATGTTCCCGTTTTCATCAAAACGGCAAATTGCAGCATGGAGATGGGGAACTTTCCCTTTGGATTCCATGTGCAGGTAAACCGTGTATTTGCTGTTTGCCAGATTGGTCGGACAGGAACGGACTTTCCCGTCCTTGCCGGTAATCACTTGCTTGTCGAACTCTTCAGCGAACTCGTTCCAGAGCTTTTGCCAGTCCTCAATGTCATAGAAACTGGTATGCTCAGGCGATGGACTCAACTCTATTCTGATTATGGAATTCTTTATCGGCCGATGTTGGGCAAGGGTCAACTGCATGGAGTTCCATATTCCCATAGCGTCCAGATCCGGGGGCAACAGATTGTCCAATACCCGATATATTTTTTCCGGATGCTTCTTGTGTTTTGATTCGCCGGTAATATAACGAAGGTCATTGATACCGTAAGATATGGCTTTGGCTTTTGCAATCATTTTTCTTCGGATTGAGGGTTGGACGGAATTCTGTTTTTCTCCTTTACGGCTTCCAGGAATTGGCAGACACCTTCGGCAACATTGGAAAGTTCTCCGAGCCAGCCGACCATGAACGGAATCTGATTGAACATTACCATCCGCTGCTTTGTGGACATTCCGTGAAGTGCGGAGGTATATTTTACGAGATCAGACCGACAATTGTCCAGATTCTGCAGCAATGCCGCCTCTTCTTTCGTGAGCCTCGCTTTGGGCTTGAAGTTATACGCACACGACAATATGTAGTCGCTTACGGTCATGCCGCATTGTTCGGCCAGTGATTTTATATGGTCTCTCTGGCTGGGAGTGACTTTTGCCCCGACAAAGACGCTTCTTGTTTCTTTCGGGGAAGCTGATGTATTGACAATATCTTCTTTCATTTGAATCGTTGTTATAATGGTTGAAAAGGTGCGAGCTTGCGAGTACCGTACTGGCGAAAGAACTGAGCAGTCAAGAGCGCCAATGTACAACCGTAACGCAGTGAGGTTATACCTTGGCATATCTCGAAACAGTTACCTGTTTATCCTTCCCCGCAAGCCATATCGGATGCGTATAATGAATTGGCACTTGGACAAGGAAATGCTGGATAATATTATCCACTAAAAGAGGGGAGAAAATGAGTATCTCACATGGTGATTTCCTGCCGACTTTGCTTTATTCTAATATATACGCCCCTGCAATAAAGTAAAGTTGTACTCAGTAATGGCATTCCGGATTGAGAATATAATTTTTCCCCTCCTTTATGACCATCTGCTTGTTGCCAAGAAAGGTGGCTACCTTGACTGCCTTGTTGTAGCCGAGCTTTACATTGTGCAATCCGTAAGCTTCCTTCAGATGTTCCAGGTAGTCATCATAACTGCCGATATTGCCATTGGCAAAAGCGGCATCCACTGCAGCACGATGTACAGTCTCCGGAATATCCCTCTCCGGATCGAACGGTTCTTTGGTTGGTCGCCCGCTCTTCTTCTCTTTGGACAGATATGGTTCTACCAGTTCGGGCAGGACGTCTTCGTTTATGCGGAAAGCGAAAGGTTCAAAGTCCCGGTCCCGGATGTG
>CASFGK010000001.1 GCA_949294195.1 uncultured Bacteroidales bacterium | reverse complement strand
TAATCCGTTTTCTTTTTCCGTGTGCTTGCATATTAGCTCGGAAAGTTGTTCCTTTGTGAACTCCATAAAGTCTACTCTTTTTTTAGTTTTTGTTTGTTTTGCTTTTACAAATCTAAAAAATCTGTAGACTTTTTTTTATTCCCCTATCTCAGACACACTTTTTGGAACAGTATCGTTTGATATGGACAGACTGTTTCAATATCCTTCTGAAATGCAGTTATATCAACAGGCAAAGAAAAAGTACCATGCAAAGAAATATGTCGGGAGAGTGATGTTTGCAGAAACGAATCCATGCACGGAATTTTGGTTCTTGCTTCATTTCCTGCCCACTGTAGTTTACAGACGATATGAGAGTTACGAACAACTGCTCCCTGAATTGCAAAAATACATGCCGGGATATGAGAAAACAAAAAGATATTTCATACGCACCAACCTCTATAAGTACCTGACAGAAAACGGTGATTTGGAACGAGCGATGTCAAATTCGGAGAAGCTGTGCCAACTTTGCCAAGAATCACCGGAAGATTTGAAAGCATATTCTGAGATACATAAGGTCTTAATGCTGCTTAACGAAATAGACTAGGATTGTTTATCGTTCAGGTATTTAAAAACACAAGAACAAACGCGCCAAGACTTCGGAAAGACCACACCTCACTACTGCCAACCGCAATGGAATGTCATCATTAATTATTCTCTATTTCCTTTAGTCCAAGACGTTTAAGATAGCTGAAAGTGGCATCGTAAAACTCTGGGAGGCGGGTGGCATCCTCTTTATTTCCGTATGGAACACAGATGACCATTCCTTGTCGGGCACGGGTCAAGAGTACCCTGTATGCATTCAACTGATACAGCTGGTTCATCGGCTGCTTATTCGCACTCCAATTGTTATTTCCGAACTTAAAGTATCTCCAGCCTTTAGGAGTGTAACGCAGATCACCGTCCCAGGCAATGCATGTCCAGTCCAGCTCCAGACCTTGAACATCAAATTCCGTTGCCACGTCTTCAAGAAAAAGAGAGGACTTAAGATCATTCCGGTCATCGAGAAACCAATGAACCACATTGCACTCTCTCTTCACATCTATAGCCAGCGGACGCAGCCTTTCTGCTTTTGATGAAACAACAATTCCGTAACGTTCCGATCCGCGGGCCTGCTTTCTCAGCCACTTCTTTGCTTCCTCGATATCTCTGGTAAGCACTATCGGATAGTTCTCGCATATCTCGCTGTAAACTGACCGTGCATTTTCCTCCTCCAAATTCAGTAAATAATGCACAAAGAGCGACAGCTTTTCTGCCCGGAATGAGCGCATAGAGACATTCAGATGAAGCTCCGGAGCATATGTCACATTGGTGTTTCCTGACAAGATACGTGACACATTGCCCTCCGCGTATTCTTTATCGGTAAGATGGTCAGATATATAAACTTTCCAGTCAGGGAACATTGTGTTGCAGGCATTAATCCATTCCGCAATACCAGCCTCCCCGTTGTGGATTTCCTGCCCGCCCCCGACCAGACACACTATCACGGCCCAGTCTTTCCGCAGATTCAATGACCAGATAAGGAATTCTGCCTCTGACATAGGAAAATCCGGAACTTTCCGCTTATTTCCATAGCTGCCTCCACGTGCGAGCCAATCAGCTAACTTCGCATGATTCCATGACCTTTGCGCCTCATCAAAAATCGCTATATGTTCAATTTCTGCATAACCGGAATCCTCCTCTGCGAGTGTTACAGATTCATCTATCTCAAGTTTACCATTCCGGATAGGAGTTTTTATCTTGTTCAGCATCTGCTCGCGATAATTGTAAATCTCCTGTATGAAACGTTTCACTTCCCTCCTTGCGTCTGTAAGATTTCCTCCGTCGCGTATCTTCTTATCCCGTGCCAGCGCCTCTGTCAGCACCTTGACTAACGGTCCGTTGCCGGAAAGGTATACAGCAAGACTTTCCCTCCTGTCATCCTCACTGATTTTCTTAGACTGTTCTATTGCCACATTTAGACCCACCAAGGTTTTTCCCGCACCGGGCACACCTGTTACAAAGCAGATACTCTTCTCTTTATTATCATGACTTTTGTGTATTATATCCAAAATATAATCCGTAGTCTCTTTTAAAGATTTACCGGAGGCTTCTTTTCTGGTTATAGATTCTACGGAGTGATTCATGTATAATGCCATAGCCGCTTCTATTATGGTCGGCGTAGGCTCATACCGGCTAATGCTCCATCGGTCAATATCCAACGGTTTTAATTGAGAATACGACTCGTGAATGACTACATCCCTGATAATTTTACCCAGACTGCGACTGTTCGAAAGGAAAGGATTATAAATCCTGTCATGGTATCTCGACGCTTCCAGCACGTCAGTATACTCATCTGCTTCTGTTGCTACCAGAATCGGAACAATTGGAGCATCATGACTCTCCTTATGGAAATTCTTCAAGTCAAGTGCATAGTCCATAACCTGCTCCATATCCATCTGCAGATACTTGGACTGCCCTGCCTTGAACTCTATACAAAAGATGATGTCCCGTAAAAGCAGCACAACATCCACCCGCTTACCTAAGCGAGGAATTGTATATTCAAATATTATTTCTGCATTCTCATTTTTCCACTCCTCCAGAATATCTTTCATTAGGCCTATCTCTTCTTCCCATGCTTTCACCTGCGGGGGCTCATTTCCTCCATAAAAAGTCAGCTTCCGCAATATAGAATCTGAAGGTTCGCGAATAAATTCTGCTGCTCTGTTCTGATAATAACTATTCATG